>NZ_CM001486.1:0-23400 GCF_000262445.1 Thermoanaerobacter siderophilus SR4
CGCAATTCCCGCTGCTCTCTTGAAGGAATATAACTGCCCTGCAGTAAACCATGCTGCAATAATCCTGCAATCCACTCCGCATCCTTTACATCCGTTTTTCTTCCCGGTACATTCTTAATATGATTAGCATTTACTACCATTGGATTGAGCCCCTCAATCTCAAGAATATTGTAAATGGGCTTCCAGTAAGAACCTGTACTTTCCATCGCTACATGTGTACTAACTTTTACTTTTAATCCAGTCCACCATAGCTAGTATATCTCCAGTCATCGTGGAGAATGTACGTATTTCTTTTTCTTCTGGTGTAATTACGCAAGCTACTACAGTCTTTTTTATGAATGTCTAAGCCACAACAGCGTGGATATATAACTTCCATTTGTATCATCCTCCAGCGGCTTTTAGATTTGAAGGGCTGGTGCAACAACCTCTATTCGATTATTCTATCCCGCGTGCTTCCATATTGGAGCAACAGTCTGTGGTGCACCCGGTCGTTGTGGTTCAGTCTGGTTATCGGGCTCAAGGCACCAAAATGGTAACGACCTGCCTTCACCAGCCGCTATACTGATTATATCATCAAAAAAGGACATTTTCATTCTCTGCTGGTGCCGCATTTGTTGCGGCATGGGAGTCTGGTTTGGGAATTTCTACTCTTCGCACTGGTTGTGGTTTGTATTTCCCCTCCAGCAGTTGTTGTTTTATGGTTGGCCAGTTTTCTTTGAGATACGGTAGAAGTTCATCTACTTCCATCCCATCGACTCCATGGCTTCCTTTATTTGCAACAACGCGCTTGTATGCTGCTTCCATGTTCCCTCGTTCTACTATCATTTCAAGCATCTTGCCGGTATATCTTTGTACCTCGTTTCTTCCATCTTCCGACGCCGATGATATACTATGCACTTCCGTTGTCTTTTGAAATTCCATTTCTCTATTCAACGGATAGCCTCTTTGTTGAGTTGTCTGCAGTCTCTGCATATCTTTCGAGTCCATAAGATTTCCAAAACCTCCTAACGTTCGGTCCTTCCTTATCTATTCATGTCTAGATAAGTACTATGACCTCTGCTGACTTCTCAAGGTTCAACCATACATCACTGTATGGGTTGTCACTTCAGATTTTACTTCCATGACTTATCCTTGAGACCTCCCCGGGTAAGAACGATAACTTTCATCTCATATATCTGCCAGATTTACTGTATGGGATTCGGGTAGTGTTGGACTTCGTTTTGTTACGCAAACTCATCCATCCCAATTCAGCCTCTTATCTGGTTCTTGTTCATCAGACCGAGATTTTGCCTTAAGCTTCCTTCAGATTCCACCTCACGATGGACACCCTTGCTCTTGGCTAGTGGTTCCCACTACCAAGCCCACAGCGGACTTTCACCGCCTAGTTATCGCCCATGCCGGGCGCACATAAAAATAATCCCCAGCATGCGCTGAGGATTCTCAAAAAAATCAATGTTTCAAAACTGGTGAAAGCTTTTTATATATCAATAAAGTGATTAACGAAAGCATAATTCCTTTTAGCACATTAAAAGGAAAAATACCATAAGCTATAAGGGTTCTAACATCCACTATGTTTTTATTTGCAGCCTTACTCATACCAATGATAGCATCCATAGGCCATCCCATAACTTTTTGGTACAAAGGCAGAAAAACATAATAATTCAAAAGTGAAGCAGTAAAAGCCATCACTACTGTAGCAATTGCCATAGATATAAGGGCATTTTTTCGCGTCTTATTGAATTGATATATTATGCCTGCTGTGTATACAAATATAGAACCCACAGAAAAATTTGCAATTTCTCCAATGCCACCCGATTGAGTTATAGTAGCATGGATTATGTTTTTAATAAGCTCGACCATTACACCATATAAAGGTCCCATAGCAAAAGAAGCAACTAATGCAGGTACGTCACTAAAATCCAGCTTTAAAAAGCCAGGGAATAGAGGTACCTGAAATTCCAAGTACATCAATATAAAAGCTGTAGCAGAAAGAAATCCCACTTTTACTATGGCTTGTGTTTTGGTTTTTTCCACAATTCATCCCTCCAATTTTATTTACTAAAAAAATCCTGAAGATAAATCTTCAGGATTTTTTTGTGATTTATTTCGCAAAAATAGGCACAAAAAGAAAATCTTCTCCCCTCCAGACTTTCACTGTCGGCTTTGGAATTTCACCAAATCGACCGCATGCGCGGCTCGCGGGCTATACCGCCGGTCGGGAATTTCACCCTGCCCCGAAGATTTACCTTCATCTTATTCAATTTTAATTTTATTCTCTCACTTTTATCTCTCTTTGTCAATAGTTTTTGTGAAAAATTTTTAATTTATTTTCATAAGCTTATAACTGTGCCTGCTTTTCCCTCTAAAGCTTCTAATGCTTTGCCTAAAGAAGTAATTATAGCTCGCCTTCCTACTTTTGACTTTGCAAACCTCACTGCTGCTTTAACTTTTGGAAACATACTGCCTGGTGCAAAATGGCCTTCTTCCATGTATTTTATTGCCTCTTCCACTGTCATTTTGTCAAGAAACTTTTGATTTGGCTTGTTGTAATTTATTGCTACCTTTTCAACAGCTGTAAGAATTAACAGCACATCTGCATCAATATCTTCTGCCAATTTTTCAGAAGCCAAATCCTTGTCTATTACGGCAGCTACTCCTTTTAAATTGCCATTTTCCTTAATAACAGGGATTCCTCCTCCCCCAACTGTTATTACTATTACCCCATTTTTTTCAAGTAACTTTATTGTATTAAGTTCTACAATTTCTTTTGGGTCAGGGGAGGGAACAACTCTTCTATATCCTCTTCCACTGTCTTCTACCATTTCATAACCTTTTTCTTTTATTAAAACTTCAGCTTCCTCTTTTGTGTAAAAAGGTCCTATTGGCTTTGTAGGTTTTTTAAAAGCAGGGTCATTTTTATCCACTACAACCTGTGTTATAATAGTTGCTACTTCTTTTCTGATATTTCTCTCCTTCAAAACTTCCCCTAATGCCTGTTGAATCATATATCCTATCATACCCTGGCTCTCTGCCCCACACACATCAAAAGGCATTGCAGGGACAACTTTTGATGCGACTTCATTTTGTATGACTATATTCCCCACCTGAGGACCATTGCCATGAGTAATTACAACAGAATACCCTTTTTCAATTATATCCACTAAATACCCCGCTGTCCTCTTCACTACTTCCATTTGAGCCTCTGCAGTAGGAGGCGTATTCACATCCTGCAGAGCGTTCCCTCCTAAGGCAATAACAACTTTTTCCCTCATAATGTCCTCCCCTGTAACCAATTTTAAAGCAGAGTAGCAATCATCACAGCTTTAATTGTATGTTTTCTATTTTCTGCTTGGTCCCACACTCTAGATTGTTTACCTTCTATAACATCAAAAGTAACTTCTTGTCCTTTTACTGCGGGCAAGCAATGCAAAAATATAGTATCTTCTCTTCCTGTCTTTTTCATCATTTCCTCATTCACTTGGAAAGGTCTCAAAAGAGCTTCCCTCTCTGTAGCCTTTGCTTCTTCTCCCATTGACGCCCACACATCGGTGTAAATAGCATCTGCACCTTCAAGGCCCTCTCCTGGCACACTAGTAAGTTCAAAAGTTCCTCCATTTTCAGCTGCCATTTGCCTGATTTCATCTATGAACTCTTGTGAAGGCCACAATTCTTTTGGAGAATTAATCACATAATGCATCCCCATCTTAGCGCAGCCTACCGCTAAAGTATTAGCCATGTTATTCCTTCCGTCCCCTACAAATACAAGCTTTCTTCCTTTTAAACTCCCAAATTCTTCTTCTATTGTCATAAGGTCAGCCAAAACTTGAGTTGGATGATATTCGTCAGTTAAGCCATTGTACACAGGAACACCTGCATATTTTGCCAAAATTTCCACGGTCTCCTGTTTAAACCCTCTAAATTCTATTGCATCAAACATTCTTCCTAAAACTCTTGCAGTATCCTCTATTGATTCTTTAGCTCCCAACTGAATGTCATCTGTTGATAAAAATACTGGATGTCCTCCTTCTTCACCAAAGGCAGTTTCAAAAGCGCATCTCGTTCTTGTGGACCTCTTTTCAAAAATGAGAGCAATAGTCTTACCTAAAAATCTTTGATGTACAACCCCTGCTTTTCTCTCTGCTTTTACTTGTTTAGCAATGTCTAAAATATATCTTATTTCTTGAGGGGTGTAATCTTTTAAAGTTAATAAACTCCTGCCCTTTAAATTAAATGCCATAGTCATCCTCCTTTTAGTAATTTTACTTTATTAATTTTATATTATCTTACCCTATTAGTCAAAAGGTTTATATATCTTCTCTCTTTAAAGGCATCGACATACACCTTGGGCCACCGCGTCCCCTCACTAATTCAGAGCCTTCAATTTCAATAACTTTTATTCCATGATTTACTAAGGTGGTGTTGGTTATCTCATTTCTGTTATATGCCATTACAACTCCTGGAGCAATGGCCAAGGTATTCGTGCTGTCATTCCACTGTTCCCTTGCTCCTGTTATCTCGTCACCTCCTCCACTTTCAATTAAATTGACTTTATCAAGGCCCAATGAAGTCTCTAAAACTTTTGTAAAGTCTTCTTCTACCTTCACTCTAATTGTTCCCTTTTCTCCTCTTGTAATCCTGTAAACCTTCAATTTTTCTTTTATACCAGGATATATTAAAAATTTGTCCACATCCACCATAGTAAAAACTGTATCAAGATGCATAAAAGTTCGTTTTTTTGGAATTTCTAAAGCGATTATCTCTTGTAACTCTTCTCCTCTCTCTAAAAGAGTAAGAGAAATTTCTTCAATTGCCTGTGGGGAGGTTCTTTCACTTATTCCAATAGCTATTACTTTTTTGCTGAGAACTAACACGTCTCCCCCCTCAATAGGATACTCTGAACGATAATCATACCACAATAGATTCTCCTGTACTTTTAAAGTCTTAGAATGCTTAAAAACATACTTAAGCAACATGGCTTCTCTCTTTCGAGCAGTTGTCTTCATACTGCTTATCATCACACCATTGCCAATGACCGCAGCAGGGTCTCTCATAAAATAGCAGTTTGGCAAAGGATTTATAAAAAATGGGGAATCCTTATAGACATAATCCACCAAAGATTGAGGCTCCACCTCATGCACTTCTTTTTTCAAAAGTCCTGCAATAGCGTAGTCCACTATTTCCTTGGGGGTTCTTTCCTTTAAAAAATTTGTAATTGTTTTCTTAACTTCTAAAGAAGTATTCATATATGAAACCAAATCATATATAAAAAACTCTTTTATTCCAGTATCCTGTAAAACCTCTTCCAATAAATCTTCTAAATAATAAACTGTCACTCCGTTTTCTTTTAAAGCTTGCGCAAATTTGTCGTGTTCCTCCTGAATCCTTTTAAGCCAGGGAATATCATCAAAAAGAAGCTCACTTAAAAACTCAGGGGTCAACCTTTCTAATTCTTTACCAGGCCTATGAAGGAGGACAGAATTTAATTTTCCAATCTCAGAATAGACTCGCAAGCAATTTGTGTTTTTCTCCAACTCTGTAACCCCCTCTGTCCCTTTTACTATACTACCTATCCATCAACTTTATATACCTATAGTATAAACCAATAAAATAACTTTTGCAATTTAACTCAGTAAATTAATGTAAACGTTTTGTATAAAAATAATTTAAAAAAATCTTTTGTTTGTAAAGTTTTAAATAATTATTCAAATATCCCAAGATAAAGCCTTAAAAATTCCCCAAATAAAACATGGCATGAATAAAAATAAATCATAGAATTTCAGACTGCATAAAAAATTTTTTAAAGTTATAAAAAATTATGAGGCTATTTATTCAGACTCCTCTAAATAAATAGCCCCATGACAGTTTATGCTTTATGTACTAATTTCCCATTAATAAATACATATTTTGTCCTTGTCTTCACTTCCAATGGATCTCCATCAAAGACTACAATATCAGCGTCTTTCCCTTTTTCAATGCTTCCCACCCTGTCGTCAACTCCTAAAATTTTCGCAGGGTTTATGGTGATGGCTTTTAAAGCCTCCATTTCATCCATACCATCCTTTACAGCTAAAGCAGCACATAGAGGCAAGTAATTGAGAGGTATTACAGGGTGGTCTGTCATTATCGCAACTGTAAGTCCTGCTTTTGAAAGAATACCTGCTGTCTTAAAGCTTAGATTTACAAGCTCAATCTTTGACCTTTCAGACAATGAAGGTCCCACAATAACTTTAGCATTTTCTTTCACCAATTCATCAACAATTAAATGGCCATCAGTACAATGGTCAATGGTTATATCTACATTAAATTCTTTTGCAATTCTTAAAGCTGTAAAAATATCATCTGCTCTATGAGCATGAGCTTTCAGTGGAATTTCTCTCTTTAATACTTTTACCAATGCTTCAAGGCCTAAGTCCCTTTCAGGCTTTTTGTCTTCCTCTGCATGCTCCATCTTTTCCATGTACTCCTGAGCTTTTATAAGCTCTTGCCTTAAAAGAGCCGCAACCGCCATTCTAGTTGAAGGCATTTTATGCTGCTCATGGTAAACGGATTTAGGATTTTCACCAAAAGCGACTTTTATCGCTGCTGGTTCTTTTACTATCATATCATCTATTCTTTTACCATAAGTTTTTATAACTGCAAACTGTCCTCCTATAACATTAGCACTGCCAGGACCTGTCGCAACAGTCGTAACCCCTGCTTGATAAGCCTCCTCAAAATACTTATCCATTGGATTTATTCCATCAATCGCTCTAAGTTGCGGAGTTATAGGGTCTGTCGCTTCGTTTCCATCTGCTCCTTCAAATCCCATAGCGTTTTCCCACATTCCAAGATGGCAATGAGCATCAATTAAGCCCGGCATAACAGTTAAGCCTTGAACATCAATCACTTCTGCATCCAAAGGAGCAATCAAATCCTCTCCAACATCTACAATTTTCCCGTCGTCGATGAGCACGTCTCCTTTTTCATAAATTTTGCCGGCCATTGTCAGGATTTTTCCACCTTTTAATAAGTACATATAATTCCCCCCTGAATTCATTATATATTAACATTATAGCACAAAGAAACAATTTTATGAAATCATTATCTTTACAAAACATATTCACTAAACTTTTCTGTTCAACCACGTCAAATCTTACTTTATTAAAGTTTTTTTAATTTTTCCATTATGACATCTTTTTTATAAACCCCTATTAAAAACAATAATACTGCGATAATTGCAACGATTCCTGCCATAAAGTAATTTTTATTTCCCAAATTTGCCCCTATATAGGCTGAAAAAAATATGCCTGGAAGTCTCGCAAAAAGAGTAATGATGAAAAAATTGTAAAACTTAACCGGTGTAATTCCTGCAATGTAGGAAAGGGCATCTTTAGGCATTCCAGGTATAAAAAACAACAAAAAAAGAATAGTTTCTCCTTTGGGATTGTTTATAATATAATCAAATTTTTTCAAATTTTCCTCTGAAACAATACTTCTCACAAAATTATAACCTAAAACTCTCGCTATCAAAAAGCAAATAAGAGAACCTATAGTAATACCTATGACAGAATATAAAGTGCCTAAAAAAAGTCCCAAAAAGGTATCCCCCTGCAATTTGCACTACTTCTCCCGGTATGGCAAATATAACTACTTGAAGTATTTGAACTCCTATAAATACAATAACACTAAACTTACCAAAGCTGTGTATCCACTGCCTAAATTCATAAGGGTTGTCAATTAACAAAACAAAATTCCTTCCAAAAGTTGCCATAATAACCACTAGGGTAATGGCAAAAATGACTACTAAAAATAAATTTATTACATAAGTTTTGTGCATTTTCATCCATTTACACCTCAATTTTTTATCCATTTCTCTTTTTTCTTTTTACAAAATAATCGTAAAGTTGCGAAACATCCCTACCAGCATAATTCAAATATTTTCTTCCCTTTCCACGTACAAAAGGTAACAAGCGTTTTCCATACTTTTTCCCTGCTCCTAACATAAGCCCTGTCCCTATGCCATACATAATAATTTTTTTAATAGACCTTTTAATAGCATTTTGAGAGCCCGGGCCAAAAACACTAAAGGTAAATCCGACTTTACCTTTATTACCTCCAACCCATTTGGCTTTTGGCATTTTTCTCCCCCCGTTTTCTTACGGTCCTATGTTTGTAATTTTATTATAGGATTCATTCAAAGCCATGTCAATAAAAGCACTGTCTATACAAAAAACCGGCATTTTACTGCCGGTTTTGCAACATCCAATTGCCTATGTATTTTTTAATCATTTCCCTCTACTTCTTCATCGGTGCCGTATACACTGTTTGTGACTGTCTCATTTGTATTTGCGTACACATCCTGAGATACTGTACTTTCTTCAGAATTATTTTCTATCTCCGTTTGATCTTCTTCTTCAATTTCTATATCTCCTGTTTCTTTATCGTAATTTACTTTTCCCCCTAAAATCTCAGATATAAATCTAACTGGCACAAATGTTCTATTACTTATTTCCATTGCCGGAACGTCTAAAGTATATTCTTTACCGTTTACTAAAACTTTTGTTTCACCTAAAACAAGTTGAATTGTTATATCGCCTTTTGTAATAGTAACTATCTTGGTTTCTTCGTCCCAGTCCACTTTTGCCCCAAAACCATTCATTATAGCCCGCACAGGGATTAAGGTTCTTCCTTCTTTTATCACTGGAGGTATGTCAAATTTTATCTCTTTTTTGTTGACAGATACCTTCCCTTTAAATTCCTTAGCTTTCACGCTAGCTTCTAATTTTGTCTGCGTTTGGACTTCTACCTTATTTTTAGTTTCTCCTTTTGCCTCCAGTTTAGTTTCTGTTTTAATTTTTAGCTCATGTTTCGCCTTATCTGGCTTTGCATAGACTGTTAAAGCAGAAGAAAAAACGAGTAACCCCATAAGCACAAAAGCTAATATTTTCTTCATACTCTCTTCCTCCTTTGTTTGATTTACCTTATTTTCACTATATAATTTCGGAGGAAGAAATAAATTTTTAGGGGGTACTAATTAAAAAATTTTTTATTTCATTGAAAGAGAAATTCTATTTCTCTCAATGTCAACACTTAAAACTCTCACTTTTACAATGTCTCCCACTGAAACCACATCAAGAGGATGTTTTATGTAGCTTTGAGACATCTCAGAAATGTGGACAAGCCCATCAGTATGAACCCCTATATCTACAAAGCAGCCAAAATCAGTAACATTTCTAACTGTTCCCATAAGCTCCATGCCTGGTTTTAGCTCATTTATAGTCATTACATCAGACCTCAAAATTGGCTTAGGCAAATCCTCTCTGGGATCTCTTCCAGGTTTTTTAAGCTCTGAAACTATATCATAAAGAGTAGGAAGTCCTATATCGTATTCCTCTGAAATCCTCTCTAGTCCGTATTCTTCTAAAGAATTAGCAAAATCTTTTAACTTTTTCTATCTAGTTTTTCTTTCTCATATCCAAATTTTTTCAAAAGTTTTTCTAAAGTTTCATACCTCTCTGGGTGAACTGCTGTTGAGTCAAAGATATTGTCACCGTCCAAAATTCTCAAAAAACCCGCACATTGTGTAAAAGTAGTATCTCCTAACCTTTTTACATTTTTAAGCTGCTCCCTATTTGTAAATTTCCCTATTTGATTTCTATATTCTACAATATTCTTGGCAATAGCAGCATTTATTCCTGAAACGTATTTTAATAAAGATACTGATGCAGTGTTTAAATCAACTCCTACGCTGTTTACACAATCTTCTACAACTCCATTTAAGGCATCCCCCAATTTTTTCTGGTCTACATCGTGTTGATACTGCCCTACCCCGATGGACTTTGGATCAATTTTTACAAGCTCTGCCAATGGGTCTTGAAGCCTTCGCGCCAGTGAGATAGCTCCTCTTAAACTTACGTTTATATCAGGAAATTCCTCTGTACCTATTGGAGAAGCAGAATAGACTGATGCACCTGCTTCATTCACTATCACATATTTTACCTCTCTTGAAAGTTCTTTTATAAGCTCTGCTATAAACATTTCACTCTCTCTTGAAGCAGTTCCATTTCCCAAAGCGATTAAAGTGACATTGTATTTTTCTATTAATTCTTTTAAAACCTTTTTAGAATTTTCAAAATCATTTTGAGGAGGAGTAGGGTAGATTGTTGCAGTATCCAAAAGTTTTCCCGTTTCATCCACAATGGCAATCTTGCACCCTGTCCTATACGCTGGGTCGAATCCCATAACAACGTGTCCTTTTATTGGCGGCTGGAGTAAAAGACTTTTTAGATTTTCTTTAAAAACTATTATTGCCTTTTCTTCTGCTTTTTCCGTAAGAGTATTCCTTATTTCCCTCTCTATTGAAGGAGCAATAAGCCTTTTATAGGAATCTTCAATTGCCTTCTTATAATACTCTGCAAATATTGAAGCTTTATTTACTTTTGATTCTATAAGCCTATTTATTATCCTTTCACTATCTATCTCAATTTTTACAGATATGTATTTTTCCCTTTCTGCCCTATTTATCGCCAGTATTCTATGAGGCGGTATTGTCTTTACAGCTTCTTTATAGTCATAATACATCTCATAGGGAGACCTTTCTTGTTTTAACGCCTGTGTCACTATAATTCCGTTATTCCACGTAAAACTTCTTATGTATTTTCTTATATCAGCGTCATCAGATATATCCTCTGCAATTATATCCATTGCCCCTTGGTATGCTTCTTCAACTGTTGGAACATTTTCATTAAGATAAGGCTTTGCGTATTCCTCTACATCCCCATCTGTTACCTCATTTGAAGAAATAACCTTTGCAAGAGGTTCCAAGCCTTTTTCTTTCGCAATGGTCGCCCTTGTCCTTCTTTTTGGCCTAAAAGGCCTGTATATGTCCTCCACCTCTTGTAAAGTTGTAGCATTTTCTATTTTTGCTTTTATCTCCTCTGTCAGTTTTCCCTGCTCATCAATTAACCTTATAGTATCCTGTTTCTTCTCTTCAAGGTTTCTCAAATATGTAAGTCGGTCATAAAAATTTCTTAAAACCTCATCTGACAAACTTCCTGTTGCTTCTTTCCTGTACCTTGCAATAAAAGGAATTGTATTTCCTTCATCAATAAGCTTTATTGTATTTTCCACTTGAAAGTCTTTAAGATTAAATTCTTTTTTTAACGTTTCTTTTACTCTATCCATAACTTACCCCTTTCTCACATAAATTTAAAGGGATACCTTTTTAAGATATCCCTTGTGATTTTTGCTTTAGATAAGCGTTTATAAATCCATCTATTTCCCCATCCATCACTGCCTGAACATTTCCCACTTCATAATTTGTCCTGTGGTCTTTAACAAGGGTATAAGGCTGGAAGACATACGACCTTATTTGGTTGCCCCATGCCGCCTCTCTGTGCTCTCCTTTTAAGTCTTCGATTTTTTCTTTCTTCTCTTTCATCATGAGGTCCAAAAGTTTAGCTTTAAGCATTTTCATGGCAGTTTCTCTGTTTTGAATCTGAGACCTTTCACTTTGACATGAAACCACTATGCCTGTTGGAAGGTGAGTAATCCTTACAGCAGACTCCGTCTTATTTACATACTGTCCTCCCGCACCCGAAGCCCTATAAGTGTCAATTTTTAAATCCTCAGGCCTTATTTCCACTTCAATATCATTTTCTAATTCAGGAAGTACTTCCACAAGTGCAAATGAAGTATGCCTTCTACCTGCCGCATCAAAAGGAGATATCCTCACAAGGCGGTGAACACCCGCCTCTGATTTAAGATATCCATAGGCAAAAGGCCCTTTTATCATAAGAGTGACACTTTTTATTCCTGCTTCTTCTCCTTGCAAATAGTCAAGGGTTTCTACTTCAAAACCTTTGTCATTAGCCCATCTTGTATACATGCGAAGTAACATCTCCGCCCAGTCTTGAGCCTCTGTACCACCTGAGCCTGCATGAATAGAAAGTATGGCATTGTTTTTATCATAGGGGCCATTTAATAGGGTTTTTATCTTTAAATCCTCTAACTTTTTCTTGAGCTCTTTGTATTCCTTGTCTACTTCATCAGTTATCGACTCATCCCCTTCTTCTAAACCCAATTCAATAAGTGTATTTAAGTCTTCCCATTTTGACACAAGAGAATTGTACTCTTCTAAAAGTTCTTTTAAGGCTTTTTGTTTTTTAGCTAATTCCTGTGACTTTTTTATATCGCTCCAAAAAGCAGGATCAGACATCTTTTTGTCTATTTCTTCTATTTCTCTTTTGACACTTTCTATGTCAAAGAGAAACCCCCATTTCTTTTATTTCTTCAATCATGTTTGAAACTTCTGCTTTGTAGTCTTGCAACAAACCGCATCTCTCCTTTTTAGTATTTTATATTGGCACCACAACATTTTTTTATATTTTTTACCACTGCCACAAGGACATGGGTCATTTCTGCCAACTTTTTTGCCTTTAACAACTGGCTGTTTTTTCTCTTCTGCGTCTACATTAGTGGAAATAGGTTTCGCCACCTGTTCTCTTTGAATCATATTGTCTTTATTAATTTGAATGTGATACAAGAATTTAACAGTATCCTCTTGTATGCTTTGTATCAAGTCTTCAAACATATCAAAAGCTATTTTTTTGTACTCAATAAGAGGGTCCACTTGTCCATAAGCTCTTAAGCCTATGCCTTGACGCAATTGGTCCATTTCGTCTATGTGGTCCATCCACTTAGTATCTACAACTCTTAAAAGAACTATTCTTTCGATTTCCCTCATTTGTTCTGGACCAATTTCTGCCTCTTTTTTCTCATACTGTCTTACTGCCTCTTCATATATTATGTCAGTCAAAACCTCTTTGTCAAGCCTATCTATATCAACATCAATAGCCACGCTGTCTTTTTCAAGGAACATGTCGTAAAGATGGTCTAAAAGCCCTTTTATATCCCATTCCTCAGGATACTTACTTCCTGCAGTATATATCTCAACATTTCTCTCTATTATACTTTTTACCATCTCAAGAATAGACTCTTTTAAGTTTTCACCTTCAAGTACCTTTCTCCTTTGGGCATATATTATCTCTCTTTGTTTGTTCATTACATCGTCATACTGCAAAACGTGTTTTCTAGTGTCAAAGTTTATACCCTCTACCTTTTTCTGGGCCTGCTCTATTTGTTTTGTCAAAATCTTATGCTCTATGGGCTGGTCATCATCAATTCCCAGACTGTCCATCATGTTCTTTACTCTTTCTGAGCCAAAAAGTCTCATCAGGTCGTCTTCTAAAGATATATAAAATCTTGATTCTCCTGGGTCACCTTGACGGCCTGCACGTCCTCTCAACTGATTGTCTATTCTCCTAGCTTCGTGCCTTTCAGTACCTATAATGTAAAGCCCACCCAGCTTTACAACCTCATCGTGTTCTTTTTCAGTCTCTTTTTTCGCCTCTTCAAGAAGCTCAAAATATCTCTCGCGGGCTTTTTTAACTTCCTCGCCTGAAACAGGGCCATATCCTGCAGCTTCGTTAATAATTTCTTTTGAGTAGCCCTCCTCAAGCATCTTTTTCTTAGCTATAAATTCAGGATTACCTCCTAAAAGGATATCAGTACCACGGCCTGCCATGTTTGTAGCAATTGTAACTGCTCCTTTTCTTCCTGCCTGTGCTATTATCTCTGCTTCTTTTTCATGGTACTTTGCATTTAATACTTGATGAGGTATCCCTCTTTTCTTTAACATGGCGCTTAATTTTTCAGATTTTTCAATAGAAATTGTACCAACTAGAACAGGCTGACCTTTTTTATGATGTTCTACAATGTCCTCAACAACAGCTTTAAACTTGGCTTCTTCTGTTTTGTATATCACATCAGGATGGTCTATTCTTATCATCGGCTTATTAGTCGGTATTACTACAACATCTAATCCATAAATAGCCCTAAATTCTTGCTCTTCTGTTTGAGCTGTACCTGTCATACCAGCTAATTTTTTATACATTCTAAAGTAATTCTGGAATGTTATGGTGGCTAAAGTTTTGCTTTCTCTTTCTACCTTAACCCCTTCCTTTGCCTCAATAGCCTGATGGAGGCCTTCACTGTACCTTCTCCCAAACATAAGCCTTCCTGTAAATTCGTCCACTATGATGACTTGACCATCTTTTACCACATAGTCTATATCTCTTTTCATTATAGCATGGGCCTTTAAGGCTTGGTTAATGTGGTGAGAAATTTCCATATTTTCAATATCAGCAAGGTTTTTAATTCCAAAAAATTTTTCTGCCTTAACTATCCCTTTTTCAGTCAAACTTACAGCCTTTGCTTTTTCATCAACTACATAATCTTCATCTTTTCTCAAAGTCCTCACAAATCTGTCGGCTAACTTATACATGTCTGTGGATTTTTCGCCTATGCCAGATATGATAAGAGGAGTCCTTGCCTCGTCTATCAGTATGCTATCTACCTCGTCTACTATAGCATAATTAAGTTCTCTTTGCACCATGTCTTCTTTGTATATAACCATGTTGTCTCTTAAATAATCAAAACCGAATTCGTTGTTGGTTCCATAGGTTATATCAGCAGCATAGGCTTTTTTTCTTTCTTCAGGGCCCATATCGTGAAGTATTACTCCAACGCTCAGCCCCAAAAACTCGTATATCTTGCCCATCCAATCGCGGTCTCTTTTTGCCAAGTAATCATTGACAGTTACAATGTGAACTCCTTTGCCCTCTAAAGCATTAAGATATGCAGGTAATGTCGCGACAAGGGTTTTACCTTCACCAGTTTTCATTTCAGCAATGCGTCCTTGGTGAAGGACAATGCCGCCTATCACCTGCACTCTAAAATGTTTCATTTTAAGAGTTCTCCAAGCGGCCTCTCTTACCACCGCAAAAGCCTCGGGAAGTATATCATCAAGAGTTTCACCATTTTTCAATCTATTTTTAAATTCATCTGTTTTCGCCCTAAGCTCTGCATCCGTAAGTCTTGCCATTTGATCTTCATATGACAAAACCTTATCGGCAATTGGTTCCAATCTCTTAACTTCTCTTTCACTGTAGCTGCCAAATATTTTTTCAACTAAGCCCAACATTTTTATCACCTTCTAAGGTTATTAATCAACTATATATTATATCACTATGCAGTCTTTATGGCAATAAAAAGCAGTTTTTTTCAAGAATATTTTACACTCTCTTCATACAATTTTCACAAAAAAGAACGTCTCAAAATGATGCATTCTCTGTCTTAGACAAAGTTCCATTTTTATTGGCATTTTACATCGTTCGCTCCAGGTGACATCACAGACTAAACTAAAGCTCGACCTCTGACTCAGGCGGGGTTCCGGGCACATTCGACATCCCTGTCTCAGGTGCCCGCCTCCGCCATCCGTGGCTTCGGCCCCGCCTTCGTCTGTCGGTCTCGCTAAGTTTAGTTGCTGCTCTGTCAAGTCGCTTCACTTATGCAAAATGCCAATACATCATAAAGAGTTTGTCTACAGACTGAGAACATCTCAAAATGAGACGTTTCCTTTTTAAAAGGTTAATTTTTTATGTCCACAGCTTTAAACTTCAAAATAGGATTTAATACGTAAAATAGTGCCAATGCAATTGCAGAATCTATTGTGTGGTGAATCATTGTCCCTACTCCTACAACCACAAAAGCCTTGTAAAAATCAAATCCAAAAGGCATCACCACAATTGCTTCTAAAACAGCATGTATTGGAAGTGTAACAGCTAACGCCACGGGAAAAGAATATCCTCTTTGTATCATTTTAGCTCCAACATAGCCAAACACTGCGTGAACCGCTGCTCTTGCTGCTATTATAGGTCCCAATTTTATTAAAAATCCTATCGCAGATACAACACCCACAAATACCGCTGTTGCAGGACTTATAAGCATTGCCAGCATTACAGGTACATGGGATGCCAGTGTGGCTGAGAAAGGCGGAATAACTATCCCTAAAACTCCTCCAAAAGCCAAAGGTATAATAAGGGATAGTGCTGCTAAAAGCCCTCCAATAGTAATTTCTCTTGTCTTCACGTTAAAACCCCCATTTTTTACTTTTCACAATTATAGTATACACAGATGTATATACACCTGTCAATAATAAAATAACCACTTTTTAAAAATTTTTAAAGTGGTTAAGTCCTTATTCTATTAAAAAGCCTTTTTCCTTTAAGACCTTTTGTATTCTATCTAGTACCTCTTTATTTTCCCCTTCAACAGTGTGAAGATGCACTCCATCCGTCAGAGAAGACAAAAGGGTCGCTTTTCCTTCTTTTACAAACTCCATGAATTTACTTACATCATACCTTGAAGAAAGCATTAAAAGCCCTTTTATCTCCCCATAGAAGGGATGCTCTACAATTACATCTAGCACTTTTCCGCCATTGTCAACTATTAAATTTAACTCCTCCTCTGTTCTGTCGTATCCGTGTTTGACAGCAAAAACCCTTTTTACAGTGTTTTCTTTTACAATGTCTATTATATAACCTTGAGGGGTAGACAATATTTTAATCCCTTTAGCCCTTAAAATAGCTATATCTTGCACAATAATTTGCCTTGTCACTCCAAACCTTTTAGCAAGGTCAGAGCCGGATATAGGCTCTTTAGCATTCTTTAAAATTTCAACTATTTTGTTCCTTCGCTCTTGTGCCGTCATGATTCTTCACCTTTTTAAGCATAGCATTTGTAACAAGTAAAAACGTGCCTGTCGCCATTATAAAATCTCCTATGCTAAAGGTTTTTGGCAATGGATAAGGTTTGGGCAATACTAGAACATCTGCTAAAAATTTTAACCGTGTATAATTTGTCAAAACTTGATGGGTAGCAATTTTATTTGCCTGAAGGTCAGGGATGAGATTATTAAGTCCCGCTGCCTTTAAAGCATCAACAGAGACAGGCATCCTTCCTCCGTTGACAAATATAACGATAAAATTTAAAAGCACTCCAATGCTTATTATTCTAAAATACTTGTTATCTCTATTGTACCACAATCCTATGAAAAGCAAAAGATAAACAAAGAAGTGGATATAAGACCGGTATTCCATAATGACGTGAAACTTATTAGCAAGGTTTAACATACCAAACTCCAAAACAAAAGCAGCTATAAAAAGGCTGGGTTTTTTTATGTCAATATCAGCAATTCCGCTGATTTTTCCTCTTCTTAAAGTTCCGTAAATTAGAGAAGCACCAAGTGAATCAAATATCATGCTTAAACTCCTCCCTATTCTTTTCAAAAGCTTTTTTAAAGGCGTTTATTATTTTAGGGCTAAACTGCGTCCTTTCATGTTCTAAAATTATTTTATAAGCTTCCTCTTGTGAAAAAGCCTTTCGGTAGGGCCTGTCTGAAACTAAAGCATCGAAAACGTCTGCGAGGGAAAGTATCTGCGCTTCCAATGGTATTTCGTCACCTTTTATGCCATCGGGATATCCACTTCCATCGTACCACTCGTGATGGTATTTCACCCATAGAGAGGCCTCCTTTAAAGCCGGAACATCTCTTAAAATTTCATAGCCTTTTTGGGGATGTTCTTTTATTATGCTTAATTCTTCATCAGTTAACTTCCCTGGCTTATTTAAAACTTCCTCCTTTACACCTATTTTGCCTATGTCATGTAAAAGTGATGCAATCCTCACCATTTCAGTGTGAGACTCACTAAAACCAAATTCTCTACAAAGTAAAGCCGCAATTTTTTCAACGTTTTTTGAATGACCCGCTGTATATTTATCCTTTGCATCAAGAGCTTTTACAAGCACATTTATTGTGTCGTAATAAGACTGCTTTGAGTCCATGTAAAGCTTAAACATGTATCGTATCATAAAAAGGGGTATGAAAAGTAAAATAAGACTAACATAACCTATCCTTATAAAAGCTTCTGACATGACTATACCTAAAAAGGCAAGAAAGAGAAAGTTTGGAATCATCCATTTAATTTCTTTTGTTAAAACATATGTAAGTGATTTATTTGTTAAAAAAGATAATAATATTGCTACAATAGAAGTATTTAAGAAATAATATACAATTGCTGCTAATATTGCAGATAAAAGGTGTTTAGGATATATATAATTTCCAGGAATACCTCCAGTATATTTATATATTAATCCGCCAATACCTACACTTAAAGCTATTTGTGATATATTAAATAATGTTTTATAATAAGGGAAATTAAATATATGTCTTACTCTACCATCCATATATTTTCCAATTTGAAAACCAATACCTATAGCAGCAATCAAAGCACCTTCATATGGGCCAAAAATAAGTACAGCCATTAAATCAATTGCAAATGCAACAGATACAGTAATTTCTTTTGATATATATATTGGCATTGATTCAGCCAAAGCTGCAAAAAATCCAAATAAAATTATATCTACAATTCTATTTGTAGGAACATTTAACATAGAATATTCAATGAAAAATAGTCCTAATGCTATTATTATAGAAATATATATTTTTACTCTTTTGTTAAGCATAATAAACCTCCTATTTTCAATCTAAAAAACACCTCAAACCGCCTAACCCCACGCTAAATTTGCACCTCCAGCTAATGCAAGTGCCATTAAAACTAACAATATTTTTATAAGTGTCGTTTTGTTCATCCTGAAACCCTCCTTTGCTGTGATAACTCTTCTGCCCTTAGGCTTCAGGTAACGCTACGCTAAGCAACTTTTAAGCGGTTTGGGTGTTAAAAAACTAAAGGGATGTAATCGACATGACACGCCTGTTGACGGCGTCTAATGTGGCTTTTACCACAGCTTCCCCTTCATCTTTTTTTATAAGACAAGACCCGGTAAGGAGTTCCTCCTGGTTATTTGTCACATGAGTAACCCCTACAACTATTATCCTGTTTTTTGCTATATTAAATATATCGACATCTTCCAATAAAAATAAATGGTTTTTGGGAATCAATTTAGAAATAGAGTCTAAAGTAGCATTGGCAATTATTTTATATTTATTACTTGCAGTATTAGGTCCTTCAGCATATCCCTCAAAAACCTCATCGCCTCTTGTGAGGATAACTCTTGCTTCACTGGTAAGTCCATTATTTATAAATGAATAGCTTGAAAAAACAAGCCTCTGTTCTCCTTGGAGATTTTCTCCAGTATCAATTTGCGCTACACTGACGATCTTGTGATTTATATCAATTCCAAACTGCGCCATTATGACAGATTGCACATCTCTTGCAATCTGCTTTGCATTCCTTGTACTGTCAGCCAACACGTGAATTTCTGTTATTTCACCATTCTCTACAACTACCCTACTGGATAGTACTCCTTGAATTTTATTTATATACCCTTCCATCGAATTTACTGTATCTTTTGTTATTTCACCCATTATCTTCACACCCTATTAAAATTTGTCCACATTAAAAATATATTCTATACAAAATTTAAAATTCCTTCTTTTTAGACAAAAAAATTGGGGATAGAGCCTATCCCCAATTTTTTAGCTTCTTATGTAGTTTTATTCTATTGGCTCTATTAAGCCATATTTCCCATCTTTTCTTTTGTATACGACATTTATAGTGTCAGTGTCGGCATTTGTAAATACAAAGAAGCTATGTCCCAAAAGGTTCATCTGAAGAATTGCTTCCTCAGGTGACATAGGCTTTATAGGGAACTTCTTTGTTTTAACTATTTCAAAGGAACCCTCTTCCTCTTCTCCCTTAGCTTCTTCATAAACAGGTGGAATTTCAAACCTTATTGACTCATTAGCACCAAATCTATTTTTAAGCTTTGCCTTGTGTTTAAGTATTTGTTTTTCTATTTTGTCTACAACCCTATCAATTGACACATACATGTCATCGCTGACTTCTTCAGCTCTAAATATAATACCCTTAAAAGGTATTGTAATTTCCGCAATGTGATTGTTTTTCTGTACACTTAAAACAGTCCTCACTTCAGTATCTTCTGGAAAGTATTTGCTTAACTTGCTCACATTTTTTATAACCGCATCCCTTAGTCCATCCGTAACTGTCATGCCATTTTTACCGCTTACTGTGATATTCATAGTATCAAACCCCTCTCATTATCCTTCTATTTAATATAATTCTACATAAAAAACAATATTCCTGCAATATGTGGAAACAAAAAACACTCCTTTTCGGAGTGCCAGACTGTTGACAAACTATTTTGCAAGATTGGCATTTTGTGAAGTAATGCGACTCGCGACAAAGCAGTAGCTAAACTTAGCAAGCTCGAAAGACGGAGGCGGGGCTGGAGCCACGGATGGCGGAAGCGGCCACCTGAGACAAGGATGTCGAATGTGGCCGGAACCCCGCCAGAGTCTGAGAGCGAGCGTTAGTTTAGCCTGCTTTGTCGCTGGAGCAAACTTGCAAAATGCCAATCAAAATTATACTTTGTGTACAAGCTCACACTCCTTTTCGGAGTGCCTTTACAAAATCTTACTTATAAATTCTTTTGTCCTTTCATTTTTTGTATTGTAGAAAATATCTTCTGGCGTCCCTTCTTCAATTATCATTCCATCGTCCATAAAAATGACTCTATCTCCTACTTCCCTCGCAAACCCCATCTCATGAGTGACAACTACCATAGTCATCCCTTCATTAGCCAATCCTTTCATTACATTTAAAACCTCTTTTACCATTTCAGGGTCAAGGGCTGATGTGGGCTCGTCAAAAAGCATGACATCTGGCTGCATAGCTAATGCCCTTGCAATTGCAAGTCGTTGCTTTTGACCGCCTGATAGCTTAATAGGATACTCGTCTTTTTTTTCAACAAGCCCCACTTTTTCCAGTAATCCCAAAGCTATATTCTCAGCGGCTTTTTTGTCCATCTTTTTCACTTTAATAGGAGCTAAAGTTACATTCTCTAAAGCCGTTAAGTGTGGAAACAAATTAAAATGCTGAAAAACCATCCCTACTTTTTGCCTTATCTTATTGATGTTTACTTTTTTGTCGTTTATTTTGACTCCTTCAATGTAGATTTCTCCTTTAGTAGGCACTTCCAAAAGGTTTATACACCTTAAAAGGGTACTTTTCCCTGAACCGCTTGGTCCTATTATTACAACAACTTCTCCTTTATTTACATTTAAACTTACGCCTTTTAACACTTCTAAATTGCCAAAAGTTTTATGCACATCTTTAACGAATATCACCAGCCCTCAACCTCCTTTCAAAGATTCCAAGGAGTCTTGAAAAGATAAATGTCATTACAAAATATATGGCTGCAATTATGATGTAAGGTTCGAAATATTTATAAGTAATGCTTTGTATAATATCTGCTTGCCTTGTAAGGTCAGCAAAGCCTATTACTGATACAATAGCTGATTCTTTGAGCATCACGATAAATTCATTTCCCAAAGCAGGTAAAATATTTTTTATTGCCTGGGGAATTATCACATACCTCATCGCCATAGCATGAGTCATGCCAAGGGAACGAGCTGCTTCGTTTTGCCCAGGGTCTACAGCTTGTATGCCTGCCCTTATAATCTCTGCAACATAAGCAGCGCTATTTATGGCAAGAGCAGAAACTCCTGCTGTAAAAGCTGGTATATCTATTCCAAATTGCATAAGACCGTTATATATCAATAAAAGTTGTACCAAAAGAGGAGTACCTCTTATAATTTCAACATAACTGGCTCCTATAAAGCTTATAGGTTTTATAGAAGACATTTTAATAAGAGCAACAATCAGGCCTAATATAACTCCTATAGTCACTGCTAAAAAGGTGAGTTTTAAAGTCATGAGAAGGCCGCTTACAAATAAATGACTGTATTTTAGCATGCTCAAAAAATTTACACTCATAAAAATCTTCCTTTCAGCAAAATTTTAGTGGAGAATTGTTTTTAAAATTCTCCACCAAATTTCATCATTGCTTAAACCATTTATCTATAAGTTTGTCATATTCGCCACTTGCTTTTAACTCTTTTATCACATCGTTTATTATATTCACTAATTCCTTATTTCCTTTAGCTACTGCAACAGCAGAACCATTTTCTACCGTGTTGATTTCTTTCATGTTAAGTATCTTCATGTCCTTGTATTCTTTGAGATATGCATTTGCTACAGTATTTTCCAATACTATCGCATCACATCTGCCATTCTTTAAATCCATAAAAGCGTCTCCAACACGATTTAGCTGCTTCAATTTTACATCCGGTATCTTTTTAGCAGCTTCTTCAGAGGTGGTGCCTATTTGCACTGCAACAGTTTTGCCTTTTAAGTCATCAAATTTGGAAATAGGACTGTCATTACGCACTACTACCACTTGTTTACTATCATAATAAAGGTCTGAAAAATCAACACTTTTAGCCCTCTCCGGTGTTGGAGTCATTCCAGCAATCGCCATATCTATGCGCCCAGCTTGAAGAGCTGGAATCAATCCTTTAAAGTCCATATCTTTTATCTCCAGCTTAACCCCTAATTTTTTCGCAATGGCATTTGCTATATCAACGTCAAAACCCACTATTGTATCTTTGTTTCCTTCTACTTTATGGAACTCATAAGGAGGAAAATCTGCACTTGTACCCATTACGATAACGCCTTTTTCCTTAATTTTGTCCAAAGTATTAGCTGGTTTGTTGCCACAACCGGATAAAATTAAACCCAAAATAATTGTCACTGTTAAGAAAACAAATAATGTTTTTTTATTCATTTTTCTTCTCCTCTCCTCTTTATAAAAATTTTGTAAATTCATAAAAAATGTCAATTATAAATAACTGCTACAAATAGATTTTCTGACCTTTTGCTTTCATAATTATAATATCATATGAATAAAATTTCAATATTTTTTTCTTTAAAGAGGACAGGAAATTTTTTTAGAAAGAAAAAAATATGTTGTGAAATAAAAATCTGTGGATAATGTGGATAAGTTTGTGAATAACTTTTAAATTCGCTTTTAACAATGTGGAAAAAGTTTTGAAGTATCGAGTAGGAGCTGAATAATTATTTTATTCAGCGTCCTCTCACACCACCGTACGTACCGTTCGGTATACGGCGGTTCATTAGGAATTGTGTACAATTAGATATCTTTGGGATAAACTCTTATAACCTATGCTTTCAAAGTATTTATTTGTAAGAGTCTTATTTAGGATTGGGCTATTGGATATTCTCCAGTAGCCTTTCCTTGTATTGGCGTATTCCCAGGCTTTTTGTTCTTCTACTCCTAGTTTTACTAAGTTATCATGCTTCGTTTTTATCTTCTTCCATTGTTTCCATATACATGCCCTTAGTCTTCGCCTTATCCATTCGTCAAGGGTTTTCATTATGCTTTTCGCGTCTGCTAATCCAAAATAGTTGACCCATCCTGTTGTTATTTGATTTAGTCTTTTTATTCTGTTTTCCATGCTTATTCCCTTGTTCCGATTGGTTATTTCTCTTACTTTTTCCTTAAACCTTTTGATGGATTTTTCATGGATTCTTATTCTTACTTCGTTTTCTTTTGTATAGAATGAAAAATCCAAGAAATTTTCTTCTCCATGGTCTATCTACAGCACTTTTTGCTTCG
>NZ_CM001486.1:23500-509934 GCF_000262445.1 Thermoanaerobacter siderophilus SR4
AGTCTTTACTCCTCCATTCTGGTTTTGGAATTTCTACTCTTCGCACTGGTTGTGGTTTTGTATTTCCCCTCCAGCAGTTGTTGTTTTTATGGTTGGCCAGTTTCTTTGAGATACGGTAGAAGTTCATCTACTTCCATCCCATCGACTCCATGGCTTCCTTTATTTGCAACAACGCGCTTGTATGCTGCTTCCATGTTCCCTCGTTCTACTATCATTTCAAGCATCTTGCCGGTATATCTTTGTACCTCGTTTCTTCCATCTTCCGACGCCGATGATATACTATGCACTTCCGTTGTCTTTTGAAATTCCATTTCTCTATTCAACGGATAGCCTCTTTGTTGAGTTGTCTGCAGTCTCTGCATATCTTTCGAGTCCATAAGATTTCCAAAACCTCCTAACGTTCGGTCCTTCCTTATCTATTCATGTCTAGATAAGTACTATGACCTCTGCTGACTTCTCAAGGTTCAACCATACATCACTGTATGGGTTGTCACTTCAGATTTTACTTCCATGACTTATCCTTGAGACCTCCCCGGGTAAGAACGATAACTTTCATCTCATATATCTGCCAGATTTACTGTATGGGATTCGGGTAGTGTTGGACTTCGTTTTGTTACGCAAACTCATCCATCCCAATTCAGCCTCTTATCTGGTTCTTGTTCATCAGACCGAGATTTTGCCTTAAGCTTCCTTCAGATTCCACCTCACGATGGACACCCTTGCTCTTGGCTAGTGGTTCCCACTACCAAGCCCACAGCGGACTTTCACCGCCTAGTTATCGCCCATGCCGGGCGCACGTAAAAAAGACACCAAAATGGTGTCTTTTGTATAATCCTCTTTACTTTTCTTGCGAAAAAGTAAGGGGATTATCTGCTCATGCCAAAAGCTTTCTTGTCTCTTCTAGCATTGTACTGATGGTTTCTTCTTTTTTTCGCTTCTCTGCACGCTTTACATCTTACAGGCTCATTTTGAAAGCCTTTCTCCGCATAAAACTGTTGTTCTCCTGCTGTCCACACAAACTCTTTTCCACAATCTTTGCACACTAACACTTTGTCTTGATACATAACTAATAATCCCCTCACTTTGAATTTTTGGTTCAATATAATCTTTCGATTATATTATACGTGTATTATATCACCTTAAACCTTAAATAGCAATAAAATTTTAATAAAATTTTTACGATCTCAAAATACAAATTCCGACATTTTATTGTAAAATCCATCTAACAGTGGTATAATATATTTATACAACCGCTTGCATAACTTAATTCACCCATTTTGGAGGTGTTTAACTAATGAAAAGGCAAAAAGGAATTCAAAAGAAAGAGTTAAAACTAAGGTTCTCTAAAATTTCGTTTTTCAAAATTCCTAAGGCAAACGTTAGACTAAAGCTTTCAAACAGTGGCAGCGGCATATTTGCTAAATTAATGACCTTCATAGCCTTTATAATAATCGTACCTCTTGCTTTCACTGGTTATATGTCTACAAGCAAATCAATAAAAACTTTACAAGATACTATTAACCTCTCTAATGCTGATACATTAGGACTAATAAATAATTATGTAGACCTTTTCAAAAATGATATTGAAACTCAGCTTACTATTCTCTCTGTCAATCCTCAAATTCTAAATTTAGGACAAGGTGATTTCGAAACTAATAAAAAGAATTTACAAGATTTATTTACAACCATTTTAAAAGCAAAAAGTACTAAAATATCTCTTATTTATTTTGCAACACCAGATAAAAAAATAATTCAATCTCCTGACCTTCCCCTCGACCCAAACTATGACCCTACCAGCCAGGAATGGTATAAAAAAGCTATTGAAAATCCGGATGCAATAATATGGACTGGCCCTTACAGCAATGATGGGACAAATGGAGGAGTAGTTACTGTTTCAAAAGCCGTTAGAAGTTCTTTAACTTCAGCTGCTTCTGATGTCGTAGGAGTTTTGGCTTTTGACATAAATTTAGATTCTCTTTCTAACATGATTTCTTCTATAAAAGTAGGGAAAACAGGAAATGTGTATTTAATTTCTAATGAAGGCATTATAATCGCTGATAAAGATAAGAAAAATTTATTTTCCTACATAACAAAATACGATTACGGCAAAAAGATTCTCTCTATGCAAGAAGGAAGTTTTGAGTACAATGACAATGGAACAAATAAATTTGCATCTGTAAAAACTTTAAATAATTTTGGTTGGAAAGCTGCAATAACCATGGATTCTTCAGAACTTGCTGAAAAAACTTCTCAAATAAAAGACAACACAATAATTTTTAGTTTAATAAGTCTTTTAATAGGAATATTAGTAGCATATTTCTTCTCAAAAAATATTACTTCAAAAATAGGAAAAGTCATGACAGTAATGAGCAAAGCTGCAAATGGGGATATGACACAAGAAGTAGAAGTGAAATCAAACGACGAAATAGGCAAGCTGGCTTTAAGCTTTAACCTTATGATAGATGGTATAAAAAGCCTCGTAGCCGACGTATTATCTGCCGCAAATTCTGTATACGAATATTCTAAAAAAGTATCCTTTGCATCAAATAAAGCTGAGCAAATCACAAATGAAGTAGTTGCAGCTATGGAAGAAATAGCAAAAGGCGCGCAGGAGCAAGCAAAAGAAGCTGAAAAAGCTGCAACTATTACCAATTTGTTAAGTCAAAATTTAGATGTGACAATGAAAAATTCAATGAATATAAATGAAGAAACTGATTCTGTAACAAAAGCAGCAAATACTGGATTAGAAAATATAAAAGAATTAAGCGAAAAGACTAAAGTCACAGAACTAATGCACAGCAAAGTGAAAGAATCTACTTCCTATTTAAAGGAAAAATCTCATGAAATAGGAAAAATTGTAGAAACAATAACCGCAATAGCTGACCAAACCAATCTTTTATCATTAAATGCTGCAATTGAAGCAGCCCGTGCAGGAGAAGCCGGTCGCGGTTTTGCTGTAGTAGCCGAGGAAGTGAGAAAATTAGCAAATCAGTCCTCAGAAGCCGCTAAAAATATTGAAACTATTATAAAAGAAATACAGCAAAACATTGATGATACCCATAAAGTAGTAGAAGAAGCAAGTGCTTCTATAGAAAAACAAAATGAATCTTTAGCAAAAACAGTTCATACTTTCTACGGCATTCAGCAAGCAGTAAATCGAATCGTAGAGGAGCTTAATAAACTCAATGACTCAATGGTGAAAATTTTTCAAAGCAGAAGTGAAATGTTAGATTCCATACAAAATATCGCCGCAGTAACAGAAGAAGCTGCTGCCTCTACCCAAGAAATATCTTCTGCAACAGAGGAACAAAAAACTGCAATAGAAGAAATATCAAAATCCGCACAAGATTTGAGCAATATTGCAAATACCTTGATGAGTACAATAAATAAATTTAAAATTTAAAGAAGCGGCGATTTGCCGCTTCTCAGACTGTAGACAAACTTTCGTAAAGGAGATATTTTGCATAAGGAACGACTTGTGACAAAGCGGCAACAAAACTTAGCAAGGCCGAGGGTGGAGGCAGGGCCGAAGCCATGGATGGCGGAGGCGGGCACTAAGACAAGGATGTCGAATGTGCCCGGTACCCTGCCGGAACCCGAAGGTCGAGTTTAGTTTTGTCGCTTTGGAACATCGGAGTGACGTTGCAAAATATCTCCTTTGAATATTTTTGACTTTGTCAACAAATTGAGAAGCGGTAATTTGCCGCTTCTTTTAGCGTTTTTTATCTAAAAAATAACTGTCAGGTGTATAATATTTAAGATATTCTATATACCCTTCTTTATTCTTTGACAATTCCTCTAATTTGTTTTCTATTTTTTCGAAAATAGCAGTTATATTTTGAAGATTTTTATCGTCTTTCTCTTTTATTTTTTCCAAAAGGGCTTTTGTTTCTATAAAGAGTGCTTTCAATTTACTTATTTCTTCCGTAACTTTCCCTTCCAAAGCAAAAATACTTTCCACTTTATTTTGCTTTTTAAAAACATTATACAAAGGGATAAAATCGGCATCTAATTTGTCAATTTCTTCTATAATTTTTTGCTTTGTAATAAGAAGATTTTTCAATTCTTCTAAATTGTTGGAAGTTATAGATACACCTATTTTTTCAGTAACCTCATAAAGTTCTTTCAATCTTTGAATTTTATCCTGTACAATTTGAGTAAGCTTTTCTACATTATTATGCATCTCATCAACCCTTTGCATAGACTTTCTCTCTAACCTTATTAAGGGCTAGACTCCAAGTATCTCTTAATTCTATTGCAAATCCTTTTACTTCTTCTAAAATTGTCACGTCTTTTTTTACATTGGCATCAATTAACCTTCTTAACATATAGTCATAGAGGCTGTACAAGTTTTTAGATATATCATAATTCATATCCAAGGTAAGCATAAGCTCTGTAATAATGTCTTGTGCCCTCTGTATGCTGTTATTAGCTGCCATGTAATCTTTTTTTCTATCGCCCCTTTTGCTTCTTCTATAAACCTTACTATACCATTATAAAGCATTAAAACAAGCTCTTCAGGACTGGCAGTCAAAATTGCGTTCTCTTTATATTGCTGATACGGATTTACCATTGCTGCACCCCCTTTTATTTCGTCATAACACCAATTTGCTGGCTTAGCCACGCACTTTGTGAATTCATTTGGCTTACATACATCTCTAACTGTGTAAATTGTGCATAATATCTCTGTTCAAGGTTATTTAGATAATCTTGCATTTGAGCAATCCTATCATCTATTTCTCTTATTCTGTTTCCTATAAAACTTGTATCATAAAGCTGTGTGGTACTACCTGCTTTTTGAGTTATGGCATCAATGCCACTGTTTAAGGTATCGTAAAGCTGTTGTGCAATACCTTGAGAAGTTGAGGTACCTGTAAATATATTCATTACCAATTGAGGATTGGTTGCAATAGCATCTCTAAGCTTTGTTTCGTCAATATATAACTTCCCACCTTCATACCATTGGCCTGTAGTAATACCAATTGAACTTAAAGAGCCTACACCGGAAACTGTAGAAGAAACAACTTTTCTCATGGAGTAATATAGTTGCATAAGAGTTTCGTCATTAGCCAAATCCCCAGAGCGGGCTTTTTGTTCCCATAATGTTATGTCACTGTCTTTCATAGCTTGTTTTTGTTCAGAAGTCAAAGGTGGATAATCGTAATATCTTTTTTCTGTAAGCTTTGCATTAATCTTTGTAATTATATCATTGTAACTGTCAACAAAGCTTTTTATTGTGTTATATATTTTGTCAACATCTGTTAAAACAGTAAGGGTTGTTGTGCTATTACTTGTTCCTGTAAGGGTAATATTTATTCCTGCTACTGTGACATTGTTAGTTGAACTTGTCATTTGAACACCGTTAAAAGTAAATTTGGCATCTTGTCCTTGTGCTGAAATCGAAGATATTGTTAGTTTTAACGTGTTGTTAAGCAAATTCATTCCGTCAGGCCCTGTTCCTGTAAAATCTATTGAATAACCAGCGCTTGCGGTTAATATTACTTTATCTGATGTAGAATCATACGAAGCCGTAACATTTGCTCCAGCAGCATTTATAGCATCTACGAAGTTCTGTACAGTTGCACCCTTTGCTACGATTATTGTTTTACCATTCAATTGCAGTGATATATCGCTTCCAGTATTGTTTACAATACCACTATTTCCTCCAAGACCTAAAGCAGCACTGCTGCTTAATTGCGCAATATTAATTTTTAGCTTGTTTGCTAAAAAATTTGCTCCATCAACATTTGTACCACTAAAATCAATCTTTGAATTTGCTCCAGTAAAATTTGATACCAAAAACAGCCTATCTAAACCCGGGTCATATGTAGCAATTACGCCTGTCGCATTAGTCTGAGCATTTATCGCAGCAACTACATCATTTATTGTTGCACCATTTTTTATTACTATTTGTTTATTTGTACCGTCTAATCCCTTTAAATAAAGATATATATCGTTTCCTGTATTATTAAGTGTATTATACGTATATGTTCCATCAGAATTTTTAGTTGCAGCACCAATTTTATCTGTACTTGCAGTTGTCGCAGCTTGAGCTAATTGCGTTACTGATATAGTATAAGTTCCATTTATCGCATTTACACCTGCTGTAGCCGTTGCAACTGAAGGATTTGACGATGTAACAGTTTTTGCCATAAAAGTCCCCTGTAGTTTGAGCTTAAAAACAATGTCATTTCGGAGTGACATAAGCTGTGCGTTTATATCCCTTAAATCCTCTTGCTGCCATTGATACCATTGCTTTTGTTGTTCTAATTTATCAAGAGGTATACTTGCAGCCTTCATAAGCTGCTGTACCATAGAATCAGTATCGAGTCCTGTCGCAAGACCACTGATTCTCAATAAATTGCTCACATTGTAGCTATTCATACTTATTGGATCCATTTTTCATACCCCCAACTATATTTTTCTATCCACAAAAAGTCCAGCTATTTTCCATAATCCTGCCACAAGGTCAAGTATTTTTTCAGGAGGAATCTCGTCAATAACTTCATTTGTATCGCTATCAACAATTTTGACCACTATTGTGTTTGTAGGCTTGTGTACAGAAAATTCAAAATATGTATGATCGTTAATGCTTATTTTCCTATTTTCTTTATTAAGCTCACTATTAAGTTTAGCTTCATCCACAGGTTTACTAAGTATATCTTTTACTGCTTTTATTTCCTCTACTAACGCACTATCTCTTTTAAACTGCGAATTTACTTGCCCCGTTCCCGCAGTACTTATCCCCTGCAACATGCCGTTATTACCTCCTGGAATAAAAATTTATCATTTGTAACAACTTCCCTTTTTGCTATTATAAATATCGACATATATTTTAAAAAGTTTAAATTTTTTTATGTAATTTTCACGCAAAAAGAAAAACAAGTAAAACAGCACTTTATTTTACCTGTTTTACTTGTTTTTCTTTTTTCATGTACATGACAATCAATTCGTCTAATTCACGGCTCAGCTCTAAAGCTTTAGGAAGCTCTATATTGCATTCATTTAATTTCTTTTTTAAAAGCTTTATTCTTTCAGCAATGTCGTTTTCTTCGTAATAATGCTCTTTTATCACTTTCTCCATATAAGCCGCATCCTCCTAAAACATTTATGTTTTTATTATATCATGTAGAAATTAAAAGTTCATTAGAAAATTATAACATGTATCAATGGCAAAAAAAGAGAATATATTTACTTATAGATTTAAATTTTAGGAGGATTTTTATGTGTGGAATAACGGGATGGGTTAACTTTGATATGGACTTATCACTTCAAAATGAAGTAATCGAAAAAATGACAGACACTCTTAAAAAAAGAGGACCTGACGGTTCTGGAATATGGTTGTCAAAACATTGTGCTTTAGGTCATCGTCGATTAATTGTAATAGATCCAGAAGGTGGAAGTCAACCAATGATAAAAAAATACGGTGAAAAAAATTTTGTCATCATCCACAATGGAGAACTCTACAATATGGATGAATTGAAAAACGAACTCATATCCTTGGGATATACTTTTAAAACCCGTTCAGATACTGAAATTATTTTGACATCTTATATAGAATGGGGTCCTTTATGTGTTAAAAAATTTAATGGAATATTTGCTTTTGCAATATGGGATGAAGTGCAAAATAGGCTTTTTATTGCCAGGGACCATCTCGGAATAAAGCCACTATTTTATACCATTAAAAACGGGTCTTTGATATTCGGTTCAGAGATTAAAGCAATATTAGCACATCCTCATGTAAAACCAGAGATAGACTCACAAGGTCTTGCAGAAATATTTGTAATGGGACCTTCAAGAACTCCCGGATGTGGTGTCTTTAAAGACATTAAAGAATTAAAAGCCGGGCATTACCTCATATTCACTAAAAATGGAGCAAACATAAGCAAATACTGGTCATTACAAAGTCTTCCCCATGAAGATGACCTTGAGAAAACAGGGGAAAAAATAAGGTATCTCCTTAAAGATTCTTCAGTGAGGCAGCTTGTTTCAGACGTGCCTTTATGTTCATTGCTATCAGGTGGACTTGATTCAACTGCTGTATCCTTCTTCGCAAATGAAGAATTAAAACAAAAAGGTCAAAAACTTATAACATACTCGGTAGATTATGTGGGTAATGATAAATATTTTACGCCAAACGAATTTCAACCAAACTCTGACGCAGACTGGGTAAAATTTGTTGCAAATAAACTTGACACAAACCATAACTATGTATTTATAGATAACGAAGAACTTGCACATGCTCTAAAGCCAGCCTTGTACGCTCGAGACCTTCCTGGTATGGCAGATATAGATTCATCTTTATATCTATTTTTAAAAGAAGTAAAAAAAGGAGCCACAGTCGCTCTATCAGGAGAAGGTGCTGATGAAGTTTTTGGAGGTTATCCCTGGTTTAGAAACAAAGAAGCAATTGAAAGTCACACCTTCCCATGGATAAGAATGGTCAATGAACGCATGAAATTGCTTTTGCCAGAAGTTGTAAAATGTATAAGACCTATAGAATACTTAAATGATAGATATAATGAAGCTTTAAATGAAGTGCCAAAGCTGAATGGAGAAGACCCCTATAATGCTCGAATGAGGGAAATGTTTTACCTTAACATAACAAGATTTATGCCCATGCTTCTTGATAGAATGGATAGAATGAGTATGGCAGTAGGTTTTGAAGCAAGAGTACCTTTTTTAGACTACAGGCTTGTAGAATATGTATGGAATATACCGTGGGAAATGAAAAATCTCAACGGAAGGGAAAAAGGAATACTTAGATACGCTCTAAAAGGTTACATCCCAGAGGAAGTAATTGAAAGAAAAAAGAGTCCTTACCCTAAAACACACAATCCAGTATTTAAAAACATCGTTAAAGAATGGCTAAAACAAATAATTGATGACAGTACATCGCCTTTATTACAACTTGTAGATAAAAAAGCAATCGCAGAACTTATAGAAACAGATGCAAAAGCCTATGACCCTGCCTGGTTTTCACAGCTTATGGGCTCCGCCCAACTCTTCGCTTACCTCGTACAAATAAATATGTGGCTAAAAGATTATAAAATTTCTATAGTGTAATAAATAAAAATACGCTAAATGGCGGGAAATCCCCGCCATTTAGTATAAGCCCGTCCTGTCCTTGAGATTTATCTCTGGGTATATCTCTTTTATCATCCTGTCAATTTCTTCAGCTTCGTCATGCTTTCCTATAGTTTTGTATATCTTATATATCAATACATAATTGTCCACATCAATTCTATCAATATTAAAAGCATTTGCTGCTAAAGATAGAGCTTCATCATACATGCCTTGTTCCAATGCTCTTTCAGCAAGATATCTATACACCTCAGAATTTTGACTGTTTAAATTTGCAGCCCTTATATAAGCTTCAACAGCTAATTCTTCAAGCCCATATTTTATCATAAGTTGTCCATATTTTTCATACTCTTCTCTAGAAAATTTATTTACATACAAATTTAGCACATCATTGTATAAATCAAATTCTTTTAAACTAATAAGTAAATCCAGTAATGCAAAATAACTATCTTTAATATCATCAAATTTAGCTTTCATTTCCCCAACTATTGTCATATACAATTTCTTGTCAGAAGATTCTGATATCTCCCATAATAGATTTTTTGCCTTGTCCATTTCTTTTAAAAGTATATAACACAGCACTTTTTGATACGTTGCCTCTTCTTTTGCTTTGCCATACTCCATATCAAAATACTCGATTGCTTTTTTATAATCTTTAAGCCCTAAATATACACTTCCTTTTAAACTGTTTAATCCCTCTATATCGATATTTATGTTATCAATATATCTTTTTGCCATTTCAAACATTCCTAAATTGATATATAACTTTGCTAATATAGCATTATTTACAGGATTTTTAGTATCAACATGTTTTTCAAAAAATCTGTACACATCCTCAGGAGGTTCATTTTTTATCAGCACATCGAAAAATTTTATAAACACTTCTTGATAACTAGGATTTTCTTTTAATATTTCAATGTATTCTCTAACTGCATCATTAAGCTTATTAAGTTTTTCATAGCAAAGGGCAGCCATATATTTTGCCCGATAGCTTCCTGTTCCTCCCATTGTTATAAAATCTCCATTATATTCTCCCATTGCAACGCATTCTTTAAACATTTCTATCGCTTTTTCGTAACGCTTTTGCTCTGCGTAGATCATACCTTCAAGAAACTTAAAATCAGGTATATCAATATAAAAGGCTTTTGCATCATTAGCAATTTTTAATGCTGTATCATAGTCTTTTAATGCAGTATAAGTTGCTATCAAATATCTTATTAACCGCGTAGCAATAGGAGAATTAACATTCATTCCTTTTGTGGCTATTAGCAAATGTTTCAATGCTTTATGGTATTCTTTTGCATTATAATACTCTACTGCAAGATTACCGTGCTGGAATTTATCATCAGGATGTTCCTCAAGGTACTTGGATATAAGCTTAATATATTTTTCCGTTTTATTTTTTCTATCCGTGTTTCTAAAAGATATCCATAGTGAAGTATCGTTACATCTGCTTTTTTAAAAATAGGCAATCTGTTTTCTTCTACGTTTCTTAAGTTTTCATGAATGGGATAAATATACTTTAGCTTTCCATTATTTCTAAACAGTCTAAAATTGTAATGCACTTCCGTCAAACCGTTTGCTATATTTGTTCCTCCATAATTTATAAACTTGAAAATATATGCTTCTACTGTATCATCATTCAAAAGCAGCCTTATTCTTGATACATCATCTTTTCTAATTTCTTCATCTGCATCAAGGAATAATATCCAATCACCAGTAGCATTTTCTATCGCTATATTTCTAGCCTTACTAAAGTCATCCTCCCATTTTGCATGTATGACTTTTGCCCCAAAACTCTCCGCAATCTCCACCGTCTTATCTTTTGAACCAGTATCAACAACAACTATTTCATCAACAATATCTTTTACACTGTTTATACAACGCGCTAGGTTTTTCTCTTCGTCTTTAGTGATGAGACAGAGGGAAAGAGATTGATTACTTTCTGTATTTTCCTCTTCAATCCAATCTACTAAATTGGGATTTTTATCAAGAATAGAATAATATTGCTCTTTTATCCCATATTTAAATTCTTTATCTAATGCTAAGTATCGTTTGTATTTATTTATTCGATCTTCTTCTCGAGCCCATCCAAAATGTTTTATCCTTACATTAGATTTCATTATTGGTAGTTCTATAATATTCACGGGGAATCTCCCACAGTGTAGAGGTGTTTCTTTCCAACGATATTCAAAAAAGGGTTGATATCTAACTAGCATTGGCCAGTATCTTTTATGTGCGTTCCAATATTTATCTTCTCTATATTGTTTATCATTCCAAAAATCATATATTCTGAATGCAATTACATCATAAACCGGTTGATTAATTAGATTATTTATTTCTTTCACTATTTTACCCTCAAATAATTCATCTGCATCAAGACATAAGATCCAATCTGGATTGGTGGATATTGTTAATTCCCATAATTGTTTTCGTAACTCTATTTCATTAGAAAATTTTGAATATTCGTTTTTGTGATAAATTAGCGGTATATCTTTTAGTATTTCTTTACAAACATTTTCCGTATCGTCGGTGCTAGCATCGTCAATAATTACGGCATTTGTAATAAATTGTGCTGCTTGTCTTAATACATTAGATAAATATCTACTAGCCTCATTCCGTACTATCATAGATAATGTTAATTTATTATGACTTTTTTTTACTATTCTATCACCAGGAAGAAAAATATGATTTTTATATTTTTTAATGTATTTTTTATACTTTTCTAATCGCGTCAAATCTTCGTCTCTATATATATGAAAAGCAGGAAAATGTGTATCAACATACAGTTCAAAACCTAATGCTACTGCTCTTATCGAAAAATGTCTATCTTCACCCCATAATGAAATATTATATATTTCATCATAAGAAACTCCTTTTAAGATTGCTCTTCTGCTTATTAATACACAGGCTCCTACTCCTCCAACTTTATATACCCCTGGAACTTTTAAAAGATTTAGAAACTCATCAATTTGTCTACTGATAGTTTCATTTGTAACATTTCTTTCCCTATTCTTATAAAATAAATTATATTGATCGGAAAGCCATACTTGTGGTAATTCAATTGAGTTCTTTTCCCATTTAGTCCAAAATATTTCACTTACTATGTCTTTATTTAACGAAACTAAATGTTCTAATGTATTAGGATGTAGTACTATATCAGAATCCACAAAGAAAACAAAATCATATCCTTTATCATTGGCCATATTTAATATCATGTTTTTATTTTCAGCAACTTTCCAAACTAGTTCCTCATTCCAATAATGAGTATTGGAATCTTTAATATACTCTATGTCTATCTTTTTAGAATCAAGAATGAAAATAATAGAGTCATTATCTTTAAATTCTTTTAATAAGCTTTTTGAAACTGGATCAACATTATCATCAATGAAACAATAATCTACTTTTAAATTTTGTTTTTTCAAATTTTTTAGTGATAATAAGTACTCTTTTAAAATTTCTGGTTTTTGCCTTACAGTAGTGCCTATCAAAACTTTTTTCATTAAATTTCCTCCTCTATCTACTTTTTGTATTCATTCTGTTGTCAGACCAACTAGAATAATTTAAAACTTTACTCTAAACTTGCTTTTTTATCAAAACTCTTTGATAATACTTTTTGATTCATTTAGCTACCTCTTCTCATTCCATTTTAATGTATATGTCGACAAAATTCTATTTGATGTTAATTGTAAAAACAGATTTCAATTTTTTGTATGTTAGAATAAGGCAAAAATAATCTAAATGACTGATAATTTTATGGTCAAATTAGAATATTTGCTAAAATTTCATCCTAATACTGACAATAAAATTTTAGCAAAGCATCTTAGTATAACCAAGCAATCACTCAGGAGATTAGCATCAAAATATAATATTAGAAAAAGTAAAGAATATATGTAAAGACAGCATGAATTTATTTTAAAAGCAAAAGAAGCCAAACATCTCTCGAGTATTCCAGACTTACATCCAATCAATTATCAATTAAACATTATTTTTGGTAGTATTTTAGGAGATGGAAATTTGTCACATGCCCCAAGAAGAAGAAATGCTTATTATAGAGAACACTTTTCTCAAGAATAATATGAATATAGATCATGGAAATATACACAATTAAAAGATTTGGGTTTCAAAATCGATAAAAACAACACTTTAAAATCAATCTCTTATCCAATATTCTCAGGTTTGTATGGAAAATTTTATATTAGCAAAAAGAAAGCAATAAATTATGACAACATAAACTGCTCAATGAACCAGTAGGACTTGTATGTTTATATATAGAAAATATAAGAGAATTAAAAGCCAAAATATGATTTAAGGGAGGCAAAGCCTCCCTTTTTATTATCTGAGTAATTGTAAAACAGTCTGTGGTAATTGATTTGCCTGAGCTCTCCAGGCCGGTTCCTTTCGGATACCGAATAGATCATATCTTCATCCTATCAGTCATCTGATAGGAGCCGGGCGCTTCGGGCTAAATCTTTTAACCCTACGGACTTCATCACCATAGGCTTTATGCCCATAGGTGGTATGTCCTGATCGTTGAACCTTCTCCAACCTTTCGGTACAGGAGCTTGGCTGCTGGTTGGCCAATCCCTTTATTTTTCAAACCATCGCACCTGCCGTTTCCGGCTATGCTGTGGTATAAAGGGCTCTAAGACTTTTCCAGCAATTCACCCGGTGATACTCCTGAGAATTGCTTCTCAGGACGCCTGTGAGAAATGGCTCATGCTGCCATTCCCTCAAGCATTGCTGTCGCTGCTTGATTTAGTATGTTGTCTTTTGTGAATTCCATCATCGCTTTTGCCATGTCTACATCTCTTATACGGGATTCTGCAGCTGTTAAGTTTTCTGAAGCTACACCTAAGTTATTAATTGTATGTTCTAGACGATTCTGTGTAGCACCTAAAGCAGAACGCTGAGAAGAAACCGTATTAATGGCATTATCAATCGCACTCAATGCAGCATCAATATCCGCAGAAGTTGAGAAAGTTGTTACAGATATGGTTTGCACTCCTAAGGTACTAGCATCCATTGCACCAATTGTTAAACTCATTTGTTGTCCTTGATTAGCACCTATTTGAAATACCAATGCTGTAGTTGAATAATCTCCATTAAGTAACGTTTTTCCATTAAACTGAGTACGCTGGCTAATACCTGTAATTTCTTCATTTAAACGATTTATTTCGTCTTGAATTGCCTGTAAATCCTCGCTCTGATTGGTACCCAAGTTACCTGCCTGTACAACAAGTTCTCTCATTCTTTGAAGTATTGCATGAGTTTCAGTTAATGCACCTTCCGCTGTTTGAATGAGTGATATACCATCTTGAGCGTTCCTTTGAGCTTGATTCAAACCAGCTATTTGTGCTCTCATTTTTTCTGAAATTGCGAGGCCTGCTGCGTCATCCCCTGCTCTGTTTATTCTGTAACCTGATGAAAGTTTTTCTAACACTTTTTGTGTGTTTGCAGTGTTAATTGAAAGTGCTCTCCATGCGTTTAGCGCACTTAAGTTGTGGTTGATAATCATAATCCTTCCTCCTTGAATTTTTTATTTGGCATCCTTGCCTTTTTAAGTTTTTAAGGTCCACAGTTGGCCAACTGCTTTATCTTTTGTTTCCACTATATATATCGATATATTTTTAATTTACTTTAGCGTTTTTTAATAAATTTTTCTATTTTACTCAAAGCTTCTTTGTTTACAGATGCGGCTTTTAAGTTTTCGTCTTTGATTTCTATAAGCTCTTTTCTTAAAACAGATATATTTTTTGGCGCAGTAACCCCCAATTTTATTTGACCATCGTCAATTTCTAATATTCTAATTTCTATATCTTCCCTTATAATTATGGATTGACCTACTTTACGCGTTAGAATAAGCATTTTTAAGTTCCTCCAATATTGGATGCTTTATTAAGTATTCATCATTGTCAAGAATAACTTGTTTGCCTTTGTTATTTTTAGCATTTATAATTATAGGGGCTTTTAGGTTTGCTGTCATTTTTTCTATTTCATCGGGGATTACTACGATTACGTATATAAGAAGGTGATTTTCATCCTCTATTTGAAGAGCTTGTATTAATTCTTCATCAATTTCAAAAGAATAATTAGGTTTAAAAACTTTAGGGTCAATAATTACAAAGGCTATATCTGTATTATCAATTGCTTGAAGCCATTTAAAAGGCATGTCTTCTTTGTTGTCAGTGATTATTAAAAAATTGTGTAAGTTTTCAAAGCCTGGTATTCCTTCTTCGAAGTAAATTACGTCTTCAGGATTGTATTTTATGATTCCAAAGTTTTTTGTATTTATCCGCATATTAATTCCTCGCTTTCATATTCTCCTATCGACATTATTTCCTACATATTGTATCTTTATTGATGGATATTGTCTTATATATATGTTTACATGTGCCGGTGCTACTGATATTTGAGGTTTGTGGGGTGTCGCTTTTATTTCTACGCCGCCTAACTGCCAATTTATGTTTAAATATCCTTCAAACCATATTTGGGGCCGTGACTTTGGCATAAGGTCAACGTTGAAGTCTATATCCTGACTCAGGGTTTTTTCACTTAAACTTACAATTACATCTTGATGATTTTCTATTGATGCAAGTGTGTCTCCATCTTCAGCAATTTTACCTATTTCTTCTAAAGCTATTTGCTTGCTCCACTGTGCCTCGTCATGTACAAGGTCAAAAATATTTTTAAGGCCTGCTTCATAAAAACATTGATACTGATCTATATGTACCTGAGGAAGTTTTTGGTCTATTTCCATTTTTGCAGGTATTTGTTTTATTTCAAGGTCTGCTTTTTGGCTTTCTATAGAAATTTGGGCAGGAAAAGTTTCTATACCTATCCTGCCAAAAGTTTGATGTATCACTATGTTCATATTATCACCTTAAAAAGTCTATAAGGCTGGGCTGCATAATACGAGCCCCTGCCGCTAAGGATGCTCTATACACATTTTCATCCATTTTGAGATTTGTAATAACTTGTGCCAAATCTGCATCTTCATTTTTTGAAAGAAGAACTGTAAAATTGTAGTTATCATTTTGGAGCCTGTTTTGTATGAGGTCAATTCTGTTTGATTTTGCACCTACTTCTGCTCTTACAGCCAGTACATTTTCTAATTGTTTATCTATATCAGCTATTAAATTACTTACAGCCTGGTGATCTCCCGAGTCTAATGCATTTTTTAGTTTATCCATCACAGTAAGAAGTTGAGAAATTCCTGTCGAATCTACATTAAAAACTTTATCTCCAGTTACATTTACAGCTATTTTGTTTCCTCCTGCTCCTACTTCAAACTCTATTACACCATTATCACCACTATAAGAATTATTGGTCTCACTAAAAGGCTGGGTTGTAGTTTTAAAACCTGCAAATATATACCTTCCATTGTATTGAGTATTCCCTACTTGTATCATCTGCGCTTTTAACTGCTCTATCTCGTTAGCTATTTTTTGCATATCTGTTTGTGTCAAAGTCCCATTAGATCCCTCAACTGCTAATTCTCTTGTGCGTTGTAACAGGTCATTCAATTGACTTAAAGCAGTATCAGTTATGTCCAACCAGGATTTTGCATCATCGGCATTTTTGGTATAAGCATCATTACTTGCCATATCTGTTCGAATACGTAGGCTTGTAGCTACTGCAACAGGGTCATCAGAAGGCCTCGATATTCTTTTGCCTGTAGATAACATGTTTTGATTTTTTTGTAATCGTTCAAGGTTATTGTTGTAGTTGTTTAAAAAATTCGTTATAAGCATGTTATCTGTAATTCTCATTTTTTACACCTGCCTTAGTCTAATACTGTATGGTATTCCTCTTGGGTCTGAGATCCTTCGGCTTCGTCTCAGGATGACATATTATCTTCCTACAATGCCCATCCTATTTATAAGAGTATCTAAAAGTTCATCCATAACTGTTATCACTCTTGCAGAAGCAGCATAGGATTTCTGATATTTTAACATGTTTGTCATCTCTTCATCTAAAGATACACCAGATACCGATTGTCTGTTTAAATCAATTTGTTTTACCATGACTTCCTGATTTTTTTGCATTAAGTTTGCTTGCTGTGCATCCACTCCAAGATTTGATATTAATGACCTTGCAAAGTCATCAAATGTGGCTCCATTTAGTACCGCATTACCTTGATCCCTTAAAGCAATAAGCTTTAATGCATTTGTGTTATCGCCCGGAAGAGTAGCCGTACTTGATGCAGCAGCTATTTTTTGCAAGCCATTTGAATCGAGAATAGCTGAATCCACTTTAATTAACTGAGCATATTTAACTCCAGAGTCATATGGATCTGCAAAATCAGTGAAAAGCGGTGTACCATTAGAACCATCAAGCCCATAGCCTGCTTTGTGGACAGCATTTATTTCCTTCGATATGCTATATGCCAGTTTATTCCATTCATTTATATAATAGGGTACTCCTTTTATCCCGTTGGTGCCATCTCCATCTCTCATATCAAGTAAGCCTTTTAATATACCACTTGAAGGGTTTACAGAGGTTCCCGTCAAATCCCATACGACATTTCCAGTGCTATCCATACTCATAGTAAAAGCAGTCGACCCATCAACTAAAGCTTGTCCAGCTATGTCGATTCTGAAATTTCCATTAGAATCTTCATAAGTAGTAATATTCACCAACTTAGAAAGCTGATCGACAAGGAGATTTCTCTGGTCTCTTAGGTCATTTGCTGTCTGTCCGGTAAGTTCAAATCTATATATTTCATTGTTTAATTTGCTTATTCTGTCGGCATAAGAATTTATTTCTGAAATCCTACTTTGTATGGTGGAATTCAATTCGTTTAATTTATCATAAAGATGCTGATATACAGTATTAAAAGTATCAGCAAGAGCAATAGCTCGCTCTCTAACTTCCGCTCTTACCGTCAAACTTTCTGGACTCTTGGATAACTCTTGAAGGGAATTAAAAAAGTCATTAAGCACTGTATTTATTCCGCTATCCGAAGGTTCGTTAAATATATCTTCAACAGCAGCTAAAACCTGGGCTTTTGTTTCCCATTCACCCAAAAATTTATTTTCCCTTCTGAATTGGTTGTCTAAAAATTGGTCGCGGATTTGTCTTATATCCTGTATTTTTACGCCTTCTCCTATGGCTTTTCCCCATTGGTCATACATGCCAAAAGTAGTGGGTGGTGCAATTGAGGCCATATCTACTACTTGACGAGTATACCCAGGAGTATTAGCATTTGCAATATTGTGTCCAGTGACATCCAAAGCCTTTTGGCTTACAAACAATCCTGTCTTTGCTATTTCTAATCCTTGAAAAGTAGACATCTTCATCCCCCTATGCCTTTTTGTCAATTAGGCTGGTGTATCTTTTTATATTGCCACTATTCCCATAAACACCATCATCACTTTCTAAGGCACTTGATATTGTTTGAATAGAATAGTTTATATATTCTAACGCTTGTTCAATTAAAGCAGCATTTAATTTGTTTCTTTCTTCAAGTTCTTTTAAAATATTAGTCAGATTATATTTGATATCTCTTAGGTTTTCTGCTTCTTCTGAAGAAATGGATTCTATCAAGTCGGTTATTGTCATTTTGCCTTCTATATCAATCTTCTCCAATATATCCTCTCTTTGTTCTTCTAATTCCATAAGTTTTTTTATAAGTTGCTTCTCTATTTGAACTATTTCATCTAATTCTTTTACTTTCCCTGCAATTATAATATCAGTTTTTTTTATCGCTAAGTCTAATAAAACTTTGTAAATTTCTGTTTCTCCCCTTAATACATCTACAAGCTTTTGGCTATTAGCCATTGCCAGCACACCCTTTTTAAATTTTTTTATTCAACAATATTCCCTTAAGAATAGCATCCGCCACATCTTCAGCTTTTACATTGTAAGTTCCTGCATTAAGCATTGACTTTATGTTTTCAATCTTTTGATTCTTAATCTTTTCAAATTCAATTGAACTTTGTGCAAGTTTAATTGCTTCTTCTGATATCTCAACTTTATCTTTTATCTCCGCTTTCTTGCTGGTAACCTTTTCTACCGGATCTACTCGATAAACTGACATTATTTTTTCAATATTGTTGTTATAAATTTTCATTTTTAACACCCCCGTACTACTAATATCGACTTAATAATTTAAAAGTTTAATATAAAAATCATTTTTTCTTTTTTGGTTTTCATAAACGTACAGCCTTTCTCCTGTTTGTTTTTCTTCTTCTTTGTCATCGGATTGAATCGAATAGCCTTTCATTAGTTCCTTAGCTAATTTGGTTTTGCACTCGTCACAAAACCTACCTGTAAGTATTGGTTTACCACATTTTTCGCACCTAAGACCTATATTGACGTTATTAGAGGTTAAAATAAGCCTGCCTTCCTTTAAAAAATCCATTATTTTCTTTGTAGAAACCTGTGTATTTTGAGATATTTCCAGCATGGTAGCTGAAGGGTGAGCATCTAAATAATCCCGCACTTTCATAAAATCTTCTTCATCCTGTCTATAACATTCTGGACATAAATCAATTCCTGTATACGTGTAAAGCCTTCCGCACCTTTTACAATTTCTTATTTCCATTTCTTTTCATCCCCTTTTTGATACTTCAAACTCCCCATCACATATTTTTGCCAGTTGCTATAGTAACCACATATACATCTTTTGCCCCATTTTCTTTTAAGACTTTGGCACACTCGTCCAAAGTAGCACCTGTTGTCAACACGTCGTCTACCAGTAGCGCATTTTTCCCAACAATAGTATCTTTGTAAGTCACTTTAAAAGCACCCTTTACGTTTTCTATCCTCTCTTCTTTGTGCAAAGCAGTCTGTGTTGTTGTATTTCTCACTCTTCTTAAAGCTTTAGACATAAAAATATTCAACCGATAAGAAAGTTCTCTTGCCAAAAGTTCTGACTGATTGTAACCTCTTTCGTCAAGTCTAATTTTGTGAAGAGGAACAGGTACTATGACATCGATAGGCCAGTCCATTTTTTTAACTGCATCAGCCATATAGTCTGCAAAAAAAGGTGCCAATTCTCTTTCTTTGAAATATTTGAACCGCCCTATTAAGTCTTTTACAACACCATCGTATTCAAAAGGACTTATATTTTGTTTAAATTCATGGCCATGCTCTAAGCAATCAAGACATGTTCCTTCATAGTCTATTGGTTTACCACAAATATTACACCTATTACCCTCAATAAATTTTAATGTGCTTTTGCATTTGTCGCATAAATATCCTGTTTTTATAGCAGTTTTACAAATAATACAGGTTGTTTTTGGTGGAAATAAAAGGTCTAAAAAAATCATCTTTTTACCCCTTACAATATTTTTTCTTATAATCTATATCGGCACTCTTCTGTTAAAATTAATTGAAAATTATCATTTTACACTAAATTCCCTTTTATTTAATGCAAAATTTAATTTACATACAAAAGTGCTTTTTTAAGCCTTGAAAGAAGCCCTGAATATCTTTTTGAGATTCTATTGTTGTCAATCATAAATTTCAAATATTTCTCTTGACCCACCAAAATAACCAATTTCTTTGCCCTTGTAACGGCAGTGTACAAAAGGTTTCTTGTAAGTAGCATAGGAGGCCCATAAGTAATTGGCATTATGACAACAGGAAATTCACTGCCTTGGCTTTTGTGCACTGTTATAGCATAAGACAAATTTAGTTCATCCAAATCAGAAAAGTCATAAGTGACAAATTTTTCATCGTCAAAATATACAGTCAATTCCTGTAATTCTTCGTCTATTGATTGGATTATTCCTATATCTCCATTAAACACTCCTTCTCCTTCTTCCTCGCCTTTTTTCCATTTTATCTTGTAATTATTTTTTATTTGCATCACTTTATCCCCTACCCTGAAGACAAACTCCTTCATTATTTTTTCGGCTTTAGTTTTGTCGTGGGGATTTAATGCTTTTTGCAGCTCTAAATTTAAATTGTGAACACCAATTATCCCTTTTCTCATAGGGGTAAGTACTTGAATATCATTAATAGGGTGAAATCCATAAGCTTTAGGAAGTCTGTTTGTCACAAGCTCCAATATGGTTTTTAATATATCCTCTTGGGTGTTAGCATTTATAAAAAAGAAATCACTATTTTTATCGTTATAGGTTGGATATTCTCCATTATTTATCTTGTGAGCATTTACTACTATCAAACTTTGCTTTTGCTGTCTAAAAATTTCTTTTAAACGTATCACTTTTACTATTCCACTGTCTATTATATCTCTTAGGACATTTCCGGCTCCAACAGATGGAAGCTGATCAGCATCCCCTACTAAAATCAGTTTTGCCCCTATAGGTAGGGCTTTTAATAAAGCATTCATAAGCAATATATCTACCATTGAAGCTTCGTCAACTATTATAACGTCGTATTTTAATGGGTCTTTTTCATTTTTGTTAAAGCCCTTCCCTTCTTCCTCCGAATAAGTATATTCTAAAAGCCTATGAATAGTCTTCGCCTCTTTTCCAGTAGCTTCCGTTATCCTTTTTGCGGCTCTTCCTGTTGGGGCTGCAAGAGCCACTTTTTTACCAGCTTTTTCAAAAATACGTATTATACAATTTATTATCGTAGTCTTTCCTGTGCCTGGACCTCCCGTTATGACAACAACAGAATTTTTAACAGCTTCTTCTACAGCCAATTTTTGATTTTCTGCCAACAAAATACCTGTTTCTTTTTCAAAATTTCTAATTTCTTTTTGGACATCTAAACCTAAATCTTCATTTTCCATTAGTGTCATGTTAAACAATCTCTCTGCTGTGTGTAATTCAGCTATATAATAAGGTATATAGTAGATTCCTACAGTATTATCTTCAAAAGTTTCAATATGTATTTTTTCATTTTGTACTAAAAGCACAAAAGAATCTTCTACTTCTTCTTCGCTTACTTCTAACAAACTTGCTGCTTCTTTTTTTAACAATTCTTTCGGCACATAGGTGTGACCATTTGCCGCATACTGCATCAAAACATATCGAGTACCAGAAGATATGCGATATAGAGAATGAGGGTCAACTCCTAGGTTCTCTGCTATTTTGTCTGCAGTTTTAAATCCTATTCCAAATATATCGTCAGCCAATCTGTAAGGGTTTTGCTTAATAATTTCAATCGCGTTGTTTCCGTATTCTTTATAAATCTTTATAGCCATTGTAGTGGAAATACCGTACCCCTGCAAAAATACCATCACTTCTTTTATGCCCTTTTGCATTTCATAAGCTTCACAAATTCTTTTTATCTTCTCATCGCTTAGACCTTTTATTTCTTTTAATCTTTCTGGTGCAGTTTCAATTATATTTAAAGAATCAACGCCAAACTTTTTTACAATTTTTCTTGCTGTAACAGGACCTATTCCAGGAATTAAGCCAGAAGATAAAAACTTTTCTATTCCTTCTAAAGTGGTGGGAGCCAAGGTTTCATAATTTAAAACCCTAATTTGCTCACCATAATCAGGATGTTCTACCCATTCTCCTTCAATTTTAATTCTTTCCCCAATGTTTACATAAGGCATATAACCTACAGCAGTGACTACTAAACCTTGGGTACTTAATTCTAAAACCGTATAACCATTTTGTTCATTTCTAAAAATTATTTCTTCAACTACACCCTCTATGTCAATCATAGCCGATTCTCCTGTTTTAATTCTTTTCTTTATTTAATTTTACCTTATATTTAAAGCAAATTAAAGCCAATTCATTTCTTTTTTTCAATTTTTGTGGTATAATTAAGGTAGCGAAGCGTTTACAAAACATAAATTCTATGGCATTAAAAAAGATATATAAAAAATGCCATAAGCCCGGGTTTACCCGGGCTTTCAAATTTATATTCCTGCCAACTTTTTTAATATATCTACTTTGTCTGTTTTCTCCCATGGGAGGTCTAAGTCGTGTCTTCCAAAGTGGCCATAAGCTGCAACTTGTCTATAAATAGGTCTTCTTAAATCTAAATCCCTAATTATAGCTGCAGGTCTTAAATCAAAAACTTGTTTTACAATTTCCGAAATCTTTTCATCTGATATTTTACCTGTGCCAAAAGTATCAATACCTATTTCAAGAGGTGTAGCAACACCTATCGCATAAGCTAATTGCACTTCACACTTCTTAGCAAGTCCTGCTGCCACAATATTTTTTGCCACATATCTTGCAGCATAACTTGCGGATCTATCAACTTTTGTAGGGTCTTTACCAGAAAAAGCTCCGCCCCCGTGCCTTGCATATCCGCCATAGGTGTCTACAATAATTTTTCTTCCTGTAAGTCCGCTATCACCTTGAGGTCCACCAATTACAAACCTTCCTGTGGGATTTACAAAAATTTTAGTCCTATTATCTATCATATTTTCAGGAATTATAGGTTTTATTACATGTTCAATAATATCTCTTTCAATAGTATCATGGTCAACCTCAGGTGCATGTTGAGCTGATACTACAACAGAATCTACCCTCACAGGCCTGTCATCTTCATACTCTACTGTTACTTGTGTTTTACCATCTGGTCTTAAATAGCTTAATGTCCCGTTCTTTCTAATTTCCGCAAGTCTTCTTGCAAGCTTGTGAGCTAGCATTATAGGCATAGGCATTAATTCTTCTGTTTCATCGCAAGCAAAACCAAACATTAAACCCTGGTCTCCAGCGCCAATAGCCTCAATTTCCGAATCTGAAAGTTCTCCTCTTTTAGCTTCTAATGCCTTGTCCACACCGAGGGCAATATCCGGTGATTGCTCATCAATAGAAGTGATAACCGCACAAGTATCAGCGTCAAAACCGAATTTTGCTCTAGTATAGCCAATTTCTTCTACTACTTTCCTTACAACTTTCGGAATATCTACATAGCACTGAGTAGTAATTTCTCCCATTACTAAAACCAAACCGGTAGTTACAGCAGTCTCACAAGCAACTCTGGCATAGGGATCTTTTTTCAAAATTTCATCTAATATTGCGTCAGAAATCTGATCACAAATTTTATCAGGATGCCCCTCTGTGACTGATTCAGATGTAAACAGTCTACGCATTTTTTTCTATTCCTCCTTAAAAACAAAATAAAACCCCTTCCAAAAGAAGAGGCACATACCCTCATCTTTCAGAAGCATGCTTCTGAGAGAATTAGCACCTTGTCCTATAGGACAGGTTGCTGGGTTTCATCGGGCTCTTTCCCTCCACCTCTCTTGATAAGAGCATGTTATTAAATTTTCTGATGTCTACTATAGCACACTTTATCTACTATGTCAAATATTTTTGCATCAAAAAAGAGCATGCTAAAACATGCTCTTTTCTTTAAAAAATTATATTTAAAATGCTACAAATTTTTCTCCAGGAACTCCACATACAGGACATTTTTCTGGCAATACATCAACAGAGGTATATCCGCAAACAGGACATATGTAAACTTTTGATATCTTTATATCTTCTCCTTTTAATGCTGCTTCTTTTGCTTCAGTGTACAATTTTGCATGTATTTTTTCAGCCTCAATAGCATAATGTATGCTTTTTTTAGCTCCAGATTCCTCTTGAAGTTCTGCAACAGCATTATAAGCAGGATACATCTCTTCTACTTCAAAGGTTTCCCCTTCTATAGCTTTTTCAAGATTTTCTACTGTATTTCCAACTTCTCCAAGAGTTTTATAATGATTTGTGGCATGTACCAATTCAGCATAGGAAATAGCCCTGAAAAGTCTTGCAATATTAGGTTTGCCTTCTTTTTCAGCTACATCAGCAAAAATTTGATATCTCATGTGAGCTTGGCTCTCTCCTGCATAGGCTTCACTAAGATTGTGTCTCGTCATTTCTCTCATAAAAGATTCCTCCTTAATCAAATTTTTATTAATAAATAATTATTTTCTCTTTCAAATAATATTATACTACACTTTTTTACCATGTCAAGATATTTGAAGGAGAAAAATAAAAAAGACCTCACGGTCTTTTTTTTCAATGGTGGAGGGAGATGGATTCGAACCATCGAAGGCGACAGCCAACAGATTTACAGTCTGCCCCCTTTGGCCACTTGGGTATCCCTCCACAATATTTAATTTTTTGAAAATGGTGGTCGCAATAGGACTCGAACCTATGACCCCCTGCTTGTAAGGCAGGTGCTCTCCCAGCTGAGCTATACGACCACAATGGTCGGGATGGAGGGACTTGAACCCCCGACCCCATGCTCCCAAAGCACGTGCGCTACCAACTGCGCCACATCCCGACATCAGTGACGAAATAAATTATAATAGAAAAAATGAAATTTCACAATAGGCATAGAAGCTTAAAAATGGCCGTTTTATTGATTTATCGCTTGTAATCTTTAAATTTTTTAAGAATACGTCATATTTTAAATCAATTGATTTAAAATAGAAGCAAAGAATTTTTTGAATTTTTTATTCAAACTAATTCTATCCTTAGGATAAGCTTAATGTTTTAACTTTATCTACTCAGCAAATAATAATATATTAACCAAATATTTATGTTTTTGTAATACACCTGTAATAATGCAATGGTACAATTAACCTGTAAAAACACAATAAAAACCAACTGGAGGGATATAATTGAGAATTAAAAAAATCTTATCTTTATGCATCAGCTCTCTTCTACTATTTTTAGCTTTTCCAATGCAAAATGTAAAGGCCGATACATATACAATCCTTGAGGCAAAAGAATTTGCACAAAATTTAAGTAAAGGAGTAGTACATAAAAATATAACCTATTTTACGACTGAAGGATGGATAAACATTAACGTGTTAAAAGTGGACTTAACTGATAAATATACTGATGTATCAGTAATTTTCAATCCTACTGGCATAAAAGATAGAATGCCAGTGCGTGAAATGGCAAATTCTTATGGTGCTGTGGCTGCTGTGAACGGCGATTTCTTCGATACAAAAACAGGATTCGTAATAGGAGCAACAGTAAAAGATGGAAAGTTAATAACAGACCCTTCAAATGAGGGTAAACTGGCCACTTTCTCCATTGACGCAAATGGAGTTCCCTCTATAGAATATTGGTCAAAAAGTATGTCCGTTACTCTTCCAAACGGCACGAAACTTCCTCTTGCCGCAATAAATAAAATAAGCAATACTTTTGAGTATTTAGTAATGTACACAAGGGATTGGTTTACAACATCTCCGGGAGCAAATGAAAATGTACCTCAATTGGTAGAAGTCGTTGTAGATGAAAATGACAGAGTATTAGAAGTGCGTCAAGGACAGCCTTCTGTCGAAATACCACAAGGCGGATATGTGTTGGCTGGTGCAGGTTATGTAGGTGAAAATTTACTCACTTTAAAGCCAGGAGATATAATACAAAAAGACATAAATACAAATCCTCCCTTTCAAAATCTCAAAATGGCTGTAAGTGGCGGCACAATCCTTGTAAAAGACGGAGAAATTGCGCCTTTCACTCATGAAATAAAAGGCTACACAGCACGAACAGCAATAGGCTATACTCAAGACAAAAAATATTTGTTCATCGCCACTGTTGACGGTACTTCAAGCCGTGGAATGACACAAACAGAAATGGCAAATTTAATGATATCCTTAGGTGCATATGATGCTTTAAACTTAGACGGTGGCGGGTCAACACAAATGGCAATAAGACCAATAGGGGATACTGACGCTAAACTTGCAAATTATGCTCCTGAAGGCTATGAAAGAAAAGTAGCAAATGGAATAGGAATATTTAACACAGCTCCTAAGGGAAATCTATACGCTTTAAAATTAGAAGTATCAGATACTAACGTGTTTAAAGGACTTCACAGGACAATTACAGTTAAAGGATACGATGAAAATTACAATCCTGTCATAATTAATCCTGAAGAAGTTTTGTTTTCAGTAAGTGGAATTACTGGAGTATTTAGTGGTAATGCTTTTATGCCAACAAGCGTAGGAGAAGGTGTTATAACTGCAAGAGTAGGAAATGCTATTGGGACTATCAAGATAACTTCACTTGACAAACCTGTAGACATACGATTTAATCCAGCTAATATAGTCGTTGATAAAAACAAAGCAGTACCCATAACAGTCACTGCAAAGAACATAAAAGGCTACAGAGCTTTAATAGAACCGCAAGATATCACTTGGGATGTTTATAACAACATTGGCAATATAGATAGTAAGGGAGTATTTATATCCTCTAATTTCGATGCGAGTGGTGCACTTGTCGCAAATATACTGGGAGAAAAAGCCATTTTACCCGTTAAAGTAGGGCAAGGTTCAGAATTTGACACGTCAGTACTTCCTAAAGTTACAGAGTTTACACAAATAGACCCAGCTAACAAAGAAGTGCCTGTGAAAAATACTTCTAATTCTTTTAAATTTATGGTATTTGGTGATACAAAATACAATACCCTTTTGAAGTTGCAAATATCTTTAAAAGCGGCTGATATTGCAAACAAAGAATACCCACTGGCTATATTTTTAGGAGATGTAGATGAAAAAGTTTTAAATAATTTGAAGGTTAAATACATTACCACCAATGAGAAGTATGAGGTATATAATTATAACAATTCAACATTTATTGCCCTTAACAATCGCAGTGGAAGTCTTTTAAGTCCTGATAAAAACCAATGGACTTGGTTTAAAGAACAGCTCAGCAACGTAAAAGGAGATAACCTTTTTGTCATACTTCCTAAACCAGTATGGGGAAGTGATGGTTTTAAAGACGTAAAAGAAGCTACTTTATTTGAAGAGACTCTAAAAGAATTTAACAAAAATACAGGTAAAAATGTGTGGATTATATATAACAGCAAAAGCAAGTTTTACACTACTTTAAATGATGAAATAAGATACATCACAACTTATGGTACAGACGTAGAAGGCAATACAAATGACATATACAATGACTTTGGCTTCATTTCTGTAATGGTAAACGGCAAAGAAGTAAACTATCAGTTTAAAAATCTTATAAATAAATAAATTTAGCGAAATTTAAAACCCCTTCTAATTTTAAGGAGGGGTTTATTTTTTGCAAAATATTCATTTGCTATTTCTACAAGGTACTGAACATCTTCAGAGGAAAGCTTATTTTTTAATATTTCCATTATTTTGTCATTATCCTTCTGTGTCAAACCCTTCTGAGCCATTTTCATAATTTCGTTCATATCATCTGTTCCTAATTTAAGGATAATATTCATTACTTTGATTTTTTGTGAAGGTTCCATCTCATTTTGCACTTGTAAAATCTTTTCTGGAGTAATTATTATGTTGTCATCGCCACTATTTTCCTTTTCCGTTTTTTTGTTATTTTCCAAATCATAAACTTCTCTGTTTTTTTGTTTAAGCAGGTCCTCTAACATTTTCTCTTTAAAAATCCTTACTTTTCTGGCATTTTCACTTCCTTGATTTCTTTTTGCCATTTCTTTTTCTTCTTTATCTACTTTTGAACTGGCAGTTTGCTCTTCTTTACAAACTGTCTCATTTTCTTTTGTAAGTTGGTTTTCACTTTTATCCCACAAATCTTGTTGAGAAAAATAAATAGGTTCTTCAAACTTTGTCTTCAACATAAACATAGTAGTAAAAAGAGCAATTGCAGTAATCAAAGCCAAATATTTTAACCCCTTCATCAACAACCATTCCTTTCATTAATATTGCACATTTTTATTATTACTTATCATAAAGGTTTTAATTCAGCTTATTTTAAAGGAGGCTATTTATATATGGAGGAATTAAGACTTAAATATGACGACTCAAATGCAATTTATTTCATATCAAATTTTTTAAGTACATATTTAAGTCCTAATTCAATTTTTTTATGTATCGGCACAGACAAATTCATAAGCGACTCATTAGGACCTATTGTGGGTGACTTGCTTTCCAAAACTATTCCATCAAATTATTTCGTTTACGGCACATTAAAGTCTCCGATTCATGCTATGAACTTAGAAGAAAATATAAAATACATAAAAAAGAAGCATCCTAATAGTAAAATTATAGCTATAGATGCTTCGTTGGGAGACAAAGAAAGTATAGGAAAAATCTCAATAAAAAAAGCCCCACTGTACCCTGGAAAAGGTGTGGGGAAAATGCTTCCTCCTGTTGGAGATATTTCAATAGTAGGCATTGTCGATGTATATGACTCAATTCCTTTAAATTCCGTAAGATTAGGGTTTGTATTTGACATAGCCGAAGTAATTGCCAAAAGTATTCAATTAGCCTTGAAATACTAAATTCACTTAAGTTTTAATGGGATAGAAACGAGGTTTTGCACAGAACCATCTTTAGGACTTAAAGAGAAGACCTGAAGAATACCGTTTTGAGGCTCTTTCAATGGTTTATAAGAAATTATAGCTTCAAAATCTCCCCAAGAAGGAGCAGCATTACTTGCTTGTACAAAAGTCTCATTTAAAACATTTCCATTGCTGTCAACAAGCCTTATATTTACATTCCCTTCAAATATTCTCGCTTTGCCTATTACTTTAAATGGGCTTGTCACAACATTGTTTCTTACAGGAGATATTACTTTTATGTTAGGCTCATAAGATATGTTACTTCTATCCGAAACTATTATAGCCCTCGCTTCTTTATCTTTATTTAGTATTATACCCAGTTCATCACCTATTTTTATTTCTGCAAAGTTTATGTCTTTTTCCGCATACTTAAATCCTCCTTGGCTGTCATAACCTACTTTCGCCTGAAAATGTATAATAGCATCAGGCAATACCTTTATATCCGGCCCTACTTGATTTCTTACGTCCTGAGAGTCCTGGTATTCTCTTTCAATTGTTATAATTCTGTTTTGATAGTCAATAGCCTTCACTATACCGTATATGAAAGATTCTCCTTTAAGAGAATTTGCTTCAGGTATTTGAGTAAACTTGGCTTTGACATTGTCTATAACCCAAATATAGTTACTCCCTTTGCCAAGAGGCTGAACCAATGTTATGCTGTACATTTTGTTATCGTGTATCGCCTCTACATAAGCTACACCATTATCTTCGCTTTTTAAAGTCAAATCATCTTCACTTCCAATCCCTATTATCCCGCCTTCTTTTCTAAGGAGTTGGATAGGGTCAAAACGCCATGTTTCTTTTCCTAAATCTGCTCTCTCTTGTAATTTCTTTATCCTATCTGGGTTATTGTATACATCTCCTATTAATATCATTCTTTTTAAAGGATCTAAACCTATTTTATATTTCCCTACCGCATCAATTTTATTTCCTTCTACCAGTATTTGAACACTGTCAACTCCGGGTATATCGGTCAAAGCATTTATGAGTGCCGCAACTCTTAATTTGTCTATTTCTTCATCTTCACTGTCTTGTAAAAATTCTTTGGATAAATTTACAAAAGCAGTTCCCTCTTGTAATTCTATAGAGATTAGCTTTGTGCCACTAGGGAATACCGGTTTTGCGTATTCATCTGTCGGCCCTTTAATCATTTCAATTACAACTTGTTTTAAAACATCAGCATCCTTAGAAATAAGCCTTTTTTCTAAAATAAGTCCATTCATTTTATCATTTAAAAAATAAAGAGAAATCTCTTTTGACACGTCTTGTACCATAGGCTTTGGATTTATAGGGGCATTTTCATCATTGCTATTAACTTTCGCAAAGCACCCCGACAGTGTCAAAATAAATAAACCTATCAATACTAAGGCAATTCTTTTCACTTTTATTCCCTCCCTCTAGTTTAATCTTACTATACTTTTGTTACATAAACATTAAATAAACATAAAAAAATCATTAAAAAAGCTTAATCCTTTTTCTTTTTGGGCAGGGAAATTTTAAATACAGTTCCTTCTCCCACTTTACTTTCCACTGTGATTTTGCCTTCATGAATGTCTATTATCTCTTTAGCAATAGCAAGTCCTAAGCCAAAACCACCGCTCTTTTTAGACCTTGCGGTATCTCCTCTTGTAAACCTGTCAAATATTTTGGGAAGAGTTTCTTCACTTATACCTATTCCGTTGTCAGCAATTGTTAAATAAATATTATTTTCATCTTCCTCCAAACCCACTATGACATTGCCACCATTATAGGTGTATTTTATTCCATTTTCTACTATATTATACACCATTCTGTAAAATCTATCCGCATCCACTTCTGCGAAGACATTACTTTTGCCTTGAAAAGCAAGGTTTATTTCTTTTGCCTTTGCAAGCGGAGCGAGACTTTCTATGACGTCCAATATGATTTCACTAATTTCGCATTTCTTCACTCTCACTGATTTAATTTTGTCCATTCTTGCCAACTCTAATAGGTCGTTAACTAGTCTTGTCATCCTATCAATTTCACTGTCCACATCCCTCAATATTTCTTTATAAAAATGTACATCCTCATTTCTGCTATCTATTAATGATTCAACCAAAGCCTTTACTGACGCAAGAGGAGTTTTAAGTTCATGAGATGCATCTGAAACAAATCTTTTGCGCTCTTCATCAATCTGCATAAGGCTTAAACTCATTTTATTAAAAGCTCTCGCCAATTTTCCTATTTCATCATTACTTTTTACGTCCACCTTATAATCCAATTTCCCTTGAGATAAAATATTTGCTGCTTCTGTTAATCGTTTTAAAGGATTAGTAATGTAAGAAGCCACTAAAAGGCTTAAAAGGCTTACCAAAAATCCAATACCTGTAAAAGTATATATCATGCGATACTTTATAGAGTTTAAAAGGTCTATTATGTTATCTATAGAAGAAGATATAAGTATTGCCCCTACTACATTGTTTTTTGCTATAACGGGGACTGCAGTATACATCGCCCAACCTACACCATTTATATCATGAATACTTGTAGAACCCTTGCCATTTAAAGCCTCTTTTATATCGCTGTAATCCTTTATTACTTTTCCTTCAAATTCCTTTGAGGAAGCAGAATCTACCAATACTTTTCCATTTATATTAGTAAAAAGTATCCTTGAATTTATTTGTTTTGCATACTCCATTATAGTGGGCTCAATCAGATAAGAAGAAGAGGTTCCTACAAATCTTGATACAAAATTAGATACCATATTGGCTTGCATTAAATTATTGACTCTGACATTGTCTAAATAGCTTTTTTCAATATAACGGTAAAGATAAAACCCAGTTAATGCCAATGAAATTATTAAAATTATCAAATATAAAGAAAAGATTTTCCACCTTAAACTCATCTTATCACCTTTACTTCATATAGTATCCTGCACCCCATTTGGTGAAAATATATTGAGGATTTGCAGGGTCATCTTCAATTTTCTCTCTAAGTTTTCTCACATGCACTGTAACAGTATTAGTATCACCGTAAAAATCAAATCCCCATATCAAGTCTAACAATTTATCTTTCGTATAGACTTTTCCTGGATTAGAAGCTAACAACACTAAAATTTCAAATTCTTTATTTGTAAGCTCAATTCTCTTGCCTCTCTTGTAAACTGCTCTTTCTGGAATATTTATATAAAGTTCTCCCCTTCTTATTTCGTCTTTCCTCTTAGTATAAGGATTTGTAGCTCTTCTTAAAAGTGCTCTTATTCGCGCAATAAGCTCTCTAGTATTAAAGGGCTTCGCTAAATAATCATCAGCTCCTATTTCTATCCCTACAATCTTGTCAATATCATCTCCTCTTGCAGTAAGCATAATTATGGGAATATTTGAAAAAGTCCTTATCTCTCTACACACTGAAAAACCGTCTAACTTAGGAAGCATAATATCTAAAATTACAAGGTCATAATTCCCTAAACGAACCTTATCAAGCCCTTCTTCTCCATCGTAGGCAGTATCAACTTCAAACCCTTCTTCTTCTAAAGAAAGTTTTAAACCTTTTACAAACATCTCTTCATCGTCTATAATCAACAATTTTTCCATCTAAACCTCCCCCTGACACCAGTATATCATAATAATTTACAAAAAAAATAGCCTTAACGGCTATTTTTTTCTTCTCCAAAGCCAGTAGATTCTCTTACAATCAACTGATGAGGCAAAATAACATGCATTTCTTCAATAGGTTCTTTTGCTAAAAGCTTAGTTAAAAGCCTCATGCTCACAGCCCCTATATCATAAGCAGGCTGTTGTATTGTAGTAATTGTCGGTCTAAAAATAGTAGAAATGTAAGTATTGTCAAACCCCACTACATGGATATCCTCGGGCACTTTAAGGTTTGAGTCAAATATGGCGTTTATGGCAGCAGCAGCCATATCATCTGATGCTGCAAACACTGCATCTACCTTGTATTCCAAAAGCTTTAGCATAGCTAAATACGCTTTGCGAGTTTTAAACTCTCCTTCTACTACTAATTCAGGGTCATATTTTATGCCGTGTTCTTCGAGAGCTTTTTTGTAACCTTCAATTCTTTGAAGCCCTCCTATAGGGTCATGCATAGGCCCTGAAATCATACCTATTCTCTTATGCCCTAAAGAAATCAAATATTTTACTGCGTCGTATGCGGCTTTTTCATTGTCAATCATAACACTAGGAAATCTCTTATCTTTGTCCTGAGTACCTGCCAGCACCACCGGTACACCAAATTCGTTAAACGTTTGTATAACACTATCCCTTACAATATCCCCCATAAAGATAATCCCGTCTACTTGCTTTTCTCCTAATATTTCTATATATTTGACTTCCTTTTCCTCTTTTTGGTCAGTATTACACAAAAATATGTTATAATTATACATCGCCGCAATATCCTCTATCCCTCTAACTACCTCAGGATAGAAAGTACTAGAAATATCAGGAACTATAAGCCCTATAGTATGAGTCTTTTGGATCTTTAAACTACGAGCTAACGCATTAGGCTTATATCCCGTCTTTTTTATAGCCTCTAATACTCTCTGTCTCGTCTCGTCTGTAACAACAGCACTGTTATTTAACACTCTAGAAACCGTAGCAATTGAAACCTTTGCTTCTCTCGCCACATCTTTTATCGTTGCACTCATTGCACATCACTCCCAGGATTAATCGTTTTCGCTTTATGTTATTTTACTTTTTAAAAAGAATTTTGTCAATAGATTTTTTCAATTTTTTTCATTCATTTTCATGAATTTTTTTGACTGACTCATCTTTTAACTCTCTTTTTTGTTCTTTTTCGCAAAATAGAGGCAAAAAAGAGAATAACATATATAAAATCCCAACAAATATAATAACCAAACTGATAAATTTTATAACCATACCTTCCATGGTCATCACCTAAAATAAAAAATATATTACCGCCCTCGCGGTAATATATTTTATTCCCTTTCGTTTAAACTTGTTACTATACAGCTACTGTCTTTTTATTTAAGAAAAATTTATCTATTACATGAGCAACTCCATCTTCATCATTTGATAAAGTTGTATAATCCGCTTTTATTTTTACAATGTCAGGAGCGTTCCCCATAGCTACTCCCAATCCTGCATATTCTATCATTGACAGGTCATTTAGATTGTCTCCAATCGCCACTACCTGCTCTCTTTTTATACTGTACATATTGGCAAGAGTTTTTAAAGCATTTCCCTTGCTTACTCCTTTTGCATTAATCTCTAAATGTCCTCCTCCAGAAGTAGAAATGGTCAATCTTTTTGAAATTTCGTCGTAAATTTCTGCATCAATAGAAATAGGATTTTTCATATCATTCAACGCATAGATTTTAGCCGTTACGCTTCCCGTTCTTTTAAGAAATTCCTCCAAATTCCCCACCGCATTTACAGTAACATTGTTAAAAGAAAGGTACCACTCTACTCTATCAGTTATTTCTTCCACGTATAACTCATCATCAATATAGAGGTTAATATGGTATCCACTTTCTTTTAGCAATCTTATTGCAAATATTGCATCTTCTGTCTGTATAGGATTGTAATAATACACCTTTTTAGTGTAAATATCTTTTATTAAAGCACCGTTATAAGAAATCACCGGAGCATTAACATTAAGTTCAAAGGCATAAGGCAAAATAGAAGAAAACATACGTCCAGTAGCAATAGTAAAAATGACTCCCCTTGAAATCACCTCTTTTATTGCTTCTTTATTTTTATCAGAGATTTCAGAATTACTATTTAATAAGCTCCCATCAGCATCTGTGACAAAAAGTTTATACATATTCTTCAACCCCTATTTTTTATTTATCCCTTACCTATATTATAACAGTTTGTAAATTTACATACTATATCATAAATTGTTATAAAACGTTACCACTGAAAATTTTACATTACAAAAAGTTTTTTAACAAACTTTATTGCAAAAGATTGGAATAAATGTAAATGAATATTTTCAAAATCCTTCAACAATACTATATATGGAAGACTTAGAAAGGGTGAAAACATGCTGATACTGTTTTTTCGCACAATAATTTTATATGCTCTCGTCGTAATATTCATGCGAATTTCAGGAAAACAGCAAATAGGTCAACTTCAGCCCTACGAGTTAGTTGTAGCAATCATGATAGCAGACTTAGTGGCAATTCCTATGCAAAACAAAGGGATACCTCTTGTATCAGGTATTATACCTATTTTAACCTTATTAGTCTCTCAGCTTTTTTTATCTTATTTGTCAATAAAAAGTTTGCGAGCCAGGGCTATAATCTGTGGTACTCCTACAATTTTAGTTGAAAACGGAAAAATCCTTACATCTCAGCTCCAAAAAGAAAGGTACAACATAAATGACCTTTTGGAAGAGTTAAGAGTCAAGGGATATCCTAACATAGCTGATGTAGAATACGCAATACTCGAAACAAATGGCAGTTTAAGCGTAATACCAAAATCCAATAAAAGACCAGTTACACCACAAGATTTAAATTTGACACCTCAATACGAAGGCTTGCCTCTTCCAATAATAATTGATGGAAGAATTATGCACCAAAATATGCAAAAAGCGAGTATTGACATGGAATGGCTAAACGCACAACTTAAAATGTGGAAAATACAAAATGTCAAAGAAGTGCTTTTTGCCTCTTTAGATACCAATAAAGTTTTGACTGTTTACAGAAAGGAAGGTTAAATGTGCGATATGTAGTTCCTTTGATGATATCCATTGTCGCTTTCGTCCTGCTTTTAGATATTGTATCTTTTAACTACCTTGATAAAACCTCTGAAAATTTAGATAAAATGCTGACAATAGTTCAACAAAATATAGAAAAGGAAAACTGGACTGAAGCAAAGAAAAACATAGATAAAGCAGAAAAAGAATGGAAAAATATAGACAAGAAATGGGCAATACTGATAGAACATAGAGAAATTGACGAAATAGAAATAAACATGGAAAAATTAAAAAGCTATGTAGAAACAAAAAACAAAGATTTAAGCATGGCACAGCTTAAAGCTATTAAAATGTTAATAAGACATATACCCCAAAATGAAAAACCAACTCTTGAAAATATCCTTTAATCTGTAACTTTATAATATAATGTGTTATAATATAGGCATAAAAAACCCTTTTAAAAGAAAGGGGGAATAAAATGTGGATTCAAAAATCACTACAAAACGAGTAATAATAGGGCCAGATAATTTTAAAAAAGTAGTTGATCTATCCTCTACCTCTAAAATAGGACTGCCAAAAGGTCAAATTGATACAGATTTTTTGTCCCAAATAAAACCCGGCAATAGTTTTGAAGTACACGGAGTAAAATATTACGTACTTAATTGTGATACTTTTGACTACATAATGCACTCCTTAAAGCGCCAAACACAAATTGTCTATCCAAAAGAGGGAGCTTACATAGCAATGCGCCTTGACATTTTTCCAGGCAAAAGAGTAGGTGAAGCAGGAACAGGTTCTGGAGCTTTCACTGTATACCTCTCTCGCGCTGTGGGACCTTATGGAAGAGTATATACATATGAACAAAGAGAGGAATTTTATAAGCTTGCACAAAAAAATCTCAGCGAATTTTTGGAATTTGACAATGTCATAATGTACAATAAATCTATAAATGATGGAATCAAAGAAAGAGATTTGGACGCATTTTTCTTAGATGTTAGAAAACCATGGGAAGTTTTAGAAGAAGTAAGAAAAGCACTAAAACCTGCAGGACACTTAGGAATATTAGTTCCCACTACAAATCAAGTATCTGAAAGTTTAGCTGCACTTGAAAAAAATGGGTTTTATATTTCAGAAGTCAGTGAAATTATGCTTAGAAAATATAAATTAATCCCTCAGAGGTTAAGGCCAGAAGACCTGATGGTAGGTCACACAGGTTATCTCATTTTTGCAAGGAAGCTAGAATAGTAATTGTCTTTATTGACTCTATAAAAACATTGTGCTATTTTAAAAGTGGTGGTATCTTCATAGAACCACACACTTCATAAAAACTTAATAGGGCTTATATGCCCCGCCAGGATCACAAGACCGGGACGGGAAATAAAGAAGATTTACCTTCCCATCCGTGGAAGGTTTTTTGTCTTAATTAAAAGGAGGGAAAACTATTGAAAATTGGATTTGTCGGGGCTGGCGTTGTAGGAACAAGCCTCGCTTTTTTGTTATCCCAAAATGGTATTAATATTTCAGGTTTTTTTAAGCAGGAGTTTAGAATCAGCCAAAAAATCAGCTGAATTTACACAATCCAGTGTCTTTTCTTCTTATGAAGAGGTCATCACAAATTCTGATGTAATTATAATAAGCACAAATGACAACAGCATACCAGAAGTAGTAAATAATTTAAGTCAGTACAAAGAAACACTTAAAGAAAAAACTTTTGCTCATTTAAGTGGAGCTTTAAATTTAGAAGTTTTAAACCCTCTTAAAGATGAAAATAATTTTATCATGGTAATGCATCCTATACAAACGTGTCCCTCTGTATCATCAGCTTTAGAACTTCTCCCAAAATCCTATTTCACTTTAGAAGGGGATGAAAAAGCAGTTGAAATTGGAAAAGAAATTGTAAATAAAATATCAGGTAAATACATAGTTTTAAACAATATAGTAAGACCCCTTTATCATGCTGCTTGTGTTGTAGCCTCAAATTACCTTGTAGCTCTTTCAAAATTTAGTTTGCTTCTTCTAAAAGAATCAGGTTTTCCTTTTGAAAATTATCCTGATGCCTTAATCTCTTTAATGGAGGGAACTTTAAAAAATATAAAAGAAAAAGGCACAACTGATGCTTTGACAGGTCCTATAGCAAGAGGGGATGTAAACACTGTAAAACTTCATCTTGAAAATATAAAAGATCCAAGTCTTGAAGAGCTTTATAAAAGTTTGGGTAAATTAACTCTTGAGATTGCTTATGAAAAAGGAAGTTTTAACAATGAAAAATATTTTGAATTGGAGGGTATATTAAATGGAGGAAAAAGTAACAACTCTCACACTAAGGAAATTTAAGAAAGAAGGAAGAAAGATTGTAGCTTTAACTGCTTATGACTTCCCCACAGCTAAAATCCTCGATAATTGCGGAATTGACATGATTTTAGTAGGAGATTCCCTTGGAATGGTGGTTTTAGGATACCAAAGCACAATACCTGTCACAATGGAGGACATGATACATCACACAAAAGCCGTTTCAAGGGCAGTAAATCGTGCCTTTGTAGTTGCCGACATGCCTTTTATGTCATATCACATATCAAAAGAACAGACTATGGCAAATGCTGCAAGGCTTATTGCAGAAGGCGGAGCTCACGCCGTAAAGTTGGAGGGCGGAGAAGAAATAGCTTCCATAGTCAAAACCATAGTAGATGCAGGAATACCGGTGGTAGGCCATCTCGGACTTACTCCTCAATCAGTACATCAATTGGGAGGATATAAAGTCCAAGGCAAAGAAAAAGAAAAAGCCAAAAAAATTTTTAACGATGCAAAAGTATTAGAACAAGCCGGCATATGTGCCCTGGTGCTTGAGAGTATCCCAATGGAGCTTGCAAAAGACATTGCAGAAAATATTTCAGTTCCAACTATTGGAATAGGAGCAGGTCCTTACTGCGATGGCCAAATCCTCGTCACCCATGACATGTTAGGTATAACACAAGGTCATAGGCCTAAATTTGTAAAACAATACGCTGATATTGAAAAAATAATGATAGAGGGCATAAATGCCTACATTAAAGAAGTACAACAAGGTTTATTTCCAGATGAAGAACATTCTTTTACTTTAGAAAAGAGGGAGAATAAATGATAGTAACAGAAAAAATTAGTGATGTAAGAAATATAATTAAAGAACAAAAATTGTCAGGTAAAAAAATTGGACTTGTACCTACAATGGGATATTTGCACGAAGGCCATTTGTCCCTCGTAAGAATTGCAAAAAAGCATTCAAATTTTGTATCTGTAAGCATATTTGTAAATCCAATTCAGTTTGGACCCAATGAAGACTTTGACAGATACCCTCGAGATTTAGAAAGAGATTTAAAACTTCTTGAAAAAGAAGGCTGTGACCTTGTTTTTGCTCCTTCTGTAGAGGAAATGTATCCTTCTGAACTTCTCACAACAGTAAATGTAGATAAAATTACTGATAAACTTTGTGGAGCTTTCAGGCCCGGTCATTTTAAAGGCGTCACAACAGTTGTAGCAAAATTATTTAACATTTTCACCCCAGACATCGCAGTTTTCGGACAAAAAGACGCCCAACAAGTTGCAGTAATAAAGAAAATGGTGGAAGACTTAAATTTCCCTGTAGAAATAATTAAAGCGCCTATTGTAAGAGAAGTTGATGGTCTAGCAATGAGTTCGAGAAATGTCTATTTAAATTCTGAAGAAAGAAAAGCAGCTTTAATACTTTCGAAATCTTTAAAAGAAGCTGAAAAATTACTTCTAAATGGCGAAAGAAATGCTAATACTATAATAAAAAAAGTAAATGAAGTCTTAAACTCAGAGCCTTTATGCAAAGTGCAATATGTCTCCTGCGTTCATCCTGATACATTAGAAGACTTAACTTATATAAAAGATAAAGCACTTATTGCAATAGCTTGCTTTATTGGGACAACAAGGCTTATAGATAATCTATTGTGGGGGGAAAAAATATAATGCAAAGGTTTATGATGAAATCTAAAATACACAGAGCAATTGTAACAGAGTCCAACTTAAATTACCAGGGTTCTATAACAATTGATAAAAATTTAATGGAACTTGCTGATATACTGCCAAATGAAAAAGTACAAGTTTTAAACATCAACAACGGTACACGATTTGACACTTACGCAATAGAAGGCGAAAGAGGCTCAGGTACAATATGTATAAACGGCGCAGCAGCAAGACTATGTCAGGTAGGCGATATAATCATCATAATATCTTATGCAATAATGGAGGATGAGGAAGCCAAAAATTATAAGCCTAAAGTAATATTTGTAGATGAAAACAATAAACCTGTAAATATGTAAAAAATCAAGGCACCTACTTTATAGTAAGTGCCTTAATTTGTTTTCTTTTTACTTTTTACATAATTTATCATGCCACCTGCTATGAGTACTTCTCTGTTTCTATCTGAAACCTCAAGATCTACTTCAAAGGTTGTACCTTTTGTTTGGTTTTTCACTGTTATCCTGCCGCCTCTTTTTACTTGTTCTACCGCATTTTCTATCTTTAAAACATCCCCAACCTCAATGTCTTCATAATCTTTTTCATCTACAAAAGTAAGAGGAAGAATTCCACTATTTATAAGGTTTGCTTTGTGTATTCTCGCAAATGACTTTGCTATAACAGCCTTTACTCCCAGTTGAAGTGGAGCCAATGCCGCATGTTCTCGGCTAGAGCCTTGTCCATAGTTGCTTCCACCGACAATTATGCCACCGCCCCATTCAATCGCTCTTTTAGAAAAGTTTTCATCTATTATTTCGAAACAGTGTTTAGCAAGCTCAGGGATATTAGACCTTAAGGGTAACAATTTAGCATTTGAAGGCATTATATGGTCTGTAGTTATATCGTCTCCTACTTTAATTAGCACCTTCTTTTCTATATCAGAAAGAGGTGTATTGAGAGGGAATGGCTTTATATTAGGTCCTTTTATTATCTCCACCTTTTCCCTATCCTCTGGCGGTTTTATAATCATATTATCATTAATTTCAAATTTCTCCACATAAGGTACTTCAGGTGCTTCCCCTAACTCTCTCGGATCTATTAAATACCCTGTCAAAGCTGCAGCAGCAGCAACTTCAGGGCTTACGAGATAAACTGATGCCGACTTTGTACCACTTCTGCCGTAAAAGTTTCTATTAAAGGTTCTAATCGAAATTGCATCTGTTGCGGGAGCTTGACCCATGCCAATACAAGGTCCACAAGCACTTTCGAGTATTCTTGCACCTGCCGATATCAGGTCTGAAAGTGCACCATTTTTTGCAAGCATGTTAAGAACTTGTCTTGAACCAGGAGCAATTACAAGGCTTACATGTTCTGGAATAACCTTGCCTCTCAATATGGAAGCAACTTTCATTAAATCAGCATAAGAGGAATTTGTGCATGACCCTATAGCAACTTGGTCAACTTTTGGTCTGCCTGCATCTTTAACTTTTACAACATTATCAGGACTATGAGGGAGTGCTACTAATGGTTCCAGTTCATCAAGGTTTATTTCAATGACCTCATCATATTCTGCATCTTCATCGGCAGCCAAAGGCACAAATGCATCTTCTCTTCCTTGGGCTTTTAAAAATTCATAAGTCCTTTCATCTGAGGGAAAAATTGAAGTAGTAGCTCCTAACTCTGCTCCCATATTGGCAATTGTAGCTCTTTCGGGTACTGATAGAGTTTTTACCCCATCCCCTGAATATTCAAAAATCTTTCCAACTCCACCTTTTACAGTAAGTCTTCTTAAAAGCTCCAATATCACATCCTTTGCCGATACCCAAGGTCTAAGTTTCCCAGTAAGCCTTACATTGACAATGGAAGGCATAATAATCCTGTAAGGCTCTCCCGCCATAGCCAAAGCAACATCTAAGCCTCCTGCACCTATAGCTAACATTCCTAACCCACCTGCTGTTGGCGTATGGCTATCAGAACCTAAAAGAGTTTTCCCTGGCCTTCCGAATCTTTCAAGATGCACTTGATGGCAAATGCCATTTCCCGGCCTTGAAAAATATATGCCGTATTTTGCTGCAACAGTCTGGATGTATCTGTGGTCATCTGCGTTTTCAGGACCTTGCTGCAATGTATTGTGGTCAATATAAGCAACTGAAAGCTCAGTTTTTACTCTGTCTATCCCAAGAGCTTCTAATTGTAGGTACGCCATGGTACCAGTGGAGTCTTGAGTCAAAGTTTGGTCAATTTTAATGGCTATTTCTTGACCTTTTCTCATTTCTCCTTCGACAAGGTGAGAAGATAGTATTTTCTGTGTAAGATTCATTGCCTTCACTCCTGTAACATAATTTTATATAGCCTTTTCTCTGTTTTTGATAACATCCTCATAAAGGTACATGAGCTCTTTATCAAAAAGCGGCCTCTTAAGCTGTATAGCTAATTTTCTGACATGAGGCAAAAGTTGATTTGCTTCTTCTTCTGTTAAAACTCTGCCGTATTCTTTAAATTTATTTATAAGAGCCGCAGTGCCAGAATGCTTGCCTATCACAATCTGTCTTTCAAGGCCTACTTCATCAGGATTAAATATTTCATATGTGTGAGGATTTTTAAGGGCACCATCTACATGAATACCTGACTCATGGGCAAAGACATTTGTTCCAACTATAGCTTTCCATGCTGGTAACTGTCTTCCTGAGGCCAAAGCAACGTATTCAGAAATTTCCCTAAATCTAGTTGTATCTATTCCTAAATCTATTTTGTAGACGTGCTTTAATGCCATTACAACCTCTTCTAAAGCAGCATTTCCGGCTCTTTCGCCAAGGCCGTTTACTGTAACTCCTATAAACTTTGCCCCTGCTTTCATACCTGCAAGAGCATTGGCAGTAGCCATCCCAAAGTCGTTATGAGTATGCATTTCAATATCAATGTCAACAGCTTCTTTTATTGCCTTGACCATATCATATGTTTTAAAAGGATCTAAAAATCCTACAGTGTCGCAAAATCTCAAACGATCAGCTCCTGCTTGTTTTGCGCATTTTGCAAATTCAATAAGAAAATCCATATCCGTACGAGAAGCATCTTCTGCGTTGACAGAAACATATACACCTTCTTTTTTGGCAAACCTAACTGCTTCTGTCATATTGTCCAAAACCCATTGCCTTGACTTCTTAAGTTTGTGCTCAATGTGAATATCAGAAGTAGACACAGAAATTGCAACAGCATCAACGCCGCATTCCAAAGATTCCTGAACGTCTTTTACAACTGCTCTATTCCATGCCATTATACTGGCTTTTAACCCAAGTTTTGCAATTTTTGCAACTGTTTCCTTTTCATCCCCCCCCATTGTGGGAATGCCTACTTCTAATTGATCTATTCCAATTTCATCTAACATTTGCGCAATTCTGACTTTTTCGTTATTTGCAAATACAACACCAGCAGTTTGCTCTCCGTCCCTCAAAGTAGTGTCTACAATATAGACCGGTTTGCCTTTTTTAAAAGTCATTTCACTTCCCCCTTCAAAAACTCTTTATAACATATTTTATATGTAACCCCTTATAAAGTCAATAGTATTTTGCAATTTTGTATTATAAAAATTGCAAAACCCGAACTAAAATTACTTTTAGTTCGGGTTTGTTAAATAGTATTGATTAATCGCTGAATGTGTATTGCAATATATCCTATTTCTTCCTCAGGCACTTTCTTTCCTAACGTATCTTCTATTACTTTTGCTACTTGTATTGCTATATTATAAGCTTTTTTGAATTTTTTCTTTATAGAGGCTAAAAGTTCATTTACCACAGGTGAATTTTTTTCTAATCTATCAATAGCAAAACGCAAGTGAGTTACAAGCCTTAGATAATCAATCGAATCCCTGTCAATATGTTTCCCTAGGTGGTTTTCAATTGTTGACACTAATTGAGATACCAATCTAGTATTTTTTAAAGTGTTTGATAAACCAGCATTTTCTAAAGCAGCATGCAAGTGAAGAGCTATAAAGCCTGCTTCATCCTCAGGAAGTGAAATGTTAAGTCTTTGATTTATCAATTCCAGCGCTTTTAATGCAATATTATAATCATCTTTATACAAAGCTTTTATTTCTATATTAAAAGGGTTTTTATTTCTATTCCCATATTTATTCTTTCAATCGCAAAGGCAATGTGATCAGCAAGTGCAATGTGTATATGCTCATTAAGTTTTTTGCTTTTTATTCTTTCTGCCATCGCTATTATTTCTTCTGCAATCCCTATTACATCTCCTCTTATCTTTTCCATTAACTCAGAAAATTTAATCTTATTAACATCCTCTTGTACATAAAATATTTTCTCTAATTTATCTTCTTCAATAATATCACCCGGTCTTTTGCCAAATCCTATACCTTTTCCCACAACTATGCATTCCACATTTTTATCATCCTTTGCCATACACACGTTATTGTTAAGAACTTTTATTACTCGATACATAATCAATACCTCACTTTTTACTTGAGGTATACTCTCATAACCTTTGTGTTTCCAGCTTTTACTTCCTCACCATCAGGTTCTTTTACAATTTTATCCACTATATCCATATTAGTAATAATAATTGGAGATGTCAATGGGTGTTCTTTTTTAACCAATTCCATATCAAATTTTATCAACTTATCTCCTACTTTGACTTTTTCACCTTCGGAAACAAAACTTTCAAATCCATTTCCTTTCATTTCTACTGTATCCATCCCAATATGAATTAGTACCTCCAAACCTTCTTCTGTTTTTATTCCCAAAGCATGTTTTGTAGGGAATAATTGTATAATAGTGCCATTAACCGGTGAATATACTATACCTTCTTTAGGTTCTAATGCCACTCCATCTCCTACCATTTTTTTGAGAAAACACAGGGTCTGGGACATCTTCAATTTTTAATAATCTGCCATTAATAGGAGAATATATATCTACGTATTTTTTCTTTTTAAATATGTTAAACATGTATACCATCCCTTTCTGTATTTTTAATAATATCTTATTATACCCATATATTTCAAACTTCTTAAAATAATTTTGATGGCGGCCAGTTTACGGCCGCCTAAAACATTTTCACCTTAAATTTTACCTCCTGCTTTTTTCATGTGTTTTTTCATTTCTTGTGCAATCAAATCAGCTTTTGTACCAACAATTACCTGCAGCGCATTTTTGCCCATTCTCATAACACCTGTTGCTCCTAATTTTTTAAGTTTATCATCGTCTATTATTGTATCGTCTTTCACAGTCAAGCGCAACCTTGTTATGCAAGCCTCCAAAGACTGGATGTTTTCTGCTCCACCCAATACTTCTACGTATTGTGCAGCAATATCACCAAGTTCTGATTTTGACATGTCTGCATATTGGTCAACAGCTTCTTCTTCTAATCTGCCAGGAGTTGGCAGGTTGAATTTCACTATTATATAGTAGAAAATTACATAGTATATTGCACCATAAATTATACCTATTAGAAGGAGCAAAAGAGGTTTTGTAGCTATACCATAGCTTAAGATATAGTCAATGAGACCAGCTGAAAAGCCAAAGCCATCCTTTATACCAAGAACATAAGTTATAGCAAGAGATAAACCTGTTAAAAGAGCGTGTATTACATAAAGTACTGGCGCCAAGAACATAAATGAAAATTCAATAGGCTCTGTAATACCTGTTAGAAATGCTGTAAGAGCTGCACTTATTAACACACCAGACACAGCTTTTCTTTGGTTTGGCTTTGCTGCCGCCAACATAGCCAGTGCTGCTGCTGGAAGCCCAAACATCATAATAGGATAAAACCCTGCCATAAATGTTCCTGCTGTTGGGTCGCCTGCAAAGAATCTGTTTAAATCCCCAGTTACAACTTTGCCAGCTGCTGTTTTAAAAGTACCAAATACAAACCAGACAAGACTGTTTATAACGTGATGAAGTCCAAAAGGAATCAAAAGCCTATTGAGTACACCATATACAAATACTCCAAGTGCTCCCGCTCCAATTATCCATTCACCTACAGCATATATGCCCTTCTGTATTGGAGGCCATACATATCCCATTGCAAAAGCTAACACAATTGCCGCGAAAGCTGTTACAATAGGCACAAATCTTTTTCCACCAAAGAAGCCTAAGAAATCAGGAAGTTTAATATCATGATACTTGTTATACAGATAACCGGCTATGATACCCATTAAAATACCGCCTAAAACTCCCATGTTGATATCTTTGTTTATAGTTGTCGCACCTTTTGTCAGTACAAAATAGCCAACTGCTGCGGCAAGAGCTGCTACACCATCTCCATCAGCAAAACCTATTGCAATACCTATAGCAAAGATGAGAGGTAAATTGTCAAATACCGCTGCACCTGCTTGCATAATAAAAGGAATGTTGAAAACATCAGGTGCGCCAAGCCTCAAAAGCAACGCAGCTGCAGGTAACACAGCAACTGGAAGCATTAAGGCTTTACCAAGTTTTTGAACACTTGCTAACCACTTCATATAAAAACCTCCTTATTTTATTTTTCAGGCATTTAAACAAAAAGAGCCGGCAAGGTAATAACACCTTGACCGGCTCATGCCTGCTTTTGCAGTAACACGCCGTAATTTAGTATTCGTTTACGAATATTATATAATCTATTTTGCAGTTTGTCAATAACTAATTATTGATAATTTCACGTATATCTTTAAATCGCACCCTCGTTTTTCATTGAATTATTTGAAAAATAATTTATAATTAAAGTTAAGGAATAATAAAAATATATTTAAATTGGAGGTTTCTGATAATGCCATTGCCAAAAGAAGATAAGGTATATACTTATGGTGACCTTTTGATGTGGCCAGAGGAAGAAAGAATTGAATTAATTAATGGACAGCCTTTTATGATGACACCTCCATCGAGAATTCACCAAGAAATTTCAAGAGAACTATTAACTGCTTTTTCTGTATATCTGAAAGATAAAAGTTGTAGAGTATACAGTGCACCTTTTGGTGTAAGGTTTCCTTCTGGCAATGAAAAAAGTGATAAAGAAATAAAGACTATCGTTGAACCGGATATAGTGGTCGTATGTGACGAATCAAAGTTAGATGATGAAGGATGTAAAGGAGCTCCTGACTTAATTGTAGAAATTGTATCACCATCTACTGCAAGAAAAGATAAGGTAGAAAAATTTAATCTATACGAAAAAGCGGGAGTAAAGGAATATTGGATAGTCGAACCTGAGCAAAAAGTCGTTATGGTGTTTATCCTTGAAGATGGACGTTACAGAATAGTTAAAACCTACTCAGAAGATGATAGCATAAAAGTGAGTATCTTCGATGACCTCACTATAAATTTAAAAGACATATTCAAAAGAGTATCGAGTAGGAGCTGAATAATTATTTTATTCAGCGTCCTCTCACACCACCGTACGTACCGTTCGGTATACGGCGGTTCATTAGGAATTGTGTACAATTAGATATCTTTGGGATAAACTCTTATAACCTATGCTTTCAAAGTATTTATTTGTAAGAGTCTTATTTAGGATTGGGCTATTGGATATTCTCCAGTAGCCTTTCCTTGTATTGGCGTATTCCCAGGCTTTTTGTTCTTCTACTCCTAGTTTTACTAAGTTATCATGCTTCGTTTTTATCTTCTTCCATTGTTTCCATATACATGCCCTTAGTCTTCGCCTTATCCATTCGTCAAGGGTTTTCATTATGCTTTTCGCGTCTGCTAATCCAAAATAGTTGACCCATCCTGTTGTTATTTGATTTAGTCTTTTTATTCTGTTTTCCATGCTTATTCCCTTGTTCCGATTGGTTATTTCTCTTACTTTTTCCTTAAACCTTTTGATGGATTTTTCATGGATTCTTATTCTTACTTCGTTTTCTTTTGTGTAGAATGAAAATCCAAGAAATTTTCTTCTCCATGGTCTATCTACAGCACTTTTTGCTTCGTTGACTTTTAGTTTTAATTTGCTTTCTATGAATTTCTTTATGCTCTTCATTACTCTGTTTCCTGCAGACCTGCTTTTTACATATATGTTGCAGTCATCTGCATATCGGCAGAATTTGTGCCCTCTCCTTTCAAGTTCTTTGTCTAGTTCGTCCAACATTATGTTTGCTAATAGGGGACTTAATGGCCCTCCTTGGGGTGTCCCTTCTTCTGTTGATATTTTGATTCCGTTTATCATTACTCCTGATTCTAGGTATCTTCGTATTAACTTTAGTACTCTTTTGTCCCCTATCCGCTTTTCTAGTTTGGACATTATTATGTCGTGGTTTACTCTGTCAAAGAACTTTTCTAAGTCCATATCTACAACCCATGTGTATCCTTCATTTATGTATGCTTCTGCGGCTTTTATTGCGTCTTTTGCACTGCGTCCTGGTCTGAATCCATAACTGCTATCTGAAAATGTATGGTTGTAGACTTTATTCAGTATTTGGGCTATTGCTTGTTGTATTAGTCTATCTAGTGCTGTAGGTATTCCTAGTAGTCTTACTCCTCCATCTGGTTTGGGAATTTCTACTCTTCGCACTGGTTGTGGTTTGTATTTCCCCTCCAGCAGTTGTTGTTTTATGGTTGGCCAGTTTTCTTTGAGATACGGTAGAAGTTCATCTACTTCCATCCCATCGACTCCATGGCTTCCTTTATTTGCAACAACGCGCTTGTATGCTGCTTCCATGTTCCCTCGTTCTACTATCATTTCAAGCATCTTGCCGGTATATCTTTGTACCTCGTTTCTTCCATCTTCCGACGCCGATGATATACTATGCACTTCCGTTGTCTTTTGAAATTCCATTTCTCTATTCAACGGATAGCCTCTTTGTTGAGTTGTCTGCAGTCTCTGCATATCTTTCGAGTCCATAAGATTTCCAAAACCTCCTAACGTTCGGTCCTTCCTTATCTATTCATGTCTAGATAAGTACTATGACCTCTGCTGACTTCTCAAGGTTCAACCATACATCACTGTATGGGTTGTCACTTCAGATTTTACTTCCATGACTTATCCTTGAGACCTCCCCGGGTAAGAACGATAACTTTCATCTCATATATCTGCCAGATTTACTGTATGGGATTCGGGTAGTGTTGGACTTCGTTTTGTTACGCAAACTCATCCATCCCAATTCAGCCTCTTATCTGGTTCTTGTTCATCAGACCGAGATTTTGCCTTAAGCTTCCTTCAGATTCCACCTCACGATGGACACCCTTGCTCTTGGCTAGTGGTTCCCACTACCAAGCCCACAGCGGACTTTCACCGCCTAGTTATCGCCCATGCCGGGCGCACGTAAAAAGGCCTATGGTGAATTCATCATAGGCCTTTTTTTATAACCATAATTACTTATTCAAAGAATATGCCATTCTCCTATAAGTATGCCTTACTCCTCTTATAGCAATAGAAAGTGCCATTATGTTTTCAGGAAGTGCCACTCCTGCATATCCTGCATCTCCTATATGCTGTATGTCTGCTCCCGCCATTTTTGATTGAACCCCGATAAATTCTATTGTGCTTTTTTGTGAGCCTTCTTGTGAGGTGCCAATTGTAGTCATTGCTAATGCCCCTTCTTCATGTATTGAATCTATCTGTCTTTTTGCAAGATTTAAATCAATTCCTGGAACAGTACCAGGCGCTGGTATCAAAATACAGTCGGCACCTGCTTTTACAAAATCTTTTAAAATTTTGTCTTCATATATGTTTCCTGAACCAGCACCGTGCATTTTTCCGGCAATGATCATCATATTTTCGCCCAAAATCTCTTTTGCTAATTCTATTCCTTTTATTATCGTGCCTACACTTACCCCTGTATTGGGATTCCCAGTTATAACGATATAATCAAATCCGTATTCTTTAGCTTTTAAAAGATTTTCTTTATTTAATTTTCGTCCCTCTACATATTCTACTCCTTCAGGAACAGGCTCTATATTTACACCTATAAACCTTCCAACAATTTTTTTAACTCTCTTGATGTAGTCAAAATCTTCTGCGTTTTTGGAGGCTATTTCGACTATTTTTTGTAATTCAGAAGGCCCAGCTGAAAAGTTTATTCCTGCATCATCTATACCAAAAATAAATGGTTTTTGAAAATCAAAAAAATTCAACGTAATCATATCACTGCCAAAAGCCGCTGCAAGCTCCATGTTTGATACTCCATAAACCAGCGGTGGAACTGTTACAATAGTCTCTGCCATTACCGTCCTTCCTTCGGAAGTTTTGATTGTTTCAATGAGTGTATTTTTGTCCATTCTCTCAATGTCTTTCATTGTAAGCTCAAAAATCCTTTTCATAAAAATCCTCCTCTCTCAAAATTAAAAGCTGGCAAGGTAATAGCTACCTTACCAGCTCATGCCGTAACCCGTCGCACGCTGTTTAACTAAATTATATACCATGAAGTAGTGTATGTCAATTATTACAACTGCATCACTATACTTGTAATTTTCTGCATATTAGCTTTTTGATTTTCTGCATATTCAACTTGTTCTTTTATGTGTTCAAGATTTTTTAAATTATTTTCATCTACTACATTTATCTCTGCAAGAAGCTGCTCAGATGAGGCAAGTAATTCTTCTACCTGTGCTGATATATTTTGTGATGCTGACATTACGTTTTTCATGGCTTGTAGCGTTTGACTAGAACTTACGGCTGTTTCTTCTGCTGCAACAGAAATTTCACTAATAATATCAGCGACTTTGTCAAACCCTTCTTTTGTCTGCTCAAATATATCTAATACTTTATTTACCTCCTGAGATGCTTTTGTAGAATTATCAATGTTTTTGATGACATTATCCACAGTATTTCTTGTAAATTGGGTAAGAGATTCTATTATTTCTCCTATTCTTTCTACACTTTCTGTCGATTGCGCTGCAAGTTTTCTTATTTCCTCTGCTACAACCGCAAATCCTCTTCCATTTTCTCCAGCCCTTGCTGCTTCAATTGCCGCATTAAGTGCCAAAAGATTCGTCTGTTCAGCTATATCTGATATTGAATAAAGAATATCTTTTATACCACCCATTCTTTTATCTAGCTCATTTAGTTGTTTTGAAGTATTTTTGGAGTTTTCCAAGCTCTCTTGTAAAGACTCAATTAATGATTTAACTTCTTCTCCTTGCCTGTTTGCATTTTCTTCTATTTCTTTGATTTTCATCATTGCTTCATTCATATCTCTCATAAGTTTATCGGAGACTTGTGACAAATTTTCATTAGTCTCTGAAACTTTAGTAATAGACTCAGCAACTTCATTTATATTTTCCGAAATTATGTTAATTCCATTTACTAAATCCTCTAAACCTTGTTTTGAAGAAGTTATGTTCATAGTATTTTCTTCTGATTTGTTTCTTATGTTTACCGCATAATTCATGACTTCTTCTGATTGCTTTTCTGCATTTATAATTTCAGAATTAATAAGTTTCGCATATTTCCTTAATTTTCTTATTATTATCGCTGCATAAATTAAAATTATCAATAGTATTACAATACTCATTCCTAGTGATATGTAAAAATTTCTTTTATTATTTTCTATCATTTGATTAAAATAGGGTAAAAAGCCCTGGGAATATGTAGAACTAAAATCATTCAAAGCACTTTGTATATGATTCAAATAATAAGTAATAGTTACTACTTTGTCGCTATCATTAACAGAGTCATACTTTTCGGGTAATTCATTTACTGCTTTCTTTAGGTTCTGAATACCTTCTTTAATTAGCAATAAATTTTTATTAAGTGAGTCGTAATTCTTGGTATTTTTATAGTCATCTAAGCTATTTTGGATATTAGCAATGTAGGTCTCCATCGAACTAATTGGAACTCCAACGGAAAAATTTGTCGCATTGCCATTCATATAGTCATTTAAAGTTTGTTGAATATTGCCACTTAATACCGCAATTTGAACTTGGGCATTTGACACGTTAATGACTTGATTTACCACATATTTTCTTAATTTTTCAATGTTGTTAATAGTATTTATAAGTCCTAAATTCACAATCACCGAAAGTATAACTGTTAAAATACCTATAATTACAAAAGATCGCACAACCTGAGCTCGAATAGTTTTTCCCATTTGCACTTCTCCCCTCTAGATAAAATAAAAAATTCCATATTTATTTATCGGTTTAAATCAGCAAAACTTAATAGAAATAAGCGGTTCTTCTTACAAAACACTAAAAAGAACCGCTTTTTTGTTACTCAAATATTAATGTTGGCCTTTCCACAGGCTCATCAGAGAGAAGAATATACTTTTTAATTTCATTTAAAGCCCATTCAGCTTTACCCTCATCATTAGCATATATTGTAGCAATAGGCTCACCTTTTCTAACTATATCTCCAACTTTTCCACCTAACATTATACCGACTGCTAAATCTATTTTGTCTTCTTTTTTCTCTCTTCCCGCTCCTAACTTCATCGCTACAAGGCCTAAATCTAAAGCCATCAGGTCTTTTATATATACATCCCTGTCGGCAATCCAAGGTCTTATATACTTAGCCTGTGGTAAAAGTGATAAATCGTCAACTACTCTTTCATCTCCACCTTGAGCCTTTATAAATTCTTTAAATTTTTGTAGGGCTTTTCCGCTATCAAGTGCTTCTTTTAGTTTTGCCCTCGCCTCTTTGTCGTCTTTTGCAACACCTGCAATTTGAAGCATATCAGAACCAAGTAGCATACATACTTCCAATAAATCTTTAGAACCATGACCTTTCAATACTTGAACAGCTTCTACTATCTCAAGTGCATTTCCTATCGCAAGCCCTAACGGATAATCCATATTTGTAACGTGGGCTACAGTCTTTCTCCCTACAGAATTTCCTATATCCACCATCAACTTAGCAAGGGCTTTGGCACTTTCTAAGTCTTTCATGAAAGCTCCTCTTCCAACTTTTACATCTAATACTATTCCATCCGCTCCTGCAGCAATCTTTTTACTCATTATAGAGCTCGCTATAAGCGGAATAGAATCTACTGTCGCAGTAACATCCCTTAATGCATATAACTTTTTATCTGCAGGAGTGAGATTTTTAGTCTGCCCAATCACAGCAATACCGTATTTATTTACGTTGTCAATAAACTCTTCTTCGCTGAGTTCTACTCTCATTCCTGGTATTGACTCCAGTTTGTCTATCGTTCCACCAGTATGCCCTAAACCTCTTCCTGACATTTTGGCAACAGGAGCTCCACAGGCTGCTACCATAGGAGCAAGTACTAATGTGGTAGTATCAGCTACACCACCGGTTGAGTGTTTATCCACTTTGATTCCTTTAATCGCTGATAAATCCATCACATCGCCAGAATAAGCCATAGCCATAGTAAGATTGGCAGTCTCTTCTGGTGTCATTCCCCTAAAATATATGGCCATTGCTAAAGCGCTCATCTGATAATCAGGAATATAATCTTTTGTGTAAGAAGAGATTATAAAATCAATCTCTTCTTTTGTAAGAACTCCACCATCTCTCTTTTTCATTATAAGGTCATACATTCGCATAAATTATACCCCCACTCATAAAGGTAATTCCTTCAAGAAAGATGTGCCATGTTTTGTAGGTCCAACTTTAAATATCTCGGCTATTGTAGCTGCAACGTCTGAATAAGTACTTCTCACTCCAAGATTTACTCCATGTTTCATTGAAGGACTATAAACTAATAGTGGTACATACTCCCTTGAATGATCAGTACTTGGTGTAGTAGGGTCACACCCATGGTCAGCAGTTATAATTAGTAAATCTTCCTTTGTAAGTTTTCCCATTATCTCAGGAAGTCTGTTATCAAAATGTGTTAGAGCTTTTGCATATCCTTCAACATCATTTCTATGGCCATACAACATATCAAAATCAACTAAATTTGTAAAAATCAAGCCATTTTTAATTTCATCCATCGCTTTTATAGTAGCTGTAATGCCCTCGTCATTGTTTGTCGTATGGTTTTTTTCAGTAATTCCCTGTCCAGCAAAAATATCCTCAATCTTTCCTATAGCAAAAACCTCATATCCAGCTTCTTTTAACATATCTAATATAGTAGGCTCAAAAGGCTTTAACGAAAAATCTCTCCTATTTCCTGTTCTCACAAAATTTCCAGGAGTACCGGTAAAAGGCCTTGCAATGACTCTTCCCACCGCATGGTCTCCTTTTAGTATTTCCCTGGCAATTTCACAAATTCTATAAAGCTCTTCAAGAGGTATGACATCCTCATGGGCCGCTACTTGAAATACGCTATCAGCAGAAGTATAAACTATAGGATATCCTGTTTTTACATGTTCTTCTCCCAATTCTTTTATTATTTCAGTTCCTGAAGCAGGCTTATTTCCCAAAACTTTTCTCCCAATCCTCTTCTCAAACTCTTTGATAATTTCCTCAGGAAAACCATGGGGATAAGTAGGGAAAGGCTTTTCAGTAATAAGTCCTGCTATCTCCCAATGGCCTGTTGTAGTATCTTTGCCTGCTGATTTTTCAGCCATTTTGCCATATCCGCCAACAGCATTCGGGTTTTCAGGAACGCTTTTTAAAGGTATAATATTTCCCAAACCTAATTTCCCCATATTAGGAAGTCCAATACCTGTTTTTTCTGTGACGTGACCTAAAGTATTAGAACCCTCATCTCCAAATTTATATGCGTCTGGCAATTCTCCTACTCCGACGCTATCTAAAACTATTAGTATGACTCTTTTGAACATTTTACCACCTCTTCTATGAACTTGTGTACGTATTATTCCCCATTATTCCCTTAAATCTTTTGAGGTAAAAGCACCTGGCAATAAGTCTTTAACAGTAACAACAGCGTAATCGCCTTTCATATTGCTGAGTATCACGACCATGTCTTCTCCACCAAGTTCCATCATTACCTGCCTACAAGCACCACAAGGAGAGACAGGACCTTCAGTGTCAGCAACAACAGCAATTGCCTTTAATTTCCTTTCTCCATTTGCATAAGCATTAAAGAGAGCTGTTCTTTCTGCACAATTTGTAAGACCATAAGAAGCATTTTCAATATTGCAGCCTTGATAAGTTTTGCCATTTTCAGTAAGAACACAAGCACCTACTTTAAAATGGGAATAAGGCACATAAGCCCTTTCCCTCGCCTCTTTTGCTAGATCTATAAGCTTCTCATAATCTTTATATTCCATCTTATGCACCTACTTTCATAATGTCCTTTTGCGTATAATATAGAAATCAAATTTAGATGCGTTAAAATAGTTAGAAGAATAAAGGATTGGCATGTTGTTTTCATCGTAATGGACTTGCTCTAAAAGAAGTATTGAATCATTTTTATCCATCATAAGTTTTTTCTCAACTACAGGGTCATGTTTTATGACTCTTATATTGGAAACTGCATAAGTTATTGTTATAGAATGCTCACTTTCAAGATAAGCAAACACAGATTGCTCAAATCCCGTAAAAGATTCCCCTACAATATTTTGAGGCAATCTATCTATACAGTAAACAACAGGCACATCATCAGCTGTCCTTACCCTTTCTACTTTATATATGATATCTCCTGGCTTTAATCTAAGATGATTTGCCTCATTTTCTGTAACAGGAAGTTTGTATACGGTAAAATCTTTTGTACCAGGCACCATTCCTTGTCTTTCAATTAAAGTGGTAACACTAAATAACTCTTCCAAGCCACTCTTTATAAGTGGTTTTCTCCTTACAAAAGTTCCTACCCCTTGCTGTTTCACTATAAGTCCTTCATCTTCTAAAATTCTCATTGCTTCCCTTAAAGTAGCTCGACTAATGCCAAATTGTTTGGCAAGCTGTGATTCAGAAGGGAGCTTGCTCCCTTCCTTCCACTGCCCTGTCTTTATCAATTCTTCCATTTTCCTTAAGGCGAGCTCATACAGCGGTTTTTTCTCAGGTAACAACATCGACATAAAATCCCCTTATTTCTTTGGTGTATAAGGTACTCCATCTGCAGCAGGTGGCACGCTCTTTCCACCGACACCCACAAGTGCAAGTATTGTCAATATATAGGGCAACATCATGATTATATTCTTAGAAAATGCCGTATTCTGAAGCTGCATGCTGAGAGCTGTTGCAAATCCAAAGAGAAGTGCAGCACCAAAAGACCCAAAAGGTGTCCATTTACCAAAAATCATTGCTGCCAACGCAATATAACCTCTACCACTTGTCATATCAGGGTTGAAACTATTTAACGCACCTATTGACAGGTAAGCGCCACCCATCGCAGAAAGAATACCGCTTAATGCAACGCCAAGATACCTTAATTTTATAACATCAATACCCGCTGTTTCAGCCGCCTCAGGATTTTCACCAACTGCTCGAAGTCTTAGTCCCAAATTTGTGTGGAACAGAAAATAATCTGATATGAATAAAATTATTATCATCAAATATACTACTACACTGTGCCCACTTAAAACTTGACCTAAAAATGGTATATTCTTAATGCCTGGAATATCTATAGTGGGAAGCATAGGAGTATCAGTAGGAGTACCTGTAAAACCATACATCGTATTTAAAAGGTACGCCGTAATACCCGATGCAAAAATATTAATTGCCATACCTAAAATTATTTGATTAGCCGTTAAGCTTACAGCCGCCCACGCAAAAATCAAAGCAACTATAAGCCCTACTATTATAGCACCTAAAAATCCTAACCAAGCGCTACCTGTCGCATGAGCAAATACAACTGCAAAAAACGCTGCAATAAGCATAATACCTTCCATCGCTATATTTACGACGCCAGATCTTTCAGAAAAAGTACCACCTAGCGCAGGTAATGCTAATGGTGTGGCCATAGCCAAAGTAGCTGCCCAAAGTTGTGGATTTAAAAATATTTCCTTCATGCTTCTGCCTCCTTCTTTTGCTTTTTAGCAAACATACCTTTTATAACTTCTGCTACTCTATGAGCTGCAACGAAGAATACTATAAGCCCTGTAATAACGTCTGCCATTTGACCTGGTACCTGCGCATTAAGCTGCATATACTGAGAACCAGTACCTAAAGCCGCAAACAAAATTGCCGCAAATATAACTCCTATCGGATTGTTGTTTGCGAGAAGCGCTACAACTATTGCTGTATAACCGTATCCAGAAGTAAAACTGTCATAAAGCCTATGCTGGACTCCTAACATCTGAACAGCACCTGCAAGTCCTGCAAAGGCGCCACTTAGTCCTAATGAAAGCACCATATTCAAAGGCACATTCATTCCTGCGTACCTTGCTGCTCTTTGATTATATCCTACTGCTCTCATTTCAAAACCCCATGTCGTTTTAAACATAAGCCAATATACAAAAATTGCAGCAGCAAGAGCAATAAAAATTCCATAAGAAAGTTGAGTGTTTTGAATCAAAAATGGTATTACTGCACTTTCCTTAATTACAGGAGATTGAGGAATTGTTCCTCCCTTCTCCATCATAGGGCCAAACTCAAGTAAAAAATGGCTAAAATATATAGCAATATAACTCATCATCATGGTAGTTATAACTTCATTAGCACCAGTATAGGCTTTTGCAAGTCCTGGAATGAGTCCTGCCCAAAGTCCTCCTGCTATCATCGCAGCTATAAGTGCAAAGGGTATATGAATATACCATGGCAATCCAGTAAAACTATAGCCTATCCAAACACCTACTATTGCACCTATCCAATACTGTCCTTCTGCACCTATATTAAATAGTCCAGCCTTAAAAGATATAGCTACACCCAATCCTGTCAATATAAGAGGTACAGCAGCTGCAAGAGTATTTGCAATATTATTAACTGAACCAAAAGCACCTATAAATAAAGATATATAAGCTGTTATAGGATTAAATCCTGTAATAAGCATTATAATAGAACCAACTATTATTGCTATAAGCACAGCTACAACAGGAATATACAGTTCTTTTAAAAGATTCTTCATTATCTCGCCTCCAATGTCGTCTTATCAAATCGTGAACCAGCCATAAGCATTCCTATTTGTTCTCTCGTTGCAGTTTTGCCGTCCAAAACATCCATAAGCTGTCCATTGTATATAACTCCAATCCTATCTGATAATGACATTATTTCTTCTAGCTCTAATGAAACGAGAAATACAGCAGCACCTTTATCTCTCAATTCCAGTATTCTCTTATGGATATATTCTATGGCGCCAACATCCATACCTCTTGTAGGCTGAACTGCAATCAAAAGCTTAGGATTGTATCCTACCTCTCTTGCCAAAATAACTTTTTGCTGATTTCCTCCTGATAAACCACGAGCCTTAAGCATGTATTCGGGAGGCCTTACGTCAAATTCTTTGACTTTTTTCTCGGCATTTTCATATACTTTTTTATATTGAATTACACCATAGCGAGAATAGGTGGGATCTTTATATTCCCTCAAAATCAAATTTTCTGCAATTGTAAAATCCAAAACAAGTCCATCTGCTTGCCTGTCTTGTGGAATATACGATATACCCTCTCTATAAAGCTGTCTTGTAGTAAAATTTGTAACATCTTTTCCATAAAATAAAATATTGCCTGATTTCTTAGGCCTTAATCCCATTATAGCTTCCACTAATTCTAATTGCCCATTTCCATCAATACCTGCAAGTCCAAAAATTTCTCCTTCGTGTATTTCAAAACTTACATTTTTAACCTTAGGAACGTTCTGCTGGTCAACTACATTTAAATTTTTAACACTTAAAACGACATCCCCTGGCTTGTACTCACTCTTTTCTATTCTCAATACTACTTCTCTACCAACCATTAAATTAGCAAGTTCTTGCTCATTTGTTTCTTTTGTGTTCAAAGTACCAACAGTTTTACCTCTTCTCATAACAGTAACTCTATCAGAAATCTCTAATACTTCTTCTAATTTGTGACTTATAAATATTATTGACATACCTTGTTTTACAAGTTCTCTCATTATTTCAAATAATTTTTCTGTTTCCTGAGGAGTAAGCATAGCTGTCGGCTCATCTAAAATCAAAAGTTTCGCTTTCCTATAGAAAGCCTTTAAAATTTCAACCCTTTGCTGAAGACCAACAGATAAATCTTTTACTTTTGCTTCAGGATCTATTTCTAAGTGATATTTTTGTGAAATCTCTCTTATGAGTTCATTTGCTTTTTTCCTATCGTAAGTTATGCCTTTAGGCTCTGCACCTAATACGATGTTTTCTGCAACTGTCAAAACAGGAATAAGCATAAAGTGTTGGTGTACCATTCCTATACCCTTTTCAATAGCTTCATGAGGACCACTTAGATTGAGTTCTTCCCCATCAAAAATAAGCTTACCTGAATCCGGTTTATATAAACCGTATATAATATTCATTAAAGTAGATTTGCCAGCACCGTTTTCTCCAAGTATAGCGTGAATTTCTCCCTTTTCAACTGTAAGGTTGACATTGTCATTTGCTACAACCTTAGGAAATACTTTCGTAATATTCTTTACTTCTAATATCGCGCTCATACTCCTACCTCCAAAAAGGGGCTGAACAGTATTCAGCCCCGGTTTTTATGGTTTTAGTTTATTTTGAAACTTTATCAGATACTGTTATCTTACCGTCTTTTATATCCTGTGCTAATTGATTAACTTTATCTATGATAGATTGTGGAACATCTTTATTCACTTTACCTATTCCTACACCCTCATTTTTCAAATCAAAGTATACAATACCACTCTTGAAGTTACCATTTAAAGTATCCTTTATAACATCATATGTTGCAACATCAACTCTTTTTACTGCTGATGTCAAAACATGATCAGGAGCTAAATAGCTTTGGTCTGCGTCAACACCAATAGCATATACGTTTTTCTCTTGTGCCGCTTTTATTACTCCGTCACCAGTACCACCAGCAACTTGGAAGATTATTTCTGCACCCTGGCTTATCTCTGTCAAAGCCATTTGCTTACCTGCCGCAGGGTCATTGAAATTATTTGTATAATTGATAATAATTTTTATGTCAGGATTTACAGCTTTTGCACCTTGTTGATAACCTGCAATAAAGCTATCAACTGGTGGTATTTGCATTCCTCCAACCACACCTATGGTGTTTGTACCTTTTACTTTACCGACTTTTTCTTTCTCCATTAATCCAGCCATAGCACCTACAAGATAACCGACTTGCTCTGTCTTGAACATAGCTGATGAAACATTAGGTCTGTCTGTCACTTCTGAGTCAATTATAAGAAATTTCGTGTCTGGGAATTTTTGTGATACTTCTTCAACAGCATCATGCATCATAAAACCTACTGCAATTATCAAGTTGTACCCTTGTTGTGCAAAATTTGTTAAGTTTGGTACATAGTCTTCCATTTTCTTTGATTGTATTACGTTCACTGTAACACCTAATTCTTTAGCAGCTCTTTGCAAGCCTTCATAAGCCATTTGGTTAAAGCTGTGGTCATTGATGCCACCCACATCTGTTACAAGACCTACTTTAAAATCTTTGTTTTTAGATTCTTGCGTAGTTTGGGGTTGTGTACTTTCTTGCTTTGTCTTTGAAGAGCATCCTGACAAAAGCACTGAAACTGATAACACTACAATTAACAAGGATGCTAAAACAACACGCCACCTTTTCATCATATAACCTCCTACAAAAAATTTTGTTACCGTTTACCGATTTTGCACTCGGTAAACATATAAGCTTGTCTGACATCTAACTTTATTATAACTTTATCAAAGGTCATATACAACTCCTAAATTCATCAGTTTTACTTAAAAGGCATACAATTTCTCTAAAAATCTCCGTTTTTCTTTATGTATCTTTCACAATTATATTTTTTATTTTACTATTACCCTGAAATTTTATTTAATACTTTATTTACAACTTCATCTCTTACTTCCTTGTATTTATTTAAAATTTCATCGCATTCTATCCGCGCTTTTTCTGCCAGTTCTTTATCCTTAATATAAGGCAAATTCACTTTTACATTTAAAACAGCTCCTTCTATAGCTGCATATAGTAGAATAGCCCCAACTGCCGCATCAGATATGGCATTAGGATTCCCGTATTCCGCAATCAACATCGTCGGGGTAAATGCCTCTCCACATAATCTCGCAAGTTTTAGAGGAACATTCATAGCGTTAATATAAGCTTTTTGAAGCGCTTCGTTCCTTATTTTTCTATTTTCTTCAGTATCTTTTGGCATTTTAAGGGCTTTCATCACTTCGTCATAAGCTACAGTGTCTTCATCAATAAGCTTTACATATTCTGCAAGAAGTCGATTACATATACTAAGCCCTTGTTGAATCTCTTCTTTAATATCATCAGTATATTCCTCATAAAATTTTCGCCCTATTGTAAGATTGTAAACCATAGAAGAAAGGGCAATCCCAAGGCTTGCTGATACCGCCGATACACTTCCTCCTCCCGGTGTTGGTGATTTTGAGGCCACTTTTTCAATATACTCCTTTAATGAATCATCAATTAGCATAAAATCATCTCCTTCTCTGTGTATATATTTTCCCCCACTACCTATTATACCAATGATATATAATTTCCGTAATACAACTGCCAAAAAAATTGTTACAATATTTTTGAGAGTTTTATATTATTTGGGGGTTTTCAAAGATATATTTGTATAAAAAAATCCACAGCGCATACTGTGGATTTTTTTGACGTCATACTTTTCACCACGTTTATTAATAATTTTCTAAAACTTCCTCATTATATTTATCATAAACATATTTAAAATCTGCTGCACGTTGTAAAATACGCATTTTTACCTTACCCCAATTACAACCGCCTTGTCCCCTTTTGACTTTATAACTGTATTTACATGATTTATTCCAAAGTGGTACATCACATAGTCAAGGTTTGGTACGTCAATTAAGAGTATGTCTGCCTTTTTACCCTTTTCTATTGTGCCTATTTCATTTCCCCTATCAATAGCACAAGCTGCATTTAAAGTTACAGCAGTTAAAATCTCTTTGGCAGACATTTTCATTTTTATATACGCAAAAGACATTATAAGCTGTAAATTTTCTGTAGGGCTTGTCCCCGGGTTGTAATCCGTACCAAGAGCCACAGCAAGACCTTTTTCAATTAATTTTCTTGCATTGGCATAAGGTCTATCTAAAAAGTAAGAAACTCCAGGAAGAAGTACCCCTACAGTACCTGCTTTTTTCATAAGTTCAATTCCTTTTTCAGATACCTCTTCAAGATGGTCTGCGCTTACAGCACCTAATATTCCCGCCAATTCTCCTCCACCACTTTGTGTCAACTCATCAGCGTGAATTTTAAGTTTCATTCCATACTTTTTAGCCTCTTCTAATATCTTTTTAGACTGTTCATAGTCAAAAGCTCCATCTTCGCAAAAAACATCACAAAACTCTGCAAGATTTTCCTCTTTTACTTTGGGAATCATTTCATTTATAATTTTATCAACATATCCCCAAGAATTCTCCTTAAACTCCGTGGGTATTGAATGAGCCCCTAAAAAAGTAGGAACAATATCCACAAGAGAGATTGAATTAAGCTTATTCATAAGTCTTAAAAGCCTTATCTCTTCTTCTGTGCTAAGTCCATATCCGCTTTTTACTTCTACAGTAGTAGTGCCATGAGATAGCATTATATCAAGGCTTTTCATAGCTTTTTCTATCAATTGGTCATCAGAAGCATTTCTGGTTGCATTAACAGTAGAAAGTATTCCTCCACCTTGCTTTAATATGTCTACATAACAATACCCTTTTAATTTAAGTGCCACTTCATTTTCTCTTGAGCCATAATGTATAAGATGAGTATGAGGGTCTACAAATCCAGGAATTGCAATCATGCCTTTTGCGTCAATTTTTTCTTTTGCAGAAATTGCGGCAGGTGATTTTCCTGCCGCTAAAATTTTTCCATCTTTTATTGCAATATAAGCATCTTCAATTTCTTCTATATTTTCCATGTCACTTCCACATTGTGGGCAATTGCCAAGAGGTGTATAAATTTTCTTAATGTTGTATATTAACAAATCTGCCTCCATTTTAACACCTCATTCGTATATTCTGTTTTCTAAAACCATATTTTCAGAAAAGTTCTCTATTCTTAAATAATAATCTGCCACATCAAACAAAGCCTTTGCTGGCACAAGCCCTATTATTTCACTGCCTATAACATTTACCCCATACCTACTAGCTTCTGCTTTAATTGTTTCAAAAACTCTGTAAATAGGTGTTTTATTAAAATCAGTAAGGTTCATCGACACCTGTACAATTCCTCTTTCTTTTAATTCCACCCCCATCGCCTTTACATACCGGTAACCGCCGCTTGAAAATCGGATAGCTTTAGCAATTTTGTTAGCTATATCAATATTGTCTGTAGCAAGATTGACATTGTAGGCAATGAGAAAATTTCTTGCGCCAATCACTGTCGCACCGCTTTTGGTGTTCATCTCCTGAGGGCCAAAGTCAGGCTTCCATTCCGGCTGTTTTATCTTTTCAAAAAAGCCTTCATATTCTCCTCGCCTTATATTCTCTAATTTTTTCTTTCAGGAGTTGTAGCAGCTTCTTCATATAAATACACAGGTATATTAAGCTCTCTTCCAACCTTTTCTCCTACTTCTCTTGCAATTTGGATACATTCTTCCATTGTAGCATTTTTCACAGGTATAAAGGGTACTACATCTGTTGCCCCAATCCTCGGATGCTCCCCTTTATGGTACCTCATATCAATTATCTCTGAAGCTTTTTTAATGAGCTTAAAAGCCGCTTCTTTTACTCCCTTTGCATCTCCACAAAAGGTTATAACTGTCCTGTTGTGGTCTTTATCGGAAGAGTAATCCAAAAGCTTTACTCCTTCCGTCGACACAACTTCTTTGACAAGCTGTGCTATTTTTTCTTGGTCTCTTCCTTCACTAAAATTAGGTACACATTCAATTATCTGATCCATTTATTTCCTCATCCTTTCCAACGTTATTTTAGCATAGGCATTTTTATTCCTTTTTCTTTCGCAGTTCTTATTGCAATTTCATATCCAGCATCTGCATGTCTCATAACACCAGAACCAGGGTCAGAGGTCAAAACCCGCTCTATTCTCAAGTCAGACTCTTTTGTTCCATCGGCACACACCACTACTCCTGCGTGTATTGAATATCCTATTCCAACTCCACCGCCGTGATGTACTGATACCCATGTAGCTCCTGAAGCAGTATTTAACAAGGCGTTAAGTATTGGCCAATCTGCGATAGCATCACTGCCATCTTTCATTGCCTCCGTTTCTCTGTAAGGGGATGCAACAGAACCTGTATCATGGTGGTCACGACCTATTACAATAGGAGCTTTCAGTTCGCCTTTTCTCACCATTTCATTTATTGCAAGTCCAAATTCCGCCCTTTGGCCATATCCTAACCAACAAATCCTCGCAGGCAATCCTTGGAATTTAATCTTTTCTCTCGCTAACCTAATCCATCTTTCAAGCAGTTTATCTTCAGGGAAAAGTTCTAAAACTTTTTCGTCAGTCTTGTAAATATCCTCAGGGTCTCCTGATAATGCAATCCAGCGGAAAGGTCCCTTCCCTTCAGAGAATAAATCTCTTATATACTCAGGAACATAACCTTGGATATTAAAAGCCTCTTTTACCCCTTCATCATAAGCCATTCTCCTTATGTTATTGCCGTAATCAAAAGCTATTGCTCCTCTTTTTTGCATCTCAAGCATTGCTGAAACATGCTCTGCCATAGCTTTTTTAGCTCTCTTTATATATTCCTCCGGATTTGATTTTCTAAGAGCAAATGCCTCTTCTAGTGTCATTCCATTTGGCACATATCCGTTTAATGGGTCATGGGCTGATGTCTGGTCTGTTACAACGTCTGGAATTATTCCTCTCCTTACAAGCTCAGGATGAACATCTGCGGCATTTCCGACAAGTCCAACTGACAAAGGCTTTCCTTCTTCTTTCGCTTTCAAAACCATTTCTAAAGCTTCATCAAGATTGTCTGTCATTACATCAAGGTATTTAGTATCTAATCTTCTCTGTATTCTATTTCTGTCCACTTCTACTACAAGGCATGCGCCATCCAACATGGTAACTGCTAAAGGCTGCGCTCCGCTCATACCTCCAAGTCCGGCTGTAAGTACAAACTTTCCCTTCAATGTTCCATCAAAATGTTTTTTAGCAAGAGCTGCAAAAGTCTCAAAAGTTCCTTCTATAATCCCTTGTGTTCCTATATATATCCAACTTCCTGCTGTCATTTGCCCATACATGGTAAGCCCTTTTGCCTCAAGGTCCCAGAAATTTTCCCAATTAGCCCATGCAGGTACTAACATTGCATTGGATATGAGCACTCTTGGTGCCATTGTATGAGTTTTAAAAATTCCTACAGGTTTCCCAGATTGTATGAGAAGTGTCTCATCTTCCTCCAAATTTTCTAAGCTCTCTATTATTTTATCAAAAGCTTCCCAATTCCTTGCAGCTTTTCCTGCTCCTCCATACACTATCAAATTCGCCGGGTCCTCTGCTACCTCCGGATCTAGATTGTTCATCAAAGTCCTGTAAGGCGCCTCTATTTGCCAATTCTTGCAATGTAATGTGGTCCCCCTTGGCGCTCTTATAACTCTTGACATATTTAAATCCCCCCATAAATTTTTTAATTTGGTGATATAGTATATTTCTATTTATCACTTCAAAAATCCTGCTAATATTTATACATTTTTAAATTTAAAAAGCGGGAATGACCCCGCCTTTACTCAACTTTAAATTGTTTAATTGCCTCAATAAGCATATTGGCATAATTCTTAAGTTCATTTGCTGTTGATGCCATCTCTTCCACAATTGCCGACTGTTCTTGTGATGTTGCGGATACTTCTTCCGCTGATGCCGCTGACTCTTCTGATACAGCCGCTATGTTCTGTATTGAATCTACTATCTTGTTTTTATGCTCCTCTATCTCCTTTAATGATTTGTTTAGATTGTCAATCTTCTCTACTATGAAATTCACTGCATGAAGTATTCCTTCAAATACATCTTTTGTGGTATTGACTACATTGCTTTGCTCTTCTATTGATTTTGTTGAGTCTTCTACTGTCTTGTAAGTATCGTTAATCGTGCTTTGTATCTCAGATATTAAGTTAGCTATATTTCTCGCTGCCTGTGAGGACTGCTCTGCCAATTTCCTCACTTCATCTGCTACAACGGCAAAACCTCTTCCTGCCTCTCCTGCTCTTGCTGCTTCTATCGCTGCGTTTAGTGATAAAAGATTTGTCTGGTCTGCTATGCCCGTTATCGTCTCTACAATCTTGCTTATTTCCGTAGATTTTTCTAAAAGATAATTTGTGGATTCCTTTACATTGTTATTTGCTTCTACTGTCAGTTCTGTCTTTTTAATTAAGTCATCTATAATCACAAGCCCTTCGTTGGATACCATGCTGACATTCGCTACTTCTTGGTTTATCTCATCAGCGTTTTTAAGGGATTGGTCTATCAATTGCCCAAGTAATACAGTGGCATTAGCGCTCTCCTCTGCTTCTCTTGCTTGGCTAGAAGCTCCTTGTGCGATTTCTTCAATGGCTTTTGCAACGTCTTGTGTGGCTTGTGCTGCTTGTTCAGAAGCTACAGCCATGTTTTCCGCTGAGTGATTTACAGACTCTGATACGCTTCTTATGTCAAAAACAAGCCTTTTTATTCCTTCAATCATGGTGTTGAAGCTATTTGCCAATATTCCAACTTCATCTTTTGCTTTTACATTAGCTTTAACCGTAATATCCCCTTTAGCTGCTGCAGACATAGCAGTTACCACTTTTTTGATTCCTGAGGATATAGAATTTGCAAAGAAGTATGCTATTAAAAATCCTATGAGTAATACTATTATACTTACAGTGATTACAAAATCTCGTATTTTCGTCACATCTTTTGTTAATTCGCTATTTTCCATTGTAACTACTGCTTTCCACCCAAAGCTGTCAAGATTTCTCACACTGGCAAACTTGTACACATTGTTTGAACTGTACTGTATAGTAGCATTATTAAGACTTAACAATTTTTCCCCAAAGTCATATTTTTTTATAGAAGTAAACAACTTAGTAGTATCCGGATGAGTAATAACAGTACCATCTTTTGTAACTAGGTATATGTACCCTGTCTTTCCAAGTTTAACACTAGATATATTTTTAGAAAGTTGTTCTAAACTTATATCAATTCCTAATATGCCTACTAACTTACCACTCGAACCCGTAATGGCTTTAGTAACAGTGATTTCTGGCGCCTTAGTATTGAAATCTTCATAAGGATCTGTCCAGACAATATTACCTCCAGCTTTTTCAGCATCTTTATACCACGGCCTTTCTGTTGGATCGTAATTTTCTAGTTTTTGAGGTGGGTACAAAATCATCTTTTTATCAGGTGTCGCAAAATACACATTCATTGCATTTGGCATAGATTTTTTTACTTCTTCTAATTTTTTAAGTACTGCCTCATCTGAAGCACTGCTCCCATCATAATTCATTATAGCATTTGATTCAGCTAACATTTCAAGCATTGATTCTGTGTCTTGTTTAATAGAATTTATGTACTTATTTAAAACCGATAAAGCTGCTTGATTAGAATCGTTTATCTTGGTTTTAAGAACACTCTCTGCAATATTTGTAGAAAAATATCCTGTTATGACAAGGGGAATTAAAATAAACAAGAGTATAAACACCAAAAGTTTTGTTCTAATGCTTTTCATTTGTTACCCTCCCATTATATAGAAATAAAGTGTTGTTGATCCCCCTTTTTATCCCACAACACTTCTTCTAACGCTTCTACGATTTTGTAATTATATTTTTGTGGTTGGGTTTTTAATTCAAATATTGCCTCGTGTATACTTTTTAACCTCTTTTCATTATAAGGCCTTTTTGTAGTCATTGCATCAAAAGAATCACAAATTCCTATTATTTGAGCATTTAAAGGAATAATACTGACACCAAAAGGATAGCCAGAACCATCTAGCCTTTCATGATGGTAAAGTACCCCTGGAATTAAATCCCTCAAAGAAGGAAAAATTTTTAACATCTCCGCGCCATAACTCGGATGTATCTTCACAAATTCGTATTCTAACTCTGTAAGCGAACCTGGCTTGTCAAGAATGGCGACAGGTACTAATACCTTGCCAATATCGTGTAATAATCCCCCCTTACAGTTATAAATTTGCTCCTTTTTGGGTAATCCCAATTTTTTAGAAACTAAATAAGTAAGTTTCGCAACTCTTATACTGTGTAAATAAGTTATATAATGATAATGTTTCAAACTCGTCATTAAATGCTTTATAAGATAATACTCGCTGTAATTGTATACTTCCACCGTTTTCCCTTCTTCTCGACATAATTTGACAAAAAAATTATACCATTTGTTTCTTATAATGTCAATTTTAAAAAAGTTTCAAAAAAAAAAAAAAAAAAAAAAATAAACTGTTTTTTCTTGCGATATTTTTCTTGATATTTATTTTTTCTATGAGTTATTTAAGGATGTATTAACAAAGGACAATCTGGATAAACTGTAAAAGAGAAACCATTGACAAAAATCTAAAAAAGCTATATAATATGCGTTGGAATATTTTTGTATATATTAAAAAAATGTTGTAGTTAAAAAAAACGTGTAAGATGGAGGTTTTTTTATGACATCAAATGTAAACGATGCAAAAAAATTAGCTTTGATTCCCCTCATTTTAATGATCTTTACCTCGGTATTTGGCTTTACAAATATTCCTCGTTCTTTCTATTTGATGGGATATGGAGCTATCCCATGGTATATTCTATCAGGTATAACTTTCTTTATACCTTATGCCTTTATGATGGCAGAATATGGTTCAGCTTTTAAAGAAGAAAAAGGTGGCATATATTCTTGGATGGAGAAATCAGTAAACCCAAAGTACGCTTTTATAGGAACTTTCATGTGGTATGCTTCTTATATCATATGGATGGTAAACGTAAGCTCCTCTATATGGATACCTCTTTCCAATGCTTTATTCGGAAAAGACACTACTTCTACGTGGAACCTTTTTGGTTTAAAATCAACTCAAACTTTAGGACTTTTGGGGGTAATATGGGTAATCACTGTAACTTATGTGGCTTCTAAAGGATTAAAAAGTATTTCAAAGGTATCTTCTGTAGGTGGAACTGCAGTTGCTTTATTAAATATAGTCTTACTTTTAGGAGGTATATTTGTCCTAATCGCTAACGGTGGAAAAGTTGCTCAACCAATTATTTCAGCTCATTCATTTACTACATCACCAAATCCTGCTTATCAATCAACTATCGCCATGTTTGCATTTTTAGTTTTTGCTATATTTGCATATGGAGGATTGGAAGTAGTAGGAGGACTTGTAGACCAGACAGAAAAGCCAGAAAAGAACTTTCCAAAAGGATTATTGATTTCTGCACTGCTTATTTCTATTGGATATTCAATAGGAATTTTTATGGTAGGAACATTTACTAACTGGAAAGAAGTATTAGGCACTCAAAATGTCAATATGGCAAATGTAGCATATGTAGTAATGCAAAATTTAGGTTACAAAATAGGACAAGGATTAGGACTTAATGAAGCTACATCTCTTACTATAGGTGCTTGGTTTGCAAGGTATGTAGGATTATCAATGTTTTTAGCATTGAGTGGCGCTTTTTTCACTTTATCTTATGCACCTTTAAAACAAATAATAGAAGGAACTCCTGCAGAGTTATGGCCAGGTAAAATGAGTAAAATCGAGGGCGATATTCCTAAAAATGCTATGTGGGTGCAATGTGCAATAGCGGTTGTAATAATTATCCTTGTTTCTTTTGGAGGAGAAGCTGCAGCTAAATTTTTCGCAAAACTCATATTGATGACAAATGTAGCTATGACATTGCCTTATGTATTTTTATCAGGTGCTTTCTACTCCTTTAAGAAAAATAAACAAATCCAAAAACCTTTTGCAATATTTAAAACTGACAGCAGTGCACTTATAGCAACAATAATTGTTACAGCAACAGTGGCTTTCGCTAACTTCTTTACAATAATCCAACCGGCAATTAACGGAGACACAAACTCTACTATCTGGATGATTGTAGGTCCACTATTTTTCTCCATCGTCGCACTTTTAATGTATAGACGTTATGAAAACAGGAAAGAAGCTGCAAAAGGCAAAGCTATTCAGACAAAAATAAGACCAGGACACAGATAAAGAGGGCATTAAAAGCCCTCTTTCTAGTTCTAGTTCTATTTTTTGATATAGATTTATCATAAAAAAGTTTTAATTTTTTTGACGGTGTGGTATAATTATTATGTACCTGTTATATAGCTTTAATAAAAGCAAAAATCTAAATTAATACGGGCTGTTATACACTCTATAAATACCTGTTATATAATAAGATGAAATATTGTATACTGTGCTATATCAGGTACATCCTTCTTTGATTGGTGATTTTTTGACCATTTTATTTAATTATTTAAATAAGGAGAGGAGTAAAGAAATGGCTAAAGTAATGAAGACCATGGATGGTAACACAGCTGCTGCCCATGTGGCTTATGCTTTTACGGAAGTAGCTGCGATTTACCCCATAACTCCATCGTCTCCAATGGCAGAAGTGGTAGATGAATGGAGTGCACATGGAAGAAAGAACATATTTGGTCAGCCGGTAAAAGTTATTGAAATGCAGTCAGAAGCAGGTGCTGCAGGGGCTGTTCACGGATCACTGGCAGCAGGAGCTCTAACAACGACATTTACTGCATCACAAGGACTTCTTTTAATGATTCCCAACATGTACAAAATTGCAGGGGAGCTTTTACCTGGAGTATTCCATGTAAGTGCACGTGCCGTTGCAACACATGCTCTTTCAATTTTCGGTGACCATTCTGACGTTATGGCATGCCGTCAAACAGGTTTTGCTATGCTTGCTTCTGGCAGTGTACAGGAAGTAATGGATTTAGCAAGCGTCGCACACCTTTCTGCAATTAAAGGAAGAGTACCTTTCTTGCACTTCTTTGACGGATTTAGAACATCTCACGAAGTGCAAAAAATCGAAGTTTTAGATTACGAAGACCTCAAAAAACTTGTAGACTATGAAGCTTTAAAAGCATTCAGACAAAGAGCACTAAATCCAGAACATCCTGTAACAAGAGGTACAGCTCAAAACCCAGACATTTTCTTCCAAGGAAGAGAAGCTGCTAATAGATTCTACAATGCTATACCTGAAATCGTAGAATATTACATGAATGAAATAAACAAATTAACAGGCAGAGAATATAAGCTGTTCAACTATTATGGTGCACCAGATGCAGAAAGAATAATAATTGCAATGGGTTCTGTAACAGAAACTATTGAAGAAACAGTAGATTACTTGATGAAAAAAGGAGAAAAAGTAGGTGTCGTAAAAGTACATCTTTATAGGCCTTTCTCTATAAAACACTTCTTAGACGTAATACCAAAGACAGTAAAGAAAATAGCCGTGCTTGACAGAACAAAAGAACCCGGTTCAATTGGCGAACCTTTATATGAAGATGTAAAAACTGCCTTCTTTGATAGTGAATTGCGTCCAGTCATTGTTGGAGGTCGTTATGGTCTTGGCTCAAAAGATACTACACCTGCACAGATCATTGCTGTATTTGACAACCTCAAAGCTGATGAGCCAAAAGACCACTTCACAATAGGAATAATAGATGATGTGACCTTTACATCCCTTCCTGTAGGAGAAGAAGTCGACACAGCCCCAGAAGGGACAACCAGCTGCAAATTCTGGGGATTTGGTTCTGATGGTACAGTTGGTGCAAACAAGAGCGCTATAAAGATTATAGGCGACAATACAGATTTGTATGTGCAAGCTTACTTCTCTTACGATTCAAAGAAGTCAGGCGGTGTAACAGTATCCCACTTAAGATTTGGTAAAAAGCCAATAAGGTCTACTTATTTAATTAACAAAGCAGACTTCATTGCCTGCCATAAGCAATCTTACGTTTACAACTATGACATATTGGCAGGATTAAAAGATGGCGGTACTTTCCTTCTAAACTGCAATTGGAAAGTTGAAGAATTAGACAAAAAATTGCCTGCTTCAATCAAAAGATATTTAGCTAAACATAACATTAACTTCTACATCATCAACGCTGTAGACATCGCAAAAGAAATAGGTTTAGGCGGAAGAATTAACATGATAATGCAATCTGCTTTCTTCAAACTCACAAACATAATACCAATTGAAGAGGCAGTAAAACACTTAAAAGAAGCTATCGTAAAAGAATACGGACATAAAGGCGAAAAGATAGTACAGATGAACTACGAGGCTGTAGATAGAGGTATAAATTCTTTAGTCAAAGTAGAAGTACCTGCTTCTTGGGCAGATGCTGAAGATGAGCCAAAAGAAGAAAGACAAGCACCTGATTTTGTAAAAAATGTTGCCGATGTAATGAATAGATTGGAAGGAGACAAACTTCCTGTAAGTGCCTTCCTCGGAAGAGAAGATGGTACATTTCCACCAGGTACTGCAGCTTATGAAAAACGTGGAATTGCTGTTGACGTACCTGAGTGGCAAATAGATAACTGTATACAATGTAACCAATGCGCTTTTGTATGTCCACATGCTGCAATAAGGCCCTTCTTGCTCACAGAAGAGGAAGTTAAAAACGCACCAGAAGGATTTAAAGTTAAAAAGGCTATTGGAAAAGGCTTTGAAGGACTATACTACAGAATTCAAGTCAGTGTCCTTGACTGTACAGGTTGCGGCGTTTGTGTAAATGAGTGTCCTGCAAAAGAAAAAGCACTTGTAATGAAGCCTTTAGAAACACAAATGGAAGAAGCAAAGAACTGGGAATACGCAATGACTTTATCACCAAAAGAAAACCCAATGAACAAAGAAACAGTAAAAGGAAGCCAGTTCGAAAAGCCTCTGCTTGAATTCTCAGGTGCTTGCGCAGGATGCGGTGAAACACCTTACGCTAAACTTGTCACACAGCTTTTTGGCGATAGAATGATGATAGCGAATGCTACAGGTTGTTCTTCAATTTGGGGAGCAAGTGCACCATCTACACCATATTGTACAAACCATGAAGGAAAAGGACCAGCTTGGGCAAATTCCCTTTTTGAAGACAACGCAGAATTTGGTCTTGGCATGGCATTAGCTGTAAAACAACAAAGAGCAAAATTAGCTGATATAGTAAAAGAACTGTTGGAGCTTAACATCACAGCAGAGCTAAAAGAAGCATTGCAATTCTGGCTTGACAACATGATGGACGGCAAAAAATCAAAAGAAGCTACCATAAAATTGTTACCAATACTTCAAAACTATAAAGCAGAAGACGCAAAAGTAAAAGAGCTTATTAATGAAGTACTTGAAAGAAAAGATTACCTCATCAAGAAGTCTCAATGGATATTTGGTGGCGACGGTTGGGCATACGATATAGGTTATGGCGGATTAGATCATGTACTTGCTTCGGGAGAAGATATAAACGTCTTAGTATTCGATACAGAAGTTTATTCAAATACAGGTGGACAATCTTCAAAGGCAACACCAGTAGGTGCAGTAGCACAATTTGCAGCAGCAGGTAAACCAATTGGCAAGAAAGACTTAGGAAGAATGGCAATGACATACGGATATGTATATGTAGCACAAGTTGCAATGGGAGCAAGCCAGACACAATTAATTAAGGCATTAGTCGAAGCTGAAAGCTATCCAGGACCATCTCTCATCATAGCTTATGCTCCATGTATCGCTCATGGCATAAAACAAGGTATGAGCTGCAGCCAATTAGAAGAAAAGAAAGCTGTAGAAGCAGGATATTGGGTTCTCTATAGATACAATCCGCTTCTCAAGAAAGAAGGAAAGAATCCATTCATCCTCGATTCTAAGCCGCCAAAACTCTCTGTTAAAGACTTCTTGCAGGGCGAAATCAGATTCTCAGCTCTTGAGAAGACTTTCCCTGAAAAAGCACAAAAGCTCTTTGAAGAAGCTGAGAAGCAAGCTCAAGAGAGGTATAAAATCTACGAAAGATTGGCAAAAGATGAATAAAAAAGGAGGGAACATTCCCTCCTTTTTTATCTCTGCAAAAGGCATGTGTGTAAAATTTTAGTAGGAAAAATAATATAGCTGACATTATGCACAAAGCGCGCGACCTACAAACTTGTGATACACACTGCAAATGTCTGTAACCATTAATATTAATTCTAATGTGGTATAATATATACGGGTGTTTGTCACCTTTGTAAATATATCATATGTAAAATTATATGCACTAGTATAGCATTCCATTTATTTTTTGTTATTCTTGCTCATTTAAAATTTCACTCAGAAAGGACGGTATGGTAAATGAATCCTATAGACCAAGCTATCAGTTTTTACAAAGAAGAAGTTGAAGCTGCCGACCTTTATACATACCTCGCGAAAGTTGAGAAAAATCCACAAACTAAAAGTAATTTTGAAGCACTTGCAAAAATAGAGAAAGCTCACGCAAAATTTTGGCATCAATTTTTAAAAGACAGAAATATAGAAATTCCGGAAGAAAAATCTCGTAAATTTAGGCTTTTTACTTATAAAATATTGAGAACTTTATTAGGAAGTAAATTATTTGTCACAATACTTGAGATGAATGAAACAACAAGTACCGAATCCTATTATCGCTATTTTAACGAAGCTTATCTTACAGAAGAAGAAAAATTAATTCTATCAAAAATCATAGAAGATGAACTGGAACATGAAAAAATGTTTAGCAGACAAAAAGATAAATTCAGCATAGAAAACATAAGAGACTTTATACTTGGAATGAACGATGGTCTTGTGGAAATTTTAGGAACTGTAACGGGACTTTCAGCTGTTTATCCAAAAAGCCCCATTACTGTTGGCACTGCTGGCTTGGTAGTAGGAGTAGCTGGTGCTCTTTCTATGGCAATAGGTGCATACACCTCTGTAAGGTCTCAAAGACAAGTAAATGAGGGTATAAAAAAGAAAATGGAGCTTTTATTTAAAGTCTCAAAAGACAGGGCAAAAGAGGAATTTTTAAATAAACTATCCGAATCCGGTATACCAGAAGATGTCGGGAGAGAAATTGTAAACAAACTTAGTGACAATGAAGATGCCATGACAAATCTTTTAACTGAAGAGATTTCTGAAAACGAAATAAAATCTGCTCTATATACTGGTATCGCATACCTTGTAGGACTTGTATTCCCCGTTTTGCCTTACTTTATAATCACTTCATCCTCTTTAGTAGCTCTTGCATTTTCAGTAATTTTTGCAGCAATAGCACTTTCTATAGTAGGAATTATAGTATCTGTCGCTTCAGAAAGTCTGTCTATAAAAGGAAAGGTTTTAGAAATGGTAGCAACAGGCCTTGGAGCAGCAGTTTTATCATATCTCTTTGGAACATTAGTGCAAAAAGTATTTGGAATAAGTGCATAAAAAATAAGGAGGACGAAAACCCTCCTCATAAACTGTAGACAAGAAATAGAACAGTACAATAAAAAACTCATTAAAAAAGATGTTCAGATCGAGTAGGAGCTGAATAATTATTTTATTCAGCGTCCTCTCACACCACCGTACGTACCGTTCGGTATACGGCGGTTCATTAGGAATTGTGTACAATTAGATATCTTTGGGATAAACTCTTATAACCTATGCTTTCGAAGTATTTATTTGTAAGAGTCTTATTTAGGATTGGGCTATTGGATATTCTCCAGTAGCCTTTCCTTGTATTGGCGTATTCCCAGGCTTTTTGTTCTTCTACTCCTAGTTTTACTAAGTTATCATGCTTCGTTTTTATCTTCTTCCATTGTTTCCATATACATGCCCTTAGTCTTCGCCTTATCCATTCGTCAAGGGTTTTCATTATGCTTTTCGCGTCTGCTAATCCAAAATAGTTGACCCATCCTGTTGTTATTTGATTTAGTCTTTTTATTCTGTTTTCCATGCTTATTCCCTTGTTCCGATTGGTTATTTCTCTTACTTTTTCCTTAAACCTTTTGATGGATTTTTCATGGATTCTTATTCTTACTTCGTTTTCTTTTGTGTAGAATGAAAATCCAAGAAATTTTCTTCTCCATGGTCTATCTACAGCACTTTTTGCTTCGTTGACTTTTAGTTTTAATTTGCTTTCTATGAATTTCTTTATGCTCTTCATTACTCTGTTTCCTGCAGACCTGCTTTTTACATATATGTTGCAGTCATCTGCATATCGGCAGAATTTGTGCCCTCTCCTTTCAAGTTCTTTGTCTAGTTCGTCCAACATTATGTTTGCTAATAGGGGACTTAATGGCCCTCCTTGGGGTGTCCCTTCTTCTGTTGATATTTTGATTCCGTTTATCATTACTCCTGATTCTAGGTATCTTCGTATTAACTTTAGTACTCTTTTGTCCCCTATCCGCTTTTCTAGTTTGGACATTATTATGTCGTGGTTTACTCTGTCAAAGAACTTTTCTAAGTCCATATCTACAACCCATGTGTATCCTTCATTTATGTATGCTTCTGCGGCTTTTATTGCGTCTTTTGCACTGCGTCCTGGTCTGAATCCATAACTGCTATCTGAAAATGTATGGTTGTAGACTTTATTCAGTATTTGGGCTATTGCTTGTTGTATTAGTCTATCTAGTGCTGTAGGTATTCCTAGTAGTCTTACTCCTCCATCTGGTTTGGGAATTTCTACTCTTCGCACTGGTTGTGGTTTGTATTTCCCCTCCAGCAGTTGTTGTTTTATGGTTGGCCAGTTTTCTTTGAGATACGGTAGAAGTTCATCTACTTCCATCCCATCGACTCCATGGCTTCCTTTATTTGCAACAACGCGCTTGTATGCTGCTTCCATGTTCCCTCGTTCTACTATCATTTCAAGCATCTTGCCGGTATATCTTTGTACCTCGTTTCTTCCATCTTCCGACGCCGATGATATACTATGCACTTCCGTTGTCTTTTGAAATTCCATTTCTCTATTCAACGGATAGCCTCTTTGTTGAGTTGTCTGCAGTCTCTGCATATCTTTCGAGTCCATAAGATTTCCAAAACCTCCTAACGTTCGGTCCTTCCTTATCTATTCATGTCTAGATAAGTACTATGACCTCTGCTGACTTCTCAAGGTTCAACCATACATCACTGTATGGGTTGTCACTTCAGATTTTACTTCCATGACTTATCCTTGAGACCTCCCCGGGTAAGAACGATAACTTTCATCTCATATATCTGCCAGATTTACTGTATGGGATTCGGGTAGTGTTGGACTTCGTTTTGTTACGCAAACTCATCCATCCCAATTCAGCCTCTTATCTGGTTCTTGTTCATCAGACCGAGATTTTGCCTTAAGCTTCCTTCAGATTCCACCTCACGATGGACACCCTTGCTCTTGGCTAGTGGTTCCCACTACCAAGCCCACAGCGGACTTTCACCGCCTAGTTATCGCCCATGCCGGGCGCACATAAAAAGACCCCGCGTAAGAAGCAGGGTCTTTTGCTTTATTTTTCCAGTATTTTTATCAGGAGGTTAATACTTGCCTCCACATCATTTTTATCCACCATTTCTGAAACGCTGTGGACATACCTTGTGGGAATAGAAATCACCCCTGAAGGTACTCCCCCTCTTGAAAGGTGAATTGCCCCTGCGTCAGTACCCCCAAATTCTAGAATCTCTAACTGATACGGAATATTGTTCTCTTTCGCAGTTTCAATCATCATATCTCTTACAGAAGGGCTCACAATTATTGACCTATCCATCACCTTTATTGCTGCGCCTTTACCGAGAGCTACCGCCATTTTCTTCGCTTTAGGAGTATCTCCCGTTGCTGTAACATCAACAGCAATAGCAAAATCAGGATTAATACTGTAAGCAGCTGTAGTAGCTCCTCTCAAACCTACTTCTTCCTGCACTGTGAAGACAAAATACAGCGCATTTTCTGTCTTCACGTTTTTTAGCGCTTCAATCGCTACATAACAACCTATTCTGTCATCAAAAGCTTTGGAGACTAACCTATCTCCAGCTTCTACAAACTCCCCTACAAAAGCCCCACTATCTCCTATTCTGACAAGCTCTTCAGCTTCTTTTTTATCCTTTGCTCCTATGTCTATATAAAGCTTTTCTAGTTTAAAATCCTTTTTATCTTCCAAATGTTCTACTCCAATCACTCCTACTGTACCATTTTTAAACACAACTCTTCTTCCCACCAGATGCTCTACATAAACGCCACCTATCGTTGTAAACCTCAAGAAGCCTTCCTCTTCAATATGCGTAACCATAATGCCTATTTCATCAGCATGAGCAGCCACCATTATCTTTTTGCCCTTTCCCTTTTTCACACATATCATGTTGCCCATTGCGTCATGAGTAATTTCATCGCAAAAGCCTTTGACTTCCTCTTTTATAATCTCAAAAACCTTCTCCTCACTTCCCGAATGTCCAAAAGCCTGTGTTAGCTTTTTTATAAGTTCCACATTTACACTCATCCTAATACCTCCTCAATATTTTTAATCACTAAGTCTACAAGTTTAACTGTATTATCAAAGTCATTCAGATTAGCTACAGAATTGAAGGAATGAATATACCTGCAAGGTACAGATATAGCTACCGTCTTTATTCCTCCCTTTGTAAGGTGAATTTTCCCTGCGTCATTACCACCGCTAGCTATTCTTCTAAACTGATAGGGTATCTTATTCTTTTCTGCTATCTTGACGATTTTATCGATAATCTTTCTATCATACAAAGTAGTTCTATCCATAAGTGAAATCGCTGGTCCTTTCCCTAGTTCTGTAGAAACCAGATGAGGTTCTGAATCCACAACATCTGCAGCGACAGTGCCTTCTACCACTATTGCAAAATCAGGATCTACATTGTAAGCTGCTACACCTGCGCCTCTTAAACCAACTTCTTCTTGAACTGTAAAAGCTGCACAAACAGGATACTCATATGTATTCTTCAGAATTTCTATCAGCACGTTACAACCTATCCTATCGTCTAAAGCCTTTGCCTTAACGTATCCATCCCCCAAAAGTTCAAAATTTGATTCAAAGTAGACATAGTCACCGGGTGAAACGTGCTTTAAAGCTTCTTCTTTAGATGCTGCTCCAATGTCTATATAGAGTTCATCAAAGTCAAGAGGTTTTTCCTGCTCTCCTTTTTTCTGAAGATGTATAGGTTTTGCACCTATTACCCCGTTTATCTTCTTCTCCCCTACCTTTACTGCTTTGGCTACCAGAATACGGTTGTCAACTCCGCCCACAGGAGAAAAACTCAATGTCCCGTCTTCATTTACAGACTTCACCATTAAAGCAACTTCATCCATGTGAGCAGCCAGCATCACCTTTGGCTTTTCCTTTTCCCTTTTTTGCAGGCTATTAAATTTCCAATTCTGTCTACATAAAGCTCATCCACATAAGGTTTTACTATTTCTCTTATTTTCTCTCTTACCTCTTTTTCATCTCCAGAAGCACCTAAAAGCTCAGTTAACTCCTTTAATAACATAAATGTCCCTCCAATTCCTCAGGCGGCAGATTGGCAATATAGTGTGCCAGCAGTCTGCCGCTTTCTATTATGTCTTTCATATTAGCAGTTTCCACAGAAGTATGCATGTACTTCAAAGGTATTGACACAAGCCCTGTAGGAACTCCTTTTTTTGACACCTGGATTGCCCATGCATCAGTGCCTGAATGCCCAGGAAGCGGCTCTATCTGATAATTTATATTGTATTTTTTAGCTATATCTACAAGCCCTTTATATACAGCAGGATGAATATTAGGCCCCTTCCCAATCGCAGGCCCTTTCCCTACCTCTATGTCTCGGCTAACTCCCCTCGCTTTCGCATGAGTCACATCAATCGCTATAGCTATATCAGGTTCAATATTGTAAGAAGAAGTCGTAGCTCCTCTTACTCCCACCTCTTCCTGAAGAGTGGCTACAGCATATACGTCGTGATAATGGTACACCTTCTTGAGCTCCTCAAGGCATACTGCCATCACCACAACCCCTGCTCTATCGTCCAAAGCTTTTCCCGAAACATTCTCATTCAAAAGCTCTTTAAACTCCCTTTTTACGGTTATTATATCTCCAATACTTACAAGTTTTTCTACCTCCTCCTTTTGAAGTCCAACATCCACATACATATCATCTATTTTTATAGCTTTTTCCATGTCCTCAGAAGACAAAAGATGTGGTGGCTTACTTCCTATAACTCCCAACAAATCCTTTTTACCGTGAACTATAACTTCTTGGGAAGGAAGAGTCCTCTGATCAACCCCTCCTACTGTTGTAAATTTTATAAATCCTTTCTCATCAATATCTTTCACCATAAGGCCTATTTCATCTAAATGAGCTGCTAACATCACCTTGTACTTGCCTTTTGTGCCCTTCTTTTTAAAAATAAGATTGCCAAAATTGTCTTCTTTAACTTCATCTGAAATTGGTTCAAATTCTTTTTTTAAGAGGTCATAAATTCCTCTCTCATGCCCAGAAACCCCGTAGCTTTCACTAAGCTTTTTTAATAAATCCTTATAATCCATTTTCTACCCCTTCCCGTATAGTTTTATTAAACCACCTTCAAATTTTAATGATTAACCTCTACAAGTTTATTATTTCTACATAGATCTTTAAATTCCTTCTTATTTTTTCTAGCTTAAAAATTGTTTTAATAATTTTTTAAAACTCATTGACAAAAAAGTTTTATAGTGTTATATAATTATATAACAGTATAAAACTTTGGGAGGTCGTCTTATGAATCAAAATTTAATTGAAACTATTGTATTTTTAGTGGCTTTTGTAGCTTTAGTAACCGGTTTTATTTTCCTGTTCTCAAGCAAAACTTCAAATTTGCCCATTGTAAAAACTTTTAAAGAAAGTGCCACTATAAGAGTAGCTGCATCAGGAGTTAGCATCTTATTAGCTTGGATTTCTCCATGGATTTCTTTAAAAGTATTGCTTTTTATTTTATCTTTTGTACTTTTAATAAGTATCTTCCCTATAAGAAAAGGGCTATCTTCTTCACTTTCAATTGTTTTACTCGTATTATTTATAATGGTAATTACCGTACCAATTTTAGGAATGGGTTTATTTTTACTAATGTTAAGACAAAAACTATAAAAGACAATGGCACAAAAATTGATATTCCAGGTATTCATATTAATATTCCTCCAATAACTATCCCGAATAGTTCTAATTATGACTTACGCCCTCATGAAAATTTTCTGCCGGATAAATCAATTTCAGTAAAAGACATAGATAGCATATCTATTAAAGTCTCCTCAGAAATTGAGTTGGAACTTGTTGAGGGCGATACTTTGTCTTATTCTTCTCGATTGATAGAAACCGGAGATAATAAAGTTTTACATTTAGAAGAATTTTCTCCTATAAAAAATTCTACTTATGTTATAAAATTAGGTACATCACTTGAAAAAAACCTTGATATTGATTGTACATCAGTCAAGATAATTGGTAGTGGAAACATTAAAGACATTCATATAAACTCTGTTGGAACTACAATAAATGCTGATATTGTATCAGAAAATAACATTTATATAAACACTGTTGGTTTTGACTTGAATGGCAAATTAAAAGGTAAAAACTTAAATCTCAATACTACAGGGAGTAACATAAAAGGAGAATTAGATTTTGATAAAATCATATTAGACGCCACTGGTGTAAATATTGATATAAAATCAAAATTTAATAATTTTAATATAAATGCCACTTCTTTAAATGGAACACTTGAAATTTTAAATACTTCTGATGAAACTGGTGAATTTTATATAGATGCAACAGGCGGTTCTTTAAAAATTATAAACAAAAGCAAAGCTCCTATCGACATAAAAAATTCAGGCATTATAAAATTAATCAGAGAGTGATGGTGCAAAATGCTAAGAAAAGTAGATAAACACAGTGGAGTGCCTGCATATTTACAAATAGTAAACATGATAAAATCAGAAATTTTATTAGGTAACCTTCAAAAAGGCAGTCAACTTCCATCTATCAGAGATTTACAGGTGATATTTGACGTAAATATAAATACAGTTATAAAAGCTTTAGAAAAATTAAAAACGAAGGATATATAGAGTCAGAGCAAGGCATAGGATATTTTATAAAGAAAGACATTGATGTAGAAGAAGGTGTAATAAAAATTATAAGAGAATGTGTCACAAAATTGAAAAACAGTCGTATAGACTATTATACTTCTATGTTAATTTTTGAGGAGGTCTGGAAAAATGAATGAAGTGATAAATAAAATGGATATTTATATACAGAAAGAATTAAAGGAGAAAACTGTAAGAATACTTTTTCTTACTTTTCTACTATTCATACCAGTAATATTAATCAAAACAATTGCACTTTTGTTTTTATCTGCCACTTTTATAGTGTATGATATAAAGCATCAAAATGCAGAACTTTTATACTTCCTACCTTTTTCTAAAAAAGAATTGTTCCTTTACAATCTCATTTTTTTAAGCCTCGTTGTGATTGTGACCTCTGCTATTGAAGGAATATTTTTAGAAGGCCCTTTTATAAATAAATTTGAGCCTATTTTGAGAAGTTTAATACTTTTACTTGCAATATTTGGACTTCAAATGACTTTTTCAGGCTTTGAGATGGATGGATTAGGTTGGAGCGCTTTTATAGTTTTCTTAGATGCACTTTTCGGATATATGGGCACAACAGATATTAATAGCTTTGCCTTCAATCCTTACAGCCTGATAAGTTTTACTCGGCAGGGAAATTTACCTCTGTCCTTAATATTCTCGTCCCTCATTTGTCTCTTAGGCTTTTGGTCATATGTAATAAAAGGCGGTGAAAATTAATGTACACATTAGAAGTAAAGAATCTAAGTAAACAAATTGATGGAAAACAAATACTCTCCAATGTAACTTTTAAAGTAGAAGAAAGAGAAATAATGGCACTTGTGGGTCCAAACGGTGCAGGAAAAACCACAACATTAAAATGCATAATGAACGCAGTAAAAAAGGATTCAGGCGAAATATTCATATTCGAAAAGCCTTTTCACCCTTCTATAAAAAAAGATATAGCGTTTGTTACAGAACACAGAAAAGTCTTTAACAACTTACAACTGGCAGACTATTACAAACTGTACAAAACTCTGTATCCATCATGGGATGATATGTTTTTTAAAAACTTTCTCTCCCGATATGGCTTTAACTTAAATGAAGAGATGCAAAAATTCTCAAGGGGTCAAAAAAACCTTATATTAGCGATATTAGCTTTTTCAACAAATGCAAAACTCATAATACTGGATGAGCCTACACAGCACCTTGACCCGGCTGCTAGGTTTGAACTTATAGAAATAATAAAGCAATACGTCAATGAAAAGAAGGGCACTATTTTACTTTCTTCTCATGAAATATTTGAATTAGAAGAATACGCCACAAGTTTTGCCATAATAAAAGATGGAAAAATACTATATACAGATTCCATTGATGAAGCGAAACAAAAACACAGAATAGTTAGCCTAAATGAAAACATAAAAGGGGCAAAAGTAATCGCAGTAATGAATAACGAAGTTTTAGTACAAACTGAAGAAGATATAGGTGAATATCCCCGCTTAAATCAAATAATTGTAGGCTACTTAAAAAGTACCTAATAAACAAGGTAACAATAAGAAATTTAAATTGATTTTCCTATAAAACATCTATTTGATTCTCCCCCTCTGAGATGTAAATCTAGCTCAGAGGGGTATTTTCACAGTTGGTGTACCAATTTATTTTTAAAGCTATTTCTTACTTCTTGCTGACTATAAAAATCAATGAATATCCTGCTACCACAGATAGTGCATTAATAACATGTCCTAGTACATAAGAAAGGTCCAATAAGATGGGATAAAAATACAAAAAAAACTACTGCAAATAAGGGTAAAATAAAAGCCAATAGACATTTATAATTTATCATCCAATTCCCTTCTTTCTTTGTTTCACTTAAAAAGAAAGGAATTGTTAATAATATTCCTAAAACGAAATAAAAAATTAAATTACCCCACACAAGTATTATTTGGTTGTATGTAACTTCTGAAATACGGATTATCTTTTGTAACAATATGTTACCTACCATTAAATAAATATATATTAGCAATATAAAAAATATCTTAAACTCTACATTTTCTTCTTTCATTAACACTCTCCCTTTCTTTTATTTTTATAAAAAAGAATACCTCTGTGTTATTGTAATACTTTTCAATTCTTTTAATTTAATATCAATTTACATATCCATTATTTAACATCAACACCCATTCACTACTAGTCTCCCTATGAAGTGTTACCCATGAAGTAGAAACATATCCATGCAAAATATCCGTTCTTACAGGTAGCCAACCATAACTTGAAAGATCATAGTAATAATAGTTTGATGTCGGATAAAAATATTTTGTAGAAGTTAAGGTTATGTGTTCGTATCCAAAGGACATCTGGTTTAAAAGGCGTTCTAGTAAAAGGTAAAGGTTTTATATTTTTTCTCATTGCTACTATTATCAATTGATATTTTTTAATATTTTGTAAAATTTATACATTTTTAAATCTTAGTGTAAAACCTCTTAAGTATTCTTTACGGTTATTATAATATATATTTTTTCCAACGTCTATAGAGCAATAGTATTATAAAAAATTTTTTCATTCCCCTCTCCTACCTCTACAAAATCAATCTACTCTGAAGCCTCTAAACATATCTTTATATTTTTCATCAATCGATATTTTAGCCTGTTTTACATATTGATCTATTATATTGTCAAAATACTTTTTATACTCATTTTGCACCTCTATGGTCATTTTATCCGTTTTCTTCAATTCCCCATTTTTAATTCCTTCATTGATTATCGCATTGTACAGCTTATCAAAAAGCAACATTCTTTTTACATTGTATCTCTCATAATCGTTCCAGTATTCCTCATATGTCATACCACTTGCAGAAATTAACTCTTTCAATTTTCCCTCCGCTTCAGGAAATTCTTTAAATTGTTGTTTCTCTTTTTCAATATATGAATTTATTTCATCTTCAGATACCTTTAGATTGTATTTCATAGCAAGATATTCTTTTACTTTCTCTCTCACCAATTTATTTAAAACAAAATTATTTATATCGTTTACCTGTCCTTCCGATGCCAATGTCAATCCCTTACGCAATTCAAATTCGTTTTTATATATCGGTATACCGTTAGCCTCTGCAATCACATCCCCTTCATTGACTTTCAATTTGTCTTTATTACCCTTTAAAAAACTGCCTACTTTTTCAATAATTTTATCAAACTGTGATTGATTTGGCCCATCCCCTGCACTAACTCTCGAGACTGACAATCCAAGGGCAATTATACTCAATGATAAAACAATGGCAAAAGCGATTAATAAAAAAGTTTTTGTTTTCCTCATTGCACCTACCTCCAAACAAATATTAATCCTTCCATTCCTAATTTATTTTATTTTTTACTTCGCCTTATCTGATAGATTCCCAAAAAGACTGTAAATAATCCTGTACAATAGAGTTATCGAAAACATCGTATGTATACCCATTTACTATAATTATTTTTTTATTATCTTTATCAAAAGCTATAAAGCCGTTCTCTACATGAGAATAAAAATTTATTACATAATAAGAAAAATCTATTTTTCCTTTTACCGTGCTGCTCATTTTATATTTGTATCCTCTTAACCATTCGGTTAATTCTTTAATTTTTCTTTATCTTCTGTTATTTTTGGTTGCTCATTTCTTAATATCTCTACTTTATAAACATTATCAAGATTAAATCCAATGGCTTCATCAATGGTCTTTACTCTATATTCATACAGATTTTTAGCCAAAATAGCGATAAAATAAATTATTACAATTAATACAATAACTCTTATTTTTCTATACATTCTGTTCTCATCCTCCTCATTTTCTCCTTATACACCAATTGAAATTTTAAAACTTCTTATCCCACGTATAACCGCCATTTTCACTGTAAAATAAATTTGTCCCACCCGATGTTGAAGCTAAAGCCCACACTGTTTTATTATCTATAAATTGAATTTGAAATGTACCTTGAGGAATATTTAGCTTCTCCCATGTATTTCCTCCGTTATTTGTTTTAAATAATTCATCTTCAAATAAAACATACCAGTTTTCTTCATCTACTACATAAACCTCTCTGGGGGAATTCTTGGATACAAAAGAAGCCTTCTCTTTCCAAGTATTCCCATTATCCTTGCTTACTAAAAACACTTCCTCAAAATCCCCTCTCACATCATCAAATGCAGATATTGGCCAAATGATTTCACCATCAACAAGTTTAAGAGAATATACAGAAATATATTCTTCATCAAATCTTGAAAGCAGTGGAATAATTTTTTTATTCCATGTATATCTTCCATCAGTGGTCATGTATAAACTAGATTTTCCTGGTTCACACCTTTCCACTGTAATAAAACCCGTTTTTACATCAGGCAAAAAAACAAAGCTCTTTTTCTCCCCTTCATATGGAAGTGGATTAGGAGATGCTGAAGTACTGTTAGGCAATTCTCCTTCGTGAATGAGAGTCCATTTATTGTTTATTAATTTATAAACATCCACAGGCACATTCCCAGACGCAGGCCCATATTCCTTAAGGGTCCAACCTTGATATTCTCCACCGGAATTTATAAAAAATAATTTACCCATACCAAAAGGCACTTCATCAGCATCCCAGTTTTTACCTCTATCTTCCGTCTTATAGAGAGTCTCATTAGAATAAAGTATCCAAGCATGATCAGAATCCATAAAAAACCATTCACGAATGTCACCTATGGCAGAAGTCAAAGCAGTCACCCATGTAGTGCCTCCATCATTTGTAATAAATACTTTATTTTCTCCCATATTTTCTCCAATAGCCCATCCATTATTTCTATCTATCATTTGGAAATATTGAAAATTAGGAATTAGTTTGTGAAACGTATTACTCTCCTTAACCTCTCTTTTTGTTTGGCATCCGCCAAATAACAAAGTTAAAATTATCAAAATTACAAGAGCTTTTTTTCATTCCTCACCAAAACCTCCCATAAATTCTTCTACCAACATTATACCATTATTTCGTTTGTCAGATATTACAAATTGGTTACAAATTATTAAATTTTTATTAATTCCCCTTAATAATTTGCTTAGAAAATAGCCTTAAAGCTCCATATTTCGCAGCAGGCAGTAAATAAAACAAAGAAAAGAGCATTGAAAAAATGAGAGAATTTTTAGGAGAAGATTTCTTAGATGGGTTGTAAATTAGCATATAAAACTCTCTTTAATAGGTAGAAGGGTAAATCGGCCGATTAGTCCTTGAAAAAATAAATAATAGAAAGAGGTGGAATCTTATGAGTACCGATCTTAAAAATACAATTTTCTCAGTAAACATATTTAATACAAATACTTCTCAATGGGAAAGATATACTCTAAAAGGATTAGAACCAATGCCAAAAGCAGAAAATTTATCAGTATACGAATTGGCAGATTATAGCTCTGATTTTGATAAATTATATACTACTTATATTTTTACAGATACAAAAACACTAAATCAATGGAATAACTATAGAAAAGCAATAGGAACTCCTATACGTATCACCCGCGCATATTGCTCTGTTAAACACAATAAAGATTTAGCAAGTAAATATCCTGGACAAGTAGCAAAATATTCTCAACATATGGCAGGAAAAGCATTTGATATGGTCCCTTATTACGGAAATATAACATTAGAGCAAATGTATAAAATTGCTCTATCCTATTGGACTTTCGTTGAACCAGATTATAGCAGTCATGTTCATGGTGATGCAAGAGATCCAGGTTCCCCATATTATCCAATAGTTCAATACGGTAGTCAAAATGTTTATGTAGCAACTTGCCAGGATGCACTATATTACAATGGTTATCTCACACTTACTGATATAGATGGAATTTTTGGAGATATTACAAAAAACGCAGTTATAAAGTTTCAAAAAGACCATAACTTAACACCTGATGGAATTGTTGGTTCTCAAACTTGGTCTGCATTGCTACCTGATACCTAAACTAAAACTCCCTCACAATTAAAATGTGAGGGAGTAATTTTTTATAATCTCGTACCTGTATCTACCCATATAAATTCCTTGATTACATTTTTAGCTATTGGATTAAACATGTCTGACGATTCAAGAGTAGGATGAATAATAATATAGAAATATCTCCCTTCATGTTCTCCTAAAACTATAACTCCATAAACTCCATTCCTCTGAAATATCGCCCAATTAAAAATCTTTTGCTCTTCTTTAAGCTTATATTTGTTTGCAAGACCTTTTACTTTTTCAATTGCATAAGATTTATCTACATTTCTCGGCAAAAAAGTTATTTCAATATAGTCATAGTCATGAAGAAATTGTCCATTTATTATTTTTGAAGTTTCTATACGCACAGTTGTGCTTCCATCTCCAAAATTATTAATACTTGTTTTCATGTTTTCCGGAATATAAGTTATAAAACCAGGTGATAATTTAGAACAATCAAAAAGTGTATATGAAACTTTATAATCCACACCTTCAATAGTCGCAGTCTCTTCCTTGCTTTTAGGAAGTTCACTAATATTTATTTTGTTTGTTTTTTTTCACTAAAATTTTCTTTTGTTTTAGACACAGGAGGTATAATGCTTTCTGAGCTGTCTTTATCAGTTTTTGTGATATTAATATAGCAGCCACTCAAAAATAATATTACCATTAAAATAATGAGAAGTTTTCTCATCCAGACTCACTCCTTAAAATATATGTTTTCATTAATTTCAAAATTTATCATCTATATCTTTCCAGCATCATCAATAAGAGTTAAGAGAAACAATTAATATTAAAATTACGATATTGATTGTTATATCTTATTAGCCTTTAGCTACAATAAGCCCAATCCCCTATATCTATTGATGGTATATAACCCATTCAAGAAAACTTTTTCTCTGAAACTTTCTTAAACCCAGACAATATTTCTCTTTAATTAGGTATAAATTCAGCCTTACCATTAATCCAATCCAATTTGGTAATAAAATACCTACTCGAAACCACTGAACAGTCAGGATATCTTTCTGGTTCTACTGTCAACTTTATTTCAAAAGCTAATGTTGGTGAATTATTATCATAAGGACCATAATATGCCTTAACATTATATACCCAATAATAATTACTATAAGAAACTTCTTTAATTTCTATTTTTGTTACAGGTGTAGAAGGACCTATTATTTCAGGTTTTATTTGCCCCCTAATTTCAGGACTTAAAAATAAACGAGCCACAGCTCCATTTCGTTCTTGCAAAGCATGAGCGAAATTTTCTACAAATTGTTTTGAAGTTTGGGCTGTCCTCAAATAATTGCTAATCAAATCTGTTTCTACTTTTTTGTTAAAAGAGACCTTAACAATTTTATTCTGTTTATCCCATTCTACTTCTGCCCCTAAAGCTTCAGCTACCTACTTAATAGGCACCATTGTCCTTCCATTGATAATCTGCGGTGGCACATCTGGTTTAATTTCACTACCATTTACAATTAATTTGATTGTACTATTTGCAAAAGCAATTACGGTAAAAAACGACACCATTAGAATAGCACTAATAACCAATACCAACCTCTTTTTCAATAACATCTACCCCATTTTTAATATTTCCCTTTCCAAAATATTTCTACCATCATTATACCATTATTTCGTTTATCAGATATTACAAATTGGTTACAAATTATTAATTCTTTCTTAATCTCCACGTATTACCCCCATCTATTGTTTCATAAACTAAAATATGTTTTTCTAATTTATTATCTTTATTAGGCCCATAAATCTCTAAAATCAATTTTCCATTTTTACTATCAGTAAATACAGGTACATTTGCAGAAGAGAGATAACAATTTTTATAACTCTTGGGTATAGATAATTTTATCTGTGACCAGGTTTTACCTCCATCTGTTGTTCTAAACAGTATTGGGTCAGGAGCTAAGTTATTTGAAATACTAATCCATCCATTATTTTTATCATAAAATTTCATATTTGAACGATTTGCCGCACTATATATCCCATCATAGTTCTTTTTGCCTGTTATATTCACATTTTCCCACGTCTTACCTCCGTCATTGGTTTTCAATAAATAGTTTATCTGCATTCCTGCACCATTCATTGTGGTCAAAATCCAACCCTCTTCAGGAGTAACAAATTGAAGAACTGATATAACTTCTCCATATTTGCCGATTTCAAATTTAAATATATCCCAATGTAAACCTCCATCTTTTGTTTTAAGTATATGTAATGTTTGGGGGACAATCCATGCTATCCACACATTATTATCCATAAAGTAAGGTACTATATTCTCAGCATCTTTATAAGCACTCTCAGGAATTTTATTAACGGGGATATAAATTTGTGTCCATGTTTTACCCCCATCATCACTTTTATACAATTGCAAATCCTTCAAGGATGAAATCTTATTATCTTTGAAACTCCATCTCCATTTTTCATTTTGGATATCATTAGGAGTAACATCTTCACTTACATTTTGGTTGGGGGGCTTTGCTAAATTACCATGATTTTTGACATTAATCTGGCACCCACTAAAAAATAAAGTTAAAATTAACAAGCCAATAAATATTTTTTTCATACTTACTCCTCCTAAAACTTCTTTAACAACATTATACATCCAGTTGATCTTTTTGTTGTTACATATAATATCTTCCCTCTTTGAAATTTTTATCATTTTATGTTATCCTTAATAAATAAGTCTAACACAGTGCTATATTCTCTCATAAGGAGGCTCTTTTGATGGAAACTTTCTTCTCTGCAGTTCAGGGAGTTTTAATAATTGTATTTATATTAGCACTTGGCTATTATCTATCAAAAATAGGGTGGTTTGATAAATCAACATCAGACCTTTTTGCAAAGCTTGTAATTAATGTATCTTTACCTCTTAATATGATTGTAAACATTTCTACAACTTTTTCTAAAGAACAACTAGAACACTCAGTAAGAGGACTTTTAATTCCGTTTTTATCTATACTTCTATCCTATATAGTGGCTTACATATTTGCTGAAACTTTTAAAATAAAAAAGGGAAGAAAAGGTGTGTTCGTAGTGATATTTTCTCTTTCAAATACTATCTTTGTTGGGCTCCCTATGGCTCAAGCTCTTTTTGGAGATATAGCAACACCTTATGCCCTTTTATACTACATGGCAAATACAACAATACTGTGGACTTTAGGAGCTTATAGCATTATACAAGATGTGAATGAAAATGAAAAAAATATATTAAACTGGGATACTGTAAAGAGAATATTCAACCCTCCTCTTTTAGGTTTTATAATAGGAGTAATTTTTGTACTTGAAAATATTTCTCTCCCAAAATTTCTCTTTGAAAGCTTTAAAATGATTGGAAACCTCACTACTCCTTTATCAATATTCTACATTGGCATAGTCATTCATGAAATGGGTTTTGATAAATTTAAACTTGACAAAGATGCCATTTTAGTTTTTGTCGGAAGATTTTTAATAACTCCTGCTTTCGTATTGCTTCTAAACATATTCATTCCAGTACCAAAGCTTATGAGAGATGTATTTGTCATAATGTCAGCAATGCCTGTGCTGGTAAACTCTGCAATTATAGCAAGAGTTTACGGAGCAGATTATGAATTTGCCACAAGTATGATCACATATACAACAATATCCAGTGTCGTTATAATGCCCTTTTTGATGGTCTTACTGCGAGTAATTTAATACTCTCTTTCCAATCCATGTAAGAATATCTTCATAAACCTTTTCCCTCTCTACTTCATTGAGAAGCTCATGCCTTTTCCCTGGATAAAGCTTTATATTCACTTGTTTTAATCCTATACTTTTGTAAAGCTCATAGAGCCTCTTTACTAATTTACCATACTCACCTACAGGATCTTCTTCTCCAGAAATTATAAATAAAGGCAAATCTTTTGGTATTGCCAGTAACCTTTGAGGCTTATACAGATTTAAAAGTCCTTTAAAAAAGTAATAAAAAAATCCCGCTGTAAAGACGCCGCCACAATAAGGGTCTTCTTCATATTTTTTAACCTCTTCCTTATCTGTTGAAAGCCACTCAAATTTGCTCAGGTTATCGCCCTTTATCCTTTTATTATAGCTTCCAAATGTAAGTCTATCTAAAACTTTGCTCCTCTTTTTCTCACCAAAAAGTGTTTTTTCGACAAAAGCCAAAGCATAACCAAATCTAAGAGGCAATTCCTTAACTGCAGAGGAACCGCTCAATATAACGCCATTAACTTCTTTGCCATACCTTATCATAAACTCTTGAGCCACAAAAGATCCAAAACTATGGCCAAATATAACAATGGGAAGATTTCCGTATTTTTCTTTCAAAAACTTCATTATCAGATATTCATCTTCTACTATCTTATTAAAGCCATCTTTTCCTATGTAACCTACATTATCCAGGCTCCCTGCTGTTTTCCCGTGACCTCTATGGTCATCGGCACATACTACAAATCCTTTTTCATTCATATAACGGGCAAAATTTTGGTATCTTCCCCCCTGTTCAGCCATTCCATGAAATACCTGAATAATACCCCTGGGAATTTCCTCTGGCACCCAAAGATGAAGGTATATATCTGCCCCATCCTCCCCTTTTATAAAAAAACCGCTATAATTACCTGCCATTTTGCTCCCCCTCTTCACACTTTTTTACAATAATATTTATTCTATAAAAATTTCATTTAACCTGCTAAATTTTACAAAGAAAATTTCCATTGGCAGCCCCAAAAGGTCTTTTTCTTTAAAATTTGTAGGGAAAGAGCATATATTTCCCTCTTTCTTAATAGCCAAAATCCCTGTTGCAAGTAAAATCAAAGCATCCACTATATCGTCTCTTCTTAAGCCTTTAATTTTATCTTCAACTATCTCACATCCAAACTTTCTAAAAAGTATTCTTAAAAACTCTATTCTCTCTTTATACCCTTCCTCATCTCTTTTACTAAATTTTGCTACCTCTCCTTTTAAGCCTTTAAAAGCCACCTCTGGATGAGATTCTTTTAAAAATTTAACTGCTTCTGGATTTTTAATTACAAATTCATCCACTTCCTTTATTTTGGGAACAATATTCCAGGCTTGTTTTGACAACCCTTTCCCCAAAATCTTTTTATTTATAGCTAGTGCCTCTTTATAATCTCTAGCCTTAAAAACTTCTCTGCAAGGAGGAGAAAATATACTGGAAGAGCGAGGATACCCCAGAAATTTCCTCGCTTCTTCATCACAGCTTCTATACCTTTTCTCCGAATGAGGAAGACCAATGGGAATATCAATGAGAACAAGTTCTAATTTATCCCTGTAAGAATGCCATACATCCTCAATTTTTTTAAAAAATTGCACAAAAGCCTTCCCATTTTTACAAGTAGCTACAGCCCATCCGCCTTTAGCACCGTCTATACCTAAAACTCTTTCGTCAATATTCACTGCTATCCCTTCTTTTTATCCCAATTCTACTTCTTGCACTTTTCTGTATCTTTCAAAATAATAATACAGTATTAAAAAAGTAATTAAGATAACAAGAGTAGTAATTATTCCTCCTTCCAGTCCAAACTCCCCTCCGGAGAGGAAATTGTTTTTCGGAAAAGCATTGTAAATGCCTCTCATAGCATTGCTACTCACATTAAACCCAAATATGTAACCTTGGAAATAATTCCACGATATGTGATATCCAATCGGCATCCACAGATTCCCTGTCTTTAGATACATGTAGGAAAATAAAACACCTATGAGAAATATAGAACTAAAAATATTAAGTCCCTTTCGCTTCCATCAAATTTTTCAATATTTAAACTTAAAAAGCGTAAACTATTCATAAAATATCCATTAATACTATCCATTTGAGCTTTATAATTCTGGATAACTTTATAGTGTTGCAGGTTTAAAATTAATGAAGTTATTAGTAAAATTGAAGTAATCCATGAACCAATATTCTTTTCAATTTTAAACTCCTCCTTACATTTGCAAAAATATCTGTCTTATTATCTTCCTATTGCGTAGAAGTAAGAATCCATAGAACCTATGTATACTGTACCATTTGTTTCGCCAAATTCTTTATCTAATTGACGCTTTATTTTTTCATAATCTGGTTCAGGTAATTTTTTATCAATCCATAATTCATACTGTGTCAAGCCTTGATATGTATGATTTATTATCTTCCAATGCCCGTCTTGTTTTTCCAATTCAAAGATATTATCACCTGGACATATAAACATTGGGTAAGCCTTAGTACGATCTATTTCTAATTCCACTACAACTTTTGCTCTGTTACCATTTATATCTATATTTTTGTAATTAAATTTCAAAGGAAATCGCCTTCTTTCAACGTATCCATACCCTTTTTCAAAAGCATATTTTCTTCTAAATGTTAATTCTTTAAGTGCTATTACTTTATTTTGATTCTGTATTTTTGTCATATCCAGATATGGTGTTGTGTCAATATATTCCATTTTTAAGTACGCTTTATACTGCACATTGTAAAACTTTTCAATTGTATACTTAACATGGTCTTCTTCATTTTTAAATGTATAACCACATGCCGATAATAATCCGGATAAAGTAAATAAAACAAGCATGATTTTTAAAGGTTGTTTAAACATCATTTATTGACCCTTTCCATATATTTTTTAATATCTCAAAGACTCTTTCTTCCATTATACCCTTTTAAATGTTAAAATTTATTAAGAAATTCTTAAATTCTGGTTACAAAATGGTTACAATGTAAATTGCTGTCCTATATACAAGCAAAAAAATACAGGGTTTCCCCTGCTATTTGCAAATTATAAAAGATTTTTTACACCCTAAATAGTGCCCATTCCTGCTTAAACATCAAAGCTGCCAAATATACACTAATACCCACATATATTATTGATGAAAATACAAATATACCTATATGTGTCATATTTACAATACCATAAAGCAATTCTTTAAAAACCGAAATAGTTCCAAATACAGGTATTGCAAAATAAGATATAGGTATTTCATTTGGCATTTTATACATCACCAAATATGCCGGAATTATTGCAATAAACATTAAAGGTGAAATATATGTCTGCCCTTCTTTAAAAGATTTTGCATATGCACTTAAAGCAAGCTCCAGTGCAGCAAATATTGATGCTGTAAAAAAGGCAGCCACGAACATGACAACTATTGCCGCTACGCTCAACCTAAAATCGGCATTTAAAGATGCCATATCTTTATTTAAAGAAAAGGAAGCAAAAAGTCCCAAAAGTGAAGCAATAGCACTTATAAGTGCCATGGTTGTTACAGCCAAGTATTTGCCTGCCATTATAGAAAGCCTTGATGCAGAAGTCGTAAGTAAAGGTTCTAACGTACCTCTTTCTTTCTCACCTGCTGCCAAATCAACAGCTGCTCCCATACCTCCTGTTGCCGTCCATAAAGTCAAAAGCATTGGCACAATGAATGCTAAAAAAGACCCTGCCATTTTACTCTGTGAGGCAATATTTTCTGTCTTTATTGCAATTGGATCTAATATTTTAGGATCTATGCCTTTTGTTATAAGTCTTTCTTTTACAATATTATTCGCATATTCTTTTATAAGACCTCTTATCATATTCTCTGCATTTGAAGATTTCATATTTGACATGTCTACCTGAATTGTTAAATCAGCGTTCTTGCCTTCTTCTATATTTTTATCAAAATCAGAAGGTATAACTACAATTGCCCTTATATCGCCTTTTTCAAGACTTTCTTTGGGATTTTGCAAACCCGTTACTATACTTATTCCTGTCGATTTTAAATAATTTATAAATTTTGCATTATTTCCTTCATCTATAATTGCTATTTTTGTATCGCTTATTTTTTGTTCTGATATGCTTTCTGCTCCACCTATTACTATGTACATCATTATAGGAATAAACAAGGCAGGAAGTAAAATTGTAACAATCCATGTCTTTTTATCTCTAAAAATGTCCTTTAGCTCTTTTTTCAAAACTATGTATACATGCTTAAACTTCAATTTTCTCACCTACCAATTCCATAAATAACTCTTCAAGATTGTCTGTTTTGTATTTCTCCTTTAAATCTGCAATAGTCCCTTCCTCTATAAGTTTTCCTTTGTGTATTATACCTATCTTGTCGCAAAGTTTTTCTACCTCTGACATGCTGTGGCTTGAGAAAATAATTGTCTTTCCTTCTTCTTTACAAAACCTTATAAAGTCGTGCACTTCTCTTACTGAACCTACATCGAGTCCTGACGTTGGCTCATCAAAAAGCATCACCTTAGGGTCATGTATTATTGACCTCACAATTGCTACCTTTTGCTTCATTCCTTTTGAAAGCTTGCCTGCTGGTCTATCAATAAATTCAGTCATATCAAATTTACGGGCTAATATATCAATTTTTTTATTTGCCTCCTTTTTATCCATATCATGAAGCTCTGCAAAATAAAGTATATTTTCCCTTGCAGTAAGCCTGTCGTATAAACCGCTTTCTCCTCCAAAAAGTATCCCAACTTCTTTTCTTATCTCTTCTGGTTCTTTTATTAAGTCTTTTCCATTTATAATGGCTGTCCCATTCGTAGGCTTAAGCATTGTAGCAAGCATTCTTAAAGTTGTGGTTTTACCAGCACCATTTTCACCCAAAAGCCCATATATTTCTCCTTCTTTTACCTTAAAACTTAAATTGTCTACTGCTCTTATGTTTTTAAACACTTTAGTCAATCCCTTTACTTCTACCAAAATTATCCCTCACCTTCAATTTTTATCATTTTCTAGGTCTAGTACCAATTTAGATAATGCTTTTTGAATCGCCTGACTGACTTCTTCAAGAAAATCTCTTGAAATTCCCTCTGATTTAATTTCCGGTTCTGGAATAGGTTCAAACCAATTAAGAAAGAGTTTTTCCATAAATTCTTTAGCAAAATTCTCCGTTACAATGCGATCATCAAAATCTGAAACCGATAGAAGTTTTCTTCCATCCCTAAAAAGTATAAAATCCCAAAGTCTTATTCTTCTGGTTTCTATAATTTGTAAGAATAATTCTCTTGCCTCTTTTGTCATCTCCCCTTTTATAGCAATAGCTCCCTTCATACCACTCCATGGCTCCACAGAAATTTTAGGTAACCCAAGAAATTCTTCTCTTCCTTCAGAAAGTGTCATTGTTGGATCATCAGGAAATCGAACTTAAAAATGAGATGCTGAAAGTACACCATATTTAAGCATAACTTCCCATATATCAGTATCTCTCCTCTTTCCTATGTAATAATATTCTCTTTCTTTTGACATATCTCTCACTCCCATCTCACTATCAAATCCTTAAAGTAGTACTTTTCCCTGCACCATTTGGACCTATAAGCACTACAACTTCTCCAGGATACATCTCAAATGAAATCCCATCAACTGCCTTTACCTTCCCATAATATTTTTTAGATTTTTTACTGAAAGTACACTGTCCATTTTCATCCTCCGTTTATGCAAAATTTATACAAATTATAATCTCTCAAACTATAATAAAAAACAACCACTGGAACACAATACTATAAATTCTACAAAATTCCCTAAAATCCTTCTTCTATTTCCAATCTACAGTAAAATTTAACGTAAGCTTAACATAATTATACCTTATTACCTTTTTATATTTCTAACAGTTAAAGCGTAATCCAAATCATAAAAATATTGCAGCAGGTAGTGGAGTAATTTCTTTTCATCTCCAATAGGTTAATTATGTACCAATTGATAATTCTGTTATAGGCTGATAAAACAGAAGTCTAAGTTTTATTTTTGATTAATTCCCGTGTATTTATATAAAGTAAGTACGAATCTATAATAAAAATTAAAGCAAAAACAATGCAAAACATAGCTTTAAAAATTTCATAACTTACGTTAAATATCAGCATTATTAGCATGAATGATAAGAAAAAACTTGTCACAACAAAACTCACTGTATGCGCTTCTGCCATTTTGTTTTGAAGTTGTTTATCTTGTGGGATGTTAATATATCGACTAGTAAAAAAGTTAGAGAAAAAAGCAAAAAATGCAAAATACATATAAGATTTAAAAAATCCTAAAAAGCCAAGAAAACCAAGAAAGCCTAACAACCAAAAGAATTTTTTCATACAAATTCCTCCTAACATGCATAATTATAACCTTATGTTAAAATTATACCAAATTACTAATATTTTTCACAATAAGAAAGATGGTTTGAAATTAAAAGAAAAATTGATAAAAAAAATATACTGCAAATACATTAGGGGTCAAGTCCAAATTTTTGTGTAAAATCCCCCTGATTAGAATATGAATCTTCTTTATCACCGCCGTTCAATTCATTGTACTGCTTCCGCCCCATGGTGTCAAGGATACGCTACGCCGGGCTTTAGCCCGTCTTTTTGCCACTCGAAATACTCAGTCATATCTAAATACTTCCTCCCTGAAGCCCATTTTTCATCTTGTTCCATTAACAACGCTCCTATTAGACGAATGCCAGATTCTCGGCTTGGGAATATTCTTATAACTCTTTCACGACGACGAATTTCTTCATTTAGACGCTCTAACATATTAGTAGTACGAAGTCTCCTTCGATAAGGCTCAGGAAGTTCTAAAACCGCTATTGCATCTTCAAATCCTTCTTCTAAAATCTCCATTGCTTTAAGAGCTTTATCTCTATATTCATCTAATACTTGATTTAATAGCATTCTCGCTGTTCTGGGATCTGGTGCTTCAAATATGGCTCTTAGTTTGGCATGTAATTCTTTTTGTAAAGCTTTTGGAGTCTTATCAAGGATATTTCTCATAAAATGTGTTTGGCACCTTTGCCACGTAGCTCCCTGGAAGTGTCGGCAAATAGCTTGTACAAGTCCTCTATGATGATCGGAAACTACTAAATCAACTCCATGGAGCCCTCTCTGCTTCAGCCATGAAAAGAATTCGCAAAAGCTTTTTCTGATTCACTGTCTCCTATCATAAGGCCTAATACTTCTCTATAGCCATCTTCATTTATGCCTACAGCAATTAATACGCTGCGTTGACGAACACGTCCCTCTTCTCTTACTCTTATCACCATCGCATCAACTATAACAAAGGGAAAACTTTTTTCTCTTAAAGGTCTTGAGTTCCACGCTGTAATAATAGGATCGAGATTTTTGCAAAGCTCGGAAATTGTGGATTTTGAAAATTCAGTCCCACAAAGTTCATAAGTGATTTCTTCGATTTTTCGGGTAGATACTCCATTAACCACCATCTCCATTAGTGCCAACAAAAGGGCCTGCTCACTTCTCTGGTAACGGTTAAAAAGGTCAGTGGTAAATTTGCCATTGCGGAGTCTTGGAACTCTTAAGGTGAGAGTTCCAACTCTGGTAATTAAACTTCTTGAATAATAACCATTACGATAATCCTGTCTTTCTTCTGTCCTTTCATAAGGTTCAGCCTTAACTTGTTCAGTAGCTTGAGCTGCTAAAATTTGATTAAGTACAGATTCCAACAACTTAGCTAGCTTTTCATCCTTAGTCCCTTGTACAAAAAGATAATGCAAAATTTCAGAATCTATGGTAATATTGTATTGAGCCATTTCCTATCCCTCCGGTTAGATTTTTTGGTTCGTTTCTATTTCTATTCTAACCAGGAGTGGGGAATGGCTCAACTCCTTTTTACACAATTATATAGACTTAACTCCCTATTGTCTGTTTTTCAACTCTGTTTCATATTGGATTAAAATCTTGATAAAACTTCTAAGGTTATTTACCCTTTATTTTTTCTAATATATCCCTAAATATAACAATACAGCCTATAGCCTGCTTAGTATCCATTACTATTTGATTATTACCTTTTATAAGAATAAAATTTTTATGCTCATCATCAAATTTTATAATCATATCCATGTTTTTATATTCCAATGTTATCATCCCTACCTATACCTAGGCATAATATACACCAAGGGTTATAGCCTTTGTCCAGTTTTAACCCATCTATTATTACATCTTTTCTAATTGCCCCTACAAAACATGTCCCGATTCCCATTTCATGTGCAGCAATAATAATGTTTTGTGCAGCAATAACCGAATTTTGACAACTAAATATATTTACAAACTCTCCGTTATATTTCTCTTCAATAATCGAATCATTACATCCAATTAAAAAAATATGTGGTGCTCTTAAAACATGTTTCTGATAATAAGTTCCTTTATAACAAATGTATTTTTCTTCGCTATTACTTATCTCTTTTATAAAAACACACCTTAGTCCTCCTGAGACAGGTCCACTATATCCGATTTCCATTAATACTTTAATTACATCCTGGTCAAGACTAACATTCAAATAATTCCTAACGCTTTTTCGTGAACAAAATTTATCTCTTACATCATATAGATTGTCCCACATTTTTCAACCCTTCTTTTTAATAGTTTAAAGATAAAGACAGATATAATCATCATAATAATCACATAAAAGAAAACCAGGGTTAATTCCATAATTGGGTCGAATATAGTATTGCTCTTAAGTATAGAATGTCTAATTAAATCAAATATATAAGTTGTTGGCAACACCTTTGAAATCAGTTGTATTTTCGGTGGAAGCACAGAAATCGGGAATGTACTTCCACTTAACAATGGCACAGCTCCCGTTATTAAAAATACAAAAGAATCTACCTGCTTTATGTTTAGAGTAATACTACATATGATTATCCCGCTACAAACCGAAACAGCTAATAAAAGCAAAAACGATAAAACTAATAATGGTAAACTATAAATACTAAAACTTATATTTAAGTATATAAATATAAACTTTAAAATTATTGCTGAAGCAATAGTATACAATATTGCCTTTATAAAACTAAAGAATATCCACCCTAATACCAAATTAATTTTCTTTACGGGAGAAATCCAAATTTGCTCTAAAGTGCCCATCCACATTTCTTTAGATAAAACATAGCTTGTTTGTTCTTGGATAGAATTAAATATAGAAAAAACAATACCAATACTAATAAAAACAAAATAATTATTTGTTCCTGTAACTTTCTCAAAACTTTTAATATGGTTAGATGATGTTAGATATATTGCTAGAAATATAGCAGGTAACATATTAATCACAGGTAAAAGTATTTCAAAAATTATTTGCATCGGATATCTAATTAGAAAAAGTAATTCCTTTTTTAAAAATACATATGCTTTATCAAACATAAAACACATCCCCATTTTTCATCACTTTCTTCTTAAAATAATAAAAGACGAAGACAGCAATTATATTCAGAACAAATCCATAAATAAATATATATATCAATTGACTATATATTGCTAAAAAAGATGCAGAATCAATTACAACTCGTCTAAATGTATAAATCATTTTTTCAAAAACTATAAATCTACTTAATTTCCCTAAATTGTAAGGCAGGAATGTTGCAGGTTGGCTTACACCACTAAAAATAAGCAAAACTCCACTTATAACCTGTAAAAATGCAAATATTTCTTTAAATTTTAATACTATACCAGATATTATATACGAAAATCCAAAAACAGCCGGCATACTAATTAATATAACTACTACTATTAAAGCATAATTAATCCGACAATCAAATACATATCTAATCAACAGCAAACCTACTAACAATGTCAAACTATTAATTCCAACAGTGACTATACTTTTTCCTAACATTATGTAAATCAGATTAGAAGGTGACATTAAAATTTGCTCTAATGTGCCCATTTCTTGTTCCTTTCTAAGTGAAAGACCTATAGTCCATAGTGCCTGAGATATATACATCCAAAATAGGCTTCCAGATAAAATCCACAAATACTGTGCTTGTTCAACGTTGTAAATTTTTGCAATATAAAATAATGGTAACAAAGAAAAAAGAGCAGCAATTATGTTATAAAATAAATTCAGCGGATATCTACTTAAAATTAAAAACTCCGACTTTGCAGCTGCTAATATATGTCTCATATTAAATAACCCCTTCTTCAAAATAATTTGAAACTATATCCTCTAAAGTAACCCCTTTTACCTCTAAAAAAGTTAATTTACTTTGAGAACTTAATAAACTAATGATTTTTTCTCTATATATACTGCTAGTCCTTACTTGATATGTAAAGTAATTATCCACAGATAATTTGTTTATTGAACCATAATTTAAAATCTCCTTTTCTAAATTATCATCTATCTCCGTTTTTAACTTAAATTCGACCACTTCTTCCATTTTATTTTTTCTCTTCAAATAACCAATTGTTCCCTCTTCAACAATTCTGCCACCCTTCAATATACCTACTCTGGAGCATAACTCTTCTGCTTCATGTAAATAATGAGTAGTTAATAATATAGTCAAACCTAATTCTTCATTTAACCTTTTTAATAATTTTCTAAATTCAAATGCTACTTGTATGTCCAATCCAACTGTTGGTTCATCCAAAATTAAAACTTCAGGATCAATTATTAAGGATTTAGCTATTAACAGTCTTTGTTTCATACCTTTAGAATAGGTTTCAACTAAATCCTTTTTATGTTCACCTAATCCAACATAGTCCAAATATATTTCTATATTTTTCTTAAGCTTTTTCTTTGGGACATTATATAAAGTCCCAAAAAATTCCAGATTTTCTTCCGCAGACAGTTTCCAATATAAGGAGCGATCTCCTCCCATAACTACACCTATCTTGGATTTAATTTCTTTTTCATGTTTATCATATCTCATTCCAAATATTTCAACATTTCCTTTGTCTGGCAATAAAATCCCTGTTATAATTCGAATAAGGGTAGTTTTACCTGCTCCATTAAGCCCTAGTAAACCGTAGATTTCACCTTTTCTTACTTTTATATCTAAATTTTTTAATACATCATTTCTTTTTACAACTTTAAACCATCTCTTCTTAATATATGATTTATATATATTTGTGCAATTAATTACAGTATCCATTTTTATCACCTTAATAAATTATTTTCTTGTGCCTTTATAATTGATTTTATTTGCTCTCTAAATTTCTCATTATTTCTCCACCACTTAATGATACATATATGCATCCAACTTCCTTAATTTTTTTTGCTACCTCTTTTATTTTACTAATGTTAAGTTTTTCAAAGTCCTTTTGATTAGAAGAATTCATACTACAAAATGAACATTTTAAATTACAATAGTTTGTTATATTCCATTCGCAACTAACAGGTCTCTTCATTTACTTTCTCCCCTCTCCAGCACAATGGATCAGATGCATTTATGTCCCCAGTTATAAGATATGCACTAGCCCTGCATCCACCTCTGCACTCATTGAAAATATCGCAAGAATTACATTTACCTTTTAACTGTGGAACTTGTCTCCATATGGAAAAACCTTCACTTTTGTTCCATATGTTTTTTAAACTATCATTCCTAATATTTCCACATACCCATTTTTCATCAGTTAAAACTCCACATGCTGTCACATCTCCAAATGGATTAATATTTACACTATATGTGCCTGCGCCACAACTATTAATCAAGAAAGAGCTTCTACCAATATTAAAATTTTTCTGCCCTATTATAGTTGGGATAAAGCATGGCAATACCAAATCAAACTTTTTTTGCTTAATAAGAGGGTGTTCATAAAGTTTATAAATTATTCTCTTTGTATTATCTAAATCAACAAATAGTTTATCTAAATTGTTAATAGCATTTCCTTGTGGCAATAGAAATTGTAATCTCATATTTGATACTCCAACACTATTTAAAAAATCGATTAATGCATATAAGTCATCAACATTTTTCTTATGGACTAAAGTAGCTATTAATACAGGGACATTAGCATTCTTCAAATGATAAATTGCCTCTAAGGTTACAATCAGCAATATTGGTTACATACTCAAATGTCCCATCGTTAAAACACAACGAAGATATCATATTAGGGTAAATCTTTAATAGATTGAAGTTCTTTCTTATTTTCTATTTTATAATACACTTTTTCCAATGTCTACTATATCTTTGTATAGTTTTAGCAAAAAAATAAAAAAACTCTACAAAAGTATAGTCCCAGTTTGTTGACAAAGCAAAATTTTAGCCCCTGTTTTCTTAGTACCGAAAGCAGGGGCTGTATATATCTGGATAAAATTTTCTTTAAAACTCCAAATAATGAATAAAGTTTTGAAATGTCAAAGGGCCCTTTGCCCTTCCTCCATAACCATAAGGCCATTTTCTTTAAATTCATGGCAGCAAAAACAAGCATCGCTTGCATGGACAATTTTTCCTTCCCTCTTAACGTCGTCCATCGCAAACCATGCTTCTCCTTTAAATCTGCAAATACTCTCTCTATTGTCTCTTTCCTTCTCTCATATACTTCTTTACAGTAAGGTGTATGCCTTAAGTGTTCTGCTTCTTCTACATATCCTTCCCATATGTGCCTGAATATCCTCTTTGTATAGTCTTTACTTTGGGTACACTTTTCTCTTATTTTTTATCGCAGGCTGTGTGAAAGGAATATGCAAGGGAGTTAAAATAAAATTGTGTCCACTGTATAATTAGAATTGAAATAATCCTCAAAGGAGGTCACCGAGAATGAATAAAAACGAAATTTATGAAACTGCCAAAAACATGGCTGTAGAGCAAGTATTAAATATGTATTGCTCTAAAGATGATCCTAACCGCCCAGCTTTAAAGCAACTCTTAGAAAACTTGCTCGATTGTTTTATGTTGTCGGAAAGAACTGTTTACCTTGCTAAAAACGATAATGACAAAGGCAATGGTTTTTACGATAGAAAACTTGCAACTCCTGTTGGCAGTCTTGAAATCTCTGTCCCTCGCACACGTACTGGTAATTTCCGACCTTCTATCCTCCCTGACCGCTACAAAAGAGTTGATAGTTCATACACTGACCTGCTTATGTCTTTAGTTGTCAATGGTTATTCCGAAAGTTCCCTTGTCCAGACTTTGAAAGCTTTGAATCTTCCATATTCCGAAAATGAAATACTAAAAATCAAAGAAGACCTCAAAAATGAGCTTCAGTTATTCAAACAAAGAGAACTACCAACAAGTGCTTTTGCTCTCATCATCGATGGTTATCATTGTGAAGTTAAGGATAATTCTAAGGTTAAACAAGCTACTTGTTATGTTGTCCTCGGTATCGACTTAGAAGGTAAAAAGACATTTTCGGTGTCTACACTTTCTTCGGCAAAGAAAACAAGGCTGATTGGATGAAAGTATTTGAAGACTTAATTACAAGAGGGCTAAAAGAGATTCTAGTTGTCATAAGTGATGACTTCCCTGGTATTATAGATGCTGTCAAACTTGCTTATCCTCTTGCTGACCATCAACTGTGTTTTGTCCACCTCCAACGTAATGTCAGAAAACATATGACAAAAGAGGATGCTTCAGCTTTTAACAAGAGTTTAGACAGACTTAGAATTTCTTCCTCCGATTTTGACGAAGCTGTACTGAAATTTAAAGAACTTTGTGATGGATACCTTTCAAAATATCCTCGATTTGTTAAAGCAATATCAGAAAAAGCAGAGTTTTATCTTGCCCATATAAAATACCCTGAGGAATTAAGGAAGCATATCTATACCACAAACGCCGTTGAAAGTGTAAATAGCATGATTGAAAAGATTAGAGTAAATTCAGGTGGATACTTTCAGTCTGTTGAAGTCTTAGAAATTAATATTTACTTACAGCGAGAGAACTTACGCCGTACAAAATGGAAACATGGAGTTCCCAGTATTAGAAAATGCATCAATAACATAACCCAACTTTACAACTTACGTTATAAGTTGGAAACACAAAATTCTTGACAAGTCTCATATGCAAAACATTTTTCTTTTCCGTTTTTGTTTAACATTCCGCTATCTGGGTCTGTTTTTTAATGGCTTTTTGCCATGAGCTTCTCTATCTTTGTTTATTTCTTCTTCTAGTTTTTCTTGATAAGTCCTAGCTTCTTGTTCTATTATCTCTTTTGTGTATTTCTTCTTGTTGGCGCTTGCTTTTACATGAGTTGAATCTATGAATACTTCCTCCGCATTTACTAGCCCATGTTTTATTGCTTCCTCTAAAATTTTCGTAAATATTTTTTCAAATATATCCGTCCCCTTGAATCTTCTTATGTAGTTCTGACTAAATGTTGAAAAATGAGGTATTTCTTCTGTCAGCCCATACCCTAAAAACCATCTATACGCTACATTTGTTTTTATTTCTGCTATTGTCCTCCTCATCGATGGTATGCCAAAAAGATATTGAATGAAAAGTATTTTTATGAGTACTACTGGATCTATGCTTGGTCTGCCGTGATCTTCGGAATATTTGTCTTTTACTAAATCGTATATGAAACTAAAATCTATGACTCTTACTATCTTCCTTAAAAGGTGATCTTTTGGTACTAATTGTTCTATGCTTACAAATTCTATTTGATGTCTTGTATCCTCTTTCTTTGATAACATCTTTCTTCTCCTCTCCTCTTTTGCTTTGTACCGTTAAAAAAACAAAGAACCCTTCTCATCATAACGGGTTCCCGATATTTTGTAAACAGTCTGAAACTATACAAAAGTATAGTCCAAATTTAATCTATTAAATTAAGCTTAATAGCTTTTGCAATCGCCTGTTGAAAGTTTTTTACTCGCAATTTTTTAATAATTTCTTTTTTATGATACTTTACCGTAGATGGTTTTAGTCCGAGTTCCATCGATATGGCTAATTCTGTGTATCCTTTTGCACACTTTTTTATTATTTCAATCTGTTTATCTGTCAATTTTTCAAGGTCTTCTTGTGATTCTAAACCCATTTCTCTTTTATATTCGTTGACAATTTTATATACTAATAAATCTATAAATCCCATCATTTCATCTGCCATATTATGTTCTATTATTGATATATCCAAATAGCCTACTATCTGATTATCTATGTAAAAAGGCGTGGCTATACAGTACCATTGTTTGAAAATATCACAATAATGCTCTTCCGGCTTTAAGTAAATTGGCTGCTTTAATTTCATAGCCAATGAAATGGCATTTGTACCACAGCTTTCCTCCTTAAAAGAGGTTCCTCTCTTAATACCTAAGTCAGTAATATCCTTGTATATTTTTCTATTACATAAAACATCTAAAAGGTATCCTTCACTATCTACCAGCAAGAAAATATATCTTTTCTTCAATTGTGCACGTACCTTATTAACACATTTTCTAAAAACTTCTATGAGTTTTTTATTCTCTTGTAATTTCCTTTTCAATTCCTCTTCTTCTAAAGATATTAATGGAGTAACTATCGATTTTGTAAGTCCTATTTCCAGACACTTTTTATAAGAAAAAAGTATTTCATTAGACTTCATATCTCCCATCAAAATTTTCCCTCACTTCAGCTCCAACCTCTCAAATATATAATTTGCAAAGAGCAAAAACATTCCCGCTTCTAAAAGCATTATTATAGAAGCTGATAAAATGCCTATTCCCATACTTTTTGTCGCAATGCCCAAAGGAATGGAAACTAATCCTACAGGTATAAGCACAAATAATAATCCAAACAACCTAAAAAAAGGTATTGCTACTTTAAGGTCTTCTTTTGATGGCATAAAAATAAGCAAAAAAGCGTAGGAAAAATTCTGTAAAACCGAAAGACTTATTATAAACAGTATAGCTGCAATAGTATTAAGCAAGCCGGGTTTTATAAAAATTGAAGCAGGTACTATAAGAAGTATCGCCGTTATAAACGATTTTAAAAGAGGTACAAAGTTTACTGCAATAAGCTTTTCTATGCCTTCTCCCGGAATTATATAAATGTACATTCTATTTAATTCTGCCCCTATTGCTGAGACCATACTCAAAAGCCAAGCCATATAAGCGTACATAAAAGCCAAAACAAATATTATAGTGCTATCATTTTTAGGAAGAAAATATCCAAAAGCAATTGAAATTACAAGCAAAAAGAGGTTATAAAAATTAAAATATATAGAGCCTATCTGTCTTTTATTTTCTACCATTTTAAGCCATATAAATGCCCATGGACCTTTTGGTGAAAATTTCACTTCTACTTTTCTTTTTTTCTTTTTTATATTTTCTTCCGTACCTGACAAGTTACCTTTATCGGCCTTTTCTCTTATTTTTCTTATATTTTCATTGTAAGTGACAACTTCCTCATAATAGTCTGTCGCAAAATAAAGTCCTATAAATACAAGCAAACCTATTGTTACAAATTGTAAAATTATCTGTATTATTGCGTTGTGAGAATTACCAGTAAAATATGAAAGTATAAGTCCTTTTGAAGGTCCTATAATAGGAACATAATCCCATCCTTTTAAGTCAAAATATTCAATAAAACCATAAATGTTTTGCTCTTTATAGGCAAAATACACTGCAGAACCGAGAACCAAGACTAATACACTCCATAAAATGTATTTTATTATCTCTTTTGCATTAAACTTCATTGAAATGGAGTAAAATAAAAAGCTTAAAGGACTAAGTGCAAGATAAAAAGTAAATATTCCGAGGTATCCCCAAATTAAGTTCTGTGAATATTTGAAAATTTCCATTGTAACACTTAAAAAAGGCAGATATATGATAAATAGAACAGCAATAAATAAATTTTTAAAAATGCTCCTTACCATGTACCAGAAAAATATCATTCTTTCTCTTATCGGGGAAGACAACAAAAAATCTGTATCTCCTGGGCTCAATATAATTCCCGGCTGTCTTAAGGAGGTAAATAAAGAAGCAAAAACTCCCAAAAGCATAACCGCTATCAAAACTGCATTAAAAACTTCAAATTTTATCGTACTTATTTCATTGAATGTCTTTCCCCTGTTTGTTATCACAGGTATTAAAATGAATACAAACCAGATAAATTGAAGAAGATATATAAATATTCTTTTGGGGTTTTTAATTATATCCTTCACAAAATTTTTAAATCTTAATAAGTCCAATGTAAGCAAAGCCTTTATTTCTGTCATTTTGTCACCTCCAAAAAGAGGTCTTCTAATGTGCCATTAGGTCCTGCTTTTTCCATAACCTCTTCAAGAGTACCTTCATAGATGAGCTTTCCCGCTTTTAAAATAAGCACTCTGTCTCCAAGATTTTGAACTGAATCTAGCATGTGTGTACTCAAAAGAACAGATTTGCCTTCTTTTTTAAGTTCGCGTATGGTATCTTTTAGCTCTCTAATCGCCTTAGGGTCAAGCCCTACAAAGGGTTCATCAAAAAGCATTACCTCAGGTTTGTGCAAAAGGCCGCAAATAACCATCACCTTTTGCCTCATACCTTTTGACAGATTTGCTCCTAATTCATCTTTTTTATCCAAAAGGTCATAGGCTTCAAGGTATCTTAGAGCATCTTCTTCCCAGTTGCCAAGATTATAGGCAAGAGCTATAAATTTCATATGCTCCCAAACTGTAAGCATTGGGTATATGTCAGGAATTTCAGGTATGTAGGAAAGCTTTTTTCGCGCCTCTTTGTCTTTATAGTCATAACCGCATACCTTTATCTCTCCCTCTGTCTTTCTCAAAAGTCCCATTATAGTCTTTAAAGTAGTACTTTTACCTGCCCCGTTTGGACCAATAAGACCCACGACTTCACCGGGATAAAGTTCAAAAGTAATGCCATCAACCGCTTTTATTTTGCCGTAATACTTTTTTAAATTTTTAATAGACAATACGCTATTCATCGTAACCCTCCATTTTAGTGTGAATTTTCAACTGTTGTGGTAACAGTATTCAGTTGTGTTGAGTCAATCTTTGTGATAGACGATATCTCATAAGTTTCTGTACTCTGAGATTTTTCAATTGTAAATTCAACTGTGCCGATTGGCTTATCATTTTCAAAAATATCATACGTTAATCTCTGATAATCTCCCCCCGGAATCTTATCAATCCCCATAGGTTCTGCATTCTGTGAACAGCCTGCAAGAATTATTAACAAAAAGCTTCAAAATGATAAAATATCGCAACAATAAAATATATCAAGAGACTTACCTCTATCGTAAAAGTTATTAGACAAGAAATTTTTAACACAATATTATAAATTCTACAAATTCCCCCAAAATCCTTCTTTTATTTCCAAGTCATATCAAAATTTTACATGCTTTTAACAAATCTTTATCAGCTTGCCTCTTCACACTTCTAACTATTTATAATCAAAAAGCTTACTATTTTCGTATAAAAACATACAATAGAAAAATGTCAAAAAATAAAAGTATAGCCCCTGCTGCAATATCATATGTCCCATGAAAAATTTTCTTTTTCCCTTTTGCTTGAGGATATTTTATTGCAATATAAGAAAACAACTGCAATATAGGTATAAAAAATATAAATTCCAACTTAGATACAGCATAATTTATATTTCCAAATGTATCCCTTTGAAGTGGTATACTTTCAGGTAGATACTTATATGCGAAAATATTTATAATAAAGGTTATAACTGGAAAAATATAACCACATTTATAAAAATAATTTATTATTCTTCTTGACATTTTAGTACCATCCACCTTTATTTACTTATTTTACTATAAAATGTTTTTAAAAAGTTAAAATTACAATTACCCTTTCAAAACGCTTTTTAAATTTATTATAAGAATTATTACATCTACAATTAGCATAAGCAGATTAACAAAAATAGCGTATAAATACGTATAAAGTGTTTCCCCTATACTTTTTGTCTTGAGTCTTACATATCCATAAAATAACAATTGTATTAAAGGAAGTATAAAAACAAATGTCATTTTAGAGACAGTATTTGAAATACTACCATCAAAATGCCACTGAATAGCAACTGTCTGTGGCAATGCCTTATAAAAAATGATGTTTATGATAAATGTTAAAACAGCAAATAACCAGTTATTTTTGCCTAAAAAATTTATTGCTCGCATAAAATTTTTCTCCCTTCTTATATTACGTTTTTCTCTTCATTTAGCTTTTTTCTTTTCATACATCAAGCCAAATATAAGAGCTAAAAATATCAACCAAAGATTCGTTATAATTATAACACTCGCTTCCTATAAAATCCACTATACTTTCGTATAGTATCTCAAACTATAATACCTTGTAACTCATCTCCCAATAGTTTATAATGGAAAAAAGAGTATACGTAAGGAGGAGATAATTTTGATTTTTACACTGACACTAAACCCATGTTTAGACAGATATTTATATATCGATGAGCTTATACCTGAAGATACAATAAGAGTATATAGAATTGAAGATTATGCAGCAGGAAAAGGAATTAATGTCTCAAGAGTTATAAAAGAAATTGGCGGCAATTCCATTGCTATATGCCCTTTAGGAGGCAATAATGGAAATCAGATACAATTTCTTCTTGATAATGAAAGAGTATTATATTCAGCAATAAGAATAGAGAAAGAAACACGCATGAATATTATAATACAAACTTTAAAAGGCCAGTATAGAATGAGCCTACCTGGTGCGCCGCTTACAAGTTTGGAATACGACCTTATAATAGATATGCTAAAAGCAATAACAAGAAAGAAAGATACTTTAGTGGTCTCTGGAAGTTTGCCTGAAGGTTTATCTCCATCAGTTTATTTTGATATTGTAAAACTATGTAATGATATGGGCCTTAGGGTATATGTTGATACCGATGGGGATAATCTTAAAGAGGCTGTAAAAGCACATCCTTTTGGTATAAAACCTAATTTGTTTGAGCTATCAAGATTATTAGGAAGAGATTTAAAAAAGGATGAAGTACCTTCTGCGGCAAAAGAAATAAGTGAAAAATACGGCATAAATGATGTGCTTGTAACCCTTGGAAAAGATGGTGCTATTGTTTATGTGGATAAAAAGACATACAAAATAGATCCAATAGAAGTAAAAGTAAAAAGCGCAGTAGGAGCTGGAGACTCTTTTCTTGCAGGATTTGTTTATAAAAGAGATGAGTCGGTAGAAGAAGCATTAAAATGGGCGGTAGCCAGCAGTTCTGCTTCAGTTATGAATGAAGGAACAACTCTGTGTAAAATAAAGGATGTGGTAAATCTTCTTGATAAAGCTACTGTAAAAAGGATATAACTTAAATGGGCGTAAGCCTACCATAAAATAAAAAATGGCACTACATATATAAATGCTACAAAGTCTGTCAAGGGCTACGCCCATTCATATTACATTATCTTGTCATCTCAGATTTTTTAGACATGCACACTGCCTCCTATATATTTTTAACCCAATTTTAATAGTGGAATCTTAAATATCAATACGAAGAAAAGGAAAGATAGTACCAATATTAAATCAGAAATAAATCCGTCAACGGAAGCGTTAATAAACCGCAAATTTTCACTGGCGTATTTCCTAAGAGGATAATACACAACACCTGCAAAAACAGGAAAAGATAAAATCGCAAGCAGTATTCCATACACAAAATTATATTCCACCTTCAATGTATTAAACCCTACTGCCAGAAGGCACACTAACCCTCCCTCGGCGATGAGAAAATAGATCGTTTTTAACGTTTTTTTATGTCTCTCTTATTTTCACTTTCTATCACTTCATTCTCTTTCTTGTTAACATTTAAATTTTCCATAATATACCTCCTTCCTTTTATACTAAACTTTTCCTACTACCATTATAATATCCAAATTTATACTCTGTCTACTATATTTTAGTATAGTCTTTTTTATATTTCCAGTTAATGCTTACATAAATAAGAAAAAAACTATACTAAAGTATAGTCTCAAATTTTAATCTACATCTATTAAACCTAACTTCTGCTTTTATCACTGCCTCTTTGATATTTTTTACTCCAAGTTTTTCTAATATCTTTCTCTTGTGATATTTCACAGTCACAACCCCTATTCCAAGAGCTTCTGCTATGTCTAATTCTCTGTATTTCTTTGCCTCCAATACCAGTATTTTTATCTGGTTGTCATTTAATTTTATCTTTATCTCTTCTTTCAATATCTTTTCATATTCAACTGCTATTTTCTCAGCCAGCAGTTTTATTTCCATTGATACTTCATTTGTGATTTTTTTATTAATAGTTGATATATCAACATAACCATGATAATAAATTCGCTCATCTTCTTTACTCTTTCAAGTGCTTCATACAACACTTTTGCTGCATTTGTTTAAAAATACGGATTTATAGCAGTAAAAATCATAAAACTGTTTATACCCGGTGTACCGCTTTATTAATATGTACCCAATAATCCATTTTTTCTGGCGTACCTACTACTCATGTCAAAAACTACCTCAAAGCCCTCTGGCAGATATTTAAACCACCCAATAGTCCTGCTTTTTTCAAGACTTCCACCAGTTCTTCCCCTATTGTCTAAAGTACTCAAAGTCACAGCTCTTTTTCTAATCCTATTGCCCTTTTAAAAGGTATACTGGAAATTAAAGCTGTAATTAAAGATAAGAAAAGTGCAGCATAAAGACCCTTTTTGTCACTTAAGACTCCAAAGGAGTAAGTACATAGAATTGTAGAAACACTAATAAACAAACTATATATTGAAATAATCGTTGCACGCTCTGAAGAAGGTATTAACTTATTAAAATAAGACATAAAAATCGGAGTGTGTGCAGAATATACTGCTGTATAAATAATATAAGGTATAAACGAATACTTGGGAATCGCATACATCATAAATATAAACAATGCAGATGTAATACTGACAATCATTAGTGTGCGAGCTGCCCCTTTAAATCTTTCAGCTATCCTGTCAGCATAACGGGGCACAAAAATACTAAGTACCATCGTTAATGCTAAAATAATACCAAACAATTCTACAGGTATGCCTGCCCTTTCGAAATAGGGCTGCCACAACATTGACATGATTCCCGATGAAAAGAAAAAGAAAAAAGCTCCAATTGTAATAAATAATAAAATCCCGTGTTTAAATAGATACACAGTTCCTTTAGCAATTTTATTAAAATACTCTCTGTAACTGTATTCGTCCGTTTTTTTCTGTAATTTAGCTTCTTTGCCCGCTAAAAATACGTAAATAAAAACCAAAAAATCCCTATACCTTCTATTAGCCAGATTTCTCTAAAGATATTATAACGTACTAAAACGCTGCCTCCTAAAAATCCTATCGTACTACCTAAATAGTTAAAACTTGTAAGACGTCCCCAGTATTTTGTCAGGTCTATTTCTTTTTGACCGAAAAGAAATGAATCAGCAAACCAAGATTCAAAGGCTCCAGAATTAAGAGTTGCTCCAACTCCTGATAAGAAATATAAAAATAATAAAACTGTAAAAGAGGTGTTGAAATATATCCCAATAGAAGTTAAACTGCCAATCAATAAAGATAAAAGAACAGAAAATTTACGGCTATATGTATCAGCAAAAGCACCCGTAGGTATTTCGAATAATATGACCGCTATGTGGTTTATTATTATGAGGAGTGAAATTTGTGAAAAATCTAAATTAATTTTATTAAAATATATTACCCAAAATGGTGCCATTAAAGATGTAAAAAAACTTGAAAACAATGTTACCGTCAAGAAAAATCGTTCATTCCTTTTTAAATTTTGCATTTATTTAAATCCTCCTCTGAAGGAATAAATTTATCAAATTTTAGGAAATTTTCAGCAATACAATAATTCGTAGAACAGAAGCGAGCAAATTCACATTTGGTACACAGAAATTTTTTGCTTAATCTTTTGGAATAACTTCTTATCCTTTTCGCTTTCTCACTATTCCATATTTCAAAAATATCTTGTGATTTTATGTTGCCTAGAATTATTTTATCATCTACTCTTTGCTCGAAAATACGGCATGGAAGCACATTCCCATCAGGTTGAATTTCAAAACCGACGTTTATATTGCAACCTGGAACCTTTTGGTCTTCAATAGACTTGGGTACATCTCCCATTATTTTAATGCCTTTATATTTCCCTATTATATCCCAAATTTTTTCATTAACTTTCTTTATTTCCTCCTTATTTGGTACAATGTTTGACAATTGTTGCCCCCAATCCCAAGGTTTCAAGCGTGCAAATTTAACTGAAGTAACTCCCAAATCGCTTAACAATTTTACAGTTGTTATATCAGAAGCCAAATAAATTAAATAGTATTATCAAAATAAAAAAAATTCTGTTGAGAAGGTAAATCAACAAATTCAAAAACATTTTTATGCCCTCAATCATTACTTATAATCATATACCTCCAAATTTGTTATCAATAGCGGATTAAAATTGATATTGCTTTAGAAACTTACTTTTCCCTTAAAACATCCTTTTCCAAAACTCATTTTTATTAATTTCATAAAAGGTCTGGTTTTCACCTGTTTCAATATTTCTCTCTGATAATTTATTTAGAGTTTTGTTGTTTCTATTGAAATATTTAAAAATTTTATATGCTTCTATTAAAAATATAGAGACAATAATATAAAAAATCTCACCTGCATTTAAAATAAGTGAAAGATTCTTAAGAGGCCATGTTACTATAATTCCAGCATTTAATATGAAGTGCATTACACAGGCTGTATATATGTTTTTTGTCCGCAAATACAAATAACTAAAATATATTCCCCATAAAGTTAAATATAAATACGGTAATAATTTGTAACCATGAGAAGGCCAATGTCCTATCGCAAATAATATATTTGTCAATAAAACAGCAATTATTGCATGTAAAACTTTATTCTTCAGACTAATTATTTCTGATACTTTATGATAAATAATAACTCTAAATAAGTATTCTTCCGTTAGGGCAACAAACACAAATAAAAAAATAAATAATATTGCTCCTACATAATCTACCCAACTAACCCAATATAACGACTTCTCCTTTATGCCGGTCCAAATAGTAAAATTGTATATATGAAATATATCCAACAAACACTTTGTAATTCCTACCAGTAATATCGTAAAAACTATCAATTTCAAAAACGCTTTTAAAGAAATTTTGACATATTTCATATAATCAAATTTTTTTCAGCAAATATAGCGTTATAAATAACAACAAAAATTGTGATGTATAATTATATGTTAAAGTACTGATCATTCCTATAATAGGGGGATTGTGAATATCAAAAATTTTAAAGATAATTCGCAGTATATTTCCAATTATAAATCGTGTTCCATATACAAAGCCTGTATTAAATATAAGAAATATTAAGATTAATTTAGTTAATCTATTTATCACTCTAACCACCCATTCTTGTAAAAAATATGCGGTATCTATACCGCAATAACACTTTATCGTAATTTCTATTTTTTAAAATTTACCAGCTGTAATAACAGTATGATGCACAATAAGGATCGCACTTTTACCTTGCCACCACACATCCAGTCCAAAGGGCAATAATAAATTGAACACCCCATTACTGGTCCTGGATCCACTTGTACAGAATCCGGTTTTACAATATCTTTAGAATTCCTAGAATTTAGTGGTCAATCAAATACTCGATCACGTCACCTCCCTCCTTCTGTTATCCTTTTATTTTTCTTATATCTTAGTTTTTTAAATTTCTCATCACAACTAGAACACCTTATAGCTTATATTATAATTTATTACTTATTTAACCATTAAATGGATGTGTTTAATAAGCCCTATATCATATTTCCATATTATAGCAAAATGCTTTAACACATATCTCATGTAGTTTACCTTCCCATGTTTTACTGGAACTTAGTTCTTAATTCTTTCTGTCATGAAGTGGATGTCATTTATCTATCCCCAGAGCTTCTGCTATGTCTAATTCTCTGTATCCCTTTGCCTCTAATGCCAGTATTTTTGTCTGGCTGTCATTTAATTTTATCTTTATTTTATTTAGCTCTTTTTCTTTTACTATCTTTTCATACTCAGTTGCTATTTTCTCAGCTAGCAGTTTTATTACCATTGATACTTCATCCGCAATCTTTTTATCAATAGTTGATATATCCACATAGCCTACTATTTCCCCATTTTCTACTATTATAGGTGAAGCAATGCAGTGCCATTTTTTGAATATGTCACAGTAGTGCTCCTTAGGTCTTATATACACTTCTCTCTTTAATCGCATTGCCATTGAAATCGCATTTGTCCCACAGCTTTCTTCTCTAAAGGATACCCCCGGTTCAAAGCCTGAATCTTTTATACACTTTTTCTCTTCTGTATTGCATCTTACATCCAACAAATATCCTTCAATGTCAGTAAGCAAAAATAGATACTCACCTTTTACCCAATCCTCTTCTACACTCATATGAAAAGCTTCTATGAGTTCTTTATTTTTATGTATTTTCTTTTGCAAATCTTCTGGATTTAATATCACCAATGGCAGAGTTATTGAAGGGTCAATACCAATTTTCCTACACCTCTTATATGAAGAAATTAGTTCCTCTTGTGGACATGAAAAATTCACTTTTTATACCCCCTAAAATTTTAAAACGGCTTTTTTAATATTATACAATATTTTTAATAAAATTTGTGAAATTTGGAACAAAAGTCTCATTTTGGGGAACGAAAATGCATTTTTTACCTAATATTTTACAATTGGTAATTATAAAAAAATCGAGGAGAATACTCTCCTCTTAGGCTGTAGACAAAGTCAAATAAAAAATTTCTGCTTAATTGCCAGCACTTGAATAATGCCTTAAAGCCAAGTTCCAAACTTTGTATGAAATTAAGAAAAAGAGTATCGAAACTACAGGAGTTATTAATACTAGCATCAAACCATATTTATAATTTGCTATATAAAACAAACTGGGATAAAAAGCTGTAAAACCAATTGGAATCAAAACTGTAAAAACAATTTTGAGGATATCGTTGTATATTGTGATTGGATATTTTGAAAATTCAAAAAAATCCATTACAAGGTTGGATAAACCTGTTTCGCCAATTGTAAAAAAAGAAATTGAAGAAGATATTAGTCCCAAGGAAGCATATATTAAACTTCCTGAAAGAAGTAATACAGGCAAAAAGATTAATTTTATTGACACTATTTTCAGCCTAACAATGGCAATTATAAGAACAATTATGCCAAATATTAAATCTCCTATCCCATCTTCATCAAAAGAGTCTGCCATTATCTGAAATATGACATCAACCGGTTTTAATAAAAAACTATCTAATAAACCTGTCCTCGTATAGAAAGGCAGTGAAATAGTATTTATAAAAAAGCAGTGCCAAATTGCAAAACTTGTACTTGAAAAACCGTATAAAAATAAAATTTGATTGAAGTCCCATCCTTTAATATTGTCAATAAGGTGAAATATAAAAAAGATTATTAAAAGGTTTATCAAGTTCTTTAAAATCAAGGCAACAATTCCAAAAAGAAAATCAGCATCGTATTCCATAAAAGAGCTTATATTTATCTTTGTAAAGTGAATATAAAGCTTTATGTACCTCAAAAGCATATTTTTCATATATTAACCACCTTGTACCTTTATTTTCTTTAAGGCATTTCTATAGACAAGAACATACAATAAAAGCAATAAAGCAATTGATACAGTTTGATATTTTACTACATTACAAAAATCATAATTGGCTTTATTCATAATAAACTCTATGGGTGTAAAATAAATTATTCTAAAAGGAAGCCAATCAACTATCTTTCTAAAAACAGGAGGATAGAGAGATATTGGCATCAATCTTCCTGAAAATATTCCCACTATGACATATTTAAAGCTTTGTATTCCCCAAGTACTGGTGGTATAAAAAGCTATAATCCCCATCAGCAGTTCAAAAAAGAACACAAAAACATATGACAGTAAAAGTATAAGTGCAAATTGAAAAAATCTTAAAACTGTCAGTTCTAATTTATAAGGAAGAAGAACCAACAGAACTATAAAGATGAATCCCCCATTTATTAATAACCTATATGCACTTTTGCCCAGAGATTCATAAAATAGCTGTGTTTCAATTTTAACTGGTTTTAAAAGTAAATGAATGATGTCTCCTGTTCTAACATGAAAAGCTATTTTACTACTTACATCCGTTGGAAACACGTAACTTATAATCTGGGCTAAAAAGATATAAAAAATAATATCATTAAAACTATACTGTTTTATATCGCCGGAATGATATATAGCCCGCCACAAAAAATACTGCATAATTAGGTAAAGCAGACCAGATAAAAAACTAAAAAGGTACCTAATCTGTAAATGTATTGGCTTTCAAACCCTATTTTTATCAATTTAAAACCCAATTTTGCCTTTGTAGAGATTGTCTCCATTTTACCTGCCCCTATCTTTATTTTGAAGACAAATTTGTTTTACAATATCTTTAAAGTCAGGATATTTTATTTCTACTCCTAACACAGTATTGTAACTAAATACATCTGTAAGCACTTGAGGCACTAAATCTTTAGAAACGTTGTCAACCTTTAAAAAGTTTTTAGATATACTAAAAAGCAAACTTTTTACACTTTGTGGTATTACTGCTTCTTTGTTTTTCAGTGTAAAGATGATTTGGCTTCCAACTTCTAATGTGTTTAAAACTTCATCTTTTGAAGCATCAAGGAGAATCTTACCTCTATCCAAAATTATTATTCTATCACTTACCTCCTCAATGTCAGATAAATCGTGGGTAGTGAGAATAATTGTAACTTTCTTCTCTTTCTTGATTTCTTTTAAAAAATGAAGTAAGGCCTCTTTGCTAAAAACATCTAAACCTATGGTAGGCTCATCTAAAAACACAATCTCCGGCCCGTGTAGAAAAGCAGCGCATAACTCAGCCCTCATCTTTTCACCTAAACTCAATGTCCTTACTGGTCTATGCATAATTTCTTTTATATCAAGCACTTCAGAAAAATAATCAAGCCTTTCTTTAAAAACTTTATCATCTACATTATAAATTTCCTTCAGCAAGCTGTAAGACTCATAAGCTGGCAGGTCCCATCTTAACTGGGTTCTTTGTCCAAATACTGCCCCAATTCTATAATTGTTTTTCATTCTATGTTTTGAAGGAATATTGCCAAATACTCTGACCACACCCTCTGTAGGCTCTAAAATCCCTGTTAAAATTTTTATGATTGTGGATTTTCCAGCCCCATTTACTCCAATTAGCCCTACACTTTCACCCAAATCAATAGAAAAGCTGACATTATCTAATGCTTTAACTTCTTTTACACTTTCCCTACTCCATAGTCTTTTAAAAATCCTTCCAAGACTTTTCCCTTCATAAGCGCAATAAACTTTTGTTAAATTCTTAACCTCAATAACTCTCATTTGTATCCTGGTCACCCAAACTGTACAAAAATGTACAGTTTAGATAGCTGGGGTATTTGTAGTCCGCCCTTCAGACTTTCCCAGCCCAGCAGGCGGTTTTTGGGAAAGCCATAGCCCCTGCCCCAAGAAGCAGGAACTTGCGCCCTCACGGGTCTCCCCACTTGCCCTGAATTAGTAATCCTTTCAGGGTAGAGAAGTCTCTTGGTACCTTCTCAGGAGAGAATGGAGTCACCACCGCTACCTTGAGAACTTGCCAGAAATCATAGGTACTAAAACTTGTTCCATCCAGAGGTTTCAATACCCTTTCTGACTCACTCTCAAGGCTTTGTAAAAATTCTATTGCTTTGTCTATTTCTCTCAAATGCTTTTTCTTTAAATGTCTGTTTTTGACTGTGTTTTTTATATGCTCTTTTAATTCTTCTAATTCCTTTTCAGTCAATGTGTTGAGAAACTTTATATAATTATCTGGTATCTTTTCTTGTAGTCCCAACCCCCTTCTTGCTATTACATAGGCCGCTGCTATATCTTTTGTTATCATATACTGCGGTGCATATTTTAACATCCCTATTATTGAGGTGTAAGAAGGATTGACTTCTGTTACTTCTATCCTTTCTCTTCTTGCTAGTGTTTTTATTTTTGAAAGAAGTGATTTATAGCTAAAATTATGTCTTATCCTTCTTGATTTTCTCCCTGAAAAGTCCCCTCTTTTGCCTTTGTCTTTTATTTCTAATTCTTCAATTACAATTGCTTTTCCTTTCTCTTTTGCTATTTTTACTATTTCATGAGCATACTGCCATCTGAAATATTCTCTTTTGTCTTTATCTCCACTTGCAAGCTCTGGCATTGACATATTCCCATAGCTTATTAGATTCCCTTTTTCATTTGTCTCTGCCCATGATATGTTGTCTGGATATGCATTTATATCTATCCCTATTGCTCCTTTTTCTTTTGTTATTTTTATTTCTGGATATTCTTCTTCAATAGCAAAATAAGCGTATATATTGCCATTTTTAAGTTTTAATTCTACAGAGTATGGCATGTTTGATTTGGCAATTTCCTGAAGTATCTCTTCTCTGTTTTTATTCTTCTTCCATCCCGCCTGTATCTTCGCATATACGTACTTTCTTTCCCCTACATTTATCCTTAAAAAAGTGCCATTTTTTCTTACTTCTATTCTTGTGTTGAGATTTCCTTTTTTGCTTTTATCCCCTCTTGAATAGAGATTCCCTTTTCTTTTCTCATGCCACCTAATTTTTAATTTTTTATATGCTTTCCCGTTTATATGGCGTTTTTGTAGTTTTTTAAATAATTTTCTTCCTCCAAAGATTACTTTCTTCGGATTACTCCCTAATTCTTTAGAGGATTCTAATGTGCTTCTTGCTTTCATTATTGCATCATCTACATATCTTGAGTTTAAATCAAATGTTCCTTGAAGGTCTCTTTTTAATGTTTTTCTATCATAGCCTTCTAAAAGCCTTTTGTATGCAAATCTCATGCAGGATGACCATCTTTTCATTAAATCTAATACTATTTGTTTGTCTTGTTGAGTTAGAAAAATAAGTTTAGCCTGTATTACTATCATGCTTTTTGCCACCCCGTTGTCCGTAAATTCTTGCTGCGAAAGATGTTACTATTGCTATTAAGTCTTCTGCTAGTTCTTTATTTGCATCTTCTTCGTTTTCTTTCCCATTTAAAACTATAAGCTCCACTCCAAAGCTTTCCATGAAAAATTTGAGATATTCAAAGCCAAATCTCGCTAGTCTATCAGGATATTCTATTACAACTTTTTCAACTTCTCCTCTTTTTATCTTGTTCAAAAGCTTTAATAAGCCTCTTCTATTTTAATTTACTCCACTTGCTATTTCGGATATGACTTCATACTGCCATCCTTGGGAATTAGCGTATTCTTCAAGCCTTCTAATTTGATTCTTAAGATATTCTTCTTGTTTCTTTGTGGACACTCACTTTAGGTTTTGGTTTTTCTTCCAGCATGCCTAATAACTTCTCTATATCTTCTTTTTTGTACCTTCTTCTTCCTTTTGGTGTCCTAACTGGGGTTATTAAGCCTTCCTTTTCCCAGTTTATTAATGTAATTCTGCTTATATCATACAGCTCTTTAACCTTTTTTATAGTTAATAACATTTATCATCACCCAATCAAAATTATGTCATTTTTTACTACTAATTTCAACTGTTTTAACCTCCTCTTTTCCTGGCACTTAATAAATTTACTTAATCATTACAATATTACTTTTTCAGAATTACTTGTGCTATAATCTTAATATAATTTTGATTTGATACGGAACTCGGTTTTCCTGCAAAGGTAGAATAAAAAAAGTGGAGGGTTAAAGATGTTTCCAATCAGGGATAATATACCAAGCAGACGACCACCCCTCATTACGCTCCTGCTCATAATAATAAATTCGATCATCTTCTTCACTCTTTCAAGTGCTTCATACAGCACTTTTGCCGGGTTTGTTTACAAATACGGGCTTATACCGGCAAAAATTACAAAACTGGTTATATCCGGTGTACCGTTTTCCGGCAGCGACTTATACCCTTTTATCACCAGTATGTTTCTTCACGGTAACACATTTCACCTAATTAGCAACATGTGGATACTTTGGCTGTTCGGAGATAATGTTGAAGATAGAATGGGTCATATAAGATTCCTCATTTTCTACATCCTTAGTGGGGTAATCGCAGGTGTATTTCACCTGGTTTTTAATCCCATCTCACCAGTGCCGGTGGTAGGGGCTTCTGGAGCTATTGCAGGCGTTATGGGTGCTTACTTCATATTATTCCCGTCGGCAAGGATAATCACCCTGGTACCAACCTTTTTCCTGGTTCCAGTCTTCCTCCCAATACACGCCGTAGTCTATCTCTTCCTATGGTTCCTGACCCAGCTCTATTCCGGCACGGTCTACTCTGTCATTGGTGGTACAACGGTTGGTGGAATAGCCTGGTGGGCGCACATAGGAGGATTTATCAGTGGTGTGTTGTTAAATAGGTTCTTCCTTAGAGATAGGTATTAATTAACTCGTGCTCACAATGGCGATTCCTCCAGTCCAAAGAAAGCTAATATGTACCCAATAATCCATTTTTTCTGGCGTATCTACTACTCATGCCAAAAACTACCGAACCAACTACAAACCACAGCATACTCACAAGTATAAGCATCAGCCACTCATTGTAAGAAATAGCAATATTACTTACGGATTTTCTTGCTATATCATTTCCCACTGTAAGAGGTATAATGCAACTAATTGCGCTAGAAGGAGATGTTTTACTCAATGTGTCTGTTACAAAAAGAAGCAGGATTTGTATAAGTAGCGTCAATTAATTAATTCTTTTTGCTATTAGAGAAAGTCCTCCCAAAATAAGTCCCATGGCATACATCATATACCCCAAAAGGAGGAATCAGCTGTTTTTCTTAAAAAGTCAGTATCATGGGAAGCAATCAATACTGTTATCTTCATCTCCTCTCTCAAAGTCTTAATAGCACTGGTAAGTAAGATACGTGATTCTATATCTAATCCATTGGAAGGTTCATCCAAAATTAAAAGCTCCGGTTCGTGAAGTAAAGAAGCAGTTATTGTTACCCTTTCTTTTTGACCCATTGAAAGAGTGTTTACTTTTCGTGTTAATAATTCTTTCGTTTTTAGAACGTCTGCATATTTTTCTATATTTTTCTTTAATTCTCCCATTGTTTTCCCCTTTATACTTCCAAAATAATAGTAATTATCAAGGACAGAAATAGCCCAGTATAAATTCTTGTTGCCTTCAAGTACTACGCCTATTTTTTCATTATTTTTAATCGAGTTTTGTCTTCCATTTTGATATTAGATATAATAACTTCATAATAACTTCACCTGAATCAGGAATTGTTAAACCGCATATTATTTTGAGTAAAGTGGTTTTCCCTGCTCCATTCGGGCCGAGAAGTCCTACTATTTCCCCTTTATTTATATCCATAGATATATTGTTTAAAACTATAACCTTGCTTTTATTGTATTTTTTGTATAAATTTTTAACAGTAAGCAAATCTTTTATCCTTCCTTGTTATTGTCTATCGAAAGTATAATTACATCATTTTCTAAACCTGCTTGATTTTAGCATTATTAATGGTGCAGTTATTGAAGTGTCGATACCCATTTTACTGCATCGTTTATAAGAAGAAAGTAATTCCTTTTGTGGACATAAAAAGTCCATTTTTAATACCCCCAAAATGCTATAAACATTTTTAAAAATTTATTAATTCCATAAAATATTATACAATATTTAAAATTAAATTTGTGGAATTTGGAACGAAAAGGATAAAATAATTTTTCTGTTGCGAAAATATGACTTATCCTATATAATAATATTCAAGTTATGCTTTATCAATTTGTATTGATAAATTTTCGAAGTTTTTGTTATATTTTAAACAAAGGAGAGAAATAAATGGCTGATAAAATTCAAATGAAGGTTCCCCTCGTTGAAATGGACGGGGACGAAATGACAAGAATCATATGGAAATTGATAAAAGAAATACTTTTAGAGCCCTATATAGACCTCAAAACGGAATATTATGACCTTGGAATTAAAAACAGAAACGAAACAGAGGACCAAGTCACAGTTGATGCGGCATATGCCATCAAAAAATATGGTGTTGGTGTAAAATGTGCAACAATTACTCCCAATGCCCAGAGAGTTGAAGAATACAATCTTAAAAAAATGTGGAAAAGCCCTAATGGTACAATCAGAGCAATACTTGACGGAACAGTTTTTCGCACACCTATTATTGTAGAAAGTATCAAACCTCTCGTAAAAACATGGAAAAAGCCCATTACAATTGCAAGGCATGCCTATGGAGACATTTATAAAGATGTGGAATACAGAGTCGAAAATAAAGGAAAAGCAGAACTTGTTTTCGTATCAAAAAGTGGTGAAGTGTCAAAGCAGACAATACATGAATTTGAAGGTCCTGGAGTTATCCTCGGCATGCACAACACTGATGAATCAATAAAGAGTTTTGCAAGAGCATGTTTTAACTATGCCTTAGACACCAAGCAGGATTTGTGGTTTGCGACCAAAGACACCATATCAAAAATATATGACCACAGATTTAAAGACATATTCCAGGAAATATATGAAAATGAATATAAAGAAAAATTTGAAGAAGCAGGAATTGAATATTTTTATACCCTTATTGACGATGCCGTAGCTCGAATTGTAAGGTCTGAAGGCGGAATGATTTGGGCATGCAAAAATTATGACGGCGATGTGATGTCAGATATGGTAGCAACAGCATTTGGAAGCCTCGCCATGATGACTTCTGTACTGGTATCTCCTGATGGTAAATACGAATTTGAAGCAGCTCATGGAACAGTTACAAGGCATTATTATAAATACCTTAAAGGAGAAGAAACTTCTACAAATTCTATTGCTACAATTTTCGCATGGACAGGTGCTTTGAAAAAGAGAGGAGAACTTGACGGAATAGAAGACCTTGTAAACTTCGCAGATAAACTTGAAAAAGCATCCCTTCAGACAATTGAAAAGGGCATAATGACAAAAGACTTAGCTATGCTTTCTGACTTGCCAAATAAAACTGTTGTAAATACAGAAAGTTTCCTCATTGAAATTAAAAAGACATTAGAAGAAATATTATAAAAAGGATAGGCAAGGGAACCGTCCCCTTGTCTATCGTTCTTTCGTTGCCTTTTGATCAATCTCTTTGATAAAGTGATCCTTCCCTTTAATATATTCCTCAATATTATAGGGATACTTTTTGGCTAATTCGTCTTTCAAGTCAGAATAGGCTTTTGCCTCATCTGGATGATTTATTAGATAATCCCTAAATCGAATATGACGTGCAATTTCGGGATTTCCAGTTTGAAAAATATGAACATGATGTGTACGATTAATCTCATCCCCTTTTATGAAAAATCTCCGATTTGGGATTCCGTTTTCTCCTAAAGGAATATAGCCTTGTTGAATTAGCTTGTCATTAAATTGGTCTACTTTATCTATTTCTTTAACCTCAATTAAAATATCAATTATCGGTTTAGCTTTTATATTCGGAATAGCTGTACTACCAATATGGTGAATATCAACGATTATATCTTTCAATATTTCCCTTAATATTTCTGCTTCATCTTCAAATTTTTTCTTCCAATCTGATTGATAATCAATAACTTCTACTTTTCTCTTATTTTTCATTTAAGTTTCTTCACCCCTAAGAATAAATTTGTTAGCATGCTGCGTAAAAATAGGGCTTTTGTCAGTGATTTCGAGCTTTCCTCCTGTCATTTCTTGCATATCAATCCAGCAGTTTATAATAATCAATATTCACAAACACCGTCACAAGAAACGCAAAAACTGTAACCCAATAAACATCGCTCTTCCTTCATTCCACTTGACATTTTTATTCCTATAGCTATTATAACAAACTGCCACACCATGAAGGGATCAATACTTCTCAAAAAGCCATATATTGTAGTTCCTTTTAGAAGGGATAAATATAGCTAAAGACATATTCACATAAAGTTGTCCCGTAAAAAAGGATGCAATAAAGCATATTAGAAAATATATTAAAACAGGAGTATAGGCATAACCAGTAATTGAAAATAATTGTACTACATCCGCTTTTCCTCTAAATACCCATTTGATTATAGCATAAAGAGCTAATACGATAAAAATCCACGAAAGTGTATTATTTATAAGCGTAGAAGTTATTACAGATCTTGGCGCCAACTTAATAGCTAAATCTATTTCATGTGGCGTAAATCTTTCAAAAAAATTTCTGTCAATCACATAAAATACTATATAAAATTTTTCAGTTATGTTAAAATGTTATTAAAGGGGGAACAAAAAGTGTTTAATTTAAGGAAAATTTTACTATTTATAATCTTGTTAATTTTTGTTATACTGCCACTTTCTTCTTTAAAAGCAGTTCCGCCCCAAAGCCCCGTTTATGTACTATCCATTGATGGCCCTATTGTACCAGTTGTCGCAGATTACATTGAAAGCGGTCTTCAGGAAGCAGAAAAAAATGGTGCAAGTTGTATAGTCATAGAACTTTCCACACCTGGCGGTTTGTATTCTACTACTCAAAAAATCGTCACAAAAATACTAAATTCTCCTATTCCTGTTGTAGTATATGTCTCCCCCGCAGGAGCTTGGGCGGGTTCTGCTGGTACTTTCATAACACTTTCAGCAAATGTCGCTGCAATGGCTCCTGGAAGTAGAATAGGCGCTGCCCATCCTGTGTCAATGGAAGACGACTCTGCTTTATCAGATGTACAAAGGCAAAAACTCACTCATGACGCTGCTGCCTGGATAAGAAGCATCGCAGAAAACAGAGGGAGAGACCCCAAAAATGCTGAAATGGCAGTTATTGAAAGCAAATCTTTTACTGACACAGAAGCATTAAATGCCCATTTAGTCGATTTTAAAGCTACTAATTTAAATGACCTTCTAAAAAAAATAAACGGCCTTACAGTCAAAAATTTTGACGGCACAATTACAACTTTGCAAACTGATGGTCCAATCAAATACTTCCCAATGTCTTCAGCTCAAAAATTTCTCTTTGCAATAAGCGATCCAAATATTGCTTATCTTCTCATGAGCGCTGGTATCTTGGGCATTGTATTGGAGCTTTATCATCCTGGGGCTATCTTTCCCGGTGTGGCAGGAGGAATAAGCTTACTTTTAGGCCTCTACACACTTGGAACATTAAATGCTCAATTAAGTGGAATGCTTCTTGTCATATTAGGGCTTGTGCTTTTGGCATCTGAGGCCTTTGTGGTAAGCCATGGAATTTTAGCAGTGGGCGGTATAACTTCCTTCGTACTTGGCTCTTTAATGTTATTTAGTGGAAACCAAATGGGGCTCACTATAAACAAAGGAGTAGTTTTCGCAACAGCCTTTTTCATGGCAGCTTTTGTTTCTTTCCTCTTAGCTGCTGTTATAAAAGCTCAAAAGAGAAAAGTAGTCACAGGAGTAGAAGGTCTAATTGGTGAAATAGGTATTGCAGTAAGTGATATTAATCCAAATGGCATAGTCTTGGTAGAAGGAGAAAGGTGGCAGGCAGAATCTAAAGAGTATATTGCAAAAGGCGAAAAGGTGGTCATTACAGCAGTAGAGGGTTTGACAGTTAAAGTTGAAAAAATAAAAGAGGGAGGCAGTAAAAAAAATGATTGAGAGTTTTGCATTTCTATTCACCTTATTAATAATCCTTATAAGTTTAATTTCCGCATCCATTAGAATAGTACAGGAATACGAAAGGGGCGTAATTTTTCGTCTCGGGCGCTACGTAGGTGTAAGAGGACCAGGAATATTTTTCTTGATTCCTATAATAGAGAGAATGCAAAAAGTAGATTTGAGAGTCATAACAATGGAAGTACCAACACAAGAGGCAATTACAAGAGACAACGTTACTGTTAAAGTAAATGCAGTAGTATACTTCAGAGTAATAGACCCTGCCAACGCTGTTATAAAAGTTTTAGACCACATAAGAGCAACATCTCAGCTGGCACAAACTACACTAAGAAGCGTTTTAGGTCAGTCTGACTTAGACGAATTATTATCTCACAGAGAAGAAATAAACAAGAGGCTTCGCGAGATTATAGATGAGGGAACAGAGCCATGGGGAGTAAAAGTGAATCTTGTGGAAATAAGGGATGTAGAACTACCACAAAGCATGCAAAGGGCCATGGCAGCACAAGCAGAAGCAGAAAGGGAACGCCGTGCTAAAATTATAAATGCTGATGGAGAATATCAAGCAGCGGCAAAACTTGCTGAAGCTGCCCGCATCATAGCCTCACAACCCGTTTCTCTGCAACTTAGGTATCTTCAAACTTTAAGAGAAATAGCTAATGACAGGTCAAACATAGTAGTTTTCCCTCTATCTTTGGATATTCTACATCAATTTTTCCCTCAAGGACAAAAAGAAAGTAAAAATGAATAGTTTTAAGCTGCTGAGTTTTCAGCAGCTTAAAACTGTAAACAAACTATTTTGCAAGATTGGCATTTTGTGAAGGAATGCGACTCGCGACAAAGCAGTAACTAAACTTAGCAAGTGTGATGACAGAGGCGGGGCTGGAGCCATGGATGGCGGAAGCGGCCACCTGAGACAAGGATGTCGAATGTGGCCGGAACCCCGCCGGAGTCTGAGAGCGAGCATTTTGCAAATAGTTGTCAATAAATGTGAATATGCCTTTATTCTAATTGCTAACTTATAATTTTCGCCACTTCAAAACTTGTTTCAATCGTTTTTTCAATGTCTTCATCTGTGTGAGCAGTTGACAAAAAGAAGGTTTCAAATTGCGAAGGCGGCATGTATATTCCCCTTTTAAGCATCTCTCTAAAATATTTAGCGTACAAAGTAGTATTTGATTTTAGCGCAGACTCATAGTCTTTTACTTCGTGTTTATTAAAAAACATGCACATCATGCTGCCTATTCTATTTATTGTAACATCAATTCCATTTTGAACCATGCTTTCTTTTAGCCCTTTACACAATTTTTCTGCTTTCTTGTCTAACTCTTCATAAATATTGGAAGTTTCAGATAATATTTTTAAAGTCTCAAAGCCTGCTATCATTGCTAGAGGATTGCCAGACAAAGTCCCTGCTTGATACACCGGTCCATCAGGAGAAACCATTCTCATAATCTCTTCTCTTCCTCCATAGGCACCAACAGGAAGACCTCCACCAATAATTTTACCAAGCGTAGTAATATCAGGCATAATGTTGTAAAGTCCTTGTGCCCCTGAATAAGACACTCTAAAACCTGTCATCACTTCATCAAAAATTAAAAGTGATTTATACTTTGTAGTAATCTCTCTCAATCCCTTTAAAAACTCTTCATCAGGCAAAACAGTACCCATGTTTCCGGCAACAGGTTCTACAATGACACCAGCGATATTTTCACCATAAACTTTAAAAATATCTTCTACCATTTTGATGTCATTGTATCTCGCTATAATTGTGTTCTTTGCTACCTCTTTTGTCACGCCCTTTGAATCAGGCATTCCAAAAGTAAGTGCCCCTGAGCCTGCTTTTATAAGTAAGCTGTCAGAATGTCCGTGATAACATCCTTCAAATTTTACAATGATGTCTCTGCCCGTATATCCCCTTGCCAATCTTATAGCACTCATAGTGGCTTCTGTGCCTGAATTTACCATTCTGACAACTTCTACAGATGGAACAGCCTCAATTACTTTTTCTGCCATCTTAACTTCTAACTCTGTGCAGGCTCCAAAACTGGTCCCAAGTTGTGCCTGCTTTTTAATAGCTTCTACCACCTGTGGATGTGAATGCCCAAGTATTAGCGGTCCCCATGAAAGAACGTAGTCTATGTATTCATTGCCATCTTCATCCCAAATATGACTTCCTTGCCCCTTTTTTATAAAAACAGGAGTAGCTCCTACTGATTTAAAAGCCCTTACAGGGCTATTGACACCACCCGGCATAAGTTTTTTAGCCTTTTCAAAAAGCTTTTGCGATTTATCAGTTTTCACAGAATCACCTCTTCCTAAATTTTTATCATTCTCTGTTTAAATTTCATGAATAAATCATAAGTAATTGAAAAATAATAAATCATGTATTATAATCTAAGTAAAAGATATGTGGAGGTGAAAAAATGATACATGCTACGTCTACAATTACAGGCAAAGGACAAATTCAATTGCCTGCAGAAATCAGAAAAGCAATTGGCGCTGATATAGGAGATAACGTCATCTTCATAGTACAAGACAACAAAGAAATAGTGTTGAAATTAATAAAAAAGAAAAAGCTTTCACAATTAGGTGGAACGTTAAAATCTCAAGTAAAATTCAAAAGCATTGATGAAGAAACAGAAAATACAAAAGAAATTTGGGTAAATAAAAGAGTAAGGAGAAATAACAATGGAGAAAATATGGATTGACGCCAATGTCATTTTGAGATACCTTTTAAAGGACAATGAAGAATTTTATGCAAAAGCGTATGAAATTATGAAAAAAGCGGACAGCGGAGAATTAAAACTTCTCGTATCTCCTCTCACTATTGCAGAAGTAGTATGGACACTTGAGTCTTTCTACAAGATATCAAAGGATCAAATAGCTGATACGCTTATTACCTTTATATGTTCTGAAGCTGTGGAAGCAGAAGAACGGGACACATTAATTCTATCTCTAAACAGCTATAAAGAAAATAATGTTGATTTTATTGATGCGTATATAGCTGCCCACGCAATAAATTCAGGAAACAAAAAAGTATTTACTTTTGATAAAAAACATTTCTCAAGGCTTAACGTAGAATTATTTTAACAGCCCGCTTTTTTCAATAATTTCTCTGTAAATAGCCATTTTCTCTTCTTCAGCAAAATCTTTTTCCTTTAATTCCATCCTCTTCTGATATAGTTTTTGTAATAGTTTTTCATAGTCATCATTGAAAATTGACTCCAATTTTTCTTTTATCATTCTCGAAAGAAGTGGACTTTTGCCACTTGTAGATATAGAAATAATTAAGTCTCCCCTTTTTACAATGGCAGGTACAATAAAAGAAGAAAGGTCTTTATCATCAACCACATTTACAAGCACATTGTATTTTTCTCCATCTGACGCCACAAATTTATTTACCTTCTCATCATCTGTAGCAGCAATCGCAACAAAAAATCCCCTTACATCTCCTTGTTGATACTCACGTCTTATAAGTTCCACCTTTTCTTTTGCTGCAAGCTCAATTATTCCTTCATCAAAAGAAGGAGAAATGGCAGTAACTAAAGCTTCTCCTTCAACAAGAGATAAAATTTTTCTAAGAGCAACTTTGCCACCCCCTACAACAAGGCATTTTTTGTTTTTACATTAAGCATTACAGGGTAATAAGCCATTTCGCAACATCCTTTGCAAAGTAGGTTATAACTATGTCTGCCCCTGCCCTTTTAATTGAAGTGAGTATTTCTAAGACTACCGATTTTTCATCAATCCAACCCATCTTAGCTGCCGCCTTTACCATTGAATATTCTCCACTTACATTATAAGCAGCAATAGGAATGTTGAAATTATCCTTTACCCGCCTTATAATATCAAGATAAGAAAGTGCCGGCTTTACCATGACAATATCTGCTCCTTCTTCAATGTCAAGAGCTATTTCTCTTAAAGCTTCATTGGAGTTTCCATAGTCCATTTGATAAGACTTTCTATCGCCAAATTGTGGAGCAGAATGGGCTGCTTCCCTAAAAGGTCCATAAAAAGAGGAAGCGTATTTAGCACTGTAAGCCATAATAGGTGTATTTACAAATCCTTTACTATCTAAAAGCTTTCTTATGGCAGCTACTCTTCCATCCATCATGTCAGAAGGCGCTACAATATCCGCCCCTGCCTCAACATGGGACAAGGCTATTTTAGCTATGTAGTCTACTGTTTTGTCATTTAGAACTTGGCCATTTTCAACAATACCACAGTGTCCATGAGTTGTATACCCACACATACACACATCTGTTATTACCACAATTTCTGGCACTTTTTCTTTTATTTCTCTTACGGCTTTTTGAACGATACCTTCCTCACTGTAAGCCTCTGACCCCAATTCATCTTTATATGAAGGCACACCAAAAAGTAAAATAGCAGGAATTCCAAGGTCACGCACTTCTTTAACCTCTTCTACAAGCAAATCTATAGAAAAATGGTAAACACCCGGCATTGAATCTATCTCTTCTTTTATATTATCTCCTGGCACAACAAAAAGAGGATATATAAGGTCGCCTACATCTAAAGAAGTTTCTCTTATCATATCCCTTAAAATGCTGTTCATCCTAAGCCTTCTTGGCCTTTTTACCAAATCCATTTTATCTCCTCTTTCTATTGGTTTTGATAGTTTTTTAATATTTCTTCAATAAGTTTTTCCGTTGTGTATTCACTTGACATTATGTCTACATTAAATCCTTTATCCTGTATAGCTTTCTTTGTTACAGGTCCTATTGCAGCTATTTTAGAGTTTTTTAGAAGATTTATTTCGTCTCCTATTAATTGATGCATATAATTAAAAGTAGAGGAACTTGTAAATACAGCAATATCTATTCCTTTGCGGAGTTCACTTATAAGCTTTCCCTTTATTTCATAATTTGGTTCATTTTTATATGCGACAATTTTTTGTACGTTAGCGCAATTTCCTAGGCTTTCCATCAATATATCCCCACCTATCTGAGAAGTCAAAAGCGCTATGTTTTTTCCTTCAACATGTTTTTTAAGTGCATTTGCCAAAGAGTATGAAGTGTATTCCTCAGGAATTATATCTGGATATATAAAAATATTTTCTAAAGCTTCCGCAGTCTTACTTCCTATCGCTACTACTTTAATACTTAAATTTCTTAAATCAAACCTTTTTTCTCGGGAAGCTTCAATAAAACTCCAAACGCCATTTACACTTGTAAATACAGCATAATCGAATTTATGTATTTCTTCCAAAAACTTTACTATATTATCTAAAAACGGCGTGATTTTAATAGTAGGACAAACAACAACATCTGCTCCCTCTTCGCTCAAAATTTTTTTCATCTGCTGTGACTGTTCATAGGTCCTTGTAAGCAAAATCCTTTTTCCAAAAAGCTTTTTGTTTTCGTACCATTTTAATCTATCCCTTAATGCCACAACATCTCCTACAGCAAAAACTCCCGGATTTTTTATTCCTTCTTTTCGGACGAGACTTGGAATATCAATGAGTTTCCCAGTTACAACTTTTTGCTTTGGAGTAGTGCCTTCCATTACTACTGCTGCTGGTGTATGAGGATCTTTGCCGTAATTAAGAAGTTTTTGCACAATTTTTTCTATATTTTTTATCCCCATGAGAAATACAAGTGTCCCCTCGAGTTTTGATATGACCCCCCAATCGAGGTTTTTATCTTTCCCTTCCCATTCATGACCCGTTATTACGTGAAATGAAGAGCTTAAATCTCTATGAGTTACAGGAATTCCTGCATAGGATAGGACAGCCACTGCAGATGTTATGCCTGGCACTACCTCATAAGGTATCCTTTTTTGTGAAAGGTATTCAGCCTCTTCGCCACCTCTTCCGAATACAAATGGGTCTCCTCCTTTAATTCTCGCTACTTTTTTGCCAGAAAGGGCCTTTTTCGCAATTATTTCGTTTATTTTATTTTGAGGTACTTTGTGATTATCCGGAAACTTTCCAACATCAATAAGCTCTGCATCCTTTTTTGCCATTTTTAAAATATCTTCATTAATGAGCCTATCATACACCAGCACATCTGCATTTTTTATTAGTTCGACTGCTCTCAATGTTAAAAGCCCAATATCTCCAGGTCCTGCTCCGATCAAATATACAGTCCCTGACATCATATACCTCCAAATTCTTCAATAAGCTTTTCTATCATTTTATCGGTTTCTTCAATTAAGCCAGTCACTTCACTTTTTAAAAGCTTATTCTCTTTTTGATAAGCAACTTTTATGTTTATTTTTTCTTCGTCTTCCTCTTTTCTGTATTGGGCATAGGCACCAAAAGGCTGTCTACAATTAACTCCAAAGGCTTTTAGAAGTTCCCTTTCAACAGAAGCCTCAAAAAATGTTTTTCTATCAACAATGTAGGGATAAAACTCTTGAAATATATTATCAAAACTTTCTGCAATTTCTACTGCAAGAATTCCCTGACAAGGTGCTGGTACAACTACATCAGGTGGAAAATACTCAGTAATAATATTCTCCAATCCTAACCTGTGCAAACCCGCCGCTGACAAAACAATGCCGTCAAGGTTTAGTTCTTCCATTTTTTTGAGCCTCGTCCTCACATTACCTCTTATTGGAACAATCTGTATGTCTGGCTTTAAAGCTTTAAGCTGCACTTGCCTTCTTAAACTGCTGGTCCCAATTTTAGCCCCTTCTTTTAAATCCATAAATTGCGTACCATCTCTTGAAACAAACACATCCTTTGGGTCTTTTCTTTTTAAAACTGCCATGAGTTTGAGCCCTTTAGGTATTTCATAAGGCATGTCCTTCATGCTGTGGACTGCCATGTCAATTTCGCCTTTGAGCAATGCACTTTCTATTTCTTTTACAAAAACCCCTTTTCCCCCTATTTCACTAACAGGTTTGTCAATTAATGCATCCCCTTGTGTGGTTATCTTTACTATTTCAAATTCAAAATCCTGCCTAAACTTTTTTATTTCATTTATAACCATTGCAGTTTGCTTTAAAGCCAATTCACTTGACCTTGTGCCGACTTTTATAACTTTTTTCATCTTTACCTCCAGATTCTAATAGGCGTTTTCTTTAAGGTACGTTATCATTTTATTAGCCATTTTATTTGCAACTCTTTTTAAAGCGATTTTTATATTTTCCTTGTCTTTTTCAGATACGTCAGTCAATTTATTTACAATTCTTTGAAATTCTGTGTTATAAACTTCATTGGCATATCTACTTACTTCTTTTATATAAGGCTCTATTTCAAGTGTTTTGTACCATTTTTCAAATTTATCCACTTCCTCTTTCACCATTTTTTCAATAACGGGAATGAGTAAAAGCCTCTCTTTTTTGTTTTCCTCCGCTGTCTTTTTTAAATCGTCAATAGTATAAAGACTTACCCCTTCTATTTGTCCTATTCTTGGGTCTATATCCCTAGGAAGAGCTATATCTACCATGCAAATTTTTCTTCCATTGTAAACTTCTTTGAACTTTTCATAACTTATCGTATAATGAGGAGCATTTGTGGCACTTATTACAATATCACTACTGGCAATGTAAAGATATTTTTGTTCATAAGGCACAACATGTATCTCTGGAATTTGCTCCTTTAATTGGATGGTTTTTGAAAAAGTCCTGTTTGTAACAAATACATCAGCACCCTTATCTATGAGATTTTTCATAGCATTTTGCCCCATCTCGCCAAGACCTATCACAAAAGCCTTTTTGCCTTTTATATCCTTAAATACTTCTTGAACAAATTTAACTGCAATATAGCTTATAGACAAAGCCAGATCTTTTATACCCGTATCTGTACGAGCTTTTTTCCCAAGAGTTACTGCATCTCTAAAGAGTTTAAAAAGTATCTTTCCGGAAGAGTTGAAAGTCTGTGCGGTATCTATAGCTTCCTTCACCTGTGACAATATTTGGTCTTCACCTACTACCATAGATTCAAGTCCACAGGCAACTCTAAAAATGTGTTCCACTGCATCAAGTCCGTAAATTTGCCTTAAATATTTTATGAAATCTTCTTTTAAGCCAAAGTAATTTATGAAAAAATCTTTTACTTCATCCGTGGATATTTTTTGTGAATAGAAGTAAATTTCACTTCTGTGACAGGTGGAAAGTATTACAACCTCCTCCAGTCCCAACTCTTTTAATTTTATTAATGCCTCTCCAATATCTTTAAAAGAAACTTTTTCTCTCAATTCTAAAGGAGTATCCTTATCTACTCCCACCATTTTAATATTGTTTATGTCCACTTTTTGTCACCTCATTTATGAGACTATCAACATCTGTTACTACAACAGGATAATTTATATCAGGCCTTTTTATTAAAATTACAGGAATACCCAGCATTTTAGCAGCTTCAAATTTTTCTAATACTCCTTCCACAATGCCACTTTCTTTTGCCACAACCACTTCCGCATTTCTTTCTTTAAACATTTGATAATTAAGCTCTTTGGTAAAAGGGCCTTCCATCGCTATTATATCTTTGGGTTTTAATCCCAAATCTTCACACTTTTTTATGACGCTACTTAAAGGAAGCACTCTTGCCGTCACCTTTTTTCCTATTTCCCAGAGAACCCTAAATTTTTCGAGGTTTTTACTACCTACAGTCAAAAAAATGCTGCCGTATTTTTTACATTCTTCTGCTGCCTCTTCAAAACTTTCAACTACAATGGCATTGTAGTAATATAGGTTTTTTCTTTCATACCTTATATACTTGATGCCAGTTTTGTTATAGGCATTTATAGCATTTATGCTTATATCTTTTGCAAAAAGATGCGTTGCATCAACTACAATGTCTATGTTGTTTTTATAAATAAAATCAATGAGGCTTAGTTCATCCAGTGCCCCTTTGTGAACTTTAATTCCCCCACTAAGAGGAACAAATTCTCAAAAGCTATTCCTTTTTTGCATCCTAAACCAATAACTATATTTTTAGGCCTTAATATGACATAAGGTTTTTCTAACGGTTTTTTTATTTCTTTGTCAGTTATGTAAACAAAAGCGTCAACTTGACGGTCATCTTCGTTTTTTACATAATCTTTTAGCAAAGGTATTTTCTCTACATCTTCATCAAGGATAAAACGTACATTTTCTCCATTTACAAAGGCGGCGCTAACCTTTTTTTAAATCTTCTTTATTTTCAATTTGGTACCCGTAGTCCTTAGCAATAACGTCAAGGGATATGACTCCCTCTACATCTGTTGCAGTTGTTATGACAGGCTGCGCTCCAATTATAGAAGCCACTTTGAGCGCAAGCCTGTTTGCACCTCCCACATGTCCGGACAAAAGGCTTATGGCAAACTTCCCTTTTCGTCTACTACCACAACAGCAGGGTCAGTAAATTTATCCTTCACAACCCCTGCATTGCCCTTACCACAATCCCTGTAGCCATTACAAAGACCAACCCTTGATATTTTCTGAATATTTTATGGACAAAGTCTATAAAATCTCCTTCTATTGCGTAGCCTTCAGGGATTGTGTATTTTTCTTTTACATACACATCCCCTTTTAATTTTTGGCCAATCTCATTCGCCAACTTTGATGCGTTTTTTGTAAGAGCGATTATCGCTATTCTCATAAATCTTCCTTCTTCCTGAAGCTATGAGAAAATTCCTTATCATAAAGCTTTGAATAAGACGTTACATCTTTTAAAAAATCTCCTACAAGTATCATGGCTGTTTTATTTATTCCCTTTGATTTGACCTTTTGTGAAATGTCATTGAGAGTGCCTGTAACAATCACTTGGTCTTCCCAAGTAGCTTTGTACACAACTGATACAGGTGTAGTCTCTTCATAACCCTCTTTCAACTCTAAAACAACTTTGTCAATGTCCTGCACGCTTAAAAATATCGCCATTGTAGCTTTGTGGCGGGATAAATCTTTTAAGTCTTCTTTTGGAGGTACTTTTGTCCTTCCGCCTATTCGTGTTATAATAACCGTCTGGGTTATTTCAGGAATCGTCAGCTCTTTTTTCAAAACTGCCGCTGCTGCCAAAAAAGAACTAACACCGGGAATTACTTCATAATCTATATTTTCTTCTTCCAGCCTTCTAATCTGTTCATGTATGGCACCGTAAATAGCAGGATCTCCTGTGTGTATTCTCGCTACATCTTTCCCCTCATTATAAGATTTTACCATAAGCTCAATTATTTCATCAAGATTCATTAAAGCGCTATCGTAAATTTCAGCCTCTGGTTTTGCGTATTTCAATATCTCTTTATTGACAAGTAACCCTGCGTATATGATGACATCACAAGCCTGTATTATTTTCATCCCCTTTAATGTTATAAGTTCAGGGTCACCTGGTCCTGCACCAATAAAATAAACTACAGCTACTTCACCTTCTTTGTAATAATGAGTGACAAATAATCTATCTTTTTCCCTATATATCTATCAAGGTCGTAGGATATTTTTTCCTCTTTATGGCCGCACTTTATCACAAGGTATCCTTTGAAGCTTTTTTCTTTTAGAAGATTTACTATTTCCTCGTATCTTCTCGAAATTTTCATTAATACCACGTTATCAAACATATCAAGAGCTTTTGAAATTTCCGTCACATCTCCTGATGAAATCACTGCAAAAGTCTCGTTTCCCTCCGCAATTGGGATATTTAACCTTGAGGCAGCTGCACTATAGGAGGTAATTCCAGGAATCGTCTCTACTTCGTAATCCTCAATTCCTTTTAAAATGTATATGTAGGTACTGTAAATCATGGGGTCTCCTATTGTTATAAAAGCTACGTCTTTCCCCTCATCAAGCAACTCTTTGATTTTTTTAACATTTTCTTCCCACTTTGTTTTGAGGTCTTCTTTTGAGTAGGTCATGGGAAATTCCATAAATACTACATCGCCTTTTATATAAGGCTTTGCAATCTCATAAGCAATACTTCCTTCTCCTTTGCTTGTGGGCCTACGATCCTGTCATCATACCCTATAGACTTTGCAAACTTAATCTTTAAACCCGGATATTTTTCTTTTCTTTTCCAAAAACCTCAGGTATATCATGTAACACATGGTTTCCTTCAAATAAAAACATAGGAACTGCTATGATATCGTAAATTCCTTCTTCGACAAATTCTCTTATGGAAGTAGATATATCAGGCTCGTTAAATTCCATAAAACCTGCCTTTACATCTTTGGTATTTTTTAGGCTCTTTATTTTTTCTACAACCATAGTAACTACATCTTTAGTCTCTTCAACACGACTTCCATGTGCTATTATTAATAATCCTTTTCCCATAAAAATCTCTCCTTTTTTATAATGACACACTTACAAAGCAAATAAGTGCAGTAAGCTCTGCCAATTCATTTACTGCACCGAGAGTATCCCCAGTCATACCACCTATTCTCAGCGAAATATATTTTGAAACAATATAAGTAACAAAAAGCGATATAGTAAGTATTTTTACAAAAACCGCTAAAGGCAGTATAAAATAGCTTGTAGCAATTGAAATAACAAAAGCTATGGCAAATTCCCTTATCCCTACTTTCCCCAGCATGAGTCCTCCAAGGCCTTCTCCACCTCTTGCAGATTTACTTATCATCATAGAAAACACAATTGACAATCTCCCAATAATTGGGGTAATTAAAAGTGCTGTTAAAGTAATATTTTCGTGTATATTGGTGAGAAATAATATCTTTAAAATAACCATAAAAACTAAAACTAAGACTCCATTTGTGCCAAGCCTTGAATCTCTCATTATCTCAAGCATTCTCTCTTTATCTTTATTGCTGAAAAGACCATCAAAGGTATCTGCAAGCCCGTCAATATGCATTGCTCCTGTTAAAACATAAGAAAAAGCTACAATAAAAGTCATTACAATTTCCCGGGAAAAGAAATCCTTTAAAGCAATATACAAAAGTGAAAGGATACCTCCTATAACAATTCCGACTATTGGAAAATAAGATGCTATTCTATAAAACTCTCTTTTTTCAACATCAATTTCTATTGGTATAGGAAGGCGTGTCATAAACTGCATCGCAAGTACCAATCTTTTAATTTCATCCATAAGGATATTGCATCCCTTTCAATTATCCCTTTATTTTAAGAGGTATTCCTGAAACCATTAAATAAACTTCATCTGCAGCATCTGCCACTTTTTTATTCATCCTGCCTGCTATATCTCTAAATATCCTGCCCAGTTTGTATTCGGGCACTAATCCCATTCCCACTTCATTTGTCACAAGAATTATATCCCCTTTAAAATCCTTCTTAGCACTTAATATCTTATCTACTTCGTCAGCAATTTGCTTTTCTATGTTATCAATCTCCTTCAACTCTACTTTCTCCCATGTTAAGTCAACTTCCATTAATAGGTTTGTAATCATAACTGTAAGGCAGTCAATCAATGCGACTTTCGCACTGCTTTCTGCAATTACACTGTATAGATTTTTATAGACCTCTTTCGTCTGCCAAGCAGAAGATCTTCTCTCTTTATGCCTTTTGACTCTTTCCTTCATTTCTTCGTCAAAAGGAATAGAAGTAGCTATATAAAGGACACTGTTTCCTCCTTTTTCTAAAGCCAATTTTTCAGCAAATTCACTTTTGCCAGACCTTGCACCACCTGTGATCATAACAAGGCTCATTATATTACAACCCTTTCTTTATCTTCTACTAAATCTTTTATATCTATTTCTTTCAAAGCCTGTATCAATTTTTCATTGTCTTCATGTCTTTTTATAGCAACTCTAAAAAAGCTTTTATCAAGATACCTAAAATTAGAAGCATCTCTTATGAGAATTCCTTTTTTTAAAAGTATTTGTTTAAGGTCATTTACCCTTCCTGTTCTTAACTTTAACAATATAAAATTTACTTTTGTATCAAAAACAACTAAATAATCAATTTTTCTTAAAGCATAAAGCATATACTCTATTTCTTTATTTACATATTCCCTTGTTTTTTCTATATAAGCTTCATCTTTAAATATTTCTCTCCCCACAGCATCTGCAAGAGCATTTACTGTCCAAGGTTCTTTGTATTCTTCTAACTTTTGTATCAAAGAAGGACTTCCAATCCCGTACCCCAATCTCAGCCCTGGCATGCCAAAAAATTTTGTGACAGCTCTTACAATAAACAATTTATCATGCTCTTTTGCAAGAGGTAAAGCTTCATAATTTTTATAGTCTTTCATAAATTCAATAAAAGCTTCATCTATCATGACAGGTATATTCAAAATCTCCGCTTTTTTTAATAAAATTCCTATTTCCTCTCTAATTATGGCTTGTCCTGTAGGATTGTTAGGATTCCCAATGATTAAAGAATCCGCCTCTTCCATTTGTGAAAGAAGCTTTGCGAGATTTACTTTAAACCCATAGTCTTCTTCCAGCCTGAAATATATCGGTTCACCACCGTTTATGTAGACTACCCTTTCATATTCCAAAAAAGCAGGAGACGGAATGAGGGGTCTTTTCACCTTAAATGCTCTCACAAAAAGATGTATGAGCTCTGTCGCACCATTCCCAACAATTATATTTTCTTGTGAATACCCCACATGCTGTGAAATAGCCTCTTTAAGTTTTCGATATTTTATATCCGGATATTTCGTTAAATCAACTTTTTTGATAATATCAAAAATCCATTCCGGCACCCCAAGAGGATTTATATTTGAACTAAAATCGATTATTTCTCCTTCATAGTCATAAACATTTCCGCCATGCTCATAAGGCCTCATTTAAACACCTTCTTTCATTTACGCTAAATCAGCACTCCGACATATGTTAAGGGTTTATCTGTCAGTCCTTTAATAGAGGCTGTATCTTCCTCACTGTGGACTACAAGGCAGCAGGTAGAAGGCCCCCCTGATTTTAATACATCAAGATGTTGTGGAAAATTCGCCTCCACCTTTAATCCTGATATCTTCTCTAATATGCCAATTTCATATTTTATCCCTTTTGAACCCACAGGTATTGCTTCCACTATTTCTTTTGAGTTGGAAATTTTTACGTAGTCTTTCAATGTAAGCACATCGTTTGAGCTTAAAACTTCACTTCCTACACGTGGATAACCTAAAATAGAAACATGCATACCTGTTTTGACTTTTTTATTTTTAAGTCCCCAATATTTGCTTTTGCTATTACAGTGATTCCTATACCTGTCATAGATGTGGGAAAATTTTCTTCAGTACTTCCTGTAAAAACTACGTCTGAAAGTCCGTTCTCTTCAAGCTCGCTTTTTATGCCTCTTAAAACTTTTTGCCCTGTTGGATTCATTTCAACGGATAAAGTATCGGATATGACTAAGGGTTTTGCTCCTACACATAGTACTTCCGAAAGAGCCACTTTTACAGTAGTCCTTCCTACAATCTCTTCATCAACTTTTAACACATCATGCTCTTTATTCCCTATTGCTCCGAGGCTGTCACAAGATATCACATATGCTACATCATTTTCATAAATTACAACTAAATCTCTGTATCTCTCAATCACTTTTTATTCCCTACTCCTTTTCGGTATCGCTTTGTAAACCAATGCTGCAAGAAATACATTTGCAAATGACGCAATTGTTAGGGGAAGTACCCATGCCGCAAAAAAATCCCCATCCAAATATAGGCACAAACAAAAGGGTTGCAACAGGACCATTTAATATCGTAGCAGCGATTACTGCAATATAGATGTTAAATTTTCGATAAAAAAATTTAAACAAATAGGCATATAATGCCATTTGCACTGCTATGTATATGTGATTTGTAAGCCCTAAAGGAAATCCAGAAGTAATTGCTGTAAGCATATGCCCTAAACTTATCACAAGGGCTCCATACCAACCTCCAAGGTATAATGCGGCAAAGTATCCTGGCATTGAATCGAAAGCAACTGTGTTAAAAACTTTTATGAGAGCACCTACTGCACTTAAGGCTATAAGCATAGCAACAAGAGTAAGAGTCTTTACATTTTTTAATGTATTTGCTTTTTCTTTCACATCAATCTCCTCCCTATATAAAATACTACAAGCCCCAAAAATGAAGTCATGTACATTATTTTGATGCTGTCTTTTATATGTTGGGGGGTAATTTTTTCTTTTCCATCCCCAAGAGTTGGTTTAATTTCAGGCTTTCCAAAATAATAATTAAGCCCTCCCAGTTGTATATTTAAAGCACCGGCAACTGCTGCTTCTCCGTGAGCACTGTTTGGACTTTGATGTTTAAACCTATCTCTTAAAAAAATCCTCCAACTATTTTTATAATCATAGCCTAAGAGAAAAGCAGCTATAACAATCAAAAAACCTGTTATGCGAGCAGGGATAAAATTTAATATGTCGTCAAGTTTTGCAGAAGCAAATCCTAAATCGAGGTACTTTTCATTTCTATAGCCTACCATAGAATCAAGAGTGCTTGCTGCCTTATAAAAGATAGCCAGCGGCGCACCTCCTATAAACGCGTAAAACATAGGGGCTATTATACCGTCTGATATATTCTCTGCAACTGTTTCTATCGCTCCTCTGGATATATTCTCAACATCAAGCCTATCTGTATCCCTACTGACTATATAAGATAATCTTCTTCTTGCTTCAACTATATCACCCTTTGCCAACGCTTCGTATACTCTTCCAGCAGCTTTACCAAGGTCTTTTGTAGCAAGGCAGGTATATATAATTAAAACATCTAAAGCATACTTTAAATATGGATGTATAAGTCCTGCAATATAAAGTAGTACATATGTTGCTGCAAATGCCAAAGTTACTGTAAGTCCACACAGTATAAAACCTGCTATTTTTAAAGCTCTGTCACTTTTAGCATATTTTCTAAGTATACTCTCTAAATGTGATACCACTCTCCCTATAATTCTTACAGGATGAGGATATCCTTCAGGGTCTCCTATCAACAAATCTAATAAGTAGGCTAATACCACTTCCATTAATCTTTATACCTCTCCATAATTTCATAGACTTCTTTCATGTCGATACTTTTTCTCACAATATCTGCAAGCTTATCATATTCTCTTTCTTTAAATTCTTTGTAATCAATAATTTCCTCTATAGGAGAAAGTCCTTTTGATTTTCTCACAATATTTATAAATTCCCTGACAAACTCTCTGTTTTCAAAAATTCCGTGTATGTAAGTTCCAAACACTTTTCCATCATCGCTTATACAACCGTCATAGACTTCGATTTTTTCTCCATTTCTATGAGTTATTACTGAAAAAGGCTGACAATCTCCCAAAATTCGACTTTGCCCCATGTGTATTTCATATCCCTCTACAGCAATATTTCTAAGAGGTGATAATATTGATGGTAAATTATTGCGAATAACCGCCTTAATTTGGGTTGTTGTCTTTTCATTTTCAATTACAGTCTCTATATCCAAAAGTCCCAGTCCCTCAATTTCTGAAGTTGTACTTTCAATTCTTCCCGGGTCTTTAATGACTTTTCCCAGCATTTGGTATCCTCCACAAATGCCGACTATAAATTTACCTTTTTTCTCATTTCAAAAATTTCCTTATCAATCCTATATTCTTTTAATGCTTGCAAATCTCCAATTGTGTTTTTTGTTCCCGGAATTATAACAACATCACAATCTCCAATCCTTTCCCCTTTATTCACATAGCGAAGCTTTATTCCGGGAACTTTAGCAAGAGGTTCAAAATCCGTAAAATTCGATATGTGGGGAAGATTTATAACTGCAATCTCTATATCTCCTTCTGTATTCCTACGATAAAATCTCTCCGTCGCCCCATCCTCTTCATCAATGTGCACATCCATATAAGGGACAACACCTAAAACCTTTTTGTGTACAATGTTTTCTAACATCTCCAAACCTGGCTTTAATATTTCAATGTCTCCTCTAAACTTGTTTATAAGTACACCTTCAATGCGATTTCTCTCATTTTCTTTTAAAAGGAGCAAAGTGCCAGCTATTGAAGCAAATACACCTCCTTTATCAATATCTCCTACAAGAAGTACTGGTGCATTTACCATCTCTGCCATACCCATGTTTACGACATCTCTATCTCTTAAATTTATTTCTGCAGGGCTTCCAGCGCCTTCTATTACTACAATGTCATTTTGACTTGCAAGAAAATCAAAGTCCTCTTTAATAAACTTTAAAAGCTGTGGCTTAAATTGGTGGTATTCGGCTGCAGACATGTTTTTATAAACTTTGCCTCTTAAAACAACTTGGCTTTTTTTATCAGAACTGGGCTTTAGAAGTATTGGATTCATGTGATAAGAAGGCTTAACTCCTGCCGCTTCCGCCTGCATAGCTTGTGCTCTTCCTATTTCTAGTCCTTCATCGGTTATATAGGAATTCAAAGCCATATTTTGAGACTTAAAAGGGGCTACTCTGTAACCATCTTGCTTGAAAATTCTGCAAAAAGCGGCAACCAACAAGCTTTTGCCAACAGACGATGCGGTCCCTTGTATCATCAATTTAAGTGCCATATTAATCCTCCTGAAAAGCATTTGAGTTTCGGTATTGAACACATTTGTCAACAAACCTCTTGACAGCCTCTTTATATGTGTATAAATTTATGTGAACATACGTCGCTAGGCAATTTTTATGCACAAATCCACATTCCCAAGCGTTTTCTTTTCCCGGTTTATGCACAACGTATGAGGCTTTCTGTGAAAAACCTTTTATTATTGAGTGGTGAAACTCATGCCCTTTTATTTTATCCCCTTTTCTAAAAAGGATGTTATCTTCAATAACTTCTGCCTCAACATAGCCAAATCTCTGAAGCCTTTTTGTCATGACAGTTTCAAAATCGTAAATTCCTGCCATTTCAAAAGTATTTCCTTGTAAATCTGTTATGCTTTTTGTAAGATACATAAAGCCGCCACACTCTGCATATGCAGGCATACCTGAATCTATTGCATCTTTAACCGATTTCAACATTTTTTTGTTTTTATTAAGCCTCTCCGCGAAAACCTCTGGAAATCCTCCCCCTATGTACAAACCCGATATTTCATCTGGTAATTTATAATCTTTAAGAGGACTAAAGGGTACAAGCTCTGCTCCCATTTCTTCAAAAAATTCCAAACTCTCTTTGTAATAAAAATTAAAAGCCTCATCAAACGCATACCCTATTTTTACCCTTTTTAAATCATGGCCCTCACCAATCGTGTTTCTAAATGTATTTGAACAGTCAATTACACTTACATTAAGAATTTTTTCTATATCAATGTATTTTTCAATATAATCATATAAGGTATCAAACTTGTGTTTAATTTCTGGCATCTCATATATCGGTACAAGGCCTAAGTGTCTTTCTGGCAAATCTAATTTTGGATCCTTTGGAAGATAGCCAAAAACCTCAATACCTAAATCTCTTGTTATGCATTCTTTCAAAAGGGCATAGTGTTTTTCACTTCCAACTTTATTTAATATCACCCCTTTAATTTTTACTTCCCTGTCATAGTGCATATAACCCATTATTAAAGCTGATACACTTGTCGCCATAGAAGAAGCATCTACAACTAAAATCACAGGAATATCTAAAATTTTCGCAATGTCAGCACTGCTCCCCTTTTTTGTAGTATCAATCCCATCGTACATTCCCATAACACCTTCAATTATAGAAATGTCAGCATTGCAGGCATTTTTGTAAAAAAGCGACTTAAGGTTTTGTTCCCCCAACAGGTACAAGTCGAGATTGCAGGAAAAATTCCCTGTGACATATCGGTGATAAGCAGCATCTATATAATCTGGACCTACTTTAAAAGGCTGAACTTTATACCTTTTTGACAGCACTCCCATAATTCCAAGGCTTACAGTAGTTTTACCTGCTCCTGAATGGGTGCCTGCAATCATTAAAGCTTTACACAACTTTGAGTTGCTCCTTTCCATTTAGCGATGGAATGACGTAAGGAGTATGGGTGATGGGATTTTCAAACACTTCCACATCTATTGAAAAGGCTGATTTTATGTTGTTCAATGTTAAAACATTTCCGGGAGACCCAGATGCTATTATTTTGCCTTCTTTCATTATGAAAATCTCATCACAAAACTGTGAAGCGAGGTTAATATCGTGAAGCACAATAATTACAAGTATCCCTTTTAAGGATAAATCTTTTACAAGAGACAGTATTTCAACTTGGTATTTTATATCAAGTTGAGAAACTGGCTCATCCATGAGTAAAATTCGAGCTTTTTGTGCTAATGCCCTTGCTATATACACTCTTTGCCTCTCACCGCCGCTTAACTCTTTTATGCTTTTGTCTTTAAACTGCCATGTATTTGTAATTTCCATGCACTCTCTTACAATATCTCTGTCCTCTTTTTTCTCCGACTGAAACCTTTTAAGATAAGGAATTCTTCCCATCATTACCACGTCATAACAGCTAAATTCAAAGTCGTAAACTATATCTTGAGGCACATACCCTATATATTTTGCCTTTTCTTTTATAGTAAAGTCTTTGATATTTTTCCCTAATATAAAGACATCCCCAGCTGCTGGCTTTAAATAGCCTGATATATTTTTTAAAAGAGTAGTCTTACCACTGCCATTAGCTCCTATTATTCCTAAAACCATATTTTGTTTATGGTAAAATCTATTCCTTTTAAAACTTCCTTTTCTTCATAAGAAAAGTGCAAATTATCCACCTGTAAAATAGCCATATCATCACATTCCTTCACTTTTTTGTTTGCTCTTTATTAACAGATATAAAAAGAATGGTCCTCCAAATGCTGCTGTAATTATCCCAATTGGAATTTCCATTGGCTTTAAAATAATTCGTGCTAATAAGTCTGCAAAAGTTAAAAATATCGCTCCTGATATAGCACTAAAAGGTACAAGAATTCTATTGTCAGGTCCTACAATAAGCCTTGATATATGAGGCACAATAAGTCCCACAAAACCTATAATTCCACCAACTGACACAGCAGTTGCAGTCACCAAAGACCCTGTAATAAGAATTATTTTCTTGACTAGTTCTGTGTTGACACCTAAATGTTCGGCAACTTCTTCTCCTGTCAATATAGCATTTACATCCCTTGAAAATACATACATCACAAAAGAGCCAATTACTATTATAGGAGTAGTAAAGACCACACTATTCCAATTTATGAGGCTAAATCCTCCCATAGTCCAAAAAACAATTCGAGAAAACTCATCATGGTTTAAAAGCATCATGAGAGAGATAATTGCAGACATAAAAGCACTTATAGCTATACCTGCCAATAACATTGTAGTCATAGATACTCTTGTGCCAGTTTTAGAAATAGTGTATACAAAAAATACAGTCATTAAAGAAGTAATAAATGCCATAAAACTAAGTCCAAATATTCCAAGTCCTAATATTATCGCAATAGTAGCTCCAAAAGCCGCTCCTGATGATACACCCAATACATAAGGGTCTGCCATTGGATTTCTCAAAAGCCCTTGAAAAAATGTCCCAACAACAGAAAGTCCCATTCCTACAATCGCAGATTCAATAGCTCTTGGAAGTCTTAAATTAAGGATTATTGTCCTAGAGGTTTCACTGCCACCGCACAAAAAAACATTTAAAATCTCCTGCAGGGGTATTTTTACCGCCCCTGCAGAAATTGATAAAATCATGGTAAAGACAAGCAGTGAAAAGGCTGTACCAAAATATATCCCTTTTTTTACTCCCACTTTACTTAAATGCCTCCGGATGTAAGAATTTTGCGATTTCTTCAAGTCCTAAAACAATTCTATTAGAAGCTCTTGATATTATGTCGTCATTGCTTATCACAAATACTTTGTCATTTTTAACAGCATTAGTATCTTTATATCCTGCCATGTTTTTAATGTCTTTCACATCCCCTGCATGAGGAGAAGTTATTATCACATCAGGATTTTTCTTGACTAATTCTTCTACGCTGTACTGCGCCCAACCATTTACATCCTCTGCAACGTTTTTGCCACCTGCAAGGTTTATGAGCTCATCAATAAAAGTCCCTTTTCCAGATGTCCAGTTTCCGTCAAGAGAGACAAGATAAAATACGCTGACTTTCGGAAGGTTTTTGACTTTGTCGTTTATTTCTTTTATTTTGTCCTGCATTTCTTTGATTATTTCTTCACCTTTTTTCTCAGTACCTGTTATTTGGCCTATTATTTTTATAGATTGGTATATCTGGTCAATGTCTTTAGCCTCTAGCATCACGACGGGTATACCCATTTTTTCTAAAGATTCCATTTGCTCTTTACCGGAAAGAGTGGAAGCAAATATTATATCAGGCTTTTGAGCAGTAATCGCTTCTACATTTGGCCCTTTAAACCCCCCCACTTTGGGTACATCCTTGACCTCAGGCGGATAATTGTCAAAGTCTGTAACACCCACTACTTTATTTCCTGCTCCTAAAGCATATATAAGCTCTGTTGTAGAAGGCGCAAGAGAAACTATCCTTTGGGGTTCTTTCTCTATAGTTACTTCTCTTCCTAAAAAGTCTGTAACTTTTAAAGGAAACTGTGTTTTTACAATTTCAGTTGCTGTTTGAGATGTATCTTGTGGCTTTGTAGCATTGTTTGTTGAACAAGCCGCCAGTGAAAACATTAAAGCAAAGACTACCAATAAAGCAAGTAAACCTTTAAATTTTCTCATAAGTACCCTCCTAATTTAAATTTTTCAAGTATCAAAAAAAGGTCTACCCCACGGAGGTAGACCTTTTTTGCCAAAATTAAGCATAAAAATTCCATTCCACCTTCCCTCCGAAGGCGAACTTCCGAAATCTTATGGCAGGTCTCCTGGCTCGCGATTCATCTTCCACCCTGCCTTCCCACCCGGCACATCTCTTGAACGCCAAGCAGTGGCTTATTAGGGCTTCATCCTCGCTCACAGTAGCGGGGGCTGCGCGGGATTTTCACCCGTCTTCCCTTTTAACCTTTCGGACCATAAGATTTTTTGTATTCACTTGTACACCTATATTTTACATCTATTTATCATTTAAGTCAATTCCCTTATTCATGACTATCTATTTACCTTGAAAAATATGTATCAAGTTTCTTATAATAGAGTCAAGGATATCTCCTCTAAGAGAACCAATGAGCGATTCAATGCGTTCAACATCTACAGCATAATTAGCATGTATATTCTTTTGCTTTCTTCCTCACTGCATTATCCATAACTCCACCACCAATTTTTATCGATAATCTTATATTTTATTATAACCCTCACATAGAAAAAACTCAATAAAAATTAGTTTTCTGGTTTTGGTCCATAATACTGATAATAGTAAGCTTTTAACATGCCATTGTAAAGCTTTCTTTTTTTAGAAGCCTCTCTTCCAAAGAGTTTCTCAAATCTTTCATGGGAAGTCAGTATATAAAAAGACCACGTATCAAGTTTTTTGAAAACTTTTCCCATTTCTTTATAAAGTTTTTCTACTTCTTCCAATTCCCCCATCCTTTCACCATAAGGAGGTCAAAACAGTTGGAATTAGTAGTAAAAAATGATATAATTTTAATTGGGTGATGATGAATGTTATTAACTATAAAAAAGGTTAAATAGCTATATGATATAAGCAGAATTACATTAATAAACTGGGAAAAGGAAGGATTAATAACCCCAGTTGGAACACCAAAAGGAAGAAGAAGGTACAAAAAAGAAGATATAGAGAAGTTATTAGGCATGCTGGAAGAAAAACCGAAACCTAAAGTAATTTTGTATGCAAGAGTGTCCACAAAGAAACAAGAAGAATATCTTAAGAATCAAATTAGAAGGCTTGAAGAATACGCTAATTCCCAAGGATGGCAGTATGAAGTCATACATGAGATAGCAAGTGGGGTAAATGAAAACAGGAGAGGTTTATTAAAGCTTTTGAACAAGATAAAAAGAGGAGAAGTTGAAAAAGTTGTAATAGAATTATCCTGATAGACTTGCGAGGTTTGGTTTTGAATATCTCAAATTTTTCATGGAAAGCTTTGGGGTGGAACTTATAGTTTTAAACGGGAAAGAAAACGAGGAAGATGCAAATAAAGAACTAGCAGAAGACTTAATAGCAATAGTAACATCTTTCGCAGCAAGAATTTACGGGGAAAAGGATGGCAAAAAACATGATAGTGATACAGGCTAAACTCATTTTTCTAAATCAAGAAGACAAACAAATAATATTAAACTTAATGAGAAGATGGTCATCCTGCATGAGATTTGCATACAAAAGGCTTCTAGAAGGTTATGATAGAAAAACATTAAAAAGGGACCTTCCGAGAACTTTCAATTTAAACTCAAGGTATGTAGATGATGCAATAATGAAAGCAAGAAGCGTATTAGAATCATCCAAAGAATTAAGGAGTAATCCAAAGAAAGTCATTTTTGGAGGAAGAGACTTGTTTGGAAAACTTCAAAAGCGCCATATAAATGGGAAAGAATATCAAAAGCTAAAAACAAAGTGGCAAGAAAGAAGAAAAGGGAATCTCTATTCAAGAGGAGATAAAAGCAAAAAAGGAAATCTCAACACAAGAATAGAAATAAAAGAAAATGGCACTTTCTTAAGGATAAATGTAGGGGAAAGAAAATACTTATACGCCAGAATAGAAGCAGGCTACAAAAAGAATAAGAGCAGAGGAGAACTTCTACAGGAAATTGCCCAATCAAACATACCCTACTCTGTAGAATTAAAACTTAAAAACGGCAGTATATACGCCTATTTTGCTATTGAAGAAGAATATCCAAAAATAAAAATAACAAAAGGAAAAGGAGTCATAGGAATAGATTTAAATGCATATCCAGACAACATATCATGGGCAGAGACAGATGAAAAAGGTAATCTAATAAGCTATGGCAGTATACCAATGCCAGAGCTTGCAAGTGGCAGTAAGGACAAAAAAGAATATTTCAGATGGCAATATGCTCATGAGATAGTAAAAATAGCAAAAGAGAAAGGAAAAGCAATAATAATTGAAGAATTAGAAATAAAAGAAAAAGGTAAAAGAGGAGATTTTTCAGGGAGAAAATCAAGAAGGATAAGACATAACTTTAGCTACAAATCACTTCTTTCAAAAATAAAAACACTAGCAAAAAGAGAAGGGATAGAAGTAATAGAGGTAGACCCTTCTTACACATCAATAATAGGAATGTTAAAATATGCACCGCAATACATGATAACGAAAGATATAGCAGCAGCCTATGTAATAGCAAGAAGAGGGTTGGGACTGCAAGAAAAGATACCAGATAATTATATAAAGTTTCTCAACGCATTGACTGTAGATGAATTAGAAGAATTAAAAGAACATGTAAAGAAAACAGTTAGAAATAAGCATTTAAAGAAAAAACATTTAAGAGAAATAAACAAAGCAATAGAATTTTTACAAAGCCTTGAGAGTAAGCCAGGAAGGGTGCTAGAACCTCTGGATGGAACAAGTTTTAGTACCTATGATTTCTGGCGAGTTCTCAAGGTAGCGGTGGTAACGCCACTCTCCCCTGAGAGGGTATTAAGAGATGTCTCTGCCCTGAAGGGTGTATTACATTCGGGGCAAGTGGGGAGACCCGTAAGGACGTGAGTTCCTGCTTCTTGGGGCAGGGGCTATGGCTTTCCCAAATACCGCCTGCTGGGGCTGGGAAAGCCTGAAAGGCGGACTATAAATACCCCAGCTATCTAAACTGTACACTTTTGTACAGTTTGGGTAACCAGGGTATTTTATGCCATTGCCCGAAAAAAATAAAAAATATACTTATGCCGACTATTTAACCTGGTCTGAAGAAGAAAGATGGGAAATTATTAATGGTGTTCCCTATCTACAAGCAGCTCCAACATGGCAACATCAAGCAGTATTGTTAGAACTAGCAAGGCAATTTGCAAACTATCTGCAGGATAAATCTTGCAGAGTATTTACTGCTCCTTTCGATTTGCGAATACCAGAAGCAAATGAAAAAGATGAAGAAACTACCAATGTAGTACAGCCTGATATAATCATTATATGTGATAATTCAAGACTTAAAAAGACAGGTTATTATGGAGTTCCAGAATTGATTATAGAAGTAGTTTCTCCTTCAACTGGTCAAAAAGATAAAATAGAAAAGTTTAATTTATACGAAAAAGCAGGGGTAAAAGAATATTGGATTGTAGAACCCGATGAAAAGGTGGTTATGGTATTCACACTTGAAGAAGGACGTTATGGAAGGCCTCAAATGTATTCTGAAGAGGATAAAGTAAAAGTTAGTATATTTGATAACCTTGTAATTGAGTTAAAACCTGTATTTGAGAGAATTTAAAAAACAAACTGAGGGTGTTTCTAAAGTTCCCTCAGTTTGATAAAAACTAAGATATCTAGTTTAGCGGCTAGCTCCTCCGCCTCCGGCAGAACCTCCGCCGAAGCCTCCTCCGCCGCCAAAACCTCCACCGCCGAAGCCACCACCTCTAAAGCCTCCAAATCCTCCTGAGCCAAAGCTTCCTGGACCCCACCAGTCCCTTCTTATATTTCTTCCTCCTCTTCCAAAGATAATAAATATTAAAATAAGTATAATCACTACAGCAATATCTTCCCAGGATATCCCGCTATCATTGCTACTTGTATTGACACTGTATTTGGAAGCATCCAATCCCTGAAGGTCTATATTGTACTCTTTTGCAACCCTTGAGGCTATAGCCATATAACCAGCGTATATGCCTTTAGAGTACTCGCCTTTTGCCCAAGAAGTTAAAACAAAATCGTCTAAAATCCTTCCTGCAACAGAATCCGGTATTGCCCCTTCCAAGCCATAACCTACATCAATTCTCACTTTTCCAGCCTGACCTTTTAAAAGTCTGTCTTTTACCACTAAAAGGAGAACACCGTTGTTTTTCTCCTTGTCTCCTATTCCCCATTTTCTAAAAAGGCTAAGAGAATATTCCTCAATTGGGTAATCTCCAATGCTGTCAACTGTAACAACTATTATTTGTGCCTTTGTGGCATCATCTAAAGCTTTCCCTACTTTTTCGATCTCTTCTATATCATTTTGAGACATAAGCCCCGCATAATCATATACATATTTAAACTGAATAGGTTTAGATGGAACATCAGGAGCAGCAGAAAAAGCTATGGAATTAAATAATAATAAAAAGGCAATTGCAATTAAAAAAATTCCCTTTTTCATTTTGCCTCTTCCTATCTTAATATTTTGTAATTAACTTAATGCTTTAAAAATATCATTCTTTCGCTAAATTTAAACTATTTTAATGTATTACTGTTCATGTCTAGTATATTAGCATAGATAATAATAAGTATCAACACAAATTTTTAAAATATGCTGGCTTTTTAAAAAAAGTTATACTATTATCCTGAGAATCGTTAGACTTCAAATAGGAAGAGGCATATTTTAAAAATATTCGCATTCATGTCAAAAGAACATTATCAAACTTTTATCTCTTTTTTACAAAATTTCCTGAAGCGTTTTCCACGCAAGTAAAGCACATTTTACGCGGGCAGGAAAGTCAGATACTCCCTGCAGTACTTGAGCATCACCTAATTCATCAAGATTTACATCTTTTTTGTGCATCATGTCTATAAATTGTTGCACAAGCCTTAAAGCTTCTTTTTTGTCTTTCCCTTTTATAAGGTCTATCATCATAGAGGTTGAGGCTTGGCTTATGGCACACCCATGGCCCGTGAAAGAAGCATCTTCTATAATGTCACCATTCATTTTTAAATAAAGAGTAATATTGTCGCCGCAAAGAGGATTGTAACCTCTTTCTTTGTGGGTAGCATCTTTAAGTTCTTTTTCATGGGGAGAGTTTTCGTAATGTTCCATTATAACCTCAGAATAAAGCTGATTTAAATCGCTCATTTGAACCACTTCCTGACTTTTTTAAGTCCTTCAACAAGTGCGTCAATATCGTCAAAGTCGTTGTAGAGGTAAAAGCTTGCTCTTACAGTTGCAGGAACACCTAAGTACCTCATTAAAGGCAGACAACAGTGGTGCCCACTTCTTACAGCAATTCCTTCTTCGTCTAGTATTGTAGCAACGTCGTGAGGATGGACACCTTCTACATTGAAGGAAATTAAGCCTCCCCTTTCCTTCGCATCGTTGGGGCCATACAATTTTACAAAGTCTAATTCTTTCATTTTCTGAAGGCCATACTCCAAAAGCTCGCCTTCGTGATTATGAATATTGGAAAGCCCAATTTTTTCTATATAATCTATTGCAGAAACAAGCACACAAGCCCCTTTTACGTTGGGAGTACCTGCTTCAAATTTAAGAGGTGGGGGAGCAAAAGTTGCACGGTCTTCAAAGACTTCGTCTATCATCTCTCCACCTCTTAAAAAAGGAGGCACATCAGAAAGCAAGTCCTCTTTTATATAAAGTACACCGATTCCCATAGGTCCGAGCATCTTGTGACCAGAAAAAGCAAAAAAGTCACAGCCTATTTTTTGTACATCAATCAGCATATGAGGTACACTTTGTGCTCCATCTATTAACACTTTTGCGCCGTATTTGTGTGCAATATGTGTAATCTCCTCCACAGGATTTATTATACCTAAAACATTTGACATGTGTTGCACAGCAACCAATTTTACTTTGTCAGACATTTTTTCTTTAAAGTCTTTCATAGAAAGCCTAAAATTCTCATCAAGGTGGACATATTTGAGTCTCGCCTTTTTAGCTTCCGCTACCATTTGCCATGGAAGCATATTGCTGTGGTGCTCGGCTATTGTCAGTATTATTTCGTCCCCTTCGTTTATATATTTCATTCCCCACGTATATGCTATAAAGTTTATTGATTCTGTAGTATTTCTCGTAAATATTATGGATTCTTCTCTTTTTGCGTTAATAAATTTTTTTACTCTTTCTCTTGCCTCTTCATAAGCCTGTGTGGAAAGAGCGCTTAAATAGTGTGGGCTTCTGTATACATTGGCGTTTAATTCTTCATAATATTTATCCATAGCTTTTATGACTTCAATTGGCTTTTGAGTTGTGGCAGCATTGTCAAGGTAAATAAGCTTTTTACCATGAGGTTTAACATTCAATATAGGAAAGTCTTTTTTAATCTTTTCTACATCAACATATTTCACTTTAAAATCCTCCTCCATATATGACCCTTTTAGGTTAATTTATTGTGAAACAAATTATTTTTAGAGCCTTTTGAGGTTTCACAATAACATAGAGAAATTTTATCATATTGTGCATTTTAGTCCACTTCGCTTGAGGGCCAACAAGCTTTAACAAACACAAATAAGTCATTTTATCTGTTAGGGTATTCGATGTCAAAATTAATATCAATTTCCTTCCTCGCCTGTCTTAGAAAAAGTTCCCCTTCCCTAGTGAGCTCATAATATGTGTGATTGCGATGCTTAACACTTTTTCGTCGTCGATGGTAATATTTAACTATTCTTCTTTCCACTCGCTTGATTAGTCCTCTCTCCTCCAAACTTTGAAGTCGCTTTCTGCTTTCTTCTAATGATAAACCTAGGCGCCTCGCCAAAAGTTTCGCATATTCCGGCCCAAGCTTTTTGAGGTAGGTGAGGATTGTTAAATCAAGAAATTCATCTTGGTCATTGTTGAGTGGCATACTCTTCTCTCCTTTATTATGGATTTACCACTAAGTAGTTTGGTTTTTAAATACTATGACTTAGTAATAAATCATATTGCTGAGCGTTTAAATACCAAAAACTTCTTCAGCATTGTATCTCGCAATTCGAGCAATGACTTCAGGAGAAGCTCCGTTCAATTCTAAGTACCACACGGTCTTGGGTACGCTCAGCAGATCATTGGGTTTTAGATTGCTGTAATCGCTATTTAGTACACCTCGTTGGAAGCGTTCCAGATGATTCATCAATAGTTGAGAAGTGAACCCCTCTTGGCGAATAGTAAGCCCGGGAACGGCCCCAAAGTCTTCGATTAAGTCAATAATATCTAAATTAGCATGGTCTATAATCATTTTTCCGGGTTCCATCCCCACAGTAGCAGCAATCTCAATTATTTTTTCGGTAATTTCAACTCTATTCTGTGGCGGAGTATGAATGATTGCTGGAACCCTGTATTCCTTGGCAATCTTCAATTGCTCATGGAGAACCTCCTGTTCCCGCTTGTTTCCCTCATGTAGCCCGATCTCACCAAGTCCAATGACACCACTCATTTTAAGGTAGGATGGAAGAGCGTCGATCACCCTGGGCCAGTCGTCCGGTATTCCCATGGGGTGAATGCCAATGGCCACGTAAAGCTTAATATCATTTTTAGCGGCATTACTTATAGAAAGAGTTAACATCTGATGGAAATGATCAAAGAGTGTTTCTGCATGTTTTGCCCCAAAAAATAGGGAACAGCCAATAATTTTCCTTACTCCGGCCAGCGCCATACTCTTCCATCCTTCGAATGGAAGTAATGAAACATGTACATGAGAATCTACAATTTCTTTCATCAATCCTATTCGCCTGCCTTATTCTAGATCTTTTCGTGCACCTATGCACGTCTTGATTCCTCACTATTCCATGCCACCTTAACGTTGGGTTACGGGTTTTACATTAAAATTAGACCTGTATTCGGTTTCTGTCCATAATACCCTTTCAGCCACCATAGCTTCTGGGTTTAGTTTAACATCTTTTAATATCATTTCTTTAAATTTGTTATATCCCACTCTGTCAATAAGGTGTCCACCATGGATGTATTCAGGTTTGTTGTTCATAACATAAGCAGAAAATGTCTCCCAGTTTTTAAGTACACCTAAAACCACATCTTCTGTAACCCAGTTTAAAAAGATTTTTCCCATACGAGGTGTTTGCTTTCCTGTTCTGCCGCCGATCAATACTCTGTAGAATTTTTTAGGGTTCCTGGTCCAAGCACCAGTTGGACACACTAGGACGCATTCGCCACAGCCGACGCAGCAGCAGGTATCTTTCACGATTTTTCCTTTTTCTACAGATAAAACACGCGTTGCATGATGAGCACACGCTTCTACACACTTTTTACACCCTATACAGCGCTCATAATCGTATTCCGGCTTTGTAATACCAATTATACCGATATCACTAACGTGAGCTTTAGCACAGTCGTTAGGACATCCTGATATATTTAATTTTATATGATAATCGCTGGGGAATATAATCTTTTCTATTTTTCTGGCCAGGTCGGTTGTATCAATGTTAGCATATATGCAATGACGATTACCTATGCAAGCCATTATATTACGAGCTCCTATGGTCGGATACCCGTTGTCATCAACTGCCATATCAACGCCGCATAAATTTACTTCAATTTCTTCGATATATGGTCTTATATATTTGTTAACCTCATCTATATATTCATATTTGATCCCTGGTATTGAAATTGTCTGTCTGACTCCCAGGTGAAATTCTCCGTTTCCCCAAGTTTCCGCAATATGCTGAAAAAATGACAGATATTTAGCATCTATAACACCGCCGGGAACGCGTATCTGGAGCATGAACTCCCCCCGCACTTTTGACTGACGATAACAATTTCTTCGAACCTTTTTTACATCTATATCGTAACTCATATAATTATCCCTCCGATTAATCCAACAGATTTTTTGCTTTAGTATAATTAAAGACAGGCCCTTCCAGACAAACATATGTCTCATTTATCTTGCAATGGCCACACTTGCCGACGCCACAAGACATTTTCCTTTCAAAAGATAACCAGATTTTATCTTCGGCTACACCGTTCTTTAAACATTCTAAAGCGGCAAAGTGCATCATAACAGGAGGACCCACAATTACTACATTGTAATTTTCAAAGCTGTCAAATGGTATTTTCTTAATGTGTTCTGTAACAAGGCCGACCTCAAAGCCTTCTATCTTATCTTTATCAAGAGTATAAATTGTGTTAAACCTGCTTCTAAAATTATTTAAATCCTCTTTGAACAGTATACTCTTTTCGTCCTTAAATCCCGCAATGAAATACAGAGAGTGTATTTCATCTGGATGTTCATAAAAATACTTTAAAAGGCTTCTAACAGGAGAAACCCCAGTTCCACCGGCGATGACAACTAGATCCTTACCCTTAAAATCATCTACAGGGAATGAATTACCATAAGGGCCTCGCATAAATATCTTATCACCGGGTTTTAAATTAAATATTTCATTGGTAAGTTTTCCTACCTTCCGTATGGTGAGTTCTACCCAATTATCTCCCATCGAACTTACAGATATAGGGCCTTCTCCGATTTTAGGTAAAGACACCTGAAAGAATTGTCCATGTTTTACCTTTGCATTGGTTTCTATTCTGAAAGTATATTCATTTTCTGTTTCGTGTATAATATCGATTATTTTATGGGGAACTGGAAGCATTATATTTTCACTCATTTACTTTACCTCCTCGATTGATGCTGTTTACCTTATATCTTTATTTGTTGTCTCCGTTTTTTTGAGTTTTTCCACTTCATCATACAGGCGATTAATGGTAGCCGGAAAAGATATTAGTTCAGGACATCTTTCATCACATCGCCCGCATCCTACACACATGTGCTCGTCTTTGAAACGAAGTTTATAGTCATAAATTTTATGCAGAGTTCTGAATCTCATCCGCTCTCCCGCGGTTTTCCTGAAACTCAGTCCACCTGCCATTGTCGTGAAATCTTCGTGCATACAGCTAGCCTGAACCCTTCTCCTCTCACCAACTTTTCCGTTTTCTGTGTATATTACGTCTAATGTGTTAAAACAGCTGCAGGTTATGCACACAGCGGTACAGGCTCCACAGCTTATACATCTTGAATTATAACTTTTCCACATATCGAGATCGTAAATTTTTTCTAATAATTCATGGCTATCAATTTCAGGGATGTTAACTTTTGTCGGGTTAGAGGTAACGAATTCAGGGGTAAATTCTACTTCTCTTTCATCGGCAAATAAATTGGTAAATTCATCGTCTTTTATTTCTACCAATATCTTATCATCGCCAAATCTAACTGCTAAACTGTAGTCGTCGGTTTTATTGGAGCCCATTGAGACGCAGAAACAACTATCCCAACCTCCTTCTTTGCATTCCATTAAAATAAACTTTACTTTTTCCCGTAAACGCTTGTAGTAAATATCTTCTGTTCCTCCGTTTTTGAGAAAGATAGTATCAAGTCGTCTAAAGCCATTTATATCACAGGGGCGTGCAAATATCAGAATCTTTTTGTCATCTACCTTGCTTTCCATATATTCATATTCGGTAAAGTAGAATAGCGCCTGGGTAATCGGATAAATCACTTCTTTTGGTGAAAAATCTGATTTCTCATCGTAGACTACATCCTCAATTGAGTTAATTTCTGCATATCGAATCAAATCAGTGTCTGAATAACGACCACGCTTTTCAAAGCGGACAGGAGCATATACCTTATACTCTTTTTGCAATTCTTTTAAGATTTCATTCATCCTTTTAATGTTTACACAATAACTCATCTTCTTCCTCCTCAATATACATCATTTGATATTCTTTATAATCCAGATACAAAAAGATTGACAAAAACCATCAATCTTAGAACTCGACAAATAAAAAAGGCAGATTGAATAACTGGAACAGTACCTCAAGTCCAAACAGAATGTTCAGAATTTTCTTTTAAATTTTTATGTTAAATAATTAACGTTAAATAATTAACTTTGATATAAGTATAACACCCATAAAAATTTTAGTCTAATAATAAATAGTTATATCAATGATAATAATAATTTATACAAGGCCAACAACACACAAGACTTGAGAAAGTTTAAGAATGCCGAGTTTTTTATCTTTTCATTAGTAAAGTATTATGATATTATGAAAATGATAATTTTATGGTTATATGAGGTGATCGTTGTGACCCTCAGGGATATAGAGATTTTCGTAACCGTTTGCGAGTTAAAGAGCATGTCTGCTGCCGCAAAAAAACTTTATATGTCCCAACCTGCTATCAGCCAGGCCATATCGCAGATGGAGGGAGAACTCCAAGTTAGACTCTTTGACAGGATAGGTAGGAATCTCAGTCTCACGTATGCTGGAGAAATCCTGTATAGTTACGGAAAGCGGATACTCAATCTTGTCAAGGAAGCAGAGAGTACTCTTGATGATGTGAAGAACATGAGGATGGGAAGGCTGAGAGTGGGAACCAGTACAACGGTGGGAATTTACCTGCTACCGGAGATAATCGGCGAGTTCAGGAAAAAGTTCAGTATCGACGTCTACTTTACGATTGGCAACACGGCAGAGATAGAAAAGCTGATATTTAACAATTCTATAGACCTTGGCATTGTCGAAGGTCCGGTCCATTCAAGGGACATTGTTGTAACACCCTATATAGATGATGAGTTATATCTTGTATGCTCAAAAAGCCACAGGTGGGCAGAGAAAAAAAGCATCAGCCCCGCAGAGATTGAAAATGAGGATATAATCATGCGAGAAAAGGGAAGTGGGACGAGGGAGATCTTTGAGGAGACCATGGCGAGAAATAACGTGAGGTACAGAATAAAATACGTTCTTAACAATACGGAGGCCATAAAAAAGGCCGTCGAAGCTAATATAGGTGTTTCGGTCATATCCAGGCTGGCAGTGAAAAAGGAGATAAGAGGCGGTAGGCTCGTAAAAGTTGACATTGAAAATATAAGGTTTGAAAGGAAGTTTAGCATTATTTATCATAAAGATAAGTTCAAGTCGAATCTGTTCGAAGAGTTTATAAGACACCTTTATAATTACAGCATAAGGTAGCGCCGCGAAGCACAGCCTGCAGCCACACCGATTAAAATGCACCCATCAGCTTCAACATTTTGACAAAGTAAAATATTAACCATTTTTGCAAAGGCTATTTTAATTTATTGCAGGAATGCTTATTTGGAAAAATCTACTTTAGGCACAGTTTTTGCTGCTTCATCTGCTTTAAAATACTCTCTTTCCTTAAACCCAAACATATTGGCGATGATAGAGGTTGGAAAAGACCTTATCTTGGTGTTATAAGCTTGAACAGCATTGTTATAATCCATTCTCGCTACAGCTATTCTGTTTTCAGTTCCTGCTAGTTCGTCGCTTAACTGCCTGAAATTTGCATCAGCTTTTAAATTAGGATAATTTTCTGCAATAGCAAGAAGCCTTCCCAATGCTGTATTTAATTCATCATTTGAAGCTGCTTTTTCAGCAACAGTGTTGGCACTTAAAAGTTTTTCTCTCGCTTTATTTACACTATCAAAAATCTCTTTTTCATGTGCTGCATATCCTTTAACAGTCTCTACTAAATTAGGAATTAAATCAGCCCTTCTTTGAAGCTGATTATCAATCTGACTCCATTTACTATTTACATTTTCATCTAACGCCACTAATTGGTTATAAGTTCCATAAATTGTCCCAAATACTAATACAGCTATTACAGCCAAAACAATCAATGTAATAATTAGCGGATTTTTCACTGCCATTCCCCTCTCACTATTTTCTAAATACTTTCTATAGTACTATTATATACGATTTATTCCAACAAAGTAAATCTAAATTTGTTTCAAATTTTTTATAATTTCTCTTAACTTTATTTCAAATTCCTTTACTTCCTCATATTGAGGATAATAATTTCCATATCTTACTTTTTCGTAAAGAGCTGTAATTTCCTCCATTGCAGAATGCACAAGAGGAAAAACTTCCACCACTTTTTTATAAACATCTTCACTAGAATGGTTGCCTTTTACAAGAATTTTGTTTTCGTATAAGTGTTTTAAAAATCTTTTATAATAATACCTTACCCTTTCCCTCGAATCCCTATAAATTTTTACTCGCTCTCGAACATTTTCAGCTATTTTCTGGCTTATGCCTTTTAATTTTTTATATGTTTGCAAATCCACAATTTTTATATCAATCTCTTTTTCTTCTGTAAAATCCCTTTCATGCTTTTCTTTTTGTAGCTTTGTTATTGCTTTTACAATATATACTATCAAAGCAATTATTATGACAACAGCTAATAAAGTAGCTATTCCATTTATCATGTGGACAAGCCAAGCATAATCCTGAGGAATCTGCTCCTCAAACATATTTTCCTTACTATTATCTTGTTTTAAGGCTTCCTCCATCGCCTTTTTAAAATACTCTTCGTCTATATGCAGCAGGCTAAAAAGCCTTGACAACATTAAAAACAAACCATAAGCTAAATAAGAAGCGCCATAAACAAAAATTTTTACAATGCCTTCATACAAATAATGATAGACAAATCCTCTCACAGCAGGAGAAGAAAGTAAAATCATAGTTAAAATTATAAGGCTTACTGCTGCCCACTCAAAAGTTGAAACTCTTTTATTTGACCTATTATCGGAGAATCTGAGATTTTTAACTTCTAAAAGCACAAAAATGCTGAGCAGAATATAAATAATGCTATATTTAGGGATTATCAATATATCTTCAGGAGGCATAAAATAGTTCGCAATATTTATGACAAATAGACCTATTAACTGCTTATAAAATTGTTCCACATTTAACATATCATTAACGAAGATTCCTCTGTTTTTTACTCCTCTTGACCAAATATACAAAAACACAATGAATATGGCCACCAGTTGATAATAATTTTCACTAATTATTGCGCTCAACAAAATGCTAATTACAACACCTATAGTTAAATTCAATTGTTTATAAGTTTTCTCTTTCATCTCAATTTCTGCATTGTTAAAAACCCCGCTTATTAAAGAAACTAGAAGGATTATTCCAAAGGAAATACCTTTTTCTCTAATAAAAAGCCCATTTAATAGGGTGTAAATTAAAAATACCATCATGCCGTCTAAAACTGTCAAAAACGTCCTCACAAACTTTTCTCTATCCCACAGTTTCAAGTTGCTTCCCCTCTTCATTATAAAAGAATAACTTAATATTTGTTGGCAAATGACCAATTTCATTAGGCTTTATTGAAACAATTGAAATTTTTGTATTTCCTATGTCAGAAAGAGCATTTACAACTTTATCATCTACAAAAGGCGTTACAACCACTAAATCTGTGCCCCATGACAAATGATTTGTCATAACCCTTAAAATTTCTTCAAGGTCATATCTCTTAAAAAAAGACAAACCTGCAAAAACCTCAAGAAGCTTTGAAATCTGAGATTCTCCTGCAGAAGGCTCTATAATACTGTAATCCCCCTCAAAAAGGCAGATAGCATTTGTAGAAAATCCAACAGGAATGCCTTTTTTTAATAAATCCACTGATAAAGAAGCTGCTACTTCCACTGCCTTTTCAAACTCTTGTAGGTCAATAGTCTTAAACAGATACCTGTGAAAATCAATGTTAAACAATATCATTATTTTTTTATCTGCTGTATAATCATATTTATTCACTTTTAATGTCTGATTTTTGGCAGTGGCTTTCCAATTTATGTCTTTATAATTGTCAGAAGGAGTATAATCTCTGATTCCACTTATCATAATAGGGTCTTCTATTATCCATCTTCTTACAAACACGTCTCCTTGAAGAGAATCAGCCACAACAAAAGAACTATTCAAATCTATTAGATTAGGATAAACCACCAGTCTCGCATAAGCCAATATTTCACTTTCATATTCCTCACTGCCAAATAAATCGGTAGAAAAAACTTTAACGGGGTCAAAAAGATTGTATACTCCCCTTTTTATACCTACAATTTCAAATTTCCTTGTAATCCTCTGAAAAGGCATCATAGAAAGCACTGTAGTGTGAAAATACTTAACTTTATCATTATTTTCCACCATAGATGATTTTACCATTTGAAGTTCCACAGGAATCTTTTGCTGTAACTTCAAATAAGTAATAGGGAAAATTTTTTTATTTACAAGTGTAACCTTAAGCGTTGTCTTTTCTCCAGGAAAAATAGCTGGATTTTCAAATTTCCGTTCTATTTTCAAATCCTTAAAAATGTATTTTTTATAAAGATTAGCTTGCATGGCTAATACAAAAGCCACAACAAGAATAAACCACAAAGCATTCATTTTCAAAACCACCTAATTTCTATTTTTAAAGAGGGATTGGAACTTCTTCTAAGATTCTTTTCACTACATCTTCCGCCTTTAAATTTTTAAGTTTACCTACCCCTTTTAAAATAATTCTGTGAGAAAGCACAAATGGTGCAATATACCTTACATCGTCTGGTGTCACAAAGTCTCTTCCTTTTATATAAGCATAAGCTTGAGAAGATTTATAAAAAGCCAATGTAGCCCTTGGGCTTGCTCCCAATTCTATCTCCCTATCTTCTCTTGTCCTTTCAATTATATCTAAAATATAATTGGCAACATCTTTTTCCACATACACATTGGTATACTCTTTTTGCATTTTTATTATATCCTCTTTGCTGCAAACTGGCTGAATATTCTCTAAGGGACTACCTTTATCAAAAAGGTCTATTATTCTCTGCTCTTCCTCTCTTTTGGGATATCCCATTTTTATTTTCATCAAAAACCTATCTATTTGAGCCTCGGGAAGAGGAAAAGTGCCGTAACTTTCTATAGGATTTTGCGTAGCAATAACAAAAAAGGGTTTGTCTAAAGGATAAGTGACACCGTCTACAGTTACCTGCCTTTCTTCCATACATTCAAGAAGGCTAGACTGAGTCCTGGGTGTCGCTCTATTTATCTCATCAGCTAACAATATATTGGTAAACAAAGGGCCTTTTTTAAACTCAAATTCATTGAGTTTTTGATTGTAAACATTTATCCCTGTCAAATCGCTAGGAAGTAAATCGGGAGTAAATTGCACCCTCTTAAACTCACAACTAATAGATTTAGCTAATGCTTTGGCAATAGTAGTTTTACCAACTCCTGGCACATCCTCTAAAAGAATATGTCCTGAAGATATTAAAGCTGTAAGCATTAAATCAATTACTTCTCTTTTCCCTACTATCACTTTTTCAATGTTATTCCTTACGTCTTCTAATATTTTTGCATATTCCATCCTATCACCTTTTTCCAAATAAATTTTACCTTATTTTTTATTATAGAAAACATTTTCTGAAATTTCAATAGTATATGTAAAAGTTAACATTTAATTTAAATTTATGCAAATTTCCTATTGACTTTTTTGCTAAATTGTAATATCATCTTAATTAAGAAATATTTCTTATTTAATAAAGGGTTGTGATTAAAATGCATAAGCAAGAGGCAATAAAAAATTAAAAGAGCACAATTACAAATTAACTCCTCAAAGGGAATTAATACTGGATATCATGTTAAATCAGCAGGGGTATCTTTCTGTGAGACAAATCTATGAAAAAGTAAAAGAAGTCTTTCCTCAAGTAAGTATTGACACAGTTTATCGCAATTTAAGCCTTTTGAAAGATATAAATATTTTAAATGAAACGACAATTGGCAATAATATTATGTATGTAATGCGAAAAGAAATACACAGTCATACCATGAGATGTTTAAAATGCGGCAAAATCTTTGAACTAGACATATGCCCTCTCGAACTTTGGATAAACCAGATAAAAGACTTTGAAATTGTAGACCACAAAATAGAAATCGTTGGTTATTGCAAAGATTGCAGGAGCAATAAAAACTAACTATAGGAGGTAATATTTATGAAAAAACTTTAATCGCTATACTGCTTATCATGACTTTAATTTTAGGTATAACCTCTTGTGGCACAAAAACAGTAGAATCTTCAAAACCTGTAGTATATGCATCTTTTTACCCAATTTATGACCTTGCATCAAAAATTGGTAGTGACAAAATAACAGTAAGAACTATAATACCGCCAGGAATCGAACCCCACGATTGGGAACCTGCCACAAAAGACGTGGCAGAAATGACAAAGGCAAAAACTATCCTTTACTTAGGTTTGGGAATGGACTCTTGGATTGACAAAATAAAAACCAATGCTCCAAATGTAACATTTTATGAAGTATCAAAAGGCATAACTCCAATTGTCGAAGGCAATCAAACAAATCCTCACATATGGCTTTCGCCAAAAGAAGCTTTGATAATGGCTAAGAACATACATGAGGCTTTGCAAAAAAGTTTCCCTAATGATAAAGATTATTTTGAGAAAAATTATCAAAATTTAAAAATTACATTAGAAACTCTTAATAAAGAGTACACTGACACTCTTTCACAGGCAAAGCACAAAACCTTTATTGTATACCACAGCGCTTTTGATTATTTAGCAAGAGACTATGGCTTAAAGCAAGAAGCATTAGTAGGTTCAGATGAAGAAGCAGAGGTAAGCCCTGCTAGAATGACAGAAATTATAAATCTTATAAAAAGTAAAAATATAAAATACATTTTCACAGAACCCTTGACTTCTCCAAAGCCTATACAGACTATAGCAAAAGAGACAGGAGTACAAATCTTACATCTTAATACAATTGAAGGCCTTACAAAAGAAGATGTAAAGAAAAAGAAGATTATATTTCACTAATGAAACAAAATCTTGAAAACTTAAAAAGAGCATTAAATGAATAATCAACATCGGGAGGTTAAGGAATACATGAAAAAAGTAGTAATTACCACTCTTTTAACTATTGCATTAGTATTAAATTTAACAGCTTGTAGCTCAAAAACTTCAGAAGCATCAAAACCATTAGTATACGCTTCTTTTTATCCGATTTACGATTTAGCTTCTAAAATAGGAGGAGATAAGGTAACAGTAAAAAACATAATACCCTTTAACGTTAGCCCCCATGGTTGGGAGCCTACCGCAAAGGAAATAGCAGAAATAACAAATGCAAAAGCTGTTTTGTACTTAGGCCTTACTTTAGACGACCCATGGATAAATAAAATCATGGTTTCAGCTCCACATGCTGAATTTTTTGAAGTTTCAAAAGGGATAGAGCCTATCACAAAAGGTAATACAATAAATCCCCATGTGTGGATTTCTCCAAAGGAGGCTTTAATTGTGGCAAAAAATATAAATGAAGCTTTGCAAAAGATTGACCCTAATAACAAAAATTATTTCGAAAATAATTATCAAAAACTAAAAACAGAATTAGAAAATCTTGATAAACAATACACAGAAGAGCTATCTAAAACAAGACTTAAAACTTTTGTAGTTTTCCACAGTGCTTTTGCCTATGTAGCACGCGATTATGAGCTAAATCAAGAAGCCTTAGTAGGTATGAGTGATGAAGCAGAGCCAACTCCTGCCAGAATGAGTGAGCTGGTAGCCTTGATTAAAAAGGAAAAGATAAAATACATCTTTGCTGAAAACTTATCTGCCGCAAAACCAATGGAAACAATAGCCCAAGAAAGTGGCGCCACTGTTTTAAAACTTAACACTATAGGTACTTTAACACAAGAAGATGTAAAGAAAAAGGCAGACTTTATGTCTTTAATGAAAGACAATCTTGAAAACTTAAAAAAAGCATTGGAGTGATAAAAATGAATTTGATTGAACTTAAGAATGTCAGCTTTGCTTATGATACTAAAAAAATATTAAATAATATCTCTTTAAAAATAAATAAAGGAGAATTTGTTGCAATCATCGGACCTAATGGGTCCGGAAAAAGCACTTTAGTCAACATTATGGTAGGAAATCTCATTCCCACTTCTGGTGAAGTTTTGTACGATGGAGTAAAGCTGCAAAATATAAAAAGTAGGTCTTTTATAAGTTATGTACCCCAAAAGTCTTATTCCTTTAATGCCTCTTTTCCTGCCAGTGTAGAAGAAGTAGTATCAATGGGATTATACGCAAAGAAAGGAATATTTAAAAGACTTTCTAAAAAAGATTGGGAAGAAGTATATGAAGCTTTAAGAATTGTAGACATGTTGGATTATAAACACAGACTAATAGGAAGATTATCAGGGGGACAACTACAAAGGGTCTTCATAGCTCGCTCTTTAGTTGTAAAACCAGAAATACTTTTTTTGGATGAGCCTACAACGGGAATTGATGCGAAGTCTGAAAAGGCTTTATACGCTATCCTTGAAAAATTAAATAAAGAAAAAGGTATAACTATAGTAATGGTAACCCATGACGTTTGGGCAATTACTGATAAAGTATCAAGGATAATATGCATGAGTGAAGGTAAAATAAATGAAAAATGTGAAGCCGTCGACCTTACAGCAGGAGAATTAGCTGAAGTATATGGATATCCAGTAAAAATAACAAAACATCATCACAATGGGAGTGTTAAAAATGATTGATATTTTTTCCTATGAATTTATGAGAAGAGCATTTATAGCCGGAAGCATTATTTCAATAATTGCACCTTTAACAGGTAGTTTTCTTGTCCTAAGACGGCTTTCACAAATAGGAGACACCCTTTCTCACGTTGCTTTAGCAGGAGTGGCAGCAGGTATTTTACTTGGAATAAATCCTACATTAGGTTCCATAATTGTAGTACTTTTAGCTTCTTTTGGAATAGAAAGACTGAGGAAGGCATATTTCAGGTATTCAGAAATATCAATAGCCATAGTAATGTCTGCAGGAATGGCAATTGCCATAATTCTTTTGAGCTTATCTCGTGGCGGCGCAGCCAACATAATGAATTATCTGTTTGGAAGTATTGTGTCTGTAACAAACACTGACGTCCTTTTGATTTCAACTCTCGGTATCGTTGTAGTGGCGTCAATTATGTTGCTGTACAAAGAGTTATTGTACATCACCTTCGATGAAGAAGCCGCAAAAATTTCAGGGATACCCGTAAGCTATATCAATTTCTTCTTTACAATACTAGTAGCTTTAACTGTTGCCCTCGCCATGAGAATTGTAGGTGCGCTTTTAGTCTCAGCCCTAATGGTAATACCGGCTGCCGCAAGTTTAAGAATCGCCAAAAGCTTTAAACAGACAATATTTTATGCAATACTCTTTTCCTTTATATCAGTTTTTTCAGGAATATTTCTATCCTTTTACTTAAACTTATCCCCCGGTGGAAGTATAGTTCTCGTCTCGCTTTTAATAATGGGACTCGTTTCATTAAAGAAGAGGTAAATAAAAGAAGAAGAGGCTGTTTGACAATCAAATTTTTAACAGCCTCTTCTTGCTTTTTATCATTTACTACTCAATAGAATTTTTCTGTATTACCTCTTTATACCACAATGCACTGTCTTTTAATATTCTCTTTTGCGTCTCATAATCCACATAAACTATCCCAAATCTTTTTGAATATCCATGGGCCCATTCAAAATTGTCCATCAGCGACCATACGAAATATCCTTTTAAGTTACCTCCTTCTCCTATAAATTTTGCTGCTGCTTTTAAGTGCTCTTTAATGTATTCTATTCTTTCATCGTCGTGTACTCGTCCATCCTCTGTCACTTCATCTTTAAATGCTGCTCCATTCTCTGTGATATACATAGGCAGTTTTGTATATTCTCTATCTAGCCTTTTTAAAAGGTCATACAAAGACTCTGGGCTTATCTCCCATCCCATCTCCGTCCTCTTACCTGGCCCCGGCACATTCTCTGCCTTTAGCATGGAATCTTCATCATATTTTACAATACTCCTAGTATAATAGTTAACTCCAAGAAAATCTATCGGAACACTTATAGTCTCTAAATCTCCTTCTTTTATAAAGTCAAATTCTCCAATTATTTTACTATATAATTCCATCATATCCTCTGGATAATTGCCTTTGAATATTGGATCTAAAAACCATCTGTTAGAAAATCCGTCAGCATATTGGGCTGCTAATTTGTCTTCTTCTTTTTCACTGGCAGGATATGCAGGGGTTAAGTTTAGTGTTATACCAATTTTACTCCCTTTTATATTCATTTCTCTGAAGGCTTTTACTGCTTCTCCATGGGAAAGTAGTATATGATGAGCTGCTATTAGTGCTTCTCTGTAATTTTTGTGCCCTGGCGCATGTTCTCCTATCCCATAGCTTAATATTGATGCACACCATGGTTCGTTATGGGTTATCCATAAGGGTATTACATCCCCTAATTCTTCAAATAGTTTCGTGGCATATTCTACATACCATTTTATACTTTCCCTATTTAGCCAGCCTCCTCCTTTGTCATACGCCCATTGTGGTAAATCCCAATGATAAATTGTCGCGGTTGGCATTATATCTTTTTTTAATAATTCATCTATTAGCCTCTTGTAAAAGTCCATTCCTTTAGGGTTATATTTGCCTTCTTCAGGAAAAATTCTTGGCCATGCAATTGAAAATCTGTAAGCTTTTACTCCTATTTCTTTTAATATCTCTACATCTTCCTTATAGCGGTGGTAATGGTCACAGGCTACATCTCCTGTGTGGCCATTATAGGTTTTCCCTTCTGTCTTTGAAAATGTATCCCATATGGAAGGAGTCCTCCCATCTTCATTTACAGCTCCTTCAATTTGGTATGATGATGTAGCAGTTCCCCAAAGAAAATCTTTTGGAAATTTTATCAATATTATCACTCCTATCTTTAATGGTAATTGTTGAAACTTTTTTACTTTATATATTTGCTACTAATTGAGTAATGTCAAAAACTTCAACACTCTCGGGTTTTTGTGAAAATTTTACTTCATATTGTTTACCTGGCATCATATTTAAACAATTGTCAGATAAATCTATATCATTTTCGGGCTCTATAAACACTCCAAATGCTGGAACATCTGTTGTTAAGACTATTAAATCATTTTTTATTTGATAATTAATTTTGGGTTCTATTAAACTTAAATTTCTAAATTTATCAAACACTTTATAATTCTCATAAGTCTTGCCATCAGCAATTATTTCTACATATATAACACTATCTAGTAGTTCTCCATTTTTCTCTACTGGCAATGTACACCCCGGTATTGCTATAGGCATTTCCTTTACACTGTACCCAATATTTAATTCCTCAATTTTATAGTGAGCTATTTTTGTAACGTCATTTGCTATTAATCTCGTTTTTAACTGTTTCTCTGCAATTTTTTCACCATTTAGTTTGAAAACTTTTATAGTTACCTCTACTTCTTTATCATGCACCAAATCACTTATGCCATAGATTGTGATACCCCCATCTTCCTCTTTTATGTATGGTAAAATTTCTGCATAAAATTTCTTTGAATAGTGATACAATGCTTTTTTCCTCTTGTAATAATCAATACAAGACCAGCTAGCTACAGGCCAGCAGTCATTAAACTGCCAGTACAATGTCCCTGCTGTCTTAAATTTTCTTGACCTCCAATGTTCTACACCTGTTTTTATAGCCTCCGCTTGGTTAAATTGACTTAAGTAAACAAAGCTTTTAAGGTCTTTAGGAAATCCTAAGTGTCCTACCATAAACCTTACTAATCTTTCCATTCCTTCTACCATTTTGTTGTGAGAAATCATAACTGGGCTTAATATCTTTCTATCTTCAGGAGCTGTATAGGAGAGCACTGTTTTCCAATCTGGCATTGATTGGAATCCAAATTCACTAATAAATCTGCCCTTATCTTTTGTGTACTCTTCATAGTCTACCCATCCACTCCACACATTCCACTGATGCCTATCGCCTTCAGTTTCACTATTTGGATCTTCTCCTCCATAAGGACTTGATACCCAATAAGGCCTTGACGGATCTAATTTTGCACACACTTTAGGTAATATTTCCTTATAAATGTAATTGCCCAAATATTTTGGATCTCCATTATCCCACCAGGAGTGAAATCCCCAATTGTTTTCATTATTCCCACACCACAATACAATTGAAGGATGATTTCTAAGACTTAATATGACTTTCTCGGATTCTTCTTTTGCTAATTTTTGAAACCATTCAAGTTGGTCAGGGTATTGGGCACAGGCATACATAAAATCCTGCCATACCATTATGCCCATCTCATCACAGGCATTATAAAATGCTGGATCTTCATATATCCCTCCTCCCCATACTCGTAGCATGTTCATATTCGCTTCTTTTGCAAGTCTTATATATTCGTAATAATCTTCCTTGGTTAATCTAGGTAATAGGTTGTCAGCTGGTATCCAATTGGCTCCTTTTGCAAAAACTTTTACACCGTTTATTTCAAAAATAAAACTTTCTCCTTCTTCATCTTTTTCTCTTATTAATCTAACTGTCCTTATTCCGCTTTTAAAACTTTTTTCATCTATTATTTCTTCATCCGCTAAAAGTGTTATTTTCACTTCATAAAGAGGCTGTTCTCCAAATCCATTTGGGTACCACAATTTAGGATTGTCTATAATCATTGAGGCTTTTATCTTGCCCTTCTGAATTTTTACTCGCTTCTTCCCATATGAAATGTCTTTATGCATTATTTCTATTTTAGCTTCAAGATCTTTTTGCGTATAACTTTCAACTTCTGCATTTATTGCCACGTAAGCTTTGTTTTGCTCAATTTTTTCTGTATGGAAATATGGATTTTTTATCTCTGCATATTTTACTAAAGACAAATACACGCCTCTCCAAAGACCTACCTGGACTATCCTTGGACCCCAATCCCATCCGAATGAATATTGTGCTTTTCTCACATAAGGCCTGCCACTTTCTCCTGACCATTCAAGTTTTACAGAACTTGTTTGTTCCACAGCTTTTATCGTCTTTATAGGTGAATCAAAATGTACCTCTAATATATTTTCCCCATATCTTATAGCATCCTTAACGTTGAATTCATGTGGTATAAACATATTTTGTGTTCTTCCTAAGTGTATGTCATTTAAATAAATATCAGCAAAAGTATCTATTCCCTCAAAAATTAACTTTATTGCGTCAAATTCATCCTTGTTTTTTACATCAAAGTTAAATTCTTTTTTGTATACCCATTCTTTTTCTTCTAATTTATGAAACTTTATTTCATTCATGCGATAATAAGGATCTTCTATTTTCCCTAGTCTTATTAAATCTAGCTGAACACATCCTGGAACTTCTCCTTCATACCATTCACTAGCATTTGCCTCTCTAAAATGCCATGTTCCATTTAAAGAAATTCGCTTTTCCATAATTAAATCACCCTTTATTCCTATTTAATTCACAACTTCGCACAAGCAACATAATGGTCTTCCTCTACTAATTTAAGGGTAGGGTTAATACAAGTTGTATCTGCGATAGGGCATCTATCTACATACTTGCAGAATCCTTCTTTCCATATAGTCTGATTTTTACTTGAATCTTCTATATCAAATTTATCTGTTTCCCATTTTCTATCTAATTGTGGTATTGAGTCTAATAGCATCTGTGTATAAGGATGTCTGGGATTAGAAAATACTTTTTCTATTGAGCCCATCTCTACAATTGACCCTCTATATAAAACCACTATCTTATCGCTTATATAATACGCCTGCGAAAGGTCATGGGTAATAAACATTATAGCAGCTCCTATTTCTTTTAAGCTAAGCAATGCTTCTAAAACATCTACACGAGTTGAAGCATCTAACATACTAGTAATTTCATCTGCTACTAATACCTCTACATCCATCAGTAGCGCCCTTGCTATTAATAATCTTTGAAGCTGTCCTCCACTCAATTGGTGTATATACTTGTTTAACACATCTCCAGCATTCAGTCCCACTTTCTTTAATACATTTTCTACTCTATCATTCCATTCTGATGCAGGCACTTCTTTTTTAAAGGACTGCCTTACTAATTTAAATATTCTATTTACTTTAAATATAGGATTAAAAGAGGAATATGGGTCTTGAAAAATTCCTTGAACTTTTGAGTAAAACTCTTTGTTATTTGATATGCTAAAGATATCCTTGTCCTTAAGTAAAATTTGGCCACCACTTGGTTTTAGCAATTTTAACATCATTTTACCTATTGTAGACTTTCCACTGCCACTTTCACCTACTAAAGCTAAAATTTCTCCCCTGCCTATTTCAAAATTTACTTCATCTACTGCTGTTATTGTGTTTTTACTAAACAAAAACCCTGAATTAAAAACCTTTGTAAGATTCTTTGCTTTGATCATAAATCCTTCACCTTCCAACAAGCCACAAGGCGGCCTTTATTGATTTCTTTAAGTGGTGGCTCTTCTAAACAGTTTTCATCTGCAAATGGACATCTATCTCTAAATCTACATCCTGCTGGAGGATTTATGAGATTGGGAGGATGACCAGGGATACCCTCTAATTTTTCTTTTGTATGACGTATTCCTGCATTAGGCAATGATTTAATCAGAGCTTTTGTATAGGGATGCAAAGGATTCGCTATTATTTCTTCTGTCGGACCAATTTCCGCTACTTTCCCTGCATACATTATAACTATCCTATCCGCTATTTGGTATAAAACTGCTATATCATGGGTAATAAATATTATTGAGTTTACTATCTCCCTATCTCTAAACTCCTTAAACATCAGCGAAACTGCTTTCTGAGAAGATACATCAAGGGCTGATGTGACTTCGTCTGCTATTAAAAGGTCTGGATTTAATAAAGTTGATATTACTAATACTAGTCTCTGTTTCATCCCACCTGAGAGTTCAAAAGGATACATATTAAGAACATCTTTTGAAAGTTTTACCATGTTTAAACGCTCATGTAGCCTTTTTTCTATTTCCTCATATTTTATTTTGTGTTGTCCCACTAAGTCCCTTATTATCCCCCCTATTTTGCGGGTGGGATTTAAAGCATCCATAGCATATTGGGGAATAAGAGAAATTTTTTTATAGCGATACCTCCTCATTTCAGTATTATTGTCTATTGGCAATTTTTCTCCGTTAATCTTTACCTCTCCTGATACATATTTCATTGGCGGCTTTAAAAGTATCAATGAATTACCCAGGGTTGACTTACCACAGCCTGATTCTCCAGCTATACCCAATATTTCTTTGTCATTTATTGTAAAAGTTACATCATCTAATGCTTTGGCATCACCATGCAATGTTTTGTAATAAATTCGCAATCTTTCTATTTGTATCAAATTGGTCACTCCTCCCTCAGCCTTGGATTAAATATTTCGTCAAGACCTATATTGAGAAAATATAAGGAACTGACTATCATTGTGATTGCCAACCCTGGAGGAACAAACCACCACCACATTCCTAGTTGGATTGCGTTCCATAATACTGAGTACTGCATCATTAAGCCTAATGAAATTCCCCTTGTTGGTCCCAATCCTATAAAATCCAATCCTACTGCTGCTAATATTGCTCCTGCAAACTGCAATATGAATACCATTACTACATAAGACATCATGTTTGGCGCTATTTCTTCTAAAACTATTTTTAATGGTCTCAATGCTGTTATTTTAGCTAAATTCACAAACTCTCTTGACCTTAAAGAAAGTGTTTGGGCGCGTACAGCCCTTGCTGTCCATGGCCATGCTGTCAAACCTATTATCACGCTTTGTATCCCTATTCCTCTATAGGGTAAATAGGCTGCTATGATTATGAGTAAAGCTAATGTAGGTATTACTATTAATATGTTCGTCAACATCATTAAAAGGTCGTCTAATAATCCGCCTTTGTATCCTGCTATAAAACCAATTAAAAGCCCTATTATTGTGGCAAGTCCTCCTCCAAATAACCCAATAAAAAATGTCGACCTAAGTCCGTATACAAACTGGGTAAAGACATCTTGCCCAAAGGTTGTTGTCCCTAACCAGTTTTCTCTGCTTGGAGGAAGATTGCTCATACTGACATACTCCAATGGGTCTTTATAGTAAGAAATATAAGGTCCAATTATAGCCAATATCAGAAAAAATAGTAATATTGTCAAGCCTATCTTAAATTTCGTGTTTTTAAACGCAAAATATATAAACTCTTTCATACATTTTCTCCTCCAAGTCCTAGTCTAATTCTTGGATCAACAATCATGTAGAGTATATCAACTAAGAAATTCGCAAGTAATACCCCTATGATTATAAACAAGAAGACTCCTTGTACCAAAAAATAATCCTGATTTAATATACCTTGCAATAACATATATCCCATTCCTGGATAAGAAAATACTACTTCTGTTGCTATGGACCCTGCTACGATTGTACCTAATTGCAACGCTAAACCTGTAATCTGTGGAAGTATAGCATTTTTAAAGGCATATCTTCTAATAAGCCCTTCTGATGCTCCTAAAGCTTCTAAATATCTTGAATAATTGGCTTCAAGTTCATATATTATCAAATTTCTCATACCTATCGCCCAACCACCAATTTGCACTATAAAGAGAGACAAGAAAGGCAATATCCAATGTCTTAAAAAGTCCACTACAAATTGCCATGACCAATTCGGTCTCATACTAAAACTATAAGCTCCTGCAATAGGGAAAATCCCAAGAACAACTCCTAATGCCCATGCTAATAGTATTCCTAACCACATGTATGGTATAGATGTAATTATATAAAAAATTGGTAACATTCTGGAATCTAAGCTTCTATGTCTCGCTGCTACTGCTCCTATATAGTTCCCTACTATCCAACTTAGTAAAATTGATGGCAATAACACTACTAATGTGTAAGGTATAGCTTGTGCTATAACATCTAGAACCGGTTTAGGATACATATAAATGCTAATTCCTAAATCACCTTTAAACAATGCTATCCAAAAGTTAAGGTATTGTTTCCATAAAGGTAGATCTAAGCCAAAAGCTTTGATTAGATACCCATACATTACTTTTGCTGACTCTGGTAGCCCCGAAAATCTTGAAACTAATACAAGAATGGGGTCCCCAGGCATAAACCTGGGGATTAGCCAGTCAATAGTTACTGCAAAAAAGAAAGTCAAAATGTAAATGTACAACTTCTTTATTAAATACCGTAACATTTATATACCCCCATTTATTATTGCGAAGCTTTCGGTTTTATCTTCATCAACATCATTGTCCCACCTGTTTGCCATCTGCCACCCCAAGTAACTGGATAAGCATATGGGTCATGTTCTGTTGGCCAATTCTCCCATGCTGCATTTGATGCTTGGAACCAGAGACCATTGTACCAAAGTGGTATAGCTGGCATATTCTTTAAGAAAATCTCTTCAAGTTGTGCAGCTGCTTGCTTGGCTTCTGGACTTCCTAGCTTTGTTTGGTTAAATTTTGCTATTAAGTCTTGTAATCCTGGCACATCAAAGCGCCCAAAGTTTCCATTATTCTGAGGACCGTTTTCTTGAACTTTGTTAAATAGCCAATTATACAAAGTCCATGGAGTTGACGTGACTTGGCTGCCAAAGTTATTAAATGATAAATCAAATGTTCCTTTCGTTAAATCCTCATAATATTTACTATAATCTGGAAATTTAGCTTCCGCATCGATTCCTACTGCCTTTAATTGATCTGCAACAATTTTAGCTGCTTCCATCCAATCTGTCCAACCATATGGCACACTAATCTCTAACTTAAATCTTTTTCCATCGGGTGCTGTCCTTACTCCATCACTTCCTAATTTAAATCCTGCTGCATCCAAAATTGATTTCGCTTTTTCTGGATCATAGGTATAGCCATATTTATTAACTACATTTTTATCATAATATTCTTCCCAAGCCTTAGCCGGCACAAATCCTAATGGATTTGCTGGTTCTACTTGATTTTCATATACTTTTTCTGCTATTACCTTAGGATTGATCGCATATGCCATTGCTTTCCTTAATTCAACATTGTTTAATGGAGATTTAGTGGTATTGATAAACATAAACACAGTATTATCTGGAATCATATATGGCGGATTATCATAAAAAGTCGTTATACCGTAGTTAGCTTTCAAAGTCTTTATACCTGGAAGGAAAAAGTTACTTAAATCTAATTCACCTTTCATTAGCATTCCCAATGCAACGTTGTTACTAGGCACAATTAAATAAACTATTCTCTTTGGTGCTGGGGTCATATTCATTGCTTTTATGCCCCACCAGTTGTCATTCCTCTTGTAAACCATACGATCATTGCTATAAGTGTCAAATAAATAGGGTCCTGAACCTATAGCCTTTTCATTTGCACCATTTAACATATCATCTTTTGACTTATCTGCCCATATATGCTTTGGAATAATAGGTATCTGATACAAGTTATATGCCCATTCATGATAGTTTACAGTTGAGAACTTAAATATTACTGTTTTGTTGTCCGGTGTCTCTATAGATTGCAACCATTGCCACATTGGGCTATAATAAATCTCAGAATATTGTTTTGCTATTTCAAAGGTGAATTTTACGTCCTCTGAGGTTAAAGGTTTTCCATCTTGCCATGTGAGCCCGTCTCTTAAAGTGATTTGATAAGTATTATCAGAGGTCCATTCACCTTTCTCTGCTAACCATGGTATGAATTCGTTTTTAAGCGGGTCATAGTTGAATAGTGTTTCATAAATTAATCCAACTGTACCTGTTACAGCATTCCATGGTGTTAGCGGATTCCAGTTGCTGGGCGGGCTCCATAATCCACCTCCAAAGTATACTGTTTCGTTTCTTTGATATGTTGTCTCCTGTGCAACTTGCTGTGTATTTGCATTTTGCTGGTTCGATTTATCGCTTGTTTCTTGACTCTTTTGTCCACAGCCTGCTAATGCGCCCATTATTAGCATTAACACTAATAATAGACTTAACAGCCTTCTCATCCTAAAAATCCCCCTTTTTGGTTTGTTGTTTCCTTTTATTTTAAAAAATTTTATTTTACTCCTCATATTCCCCCTTTCTTTGAATTTTTTAAAACAAAAGGCCTCTCAGCCTCTTGTTTTAGGCTATCGTAAAATTGGTTTTGTATTAAATTTATAAAAACGTGTTTATTATTTGATGGATTCTTTAATATTCTACATTCTAATATCACGCATATCACTATTTAACACTACAAAAACTATATTCTAATATTTTCAAAAGAAATAAAGTTTTTAATGAACACGTTATTATTCACTTTAAAAATTTTTTACGTAATTTTTTTTACCGAACCACGAACAATTAGATTCGTGTTTAACCTAATATCCTCATATATTTTCTCTGGATTATTTATTCGATATACAAGTTGTTGAATAGCTTTTACGCCTAATTGTTGTTTAGGAACATTTATAGTAGTTAAAGGAGGATAAGAAATCGCTCCCATCTCAATATTATCAAAGCCAATCACAGAAACGTCTTCAGGAACTTTTATATTTAATTCAGACAAAGACCTCATAAATGCCAATGCAATTTTATCATTGGCACATATCCAAGCGGTTGGAAAATCAGTATCATTTACATTTATTTTCTTTTTAAAATAATACATGTCTTCTAAAAAATTTGGCCCTTTTAAATTTATATCAAGCCACACAAATTTTTCGTCGATTTGTATCTTAAATTCTTCCATATACATAATATACGCTTGATAACGTTTTTTAAAACTATATGACCATTCGTTATTACCAATAAATCCTATTTTTTATGCCCATTTTGAATTAAGTAATTTATTGCATCATAAATCCCTTTTTCATTCGCCGAATTGATATAGTCATTTTTCTTATTGTTACTTAACACGTGTTTACAAATATTCATAAATAAAGGCGTAATGCCTTTATTTCATAGTTAGTGCATATTTATCATTTATTTTTTCTCTTTGCATTTCAATTCTTTTACAGGATTCTCTTTCTACAAGTTTTACAGGAACAACAAATTTAGCTGTAATAGCTATTTCTTCTTCAATAGACTTAATCAAATTTTCTACCGCCAATTCCGCCATTTGCAATAAAGATGCACTCATGGTCGTCAAAGCAGGTTTTAAATAACGAGATATTGTAATATCATCAAATCCGATTATAGAAACATCTTCAGGCACTTTATATCCCATCTCTTCTAAAGCCTGCATAGCTCCTATAGCCATCTGGTCGTTTGAAGCAAAAATCGCTGTGGGCTTTGCCTTTTTAAATAATTTATATGCAGCTTTATAACCACTTTCTTCAACAAAATCGCCTTTTACAACTAAGCTGCTTTTAAAAGGAATACCCGCTTCTTTCAATGCTTTTTTATATCCTTCTAATCTTGCAAATCCAGAAAGTTTTTCCATATCACCTGTTATATGAGCAATTTCCGTATGCCCTAAATTGATTAGATATTTTGTCGCTTCATACGCACCATTTACATTATCCATGTTCACTATAATGCTTTTGTTAAAAGCGTCATCTTCATCTTCCTTAATTTCCTGATCAATTACGGCAGTCTTTAATCCAGCCTCAATTAAATTTTTTATATCTGGATCATCATTTTTTACTCCAATAAAAATCGCACCGTTTATAGTCTTGTTATAAAAGACTTCTCTTACTTTCTTGTAATCTCTTGTTTTGTAAACAGTTATCACAAGCACGTTATAGCCTAATTGATTCGCAAAATCAATAACCGCCGTCGTAAAAGGCCCAAAGTAAACATTATCATACACCTTATGAATATCACTATTTTTCTTTAAATCAACTATCACCAATCCAATAGTTTTTGAACTTTTTCCTCTAAGCATCCTTGCTGAAGCGTGAGGAACATAATTATATTCCCTGATAACTTTTAAGACCTTTTCTTTAGTCTCAGGCGGAACATTCGGATAATTATTTATTACTCTTGAAACTGTACTACGTGAAACACCTGCAATCCTTGCAATATCCTTGCTATTCATGCACCTTACTCCTTATTAAGAGATAATTATAAATTCGTGTTTCTCTAATTATAATACAAATTTCCTTATATTTCAACAAAAGAAGCCCTCACCTGCTACAAAAAATTATTTTATTCTGTTCTCTATTTTTCAAGTCATATCTCGGTATTACGCCTGTACTTTTTTAAATCTTACCATGCAAAGAAGTGCCATATTTTTTAACACTATATTATGCTATTATTTTTAAAAGCAATATGTTATTAAGAATCTTTATAACACAATCTTATAAACACGTGTTTACGGAATTATTATATAATATAACATTTACAAAAGTCAATATGACTTTTGATTTTCTTTTTGTTTTCAAATTATCAGACATCTTACAACAGCCTGAAGGTCGAGCTTTAGTTTTGTCGCTTTGGAACATCGGAGCGACGATGCAAAATATCTCCTTTGAAAATTTTTTTAACTTTGTCAACAAACTGAGGGATAGTACATACTATCCCCTTGAATACTCAAAAACTTCAGTATATTCACTCATAAAAATGTCAATAGGTAAAACCCAATATCCGTCATTATAGTCAATATCAATACCTGTAATTTTATAATATCCTCTCCAAGGAATCAATGAACAATACCAAACTTTTGAGTTGCTTTTATGAGCACTCCAATAATATCTCTCTCCTATATGTTTTGCTATTTCATCGACAACTGCAATTCTTTGTTGTAAAGTGGTATTGGGCACATAAAGTCCCCATGCTTCTCCAAAGTTTTCATGATAAAATCGAATAGACTCGTATATTACTCCTTTATTTGGTTCTGCAGTGAGTAAGCATTCATCATCAACGCTCCCATGATATCTTCTGCTATCGAATATAGCAGCATGTCTAATAGCACCTTGTATGTGAAATCCCGGGCTTGTGGCTAAAACAATATCGCCTATAGTAAAATTTTCAAAAGAGATATTGTTGCGATAGACTTCTTTTTTTCTTTTGGAAGAGATGTTTATCCCAAATGCTTCTTCATAATATACGTTTTTTAACAGTTCATAAAGGCTGATTTTATATCTTTTCTCTTCAAACTTTTCCTCATAGGGTTTTGATATCATTATGTGGTCTCCAATTTTCAAAAATCTATTATAAAAAGTTTTTTTGGGTATTGTGTTTTTCCTTTTAATTGCCTCTTTTTGATAGAATTCTATAATGTCAATTCCTTTATATTTTTTTGTTCTATTTTCCTCCCACATATATGCATCATCTCCATGATACATATATGTGGTTAATCCCTTTTATTTGTGCATGTCTTACTTTAATGATTTGTTATATCAAAAATCATTTTCACTGCATACAACAAAGTGACAGAAATCAATATAGGCCTTATAAGCCGAGCTCCATTTTTTATAGCCAGCTTTGTCCCCAATCTTGCCCCCAGTATCATTGCTAACGCCATGGGAATTGCAATAGAATACAATATCTTACCATGTAACGCAAACATAATTAGCGAAGTTATATTGCTTACAAAATTCAGTATTTTCCCATTTCCTGCACTTATTTTAAAATCATAATTCAAAAGTGTTAAGAATAAAAAAATGTAAAATGAACCTGTTCCCGGTCCAAAAAAGCCATCATAAAAGCCAAGAATTATAGAAATTATAAGGCCTATTGCAATAGTCTTTTTATTAACGCCTTCAAATTTGTTTTCATTGCCTATATTTTTAACAAACAAGGTATATATTGCAACAAACATCATTAGAATAATTATAATTATCCTTAATTGCGAGCTATCTAACAAAAGTACAGTTTTGACTCCAAGAATTGCACCTAATAAAGTCCCAAATACTAAGTATTTTAACAAATCTCCATCATACACTCTATACTTTATAAAAGTTAAAGAACTAGTAAAAGAAGCACAAGAAGCAGCAAATTTGTTAGTTCCAAGCGCAAAAGCTGGAGGTACTCCAAGTACTAAAAGCCCTGGAAGGCTTATTATACCGCCTCCACCCGCTATAGAATCAATAAAAGCAGCTGCAAATCCTATACCGCAAAGTGCTACAATATATTCAATTGACAACGTTACCACCTCAATGTAAATAAAATACTCCTCAATTTATAATAGCATCTCTTTTACATTTTGTCACTTATCTTTTAAAAGTCCTGCTAAAATCGCTGCAGGACTCAGGCTGTAGACAAGTTTTTTAATAAGCTTCCTCTTTTTTGCGCAAAGTGCATTTCGAAGTATCTTAGTGTGTCCCCTCTGCTCAAAACAAGCCTTAGGCATACTTAGATACTTAAAATGCACTTAAGGATATAAGCAGGAGACTTTTAATACAATAAAAAGTTCGTCTTCAATCTGCATAGGTCTTTGCTATATTTAATAAAAACTCTTTTATTTGCTCATATTTTTCCATTTTAAATACTGCTTCCCTGAGTTTGGCGCTGCCATATAATCCCTTTAAATACCAAGCAATATGTTTTCTCATTTTAAGAATACCTGTACGTTCACCTTTGTATTCTATCATCATTTCCAAATGCCTGATAATCACTTCTATTTTTTCTTGTATTGTCGGCTCGGGAAGTAATTCTCCGGTATTTAAAAAATGTACAGTTCTTTTAAATATCCAGGGATTACCCTGCGCCCCTCGTCCTATTAAAATTGCATCGCACCCTGTCTCTTCAAACATTCTTTTTCCATCTTCTGGTGTAAATATATCGCCATTACCTATAACAGGTATTTTTACACTTTCTTTGACTTTTTTTATTATACTCCAGTCAGCTTTTCCAGAATAAAATTGTTCTCTCGTCCTTCCATGTACTGCTACTGCTTTAACGCCAACCTTTTCAGCAATTTGTGCTATTTCCACAGCATTTACGTGATTATCATCCCACCCTTTTCTTATTTTAACTGTCACAGGTTTATTTGATGCTTTCACAACAGATTCCATTACTTTTTCTGCTAATTCTGGTTTCAGCATAAGTGCCGCTCCATCACCATTTTTAACTATTTTAGGGGTAGGACATCCCATGTTTATATCGAGAATTAAAGCTTTGCTGTCATTTAGCCTTTTTGCTATCTCCCCCATAATATCTGGATCAGAACCAAATATTTGAAGAGCCACCTTCTCTTCCTCATCAATATCTGTCAACACTTTTGTATTTTCACTGCCATAATAAAGGCCTTTGGCACTAACCATTTCTGTGTATGCAAGGCCACAACCCATTTCTTGGCAAATTAATCTAAAAGGCTTATCTGTAACTCCTGCCATAGGAGATAAAAATACGTTATTTTTTAAAACTACATCGCCTATTTTCAAACTTATTTCATCCTTTCGCTGTAAATCTCCTGTATATAATCCACTTACCTATATATTTTATCACATATTTTCTTCTCTCCAACAGTTTTTGCAAAAGAGAAAAGCTGCGGTTTCCCACAGCTTTTCTCTTCTTTACCTCTTATTTTGTATATTTTGCGTATACATATCCAAATCCGCCATTATACTGTATCTGATACCATCCATTATATTCTCCAACTACTTTTAGTTCTGTACCATATGGTACTGCTCCTATCTTCTTTGCATTTATAGAATTCCCTACTCTTACATTTAATCCGCTCTTAGCAGTGACTTTTACAGCTTTCAAAACAGTTACATTTGACGGATTTGGCGTTGCAGCAACGTATTTGCCGTAGATGTATCCTGTCTCGCCATTGTAGTCAATCTTGTACCAGCCGTTGACTTCTTCAAGCAATGTCACAACTTTTCCGGCAGGAAGTACTCCTATAATTTTGCTTGAAGTGCTTGCACCTGCCCTCACATTAAGCGCTGATGCAGTTACAATGCCATAGTTGTATACAGGTTGTGGTGCAGGTTGTGGTTGCGGAGTTGGAGCAGGTGTTGGCTGTGTTACTGGTGATGGTGTTTCTTCTGCCACAGGAGTTGTTGATACATACCAGTAATTTTCAACAGTTGGTGTAATTGTACCATGCTCTTGAATATATCTAATCATCAAATTCCTTACCTGTCCGTCATCGCCATAAGCTTTTGCAGAATCAAATACAATTTCTGGATTTGTTATTCCAGCAGCTTGCATGAATCCGCCACCACCATTGAATCTATAGTTGTTTATTGCTACTGTGAATACATCGTCATCTTTTACAAGTTTGCCATTGACTTTGAGATTCTTAATTCTATGTCCTGCTGGTTGTGTTAAATCTATTACATAGCTTGCACCGTACAATTGGTCAAGATTGTAATCAGGTATATTCAAAGTAGGATCTTTTGTTATAGGATCATTTGGCGAGGAAACTTGTTTGTAATACCTTGCTGACCATTCCAACCAGTCTTTTAACTGTTTCCCAGTCATCTTTATTCCATACAAATAGTTTTCATATACATATACACCCATGATGTCTTGAATTGTTATATCGCCTTTCAATATCTTCGCTGAGCTGCTAAGTGGTGCAGCAATTGACAGATCAGTTTTTGCATAATATTTTTGAACTTTATTGATAAGGTCCATTATAGCTGTCTCTTTTACTGTCTGTTCAGTACCTAAGAAGTCACCTGTTGCAACACCGATTTTTGTTCCTATATATTTAAGTGTTGCATCTTGATATGGTTGTGCAAGGTTTAAAATATCGGGGTCTGCTTGTACAGAATCATCCATTTTTATAGTTGCACTCCATTTGCTATCTATTACCCATTTTCCATCAGCATTTTTGCTTATATTAAAGTTTATCTGTGATACATATTGTCCCCATTTACCAGGTTCTGTCACTATAACTGTTTCTCCTGCCGGGTTCTTATATGTGTGCTGTGATATAATAGCATGTGTATGTCCTGCCACTATTGCATCAATACCATTTACTTGAGTTGCAACGGCTTTAACTTGATTTTCAGGTATTACATCTGTCGGTGATTCTTCACCAGAGTGCATTGCAACAACTACAATGTCTGCTCCTGCTTCTCTTAACTTTGGTACCCACTTATTTGCTTCCTCTACAAGGTCATTGAAGTGTAATCCTGCATAGTGGTCTTTGTCTTCCCATGATGGTATAGTTTTAGTCGTAAGGCCTAATATACCCACTTTTACAGGTCCTTGTGGCGTATCAAATGTCTTAATGTAGTAAGGGTCAACAAAGTTTGTTCCGTCACCTTTGTAAGTATTTGCTGAAAGTACATGTATGCCTTCATTTCTCATATCATTTATAATCCTATTCAAAACGTCAAGCCCATAATTGTATTCATGGTTGCCCAATGTCCAGGTGTCATATTTCATTGCTCCCATTACTTTTGCTAATGGATATTCTGTAGTGGTATCTATCTTGTCATAATAGTAAGAAAGTGGTGTTCCTTGTATTGTGTCTCCATTGTCTACTAATACCACATAAGGATATTGCGCTCTTACCTGTTTTACATAAGTAGATACCTTTGCAAGACCTTGGTTAGCTGATTTTGCAGTATTGTAGTCCCATGGGTATATATTGCCATGTATATCTGACGTAGCAACTACTGTTATTGTCGCATCGCTCATTTTAGCTGGTACAATTCTATTATCTATTTTCGAAGTAACTGTCTTTTGAGCTTTAACTGCATCTATGAATGCATCTCTTACAAGCTTATATGTATCAACATAAGTTTTTGCAACATCAGGGTCTGTAAAACCTTTAAAGCCATCTCCGCCAGTGCCCATAAAGTTGTTTGTCGCAACAAGATAAGTTTTATCCATGAGTATTGGCGTTCCGTCGGACTTTCTCATGTCAAATACTCTATTCATGGTAGGTTTACTTGGATCATATTTAAAGGAAAGTCCTGCAACTTGTATGCCTTTTCCTCCATCTTGAACAGCCTGTTCAAGGATAGTTTTTACTTGCGCACCTGTCATTTTCATTGTAACTATTGTGTTGTCAAAAGGCATCAGCTGATACATCATTCCAACAGTTATATCGCCTTTTGGAATATCTATCCTAAGCCCACCATTATTGGCAAATCCAAAATCTGCTCCTACTGCATCCTTTGTAACTTGTGCTGCCCAATTGCCTAAGAGAGAGTCTCCATAAGGTTGCGCACTTTGAGTCCTTGTCAAATCTATTGCAGCTTGACCTATCACTTCGTTAAATATTGGTCCTACATCTTGAACAGCTTTATCAACAATGGCTTGTACTTCAGGATCCACTACAGGATTTTGTGTAGAATACAAACCTGTAATATCAATGTATTGCATATCGCCTGTTGTAACTGTGCCATCATCATTTAATGTTATCTTTAAATCGATGAATCCTCTGCCATAATAGTAAGCAACCCCTACAGGAATTCCATTTACTCTTGTAGTGACAATTGAATGTGTATGTCCACCAAATATCGCATCCACACCTTGAACTTGCTTTGCAAAGTCTATAAGATTGCCTGTTACATTGCCTGATTTATCTTGAGATGCGCCCATATGTGCCAGTACAACAACAATTTGCACACCTTGTTGTCTTAACTGCTGCGCTAAGTCATTTACAATTGGAACAGGATCTTTAAATTCAACATTTTGTATATATGCAGGCATTATTATATTTGGGAATTCTTTATTGTCTACGATGCCAATTATGCCGATTTTTACTCCATCTCTTTCAATAATTACATAGGGCTTTACATAACTCACAGGCTTCCCAGTTGTTTTATCATACACATTTGCTGCAAGAACGGGAATTGCTGAATCTTTAAGTGTAGCATTTTGCGTATCAATTACTGAATTAATACCCCAGTCATATTCGTGATTCCCAAGAGTTATTGCGTCAAAGCCAATGTTTTTCATCATGTCAATAACTGGCTGTCCTTTTAAGACGTTGGAAAGCGGCGTTCCTTGGAACATATCTCCGCCAGATAAAATTACAGTTCTGTCAGGATTTTGAGCTTTTATGTCTTTAATTTGTTTTGCCAAAACACCTGCTATTTGCTGCTTATAAATTGTCCCATCACTTAATTTACCATCGTTTTGTAAATAACCGTGAAAATCGGTGACTTCTATAAAGTCAAATGTTTTTGACGTTGCAGCAAAGGCTATCTGCGGTACCGCAGAGAAAAACATACTAAATACCATTATTGCTGCAACAAATATTGCAAGTATCCTTGACCTTGACCTAAACATTTACATCCTCCTTTTACTAGGATTTTTGTTCTTAGAAAACAAATAGATTTTCAACAACCACCTCCATAAAAATTACAGGAAAAATTTTAGACATTTTAAGTATACCAGCGGAGTGTTAAATAGAAGTTAAACTATTATTAATTTTGTGTAAATTACAACACACATCAGATGTCAGACAAGTCTTAATATAATTATATAAAAGACTTTTTTGACCTTCAACAGCGATTTAGGGCAATATCACATGTTTATTTCCAATTTTACTCCCATTTGCTTTTTCTTTTATACGTTTACTTAATATTGTAGACATTTTTAACTTTATTATAATAAGCTTTCATTAAAAAAAAGAGAAAAGATGATATAGAATCCAATCTATATCATCTTTTCCTAAAAGTTTCTTTTAATTCTTTATACTTCTTTACAATTTCATGTAATAAATCACTATTTTCTTCTAAACCTGTAATTTTGCTTATTGTTTTTTCTAAGCCGAAATTTTTAATGTCATCTTGAATTTTACAAGCTTGAGGGTCTTCCTTATAATCAAACAAAAACCCTGCAGCTATACCATATAGTATAAATTCAGGCGTAATTCCAATTTCATAACAAAGTTTGGCAGGCATCATTAACCGGTCATTTCCAGACAATTTCCTTGTAGGCTCTCTTCCCACTCTTACAACTTCGTCTTTTAAATAGGAATTTTTGAACCTTTTTATTACTTTATTTGAATATTCTCTTAAATTATCAATTTTTATATTATGTTTCTTAGAAAGCGCGCTAGAAGCTTCCTCTTGCATTTTATAGACTATATTTCTTATAAAATCATCTTCAATCGCTTCATGTATATATTTATACCCTTTTAAATATCCTAAATATGCAGTGGTAGCATGGGCTCCATTTAATAAAAATAATTTTCTCTCTATATAAGGTTCAAGGTCAGCGACAAGTTCCACCCCTTTGATATTTAAATCCCCAATAATTGCTTTTTTCTCAATATCCCATTCATAAAAATCTTCCACTGCTACATCTATTGGCAGTTCTTTCTTTATATCTACATTCGGTACTATCCTGTCCACAGCCGTATTAGGAAAACCAATTTTTTGATTTACGTAATCAATAAAATCTTTATCCCCTTTTTCCAATATACTATTTTTTAGTATATTTGTTGCAAACAGTGCATTTTCACATGCCATTATATTCAAAGGTTTATCAATGTTAGCTTTTCTTATCTTTAAATAATTTATCAACTTTTTCCCTATGCTCTTAAGATTATTAGCTCCTACTGAAGTCGTAATTATATCTGCATCTACAATAGCCTTGGATAGATTTTCTTCATCTTCTATATGAATAGCTTTGATATTTTTTACTTCTTCCTTTTCCACATTATCTTTTAAAATAATCACATTATATCTTTTATAATTATTTATGCTTTCTACTAATTCTTTTGATATATCAACAAAAGTTATTTCATATCCAGACTTATACAACAAATATCCTATAAATCCTCTGCCTATATTCCCTGCTCCAAAATGAACCGCTTTTAACATATTATTCATCACCTTTTTGAAGTATTTCTATTATTTCTTGTTTTGTCCTTGCCTTTTTCAATTTCTCGACATTTTCTTCATACTGGCAGGTAAGAGCTATTTTTGATAATATCTCTAAATGTTCATCTCCCTTGCCTGCAATTCCTATGACAATATAGGCAATATTTCCATCTCCAAAATCTACTCCTTTAGGATATTGCGCTATAACTATTCCAGATTTTTTTATATATTTTACATACTCAGAAACACCGTGAGGAATAGCAATACCATTACCTATATAAGTTGTTACATCTTCTTCTCTTTTTTTCATACCTTCTATATATTCTTTTTCGACATAGCCATTTTTAAAAAGCAAATTCCCTACTCTTTCAATAGCTTGTATTTTAGATTCTGATGGTACATTTAATACGATATTATTTTCGTTTAGTATTTCTTTATTCATCTTCCAAAGCCTCCTGTGTATCATTTAGTATTGTAACTAAGCTATTTCTAATATCTTTGATATCGCCAAGCCTCAATATTTCATTAAAAGCTTTATCCTCAATCAACGAAATACTTATTTTACCTAACATCTCTAATATTTCACTGCTTTCTGCTTTCCTTGCTAACATCACAAGAAAAGTGTCTACTTCTTCATAAGAAAAACCAGCACTTTTCATCTTTAATGGAGTTTTTAGTTTATAGACGCCGACAAAAGGCATTACCATTTTGTCACTTCTTGTATGAATTAAAGCAATGTGGGTGTTTGGTATGACAACATTGCCCATGGCTTCCCTTTTAAAGATTAGCTCTTCTATTTCTTTTGCATCTTCAGTAAGCATTAAATCATATAAATCTTTTGCTATGAATTTTATTAAATCTGCAATAGTTTTTGCTTCCACGTATTTTAATTGGAAATTTCGAAGTATTTCATCTGCTATTTCAAAATTTCGTCTTCTCTCCACCGTCGGCAAATTCCCTGTCAATTCTCTTTCTTTCTTGACTACATATTTCTCTATAAACTCTTCTACCTTTTTAATATCTTCTTCTGGCAAAAAAGGCGATACTACAATTACATTATCTTTTAAATCTTCAAGCTTTACTGTAGAAATTATTAGGTCATAGTCATCACTCTTTTTCTTATACTCCCATATTGCCCCAATGTCAATAGCATCAATTTCTCTAAAAAGAGTTTTTAATTTAGCTGATAATATTCTCGCCGTGCCAATCCCATTCGGACATATAACAAAAACTCTCAATTTTTTTGATAAAGCTTGCTGTCTTTCAATTGCAGCTCCAATATGCATTGTAATATATCCAATCTCTTCTTCAGGTATCATGAGATTATATTTAGAAAAAATTAACTTGCAAGCTTTATTTACTGCTTTAAACAAATCACCATAGTAATTTTTAATTTCTTCTACTAATGGATTGGTAGTCTGAAGTCCCATTGTCAATCTATAAAGGGCAGGTTCAAAATGCTGTGACAGTCCTACAATAAGTTGTTCGTCGCAATTTATCTTTATATTTAAAAGCCGAGAAACTTCTTCCACAACCTCTTTTGATAAATCTTGTAAAGAAATGCCAAGTTCTTTAAATCTATTTTGTTTATAGACGTATTTTTTGGGACTTAAATGAAGAGCCAAATATGCTAATTCAGCATCTGGCAAATATACTTCATTTTCTTTCAATATTTTCTCTACATCTTTCATGAAAATAAATTCATTAGAAAGTAAAATGTCCTTTACAAATTCATCGTTAAGCTGTATTGGCTTGTCTATTTTTGTTCTGTAAATAGAAACAAGTAAATGTACAAACATCCCAAAGTAATTTAAGTCGGATAAGTGACCATGTATAACATTCTTAATTTGTTGTGCAATTCTTTTCACTAATTGAACTAACTCATTGTCAAAAACTGTACTAAAAAATGTGTATACATAATTGTCTTTTTCATCATTATAGACAAAAGCTAAAAGTTCTTCTATGGGTTTATAGTTATAAAACAGCTCCACAATTGCATTTCTTTTATCTAATTCACTTCCTTCTACTTTAATCCCATAACCTCTTCTTCTGATAAGAGATAAATTTCTCATTTTCAGCCATTCTTCTATTTTGTCTAGATAGAGACTTATAGTTCCTTCTACAACATTAAATTGATAACTAAAATAAGCAGCTTTTATGGGTTCTTCTGAAAGCAACAATTGTATTGTCATCAATATTTGCCTTTGCTCTGGAGTTAAAAGCCATTGGAGAGGAATGGCGCCTAAAGAAGCATGGATTTTATCTAACGCTTCTTCCTCTCCTTTTAAAATGATTTGTCCATTGTCCTCTACAATAACAGCTTTATATTTTTTAAATTATTGTTTATAGAGGCTATTTCTCTCATAATAGTTCTTCCACTTACATCCATAAGCTTGGAAAGGTCCTCTATATTAGAAGGACCTTTCTCTATCAAAGTTTTTAATATAAATTTTTGTCTTACAGTTAGATCTTCCATACCCTTCACCATAAATTTTTATTTTATTTTTTAAGGTTCTTTACAAATTCATCATAGACTGTATTGTCTAAAAAGTTTTTGACCGTTACAATTTTAGCATTTGGCACAACTTGAGAAGCTCTTTCTGCAAGGTTTTCCTGTGTAAATACAACATCGGCCTCTTTTGGTATTTGATTTACAGCAGAATGCTTAACTACAATATCCAATCCTGCTTCTTTTAATTTTTCTTTAAAATAGTTTCTCCCATCGCTGACGAACCCATACCAGCATCGCAAGCAAAAACAATCATTTTAGGCATACCTTCTATTTTTTGTGCATTTGGCTTTATTTCTTCAACTTTTTGTCCTTTGCTTTGCGCTTTAAGTCCGCTAACGATCGAGCGAGCAAAGGTCATACTTTCAGCACTCATACTTTCTTCACTTGCCCTTTTTACAATGACTGAAGCTATCAGGAAGGAAACAACAGCACCAACTGTAATACCCGCAAGTACAGGAAGTAATCCGCCTTTTGGTGACATAGCTATCTCTGCAAATATACTACCAGGTGAAGGCGTAGCTACCAAACCTGCTTTTGTCAAAACAAATGTCGCGTCTGCAGCCATTCCACCGCCTATAACTGCCAAGAGCAGTGATGGATTCATTAAAACATAGGGGAAATATATTTCATGTATTCCGCCAAAGAAGTGTATTATGATAGCACCTGGAGCTGATTGTTTTGCATCACCTTTTCCAAAGAACCAGTATGCCAGTAAAACTCCCAATCCCGGACCTGGATTTGTTTCCAGCAAGAAGAATATTGACTTTCCAAGTTCTTTAACTTGTGCTACTCCAAGAGGAGCCAATATACCGTGGTTAATAGCATTATTTAAAAACAATATCTTCCCTGGTTCTATAAAAATTGCTATTAAAGGTAATAAGCCTTTGTTTGTAACCCATTGAGCTGCTGCACCTAATCCTACTGATATGCCATTTACCACTGGTTCAACGAAAAGAAATGCTAAAATTGCTAATAAACCACCTAAAATACCTGCTGAGAAATTGTTGACAAGCATTTCAAAACCTGCTGGGATTTTTCCTTCTACAAGCTCGTCAAATTTTTTAATGACATAGCCCCCCAAAGGCCCCATCAGCATAGCACCGAGAAACATCGGTATAGATGAACCAATTATGATACCTGCTGTTGCAATAGCACCGACTACTCCACCTCTCACATCGTATACAAGCCTACCACCAGTATAGCCAATTAAAATTGGCAAAAGATACGTTATCATAGGTCCAACAAGTTTAGCCAAATGTTCATTTGGAATCCACCCTGTTGGAATAAAGAAAGCAGTAATAAGTCCCCATGCTATGAAAGCACCAATGTTAGGTATTACCATGCCAGCCAAGAAGCCACCAAGCCTTTGCAACTTCGCTTTTACACTTCCGCCACCAGTTATGAGAGCATTAGTGTTTTGCATAAATTTTACCTCCTTCTTGAATTCATTCTTCTATAATTATTGTAAACCCCTATATGCATTTATGCAATTCAAAGAAAATCAGTTTTGTCATTCGTTTTCTTTGACAAAATTGAAGATAAATCACCAGTTTTTATCTGCGCCAAAACTTGCCAAAACACCTAAAAAACCGGCCTTCCGGCCGGTTAAGTTATTTATAATACTGTGATATTCTTTATTTTGATCAATTATATCATTAAGTATTTTTTTAACAATTGTTGCAAAAGCAACTTTTCTCTTTTTTTCAACTGCGACAGTTTAACTATAACTTTTCACCATTTGTAGCTATAACATTTTTATACCAATAAAAACTTTTCTTTTTAATTCGTCTTAAGTCTTTTAAATCAAATTCATCTCTGTTGACATATATAAAACCATAACGCTTGCTAAATCCTTGATGTGTACTGACAAGGTCAATAGCTGACCAAGGACAATATCCTATTAAATTCACTCCATCAGAAATAGCCAACCGTGCTTGTTCTATATGCTTACGTAAGAATTCAATACGATAATCATCGTTAATAACATCACCTTCCTCCAACTTGTCATAAGCACCTAGACCATTTTCGGTTACCAACAATGGAAGATGGTATCTGTCATTTAATTCGCGTAATGTAATGCGGAAACCTACCGGATCGATTTCCCAACCAAATTGTGTCTTTTCCAAATGTGGGTTTGCAACTCCACGGTAAAAACCGGGTTCTCCAATAGTAATTTGCTGGTCTCCGATTGAATTTTCAGCAGAATCATTACTGCTATTTTCCGCCACTGTCACCGTTGAGTAATAATTAAAGGCAATAAAATCTGGTTTTGCAGATTCTAATATTTCCATATCACCTTCTTGAATAGTTGGTGTACATCCTTCTTCCTCCATATAGCTCCATGCAACACTATTATAACGCCCAAATACTGGCATGTCCAAATATAACCAATTTCGGATTGATGAAAAATTTTGTGCTGCTAAGATATCTTCTGGTTTGGAAGAGGCTGGATAAACATAAGCAATATTCGGCGCTGGCCCAATCCTAGCATTTGGACACATTTCGTGACATAAATTTATTGCTTTTGCTTGAGCCAAAAACATATGATGATTTTGTTGGTATAATTCTTTTTGAGGATTTTTCATATTAGGATCTAGAGTGCCAATGGCTGAACCGTGCAAAATCATCATATTCTGTTCATTAATAGTTAACCAGTACTTTACTCGATCTCCAAAGTATTTAAATAATGTTCTAGCATAATTTTCAAATGCATCGATAGTTTCTCTATTCGACCATCCTCCCTTTTGTTGCAAAGCATAAGGTAAATCAAAATGATACATGGTAACGATAGGTTCGATATTATAGGACAGCAATTCATTTATAAGATTATTATAAAAATCAATGCCTTTTTGATTGATCTCCCCTGTTCCATTTGGATAAATGCGCGTCCAAGCGATAGAAAATCGATAGGCCTTTAATCCCATTTCTGCGAATAACGCTATATCTTCTTTGTAACGATGGTAATGATCACTTGCTACTTTGAAATCCGATGTCCCTTCTGGATATTTTGCCACATCAATAACTGATAGTCCTTTTCCGTCTTCATTCCATGCTCCCTCTACCTGATATGCCGAAGTGGAAGCTCCCCATAAAAAATTTCTGGGAAATGACTTTATGTTTATTTGATTCATATAATCTTCTCCTCCTTCTCACCCATTATAGATGATTTTTTTACTAACTAATATCTCTATTAGTCCTTATACTGTAAAAATGTCATTAGAAGAAATGACTCCAACAACCAATTGCACAATTTGTAAAAAAACATGATATAATCGCACAAACTTTTCAATCTTTAAGCTAGGTGGAAGATTTTTTATATATACGGAGGTATTCTCACATATGTGATTCGAATTTTATAATAGTTACTATGAAAAGTGCTAGTTTAAGCGCGGAGCCATCCCTAACTTTCTGAAGCCTGAAATTTAGATATTCTAGCTATCAATGCAAAATAAATTTTCACAATTCAGAATGTTAGTTGTAAGCTACCCCAATTATAATTAATCAACAAATCCATTATTTTGAGATAGTTCTTTATACCAATATCCACTTTTCTTTATAGTCCTTTTTTGTGTTTTTAGATCAACAGATACAAGACCGTAACGGTTTTTATAGGCATTTATGAAAGACCAATTGTCCATAAAAGTCCATAAATGATATCCTTTAACATTACATCCTTCTTCAATTGCTTTATGGAGCCACTTTAGATGTTCTTTTATAAACTCTATTCTGTAATCATCTTGGATAATTCCATCTTTAATAAAACGCTCTTCTCCTTCAACTCCCATTCCATTTTCCGAAATAAAAGACTCTATATTGCCATAATTATCTCTGATATTTATCATTATGTCATATATTCCTTTTTCGTATATCTCCCATCCTCTATAAGGATTCATTCTCCTGCCTGGCATAATATACTCATCATAAAACCAATTAGGTGTAAATACTCCATATGGATTTGGCATATTTTCCTTAGCTTTAACTCTAATTGGTTGATAATAATTTACTCCCAAATATTCCACAGTGTTATTTTTAATTAATTCTAAGTCGTTATCCAAATACTCTGGCAGATGATTGTATGATTTTAAAAGTTCAATAAGTTCTTTAGGATATTCTCCTTTGACAGATGGATCTAAAAAACTTCTATTATGGAATAAATCTGCAATCTCTGCGGCTTTTAAATCCGCTGGATGGCTGCTCCTAGGATATACAGGGCTTAAGTTTAAAACAATACCTATTTTAGCTCCTTCTATTTGTAACTTTTTAAATTCCTCTATTGCCCTCGCACTTGCCAATACTGTGCCATATGCAAATTGTAACGCTCTTTTGAAGTCTACTATATCTGGATAATGGAAATTATACAAATACCCACCTAATACAGGAACTATTGGTTCATTAAATGTAATCCACCTTTTGACTCTATCTCCAAACAACTCAAAACATGTTTTAGCATATTCAGCAAAATATTCTACTACTTGTCTATTTTCAAAACCTCCTATATTTTGCATTTCTATAGGCATGTCAAAGTGAAACAGCGTAACAAATGGCTCTATATCATTTTTTATAAGCTCATCAATGACATTGTTATAAAACTCTACGGCTTTTTTATTGACTTCACCAATACCACCCGGTATCAACCGCGACCATGAAATAGAAAATCTAAAAGAGTTATGTCCAAGTTCTTTCATCAGTTTTATATCGTCTTTGTATCTGTGGTAAAAATCAGATGTCACATCTGGACCTACTCTATCGAAAAACCGATTTGGCTCTTTTTTATACCAATAATCCCATACATTCATTCCCTTTCCATCTTCACTTGCAGCGCCTTCTATTTGTACTGCTGACGTTGCAGACCCCCACCAAAATCCTTCTGGAAATTTGTATTCTTTAGCCATAATATTTTCCTCCTTATGTAAGATAATTCAAAATATTATTTTAACAAAAAGAAAAAGTAATTTAATAGAAAAAATTACTTTGTAAAATCACTATTTTTACTTATACTGCGGCAAATAATCTCTATTTTGTTCAATTATATCATCAAGTATTTTTTTAGCAATCATCGCAGAAGGTACAAGCGGATGTATTGTCAACGCCTGTAAAGCCGTATAATAGTCACCTTTCACACCTGCTTCTATAGTAAGTTCTTCATAAGCTTTTACTGCTTGCATTAAACCTCTTATTTTTGCTGGCACATGTCCAATATTTATCGGATGTGCACCATTTCTATCTATTATTGCATTTGTTTCTATTACCACATCATCTGGCAAATCTGCAATTGTACCATTGTTTCTCACATTGACCACATGTATGTCTTTTTTGTCATTATATATTGAACATATCAAGGAACAAGCAGCATCAGAATAGTAGGCTCCACCTCTTTTTTCTAACTGCGGCGGTTTTATATTCAAATTTGGATCTTTATATAATTCAAATAGTTCTTGTTCTAACTTTTTGACAACTTCTCCTCTTGTGCCTACTGTAGCAGCTTCTTCTTTCTGTTTTTCAAGCATTTGATCAGTTAAATAATAATATCTGTGGTATGGACAAGGATACATGCCAAGAGATTTTATAAAATCAGGATCCCATGGCAACTGAGGTACATTTTTCATTGATAAAGACTTACCACCTGCAAAACTGTCTATTAATTTTTCTGTTATATCTTCGCCATCTAAGTAAATATGTGTACCCCATACTAAATGATTAAGCCCTGCAAAATCTATATACACTCTTTTTGGATCAACCTCAAGCATTTCTGCAACACCGTATACCATGCCTATAGGTACATTACATAATCCGATCGCTTTTACGTTTGTATGCTTTAAAACCGTTTCTGTTATCACACCTGAAGGATTTGTAAAATTGATAAGCCATGCGTTTGGCGCAAGTTCTTCTATATCCTTACATACATCTAATATGACAGGTATTGTTCTCTGTGCTTTTGCAAAACCACCGGGTCCAGTTGTTTCTTGCCCTATAACATCGTACTTTAGAGGAATTTTTTCATCTCTAATTCTCGCATCTATTCCCCCTACCCTAAACTGTGTAACAACAAAATCTGCATCTTTTATGGCTTCACGCCTGTCCAAAGTCAGATGAATGTTTATACCAACGCCAGCTTTTCCTACCATTCTTTTTGCAAGACCGCCAACAATCTCAAGTTTTTCTTTGCCTTCTTCTATATCTACTAAATATAGGTCTTTAACTGGTAATTCATTATACCTCTTGATAAAACCTTCAATAAGTTCGGGGGTATAACTAGAACCCCCTCCAATTACAGCAATTTTCAAATCCTTTTTAAACATTAAAAGTTGCCCCCTTTGTCTGATAAATAACTTTATACAAGTCAATCATTTCCGTTATCAATTCTTTTGCAAGAATTGCATTCATAAGATGGTCTTCTGCATGTACTAAAAGAAGTGTAACTTCTTGTTTTTCTCCTGCCGCTTCTTTGTGTATCATATCTGTCTGAACGTGATGAGCTTCTAAAAGCTCTTCACTTGCTTTATCCAAGCACTTTTTGGCCTCCTCAAAATTTCCCTCTCTTGCATGCTTTAATGCTTCAAAAGAATTACTTCGTGCATTTCCTGCATGAGATATAATAGTAAAAACAATTTGTTCAAGATCCATTTTTCTGCCTCCTAAATTTTATTTGTTTTTCAGCGCCTCAATTGCTAAATCCAATGTTTTGGCTCCATCTATCATCCCATATATGTTTGGTGGAATTACTCTATAAACTTTGTTTTTCTCTTTTGCGAGTTCTGAAACATATTTTTCTTTATACCTAATTTGAGGACCTAATAATATAACATCGTAATCATCTATAACTTTTTCTAAATTGTCTGCAGCCTCTGCAAAAATGTATAAATCTTTCATCCCCCTTTTTTCGCCTTCTTTTTTCATTTTTTCAACTAACAAACTTGTAGACATTCCTGCACCACAAATTAATAGAATTTTCATTGTAAATACCCTCCTTCTACTTTAAATTTATTTTAATATCGAATAGTTAGCTAACAAAATGTTATTATCAAGAATAAATTGTAAAACATCTTTATCAGTCAATATTGTTCTCTCAATTTCTCTTTTCGTATTATAAGACGAAATATTCATTAATTCATCATCTACGTAAGCTGGATGGCTCATTATTTCTGTTATACCTTCCTCTAAACTACCTAATATAGACAATAAATTTTCTTTTTTAACACCTTCATCATAGAAATTATAAATAAAATTATCAACTGTTTTTAAGCCAGCTTTAATAATTATTTCCCTATCCAATGGAGTAGATCGTACAGGCAAGTTATATTTGTGAGCCATTTCTATGAATACATCTATTACCTTGGGATGACTTTGCGCATGATGATGACTATCCATATGAGTTATCGTTACACCTAAAGAAAAAGCTTTTTTAATTTGCTCTTCTATTTCTATTCTGATTTGATCCACATCAGCATCATCTAAAGAATGAGGAAAACCTCTCTTAAAATATCCTCTTTCATCTACCAAAGTATTCACTTTTTCAGGACTACTTAACGGTTTACCAGCATCTAGAGTTATGTGTATCCCAAAACCTAAATCTGGACATAATTCTTTAATTTCTAAAGCTTCATGTGCATAAGGCATATTACACATTATAGAAGTACTCCTTAAAATGCCATTTTTGTAGCACTCAACAACTCCTTTGTTAACCCCTTTTGTCAATCCAAAATCATCTGCATTTACAATTAAATATTTCATCTGTACCACCCTTTTTATGGAATATATATCCTGAGAGGCGACGCCTCTCAGGATATATCATTATGCCTTCGTCTCAGCTAATTTTTCTTCTTCTTTTTTCAATTGCTGCTCTTCTTCATATTTCTTATTGTCCCATAGTTTCAAGAAAGGATAATAAATTGCTCCAGCTACAGCAAAATTTATAATCTGTAAAATAATAGCTTTCCAATCTCCCGTTGTTAAGAAACCACTAATTAATACAGGAGTCGTCCAAGGAATTAAAGCATAAGGTCTTGCCACCAAATTTAATGCCATCGCAAAATAAGTTATAAGACCTGCTGCAATAGGAGCCAAAATAAATGGTATAATCATAACGGGATTCATCACTATTGGCATACCAAAAGTGATAGGTTCATTTATGTTAAATATACCTGGCCAAATAGCAGCTTTACCTACAGCTTTCAATTGTGCAGATTTTGTAGCAAAAACCAAAAGGATTGCAAGCGCAAGAGTTGTTCCAGAACCACCTATATAAATGAATATATCAAAAAATTGTTGACATACAATATTAGGCAAGATTTTTTCTCCAGCCATCTTAGCAGCTGCATTCTGTTGAGTAAAAGTAAGCCATATCGGTCCCAAAATTCCCCCCACTAAAGCTGCTCCGTGAATACCTACGCTCCATAAGAGCTGAATTGCTAATATTGCTAGTATTACTGCAGGAAGTGTAGAACCTAATCTCATAAGAGGTATAGCAATTAATTTATTTATAGCCTCGGGTATTGTCAAATGAACGGTCTTAATAAGTATCATGTGAATTATCCATATAGAAGTAATAATCACAAAACCAGGTATCAAAGCTGCGAAAGACCTTGCAACGGAAGGAGGTACTCCCTCAGGCATACGAATAATTAAATTTTTCTCTACAAATTTTCTCTGTACTTCAACAGCAAATATTGCTATAATCATAGCAACAAACAAACCTTGGCTTCCCATCCAGTTTAGAGGTATATTCCCATCTTTAGTTAAAGGTACTGAAAGCATAAAAGTTGATAAACTTAAAACACCTGCTGCTAAAGCATCTAATTTATAACTTCCTGCCAGTGAATAAGCTATTGAAAATGATGCAACCATAGCTATTATCCCAAATGTTGCATTGACTATTTTTAATAAATCATTTACATAAGGTTTAACAAGGGCTTCGAGAGCAGGTATAGGCGGAAAAGCTATAATTAAGAAGAAAGACCCAATGAGTAATAATGGCATTGTTGCAACTATTCCGTCACGAATAGATTTTAAGTGCCTTTGCTCAGCAATTCTACCTGCTACAGGCATGAAATACCTGTCAAGGAAATTAATAAGTGCATCCATTAGACCAACTCCTTTTTAAAATTTTTTGCATTATATACTGATGCAAATCTCATGCCAAATAGTAATCGCCTCTACAAAATTGCTGCTTTTCCGCCTTCAATGACGATGTTTATTAAACCGTTTTAATGTGTATCATTTAAAAACGTATTCAATACACATATGTGTATTAAAGTGAATAGATTATTTTCATCATATTTACGCATTCTTCGTCTGAAATCTTTACACTACATCCTTCTTCGATAATCCTTATAGCTTTTTTTATAATATCAAACTCTTTTGGATAATTCTTAATGTATTCTTGTGTATCCTTAATGTGTATTAATTGTTTCCCTTGTAATATACGCTCAATTACACAAGCAAGATGAAGTATTAATCCTATTGTAATATCTTCATTTAAATTTACTCCTTCTCTTATTAAAGTTGCGTAAAATCTTTTAAAAGAAGATATATACTTTTCTGAATCTATCTTTATATTTTCTCTTATGACCTCCTTCATGTTATCAATTATCTCGATTTGTGAAAGAGCTTCAATTTTATTTTTCAATACAGATAATTTATCATTATCAAACACATCTGATGTAGAAATATACAATATAGAATCATCCTGTGGATTTATAGCACTTACAACAGCTAAAATATTTTTTCTTCTTTGATGTTGAGTAGTTTTCTTCTAAATTCTCTTTTATTTTCAATTTCAATTGGAATAACATGAATATCTTTCTCTTTTAAGTCAAGGTTTTTTTCAAGTATTGATTTAAGTTTAACTGCTGTCCCTTCACCAGTTATACAAGCAGTTATGATAACATTCTTTTTAAGAGAATCTTCAAATTTAACGCTGTCTTTATAGATTCTCCCCACATAAGGACTGAAATTGACAACTGCATCATACACTTCATCCAAAGAGGCGTTAAGGATTGCTTTTCTTGCTGCTTCTAAAACCATAGGTGTGGAAACCATTTCAATTGTTTTGACAGGTATTCCTGTCCTTTCGTATATCATGTCACCAAATAATACTAGTGAACCCATATCAACAAGAAGTAATACACCTCTTCCTTTGTCAACTCTTTTTACAATATTAGTTAAATTATTTAACGCAACTTCTGGTTTTTGATCAAGTGGCATATTATAACCAATTACATAATTGTCACCTAAAAGCCTGTTGGAAACCTCCGCGATTGAAGTAGCAGCGGCTTCTCCATGCATTGCAACAATAATGCCTACCCTTTCGTCTTTTTCCTTTGTTTCTTCGTCAAGGCATAAAAACATCGTAACAAAGCCCACTTCATCATCAGGTACTTTTATGTTAAACTCTTTTTGGACCCTTTCTCTCAAAGCATTTGCCACTTCAAATTCTTTCTCATACACCTTCTTTATATTTTCCAGCTGATGATTTACAATGTCTTTGCCACTTAGTATTCTTTCAACAGAACTGGCTACATGCATAGAAAGGCCGTATAAAGTTTTCTCACTGAAGGGCCTTTTTAACTTTTTGCTGGCATAATTCAAAAAATCGTTTACTATATCAACAATCTTTTTATCTACTATTTTATATAATTCCTCCAAATTATTTTTATCCAGATTTAAGAGATACTTTTTCAAATATGTTTCTATATCAATGCTCATGATGAGTTTTATATCACTTTCGTTAAGTCCTTTTTGCTCCAAAGCTTTCCTTTTTCCTCTAATGCCTCATAAAAATTGAATATCTGATTATTCTGTTGAATAACAGGAGTAGCATTATCGGCTGAAAACTTTATTATATCTCCTGTAATAAATTTATCAATCTCATCTTTTGACTCTTTATACCTAAACAATCCTCTTCTGACATACTCAGGTAAATCTTCAGTATGCACGCATACTCCTTTATCTCTTTTCATCATGTATCCAAGATAAGCTTTTGCAATTGAAAGTTTTATATCACTTTTCAGTTGACCTATATTATTAGGACACTCATAAAGCAAAAGAGCTTTTAGAGCATTTGAAGTGATCATAATATCAGTGTTAATAATAGCTGCTTCTTCTCTAAAGAAATTTTTAATAAGTTCAAATCTTTCTTCATATGTTCTTTCTGCTAAAGCCGGCAATTTAATCACCATTGGTATCCGCCTTATAAAAGTCCTAAGAAGAGTAGACTCAATGTTCTCTGTTGTAGCGCATATTATTAAAACATTCGCTTTATGTTGTGTTTCAGATTCTCCAAGTCGTCTATAAAGCCCTTTATCAATCAGATAAAAAAGCATCTCTTGTCCTTCTGGTGGAAGTCTATGGACTTCATCAAGAAAAAGTATGCCACCATCCGCTTTCTCAACAAGGCCCATTCTATCCTTATCGGCACCTGTATACGCTCCTTTTTTCACTCCAAACAGTTGTGACATTAAAAGTTGCGGATTATTAGCATAGTCAGCACAGTTAAAAGTCACAAAAGGAGCGTTTCTTTTTATTCTCCCAATTTCTTTTGCGAAACTATACATGACTTCTGCAAACATGGATTTGCCTGTACCCGTCTCCCCAAGCAAAAGTGTATGAAGACCATTAGGTGGGTAAATTATAGCAGCCTTTGCTTGCTGTACGGCATTTTTAAGGCTTAAATTAGCTCCTATTATGCTGTCAAATACATCTTTCACTACCATATCACTTTCATCAGAAACCATATCAAGTTCTTTAACCTTATACAAAACTGGTTTACCTTCAACTTTTATAACTTTTCCTTCTCTAAAAAGGGTATTTAAATCGCTGGAAGCATTTGTTCTTTGTATATTAAGAGCATGTGCAATTTCCATAGCTGAAACTCCAATTATTTCTCCTCTTTCAGCAAATTGCTTATTGCACAATTCCTTTAGACAATTATAAACTTTGTCAATTCTTTTCACATCCTTCGCCCCCTTTTATGATACATTTTATCATAAAAGACAAAAAATAATACACTTTAAAACACTTATTTTTTTATCTTTACTCGAAGTGCCCACTTAAATTTACACCCCCATTAAAAAAATGAATAAAAATAAAAGCGCCCCAATTTAGCGCTTTCAGTTCATAAGTTTTTTAATTTCTTCTATTGAAAGTTCTGTGATTTTCGCAATCTTATTAATATCCATGCCTTCTTTTAATAATTCTTTTGCAATTCTTAGGCTTTTTTCTTTAGCGCCTTTTTCTAATATCATTTTGTATGCTTCAGATTCTTCAATCCGCAACATTTCCATCACCTCCGTAAAAACTCTCTCTATAACTTCCCTGCTGTAGACTAAGCCTGATAATATCTCTGCCTTAAAAGTTATGTCTTTTTTCTTGTTTATATCTATGGGTATATTTTTTATTGCTTCTACGCACTCTTTAAGATATTTCTCTCCTTCTGTTTTTCTTCTTTCTCTGTCCATTATAGGCAAAAGAGCATATACATCGTAATAGTCTGTTTTTGTAATGTCTAAAAATTTTATTGTCCCCACATCTATTATTTTATACCTGTAGTCCAAAATATTTTCTTCTCCTAAGTTGTAGTCTAATTTATTCTCCATCTTTAAATCATTTTTGCCCATATATATTACCAATTGATAAGATGTTAAATTGTACTTTTCCATTATTTCAAGTGAATATCTTAGCATCCTGTACGGCATTTTATCGTCATTGTCTGATTGAAATTCTAAATGTACGGCAATATCTCCCTTTTCCGTAGTACATTTAAGTACTATGTCACTTTGTCTTTTTTCAACTTTTGTAAATTCTATGTTGAGTTCATCTGTTTTAGTATATGTAAGACCTAAAAAATAAGCCGTTATGTCGTCTGCCATATTAGAAAAAATATCTTTAATGGTAATGTCGTATTTTTGTGACATAATATTTCCTTCCTTTCATGGCTACTGTTATTATTATACCACACGATAGTAAGAAAAGAGAGGGTTTACGCTAAAATAATAGCTTCAATTTTCTGCACTTAACAACATCTTTTCCTACAATACATATAAATATTTTTTATGAACAAAATAAATATAAGAAATTCTAAAATTGGGGTGATGTTATGGCAAAGGAAAATGATAAATACACAAAACTTCCAAAGCCGGATGACCGCTCAGATAATGTAGAGAAATTGCAACAGATGATACACGATACTATAGAAAATTATAGAGAAGCAGAAGATTACCTAAAATTACACGCAGAAGAACTTTCTCCTGAAGAAATAGAAAGGATTAAGCAGAAAAACAAAAATAGGCTGACAAGTATACAGAACATGAGAGAAGAAATAATAGATGAAGTACATGACAACGACAAAAAGCAAGTATAAAGAGGCGGATTACGCCTCTTTCAGTTTGTTGATAAAGTTAAAAAAATTTTCAAAGGAGATATTTTGCATCGTCGCTCCGATGTTCCAAAGCGACAAAACTAAAAGCTCGACCTTCAGGCTCCGGCAGGGTACCGGGCACAACCGGCATCCATGCCTTAAGGTGCCCGCCTCAGCCATCCATGGCTTCGGCCCTGCCTCCACCCTCGGTCTTGCTAAGTTTTGTTATCGCTTTGTAACAAGTCGCTCCTTATGCAAAATCTCTCCCTTACGAAAGTTTGTCTACAGTTTGAAAGAGTAGACTACGCCTCTTTATACAATTTATTTAATTCAATGGCAATTTTCGCACCTACATGGGCATTGTTTTTGACAAGTTCAATATTAGCTTTTAAGCTTTTACCTTGTGTCAAATCTTTTATTTTATCCAACAAAAAAGGCGTTATTTCTTTACCTTTTATATTTCGCTTTTCTGCCTCATAAAGAGCATCTTCTATTGCTTTATCTATATAAGCTTTATCCAAGGCATATTCTTCTGGAATAGGATTTGCAATTAAAATTCCACCTTTGAGGCCTAAATCCCATTTTGTCTTTATAATTTTTGCAGCCTCTATTTCGTCCTCCACTTTATAATCAACTTTAAGTCCGCTTTCCCTTGTATAAAAAGCTGGAAATTCCCAAGTTTTAAACCCTACCACAGGAACCCCAAAGGTTTCAAGGTATTCAAGAGTACGTGGGAGGTCAAGTATTGCCTTTGCACCTGCGCATACAACTGCTACGTCTGTATTTGCAAGTTCTTGTAAATCAGCTGATATATCAAAAGTCTGTTCAGCTCCTCTGTGGACACCTCCTATACCTCCTGTAACAAACACTTTTATGCCTGCAAGATTTGCACAAATCATTGTTGCGGAAACTGTAGTCGCTGCACTAAGTCCTTTTGCTAAAACTACGGGTAAATCCCTTCTGCTAGCTTTTAATATTTCTTTTGAAGTTCCCATAAATTCGAGTTCTTCTTCGCTTAAACCAATTTTTATTCTTCCATTTATAATGGCAATTGTAGCAGGTATAGCTCCATGTTCTCTTACAATATTCTCCAAAGTTTTAGCCGTCTCAATATTTTCCGGATAAGGCATTCCGTGAGATATTATAGTAGATTCAAGTGCAACAACAGGCTTCCTTTCTTCCATTGCTTCTTTAACTTCTTTTGACAAATCAATAAACTTATTCATTTTACAATCTCCTTTACTATATTTTTTAATTGATTTTCATTTAAAAATGGATTTACTGTATAAGGTGAGGATATTGTAAGAGATGCCGCAGCAAGACCAAGTTTTGCCGATACATCCAGAGTATAGCCATTAAAAATACCATAGACCAAGCCAGCCGTCAAAGCATCTCCTGCACCTGTAGCATCAACAATTTCGGCTTGATATGGTTCTATAAATTTTTCAACTTCTTCTGAAGAAATATATACCCCTCTTTCTCCTAAAGTTACTATGACATTTTTGACACCTTTTTGTCTTAAATATTTAACTGCTTTTTTCATATCCTCATCATTTGCTATTTTAACTCCAGATATCGATTCAAGTTCTTCTTTATTTGGAGTTACATAATCGATTTTGTCAAGTACACCTATTAATTTTTTTGCTTTGTCGATGGAAACGGGCTCTGCCACTACAGGAATATTATTATTGTAGCAAAGCTCCACAATATATTTGATGCTGTCTTTGGGAATATTTGTATCAAAAACTACAATCTCACTATTTTTTATAACTTCCATCTTGGACTCAAGATATTGTATATTTAACTCTTCTAAAATGTCCATTCCCGAAAGAGCCACATCCATATCACCAATTGCATTAAGAATGGCAAGATATATACCTGTACGCCTTGTATTTGAAATTACAATCTGTTCAACATTTACCCCTGCTTGCCTTGTCTCCTCAAGAAGCCTTCTTCCTTCATCATCATTACCCACAACGCTCAAAAGTGTAACAGGTAAGCTAAGCTGTGCAAGGTTGTGAGCAATATTTCTTCCTACACCGCCAGGTGCTATGTTTATGTGTCCCGGATTTGAAGTATGCTGCTTAAGCTCTGAATAGGGTTTACCTTTTATATCTATATTTGCTCCTCCAATTACAGTAATACCTTTAAAGTCCCTCACCACATAGCCTCTTCCTAATATAAAGCCCTTTTTCATGAGGTTTGCTATGTGCCCTGCAACAGCTGACCTGCTAATACCCATAAGCTGTGCTAATTCTTCTTGAGAAATCATTGGATTTTTCTTTATAAATCTCAATATCTCTTTTTCCCTCTGTGTCAATGCCACATCAATACACTCCCAAACAATTATTTGTTTATCAAACATTTGCAAGTATATTATATCACAAAAACGCAAATAAAAAAACTGCTTATTTTAAAAAGCAGTAAAAACATTGTTATCCAGAAAGCATACCAATCTACTTAATAATATATGATAAAACCACATAGCTAACAATACCAACAACAACAGGCGTAAATAGCTTCCTCGTAAAATATGCAGCTATAAATGTCGGTATTGCTGAAAGTAAATATACATTTGATAAATCTAAAAATAATTTTTCATCTTTAATAAAAATTACCGGAAATAAAAGAGCTGAAAGAACTGCCACAGGCACATACTCAAGAAATGACTTTACAGCCTGAGGAAGTTCTATTTTAGTTAAGCCATAAACAGGCATAAATCGTGGAATATATGTAACTAGAAACATTCCAATAACACTTATTATAAATTTCGTACCCATTTGTCAAGCAATACCCCCATTCCTGCACCTATTAATGCAGCTACAATGACATTTGTATTTCCTGGTAATATAAACATCAAAGTTATAGACAGCAAACCCGAAAATATACTTATAAAAACTTTTTTATACCCTGATATTTGCATTAACAGCAAAGCAATATACATTGCGGGAAGTGCAAAATCAAGCCCTACGTTTATAGAGCCTCCTATCAAAGTTGCTGATACAGCACCTAAAAATGAAGAAAATACCCAGGCAGTATAGGAGGTTAAAAATAGTTGGTAGAAATAACCTTCAGTGTATTTAGAGTCATTTTGCAAATCTGTAATCGCAACCGCATAGGTCTCATCTGTTATAAAAAAAGATAGTATTGGTATGTGTTTTCTCGGTATGTATTTCATGTACTGGGACAGCGATGTACTATATAAAAAGTGCCTCAAATTTACTATAAATATTGTAGATACCAGTGTAACAATACTTGTTCCTGCACTAAGCAAACTTATAGCAATAAATTGTGCTGAACCCGCATATACAAAAAGAGACAATGCCATCACTTGTGAAACAGTAAAACCGCTTTTCACGCCAACTAGTCCATAAGCAAAGCCTATTGGCAAATATCCTAACACAATAGGTAGTGCACTTTTAACTCCATTTATGCTCTTTTTAACATCACTATCTACTATCATAATTTACTCCCTCACCATCACTAAAAATATTTATTTAAAAGCAGGAGCATGCCTCCTGCTTTCAATTATTTCACAACAATATTTACAAGCCTGTTTTTGACGACTATAACCTTCTTTATCTCTTTTCCATCCACATATGCTTTTACATTTTTATCTGAAAGAGCGAGCTTTTCTACTTCTTCATCAGTAGCTTTTGAAGGAACTTCAAGTCTCCCCCTCACTTTGCCATTTACTTGGACAGCTATCTCCACAACATCTCTTTGTAGAGCTTTTTCATCCCACTCAGGCCATTTCTGATTGAAGACAGAATATTCATATCCAAGCTTTTCCCACATTTCTTCAGAAAAGTGAGGAGCAAATGGCGCTAAAAGCCTTATTAAATCTGTCACCACTTCTTCATAAAATTTGATATTTTTAACTTCCACATCTGCTTCGTATTTATAAAGGGCATTTACCAGTTCCATTATCCTCGCTATTGCAGTATTAAACTGAAATTTGTCCGCATCTTCTGTGACACTTTTTATAGTATAATGTCTTATATAGTTTAATTCTTTTTCTTCTTCTCCCATTTCATCTTTAGTTTTACCAGAATTATTTCTTATTTCAATAAACTTCTCTATAAATCTTTCCACTCTGTTGACAAATCGAGCAATAGCCTTAATACCATCATCATTCCACGGCCCACCTTCAGAATAAGCAAATCCAAACATAAGGTAAAGCCTGAATACATCAGAACCGTATTCTTTAATGTATTCGTCAGGCGAAATGACATTTCCTTTAGATTTACTCATTCTGCTTCCATCAGGTCCCAATATTGTGCCTTGATGCACTAATGATTTAAAAGGTTCATCAAAGTCAAGATATCCCAAGTCTCTTAAAGCTTTTGTCACAAATCTAGCATACAAAAGATGCATTGTCGCATGCTCTGCTCCACCTACGTACTTGTCAACAGGCAACATCTTATTTATCCATTCTTTATTGAAAGGCTCTTTGTCGTTTTTGTTGTCGGGATATCTCAAAAAGTACCAGGAAGAATCTACAAAAGTGTCAAGAGTATCGGGGTCTCTTAACGCTTTGCCTCCACATTTTGGACAAGTAACGTTCATAAAGCCTTCATGCTTTTTAAGTGGAGACTCCCCTGTTGGAGCAAATTCCACATCATAAGGGAGTAATACTGGTAAATCTTCTTCTGGGACAGGGACTATGCCACAGCGTTCACAGTGAATGACAGGTATTGGAGCACCCCAGTATCTCTGCCTTGAAACAAGCCAATCCCTCAATCTGTAATTTACTTTAAACTCTGCTCTACCTTCTTGCTTTAATTTTTCTACAATTTTTATCCTCGCTTCTTCTGATTTCAAACCTGTAAATTCTCCACTGTCTATAAGCATTCCATACTCAACAAAGGGTAGACTGTCGTCTATATCTCCAATTCCTTTTATCACTCTTTTTATAGGAAGCTTGTATTTTGTTGCAAATTCATAATCTCTTTCATCATGGGCAGGAACAGCCATGACACATCCTGTTCCATATGTTGCAAGGACGTAGTCTGCTATCCAAATAGGAAGTTTTTCTCCCGTCAGAGGGTGTATAGCATAGGCCCCTGTAAATACCCCTGTCTTTTCTTTTTCAGTAGACAACCTTTCAATTTCACTTTGTTTTCTCGCGTATTCTTTATACTCTTCAACAGCTTGTTTATATTCTTCTGTAGTAATTAAATCTACAATTTCGTGTTCTGGCGCGATGACTACATACGTCGCTCCGTACAACGTGTCAGCTCTTGTAGTAAATACCTTAAATGTCAGGTCTTTTCCGTCTACTTTAAATTCTATCTCTGCTCCATCCGATTTTCCAATCCAATTTCTTTGCATTATTTTTGTTTTCTCAGGCCAATCAAGTTCATCCAGTTTTTCAAGGAGTTCTTCTGCATAAGCAGTTATCTTAAAAAACCACTGAGTCAAATCTTTCTTTGTAACTTCAGTGCCGCACCTTTCACATTTTCCGTCTATAACTTGCTCGTTTGCAAGAACAGTTTGGCAGCTTGGGCACCAATTCACTGGAGCTTTCTTTCTATAGGCAAGGCCTGCCTCAAAAAGCTTAAGGAAAATCCACTGTGTCCATTTGTAGTACTCCGGCAAGCAAGTTATTACTTCATAGTCCCAATCAAAAGTTGCCCCCATTTCCCGTAGCTGCTTTTCCATCGTTCTTATGTTTTCCATGGTGGAATCATAAGGATGTATTCCAGTTTTTATCGCGTAATTTTCTGCAGGAAGTCCAAAGGCATCAAATCCCATTGGATGAAAAACCTCATAGCCTTGCATTCTTTTCATTCTCGCCCAAGAATCAGTAGGTCCGTAATTGTACCAATGCCCTACGTGAAGCTTTGCACCCGAAGGATAAGAAAACATCTCAAGGCAATAAAGCTTTTTATCTACATTTTCAGGATTAAACTTGTAAAGTTTTGTCTCTTCCCATCTTTTTTGCCATTTTCTATCAACATCCACTGAGTAAGCCATAAACCTCCACTCCTATCTATGATTTTTTAGCAAACTCGATTTTATTAAAAAAAGCCTTTCATCCGTAAGAGACGAAAGACTTACACTTCCGTGGTACCACTCTTTTTGGCATAATGCCCACTCAAACCTGTAACGGCGGTAACCGTGCATACCTACTACACTTCAGTATGCCTGCTCCGTGGCGAGTTTCGGCATCTTAGGCTACCGTTTTGCACCCACCAACGGCTCTCTTAAAGCTTACAATGCCTACTGCTCCACTTCATCGCATTTAAAAAATTGATTTGTACATTATTTTATTACAAAATAGGAATAAATGCAATATCATTTTAAACAATATTATTGTAAATCAATCACTAATTGATGATGTTTTGTAAAAAAGTTTCTATAGGTGAGAAAAGTAACACTAAAACATGAAATCGCTACTGTAGAAGCCAACATAAAAGTAACCATTATCTGGTACTTAACTGCATCAATAGGGTCTACTCCACCCAATATTAGCCCTGTCATCATTCCTGGAAGCTGGACGATGCCTAGAGTTTTCATGCTGTCAACTGTTGGAATCATCCCTGTCTTTATCGCTGTCTTTATCACTTTTTGAGCTGCTTGCCTTGAAGTTGCACCAAGTGACAAATACGCCTCTATTTCCTCTGACTTATTTTTTATTTCGTCTTTTAGCCTTGAAACAGCAAGCCCCGATGCCACCATTGCATTACCTATTATCATTCCTGACACAGGTATAACTTCCTGGGGTCTAAAATGTATATTCCCAAATAAAATAAGCAGAGAAATTGTAATCGCGGCACTTAAGGCAATTGAAAAAGTGATAAAATAAAAACATTCGGTATTCCCTTCCCTCTCTTTGAAGCATTATTTCCAGCAACTACTATCATTAAAGTCACCATTGCCAAGGTAAATAAAGCATTATTTGCAGCAAATATGTAGTGTAAAATGTATCCCACTATTGTAAGCTGCACAACCGCTCTTATAGTACCTATAACTATTTCCTTTTCAATCCCCAGTTTTTGGTAATAAGAAACAAAAATTGATATTAGCACAAGACTTGACGCCAATGTCAAAGACAATACACTCATTTAACTTCCTCCTTTAACTTGCCTTGTATAAACAATTTTGTAATTTCATTTTGGGGATTTGTAAAAAAATCATAAGTTTTAGCATATTCTATTAATTGCCCTTTGTTAAGCAGTGCTGTGTAATCTCCAATGCGCTTAGCCTGTTCCATGTTGTGAGTTATCCAAATAATCGTCAAATTCATTTTTTCTTTTAGGTTAAATATTAATTTCTCTACTATTTCTGTAGAAGTAGGGTCAAGAGCTGAAGTAGGTTCATCAAGTAAAAGAGCTTCAGGATTATTTGCAAGAGTTCTCGCTATAGAAACTCTTTGCTGTTCCCCTCCTGATAAATTTTTCACATCTCTTGTAGCATACTCATTATTCAATCCTACAATGCTCAAATAATACTCCACGTTTACATTTTTTTCGCCTTTAAGCATTGGACCATACTCAATATTCTCTTTTACTGTTCCTTCAAAAAGATGAGGCTGCTGAAAAACCATTCCAACTCTCCTTCTTAAGTCTATCACATCTATTGTTTTAATATCCACATCGTCTATTAAAATACTGCCATGGGTTGGATCTATCAATCGGTTTATCAGTTTAATCAACGTGGATTTTCCAGCTCCAGAAGGGCCCACAATAGTATGTATTGCTCCACCTTCAAATTTTACAGAAGTGTTTTTTAATATCTCTTTTCCAAAACTATTGTAACTTACCTCTTTAAATTCTATTTCATTCACATAAATCACCTCATTATTGTAACAACTGTTACATTTATATTTAAATTGTATCCTTTCTTTGTGCGAAAGTCAACAAAGCCAAAAATTTCTTTGCAACTTTGATATTTATTTGACATTCTTTTGCTAAAGTAATAAAATATAATTAACAATATGAGGTAATTATTTTATGTGCTATTCTTAGTTCGATATTATAATGCGAATATTTCCTGATAAAAAATGAAAGGAGGCGATTCGTGTGGATACAAAATTCATAACAAGAACTGCTATTTTGCTCGCCATCACTTTAATATTTCAGTTCTTAAAAATGCCCCAACTTATAACAGGTTCTATCGTTAATGCAATGCTTTTAATCGCTGCTGGAACTGTAGGAATGTGGTCAGGAATTATAATAGGACTTTTAACACCGGTAATTGCATTTTTGGTAGGCATAATGGGATTTCCTTTAATGATTCCTTTCATAATGATGGGCAATGGAGTATATGTAATACTTTTTTCAACGCAAAAAAACAAAGTAATAGGAATGATAGTAGGTGCTGTAGTTAAGTTTATATGGCTGGCTCTATCAGTAAAATATATAATGCAGCTGTTCAATGTAAAAGTTCCATTAAAAATTGTACAAGCTTTTACAACACCTCAGCTTATAACAGCACTCATAGGAGGTACGCTAGGAATTATAGTAATTGCATTACTTGAAAATTACTTTAAAAAAGCGAAAGAACAATAATAAAAACAAGGGGAGAAGGTTTTATTCTCCCCTTGTTTGGCGAACTAAGCTAGAGACTTTTTTGTACTACTAACCCTTTCTATTTATCAGCCCAACATTCTCGCAACATTCATATTCCATCTGCAAAGTAACATGATGTATGCCAAAAGTTTCATCAAGAATAGTTTCAATCTGATCCATTAGTAACTTCGCTTGGCTTAATTTAATGTCATCTTTTGTGTTGACATGGCACTCAAAATGTATATCTTTATCGTTAGTTTGCCACACGTGTACATGGTGTATATTTTTTACGTCTGGAAGTTTCTCAATTTCCTTTTTTATGATGTCAAGATTTATATTTTCAGGTGTTTTTTGCATCAATATTCCTATCGTTTCATCTATTATTTCAAAGCTTTCTTTTATTATATAAGCTCCTATCAAAACTGTTAGCAGCGGATCAATCCAGTAAATATTGTATGCATAGATAAATATACCTCCAATAACTACCCCAAGCGATGACAAAGCATCAGAAAGCAGATGTATATATGTCGATTTTATATTTAAATTTTTTTGAGCATTTTCCCTCAGTAAAAACATTGATAACGTATTTGCCACAAGTCCTATAATAGCAACTACTATCATTAAAACGCCATCGATCGGTTCCGGTTTAAAAAATTTTACATATGCTTCTTTAAAAAGATATAAAGATATAACTACCAAAACCACCGAATTAAACAGCGCCGCAAGTATCTCTGCCCTTTTATAGCCAAATGTCATTTTTTCATTGTTCTCTTTTTTAGATATTTTTATTGCAATGTAACTTACACTTATTGAGATTCCATCACTAAAATTGTGAAGTGCATCTGATATAAGAGATAAACTGCCTGACAATATACCTCCTATTATTTCGCCTATTGTTATCACAAAATTTAGTATCATCGCAATAACTAAGTTCTTTTTGCTTATCTCACCATGATCATGATGATGGGCCATATCTAAGCCTCCTTATGCTTATATAACAGAGTTTGACCATCTGCCACATCTATCTCCTGTCATCGCTATTACTTTGCCGTTTGCTTTAATTTGTATTATTTCACATTCGTTAGGACAAGCTTTGCAAATAAAACTCGTCGTTTCAAACTTCTCCTCTGAAACCTCAAACCCTTTAAACTTAGTAGGATTGCCTGTCCGCTTCATTTCATCTTTTGCTAACATAGCAATACCTATCGCTCCCATAATATCGTAATACTTTGGCACAATTACCTCATGTTCCACTTCTTCTTCAAACGCTTTTTTTATCGCAATATTTGCCGCAACACCGCCTTGGAATACAAAAACTGGCTTCAATTTTCTTCCTCTTACAAGATTGTTCATATAATTTCTCACTAAGGCCTTAGAAAGACCTTTTAATATTTCAGCTTTACTAAAGCCGTATTGTTGTTTTGATATCATGTCAGATTCAGCAAAAACTGTACATCTACCTGCAATTCTCACATCACGCTTTGCAGTCAATGCAATTTCACCAAATTCCTCAATCTTTATCCCCAGCCTTTGTGCTTGATGGTCAAGGAATGACCCTGTACCAGCAGCACAAACCGTATTCATAGCAAAGTCAGTTATCGTACCATCATTTATAATAATAAGTTTAGAATCCTGGCCGCCAATTTCAAAAATAGTACTAACATCTGGATGAAACTGCAATGTAGCAGTAGCATGGGCAGTTATCTCATTTTTTATTACATCTGCACCAAGGATGTACCCAAGAAGTTGTCTACCACTCCCAGTTACGCCAACCCCGCCTATTTCTTTGTCGGGCAATTCATTGTGTAATTTTGCTAGCTCATCTTTTACAGTATCAATTGGTTGCCCAACATTTCTTACGTACGAATTGAATAATACCTCATTATTTTCATCAATTGCTACAACCTTTATACTTACTGACCCTACATCAACACCAATATATATTTTCTCCACTTTTGTCTACCTCGCTATCCTTTTTCTGTGTTTTTTTAGTTTTATTACATCTAAAAAAGCTTCTATTCTCGTTAATACATTGGCAATAGCCATTTGCTCATCTACAGAAAGTGACAAAATTGGATAGTCATATTCTCTCATTATTTTATCTATCACACTTTGAGAAACAAGTTCTGGTAAACATCCAAAAGGTTTCAAGTGAATGACTCCATCAAATCCTCTTTCCATAAAATCAATTATTGCGCCTACAGACTGTTTCGCATGCCCACCAATTATTATCTCTATGTATTTCTCGCCTTTTTTCAATATTTGATGTTCTTTCTCTTTGTAAGAAGGCAAAGGTATTAAATTAAAATCAATCCATTCGGAAATGTAATGAGACCTTTCCACTTCTGCGCCATAAGCATTTAAAACTTCTTCTATATTACCATTTATTGAAGGCTCCATCACAACATATATTTCTCCTACTATTCCAATCTTTATTTTTCTTCTTCCGGTACTTCACAAATCTTTATACTATTTAACCTCTCGATCGCCTTTTTTTCTACCCTTTTTACATCTTCAGAAGATTCTATTTTCCTGTACTCTTCTGTAATCTCATGCCATGCCTTAGTAAACTCTCCCTTATTACACTCATAAGCTCTCTTGGTCTCTATGATTTTCTCTACTTTATCCATCGATTTTGCCATGTCATATACAGTTTTTACAGTTTTAATAACCTGCTGCCATGAATTATTCCCTTTTATCTTTTTTACATTTTCCAAAAAAGTTTTCCAATCTCTTTTCGGCTCATCAAATATTATAAATTCTACATCGTAACCCATGTTTTTAAGTATTTTTTTCTGAGCCTCTCCATAATACCCAGCCCTGCAGGGGCCATTCCCACCAGAAGTCACTATAGTATCCGCTCCTAATTCTAAAGCCTCAAGATAAGTTCCTAAAATAACCTTTAAAGGAAAACAAGCAAATTCAGGACTATATTTTACCCCATAATCTACAGTTTTTTGTGAAGGCTTCGGGGGAGTTATCACTTCATGCCCTAATAATGTAAAAAGTTTTTCATACATATAAGGAGAACCCATATAAGGAAATGTTATCTTCACTTAAATCACGCCTTCCACAGATTTTTCAGCTTTATATTTTTTAATCCTTATGAGGTCCGTAAATGCCTCAACTCGTGTAATTACGTGGCTTTCGCCAGTTTGCTCATCAATTCTTAAAGTCATAAAAGGTTTTTTGTGTTTTTCAGAATCTATAGTTAAAAAAGGCTCAAGAATTGAATCAGGACCGCATCCAAAGGCAGTAATATGAATAATACCATCAATGTCATCTCTTTCCATAAACTCATAAGCTGTACCTAAGAGCATATTAGTAAATTCCCAAAACATATTTTTTTAAATTTTTTCAATTGACGTTGTATTATCCTTTCTTCCATCATATCAAAAGTCACAACTTTTATGTTGAGCTTGCGAAAAACATTAAGCAAGTCCATATTGACAAATCTATCATAAACATTATATACATAACCAATTAGACCTATTGTAATATCGCCATCATATTTTTTTGGTTTATCACTCGTCAAAAGCTCATTTATATCATATCCTTGCCTATTCAAAGCTCTAAACTCAAGCCATTTGTCTCGGGCTTTCTTTAAAGCATTTTTTAAATCTTTTCTACTCACACCCAATTTATCGATAAAAACTGTATAATTGTGAAACTCTGATATGTCAGTACTTTTTGACACTATGTTATGAGTCAAAATTTTATTCTCAATGCCATCAAAAAGGCCTTTTATCATGTCAGGCAACCCCATAAATTTAGGGCACATAAATATACCTTTCCTTAAGCTTACAAACCTAGGAATATATATGTAATCGACACTCTTATCCAGCAAATTTAAAACATGTCCTGTATATACCTTCATAGGTACACATATTTCCGCAACTGCTTCTTTTACCCCTATGTCTAAAATACTTTTTGAAGTATCGTCAGAGGTGACCACTTCAAAACCAAGGCTTTCGAAAAGAGTTTTCCAGAATGGATAATAGAAATAATACATTAAAGCTTTTGGAATACCTATTTTCATTATTTCCTCTCCTCTCCTCCAAGTACATCATATATCATATTTTACACTACTTCAATCACTTTTTTCTATTGCTTTTACAAAAATTTCTATGCTTTTTTTAACAAATTCTCTATCGCTAAAGCCAATTAGCTTGTTACCATAGGAGGCATTCATTAAAACAAAACCGAAATTCAATGATATAAAAGCAAAGGCTAAAAGTTCAAAATCATCAGTATTTAATAATCCCTTCTCATACATTTTTTCAAAATACTTTATCAAAACTTCTTTAAAGCCTTTTGGAATCCTGATCAGATATTCTTTTACCTCTTCAAAAATCTCTGGACTTCTCAAACCTATCATGATTTTCGCTTTTTCTTCTGTAAAATTTTTATGATATTCATGAGCCAACATGAATAGGTCTTCTTTTAAATCCCATGTACATTTGTCTAATATTCTTTCATTTACAGGCTTTAATAATTCCAGCTCTTTTAATGCATAAAGCACTATATCTTTTTTGCTTCCAAAACATCTAAAAATTGTAACTTCATTTACTCCTGCCTCTTCTGCAATATTTCTTGTAGTTGTAGACTTATATCCTTTTTCAGAAATTAGTTTTAAAGTAGACATAACTATCTTTTCCTTCACCGAATCGCCCATTAAAACACCTCACAATATGTATGCAAGTAATTGCTTGCATACATATTATAACATATCTTTGTCATAAAACAAAAAGCAAAATTGCTCTTTTAAAAAGCAAAGATTTTTATTAAAAAAAATTGGCCATACGGCCAGATAGTTACTTTATTTAACTTTCACAGGTGGAACTAACAATTTCCCGTTAAGTGTACAGCTTTCTTTAATTCCTCAATAACCTGCTGTGTATTCATGTTTCTTATTTCGATTCCAATATGCTTATCTCTAGGAAAGCCTACATCATCAAAAGCATCTCTGTACATTTTCTTTTGCATTGTAGGGTCACAGGCAGCGACATAAAGTTCATCTATTTGCGCTCCTCTTAATAATTCCCTTAAATACCTGTCTCCATCATCTGCACAAAGTTGAGGATGTAATCCTACCCATTCAAAAATGCCCTCTCTTCTTAAAGTGTTCAAAACTTCAAATGTATCCATCTCTTGAAATGATGGACATGTGCCTTGGCAAACACATAAAAGTAATCCTTTTTTACTCATAAAAATTACCTCCTATCTCCAAAATATGTTATAGCTTCATTATCACAAACTTTTGAGCATCCACGGCAAAATTCCACGCAGTTGTCTGGATTTACAACATCCGGATACCCATCGTCACCGATGGTATAAACGTCGTGTGGACAAAAGTTCACACATTGATAGCACTGAATGCATTTATCCTTATCTATTATAGGATACCAATTCTTTGCCACATATTTCACCTCCTCTCCAGCATTTAAAAAAGCAATTATCATTTATATTAACTTCCTTATATATTTTTATATTCGAATATTCGAATATAAAAATAAAAAATTTATTTTGTAACAAGAAAGATATTTTTCACTTTCTCGATAATGTTTATGATATTTTCATCTGTTAAAGAATAAAAAATTATAGTACCTTCTCTTCTAGTTTTTACCATTTTATTTGCTCTTAACACCATTAAATGCCTTGATACATGGGATTGGTCTAAATTTAGTGCTGCCATCATTTGACATACGCACATTTCTTTTTTGCTTAAAAGCTCTATTATTTTTATTCTTGTAGGATGTGATAATGCTTTAAAGTATTCGGCAGCTTTATTATATACGTCAGCTTCCACTTCTTTTCACCCTTTCATATAAATTATATTCGATTTTTCAAATATAGTCAAGTTAATTTTTTGTCAATTTAATCTTTCTGCTACTTTAACTAAATACTCTTTAAAAAACTCTTCTTCATAACTTAAAAGTTGGGTATCGACGTTTTCTATAGTATCCGTATGCCAGTGGTAGTTACCTAGTCTTCCTTTTTCATCTTTTGCAAGAAACGCTATTGCATCAAATCCAGCAGCCATTGCTGGAAGAGCATCTGTAGGAAGGAGCAAATTTTTCATTTTTTGAACTTTTCCGTCACGACCTTTTGCCATCTCCTCTGCTATATCAAGTAACATTTTCCCGGCTCTTTTATAAAATATCATTCCTTCCCCCTCAAGGTATGTAACTTTACCAGTTCCAAGATTATCAAGTATGATGAATTTGGTCTCTTTAGAAAGTTTTTTACGGTATTCCCTTATGAAATTTTTCATTCCTCTTTCCCCTGTCTCTTCACTGCCAGTAAATAAAAATACCATGTCAACATTATCAGGAAACTTGTCTTTATGGTTTATATAGTAATTTGCCAATGCTAAAGTTAAAGCTACCCCTGTGCCATTGTCATTTGCCCCTTGTGTATACCTACCCGTTACTTCACATATAGCCATAAAAATTATATTTGCAAAAACAATAATAAGTCCAATACGCAATATTGCAGAAGCTATAACTAAATTGAAAATATTAAACAAAATTCCAATTGGAATAAGTCCAAATCCTATATATGAAATGTTGTAAATTGCACTTAGTTTGTCGACAATTTTAGGATGAAACATTATGCTGCCTTTTTGCGTGTCATAATGAGCTGATACAATTATTCTTTTACTGCGGCTTTCATCAAAACTTGTAAAAACATTTTGGGATAAATGCCTAGGCATTATACTTGTTTCAACTGGCTTACCACTTACTTCTAATAACAAAAGACTTATCGCAAATAAACTGAGTAAAAATGCTGCTATTTCTAAAGGTCCGCCGTACATCAATGAGAAAAAGCCGCAAATAAACAGCAAAACACCCACTTGTAAAGGAAGCATATATAGATTGTCTCTTGTAGTTTTAAAAGTCCGTTTCTCAGCTTTATACCCCATCCTCTTCAATTCCTGCAAAATATACTCCGCGGCTTGCCTTTCATTTTTTGTCGCAGAGCCCCTGTGTTCAAACTTAGTCAATTCCTTTAAATAGTCAATGCTCTTCAAATTAAAAGCCCCCTCTCAGTAAAACTATTTATTGCGATACTTATATACGTAACCATCTGCGGAATATATGTACAAGTTCGAACCATCCTCCGTAATAGCAATATCATAAATACCGCTTTTATGATAATAACTATATAAAGTATTTCCTTGTTTGTCGTACATAGTTATTTTATTAGCATTGTTTATGGTATTGTCATATTCTTGAGATAAAATTACTATATAATTTCCATCAGGTGTCATAACTGCTTTTTTAACTTTCCAACTAGAAGTTATAGTTTTTGTCATATTAAAATTGTTAAAAAATGTAATATAATATTCTTTATAATCTTTGCTGAAAGATATTAGAACCGCTGCTTTCCCATCTTTAGACATTAAAGCTTGTTGTATAACTCCTTTTTTTGTATAGTTTTCACTTAAAAGTGCCTTTTCTCTATTATAAAATCCAATACTACCGTCAAAACCTAAGAGTAAAAACGCTTTTCCATCCTCTGAAGCTGTTATAAAAGGTTCATTGCTTTTCATGTCTTTATTATAAAAAACTTTGCCGCTAAAATCCATCGCTAAAATTCCAGAAGAATTACCATCATCAAAAGAGGCAGTTACTATATCTTTATTTATAGATAAGTCATAAACAAAAGTAGATTTAATTTTTTGCTCCCATATCATATACCCTTTATCATTAAAAAAATCAATAAAAGAGCCATATTCCTCATTTTCAGGCGTTGATACTGCATAGGAAAAATATTCTCCATCAGGAGATACAGAAACGGAAGTTACTTCGTGCCCTTTTATTATGTATTTGTGGGAAATCACCATGCCTGACTTATCATAAACTATCACTTCACTGCCTTTTTCATCTTCTATGACTAAAGCAATTAACTCTCCATTGCGAGATAAATCCAAAAATTTGATAGGTTTACTTGTACCTACCATCCAAAACTGATTGCCATTTTTTGTAGCCTTTATCAAATTAGTATTTTTAGCTATATAAATATTTTCTAATTCATCCGTAAATATAAAAGCATTTTCTCCTTCAATGTCTTCATTTAATAACCTTTTCCAGACAAACTCAGGATATTTTCCGTTTATAGGGCGAGGTATAATGTCCATTTTCCCATTGTGATAGTCATATACTGATATAGATTTAGAAGACTGTGCCATAATTCTTTTGCCATCTGGAGAAAATTTAAGCATTGCTATAGTATCATAGACTTTGGCAGTCCAAATCATATTTCCACTTTCATCCATGACCCCTATGTAATCTTTAGTTTTCGCGTTAGGAATTGTAGTGCCATTTATAGCAAAATAAGTATTATTCCCTTCAAAACGCACATCATTTATAAGTCCATAATTTACTACAATATAGTCTACAAGCTTTCCACAACTATCATAAATTTTAGAAACTCCATAATTGCCTATAACAAACTTAGTAGCATCTTTATTAGTGTAAAACCTCTCTGCTATCGTTGGGATCTCCGTTTTGTCGCCATTTAATTTTTCTATATAAAGTTTTTTGTCAAAATAACTGGAAAATAAAATTGTATTGCCATCAGCAGATAATAAAGCCGAAATTTTTGTCATGCCAGAAGTTCCTTCTACCTTTGATGGGCTGAGCGGCATCTTTATTCTTTTTATCATTTTCCCATTTCTATTATACACATAAATGATATATTGTAGCAAATCACTAGAGGAAAGATAAAGAACGTCATTTTCTTTCTCTTTCATCAAATTATTGTTGTTATTTCTATTGCTTAAATCAATAAACAAAAATTTTTCGCTATTATCGCTAAAATTTTCAAGTTTCGGTATTACATGATTTATCTTTTTGACAATTTTATTTTGATTGAACAATATTAATTCGCCATCAGCTGGATAATTATCCTTATAGTATACATTGGAAATAACAACAGCTTCTCCATCAGGAGACACCATAGCATCTAACACATTCTTTTGATAATCAATCTTTTTAGCCTCCACATTATAATTTAAAATTTCAGTTAACTTATCATCATAAAGTGCTATTTCCGTTTCTCCTTTTTTAACCACAAATTTATTTAAAGAGGCATTTAATATTCTATAATCTGCTTTTGTCCCCAAAAGTTTTTCTTCAATCATTTTATCTTTGTCATAACTTCTCAAATATATGTTGCCATCTTTATACACTAAAGTAACGATTTCATCTTCTGATATAAATGTCGTATCAAAAAATCTTTCTCCATTACTTTGAATTGTCCACAAAGGCACATTGCCGTCTTGCAAGGCGGCATTTGCAATATTTTTCGGAGGTTTTATAGCTTCCCCTGGGGTTTTTAAATTGTCACACCCTGATAAAAATAACACTAAAACCATCATTAATAAAACAATCTTTTTCAAATTTAACCCCTCCAACTGTACCTTAAGTTAATAATAGCACATTTTATAAAAAAAGCATACTTGAAAGCTATGCTTTCAAGTATGCTTTTTTCTCATGGTGTTGGATTTGTTGTGGAAGGAGAGTTATTACTAGGCGGAGTAGTTTGAGAATTACCATTGTTAGGAGGCGGATTGGTCGTTTCTCCTCCAGGAGGTTGCTCTGTACCACCGTTATTAGCGGGCGGTGGTTGAGTATTATCCCCTGGAGCATTACCATCAGTAGAATTCTGTGGTGGCGGAACAATATCGTCGTATTCTTTTGGAACCACATATTTTCCATCTAGTGCAACTGCATTCTGCGCTGGTGTTCTACCCGGTGGATCTATAAACACAGCTTCTTTTACCAAATCAGGAGGAGTTAAATCCGTTGCTAGTTTACCATTTTGAGAATTTATTTTAACCATTACGTGAACAGTACAATAAGTTGTGGGTTGGGTACCTTGTGCAAAAATTTCAGTATAGGTTCTGTCACCCCGAGGATCTAAGTGACACAAATCTGTAGGAAGTTCTCCTGAATCGCGACATACTGTCGCAGAAATAATTCCTGATGGCTTTACAAAATCTTTATATGGTAAATCTTTGTGTATCTGAAGCATCACTGTCTTCCACAACTGAGCAGGGTAACTGCCACCTACTACCTTAGTACCTGTTCTGGTATCGTATAATGAAATAGAATTATTATCATAGCCCATCCACACAGTAGCAACATAATAAGGAGTAAAACCTGAAAACCATGCATTACTGTAATTATCAGTAGTTCCAGTTTTACCAGCAACAGGCATATTAGGAAGCTTCGCACGAGTACCTGTACCGTATTTTACAACATCTTGCATCATGTTCATTAATATATAAGCATTTTGCTCGCTTAAAACTACATGTCTTAACGGTTTATTTTCTAAAATCAAATTCCCTTCAGAATCTGTGACTTTAGTAAAAGTAATAGGTGTTGTATAAACTCCTCCATTTGCAATTGCTCCATAAGCAGCAGCTTCTTGAAGAGGCGTAACCCCCTTGTAAAGTCCCCCAAGAGCAAGAGCAGGTAAATACATATCATTCTTGGTTATATCAAGTCCAAATTTTTTGCCATAATTTGCAGAAGTAGCTACCCCTATCCTATCAACAACTTTGACAGCAGGGATGTTTAATGAATGAGTCAAAGCTTCTCTCAACGTTACAAGTCCCCTATAAGTAGAACTTTCGTAATTGTGAGGAGTCCAATTGCCAAAAGTTGTTGGAACATCATCAACAACTGTCGCTGCTGTGAGCCCGCTTTCTAAAGCCGGTCCATAAACCGTAAGAGGTTTTATTGAAGAGCCCGGTTGTCTATAAGCTTGAGTTGCCCTATTGAATCCTCTAACTATATTAGAAGTATCACGTCCCCCAACAAGTCCCTTAACTTCTCCTGTTCTCCAATCCATTACAACCATTGCACCCTGAACTTCGTCTTTAATCTTTGAATTCATAGGAAAAAGTTCTGGGTTTTTGAAAGCCTCTTCAACATAACTTTGTATTTTCAAATCCATTGTCGAATAAATTCTGAGTCCGCCATTATATATTTTGTTTATTGCTTCGTCATGAGAGATATTGAGTTTTTTTAGACAATTCATCTGCTACATCATTTATGACTTGGTCTATAAAATATTTATGGTCATATGTGGTAAAATTCGTCTTTTTAAATACCAATTTCTCTGCTATTGCTTTATCGTACTGCTCTTTAGTAATATACCCTTGTTCGAGCATTTTTTTTAAAACAAGGTGTTGTCTTTGTGTAGCAGCTTCTAAATTGGCATAAGGTGAATATACAGACGGATTATTAGTAATACCAGCAATCATAGCAGATTCGGCTAAGTCTAACTGGCTTACATCTTTGCCAAAGTAAGCCAAAGCTGCCGCCTGGACTCCATAAGCATTTACATTAGGTCCTCCAAGATATATTGTATTAAGGTATGCTTCAAGTATTTGCTCTTTTGTATACTTTTGCTCTAATCTCCACGCAAGTACAGCCTCTTGTACTTTTCTGGTAAGCGTCTTTTCATTGGAAAGCATGGTATTTTTTACAAGCTGTTGCGTTATAGTACTTGCACCCTGAACGGGTTTACCTCCTGCTTTAATATCTGCAATAAGAGCTCCAATGATTCTTTTGGGGTCAATCCCTAAATTATTTTTATAAAACCTTTGGTCTTCTATAGCAACAAAAGCATTTTGCAAATCTTTGGGTATTTTTTCTATAGGAACCCACAGCCTATTGTCAGCCCCATGAAGTATTGCTACTCTTTGCCACTGACCATTGCTGTCTTTTGCATATACAATGGAGGATTGGCTTTGTGCTGTCAAAGCCTCCTGCGAAATCGGTGGAGTATTTTTAATTATTGCCCAAACTTTGCCTCCTATTACCCCAACTCCTATAAAAATCAAAATCAATATTGCATATCCTAAAAATTTTAATATATTTCTAATGGTACTGTTGTTTTCATTTTTTCTTTTATGCTTTCTCCTTTCACTTCGCTTTAAATTTGCATTATTTTCCATATCGATCCCCCATATTAAAAATACTCGGTTCACACGTCACATTTTGTCAATATAGATTATATCATAAATTATATCAGTTTTTATGTCCAATTTGTAACAAATTATTAATTAATTATTAAAAAAATATAAAATCACAGCAAAAAAGTCAGCCAATAATGACTGACTTTTAGAAATTCTACTTTGCTAATTTATAGATATTAATGACATCTTCCTTTCCTAACTTTACAAAATTGCCGAGTTTTTTGTTGCCATTGTCTGTACATTTATTGGCCATCTCTTCAAATCTGTCATCAGAAATGCCTGCTTCTTTAAGGGTAACAGGAAGACCAATCTCTTTAAAAAATTCTGTCATTCGTCTTATACCCTCTAATGCTATGTCTTCGAGGTTTTCATAAGGTAGGTCCACATCCCATACTCTTACAGCAAATTGTACAAAGCGATTTATATCATGCTTGTATACATATTTCATCCAGGCTGGAAAGATAATTGCAAGTCCTGCTCCATGAGCAATATCGTAAATAGCGCTTAGTTCATGTTCAATTCTATGGGAAGCCCAATCTCCTATCCTTCCTGTGCTTAATAAATCATTGTGTGCGATGGTACCCGCCCACATAATTTCTGCCCTTGCATTGTAATTTGTTGGGTCTTTTAGCACAATACGCACATTATTTATAACAGTTTTTAAAGTAGCTTCACAAAGCCTATCAGTCAAATCAACATTTTTGACATTTGTAAAATATCTTTCCATGACGTGGGCCATAATATCTGCAACACCACAGGCCGTTTGATAATTGGGTAATGTATATGTAAGCTCTGGATTCATAATTGCAAACTTAGGCCTTATCAAGTCATGATGAAACCCTTTTTTAAACCATCCGTCTTCATTTGTAATAACTGTAGCATCGCTTGCCTCACTTCCTGTTGCAGGGATAGTTAAGATGACACCTACAGGTAAAGCCTCTTCAAGCTGCGCTTTTCCTGCAAAAAAGTCCCACACATTTCCCTCATAAGGCACACCCATTGCAATAGCCTTTGCAGTGTCAATAACGCTTCCTCCGCCAACAGCTAAAATAAAATCGATATTATTTTCTCGGCATAATTTTATTCCTTCCTGCACAAGGCTAAGCCTTGGATTAGGCTTTACACCTGATAGCTCTATAAACTCAACTCCAGCTTCTTTTAAAGAATTTACAACTTTATCATATAGGCCAGACTTTTTTATACTTCCTCCACCATAACAGAACAGCACTTTGTTGCTATACTTTTTTACCTCTTCACCCACTTGATGTTCTGTTCCCTTACCAAAAATAATTTTTGTAGGGCTTGAAAAAACAAAGTTTTCCATAAAATCACTCCCCCAAAAGTCTTTTATCGTGTTCCATATGTGAAGTTATCAAGATGTCAAAACACATTAATAAAAATGTCCTTTAGAAAATTATAACACAAAGGGAGAAAATAATGAAATGGGATAAAGGTAAAAGTCAATAGTAGCGCTGGACGCAAAACGAATACATCACAAAATTTCTTAGCTTTCTCATTTACAAATTCCACCTACGGGCATATTTATATCAAAATTCTTTTCTATGGCTTTAACTATTCCTTGTGCAATCTTATATTCTTTTTTATCTTTCATATTTTTAAAAGCTTCGTTGGAAACGTTTATTGTTTTATTTTGCTTTATTCTCTTAATTGCAATTGCTATATGAATTAGTAAGTTATAAAATGCAATATCTGAAAGTTTATAATCCATATCTTTTTGAGCATCAATTATGATATTTTTTATTTTTTCAAGACTAATATCTTTAAACATCTCTTCAAAAGCAGACACATCATATAATGCCGATTTATTATTTTGTTCATTAAGGTAGTCAGATATTGCAAATCTTAGATTCATTTCATTCCCTTCGATTTTAATGCTTTTAACGAAAAGTTTTTGCTGTGATATAATAAAAATAAAAAGAAGATGTATTGATAAAAACAGGTAGTATGATAAGCCAGAAAAACCCCTGCATAAGGGAATGAAAATAGTTTCCTAGGAGGTACTATTTTATGACTAATAATGACAATGAATTAGAATTTATAAAAGAACAACTTAACGCAATACTGGAATCAAGCTATGATGGGATTTATATTACTGACGGAGAAGGACGATTTTTGAATATAAACAACAGATTACTGGAAATGACTGGTTATAAGAAAGAAGATGTGATTGGAACTCATGCCCAAGATTTGGCCAAAACAGGAATAATTAATAAATCAATAGTAGAAATGGTTATAGAAAAAAAAGAGCGTATTACAATAAATCAAACTTTAAAAGGTAAAACCATAAAAGAAATTATGGTAACAGCTACACCTATATTAGATGAGAAGGGAAAAATAAAATACATTGTGGCAAATGTTAGAGACATGACAGATTTAATCTACCTTGAAAACGAATGCAAGAAAATTCAGTCTCTTTCAGAACAATACTATTTAGAGTTAATGAAAGAAAGGGGCTATTCAGGGAAAGTAATTGCTGAGAGTGAAGAAATGAGAAAAATAATGCAATTAGCATATCGCGTAGCACAAGTAGATTCTAATGTTTTATTGGAAGGAGAATCTGGAACAGGGAAAGAAGTAATTGCAAGATTTATTCATGAAATGAGTCCTCGTAATAAAGCTCCTTTTATTTCCATAAATTGTGCTGGGATACCTGAGTCATTGCTGGATGCTGAATTATTCGGCTATGAAGAAGGTGCTTTCACTGGTGCAAGAAAAAGAGGAAAAATGGGGTTAATAGAACTAGCTGATGGGGGAACACTTTTTTTAGATGAACTTAATTCACTTCCGATCGGCTTACAAGGAAAACTTTTAAGAGTCATTGAAACGTTTGAAATAAGAAGGTTGGGTTCCGAAAAATCAAAAAAAATCAATTTTAGATTAATTGCCTCGACTAATAAGAATTTAAAAGAATTGGTAGATAAAGGACTGTTTAGGAAAGATCTATATTTTAGAGTAAATACCGTTCCTATAATTTTGCCGCCTCTTCGAGAAAGAAAAAAAGATATAATACCACTTGCAACTCACTATCTTCAGTATTTCAATAAAAAATATAATTCCCGCAAAGATTTGTCTATAAATACATTTAAATATCTTGAAGCATATAATTGGCCAGGTAATGTGAGAGAATTAAAAAATGTGATTGAAAGATTAGTCGTCATGACTGAGAATGATGTAATCACTGAAAAAGATCTCCCCAATGAACTTATAAATAGTTTAAACAATGATAAATTTCAGATTATACTTAGAGACATTGTACCACTAAAAGAATTAATTGATGAAGCTGAAACAAAGTTGATCAAACTTGCGATGGAACATTGCCACTCCACGAGGGAAGCTGCAAAAGCTTTAAAGATCAGCCAAACGTCGATTGTAAGAAAATATAAGAAGATACGAGAAAAATTAGGGAGTTGAACCAAAAATGCTTCAACTGAATCATTAATAAATCACAGCAAAAACGTCTAGACTAAAGTGTTTTAGCTAAGAAGAGTGATATATGAACCATAAATGATTCATATATCACTCTTCTTTTTCACTATTAAATCTTAGCAAGTTTAATAAATAAAAGTTAAATTAATATAGTATATAAATTTGGCACGCTTATTGCTAATATATTAACATGACAAATTTATTTTATTAATAACAGTGCTTTTCTATATATGGATAATTAGGTTAAAAATAACAAGTGCATAAAAGGAGTGTGATTTTTATGTTTAAAAATTTTTGAAAGGAGTAGAAGCGACAAGTTTGTTTGATTATTAACAATCAAACTTTTTACCGCAAGTAGCGAAGTGACGCGGTAATGGCAGCACACTAGTATGTATTTGCAGGAAGTAAATTTATATCAATAATTTGAGGGGGTAATGAGGTTGGAAAAAAGATATTCTAACTTGTTTGAACCTTTTAAAATCGGAAAACTTGAAATTAAAAACAGGTTTGTGATGGCACCAATGGGACCCGGAGGATTGTCAACGCCTGATGGAGCTTTTAATGAAAAGGGCATTGAATATTATGTAGAGAGAGCAAAAGGCGGTACTGGTCTTATAATTACCGGCATATGCTACGTGGAAAATGAAATTGAAAAAAAAGCTATGCCTACAATGCCATGTCCTACCTTGAACCCTGTAAGCTTTATTAAAACCGCCAGTCAAATGACTGAAAGGGTACATGCTTATGATTCAAAAATATTTTTGCAATTAACAGCAGGATTTGGAAGAGTGGCAATACCAGCCATATTAAGAGGTGAAGCCGTAGCACCGTCGCCTATTGAGAACTTTTGGAATCCTAAAATAATGTGCAGGGAACTGACCACCGAAGAAGTCGAGACTATTGTAAAAAAGTTCGCTGAAGCTGCAGTTATAGCTAAGATGTCCGGCTTTGATGGTGTAGAGATTCATGCTGTACATGAGGGATATCTACTTGATCAGTTTACAATAGCACTATTTAACAAAAGGACTGATAAATATGGTGGAGATTTAATGGGAAGATTGAGATTCCCTATAGAAATAGTTCAGGCCATAAAAAAAGCCTGTGGAGACGATTTTCCTGTATCATTGAGGTATAGTGTAAAGAGTTATATAAAGGGTATAAGGCAGGGAGGACTTGCTGAAGAGGAATTTACTGAGCTTGGTCGCGATATTGATGAAGGGCTTGAAGCCGCTAAAATACTTGAAGAAGCAGGCTATGATGCATTCAATGCCGATGCAGGGACATATGATTCCTGGTATTGGAACCATCCGCCCATGTATCAAAAGAAGGGACTTTATTTGCCTTTGACCGAAAAACTAAAGAAGGTGGTAAATGTTCCGGTATTAGTGGCGGGAAGAATGGAGGATCCAGAGTTAGCAAGCAGTGCATTAGAGGAAGGAAAAGCCGATGCTATTGTTATTGGGCGGGGCCTTTTAGCAGATCCTCAATTGCCCAATAAGATAAAATCAGGAAAAGTAGACGATATTCGTCCATGCCTTGGTTGTCACGACGGTTGCATGGGAAGAATAGCTCAGGTAAAGCCACTATGCTGTGCTGTTAACCCACAAGTTGGCAGAGAAGCTGAATATGGGGTAAAACCTGCTGAAAAAACAAAAAATGTAATGGTTATAGGCGGTGGAGTAGCAGGCATGGAAGCTGCAAGAATTTGCGCATCAAGAGGACATAAAGTGAGTCTTTACGAAAAAGGCGATACTTTAGGCGGAGTACTTTTAGCAGCAGGGGTTCCTGATTTTAAAAAGGATGACATAAGATTGGTGCACTGGTATGAAAAGCAACTTAAAGATCTTAAAGTCGATGTGCATTTGAATACAGAAGTTACAAAAGAACTAGTAGATGAAATTAATCCAGATGTTGTTGTAGTGGCTACAGGCTCTACTCCAAAACAATTAAATATACCGGGTATTGAAAGAACTTTGCAAGCCACAGATGTACTGCTTGGGAAAAAGAAAGTAGGAGATAAAGTAGTTGTGATCGGAGGTGGTCTTGTAGGATGCGAACTGGCACTGTGGCTTGCTAAACAAGGCAAGAAGGTTATTATTGTGGAAATATTGAAAGACATATTATCAGCTGGAATGCCGATACCGCATATGAATTCAGAAATGCTGAAGGATTTGTTAAAATTCTACAATGTTGAAATAAGAACCAATACTTCTATAGCTGCAGTAAATGATACAGGAGCTGTTGTAAAGACCGAAACTGGTGAAGAAATTATAGCAGCAGACAGCGTGATTATGGCAATAGGTTATGATCCTGATAACAGATTATATAAACAAATAGCACCGTATAAGGCCGAAACTTACCTTCTGGGTGATGCAAGAAAAGTACAAAATATCATGAATGCCATCTGGGATGCTTATGAAGTTGCTAGGAACATTTGAGGAGGTGAATAAGCCATGAAGCAGTATAAGATGGAACTTACCGATGAAGAAAAGGAGATACTGGAGGGAAAACATGGCGAAGTGATGAGAAAAGTATTGGAGTCTGTAGTGCTTTACGGAGAAGCCTTTGAAGCTAGAAGGCTTCTCCCTATTGATGGTCCAGTACATTTGGTTACATCATTTGCGCTGACAGGGATAGAAAGCGTATTTGATATGATGGATGAACTAATAAATGCAGGATTGAAAACAAAAGAACCTTTTACGGTAGATCCAAGACCTATTGATTATGATAATGTAGAATGTACCGAAGCACAAAAAAAGATATTTAATGCTATGTATGAAAATCAGGAAAGATATGAGATACAGCTCAAAAAATTAGGCCTAAAGGATGATAGCGCATTTACATGCACATGTTACATGCCAGAAGTCGGGAACATTCCTAAAAAGGGGCAGATTCTCTCGTGGGCTGAATCTTCTGCTGTAGTATATGCAAATTCTATAATAGGTGCGAGAACTAATCGAATGTCTGCCCTTATAGAGCTTTTATGCGGTATCATTGGTAAAGTGCCAGAATTTGGACTGGTAACGGATGAGGGAAGACGGGCAACATGGCTTGTTGAAGTCAAAACTTCTACACTTCCAAACGCACAAGTTTTAGGAAGTGCAATAGGTATGAAAGTTATGGAGGATGTACCGTATATTGTGGGTCTTGATAGATTCCTTGGAAAAGGGATTAATAGTACTACTTTAGATTACCTTAAAGATATGGGTGCTGCTAGTGCATCAAATGGTGCCGTGGGTTTATATCATGTGGAAAATATAACTCCAGAAGCGGTTGAGCAAGGGAGATCTCTTTTGGTTGAAAACTACCGCATATATACTATAGATGATAATGAGATTAAAAGAGTAATTGATTCGTACCCGATACTCTGGAAAGATTTAGATGCAAAGCCTACTATGTGCTTTATAGGATGTCCCCATCTATCACTTGGACAAATTTATGGTTGGGTTGAAAAGATTTCTGATAGACTTTCAAAAGCAGGGAAAGATAAGGTTTCAATAAATACTGTATTATGCGCAGCTCCAGACGTTATTTCAAAGTTTAAATTAGATAATGAGGCATATAAGAAATTGGTTGACATGGGATTGCATCTAACTTATATATGCCCGCTTATGTACATGAGTAATCCTGAGTGTGCAAAGCAACCAATTATAACAAACTCAAATAAATTAAGAACTTATTCTACGGCCAGATTCTTCCTTGACGATGATATATTAGACATAATAGTAAATGGGAATATATAAGGGGGTGTGGAATTTGACAAGGACGTTTAAGGGAAGAGTTGTTCTTGGCGGAAACGTAAGTGGAGAAAGCATTGTAACTCATCAAGGATTAAATATACTCGCATCATATTTAAAAAGCCTTAATGATAGAAATGGAAAGGCAATTTGCTCCGATCAGAATAATAAAGATCTTTACAACAAGGATCTAGCGGGTAAAATAATCTGTCTTCCACAAACTATTGGTTCCACCACCGGAGGTATGATTCTACAGAGCGTTACAGAACTGGGTATAGGTCCAAAAGCAATGCTCTTTTCAAAGCATATAGATTCTCTTGCAGCTGCGGGGATTATACTTTGTTATGTATGGAATAATAAAAAAATTGTAACTATTGACCAATTAGGAGATGAATTTTTAGAATTTGTAAAAGATGGACAGCATATTGAAATAAGTGAAGATGGTACTGTGATTGTAAGTTAGAAGCTACGATAGCAACGATGAAATGTCGGACTTACTTGTTAATTTAAGTTCTGAGTAAGTCCGACAAAATTCTTAAAATGTCTTCCTCTTTAAAATTATTTCAATAAAACTCTCATAATTGGTGTACCGCAAATAACCGTATTATCTAAATTTAACTTTTCCATTTTCGTTACCTTTTCATCCATATTCGTAATTACTACCGGCGATATCAGATTATATGATTTACTATGTATTTTTTCAAGAGCAAATGTTAACAATTTGTCGCCTTTCTTAACATCCTGACCGTCCTCTACATACATTTCAAAGCCTTCACCGTTTAATTCAACAGTCTCAAGGCCTATGTGAATCATAATTTCGACACCACATTTTGAACGGAGGCCGATAGCGTGCTTTGTTCTAAAAACATTTATGACAACACCATCTACAGGTGATACAACCACTCCATCGGTCGGCACTATAGCAATTCCGTCTCCCATCATTTTTTGTGAAAATACCGGCTCGGGAACATTTGTAATATCAACTAAATCGCCGGACATCGGAGATGTAATTATTTCTTCCTGGTTGTCACTTTTCTTTTTACCAAATAAATTTCTAAACACAATGAACACCCTGTTTTATTCAAGTCCGAGAATATCTTTTATTTTGCTCTTGTAGACATCTGCTTTTGTACCAAAAATAACCTGTACCCCATTTTCGACTTTTAAAAATCCACTAGCACCAAGTTCGCGCCATATTTTTTCATCGCTGACGCGGGCTACATCTTTTACCTTTACTCTCAACCTCGTGAAGCAAGCATCTACATTAAATATTTTCAGCACCACCAAGTGCTGTTATTATTTCATTAATAATGTCATTTGAAACTGATTTCTTTTGCACCGATTGTATATTGTCATTAAGGGTATCTATAATACTGATTTCACAGCCAGGTGTTTGTAAATTATACCTTTCTATCATAAACGAAAAACGAAATAATATACAAAGAAATACACAATACCGATTATTAATCCGTAGATCCAATTGGAACCTTTACCTTGCTGAATTATTCCATTGAATACAAAGCTTAAAAATAGTCCACCAAAAGCTGTAGAGCCCGGTATATTAACTTTAAATAAATATGTCAGAAAATATGCAAAACCTGCTAATTCCGCGTGTATACCATATAGCAATAGCTTATACAGGCTATTCTATTCGTCGATATTTTCAAGGAGCTACTTGGCAGGAATGTCAAACCCACTTTATGCGTAATATTCTTGACAAAACTCCGAAAGTTTTACAAAAAGAAATCCATGCCAAGGTAAGAGCTATATTTGAAGCACCATATGCCAAAACAGCAAGAATGGTACTAAACAAGTATTAGATGAATATAGAAATAAAGCACCTATGACAATGGAAGTTTTAGAAGAGGGGTTTGAAAATGCAATACGGATTTTAGAACTTGCTGAACTTTACCAAAGGAGACTTCGCACTACTAATATGTTATAGCGGCTAAATGAAGTGATTTGCCGCCGTGAAAGAGTGATAAGGATATTCCCCAGTCGAGAATCTGCTATTCTCCTAATCGGAACTTTACTAATGGAACAACAAGATGAAAAAATGGTCTTGTGGCAAAAAGTACTTGGATACGGCCGAGTATTTTAAATGGCAAAAAAAAACAAGAGAAAAGATAGTTAACCATTATCACCACCGGTAGCTTTTAATAACTGCTGAAGGCTCTTGGTGTCAAGGGCTGTCAAGGCCCGGCGATAGCGTATCTTTGACACCTACATGTCCGGAGGCAGTATAATAGGCCGTGCAGCGGTAATATGAGCATCTGGTTGTATCCACCGAAATTTTTATACAGAAATTTGGACTTGACCTATTCTGATGCCTCTTTTTTAAAAAGCTCCCTGTTTTAATAAAATATTTCTCATGCTGCTCTACTCGCCACGGTCTCTGTCATTTGCCCCGTTGTCATAGCAATTGGTAAAACTCTTATTTAGTTTATATTAACAGAGTAACTCTCCTTTGTAATGTAGTCATCAAATTTCATCTTTCAATATTTTAAAGCCGCAATCTCAATTTATTTATAATTATGTTATTTCATATTTTCGTATTATCCTAAATTTTACCTATTTGTAATTACTTCTAAATATAATTTCCTATGTTCGTATTTTTTTATTACCATAAAAATTTTCCCAATCTTTAACAAATTGCAACACACTCCAATCAGTCATTGGATGGAAAATCAATTGATTTATCATATCATAATTAACCGTAATAGCATGAGCTCCAGCCATACATACTCCATAAATTTGTTCGACATTTTTAAAACTTGCGGCAATAACTTTAGTATTAAAATTATATATATTTATAAGTTTTACAATATCTGATACAACTTTAATGCCATTTGCGGATATATTATCTAATCTGTTTACATAAGGCGCAACAAAATCGGCACCAGATTTAGCCGCTATAAGAGCCTGTTGAGGTGTAAATACAGCAGTTGCCGTTGTTTTTATTTCTCCTTTAAGCATTTTTATGGCTTTTATTCCTTCAGGTATTACGGGTATTTTTATATATAAATTTCCTCCTATTTCTTTATTTATATATTTTGCTTCTTCTACAATTTCATCTGCTTTCTGGCTAATAACCTGTACATGAAGCATTTTATCATATCCTATTATATCTCTAATTTCCTTCAATAACTCAATAAAATCCCTTTTTCTTTTGCTATTATAGAAGGATTTGTCGTTACACCATCTATCGGATACATTTCAATGCTTTGTTTAATTTCTTTTATGTTAGCTGTATCCATTAATAATAACATAATAATTTTCCTCCCTTCTTTTTGTCCTTGTATAACCTTAAATTTTTCATAAACTAAACAAAACGAAACGGAGAAAATCTATGAAAAGCAAAGTTAAACACACATCTCTACTTGGTTTTATGGTAAATTAATTATTATTATTCCCTCACAATTACTATTGCATCCCCTACATTTATAATTGGTATATTTTTATTTTCTACATGTAAAGTTCCGGGTAGTTCTGCTATCGTACTTCCGTCAAATTTTATAGTAATGTGTCCTAGATTTTTAAGGTTAATATTGACCAATTCACCCACTGCTGTTATTTTAAATTTTTCTTCATTTATCTTAAGTATATCTCCAACTTCTATATTTTTATAATCTATATGCGCTTTATCTATGTTATTATTATGTAGTACACAATACTCAATTAATTCATCCGGAACATTATCTCCAAATAATATAACAATTTTTTCTGAATAAAAATCTTGCGCTTTTGCACCTATTTTAGTAACTATCGTTTCATAAATAGTATTCATTTTGCTCTCCTCCTAATAAAATTCTTAACATTAATTAATAATAAGGAAAGAAGATAGTGGTACTATCTTCTATTCCCTTATTATTTTACCATTTTATTTTGAATAAAGGCCAAAACTTGCAAGCCATGCAACAAATACAGTGGTAGGACCAGTCAAGAATCTACTATACAACACAGATGGTACACCAACTTCTACTGTTTCCGGTTCTGCTTCTGCAAGTCCAAGCCCCACAGGTATAAAATCACATGCTGCCTGTGAGTTTATTGCAAATAAAGCAGGTAAAGATAATTGTGGAGGAATATGGCCTTTGCCTATTTCAACACCAACTAATACACCTATAACCTGAGCTATTACCGCGCCAGGTCCCAAGAACGGCGAAAGAAATGGAAAAGAACAAATTGCTGATATCAGTAACAATCCAGGTAATGTACCAGCAAGAGGCGTTAATACATGTGCCAACGCATCGCCTATTCCAGATTTTAATATTATGCCAATTAACATAGATACAAAAGCCATAAATGGAAGAATCGTCCTTAATACTGTATCTATAGTATCACGCCCTGCTTGATATAGTACCCCAACTAAGTATCCCATGCCTTTACCTATTTTAACCATTAAATTTCCTGTATTTGATTGTTCACTAATTTTTTTACTTGTATCATACTTTGGCTTTGGAGTTGCTGCTGCAACTTCTTCAATGTTAGCTTTTATCTCTTCTATAGGCCCATTAAATAGTTCTATGTTGTTCGTTTTAACTCCTGAGACATATATATCAGGTTTAATATATTGTGAAAGCGGACCGCTTGGGCCAGCAGGTGTCAAATTTACTGTTGGTATATTTTTTTGAGGGTATATACCACACCTTAATGTTCCACCACAATCTATTATTACGCATGCAATTTCATCATCTGGAACTGTAGTTTTGAAACCGTCTATCAGTTCACAACCCGTTAACTCAGCAATCCTTTTCGCAACAGGTGAAATATCTCCTCCTGTAATCGTCACAACTTTGTTTCTTTTCTCTGTAGGCGTTATAATTAAAGGTCCACCAAATCCACCTGGCCCCGCAGTTATCTTTATACTCCTATATTTGCTCATTTTTCATCCTCCTTTATTGTAAATTTTGTGTTATTAAAAGTATTTTAACTAAAAATTTCCTTAGTAAAGGCTTCATAAATATTTTTGTTTAACTTCATTTCTTCTGTTAAGCAATTTATCTAAGATAACTTATTTTTTATCACTCAAGATTATTTAAGAGAAATTACCGTCTTTAATTTAACATTTTGTTGCTTTTCAACCCAAGAAGTTGTGAAATCTGTTATCCAACCTCTAAAGAAATTCGTTACAACTCCTACCAAAAAATATCTTAAAGCCAAGTCACTTGTTGGCAAACCTAGTTGAGTAATACCATTCGCTATACCTAAAAACACAAAGAGTTCAGCTGGATTTACATGCGGAAACAGTCCATTCATGGTATGACATGAAAAGGATGCTGCTGCATAATAGCTAGGTTTGTATTTTTCTGGTAAAAATTTACCTAATGATAATGTCATGGGATTGCAGAAAAAGAATGTTCCAACCACAGGTAGTATAAGATATCTTGTAAATACATTTCTTGAACTAGCTTTTGCTAATTTTTCAACCTTTTCAGGACCAACAAATTTTATTAATGCATTCATCGCAACAAGGAGCATTATTAATGTGGGAACTATCCCAGAAAGCATATTTACAAATGTTTTCCCACCTTCTTGAAATAAACCTATAAAAACTTCCGCCGCATGTGTCAATACTTCCATAAAATTACCTCCTTTTTGTTCTTTTATTTAATTTTGCATAACTACTTATAAACTATTTAAAACATTTCTTCTATTCCTCACCTCCTTCACCAGAAAATTTTTTAAAATTTTCTATTGCATTCTCTATAGCTTTAGCTGTCAATTTGTCAAAATTTTTTAGTGTGTTATTATCTATACTGAGAATATTTTTGTCTTCTAATCCTTTCACAGGTTTCATTCTGGCAAAGACCGAAACACCTTTCATTTTTTCAACTCGAATAATGTTACCATTTCCGTCGACCGCAATTAGAACAACTACCCCAGCTCTTATTTTGCCTTTGTTCTTCCCTATTGCAACTCTTCCTAATTCTCTCATTTTTTTAAAATGCTTATTAAAATGTTTTATTTGCAAATATCCTAAAATACTCTGTATAAACCATGCAGCTCCCAGCAATATAACTATATGCCAAACCATAAAATCCCTCTTTTAAAAATTGTTTCTAAAATTATTTAATAATACATTTTTTACATATTGTTATTTAATTCAATTAATAATTTTGCAGTTCTTTCTGTAGTAATAAGCACATTTATAAATCTACCATTTAACGCTCCTAATATTGAGGGAACCTTTTCAAGAGATTCAGCAACTCCTATTGAATATTCAATATTTCGCAGTTTTTCTAAATCTATCGCTATTGTTCTATCATTTAAATCCGAATTTATAATATTACCATTTATGTCGTAAAATCTAGAACATATATCACCAACTGCATTTACCTTTTTCAAAAATTCAATATCTTTATTTCCAAAATAACCTGACCATATTAGATTAGAAGACTTAATAGGTGCGCCTATTCCTACCACTGCAATATTAACTTTATTCCATAATTCTAGTATTGATCTTAAATTATTATCATTCATAATAGCTTTTTTCGTTTCTTTTTCTGCAGTAATAGCCGGAGCATAGAGATAATGTCCTTTAGCCTTAAAGGCAGACGCAACTTTTGATACTATTGTATTAACATGGTATTCACTTTCTATGTTTCCTGGTCCACCTACAAGGGGAATAATATTAGCAGATATACTATTACAGTCCGACAATGCATTTGCAACTGCAGCCATGGTAGTACCCCATGCAAACCCTATTACGTCTCCATCTTTAACAATTCTTTTTAAATATTCTGCTCCGGCTTTACCAAGCATTTGTTTTAATATTATTTCGTTTTGCTCATCTGTAGATGGTATAACAACTGCTTCTTTTAAAGAAAATTTACTTTCTAATAATTTTTCCAATTCTAAGCACTCACCAAAATCGCTTTTGATCACGATTTCTACTATTCCCTTTTCTCTTGCCTTTTTCAAAAGTCTACTTATAGTTGTCCGATAAATACCTAATTTTTTGGATATCTCACTTTGAGTTAAGTTTTCAATATAATACATCTGAGCAATTTTAGCAAGAAGCCTTGTTTCTTCCCACTTACTCATAGCATCACCCCTCATTTTTTATTCTACTTTAGTAGTATAAACTTTTTAACACAAATGTGCAATAGTGTAATATTTGATTTATAAAACGCAAAACATGAGGGGTGATGAGAGTAGAAAATTATATGTTGAGCAACTTAACCACGAGATTTTCCACCTGAAATGTTGTAAGTAACTCCATGAATATAACTTGCTCTTTCTGAAGCCAAAAAACAAACCAAATCTGCTATTTCACTAACTCTACCAGCTCTTCCTAGAGGTATTGATTTATTTTCATAATTTTCTCTTAATTTTTCTACAGTGATACCTCTCGTATAAGCAAGAGCCTCTTCATATTCTAAAGTTCTTAATCCTGTATCTTCAATAATCCCTGGAGCAACTCCTACAACTCTTATTCCATATTTGCCCAATTCCTTTGCCCATGACCTTGTAAAAGCATAAATAGCACCTTTTGTTCCTGCATAGCAACTCTGACCTTCTGAACCTTCAAGACCTGCTTCCGAGCTCATATTAATTATGACACCGTATCCATTTTTTATCATTTCTCGCGCTACTTCCTGAGTGCAGAAAAAAGTGCCCTTTTGATTTACTGCTACCATTAAGTCAAAATCTTGCTCGTTTAACTCATATTTTCCGTTTGGATCTTTAGGATCTACTAAAAGTCTTGGAATATTTATACCAGCATTATTAACCAATATATCAATTTTTCTAAATATCTTAATAACATTCTCTACCATCTTCCTAACACTATCTTTTTTGGCAACATCTGTTTGTAAAAATAGATGTCTTTTTCTTCCCCCACTTAATTGATTTATGACCTTCTCACCATCAGAATTTATATCAGCTATAACTACTGATGCTCCTTGTTCTGCTAACTTAATTGCTATTTCTTTACCTATACCAGAAGCACCTCCTGTTATTATCGCAACTTTGTTTTCTAGATTTAACCACGATTCTCCCATCATATCTACCTCCAACTATATATGTTTTAATTGTCATCAGGCTTTTTATTTATATTTTTGTTTCTTCTAAATTATTACTGCATGATATATTTTAGTCGTATCTTAATCAAATTTGCACATTTGTGCGATATAATGTAATTTGTGCAGGAGTTTATATTATATATATTCGCTATAAATTTTAAAATTCCTGCTTATGATAAAAAATTTTTTTATTAGTCTTATCAATCTCTTATTCACTACAAAGCCTATTCACTTCACACAGCCTGCGATAAAAATGGATTTGTATTAGGAGTAAAAATAACAGCAGCAAATGTCCACGACAGCGTAATGTTTGAAGAAGTATTAGAAGAAGTTGAAAAGAAAGTAGGAACACCAAAAGCAATAGCAGTAGATGCGGCCTATAAAAATCCATACGTACTAAAGACAATATTTGATAAAGGAATAATGCCAGCAGTGCCATATACAAGACCAATGAAAAAAGACGGTTTTATGAAAAAAATCAGTACGTATATGATGAATATTATGACTGTTACATATGCCCGCAAAATGAGATATTGACATACGTCACGACGAATAGAGAAGGATATAGAGAGTACAGATCAAATCCAGAAAAATGCAGGAATTGTCCTTTAAGGGAGAAGTACACTCTAAGTAAAGACTACACAAAGAGGAGATTCAGACACATATGGGAAGAATATGTAGAAGAAGCAGAGCACTTAAGGCATACACCTTACAGCAAGGAAGTATATGAGAGAAGGAAAGAGACAATAGAGAGAGTATTTGCAAACATGAAAGAGAAGCATGGTTTGAGATGGACACATTAAGAGGGAAAGAAAAATTGTCCATGCAAGCGATGCTTGTTTTTGCTGCCATGAATTTAAAGAAAATGGCAACATGGTTATGGAGAAAGGGTATAGACCCTAATCCTCCGGTTGGTGTTAAAATAAATGTAGAGATTGAAATAAAAAGGACTTACTTCTTTTTTGTATTAATGAATGAGAAAAAACAATATCAATGAGAAGTGAGAAAGTGGGTAATAACATCATGGCAGAATTATATAACAAAACTTTTTCGAGTATTTAATGCACTTATTCTGTATGCCTAAATTTTAGCATCTAAACAATATATATATAATAGACATTCAAAATAAGTGCTTTATACTTCAAACAAGGTCACTTCTACCTGCCCTCAATATATTATTATATAACCTAAAATATAGTACAAAAGAGCGAAAAAGAAACTATTAGAAATAATTATAAATTGCAATTCCCAATTTTACCCAATGTATAGCAAACCATTTTCCCATAATCATTTTTTTAATTAAATCAAAGGCTTGCTTTGCAAATTGTTTTGCCATATATCTATCATATGCAGTGGGACTTCCTCCTCTTTGTTTATGTCCTATGATTGTTACATGTACTTTTCTGTTTAAAGCTTGTTGTAACAATTCGCTATAATGCATTGTTCTTTTTAGTCCTTCACAGATTGTTATTATTATGTATTTATTGCCATTACTAAATTTTTCCTTTACCATATTAACAAGTTCTTCATCACTAATTGGCATTTCAGGTATCAATGCTATATCTGCTGCACCTTGATCAAATGCAGCCTTTGCTATATTTCCAGAATCGCCTCCTAATGTTTCCACTATGTATATTTTGCCAGGCATAGCAGTAGCAGTATCTTCAATATCATTTATAACCTCCAGTGTTTTATTAATAGCGGTATCAAAACCTAGTGTATAATCTGTACCTTTGACATCATTATCTATAGTGGCTGGGACTCCAACTACCTTTATTCCTAAATCAGACAATTTTTTAGCAGCTCTTAAAGAGCCATCTCCGCCTAATACCACCAGCCAATCTACTCCACTCTTGTTCAAATTTTGCTTTAAATAAATCATTTTTTTGTCATCTTTTAAATTTTCATATCGACCTGTGAATAATATACTTCCTCCTCTTTTCCCTAATGACATACCACTTATACTATTAAAATTAAGATCGATAAAATTATTTTCCTCTACCCCTTTATACCCTCCAATATATCCAATCAAATCACAATCCGTTTTGCTACATAATTTTGCTAATTCCAATATAAACGCATTCATTCCGGGGCAATCCCCTCCACTTGTTACTACACCTATCTTCATGAAATTCACCTCGGAGATATCGATAATCATATCCTATTAAAACTACCAAATATCTCAATATATTGTTTTACAAGTTCTTTGATATCATTCTGAATAGTAGAAATTAAATGTCTTACATCATTTTTATTAATAGTTCCAATATATCTTTTTATAGTTTTAAAATATGTTATCTTTATTTCAGTTCCAATATTTACTTTGCTTATACCTAATTTTATAGCTTTTTTTATATCTTCTAAAGGTATACCTGTGCCTCCATGTAAAACTAAAGGCACTGATGAAATATCATTAATTTTTGAGAGTCTTTCAAAGTCTAACTTAGGTTTACCTTTATATAATCCATGTGCATTCCCAATAGCTATTGCCAACGAATCTACTTTACTCCTTTCTATGAATTCCACTACACTATCCGGATTAGTTAATGCATCATCAATATTTCGAACATTTTCTTCTATTCCTGATATTCTGCCTAATTCACCTTCTAATGGTATTCCTCTGTCATGGCATAACTCAGCTATCATTCTGGTATTTTTAATATTATTTTCAAAATCAAGCAGTGAGCCATCGTACATTATAGAATCAAATCCATCGTTTATACACTCTTTTATTATTTCTATATTTTTACCGTGATCAAGATGTAAAACAATAGGAATATTAAAATCTTCTTTTAGCTGTTTTACATAATTAACTATTTTTTTAACTCCTAAAAATTTAACTGTTCCCTCACTAGCCATCAAAAATACAGGAGAACTCAATTCATATGCTCCTAAAACTATGCCTAATGCATCATCATAAAAATTAAAATTAAAACCTCCAATAGCATACTTATTCTTTCTCGCCGCTATAAGTAAATCATTCAAATTATGGGCCCCCTTTTTCGCAATTTTTCTAATTTCTACTTCCTAAATTTATTCGTTAAGATATTTTAAGAATAGCTTTGGAGTTTTTAACAATACCCTCCGCTGTCAATCCATAATACTTTAAAAGCTCTTTAGGTGAACCTGATTGGCCAAATTGGTCTTTTATACCTATTCTCTTTATCTTTACTGGGTATTCTTCTGAAAGAACTTCTGCCACAGCAGACCCAAGTCCTCCTATTATGTTGTGCTCTTCTGCTGTTATAACTTTGCCCGTCTTTTTAGCTACTTCTACTATTAAATCTTTGTCTATCGGCTTTATGGTGTGGATGTTCACCACTGTCGCTTCTATTCCCTCTTCTTTTAGTTTATCTGCTGCTTCAATCGCTATGGCTACCATTATCCCTGTCGCTATTATCGCTACGTCTTTCCCTTCTCTTATTACTTCACCTTTTCCTAATTCAAATTTGTAGTTTTGATCGTGTATATCTGGTACTGCCATCCTCCCCAACCTTATGTATACTGGTCCATAGTGCTCTGCCGCCGCAAATATGGCTTGTCTCGTCTCTTCTGCATCGGCTGGGTTTATTACCACCATCCCAGGTATTCCTCTCATAAGGGATATATCCTCTATTGATTGGTGTGTCGCCCCGTCTTCTCCTACTGTTATGCCAGCATGGGTAGCTGCTATTTTACGTTTAAGTGTGGATAACCTATGGAGTTTCTCACTTGCTCATAAGCTCTTCCTGTTGCAAATATGGCAAAAGTGCTGGCAAAAGGAATTTTCCCACAGGTAGCAAGTCCTGCTGCTGTTACCATCATATCTTGCTCTGATATTCCCATGTTAAAAAATCTATCTGGATATACTTTTTGAAAATCTGCCGTCTTTGTAGATTTTGATAAGTCTGCGTCTAATACCACTACATTTTTATTTTTTGCGCCTAATTCTACTAAGGCTTTCCCATAGGCTTCTCTTGTCGCCATAGCCATTTATACTCCACTCCCTTCAAGTTCTTGTATAGCTTTTTGTCTTTGTTCTTCATTAGGCGCACTGCCATGCCATCCTACTTGATTTTCCATAAAGGATACGCCTTTCCCTTTTATTGTATGAGCTATTATCAATGTAGGTTTTCCTTTTGTAGCTTTTGCTTCTTCTATGGCTTTGTCTATTTGGTCAAAGTCGTGGCCGTCTATTTCTATTACGTGCCATCCAAAAGCTTTGAATTTTTCATTTACTGGTTCTATGTTTTTTACTTCTCTGTTTGGGCCATCTATTTGTAAGCCGTTAAAGTCAAGTATTGCAGTCAAGTTGTCGAGTTTGTAATGGGCTGCTGTCATAGCTGCTTCCCATATTTGCCCTTCTTGTAATTCTCCATCTCCTAATATTACATAGACTCTATAGCCCTTTTTATCTAATTTACCTGCTAATGCCATTCCATTTGCAGCAGAAAGTCCTTGCCCTAATGACCCTGTGGTCATATCAAGTCCCGGTGTGGATTTCATATCGGGATGCCCTTGAAGTATTGAGCCAAGCTTATCTAAAGTAGATAAAATCTTTTCTGAAAAATAACCTTTTTTAGCAAGAGTAGCATAAAGTGCAGGTGCCGCATGACCTTTTGACAGTACAATTCTATCTCTGTCTTCCCATTTAGGATTGTCTGGTTTTACATTCATTTTGTCAAAATAGAGTGTTGTTAAAATATCTACACAAGAGAGCGAACCTCCAGGATGTCCATGAGCCGCTTCTGAAATCATATTAATTATAGCTAATCGTATTTCCCTTGCTATTCTTTTTAAATTTTCTTTTTATTCATGCTAAAAATATCTTCCCTTCCACTTTAATTTTAAAAATTTATTGAAAATTGACCAAGGAACATTTCCTTGGCCAATTTTGTAAAAATTAGATTAATTTACTTTGCATTTGCTATTTTTTGAGGTTTAGCAACAAGAGAAATTATAATAAACAGTAATATCAATATTCCAATCAAAACATACACACCCGTCTTAGAAAAAAGCTTTGCCGCATATCCTACAATAATTCCAGTTACTGCAAAATCGGCATCACCAAAAGTCGTGTTTGCAAATCCAAGTTGACCCATAACTGGTAATAAAATTGCAGGAAGGAAAGTCAAGATTAAGCCATTGACAAAACCTCCTATAATTGTTCCCCTTAAACCTCCTGTTGCATTAGACAATACGCCGGCAGCTGCACCTACAAAAAACAACGGTATCAAACCAGGAATAATAACTGGTAATCCTATATGGGGTAATATAAGGAACATTACTATTCCACCTACAAGAGATGATAAGAAACCAACAATTACTGCATTAGGAGCAAATGGGAAAATTACAGGACAGTCAAGAGCAGGTATGGCATCTGGAACTATCTTTTCTGCAATACCTTTAAAAGCAGGCACAATTTCGGCAAGCATCATTCTAACACCTTGGAGAACAACTACAAAACCTGCTGTAAATGTTAATGCTTGAATAATAGCAAATATAAAAATGTTTTGATTTCCCGATGCTTCTAAAACTAGTTTTCTATCTGCGGAGTATAGCGTTACTAAGAAAATTATCATCATAATTATTGCTGTTGATATAGTATTATCTTTGAAAAAGCTTAATCCTTGTGGTACCTTAATATCTTCTGTTGACCGTTTTTTGTCTCCAACCAAACCACTAATATATGCGGAAATAAAATATGTCAAAGCATTATAATGACCCATTGCAACACTATCATTTCCTGTAACTTTTCTATAATATGGTTGCACAATTGCTGGTGTAAGCACCATTGTAGAACCTAAAATTAATGAACCAACTATAACTAATTCAGTTCCTCTAAAACCAGCTGTACTCAATACTGCAGCCAAAAGACCTGACATAAATAATATATGGTGCCCTGTTAAAAATACATACTTAAGAGGTGTAAGTCTTGCTATAATTAGGTTTACTAAAAATCCAAATGCCATCATTAAAGCCATTTCTGTTCCAAACATTTTTTGTGCTAGTCCAATTACCGCTTCGTTTGTTGGAATAACTCCTTGTAAATGGAAAGCATTTTGGAACAATGGACCTAATACATTAAGTGAATCAACAATTGCTCCAGCGCCAATCTGTAAAATAATAAAACCAATTATTGTTTTTAAAGTACCATTAATAATTTCTTGCACAGATTTTTTCAAAGCAATTAAACCTACTAGGGCCATTATGCCAACCATTATTGCTGGTTGACTAAATAAACTGACTATAAATTCCATACTTATCCTCCTTTATTTTAATTTTTTTATTGCTTCTAACACTTTTTCTTCAATATCTTTTTTGTCTATTGCATTTTTTACAAATACTATATTAAAATTCAAATTTTTTAACTCGGATTCTAATTCGGAAGTTGAAACAACTAAATCCGCTACTTTCCCTTTTACGGAACCAAGGTCACACGCCTCTACATTAGCAGCAATTCCATTTTTTTTAAAATTTCATCAACAGCCATCTTGAGAATTAAACTAGTGCCAAATCCCATGCCACAAACCGTTACAATATTCATACCATCACTCCTTTATCAATTAGCTCACACAATTTTGCCTCAGCTTCTTCCATTATTATATGGCTAAGAGCCATTGCAAATTCTTCACAGAGATCAGACTCTTTATCAGGTATCGTAATACTTATATCTACTAGTTCACCTAATTTGCCTCCATTATTTCCCAAAAAGCCTATTGTCTTAATACCCATTCTTTTTGCTTTCTCGACTGCTTTTATAACATTTAGAGAATTACCACTTGAACTAAGCGCGATAAGTATATCTCCTTTTTTACCTATTCCTTCCAGCTGCCTTTCAAAAACTACACTATAGTCATAATCATTTCCTATCGCTGTTAAAGTACTTGTATCTACAGTTAAAGCTACCCCTGCAAACCCTCTCCTCTCTCTCTTAAATCTACCAACTATATCTCCTGTAATATGTTGGGCATTAGCTGCACTTCCACCATTGCCACATGTTAAAACTTTATTACCATTTTTAATACATTCTACTATTTCTGAGCTAATTAAATGAATCTTGGCTATCATTTCATTGTCAACATAATTTAAAACTCTTATTCTCTTTTTTATAGCCTCTCTTGCATCAAGCAATTTCCTCTCCTCCTTTTTTATATTTACTAATATATTCCAAAACCTCCTCCTTTCTTTCGGCTGTTGCTAATAAAGACACAAATTTCTCATCCCCCAAAAGTTCTACCAGTTCGGATAATGCTTTAAGGTGTGAAGAATGGTCAATTGCACAAAGAGAAACTACAATTTTTACTGGATCGTTTTCTTTGTTTCCAAAGTTAACAGAATTTTTTAGTGTGATTAAGCTCATGCCTATTTTTTTTGCCCCTGCTTCTGGCCTTGCGTGAGGCATTGCTATTCCTGGTGCAATGACAATATAAGGGCCTATCTCTTTTACAGTGTTTATCATTGCATCAATATATCTTGGCTCAATTGCTCCGCTTTTCTCTAATAACTCACCTCCTATCCTCACTGCTTCTTCCCAATCTTTTGCTTCAACATTCAGTTTTATAGTATCCTCAGTCAAAAGGTCTTTTAACACTGGTTGCACAACTCCTCTCGCATTTTCATATGATGCTATATTTAAAAATTTTGATAAATCTTCCATCAATTTTTCACGATTGTTTATGACACAATGCTTTTCTATTATTTTTATTAAATCGTCAATAACTGTATGTTGTACTTTAGGTTTAATAACAAGATTTTTTAATAATTCTATGTCTTTTTCTGTAAGAAGAGGATTTACTTCAATAGTTTTAATCCCTTCATATTGGATTGGAACAGTAGACACTATTAAATCTACATTTTTTTCTTTTAATATATCTTTTACCTGATGGTATGCAACAGTATCTACTATATTTACATCAAAAACTAATTGTAATCTCGAAGAAAGAAGTTTCGCCGTACCTATTCCTGTACCACATACAACGAGGATATTAGGCTTAGGTGCTTTAGTAGCTTTTAGTCTTTCAATCGCAGCACCAAAATGTATTGTAAAATAACCTATTTCTTCGTCGTTTAATGCTTTGCCTGTATAATCTTCTAAAGGTTTTAAACTTTCTTTGACTATTTCAAACAATTCTTTATAATTCGCTTTAATCTCATCCAAAATAGGATTTTTTAATTTAAGGCCGTGCCTTAACCGGTATACTGTCGGTCTCAAATGGTCCAAAAGCCCTTCAAAAAGCTGTCTATCTCCTGACAAATCTTGATGTATTTTGGTGCTGACATTTCTAATAATTTTTTCTGTTAATAACTGATACCCAACCCAATTTTCATTAGCATAAGGTCGCGTTTTTGTTACATTGCTTCCTAGAAGATGAACTGTAATATATCCAATTTCATCATGTGGAATAGAAACCTTAAAATGGTCCTCCAGCATTTTTGCAATATTTGATGCTACAGCAAATTCCTTTGTAATTTCCAAAGCTTTTAATTCTTCTTTTGGCATAATTATGTCTTTTCCTAGTTGAATCCTCTTAATCGCTATTGCTATGTGTACTACAAGACCAGAAAATGCCGCATCCGAAAAAACAGTTTCCAGTTCCTTCTCTGCTATTTGTATGCAATTCTCGATATAAGGTATGTCTATATCTTCAAATAGCTTAGTAATTTGTTTGTCAATTCCCACACTAGAACGGGTATAAATTGGAGATTTTACAATATCCAGCGCCTTATCAATGTCAATTGCCTCTGTCAGAAGTTCTATAGCAGCTCTTCGTAATTGTTTTTCATCCCCCACAACTTTGATTCCATATTTCGGTGCAGACTTCAACTGAAGTCCATGTTCTATAAGCCACTTTCTTACGTTTTTTAGGTCATTTATAACTGTACTTCTTGAAACCATTAGTTTATCCGCCAGGTCATTTATAGTTATATAATCTCTTTGTTGTATAAGTTCACTGAGTATTATATTTACCCTTTCTTGTTGCGATAAATTGTAATAGTAAGGTGAAAGACTATCAAGTAAAGATAAAACTTTATTTCTGTATTCCAATAGTTCAGAAAATTTCACACCTACATTCGGTTTGCGCATCAATTGTGGCAAACTGTTGTACTTTAAAAATTCATCAATTGCATCAAGGTCGTACCTTATGGTTCTGCTGCTTACATTGAATATTTTCGCAAGGTCAGAGATTTTTACAGGCTCATTAGAATTAATAAGTTTCATAAGAATTTGTTTACTTCTTTCATTGAGTGTGATAATTATCACCTCTTTCAGCTTAAATTATATTCTATTTATACTATAATGAAAAGCTTAACATTTTTCAATGTAAATGTGGCAAAAGTAAACTAAATAAAAATAATAATAATAATAAAAATAAAATGCAGAAGGTATGCTATTCACCCTCCGCATTTTATTTTTTAAAACTTTGACATAAACTCTTTCATTCTTTTTACTGCTTCTTCTAAGTTTTCCATAGATGTTGCATAAGCCATGCGAACATACCCTTCACCATTTTCTCCAAAAGCATTTCCCGGCACAACTGCAACTTTTGCTTCGTAAAGGAGTCTCTTAGCAAATTCCATTGAGGTAAGGCCTGTCTTTTTTATTGAAGGGAATATGTAAAAAGCACCCTTTGGCTCAAAACAATCGAGTCCCATTTCTCTCACACTTTGAAGCAAATACTTTCTTCTTTTGTCGTACTCTTCTCTCATCATTAAAATATCTCCGTCCCCATTTTTTATAGCCTCTATGCCCGCATACTGACACATCGTTGCTGCTGCTGTTACGCCGTATTGGTGTATTTTTGTCATATGTTTTATAAAATATTCTGGTGCCGCTATATATCCAAGACGCCAACCTGTCATCGCATAGGATTTAGAAAAACCGTTTATAGTAACCGTCCTTTCCCACATGTCTGGCAAAGATGCAAAACTTACATGTTCAAAACCACTGTATACTAGCTCAGAATAAATTTCATCAGTAACTACAATGAGGTCATACTTTTTGACCACTTCAGCTATCTTTTCCATCGCCTCTTTTGGCATTACTGCCCCAGTTGGATTGTTAGGATATGGTAAAATTAATACTTTTGATTTTTCTGTAATGTATTTTTCTAAAACATCTGCCCTTAGTACAAAGTCATCTTCTTCATATGTTGGCACAAAAACAGATTTGGCACCTGCGAGTATTGTACAAGGATGGTATGCCACAAATGAAGGCTCTGGAATTAATACTTCGTCTCCTTCCTCTACCAAAGTATTTAAAGCGACGTATATTGCTTCTGTAGCACCAATTGTGACTAAAATTTCAGTTTCCGAATTGTAAGAAAGGTTATACCTTCTTTTGAGATAATTTGAAATTTCCTGCCTTAGTTCAATAAGCCCTGGATTTACAGTATATCCTGTTTTACCTTCATCGAGGGCTTTTTTCGCTGCTTCCCTTATGTGCTGAGGCGTTACAAAATCTGGCTCTCCGATAGCAAGGGATATTGCTCCCGGTACCTCTCTAGCCATGTTAAAGAAATATCTTATGGTAGATATTTCTATGGACTTTGCTCTTTTTGCCACTCTGTCTTCAAAGTTCATCTCTAATCCCCCTAAAACAATAGTTTTATTATTATAGTTCTACAAAAATCTTAAAAATCCTCTATAATCAAAAGCACTCCACCGCAAAAAGGTGGAGTGCTTTTTGATTATTATTCAACGACCACATCTGACAAAACTAATTTTACTGGATTTGCTAAAGAATCTCCTACTGGGCAAGTCTTTTCTATAAACTTTGCAAACTCTTCTACTTTTTCTTTCGGTGCATCTGTCTTTATGTGCATTTTAAATCTTATCTCTTGAAAACCTGGCCTTACACCAGCTTTTCCCATGAATCCGTCTACATCAAGATCCCCTTCTAATTCAACCCAAAAGCCTTGTAGGTCTATACCTTTTGCCTTTGCAAAAGCAGCTGCAACAATCGTCTGGCAAGAACCTAAAGCGCAAAGCAAAGCCTCTACAGGATTCATTCCTTTATTCGTACCGCCTAATTCTTTAGGCTCATCTAAGATTATTTTAAAGCCTCTTACCTCGCTTTCAACTGCTAAACCTTCTGGTAATTTTCTTGAAACCGCTTTAAAGGTTTCAATTGCCATTTCAAACTCCTCCTCATCAGTATATTAATTTTCAATTCTAATTACTTCCCAGCTTCTTCTAAAATTTTTAGAGCCTCAGTAGCATAAGCAACCCCAGGCCCTCCACTCATAAGCACAGCTACTCCCAATGTCTCCATAATCTCTTGACGCGTAGCTCCCGCTTGCAAAGCTGAATTTACGTGGGCAAGGATACAATGAGAACAGCGAATAGCTACAGCAATACCTAAAGCGATAAGCTCCTTTTCCTTAGTAGAAAGAGCCCCACTAGTGGTAGCAGCATGATGGAGTTCATTGAAAGCTTTCATAACTGAAGGTATCTCTTGTCCCAGTTTTCCCATACCTCTCTCTAATTCTTTCATGCCTTCGCTTGCCATTTTGACCTGCCTCCTTTTATTTTGATTTATTTCGAAAGCTCTTTAAGAGCTTCGAAAACGTAAATTACACTTTGTGTATAGACTCCCCAAAGATGTCCTTAACAGCTTCCATAATCGTTTCGCTCCTGGTAGGATGGGCATAAACCACTTTCTTCAAAGCTTCTACATCCACTCCTTCTTGGCAGGCTGTTGAAAGTATATGGATAAGTTCAGAAGCTCCACTACCTACCACCCATGCACCGACTACTTCTCCTTTTTCATTTGAAATTACCTTTGCAAAGCCTTCTGTTTCTCCATAAGTCTTGGCTCTTCCATTGTGTTCAAAATTAAATCTTCCCACTTTTATATCGTTAAATTTCTTTCTCGCTTCCTCTTCAGTATAGCCAAAATATCCAATCTCTGGCTCTGTAAATACTGCTGCAGGTATTTTCGCATAATCTAATATACTTTGTTCTCCAAAAATATTATCTACTGCTACTTCCCCTTGTGCTGATGCAACATGTGCCAACATCATTTTGCCTGTGACATCACCTATAGCATAAACCCCTTCTAAATTTGTCCTCATGTGTTCATCAACTTTAATAGCTCTTCCTTCAAATTCTAATAGTTCTACAATTGGACCAATATCTGTATTTAGCTTTCTTCCTATTGACACAAATACTTTATCAGCGTATATGTGTTTTATATTTTCACCATTTTTAACAGATACTATGCTTCCGCCGTTTTCTTCTTCATCTATTCTCTCAACCGTTGAAGAAGTATATATTTTAATCCCTCTTCTTTGAGCCACGGCCCTAATAAAAGAACTTATCTCTTTATCAAGTGTAGGAAGAATGTCTGGCATCATTTCAACAACAGAAACTTTTACTCCAAATTGATTCATTATAAAGGCGAATTCCATGCCTATTACTCCGCCACCTATAATGCATAAACTTTGAGGTAAAGAGGTCATTTCAAGAATAGTATCGCTATTCATGACATTTTTGGAGTTAATGCCTTCAATAGGAAGTTCAGCAGGTGATGACCCAGTTGCAATAATAATGTTTTTCGCTTTAATTTTGTTTTCTCCAAATAGTACATTCTTTTCTTTGTCAACTTTTGCTTCAGCATTAAAAACATCTACTCCATTAGCCTTCAGCAAAGCATTAATGCCTTCAACAAGCTCTCCTACAATACCATCTTTTCTCTTTACAACTTGAGTATAATCAAAAGAGTTTACTTTTACATCAAATCCAAATTCTCCAGCTCGTTTTAAAATGTCATACACTTCGGCAATTCTTGCATAAGCTTTTGTTGGTATACATCCTCTATTTAGACAGGTACCACCTAATTTATCCTTTTCAAATAAAGCTACTTTTGCACCTTTTTTAGCAGCTTTAATAGCAGCAACATATCCTCCAGGACCTGCCCCTATGACAGCTAAATCATATTCTTTGTATTCATACTTAATTTCTTTTTGCGTCTCGGAAGGCTTGACTTCTTCAGACTGTGTAATAATTGCAATAATATTCCCAGGCTCGACTGTAGTTCCAGCAGGACAAACAATTTTTGAAATAATGCCTTCATAATCACTGTACACTTCAAAGCTCATTTTATTTACTGCTACATCACACAAACAAGCTCCTTTTTCTACATATTGCCCTTCTTCAACATACCATTTTGTAATTCGCCCGCTTTTCATGGTATCTGACAAAGCAGGCATCTTTATTTCTATATCCATCAATATACCTCCACTTCCGTCTTTCTTAGTAATTTTGACCACTAACAATATCTCATTTGGCAAACTGTACCCTGGTGGGAGGGGGTTAAATTTGATAAAATAAAAACGATAATTATTTAACAATTTCGTTTGTATATATTTTACCACTTTTCCGTTAAAAGTTCAACAACCTAAAAATATTTTTAACCTCTCAGAACATCACTTCTATTAAATTGTCAACAGTTATGTTGGCAAAATAATCATTCATGTCAATATTTGAAAGCACTTTTCTTATCTCTTCTTCTGAATGCTTTACTCCTTTTAAAAGGTTTTCTACCTCTGAAACATCGTATTTTCCAAAAAAGTCTCCATAAATTTTTATATCTTTTATTATTCCCTTTTCTACATTTAAATTTACTTCTACAGTGCCACCAGTAAATTTTTTCTCATTTTTAAAACTGTAATCTGGCGATGTTCCAAAATTCCATTCCCATGTGCTATACTTTTCTTTAACCAATTTCTCTATTTTTTTATGTCTTCCTGCGTAAATTCATACATTTCACTTCCACCGGTTTGTTCTCTAATGTGATTCATAATGAGGTCTATAAACTGTTCTATTGTAATAGGCTCTTTTAGATGCTCACTTATGTTTGTAACTCTTTTAGACACAGATTTTACACCTTTATCTTCAAATTTTACAGGTCGCACTTTCAGTGCTGCTGACAAATCTGTAATGCTGGAAGAAAACAAAAGTGTTCCATGGTGTAATATTCTATTTTTGTAATAATACTGCGCATTTCCTGAAATTTTTTTGCCGTCAATTGTTATGTCATTTCTCCCTGAAAACTCAGCATTAACAGAAAGTTTTCTAAGCACATCTATAATTGGCTGTGTAAATCTTTTAAAATCACTGAAACTGCTGACATCCTCATTTACTATAAAAGTAAAATTTAAATTGCCGAGGTCGTGAAAAACCGCTCCTCCACCCGATAATCTTCTGACAACTGGAATTTTATGTTGTCGCACATAATCCAAATTTATTTCCGCTAATGTGTTTTGATTTTTGCCTACTATAATGCTAGGTTCATTTCTCCATAACATGAAACATTCTTCTTGGAATTCTTTTAAAACGTACTCTTCAGCAGCTAAATTAAAATAGGGATTTGTGTTCTTATTGTAAATATATAACATATCCACCTCTCCTCGTTTTGATTATTGACTATTACAGGGAATATAATATAATAAAAGTATAGCATATTTTAAAAAAATTTAATACTGTTCTAGATGAAGATAGCGAGAGATATCTTTGTAAAAAGATAGCCGAAGGGGAAATATAAAGGCCCGCCAAGCCTTTATAGAAGCTCTCAGGCAAAAGTATCGCTATCGGATAGACCTCTGGAAAGTCTCGCAAGAGCACCGAAGGAGCAATACATAAGTAGAAGCTCTCAGGTCAAAAAACAGAGGAGTTGTGATGGCATATTCTCTTGTTGTGCTCATCATAACTCCTCTTTTAAATTTTATGAAAGGGTGTGGTATGTTTGGATAACCTCAAAAAAACACCTCTTTTTGAACTTTACAAAAAATATAATGGAAAAATTATTGACTTTGCAGGATGGGCTCTCCCTGTTCAGTTTGAAAGTATAATCTCTGAACACGAAGCAGTGAGAAATGCTGCAGGACTCTTTGATGTTTCTCACATGGGAGAAATAACTGTAAAAGGAAGAGAAGCTTTTAACTTTTTGCAAAATCTCATAACAAATGATTTGTCAAAACTAAAAGGCAATCAAGTCCTTTATACTTTTATGTGCAATTACAATGGCGGCGTTGTAGATGACTTATTAGTCTACAAATATTCTGATGAACACTTCTACTTGGTTGTAAATGCGGCTAATATAGAAAAGGATTACAAATGGATGAAAGACAATAAAGGCGTATATGAGGTAGAAATAGAAAACATTTCAGATGAAGTAGCAGAACTTGCCATACAAGGCCCAAAAGCAGAAGAAATACTTCAAAAACTTACAGATACTGATCTTTCAGAAATTAAATTTTTCTGCTTTAAAGACAATGTAAAAATAGCTGGAATTGAATGCCTGGTATCAAGAACAGGATATACGGGTGAAGATGGCTTTGAAATTTACATGCCTAATAAATACGCAGTAGAATTGTGGGAAAAAATAGTGGAAGTTGGAAAAGAATATGGACTTAAACCGGCAGGATTAGGGGCAAGAGATACTTTGAGATTTGAAGCAGGTTTACCTCTATACGGAAATGAACTTTCAGAAGAAATAACTCCTTTAGAAGCAGGTTTTGAGTTTTTCGTCAAATTTGACAAGGGCAATTTTATCGGAAAAGATGCTCTACTAAAGCAAAAAGAAGAAGGGCTTAAGCGTAAAATCGTGGGATTTGAAATGATAGACAATGGAATTCCAAGACATGGTTATGAAGTGCGTGCTCACAATCAAAAAATCGGCTATGTAACAACAGGGTATTTCTCTCCTACACTAAAGAAAAATATAGGTCTTGCATTGATTGATTCAAAATATGCCCAATTAGGAAATCAAATTGAAATTGTGATAAGAAATAAGCCACTTAAGGCTTTAATCATAAGCAAAAACTTTTACAAGAAAAATTATAAAAAATAGGAGGTTTTTGGTATGGAAGTTTTAGAAGGCTTGTATTACTCAAAAGACCACGAATGGGTCAAAGTAGAAGGAGATAAAGCATACATAGGAATAACTGACTATGCACAGCATTCCTTAGGAAACATAGTGTACATTGAGCTTCCAGAAGTAGGTGCAGAACTCTCGGCTGGCGATGTACTTGGAGTTGTAGAATCTGTAAAAGCTGCATCTGATGTTTACACACCTGTAGATGGAAAAGTACTTGAAGTAAACAATGCTATCGTTGACGACCCCTCTTTAGTAAACAATGACCCCTATGGCAGTTGGATGGCATTAGTAGAACTCAAAGACAAGTCACAGCTTGATAATTTGATGACAGCCGAAGAATATAAAAAATTTTTAGATGAGGAGTGAGAGCATGTTTCCTTACCTTCCTGCCTCCTCCAATGACGAAAAAGAAATGCTAAAAACAATAGGAAAAAATTCTATAGAAGAACTGTTTGAAAACATACCTCAAGAAGTTCGCTTAAAAAGGCCTTTAAATTTAGGTAAGCCTATGTCAGAAATAGAGCTTACAGCTCACATAAAGAAATACGCTAAAGAAAATAAAAGCCTTGAAGAGCTGACAAGTTTTTTAGGCGCTGGAGTATATGACCATTACATTCCTTCTGTGGTAAAGCACATAATATCTCGTTCTGAATTCTACACGGCCTACACTCCTTACCAGCCAGAAATAAGCCAAGGAACACTACAAGCTATCTTTGAGTACCAGACAATGATTACAAACCTTACAGGAATGGAAGTCACAAACGCTTCAATGTACGACGGAGCAACAGCCTGCGCAGAAGCTGCAATTATGGCTTGTGAAAACACCAAAAGGAAGTCTATAATAGTTTCAAAAACCGTAAATCCAGAAACGCGAAAAGTTTTAAAGACTTATATGCATTTTAGAGATATCCAAGTAATTGAAATAGACGATAATGAAGGAGTAACAGATTTAGAAAAATTAAAAGCGGAAATTGGGACTAACACTGCGGCAGTAATTGTACAGTATCCTAATTTCATGGGAATCATCGAAGACCTGCAAGAAATTGAGAAAATAACCCATGAAAATAAAGCAATGTTGATAACTTACGTACATCCAATACCTCTCGGCATACTTAAATCGCCAGGAGAAATTGGCGCAGATATAGCTGTAGGAGACGGTCAGTCTCTTGGCAATGGATTAAATTTTGGTGGCCCTTATCTTGGTTTTTTAGCTACAACACAAAAGCTTGTGCGGAAAATGCCAGGAAGAATAGTAGGCCAGACAAAAGACGTAGATGGTAGACGTGCTTTTGTGCTTACTTTGCAAGCAAGAGAGCAACACATAAGAAGGGAAAAAGCCACTTCGAATATATGCTCAAACCACTCATTAAATGCCTTAACAGCTGCAGTGTATCTAGCAACTATGGGCAAAAAAGGTATAAAAGAAGTGGCTTATCAGTGCACTCAAAAGGCTCATTACGCTTTTTCAATGCTTACCGCATCAGGAAAATATAAACCTGCTTTTAACAAACCCTTCTTTATGGAATTTGCATTAAAGACTGATGTAGATGTAGACTTAATTAATAAAAAACTTTTAGAAAAGGGCATATTAGGCGGATACAACCTCCACAGAGATTACGACAAATACAAAAATACAATGTTACTAGCCTTTACAGAAAAAAGGACAAAAGAAGAAATTGATGAGTTAAAAGCTCTGTTGGAGGTGATAGAATGAAAGAGTACAATAAATTGATATTTGAATTGTCAAAGGAAGGAAGAAAAGCCTACACTCTCCCTAAGTTGGATATAGAAGAAAAACCTTTAGAAGACATACTTCCGCAACAAATGATGAGAAAAGAAGAAATAGAGCTTCCCGAAGTAAGTGAAGTAGACATAATAAGACATTACACCCTTTTGTCAAATAAAAACTACGGCGTCGATACGGGTTTTTATCCATTAGGTTCTTGTACTATGAAGTACAATCCTAAAATAAATGAAGACATGGCATCCCTTATCGGTTTTACAGCTCTACATCCCTATCAACCAGTAGAAACTGTGCAAGGCGCTTTGAAACTCATGTATGAATTAGAAAACATGCTCTCTGAAATAACTGGAATGGACAAATTTTCATTACAGCCTGCTGCAGGTGCCCATGGTGAATTGACAGGACTCATGATAATTAAGGCCTATCACGAACACAGAAATGACAAAAAACGTAAAAAATAATCGTGCCAGACTCTGCTCATGGTACTAACCCCGCTAGTGCAGCAGTTGCAGGTTTTGACGTAATTGAAATTAAATCCAACAAAGAAGGGGCTATAGATTTAGAAGCCTTAAAGGCTGTTTTAAATGATGAAGTAGCAGGACTTATGCTGACAAACCCAAGTACTTTGGGGCTTTTTGAAGAGAACATAGTAGAAATCGCAAGATTAATACACGAAGCAGGAGGTCTTCTATACTACGATGGTGCAAATCTAAATGCTATAATGGGAATTACGCGTCCTGGAGACATGGGATTTGACGTTGTACATCTAAATCTTCACAAGACCTTCTCTACACCTCATGGCGGTGGTGGCCCGGGTTCTGGACCTGTAGGTGTCAAAAAAGAGCTTGCCGACTTTTTGCCAGTGCCTGTAATAGAATTTAAAGACGGCATATATAGCTTAAACTATGATAGGCCGCTTTCTATTGGAAAAGTGAGAAGCTTTTATGGCAACTTCAATGTGCTTATAAAAGCTTATTCCTACATTTTAACTATGGGAGCTGAAGGACTTAAGAGAGCCAGCGAAATGGCAGTTTTAAATGCTAATTATCTTAAAGAAAAACTCAAAAATCACTACAAAGTCGCTATTGACAAAGTATGCATGCATGAATTTGTTTTAGCTGGTCTTTTAGAAAAAGTCAATGATATCACAACATTAGATGTAGCTAAAAGACTTATAGACTACGGTTTCCATCCACCCACAATATATTTCCCATTAATTGTTGACAGCGCCATAATGGTAGAGCCTACTGAAGCAGAAAGTAAAGAAACATTAGACGCTTTCATTGAAGCAATGATTAAAATAGCAGAGGAAGCAAAAGAAAATCCGCAACTTTTAAAAGAAGCTCCACACAACACGCCTGTAAGAAGGGTTGATGAGGTACTGGCTGCAAGAAATCCTGTTTTAAAGTGGAGCAAATAGAGGGGGACCATTGAAAAAGCGGGGGATAAAAAAGACGGGACATACCCGTCTTTTTTATCTTTCCTTGCTGCGAGTTGCTACATCAAATATGACAGCGGCAGCCAAAACTATTCCAAGAATTATATATTGAAGCGAAATATCCACTCCTAGAAGATTCATTCCATTAGTCAAAGTTGACATAACAAATGCTCCAATCAATGAGTTGATTACTTTTCCCACTCCGCCTGCTGCAGATACTCCTCCTATATAAGCTCCAGCAATAGCATAAAGTTCAAAAAGAGTACCAGCAGTAGTTGTAGCTGATTGAAGTCTGGAAGCAAACAATATTCCTGATAAACCTGAAAGAAAACCCATCGAAGCAAAGACAATAAGGGTAATTTTTTTCACATTAATTCCACTTAAAGCAGCCGCTTCTGGATTACCACCTACTGCATAAATATGTCTTCCCAAAACGGTTCTATTAGTAATAAAACTATAAATAACTGTGGTAATTATCATAATTACAAGGGTCCATGAAATCCCTCGATGAGCTGCTAAAATAAAAGTTATATATAACAATAAAGCATCAATAAAAAGCAATTCGATAAGGAAAATGTCTAGTGGAAGTACATCAAATCCTCTTTTAATTTGTTGGGCTCTATTCTTAAGAGAAAAATAAACAATTAGCACTGCTGCTACAATACCCACTAACAATGTAAGCTTATGATAATTAGGTAAAATATTATTTATAAAAGGCAAGTCTGGAATAAAACCGTTGCCTATAGCATTAAAAGTTTTATTGGTAATTATAATAGTTCCAGATCCTTTTGTAGCCAACAAAAGAGCGCCACGATAAGCTAACCAACCTGCTAAAGTAGCAACAAAAGCTGGGATTCTTAAGTAGGTTACTAGCGAACCGTTTAGTAATCCAGCTAATGTTCCTAATCCTAGCACTATTATAATGGCTGATAAAGCAGAAAAGTGATAAAATTGCATCAATATAGCTGCAATTGCTCCTAAAAATCCAGACAAAAATCCTACCGAAAGGTCAATATGTCGTATAACAATAATTAAAGTTTCTCCAATTGCAAGAACAGCTATATATCCCGTCTGGTCCACAAGATTACTAATATTTACAGGTGATAAAAAATCGCCGCCAGAGAGGGCCGCAAAAACAGCCATTATTGCAAAAAGTGCTATAAACATAGCATAATCTCTTACATGATCTTTCAAAAATTCTTTTAAATGGCGAATAAATTCTTTCAATCTTAAACCCTCCTTTAGCTCACGGCATAAGCCATTACGATTTCTTGATTGGCTTCTTCTGATTTCAATTCCCCTGTAATTTTACCTTTGCTCATTATATATATTCTATCACTCATTCCCAATATTTCCGGTAATTCAGAGGATATAAGGAGAATGGCTTTGCCTTCACTTGCTAATTCTCTTATTAATGTGTATATTTCATATTTTGCGCCAACATCTATACCTCTTGTAGGTTCATCCAAAATAATGACATCTGGTTCAGCAAAAAGGCCTTTAGCTACCAAAACTTTTTGCTGAGTCCCTCCGCTCAAAGTAGAAACATTAACTTCAACATTACGAGCTTTTATATTAAGTCTTTTCTGAAAACCTTGGGCTATTTCTATTTCTTTGGCTTCATCAACTGTAATTCCTTTCTTCAAAGCTTTTAAATTCGCCAAACTTATATTTTCCTTTATGCTGTTTATCAAAATCAGCCCTTTTTCTTTTCGATCCTCCGTTAAATAAAGCACTCCCTGCTTAATTGCATCTTCCGGAGTCTTAAACTTTACTTTTCTGCCCTTTAATATTATATCTCCAGAAATAATGTAGCCATATGGATTCCCAAAGAGGCTAAGTCCAAATTCTGTACGTCCAGCACCAACTAATCCAAATAACCCTACTATTTCTCCTTTTTTTAATACAATGTTTGCATCTTTTACTAAATAGCGGCCTGTATTGGGTTCAACTACATTCCAATTTTTAGTTTCCATTATAGGTTCATCTAGAGGTTCGGCTATAGGCATTGGATAAAGATTTGTAATCTCTCTTCCAACCATATGTTTTATTATCTTTTTTTCATCTACTTCTTCAGTTTTGCAATTAAAATAGGCTACTGTTTGCCCATCTCGTAAAACAGTTATAGAATCCGCCACTTTCAAAACTTCTTTTAATCTATGACTTATAAGAATAATTGTAACTCCTTGTTCTTTAAGTCCTTTTAAAAGAATAAGGAGATTTTCACTTTCAGTTTCGCTTAAAGCAGAAGTTGGCTCATCCAGAATTAACACTTTGGGATTTTTTGAAAGTGCTTTTGCTATTTCAACAAGCTGCTGCATACTTACACTAAGGTCCTTAGCCTTTACAGTAGGATTAATATTTTCACCTTTGACTTTTAATAAAAGTTGTCGTGCTCTTTCTATTTCCTCAAAAGTATCTACTATACTTCCCTTTTTAATTTCATTTCCCAAAAAGATATTCTCATATACTGTCATCTCTGGAACTAAAGAAAGTTCTTGATGGATAATGGAAATTCCGGCTTTTTCACTGTCTTTTATGCTAAAAAATCTTACAGGGTATCCCTCAAGTCTTATCTCTCCTTCGTATTCACCATAAGGGTATACCCCGCTTAAGATTTTCATTAAAGTACTTTTGCCGGCTCCATTTTCTCCAACTAAACAATGTATCTCCCTTGGTTGAACTTTAAAATTTACACCAAATAATACTTGTACACCTGAAAAACTTTTACTTACGTTTACAAGCTCTATAAGCGGGGTACCCATTCTTTACACCTCCAACATTATTTAGGCCAAGTAAAATCGCTTTCTTGGTAATATCCAGAATCTATTAGAACTTGTTTTACATTATTCTTATCCACCACTTGTACAGGAGATGGTTTAGAAGGAACATCTTTTACACCATTATTATAAGTTTTCGTAGCTTCTGGCGTTTTTCCGTCCAAATATGTCAAAGCAGCATTTATCGCATCCTTAACAAGAACCCTAACATCTTTAAAGACAGTCATGGATTGTTTGCCATCAATAATGTATTGAATAGATGGTTTTTCAGCATCTTGTCCAGTAATTACATAACTTTTAATGTCCGGATCTGCTTTAAAAGTATCTGCTATTGACCTTGCGGTACCGTCATTAGGAGCAAGTATAAATACATTACCCTTTAAATCTTTTGTTGCCTTAGCAAGGTTTGCCTGAGCAAGGTTTTTAGCAGTATTAAAATCCCAATTTGTAGTAATTTGTCCTATAATACTTGCCATTTCATCACGAGTTAAGTCTTTTTTATCTTTTAATGCAACTGCTTTGTCAGAATTTGCAATTACAAAAGTACCATCAGCGATCTTTGGCTGTAAAACTTCCCATGCTCCTTGGAAGAATAAGAAAGAGTTGTTATCAGATAAAGCACCAGCATAGAGATATAGAGGATTGCCTTTACCTGTTGCATGATCAACTAAATATTGACCTTGTTCTTTACCTACCTGTACACTATCAAAAGTGACATAATAATCTACTGCATCTGTGTTAAGTATTAACCTGTCATAAGATATAACCTTTACACCTGCTTTTTTAGCTGCCTCTGCAGAAGCTGCTGCCGCATTTGCATCGTGAGGGCACAAAATAAGTACTTTTATACCTTTACTTAGCAAAGTTTCTACATTAGCTTTTTCTTTAGCAGGGTCACCTTGGCTGAAAAGAATTTCAGCAGAATAAGGGGTATTCTTTAATGCATCCTGAAAGCGTGTCTCATCTTGAATCCATCTGGGTTCATCTTTTGTCGGTAATACAATACCAACGGCCAATTGTTTTTTCTCAGAAGTTTGCTCTGAGGAATTAGAAGTTTGTTTTGAGGAAGAAGAACAACCACCAAGAAAAGCAGATACTAACAATAGGAATGCTATTACTACTACTATAAGTCTGCGCTTGTTACTCATTGTACATTACCTCTCCTTTCTAAAATTTTATTTTAATAATTAATTCTACCTCCCCCCTCAAATTGCCTCTGGAACTTTTTTTGTTATCCTTTACTTTTTTGGCAACTTAAATTTTTTAACTTACTTATCTGTAATTTTTTAAGACAAAAAAATACAGGCTTAAAGCCTGAATAATCATTTAGCAACATTTCTGTATACCTCATCGCGATTGTGAAAACCGTCTTTTATTACAGTATCATCTATATTAGTTTTATCAACAGCAATTGGTTCAAGAACATAATAAGGAACGTAATATTTCCCGTCATATATGGTATTTTTAACGTTTAATTTTTCTCCTCTCGCAAGTTTCATAGCCATTTTTGCGGTGGCTTCTGCCAATTTGTCAATTGGTTTGTACACTGTCATAGCCTGAGTTCCTTCCACTATCCTTTGACATGCAGCAAGGTCAGCATCCTGAGCTGCAACCAATACTTTTCCCGCCATTCTGTGCTCTGATAAAGCCTCTATAATTCCTCCCGCTAAAGCATCATCCCCTGCTATTACGGCATCAATTTTCACGCCCTTTTGCAGCAGTTCATCAGTAGAATTAAAAGCATATTCTGTCATCCAATTAGGTGCCCAGTCTTCTTTTACAATTTTTATGTCTCCACTTTCAATTCTGGGCTTTAGAACACTGTCATATCCTTCCTTTATCATTTTTGTGTTGTTATCCGTCGTAGCACCGTTTATTATGAGATAATTTCCTCTTGGCACTCTTTTCACTAAATATTCCGCCATCAATTTTCCAACTTTTACGTTGTCAAAGGATATATAAAGGTCTACATTTGATTTTGTAACAAGCCTGTCATAGGATATCACTTTTACTCCTTCTTTTTGTGCCAATGATACCGCATAAGAGGCTTTTTCAAGGTCATTTGGAACAATGATAAGTACGTCAATTTTTTGGTCCAAAAGGTATCTCACCTGTTTTAATTGGTCTTGGTCATCATTATTAGCATTTTGCACTAAAACCTCTGCCCCCAATTCCCGTAATTTTGCCATTACTATATCTCTATCTTTAATCCATCTTTCTTCTTTTAAGGTACCAAGAGAAAAACCAATTTTAATTTTATGCCCTTTTTTATCTAAGTTAGAGTTTACATTCTTTACCTCTCTATACGCTACTACATGCTTAACAGTCAAAAAAACTAAAACACCAAAAATAATCATCAGGACAATTGCTACTATCACTTTGATTACATTTTTACTCTCCACCAACTACACCCCCTTTTTTGTAAATAGCCAATCTGTACTCTGTAGGCGTCATCCCTGTAGCTTTTTTAAATATCTTGCTAAAATAATTTGGGTCGCTGTAGCCAACCTTGTAGCACACTTCTTTTATGCTTACAGTTTCATCCTCTAATAGTTCTTTGGCTTTAGTTACTCTCAAATTTGTCAAGTAATCGATAAAATTTTTTCCAGTTTGATCTTTGAAAAATTTACTAAAATAGTAGTAACTCATATTGACTTCTTTTGCAACGTCATCCAGTGTAATGTCTTTATTGAAATTGTCCTCTATAAATCTAATTATTTTGGCCATAAAGGTATCCGTTTTTTCTTTGTTGATAGTTTTTATGCTGTCGAATAGATTTTTCAGAGTATTGATAAATATAAACTTTATTTTGTCAACATCGTTTATTTTTAAAATTTCTTCCAGCTCTCGGTTTTCAATAAAGTTTTCCTCCTCAGCATAATAGGAAAGATTCCTTTTAATAACACCGATTATTTCTATAAGTTTGGACTTTATTTTATCTACATCCTCTTGGTATTCTAAAACCATCCATTCGTAAATTTCATTAAATATACTGAAAGATCCTTGAAGGTCCCCAGTCATAAGTCTATCAATAAAAAGTCTTTCTTTATTAATAGGATAAGGCTTAAATCTATTTTGTGGCATTGCAATATCATCAAAATGTACAATCAGTTCATTTTTTGCCATTTTTAATGCCATTTCTGCTTCATAATAAGACTTCAAAATATTCTCGAAACTGTAAACTCTACCCATTCCAATCCTGTAAGGAATTTTCACTTTTTGGTTTATAGCTTCTATTATTTTCTGCGCTGTTTCTATAGAATTATTTTTAATCTCAAATGAATCTCCCTCCTCCACAGGAAAGTACACAAATAACTTGTCAATAAAGTATGGCCCTATCAAACATTTTTTAATATTTTTTACAATTGTTTTAAAATAATCATAAAAATTTTGTTTTTCTATGCTCAATTTTAGATTTTGATCTTTGATGTTTTTACCAAAATCCTCCACTGTCACTATCATGGCATAACCCCGTTTTAATTCTATTCCAAATACATCTTCATAAAAGGACAAGTCATCATAGGTTATACCACTAAAAAGAGTAGTATACAAAAATTGCCCTTCCAAATAAGGAATAATCTTATTGAGTTTCTCCTTTAACTCTAACTCTTTTAACATTGCCTCTCTTCTTTTTTCAATCACCTCAATAGCTTTCTTTATAGTTTCTACGACTTTATTTCTATTAAGAGGCTTTAAAAGATAATCTAACACTCCAAGGTCTATTGCCTCTTTTGCATAATTAAAATACTCGTAAGCGGTAATAATAACAAAAATTATGTCCTTATGCCTTTCTTTAATTTGCTTTATGGCTTCAATTCCATCTATTCCTGGCATCTTTATATCCATAAAAACTACATCAGGTTTTAAAATTTCCACTTTTTCAATGGCTTCTCTTCCAGATTTAGCAAAACCAATTATATCAGCTTTTACATCATTCTTTTCTATGATAAATTTAATTGAATCTATAACTATTTGCTCATCGTCCGCAATAAACAATTTAATCATTTTCTTTATCACCCTTCATTAAAGGAATTTTTAAAGTAACTTTTGTTCCTTCTCCTATTTTGCTATCTATCTCAATTACATCTTCTATAGCAGAAGTGTTATAAAAAAGTCTTAGTCTGTTTATGATATTGTGCATGCCAATACCCGTAACATGCCTTTTAGATAAATCCTCATTGTCTGCTGATAATATTGCCCTTACTTTTTCTTCACTCATTCCTATCCCATTGTCAATAACCTCTATTAAAACTTTATCATTATCCTTCTTTACCGTAAGTTTAATAAAACCTCCTTTTTCTGTATCTTCTAATCCGTGAATAAAAGCATTTTCAACTACAGGCTGAATTATTGTACAAGGCATTTCTACATCTAAAACCCCTTCGTCTACATCTACTTTAAAATCTACTCTGTCGCCAAATCTCGTTTTCAAAATGTACATATATGTCTTTACATTGTTTATCTCGTCTTGCAAAGTAACTGTAGTATCCAATTTTTTTAGATTATATCTAAATAGGTTTGCAACGTTTTCTATAAACTCCGAAGATTTATCTGCCCCTTCCATCATCGCTAATTGTGCAGCTGCATTTAAGGTATTAAAGAGAAAATGTGGATTTATTTGAGACTGCAAAGCCTTAAGTTCTGCCTCTTTTAAAATATTTCTCATTTTGAGATTTTGCATCTCTTGTTCTTTTAATTTTTTCTCTACTTCTGCCTGATTTTTGATTTCCCCTATATAATTTTTTATGCTTACTACCATTTTATTAAAAGCTTCTGCAAGTATATTTATCTCATCGTTTGTCTTTATAGAAAGCGGTCTTACATCAAAATCTCCTTTTGAAACTCTCACTGCCAAATGGGAAAGGTCTATAAGAGGTTTTGTAATTCGATAGGTAAAAAATATTGCAAGAAATATGTTAAAAAGAATAGAACCTATTATCAAAAACACATTCAAATAGCTTATAAACTCCATGTTTTTTGTTATAGATGCATATTTTAAAGAGCCCTCTTGCAATTTACTGTTGAGAAGATTATTAATATAAAGTTTTATATATTCACTTATTTTATTGGACCTCGTAAAATGTGCAATGTACTCGCTGCTTATCCTGCCTCTTTTAGCATTTATTGCTGCGTCAGTTTCATTCAAAAGGCTTTCAATCATATTCCCTATATCCTTTAACATTAAACCATCCTGGTCATAGTTTTTTTCATTTAAAATAGCGGAGGCTTGTTCTTGAAGTTTGTTATAGAGGGTATAATAATTTAAAAGGGCGTCCGAAGATTTGGTAGATAAATACTTCTCCACTTCTGTTTCCAACATGTTTACATCCGCATTTAAATTGTTAAGGTATATATAATCCACAAAAATTGATTTTAAACGATTTATAACTGACTTTGCATTATAATACGAATAAAAACTTGTGATACCCATTAAAATAGTGATTATGAGGTAATAAACTATCAATTTTCGCCTTATGCCCGTAAATCTCCACATATCTTTTTTCATGCCATCACCTTATTCTATTGATTGTATTCTTTTGAAATATTCTTTGACATTGTCCTTGGTAATAACATTTACTCCTATATCAACAAATGTAGAAACATTATTTTTTTCTTTAATTTCCACCATAGATTTTACACTTTCATATCCTATTCTGTAAGGGTCACTCATAACTGTACCGTATATTATTCCCTTGTCGATATACCTTAAAATATCCGCTGTATCTCCATACCCTACAATCGCTATGTCTCCCACCTTGTTAAAATCAACTATTACTTGTGCAGTACCAATGGTATCCACAGAATCTGTAGTGTAAATGGCATTTATGTTTTGTTTACTGCTTATAATTGACTGAGTAATCTCTTCTGCGCTTAAAGTACCTAATTTTGAAGTGTAAACTTTTACTACTTTCATTTGAGGATAATCCTTTATGGCATCTAAAAAACCATTGATTTTCAAATTTTGATTTACAGTGTCCAATTGATAATCATTACTGACAATTATAGCAATGTTGGCTTTCCCTTTAGTAGCTTGAATCATAAGTTTTCCTGCTTCTTCTCCTAATTGAAAACTGTTAGTACCTATAAAAGCCTGTCTTTTGCTATCTTTCGCGTCATTTTCTATTGTAATTACTGGTATACTTTCTTTATAGGCTTCTTCAATCAAGTCTACAAATTCTTTACTGTTTGAAACATGAGTTATTATGCCATCAACTTTAGACAGTATAGCAATATCCAAATACTGAAGTTCCTCTTGGATGTTATTAAATTTAGGAGCATTAAATTCAATTGCAACATTGTAACGTTTTGCAGCATCCATGGCACCAATTTTTACTTCTTTCCAAAAAGGATCTACAGAATTTTGGGCTACCATGTAAAAGTGATATTGAGGCGTTTTTGCAAAAATGGGTTCTTCTACCTTTTGAAGCTTATATAAAAAAATGCTCAATGCTGCTATCAAAATGACCAAAATTAAAATGACCCTGTCCATTAACTTAAAAAACTTCTCATTTAACGTTTTCATAAAAATCACTATTTCCTCCCTACGTATCCTTTACAATAATAATAAAGCACTAACAAATACATATCAATTCAAAATTATTAAATAGTTGTCACATAAAATTGTCCAATCTTTTATATTTATTATATTTATTCGATAAACTTTTCAAAAATCCTTTCTTGAAAAAATGTAAAAATGAGGCGCAATTTGCACCTCATTATTCCTCCCATCTCCCTTGAAGTTTTTCAGCAACATGAGGTAGGGTAGTGTATTCCAATTCCTCTAAAGGCAACCTGTGAGGCTCAAAGGGTCCCATCTTTCTTATGTAATCGGCTATTTCTAACGCTTTTTCCCTTGCATTGTCAAAAGCAACATCTTTAAAGAAGTCCTGCGGGCCAATAAGCTTACCCTCTGCTAATTGAAAACCAAGTGCGCATACTCTTGGAGGCCCATCAAATCTGGTAAGCACAGCATCTTCCAATGAAACAGGTATCATAGGTCCATTATGAGACCCCCTCATCCAACCAGCAACAAGATAGGGATTAGCAAAAGGTTCCAACGCTTCGCCTACTGCTGGAAGACCATTTTGGCATCTCACAATAAGTACAGGGTCATCCTTTCCTATATACTTCCCCGCCATAAAATTCATTCTTTGAGTAGAAGACACTGCTGCAATTTCATTGTTTTTTGTATACACTCTTCGTATGCAATATCGTCCTGTCGCTCCAATAAAGACCAGCATATCATAAATATCTTCTGGAGTTTCAAATATTATTTTTTTATGCCCAATCATATCATAAACTTCAAATTTAAATCCTTGGTGCATATTAGGGTCAATTACAAGTCCTACTGTATTAAAAGGATCTGCAAACATCTTGTAAAGTGGTAAATTCCATGCTCCTGGCTCTGTTTTATCAGCCATAAAAATTATGACAGGCTCACTTTTTCTTTCTTCAATTTCCATCTCTGCAACTCCCGGTCCTAACCCCTTTATATTGCCTGAAAATGAATCTTTCAACAAATCTTGTCCTGCACCGTACAATTTAAGTTCTTTAGCTTTCTCACCACAAGACCAAAGTGCATCCCATGCAAGTTTATGAACTTCTTCGTTATCTATTCCTTTTCTATGAGTCATTATAAGTTCAATGTCATCTCCTACTCTAGTCACATGAAAGTCAATGAGCATTTTCCCTTTTTCTTTTAAATGTTTCTTAGCGATTTCAAGAAGTTCAGGATGTACGTCTGTATGCCCTACAAAGCCACCAACATCTGCTTTAATCACAGTTAAAGTTATTTTGGACATAGAATTTTCCTCCTTTTTATATTAGTATGTTATATTTTATTAATAATGCTATACTATTTATACTTATATTTTAAATTATTATGTCTATTTTTTCAATAGTATGTCCTATTTATTTGCGATTCTTGTGCTTTCACTTAATTTCACTTATATCGTTTAAATTAGAAACATTTCAAAAATAATTGAAGGAATTTTTAAAAGTTTGTCGAAATACTAATGAGTAGTGACAAAATTATAAAGAAAGGGATGATATAAATTGGGTTCCTATCTTGCTCTAATTTACGGGGTTATAATTATTGCAGCCCTCGTTATAATTGGTTTAATTAAATTTATCTTTGCACAAGATAAAGGCGATGAAAAAATGCAGCAAATTTCAGACGCTATAAAAGAAGGAGCTATGGCTTTTTTAAACAGACAATATAAAACAATTGCGTTTTTAGCCTTAATTGTAGCTGTAATAATTATTGTAGCTAATTATTATGGACATCTATCTGAAGGAACAAGTACTGCGTTAAGTTTTGCATGGCATGTAGGACTCGCTTTTATTACAGGTGCTTTTTGTTCAGCTCTGTCGGGTTACATTGGAATGTATATGGCGGTAAATTCGAATGTAAGGGCTGCTGCTGGTGCAAAATCTGGTCTTAACAGGGCTCTCCAAATTGCTTTAAAAGGAGGAGCTGTAACAGGTCTTGCAGTAACAGCATTGTCTCTTTTTGGAGTCGCTACGTTATTTTTGGCATATGGTGGTTTATCTGGACAAGATGAGCTTATAAAAGAAGCTCCTTCTCTCATCGTCGGTTTTGGTTTTGGTGCTTCTTTCGTAGCATTATTTGCCCAGCTAGGCGGTGGTATATATACCAAAGCTGCCGATGTAGGAGCTGACCTTGTGGGTAAAGTAGAAGTTGGAATTCCAGAAGATGACCCTAGAAATCCTGCAGTTATAGCTGACCTTGTTGGAGATAATGTAGGAGACTGTGCAGGAAGAGGAGCTGACCTCTTTGAATCAACCGCTGCTGAAAATATTGGCGCTATGATATTAGGAGTAGGTCTTTATCCTGTATTCGGGTGGAAAGGAATACTTTTCCCATTAGTAGCTCGTGCAATAGGTATAATTGCCTCTATCATAGGCATCTTTTTCGTCAATGCAAAAGATGAATCAAAAGACCCAATGATAGCTTTAAATAAAGGTTACTTTGTCACTACAATTGTAAATTTAATTGCTCTTTTCTTTGCAGTAAAAATAATGCTTTCTGGACATTTGCCTGATGGCAGTGAAGTTAATTATTGGTTACTGTATGGTGCAGTAGTAACAGGTGTTGTACTAAGTTACATCTTTGTATTCTTGACAGACTATTATACTTCTGTAAATAAACGTCCTGTACAGGAAATTGCCAAAGCTTCCACAACGGGAGCTGCTACAAACATAATTACAGGTATTTCTGTGGGTATGGAATCTACTGCCCTTCCAGTTATATTTATATCTGCAGCAATATTTATAGCTTATAAACTTGGTGAATTAGCACTTCCTCATATAGGGACTTCTGGACTTTACGGCACAGCTATTGCAACAATGGGCATGCTATCAACAACCGCCTATATACTTGCAATGGATACATTTGGACCTATTACTGACAATGCTGGTGGAATTACTGAAATGTCAGGAGCACCAGAGTCAGTAAGACATGTGACAGACAGGTTAGACGCTTGTGGAAACACTACAAAAGCTTTGACAAAAGGATACGCAGTAGGTTCAGCCGCTCTTGCAACTTTCCTGCTTTTCTCAGCATATCTGGATGAAGTCAAAAAGATATTAGGTAAACCCATTGATTCTTGGTTTGCTGTAGATATAGGAAAGCCCGAAGTTTTCATAGGAGCATTTATAGGAGCAATGATTGTATATCTCTTTAGTTCAACTGCAATAAGAGCTGTTGGTAAAGCGGCACAATATGTAATTCTGGAGGTAAGAAGGCAATTTAGAGAAATTCCCGGCATAATGGAAGGTACTGCAAAGCCGGACTATGCTAAAACAGTAGATATTGTAACTAAAGGCGCTTTAAAAGAAATGGTGATTCCGGGACTTATCGTAGTAGTAACACCAATATTAGTAGGTGTAATCCTCGGTAAGGAAGCCGCAGCAGCTTTCTTAATGATAGGTACTGTTTCAGGTGTAATACTGGCTTTATTCTTAAACAACGGCGGCGGTGCGTGGGATAACGCAAAGAAATTTATAGAACTTGGCAATTACGGTGGTAAAAAGTCTGAAGCTCATAAAGCTGGAGTTGTAGGAGACACTGTAGGTGATCCATTTAAAGATACAGCCGGTCCTTCACTGCACGTTCTCATAAAGCTCATAAGCACAATAACCCTTGTCTTTGTGGCTCTATTTAGATGATAAAAAAGGCGGGAAAACCGCCTTTTTAGTTTGTTGACAAAGTTAAAAATTTTAAAGGAGATATTTTGCATCGTCGCTCCGATGTTCCAAAGCGACAAAACTAAAGCTCGACCTTCAGGCTCCGGCAGGGTACCGGGCACATTCGACGTCCTTGTCTTAGTGCCCGCCTCCGCCATCCGTGGCTTCGGCCCTGCCTCCATCCTCGGTCTTGCTAAGTTTTGTTTCCGCTTTGTCACAAGTCGTTCCTTATGCAAAATATCTCCTTTACGAAAGTCTGTCTGCAGTCTGAAAGGCGGGAAAACCGCCTTTTTAGTTCTTTTCTTGTACTAATTTATCTATAAAATTCATAATTTCTTCTGTTATTCTCATGCATTCCAAAACCTCTTCTTCCTCCACATAAAGAGGTTCTTCAGCAGGATATCTTGTTTCAATGTAATATGAGTTTACTAATGCACAATCCTTAAGAAAATTTTTGAAATTCTCATTATATTTTTGTGCTTCTTTACAAAGTTTTACCAAACTATGTCCTTCATTAATTACACCCGTTTTTGATATTAAATAACCCTTTAAATATTTTTCTATAGCTTGTTGACAGTGAAAGCATATAAGATAATAATCGCCACCATGTTCATACAAAATTTTTGCACCATTAAAATCTTTCTTAGCCATATTAAACCAGTCTTCAATTTTTTTAGAATCAACCAAGCAAACTCACTCCTTTTGATTTAATTAAATAAGCGAAAGTTGAAGGGTCATTTTTGTACTTTTTCCATTCTTCCGGAGTGTAAACTATTATATCTATGTCAACGGTGTAATCAAGTTCTATGAGCATTTGCTGAATGAGTTTTCTTTTATTATCCGTAGCAATAATCACACATATATCTATGTCACTTCTTTTAGTTATTATACCTCTCGCACATGAACCAAAAAGGTATATATCCTCTGGCTTATATTTTTGAATTATCTGATTTTTTATGCTTTGTATTTCTTTTTCATAAGGTCTCATACATCTTTCTCCTTACAAGTTTTAATTTCTATGCCTTAACTTACCTTACCAATCTTTCCTTCTTAATAATTAATTATACTATTCTTAAGTTCATATTACAACTTTTTGTAACAACCGGTCATGGGTCAAAATTTTGTACTATGCAAATGCCATGCTGAAACAAGTTTTTTGTGATATAATTATAGTGTAAAAAATAAAAATTAGAAGGATGTGGTTTTATGGGGTATAAAAGTGTATTAATTGAAAGAAGGTTTATGGGAAAATTTCCATACGGAAAAGACCTTTTAGAAGAAATTAATAAAGTCATCACCAGTGAAAATATACGTTCTGGTGAAGTACGCATAATAGGTGCTGTATCAAAAGCAGTATTTGGCTACTATGATGCACAAAGCAAAAACTACATATACATATCAAAAGACGAGCACATGGAAATACTAAATGCCACAGGAAATATTTCAGTAAAAGATGGCAAGCCCTTTGCTCATGTCCACATAACATTAGCAGATAAAAACGGAAACGCTTTTGGCGGTCATTTAATGGAAGGGACAATAATATTTGCTGCAGAATTCGTAATAACAGATTACGGTGACAATAATTTGGAAAGAGTTTACGATGAAACAACAGGACTTCAATTGTGGAATATTTAAGGCCCAGTTTAATCACTGGGTCCTGTTTGTTATTTTCACAAGAAAATGTAAATATTTTATCACATCTAAATTAGTTTTGTACATCACTCTTTTAACTATAGGATTTCCAATCACTTTTACTATTCTATCATAGTCTTCATTTTTTATACTATCCATCATCTTCCTAAAATCTACAAGTTTATCAACTTTATCTGTTATTTTCTTTACTTTTTTCTCATAATCTTCGCCATGTTTAATTGATTCAGCTGAATAAACCGCACTTTCTACAGCGTTTAAAAGTCCAAATCCTAAAAAAGGATCTAAAAAACCTCCTGCATTTCCTATTAGATATATATTGTCTATTTGGTGTCTATCTGTTATACTTATGTCTAATTCCGTCTCAAAAGTTTCTATCATCTCATAATTTAGTTTTTCTTGATGCAAAAAGGTGTGCCACATATTTTCAATCTCTTCTTTTTGCGTATAAGTAGCCACAAGAATTATTGACGCTTTATTTTGACTAAGAGGTACAAGATATCCAAACCCTGACCTCGCGTACATTGTGTTAAGCCATAAGTACACAGTATGAGGCTCAAAATCTCCTAAAGCAATTCCTCCTTTGATCCTTGAAGAAACTATATTTTCAACTTCTGTAAGTTGTTTTGCTATCATACTATTTCCTGTAGCAACTACCACATAATCATAAGATTTGGCTAATTCCTTGTAATCCGCATTAATATTAAAATTTATCTTTGCATTTATTTTTTTTGCCAATTGGTTTTCTACACTTTCTTGCTCTTGACCTCTTTGCACAATATATCCAAGATTTTCTCCCTTAATAACTGTTATGTTTTTTGGAGATTTGATAATTATTTTTTTCACTTTGGTCAAAGGTATAATAGAAATTCTAAACTGACTCTCCATAAACTTAAGAGGATCTTTGTGAGGCCTATGAACAATTTGCAACAGCAATTCTCCAAAAGAATAGAGGCTTCCAATTGTATGCTTCCTTTCATAAATATCACACTGTACACCTAATTTTTCAAGAATGTAAGCGCAGCATAAGCCTGATACTCCTGCGCCGATTATTGCCACTTTCATTTTTATACCCTCTTTCTATGTTCATAAGGCTTATTGTGTAGCTTGTTTACTGTATATTCCATAAAAAGTGAACCGTATTTTATCGCATTGAAATTAGTATTGTAAACAAGTTTTTTCACAGGAGGAAAAGTAAGAATTTTTATAAACTTGTCCAATTTATCATTGTCCATAAGGTCTAAAGCTTTTCTAAACTCCAACATTTTTATATTAGCATTTGACAAAAAACTAATTTCTTTTTCAAAGTCAATTCCCTCTGCTATGCTTTTAGCAGCTATTGCCCCACTCATAATAGAGTTAAAAGTTCCAAATCCTAAAAAAGGCTCTATCGCCCCTCCTGCATTCCCAACAAAAAGCAAGTTTTCATATTGATGTGGAAAACAATTACCCGAAGTATGCTGCAAATCCACCATATTGACAATATCTACATTCATTTTCTCTACTTTTAGAAAGGTATCCCAATAATACTGCAGCTCTTCTTTTGAAATGTAAGGTATAACCATAGCTAAAACAGCTCTTTTTTCATTGTAAGGAATCAAATACACATAGCCGCTCTTAGTGTATAAAGTATTTATCAACATTATAAGAGTTTTTGTATCAAAATTTCCTAATACATTTGCAACTCTCACCCAGGTCGTCACCAGCTCTTGCCAACACCCCAATTCTTTTGGAATTTGCGAACTTCCCGTAGCAATAATGACATAATCGTAATTATTTTTTAACTTTTTATAATCAGCTTCTATATTGAAATTAACTGGTATTTCTAACTTATTATACAATTGATTTTCAAGAGAGTTTGCGTCCTGCCCTCTTAAAATCATATACCCAAGATTACTCCCAGTAACAGAAGCCGTTACAGTTGGCCCCTTCATAACTATTTTGTCAATTGTGTTAATTGGCTTAACCTCTATTCCATAAACATTTTTAAGATGATGAAGCGGATCCTTTATAGGCCTATTTATCACTTTTAATAACCCCGCAACATGGTTAAATAATTCACCTATTTTGCACTTTTTTTCGAAAATATCTGGTGTAATACCATATCTTTGAAAAGTAATCGCCGCAGCCAGCCCTGAAACACCAGCGCCAATAATAGCCACTTTCATGTTAACTCATCTCCGGTGTATTTAAAACTGTGTTATTTGGAATAGAAGGTTTCGATTCCAGACTTTCAATCTCCATTTGAAGAATAGAAATAAATCTCATAACATCATCCCTCATTTGAGTAAACAATTGCCTTACATATGGATTAGTTATATTTACGACACTTTCGTTGTAAAAAGCCTGAATATTGACTAAATTTTTTAGTAAATCTTGAAGCATGTCTAAAGGCTCTTGAGACATGTTCTTTTTGGAAAGCGAGCCAATATGCATAGTTTTTTCTGCTTTCTTTATATCCTCTTTGTGGTTTTTGACCATTATTTCAATTTGTTTTAGCAATGCTTTTGTTTGATTGTCCATCACTTCTTTCCCATATTCTCTCACTTTGTCCAATAATATTTTTTCCAAATTTTGAGCTTCAACAAAAGAACTTAGTATAATCTCTTGTTGTGTTATCTTTTGCACAGCCATCACATCCTAAAAAATCATTGTTTTAATTATTATATTTTCACACTGTGACTTTTTATATGCAAAAAAGAGGGTTTCCCCTCTTATATATCAAGCTCTTGTATTACACTTTTTATAATTTCGGCTGACCTTCTAAAAGCAGCAATTTCTTCCTGTGAAAGTGGTAATTCAAGTATATTCACGATTCCATTTCGTCCAACAACGGAGGGAAGGCTCAAAGCCACATCTGTAACACCATATTGGCCGGTTAGCGGAGATGACACAGTCAAAATGGAATTTTCATCTCTGAAAATAGCTTCCACAATTCTTCTTACTGCGAGAGCAACCGCATAATATGTCGCACCCTTTTTTTCTATTATCGTATAAGCGGCTCTTACAACATTATTAAAAATCTCCTCTCTAAAATCTTTTTCACATACTCTTCCACATAAATTGCAATAATTATCAATTGGTATGCCTGCTATGTTTGTAATGCTCCAAGCTGCAAGCTCAGAATCGCCATGCTCCCCAATTATATATCCGTGTATATTCCTCGGATCTATGTTACAATGTTTGCTTAAAAGATATCTGAATCTCGCACTGTCAAGAACTGTGCCAGACCCCAGCACTCTTCCGTATGGCAAACCAGATATTTTATAGGTAACGTATGTAAGAATATCTACAGGATTTGTAACTATAAGGTATATTGCTGTGTCATTTACTTTAATAAGTTTTGCCACTATGTCTTTAAAAATCATTGTGTTTTTCTTCACTAAGTCAAGTCTGGTTTCCCCCGGTTTTTGTGCTGCTCCCGCTGTAATAATTATTATGTCAGAACCTGCAGCATCACCATAATCTCCCGCGTACACTTCAACTGGACTAATAAACGGTACACCGTGGCTTATATCAAGAGCATCACCTTCCGCTTTGTCTTTATTAATATCTATTAATACAATAGTTTTGGCAATACCACTCAAAGCCAGTGTGTATGCAGTAGTAGCACCGACAAATCCAGATCCTATTACAGATATTTTGCTCATAATATCTTCTCCTTTTCAACATTAATTTTCCGTTAATAAAAGTCTACCAAACTTTAAAAAATAGTCAAGTCTATTTTTCCCTCTAATAATTTAATGTATTCAACGTTTAAAATAAGTTCTCTGTGGAATATTAAGAAAGAGGTGATATTTCATGGGAGATATACAAGAAATAAAGTCTTTGATGGAAGAACTCATAAAAAGCGAAAAAGATAAAGAAATGGCAAGTAAAAAAATGCAAGAAGTGCTTGAAAAGTCTATATCAGAAATAAAAAGTATACTTTTGGCAATAAAAAAATACATAGGAGTCGAAAATATAAAACTTAGAAGTTATAGCGGAAAAACCTTTGAAATAGGAGAAGGTATAATAATCTACGATAAAAGCATAGATGAAAAAATAGTTTTAAAACCTGACAACATTTTTTATCACTATAAAATAGAAAGTGAGGAATTAATCGCAGTTCCAATCTCCGACCTTGAAATACATAATTACATCACTTATGATGCGCTTTTTGAAACCGTAAAAAACTCTCTTAAAAAATGTATACAAAAAAACGAAGAAGATATACGCATATACAAAAGTACCATGTTTAAAATAGATAAATACAATAAAGAATTAGAGGAAATATTATCCCTTAAAAACTCCATAGAAAACGCAATAAAAGAAGACTCTCCTGAAACTCTGATATGAAAAGTATCAGAGTTTTTTGTAACCTTTTTGTAATAAAAACTTAATAATTTCTTAATAAATTTTAATATTTTCCGTGTTATAGTATTTATAGAGTGTTACAATTATTTATAGAAATGTATATAAGCTGAAACCAAAAGCAAGATGAATGCGTCTTTTTATATAGAGAAAGGATGTGGAGAAATTGAAAGGAAAGACATTACAAACTTTATCCTTGATGCTTGTATTTATTGCAATGGGTCTCATGATTTCTATGCAATTTAAAACTGTACAAGGCGGCAATAGACCTCCTACCTCTATTTCAGCTACAAATTATGCAAGATTAGAAGAACTTACTCAGCAGCTCAAAAAAGTTCAAGAAGAAAAGGCAAATTTAGAACAGCAATTAGAAGAACTCACTAAAAGATTTAAAGAGTACGAAGATGCTGCATCAAAAGATGATGCCGCTTTAAAAAATCTACAGCAGGATGTTGAAAAATATAAAATTTTAGCAGGACTTACAGATATGGTAGGCCCAGGAGTTATAGTAACGGTAAATGACAGCGACTTACAGCCTCGAGACGGCGAAGACCCTAATTTGTACTTAGTCCACGATGAAGATTTATTAAATATTGTAAATGAATTGAAAGCGGGTGGTGCTGAAGCAATAGCTATAAATGACCAAAGAATAATTGCAATGTCTGAGATACGATGTGTAGGCCCCACAATAAACATAAACTCTACAAGGTACGCTCCTCCTTACGTAATAAAAGCAATAGGAGACCCTGACACATTACAAGCAGCCCTTAATTTAAAAGGCGGAATAGTAGATACTTTAAGATTTTATGGTATCAAAGTAGATATACAAACTTCTGATAAAATAGTAGTGCCTAAATACAGTGACCCTATTAAATTCTTTTACGCTAAGCCTGTGACTCCCTAAACCCTCTTACCTTCTTAATATAGGAAAGACAGGTTCTATTCACTAAACCTGTCTTTAATTTTTTTGATAATTTTGTTTTCCGCAATTATGTAGTAGCAGAAAAATTTACCTGCCATTGTGGGCCTTGCCGCCACAAATCGCATATTTCGCTTTTTTGAAGAAGTCCAGTTTTTTTTGTACTCTTCATCTCCTCTTAAAAAGTCAAATATTCTATCTCCTTCTTCAATAGACTGCTTTATAGCAAGACCTAAAGTTATAGTGCCAACACTTCTTTTGCTATAATCCAAGTCATAACCGCTTATATAATAATACCTTTTACCCCCTACATGATAACTTAAAAGACTAGCAACTGTTTTTCCCCCGTCTTTTAATTCAAAAAGACTCAATTCTCCTTTTGATAACATGTCTTTTGCCACATCCTTGTGGAACTCCCTTATCCTCTTAGAATAAAAAGCTCCAGGCATGTGCCTTTGTCTCCATCGCCTTTGATGAAGAACTATTAAATTATCCATTGCTCTATCTATCGATTCTATATCCTTCACCATTGAAAAACTTCCGTCATATTCCTTAAAAAATCTTCTGATTTCATAATTGAGATTTCGTCTAAATTTTCCATCTAAACTATTTAAATATTCTTCCCAGCTTTGAGGTAATTCCACATAAGGACATACATCTTGCACATCATAATCGTAATAAAGGTTACTACCCATTATATAGGGGAAAAACTCACTCTTTTCAGGAATATGTTCCAAATCTAAAACAGTAAAAGCATCTATATATCTTTCCAAAAAATTTACTAAGCTTGTATAAAATTCATTTTCATGTCCTTTTCTCACGATAAAATCAAGATAATCACTATTGTTAGAACCTATAAATTTTATCCTTTTAACCAAAAGTCCTTTTTCAAAATATGTTATCATAAAAGGCGCAATTCCAATGGGCATATTTTCTTCATAAACCAGTAATACCAACATTTTTTTACCATATCCAAAATGTTTCCACCAGTTTAACACCCATTCAAAAGTATTAAAAGGATAAATTTCCGCCACATTCTCTAATTCATGCCATATATCCTCTATATCTAAAAGGTCAGAAACATTTGTTATCTTCTCAAAAATTACGTTAGATACTTTTCTTTCATCCAAAGAAGTACCCTCCAAACTATATATAAAAATATCATAAAGCCTATTGTAGAAGCAAAATATACCCAAGGCGGTTGACTTTTCGCAAAAAAGTCTATTTTAATCAATTGCATAGCAGCAAGATAAGACACTACTGCCCAAAAAGTAGACCATATAAAATCAGCAATAGCAGAAAATATCACATACACAGTAAAATTCATACGGGTTATACCTGAAGCCCAAATAGCCGGCGTCCTTGGAAGACCTACAAGCCTACCTAATAAAACCGTAAATCCTCCATATTTAGCAAACCATTTATCCATAGCTTCAAGGTCTTTTACTGTTATTTTTAAATATTTACCGTATTTTTCAACAACAGGCCTACCTTTATAATAGCCTACCAAATAAGCTATCACATTTCCTGTCACATTTCCTAAAGCAGCGATGACTATAACATAAAAAAGGTTCATATCCCCTTTTGTGACTAAATACGCTGCCGCAAAAAATAATATTTCTACAGGGCCTGGCATTCCCGTTCCTTCAATCATAAGCCCTATAAAAAGCGCTATATATCCATAATTTATTATTGCATTATAAAGAAAAGATTGTCCTTCCATCGCCACACCATCCATTATTTTTAAATTTATTATAGCACAAATAAACAAAGCAGGGCAATTGTCACCCCTGCCTTAGCGCATTTATTTTTTATATTTCTCTATTACATCCTTGTACATCTCATAAGTCTTTTTAGCAATGCTTTCCCAACTAAACATCTCTTCAATACGTTTTCTCCCATTTTCTCCAAATTTTATAGCTAAATCTTTGTTATTTAAAAGTATGTTTATATATTTTGCTAATTCTTCAGGATTGCCTGGTTCTACAAGGAATCCTGTCTCTTCATGAACTACAACCTCTTTAATTCCTCCTGTAGCACTTGCCACAACAGGAGTTTTACAAGCCATTGCTTCTAAGTTTATTATGCCAAAAGGCTCATAAACAGAAGGGCATGCAAAAACTTCCGCATTGCTGTATAACTCTATAATTTCTTCTTTTTCCACCATTTTATTTATCCAAATAATATTGTCGTAAAGTTTAACTTTTTGCTCTACTTCTTCTAAAACCTCTTGTGTATCCGGAGAACTAGCACATAGTACAACCTTTATATCCTTAGGTAGATACTTTACTGCATCTATTAAATGAGTAATGCCCTTTTGCCTTGATATTCTTCCTACAAAGAGAATGTATTTACCCTCAATTCCATATTTTTGGCGAGCAATATTTCTATCTGTTTTCTGGTATTGGTTCAAATCTATGCCGTTATATATAACTTCAACTTTTTCTTCTGGAATATTGTAATACTTCAATATATCTTCTTTCGAACCTTGTGATACTGCTATAACCCTATCGGCGGCTTCAATCCCTGTTCTTTCCATCCAAGAACTTAATTTATATCCATTACCTAACTGTTCCTCTTTCCATGGCCTTAAAGGCTCAAGGCTGTGAACTGTAACTACAAGGGGTTTATCATACAATTTTTTAGCTAAAAAGCCCGCCATGAAAGTATACCAGGTATGGCAGTGTAAAATATCTGAGTCTATCTCATCCTTCACCATTGCCAAATCAATGGAAAAAGGCCCCAAAACTTTCTGATATCTTGGATCTGAATTTTCCTTTAACTTATCCCATTGTTTATATCCACGGACTTTTAGATTATCAGCCGTATAATCTTGGTCACCAAAGCATCTCACGTCTACTTCCATCAGTTTAGACAGTTCCCTAACAAGATAATCTACATGAACACCAGCTCCACCGTAAATATTAGGAGGGTATTCATTTGTAAACATTGTAACTTTTAACTTATCCATAGTTTACCTCCGATCCGTGTTTTTCTAATTTCAAATCCTCAATACACCCTAAAATACCTTTTAAAGGTATTTTAAACCAAGAAGGTCTATTATTTACCTCATAAATTCCTTCAAAAAGAGCTTTATCTAATTTAAAAATAGCTAAAGCCTTATCGAAATTTTCACCTTCTGGTATAATGTCTGGTGCTTCCCTTGTCACCAATTCCAAATAGTTTTCTACAAAAGTCTCCGTGACAGCTTCTTCCCACACTGACAGCACTTTTTCTATTTTTTCATCCTGCAACTTACCTTTTGCATTAAGATAATTAAAATAAGCAGCATAAGCAGCATAACTAAAAGAACGTACCATGCCTGCCACATCTTTTAAGGGAGATATTTTTTTCTCCTCACCTCAATAGGTTTTGTCGGTTCCCCTTCAAAATCTATTATCACATATCCCTCTTCAGTCTTTAAAATTTGCTCTAAGTGTAGGTCTCCATGACATCTTATATATTTGCCAAAAACAGCAGTATCTTTAAATTCTTCTAATTTGCTCATTAAAAACTCTTGTTGCTTTACAATCTCTTCTATCATTGAAGCTATTTGTTCATCAAAAGTAGACAATTTTATAAAATTTAAAAGTTTAGCGAAATTATTTTTTATGCTCTTCAACACTTCTTCAACATCTGATATTTCAACATTTCTTTTAGCAAAATCTTCTTTATCAATATAAGACAATTTAATATGCATATCGGCAATTATCCTTGCTATCTCTCTTACCTCTTCAAAGTAATTGCTCAAGTATCCTTCTACGTAACTTTCTTCAATTTCCTCATAATCGGATAAAGTAGAAATTACAGAAGACAGATACTCTTGCGTATATTGCCACATGTCTCCCATGTTTTTAATGTGTTCCACTATTATAGCAACAGTATACCTATCTCCGCTACTGTCTTCATATAAAAAATAACCTCTTATATCTTGAACATTTCCAAAACCTGCATTTTTAAGTTCAAAAGTCATTTCAAGGTCAGGATTAACTCCTTTTACAAATTTTCTATAAGTCTTTATTATTTCATCTTTTTGTAAAAATGTTAAACTATTACTGGACTTATTGCTCAGCCTTCGTGAACTGTATATATCGTCTTTTTTAAGATTATAAGGAATTAATTGGGCACCAGACTCAAATTTTATAACTGTTTCTTCACTTAACGCTTTATTTAAAAACTTAACATAATTTATATCGTCAATTCCATCGTATATAAAAGCTTTTAAATTTGGACTCTCAATAATATCTATTAAATCATTATTCCTAAAATAAGGAGTTATAATTAAAGGCACATAATAAAGCAAAGTAATCTCTTTCTTACTCGTTGGAGCTTTCACCACAAAAGCTATAATAGCTGCAATTATAATCTCAGCTTCCTTTTTAGACAATATTGCATAATCAAATAAAAATATATCTAAAATATTATAAGCCTTCTCCTGAAACCACCTAAACTTTTTAAAATTGTCTTTATCTATATTTTTAACTATATCTTTCAGTTTTGTAGGTATATCTTCAAAGTTGAAGGTTTTACCAATATACATTTGACCACTTCTTTCAATAGAATTTCATTCTATTCTTAAAACTGATGCTGCCAATTCTGGTGGCACAGGATTTATATAAACTCCTGTCCCCAACTCAAAACCAGCTGCTACAGTAAGCCTTGGAGCGATTTCAATATGCCAATGGTAACTTCTTATATCAGAAATTGGTACTGTATGAACCACAATATTATATGGCGGAAAGTTAAATTCTCTCTCGTACTTTTCTATAAGAGACTTCAAAATTTCGGTCAAATTTGCAATATTTTCTTCTTTTAACTCTTCAAATCGCTCTTGATGCTCTTTGGGTATTATCCATGACTCATAAGGATATTGAGATGCATAAGGAGCGATAACAATGAAATTCTCATTTTCACCTATTATCCTTTTACCTTCTTCTTTTTCACATTTGACAATTTCACAATAAGGACATTTGCCCTTCTTCTTAATATATTCTTGTATACCTGTTACCTCTTTTTCTACTACATCTGGAATAAAAGAAGTAGCTATAATCTGCCAATGCCCGTGTTCTAAGGAAGCTCCTCCTCTTGCTCCAAAATTTTTGAACACCTGAATGTATTTTATTTTATCGTCTTGAGCAATTTTTTTATAACGCTCAATTATTGCCATAAAAACTTTTTGCATTTGCCCTAAAGATAAACTTCCAAAAGTTACATCGTGTTCTGGTGACTCTACTATCACTTCCGCTACACCATAGCCATATTCCGCTTTATAAAGGGATGGTACCTCAAAACTCTTTAAATCCCTATTCACGGCTGCAAATTTATTTTCAAATCCTCTCACTAACCAGTTCCCTTTTTTATCCTTAATTTCAACTAAAGTAGGAGGAGTCATCTCTTCATTCCCGGGGCAAAAAGGGCAAGTATTATTATTTTTCTTTTCCTCATGAGTTATGTTAAAATCATAAGGTCTTTTACCTCGCTCTGTAGCTATAATCACCCTTTTACCAGTTATAAGGTCATATCTTATTTCGGACATTTGTAAGACCTCTCCTATTCTTTTTAGTAAATGCAATCGAATGCATCGTCAGATTAAAAAAAGAATTTGATTAATTATGAAAATTAATCAAATCGGGGAGAAATGCTAAAACTTTTATGCAACCGAATGCATTCTACTATTATAATATACTTTTCCTTTAAAATTGTCAATGTTTTTTTGAAGATTACTAATTCATTTTTAAATAATTTCTCCTCATGAAGGAAAAAATAAAACAAAAAACTGTTGACAAAACTAAAAATTAATATTATAATAAAATTGAAATTAATACAAAATTAAATTTAATACAAACGAGGTGGGATAAATGGAAGTAAAAGAGTTGGTACTAAAAACTTTAAAAGAATCCTCTGAACCTTTAAGACCAGGAGATATTGCTCAAAAAGCTAATTTAGACAAAAAAGAAGTAGACAAAGCTATAAAAGAGCTAAAAAAAGAGGACTTGATAATGTCTCCCAAAAGATGCTACTACGCAGCAAAATAATCGTGAGAAAGAAGTAATGAAAATGACTTATACAATAGAGCAATTAAAAGATTATTTAAAGAGACATGATATAAAGCCTTCTACCATAAGGATAAAAGTATTAGAATACCTTTTAAACAATAGAATACACCCAACAGCTGATGACATTTATCAATACTTGATAGGCGAAATACCAACCTTTTCAAAAACCAGTGTTTACAACACATTGGAATTGTTTATGGAAAAAGGAGTTGTAAATGCTTTATCTTTGAAAGAAAAAGAATTGCGATATGATATAAACACTTACTTTCACGGACACCTTAAATGTGAAATATGTGGCAACGTATACGATTTTCCCGTATCAGAGGAAATTATAAATGTAGAAGAATTAAAAGGCTTTATAATTAGAAATGTTGACATAAATGTTTATGGCATATGCAAAAAATGTAATGAGAAAAATAAGGAGGTTTAAAAATGGAGGAAATTAGAATGAAATTGTTAGGAGAAAAATTCCCATCTATGGAGGTAGTGACCACTCACGGAGTAAAGAGACTGCCTGAGGATTACGCGGGAAAATGGTTTGTGCTTTTTAGCCACCCAGCAGACTTTACACCAGTTTGCACAACAGAATTTGTAGAATTTGCAAGGAAAGCTAATGACTTTAAAGAATTAAACACTGAATTAATAGGTCTATCAGTTGACCAAGTTTTCTCCCACATAAAATGGGTAGAGTGGATAAAGGACAACACAAACATAGCTATTCCTTTCCCAGTCATAGCTGATGACTTAGGAAAAGTCTCTAACCAATTAGGAATGATTCATCCAGGCAAAGGCACCAATACTGTAAGAGCAGTATTTATAGTAGACGACAAAGGAACAATAAGACTTATAATGTATTATCCACAAGAAGTTGGAAGAAATGTAGATGAAATATTAAGAGCATTAAAAGCATTGCAAACAGCAGACCAATACGGCGTGGCACTCCCTGAAAAATGGCCAAATAACTACTTAATTAAAGACCATGTAATAGTCCCACCATCCACTGATGAAGCTTCTGCAAATGAAAGAAAAGAAAAGATTAAATCAAAAGAAATTGAAGCTTTTGACTGGTGGTTTGTACACAAGCCTTTGAAATAAGGTCACTCATAAAATATCCCTTCTTTTCGACAAAGCGGGTCTTTTAATAGACCCGCTTAAATTTATAAGCTTTTTACTGCTTTTTCTATTCTTTTTAAACCTTCTTCTAATATGGCTCTTGGACAACCTGCATTAAGCCTAAAAAATCCATCTCCTTCTTCTCCGTATTGCCTTCCATCATTTAATGCTACTTTACCTACTTCTATTAAAGCTTTGTATATCTCATCAGAAGTTTTATTTAATTTTTTAAAATTAAGCCAAAGTAAGTACGTGCCTTCTGGTCTATCTACTTCCACCTCAGGTATATTCTTATGGATATAATCTATAGCAAAATCTATATTATATTCAATATATCTTAGCAACTCTTCCAACCATTCTTCCCCTTTATTGTATGCCGTCTCTAATCCCAAAGCTCCAAAAATAGTTATATTATCTATTCTCAAGGCTTTAATAGCCTTTTGATATTTATTTCTTAAATCTGGATTTGGAATGATGGCAAATGCTGTAGCAAGTCCCGGAATATTAAAAGTTTTGCTGGGGGCCATAAGAGTTATAGTCCTTTGTTCTAATTCTTTGGAAATTGTCGCAAGAGGTGTATGTTTATAACCTTTTAGAATAAAATCACTGTGTATCTCATCGCATATAATTGTTAAATCATTTTTGACACATATATATCCTAATATTTCAAGTTCTTCTTTTGTCCACACCCTTCCGACAGGATTATGAGGATTGCAAAGTATCATTAATTTTGTTTCTTCATCTATTTTCTTTTCCAAATCTTCATAATCCATAACAAACTTTTTCCCATTATGTTTTAAAGGATTTTTATTTATAACTCTGTTATTATTGTTGATAACTTCATAAAATGGTGGATATACTGGCGGCTGTATTAAAACTTTTTCTCCTTCATTTGTCAATTCTCTAACTCCAATACTAAGCCCTGGAATCACTCCAGGAATAAATAAAATCCATTCTTTTTTTATATCCCAATTAAACCTTCTTTTGACCCAATTTATAATCGCATCGTAAAAAGAATCTTGTATCCATGTATATCCAAATACTCCATGTTGGACTCTTTCCTTAAATGCTTCTATAACTTCAGTAGGGGCTTTAAAATCCATATCCGCAACCCACATTGGCAAAATGTCTTCCTCACCAAAAGTCTCTTTTAAATTTCCCCATTTAATTGAATCTGTATTTCTCCTATCTACTATTTCATCAAAATTGTATTTCATATCAACTCTCCTACCTTTTAACTTAATGTCTACCACACACATATATTTTATCATGTTAAACGTTTTATTTCTATACTAAATTTCTTTGTTTAAAATATTTTGATACCATACTATAAATGAGAATAAATTATTAAAAATTTCAGGTATTATATGGTATAATGAGAACAAAAGAAATTTTTATGAATCATATTGGCGAGAGGGGATTACAAATGCAATATATTGATTTAAGAAGTGACACTGTAACAGTGCCCACTGAAGAAATGAGGGAAGCCATGTACAAGGCTGAAGTAGGTGATGACGTCTACGGCGAAGACCCTACAGTGAGAAAACTTGAAGAAATGGCAGCAGAAATGTTGGGAAAAGAAGCAGCAATGCTAGTAACAAGCGGTACACAAGGTAACCAAGTCTCAATAATGACTCACACTCATCCAGGAGAAGAAATTATTGTAGAAGAAAACTGCCATATCATAACTTATGAAGTTGGAGGAGTGGGATACCTTGCAGGCGTACAGACAAAAGCTTTGAAAAGCAACAAAGGTGTCTTAAATCCTGCCGATGTAGAAAAGGCCATAAGGCCAAAGGACATACATTACCCCGTCACAAGTCTTATCTGCCTTGAAAATACTCATAACAGAGCTGGTGGCACTGTAACTCCAATTGAAATTATGAAGGAAATATACGAAATAGCTCAAAAACACAATATACCTGTTCATTTAGATGGTGCGAGAATATTCAATGCCGCTACTTATCTTAAAGTAGATGTAAGAGAAATAGCCAAATATGCAGATAGTGTAATGTTTTGCCTCTCCAAAGGCTTATGCGCCCCTATTGGGTCGGTAGTCGTCGGCACAAAAGATTTCATTGAAAAAGCAAGAAAATACCGCAAAATGTTAGGTGGTGGAATGAGACAAGCAGGTTTTATTGCAGCTGCTGGCATTGTAGCACTTGAAAAAATGACAAAAAGGCTACAGGAAGACCATGACAATGCAAGATTTTTAGCAGAAGGATTAAAAAATATACCGGGAATAAACCTCGACCTGGAAACGGTACAAACAAATATAGTAATGACCGACATATCAAAAACAGGAATGACTGGCAAAGAATTTGCTCTAAAATTAAAAGAGCAGGGAATTTTAATAAATGGCGGAAATGATTTTGCAGTAAGATTTGTAACTCATTATTACATAAGTAAAAAAGACATTGAAAAAACTCTCGATGCAATTGAGAAAATTGTAAGACAGTTTTAGAGAGAAGGTATCCCCTTCTCTCTATGTATATTCTATTCTCACCTTACTCCCTTCGCCAGAGACGGCAGGTGGTGTAACAATTAGTTTTACAGGTACTCTGTTTTTTAATTCTTCTACATGGCTTATTATACCCACTACCATTTTGTCTTTTTTAAGCCTTTCTAAAGAGGTCATCACTATATCCAAAAGTTCCGCGTCAAGACTTCCAAAACCTTCATCTAAGAAAAAGAATTCTAAAGGTGCTCTTCCCTTTAATTGTATATGAGAAGAAAGAGCCAAAGCCAAAGAAAGGGATGTCAAAAAAGTTTCACCGCCAGATAAAGTATCTACAGACCTTCTTACTCCGCCATTGAAGTCATCTCTCATTACAAAATTGTTGTCTGAATCAATCTCAAGGGCATACCTTCCCCTACTTATTTCCTTAAGCCTTTTTGATGCAAAAAAGGTTATATATTTAAGCTGTCTTGCGGCAATAAAATCTACAAATTTATTTCCCTGAAAAAGATTGTCCAATTCATTTAATATATCCACTACACGCTCTAATTCCTTTTTCTGCTTTGTAAATTCTTCTACTTTTTGCAAATTCTCTTGCATATCTGAAATAGCCTTTTCTGTAGCGCCTATTTCCTTCCTTTTTTCGTTTAAGACCTGTTCCAACCCTTTAATGCTTTCTTCTAATTGATTCCATTCTTCTTCATTAATTTTCTGCCCTTGCAGTATCTCCATCAGTCTGTCTATACTTTTGTTTACAGATACATATTCATTTTCAAAATTCTTAATTTCTTCCTCAATTTTTTTAATATTTTCACTGTCTAATAAATACTCCAAAGCCTCTTTTTTATCCTTAAATCCCTTTTCTAATAGAGCATTTTCTAATTTTTCACTTTGTTCCCTAAACATATTATTTAAAAGGTCCCGACTCTTACAGGCAGATATCTTTTTACTCTCTATATTTTGTTTATCCTTTCTTGCCTTTTCTAAAGTTTCTTTTAAAGCACTCTCCATTTTTGTAATTTTTTCTTTATTATACTGAATCTCTTTTAAATATTCTTCTATGTCTCTACCTTCTGATAAAGAATCAAACTCCTGCTGCCTCTCCCGAAGGTTTTTACTTTTTTCCTTACCTATTTCCTCTATCTGTCCTTTCCTTATTGAAAGAGCATTGAGATTGTTTGAAAGGGTTTCCTTTTTATTTGTCAATTCTTCAATCGTATTTTTAAAATTCTCTATTTCATTCCTCAGCCCTTCTATTTCCCTCTCTTTTTGATTTATTTCCTCCACTTTTTCTTTAAAATCTGAAATCCCCAATTCTTCCCTTGATATTCTTAACTGACCTTCTAATTCACTGTAAGTTATACTAATAGCCTCAAGAGAAGACTCAAACTCTTTCAAAAGGCTAATATCTTTATTTATACCTTCTTTTAATCTTGTATGTTCTAAATCTAAACTTGCTTTTTCCTCCTTTAATTTTTAATTAAGGTCTCTAATTCTTCCTTACTCTTATTCCATTTTTCTAATTTTTTTTCCACTGTATAAAATCAGACTCCATCTTATTTAATTCTTCTTCTAACTTTAAAAGGTTAATGTCTTTTAATATATCCCACAGTTTATCATATTCTTTTTTATACATCTCTTCTTTGACTTCTATTCCTGATAATTCACCTTTTAATTTAAAAAGCTTACTTTGATAGTCCATTATATCCTTTTCTAAGTTTGCCTTTATTTCCTGCTTTTCTTTTATTAAGTCTTCCTCTACCTTTTGTGCCAATCTTACATGATGAATCGAACCACAGACAGGACAGGGAACACCTTCTTTTAATCCCTCTGCCAGTTCACCTGCCATGTTGTTTTTTACAAGTTCCTCTATATCTTTTTTTACTTCTTCCAAACTATTATTTTTATTTTTTAATTTCTCTTCAATCTCTTTTATCTCATTATTTATTTCTTCTTTTATTTTTAAAATTTCTTTTAAATTATTTTCCGCCTCATTTTTTAACTTTTCTTTTTCTTTCAATTCTAAAATTTCTACTCTTTTTCTTTCTAAACTTTTTTGCAGGTCCAAAAGGTCTTCATTTGTGGGAGGCTTTTGCATTTCAAGTTTTTTTATATTATTGTCAACCTCTTGTATTTCTTTTTCTTTTCGTTTCAATAAATTATCTATTTTTTCAATATCTTTCTGCTGCTTACCTATTAGCTCTTTTAATTCTAAAATTCTTTTCTCCTTTTCTTTTTTCTCTTTGTCTGCCCTTTCAAACTCTTTCTGAATCTCAAAAGCAGCAAAAATTTTTTCCCTTTTATTCGAATCAACTTTAATTTCATTAATTCTTTTTTCCTTCTCACCCAACTGTCTTTTTGCTATATCTATAGAATCGGACAGGGCTTTTATTTCTCTTTCTATCCCATCTATCTGCTTTTTTAAATCTTTATACTCCTTTACAAGTTTCTCCCTTTCACTATTAATCTTTTTTATCTCATCTCTCAGTTTAAAAGCCCTTTTTAAGCCTTTCTTCCTTTTCAATTATGAGAGGAATTTTTTCTTCCTTTTCTTTTAATGAAGCCTCATATTCTTTTTCTACCTTCTCAAGTAATTTTTCAGCCTCCTCCAACTCTTTAGAATACTTTTCCACATCCTTTTGATTTAAAATGAGTTTTTTCTCTGTCTCCACTAAAGAGTCTATATACGGTTTTACTGATAATGCCTTTTCCGCTTTTTTTAACTTTTCCTTTTTATCTTCTATTTCTTTTAATTGCTGGTCTAAGACTTCCTTCTTATGCAAAAATTGATTTAACTCCTGCTGTTTTTCCCATATCCCTTTAAGTTTTTCCCTTTCTTTATCTAATTTATCCTTTTGTTCTTTTAAAGTTTTCTCTTCTTCTTTTAAAATCTCAAACTTTTTCTTTAAATCTTCCAATGCTTCTTTAGTAACACCTTCGTGCTGACTTAACTTCGCATTTACCTCATTCAATAAATTACTTTTTTCTCTCTTTACATCTCTTATTCTAACAAGTAATTTGCTTCCATACTTTTCTAAGCCAAAAATCCTCTCTAACATGTCCCTTCTTTCTTTGCCTGTTAGCTTTAAAAATTCACTAAATTTCCCTTGTGGAAGCACTACAGAACGAGTAAAATCCTCTGCTGTAAGTCCAATTAAATCCACTATTTTTTGCTGAACTTCCCTATCTTTTTCTGCCAAAACTCTTTCTCCACTTTCCCCTATTTCCCGCAGTCTTGCTAATGTAGTTTTATAACCGCCGCTTTTTGCGTCCCTTTTTACATTTCTCTCAACTATATACCTTTTTCTTGCCCCATCAACACCTATTTCAAACTGGTATGTCAAAGACATAGATGTAGATTGAGTATTTATAAAATCCTTGCTATTTCTGGGAATTTTCCCGTACATTGAAAGAGTAATTGCATCTATAATAGTGGATTTTCCACTTCCTGTGGGACCAAATATGCCAAAAAGTCCTTTTTCTGTTAGGACTTCAAAATCAATAATTTGTTCTTCTACAAAACTATTAAGCCCAGCAATTTTAAGCTTCAGAGGTCTCATCTTCCTCATCCTCTTCCTTTACTATACTCATAAAAAGTTCTAAAACCTCCTCTGTTGGAGGAACTTTGTTTTCCTTTAAATAAAATTCTTCAAAAAGTTCCTTTACACTTTTATCATCTATCTCATAGTCTTCAATTTCCATCTCATCCTCTGGCAAAATTGGCTTTATTTCAACTATATCCGGTAATATGCTCTTCATTTCTTTTATCTTTGAAGAAGGCAGTGGAGACTCAGTTTTAATCTCGAAATATGCCCATATATCTTTATCCCTGTATTCATTGCAAATCTCTAAAGCTTCCTCTATACCATTGCACCTAAACACTTCAATAGGCTTGTAATTTTTAAAATATATTTCCTTCACAAGTGCAGGTTCTCCTACCTTTAAATCTACTAAATAAGCACATTTAGAATGGTTCATCTCACTTTTGCTGTACTGAAGAGGGGAACCAGAATAATAAGCAGGAAGAGTAGAAGAAATTCTCTGAGGTTTGTGAAGGTGTCCGAGAGCTATGTACTGCGCCTTTTGTGGCAGGTGCCTTATTTCTACTGTAAAACTTCCTCCTAACTGAATAGGCCTTTCTGAACCTGACTCCTCTCCTCCTGCAACAAAAATATGAGATACCGCAATGTTTATAGTGTCATTTCTGTATTTTTTCGAAAGGTCATTAAAAATTTCACCAACTCTTTCAGAGTAACTTTTCTGCCTTTTCTCTTCCTCCAATTCTGATGTAAAAATTTCATTTAGCCTTTTTTCACTGGGATAAGGAAGAGCTATAATTACAGCTTTTTCACCTTTTATCTCAATTTCTAAAAAACCTTCTCCCGAATCTAAAATTTTAAACTTTCCAAAATCTCCTTTAGGAGCAATACTTTTAGGAGTACCTAAAAGTATCACTCCATGTTCATATGCAAGGGGGCTTGCAGCTGAAAGCCTCTCTGGATTATCATGATTTCCTGCTATGACCAAAATCACTCTTTCCCCGTTGGAAAGTTTTTTTAAAGTTGTGTAAAAAAGCATTTCCGCCCTTGCAGGAGGGTTTGAAGAATCGTATATATCCCCGGCAATTATGACCAGATCTACATTATTTTCCTCAACCATCTGCACAAAATCCTCTAAAAATTTCTCCTGCTCTTCAATCCTTGAAAAATTTTCAAGGCTTTTTCCCAAATGCCAGTCTGAAGTATGTAAAATCCTCATTTTATCACCCTTAATATTCCAGAATCATTCCATTAAAGAAGAGGTAAATATATTTTTCTTTGACTCTTTTGCCAGTAATCTTTTCTAAAGCCTTTGCATAAAGATCTATCTGCACTTTATATTTTTCTTTTATTTCCTCCATCATTTCCTCTGTCACATAATCCGTCTTGTAATCAATAAGGATTATTTCTCCCTCTTCTTCAAAAAAGCAGTCAATAATGCCTTGCACAGCTATAAATTCATTTTCGTATTCTTCAGGCAAATCTTTGTAAACTTCTGTACTTTTAATTTTTATATGGAAAGGCACTTCCCTTTTTACATTTTGAGAACTTAACATTCTCCTTCCAAGAGAAGCTCTAAAAAATTCTTCAATTCTTCTTATGTCTATCTCTTTAGACTGTGCTTCTGTCAAAATCTCTCTATCCACCATATTCTTAATTTGCTTCTTTATGCCTTCTACACTCAAATCCCCATTTAAATCTAATTTTTGCATGACAAGGTGCATAGCTATACCTTTTTCGGCTGCAGTAAGTCCTTTTTTCTTTTCTAAAAAGGCAGGGATTTTAAGGACTGTTTTTTCAAATATTGAAGTAGTGTCCTCATCTATTACTTCTTCGTTTAAAATTCTTTTAATTTCTGTAACAGAAAGTTTCGCAGGCAAATGGCAGGCTTTTTCATAAAGATATACATAATTTAAACGCCTTGTCACTTCATCATAAAATTCACTGCTAGGGCTATCTAAATCTAAGTTTTCAAGCCTTTGCAATAAGTTTGTCTCTTCCTCAACCTGTTTTTTATCAAAAATCACATCTTTTTTATTCCAAATCCTTACCTGCCACTGTGAGCTATCCTCTTCCACAGCCACATATTGTACCTGTGCAAAATCCCTTAAAGGTTTTAAATCCGCATGCTTTATAACAGCAGGACCTATCCAATCTATATAACTTTTACCTTTTAAAATTTCATACTCAGGCACCTTACTCTCCAACATAGCAATATTGCACCATTTTTTCACTTTTTCCTTTATGTCTTTAACACTTCCAACTAATATTAACTTTTCTTTTGCCCTTGTCAAAGCAACGTACAAAACTCTCATCTCTTCAGAAAGGCTTTCTAACTTTATTTTGTTTTTTATTGCCTCTTTCACAATGCTGGGATAAGAAATTCTTCTTTTGAAGTCCACAAACTCAGGGCCTAATCCTAATAAATGATGGTACAATACGCTTTGACTTAAATCCTTTAAATTAAACTGTTTACCTAACCCTGCCACTATAACTACTGGAAATTCAAGACCTTTACTTTTGTGTATACTCATTATCCTGACCACATTTTCATTTTCTCCTACTATTTTAGCACTTCCCATATCGCCACTGCTGACTTTGAGGCGGTTTATAAAATTGATAAAGTTAAACAGCCCTTTAAAACTTGTTTCCTCGTACTGCTTTGCCCTTTCAAACAAAATCCTCAAGTTTGCCTGCCTCTGCACTCCTTGAGGCATTGCCCCCACATAGGCATAATAACCAGTGTCTTGATATAAATACCACAAAAACTCATCCACCGGCATATAAATGGCTTTCTCTTGCCACTTTTTCAATGATTCTAAGAAACTTTTAGCTTTTTGCCCTAATTCATCCTCCCTTTGTGATACCTTTTTAAGTGCTTCATATATAGCTCTATTAGGCTCTTCTAACCTTATGTCAATTAATTCTTCTGGGATAAAGGAAAAAATAGGAGACCTCAAAACTGCCAACAACGGAATATCTTGCATTGGGTTGTCTATCACCTGAAGGAGGGATATTATAGTCTTTATCTCCGTTGTTTCAAAGTATCCCGTTCCTGTGTCCGCAAAAGCAGGAATACCGACATTTATAAATTCTTCTAAAAATACAGGTGCCCATCTTTCTGTAGCCCTCAAAAGTATTACTATATCCCTATACTCAACAGGCCTATAATTTTTGAGGTTTTTATCATAAACCATAAAGGTATTTTTCTCATTTTGTGTAACTAATTCCTTTATCCTTTGAGCTACCACCCTTGCTTCTACTTGTATGTTGTCAATAATCTCTTCCTCTTCTTCCCCATAAACCTCTAATTCTTCCTCTTCAGGAGTTTCATCATTTTTCTCTATCAAATGTATTTCCACAGGTCCACCTACAATGGCATCAAGAGGAGGTGTTCCAAAATCTGCTCCACAATTTAACTTCTCTTCCTCTGTATAATCTATCTCCCCTACATTCTTAGACATTATTTTTTTGAAAATGAAATTTACCGCATCTATGATTTGGGGTCTGCTTCTGAAATTTTTATAAAGCAGTATCTTTTTATTTTTATCTTCCTCTTTTGAAGAATAAGTATTGTACTTTTCAAAAAATATATAAGGATTTGCCTGCCTAAACCTGTATATGCTCTGTTTTACATCTCCTACCATAAACCTGTTAGGTGTGTCTTCTCGGGCTATAGTGCTTAGTATAACTTCCTGTATTAAATTAGAATCTTGATATTCATCCACAAAAATTTCTTGGAATTTTTCTCTATACATCAAAGCTGCCTCTGAAGGCTTCACATTCCCGTTTTCATCGACTTGTGTCAAAATTTGCAGTGCAAAATGTTCAATGTCATTAAAGTCTATAATGCCTTTTTCCCTTTTTTTATCAGTATATTTTTTATCAAAAAGTAAAATCAAATCCACTAAAGCCTTCATGATAGGGTACAAAGCTTTAATTTCTTTTTCAATCTTTTCTATGTCATCTGAAAAAAACTTATTTCTTATCTCCTTAATTTTAGCTTTAACCTCATTTCTTATTTTTGTCACTTCATCTTTTACTTTAGGGTCTGCATCTTTACCTGCTCTGGGAAGTCTATCAAACTCTATGGCATTTATCTGTTTTCTAAATTCCTCCCAATTTTCACAATCTAGAAGTTTTTCCAAGCTTTCCGCCTCTATTTCAAAATTATCAAGATAACTTTGTAAACCATTTTCACCATGAAGTTTATCAATTGCCACATACATTCCATTTAAAAGCCCTGACATTTCTACTTTTAAACTGTCTAATATTACTGCCGCCCATTGTGAATTCTCAAAATGAAAATCCTCTTTAACTTCAAAGCTTAATAACACATCTCTTAGCCATTTTTCAGGCCAGGGAAGTGATTTTACAAAATCGTACAATTTTAAAAGAATATCTACAAGGGGTTTATCGTCCCTTGTGCCTCCATAACTTTCAACCAATGTCAAAAAATCTTCATTATCCTCTTTTTGATATAATTCCTCAAAAAGCTCCTCTGCCGCCTCTAATTTTAAAAGTAAAGTTTCTGTATCATCCCCTATTCTAAAGTTCGGGTCTAAATCTATGAGAAAAAAGTTATTTCTCACTACTTCCAAGCAGAAGGAGTGAATTGTGGTGATTGTAGCTTTGTTAAGTAATGTTAGCTGATTGCTAAGCCGCCTGTCTTCCGGATTTTGGTCTAACTTAGAAATCAACGCTTCTGCTATCCTTTCTCTCATCTCAGAAGCGGCAGCATTTGTAAAAGTAACAACTAAAAGTTTATCAATATCTACAGGATTTTTGTCATCCGTGACAAGTTTTATGATTCTTTCAACTAAGACAGCCGTTTTGCCAGAGCCTGCACCTGCTGCCACCAAGAGATTACTGCCCCTTGTATTTATAGCCAGCTGTTGTTCATAAGTCCATTTGGTTTCCATCTGACTTCACTTCCTGTTCCAATATACTCCATATCTCCTCAACATCTTTACTCTTTATAACCCTGTACTCATTCCCTTTAAAATTCGTTTCAAATTGGCAGACAGAAGAGTAAGGGCAATATTTACAAGGAGTTTCTTTATCTTTTTTATATGGAGAAATTGAAATGTTTCCCTCTAACATCTGTTCGCTGAGACGTTGTATGGTCTTTTTGACGTGCCTTCTCAACAATTCAAACTGCTCTTTTGTGGCTCCTTTGGTGTTTTTGCCTACACTCCCGTCTTTATTGATTGTTGCTGGAATTATATAAGAAGTACCTTCAATTGATTTGTCCATCTCTTTTATGATTTGAGCATCATTTAAAACAAGCCCTTCCAATCTCAACTTTTTAAAAATTTGCATTTGCAACTCTTCATCTGATATATCTTTATCTGCCTTTATAATCGGGTCATCTATTTTTAAGTAGAATATGCCAGCCGGATTTAAATTTGTGTTTCCGTTTATTGCACTTTCTAATATAGCATCTAAATATATCAAAAGCTGAAGTTCTAAACCATAAAACACATCTGAAAGGTCTAAAGTTTTGTTGCCAGACTTGTAATCTATTATCCTTATATAGGCTTCATCCTCTTTTTCAAATATATCAACCCTGTCTATCCTCCCTATGAGATTTATCTCCTCACCGTTTGACAGCACAATCTTTATAGGAGGATACTTTTGGTTATCGCCAAAAGCAACCTCATGGTCTAAAGGCACAAAAGAACTTCTCTTTATATGCTCAGATACCACCCATACCGCATTAGAAAGCACTCTTTTTAACCTTTCAGCAAGATATTTGTATCTGGGACTGCTGTTTAAAATATATCCTGGTATTTTTTGTATCATGTCATCCACAATAATAGCCACAGCCTCATCGCACCACTCTCTGTCAATATCCTGCCAAGTAAGTCCTTCTTCCTCCAATGCCTTTGAAAATCTGTCAAGGACATTGTGCATAAAGGTCCCTAAATCAGGAGGCTCGAAACTAAATATTTTCCTTTCTTTCGCTTTAAGCCCGTATTGGACAAAATAAGCAAAAGGACAAGCTGCGTATTTTTCAAGTCTGGATACGCTAAAATACATTTCATCCCCATACAACTTTTTTACCTTGTGGGCAGGTACTTTTTCAACCTGATTAGTGTAATAAAGTCCTTCTAAAGCCCTTGTCAATTTCGGCTTCCATGATTCACTTTTAGCATACCATTTATACACATCCAACCACAGAGGATGCATTTTATTTGTAATATCCCATTTTTTAACTGCACTTACCATTTCATTAAAAGTAGGTGAAGGTGTTGATACGCGATTTAAATTTTCCTCTGCTGTATCCATCTCTACCACGTTGCTAAACTGCTTTATTTTAGGAAAAATCTTTTTCAAGCGGGAAATTATTATAGAAGGTCTTAAGCTTTTCCCTTCATGGTCAGCAATGGGATAGCTTATCTTTAAAAATTTACTTGTGGAAGTCAGAGCAGTGTAGACTAAAAATTGCTCTTCAAATATTTTAGTCTTTGTATCTCTGTCTAACTCCACATTGTGGGAAGCTAAAATTTCCCTATCCCCATCTGTCAAAATTCCTTCCTCAAAAAGAGAAGCAGGAAATATACCATCATTTACGCCGATTATGTAAAGGGCTTTTGCATTGTGACTTTTCATCCTATCAACACTGGTAACCAAAACTTCATCAAGAGTAGGAGGAATACTTCCAATTTGATATTCATCAAATCCTATGCTGAGTATCTTCGCAAACTGCTCTGCTGTAACTTTTTCCTCCCCCATCACTTCTACCATTTGGTCTAAAACATCTACAACAATATCCCAAACCTGTGCGTATTGATTTGCCGTGTCAAATTCCTTCTCTTCTTTGAATTTTTCAATTAATTTTTCAATCTTTTGAGGCAATTTCATTTCAACTAAAAAGTCATACAAAGTGCCACAAGCTTCTTTAATATTCTTTGATTTAGAAAATTTTTTATAAAAATCCTGTAAGGGAGTTGCGATTTTTCCTTTTATCTCATTCACTCTCTCTATTATCTCTTTTTCATCTTCCTCTATTGAAAGTCTATCAAATCTGTAATTTAACCTGTAATTCCAAACTTCCTCTTTCCATTTATCTCCCTTTATACCGTTAGCTAAAACATAATTCTCAATAAGGTTTATGTCCTCTTTTTCTAAATCTGCAAAACCTGTCTTTAGGTATCTAAAAACAGACTCATAAGACCATCTTTTTAAATGAATGTCAAAAAGAGAGGTTATAAAAACGATGATGGGGTTGTTTTTATTTCTATCTTTAGGTCTATAAAATAGGGAATTCCATATTGAGAAAATATAGCTTTTATGAGTTTATGATATCTATTTAAATCGCGAGTAGCTACCACAATGTCAGAATACCTAAACCCCTCATCTCTCACTAATCTTATGATATCTCTTGCAGTCTCTTCAACTTCGCTATAGACATTGACAGCCTTAAATATGCTTATATCCTCTGTTTCTTTTAGATATACTTTGTAAGGGTAGGAAAAGAGATGTTTTTCTATAAAACTTAGTTCTTCACTTTCTTTAAATCTCTGTGGAATCCCTATATTCAAATTTACTGGTTTTTCATAGGATATATTATTTCTTTGACAAATCTCTAAAAGTTTGCTTTCTGTCTTTTTAGTGGTGTAAAAAAGGTCTGTAGTATCAATTTCAGCAGAGATATTAGAAGTGTCCATACAGAGAGTAATATTTACTCTTGATGCTTTTTTTAAAAGCTTTTCTATTACCCTGTACTGCTTTGGCGTAAAACCCGTAAAGCCGTCTATCCAAAATTCCGCTCCTTCAAATTGAGAAGAATATTCGATTTTCTCTGCCAAAAGAGTCAACTCATCCTCTTGGTCTATATAATTTTGGTGTAAGCTCTCTTCAAATTTAGAATATATTAAACTTATGTCTTTTAGTTTTTCTCTTAATCCTAAATTATCTATTGTTTCAGTTATCTCTAATAACTTTTCAGGAGTCACTTCAAATCTTTTAAGCTCTGTTATAACTTCTGAAACTTTTTTGATAAAACCCTGCTGCCTGGAGGCTTTAGAATAAACCTTAAGGTCTTTTTGTATGTCTTCTATTATTTTATAAATAAGCATTGACCTCCCGCAGGATTTCATGTGCTGACGGGTAAGGCCTCCAACTTCTGTAAATACCCTATTTGCCAAAGTCTTAAAACTCAAAACTTGTGCCCTTATCTTTTCATCTTTTTCAATTGTATTTAAAAGATATTTTTCTGCCTCAAAGGTAAATTGTTCGGGGACAAGTAGTATAAGAGGGTGGGATTTTCCATCATTCAATTTTCTCTTTATATCATTAAGGCAAAAGGCAGTCTTGCCTGTACCTGCTCTTCCATATATAAATCTTATGCTCATATCGTCCACTCCTTTAAGCGAAAGGACATCTAATATAAATGTTACCACATTATTGATGTTTGGTGAAGAGACTCAAACTATTGAATTATTTTCTCGTTTTGTGGTACAATACATTACTGTAAATGACCTAAAACACTACCCACAAAGGAGTTGTAGAAGTTGACACAAGATATAGTGATGTTGCTTTTTAGTCTCGCCTTTATACTTCTTTCCTGTATCTTATTTACAAACTCAGTAGAATGGTTTGGAAAAAAGTTAAACTTAAGTCAGGGAGTAGTGGGAAGTATTTTAGCTGCTGTAGGCACCGCACTTCCTGAAACAATTATACCAATTATCGCTATACTTTTTTATGGAGGAAGAGAGGCAAGTCAAATAGCCACAGGTGCTATTTTAGGAGCTCCCTTTATGCTTTCTACCTTAGGATTTTTGATAACAGGTGCTGCCATCATAATTTATTCCCTTTTTGGAAAAAGAACGTTGAAAATGAATGCAAATAAAAAAGTGTTTCAAAGAGATTTGACATATTTTATCTTAGTATACGCAATAGCAATTTTCGCTTCTATCTTTAATCAAGTTAACGAAATTAGAATATCTGCAGTTATATTGGTACTTTTAGCATACGCTTTTTATGTAAAACGTACTTTTTCAGATGAACAGCAATTGGATGAAAATATAGGAACTCTATACTTTTCAAAGTTTTTAGGAGTAAAAACTAATTTACTCTGGATAACCAGTCAATTAATTCTATCTCTTTTAGGAATAATTTTTGGCGCTCACTTGTTTGTAGGATATGTAAAAGATTTGTCTCACATGATGGGAATTTCACCTTTAATACTCTCAATTGTCATAACGCCTATTGCAACAGAACTGCCTGAAAAGCTCAATTCTATTGTGTGGGTAGGACAAAAAAAGGATACTCTTGCACTTGGAAATATAACGGGGGCGATGGTGTTTCAGTCTTCCATACCAGTTACTATTGGTATACTGTTTACGCCATGGAACATCACAGGAATAGCTTTTTTAAGTGCCATGTTAGCTTTAACTTCAGCTATTTTAAATTTAATGTGGATAAATATTAGAAAGTCAGTTAATCCTTTTGTGTTGATGTTTGGAGGAGTATTATACGGAATATTTTTAATCACTGTACTCCATTAATTTATATCTTCATCTCTGTTGCTTATATAAATACCTGTATGTTATAATTTTAATAAAGTAAATAAAGTTTTTACGGTTGGCAAGTCTTATGACTTGTTCAAGAACTTTCGGCTTCTTGGGTGGGAAGCTCATCTTAAAGGTGAGTTTTTCCACCTTTTATTTTACAAAATAATACAAATAATAATGTAAAAGGAGGATGGATTGTGGTCATTGTTGCACTCTTAGTAATATTATTAATGATCCTAATTTTGCCTCTTGTAAATAGGCATATAGAACACAACATCGAATATTTTCTTTTTGCAATGGGAGTTGCTGCAGCATTTGTATCAGGAGTATTTTCTTATGACCTGATAGCTCACATATTTAAAAATCATCTTTTGTATTTAATAACAGCAGCCGTATTTTTATCAGGACTTTTATTTGAGATATTTAAAGATAAATTTAAAAAATTTATAGGAACAGTAGTAACTCATATTCCGCTTAAAATATTTGTATTTTTAGTAATTATTATCCTTGGCTTGACAGCCAGTATAATTACAGCCATAATAGCCTCAATAATATTAGTAGAAATAATTCACTTGTTGCCCTTAAAACACAAAGACAAAGTGGTGATTACTGTCATTGCCTCTCTTTCAATAGGCATGGGTGCTGCACTAACACCAATTGGCGAGCCCTTAGCCACAATAGTAACCTCAAAATTAAATGAAAGCTTCCTTTACCTTTTTACTACCTTAGGCATTTACATCATACCAGCTGTATTGGCTTTGGGCTTTTTGGGTTTACTTTATATTAATAAATTAGAGAAAAGTAGTCTCATTATGGAAGAAAATTATGTGGAAGAAGCAGAAGAAATTAAAAAAATTGAAAGATTTCAATTTATCTTTATTCAAGCATTTAAAATTTTGTTTTTATTCTGGCATTGGAACTTTTAGGTGCAGGATTCAAACCTATTATTGATAATTATATAATTCATCTTGATAGCCGACTTTTATACTGGATAAACATGACCTCAGCAGTTCTTGACAACGCAACACTGGCAGCAGCCGAAATAAGCCCTGCTATGACAACAGAACAAATCCAAGCAATATTGATGGGGCTTCTAATAAGTGGCGGCATGTTGATTCCAGGAAACATACCTAATATCATATCAGCAGGAAAGCTGAATATAAAAAGCCGTGAATGGGCTTTGGTAGGAATTCCTCTATCTTTAATTGGTTTAGTTATATATTTTATCATTCATTTTGTAGTCTGATTTTATTTTACTCTATTTGTTAATTTACCTATTCCCTCTATTTCAATAGTTACAACGTCTCCAGGTTTTAAAGGGCCAACGCCAGAGGGTGTTCCCGTCAATATGACATCGCCAGGGTTTAGCGTCATTATGTGAGATATAAAACTCACAAGTTTTGGAACGCCAAATATGAGATGTCTGGTGTTACTTTTTTGCTTTACTTTATCATTTACATATGTAATTATGTCCAAAGAAGATGGGTCTAAGTCTGTCACAATCCAAGGGCCTATGGGCAAAAAGGTATCAAAAGACTTCGCTCTTGTCCATTGACCATCTTTTGCCTGCAAATCCCGCGCAGTTACATCGTTAGCTATCGTATAGCCAAGGACATAATCTAACGCATCTTTTTCAGACACATTTTTCGCTCTTTTGCCTATTACAACAGCCAATTCCCCCTCATAGTCAACCCTCTCTGACATCTTAGGAATAACTATAAAATCATCAGGGCCAATAACTGCTGTTGAAGGTTTTATGAATAATGTCGGTTCCTCCGGCTCTTTGTCCCCCATTTCCTCTATATGATCCCTATAATTTAACCCTACACATATAGCTTTTGTAGGCAGGCAAGGAGGCAAAAGCTTTACTTCCTCCAAGTTGTAAGAATAAAAGCCTTCACTTCCAAATGCAATAACTTTATCCCCTTCAATTATTCCATATTCATTCAACGCTTTATCTATTCTCACAAGCCTCACAATAAAACCCCCTCAAACTTGATTTAAAAATATTTTATCATATAATCTATGATAAAAAAACAGCCTGCATTTACAGGCTCAATTACATTTGGCTTTTTATGTACTCTCCTAATTTTTTATCTACTTTGCTTATATGATTTAGCACCCAATCTACTAAAGTCCTATTAACAGTCATCAAATTAGTGAGCGTAGGACCTTCTTTTTTATTTTTTCATCCAGTTCATTAACTTCTTTAATAAAATTGTCATGAATTTGTTTATGTATTTCATACTCAGGATATTTATACTTTTTCATCAGCTCTTGTTCGGCGCTAAAATGTGTTACAGTATACTTTTTTACAAATTCCATTGCTTCCTCAACTTTTTCCTTGCCTCTTTTTTGATTGTATGACTCTAAAAGGTCATTAATTCTCCTTATCCACTCTTTGTGCTGCTCATCAATATAATCATTTCCTACAGACAAAGACTCTGTCCATTTCATTTTAAAAATCCCCCTTTGCTTTTCTTATATGTTCGCCCACCTTTTTATCTACTTTGCTTATGTGATTTATAAGCCAATCCACCAGCGTTTTATTGACAAGCATTATGATTGATAAGTTTATGCCTTCTTTCTTTATTTTTTTGTCTAACTCGTCCACTTTTTTAACAAAATCCTCATGTATTTTTTTATGTTCTTCATAGGAAGGATATTGGTATTTTTTCATGAGGGCTTCTTCATCGTTAAAATGTTTAACTGTGTAGTCTTTTAAAAATTTCATCACTTCTTCAATCTTTTCTTTACCTTTTTTCTGGTTGCAAGCCTCCAAAACATCATTTACTTTTTTTATTAACTCTTTATGTTGGCTGTCAATGAGTTCATTTCCAACTGATAAAGATTCAGTCCACTTCAATTACTCTCTCCTCCCGATTTTATCATTAACTACATTGTAAACTTTTATCGACAAAAAAGCAATATTAAAAAGGACAAACTCTTAAGTAAAACTAAGAAATTTGTCCTTTTTTGTATTTTACTCGTACCTTAGAGCTTCAATTGGATTTAAATTGGCAGCTTTATTTGCAGGATATACGCCAAAGAACAATCCTACAATTACTGAGAAGGAAAAGGATATTAATACTGTAGAGAGAGAAGGCTTAGCATTTATATTCATAGCTGAGCCTAGTACCATCGACAATACGTATCCTACTATAATTCCCACTATTCCTCCTAATCCGCTTAAAGTTAATGATTCAATTATAAACTGAAGTAATACATCTTTCTTTTTGGCTCCTAATGCTTTTCTTATCCCTATCTCTCTCGTCCTTTCAGTAACAGATACAAGCATTATGTTCATTATGCCTATTCCACCGACTAAAAGGGATATTCCTGCAATTCCTCCAAGGAGCAAGCTCAATGTAGCAGTAACACTATTTACTGTAGATAAAATTTGTGATTGATCAATTATTCTAAAGGCATTTGTATCGCCTTTAAATATAGTTAGCAGTTTGCTGTTTATTTCGTTTTTAGCGAGTTCAACGGTATCTGGGCTTGTAGCTTCTATATATATTTGTCTTATGTCTCTATTTTTCGCAAAGTAGAACATTGTTTTAAGGGGTATAAATATTGAATCATCATCAGAACCTGCAATTGAAGAACCTTTTTGTGACAAAATACCTACTACCGTGAAGTTTTGGCCATTTAATTTTATAGTCTTGCCAATAGGATCAGTAAAGCCAAAAAGCTCTCTCGCTACATTGCTGCCAAGAACTGCTACCCTGTTCCTTCCTTCATCATCCATTGGCAAAATGAATCTGCCAGCTGCTACTTGTATATCGCGTATTGATTGATAATCTCCATTTACTCCATTTACCGTTGTGTTGTCCACTGAATTATTTCCGTACATAGCCGTTACACTGGTAGATATGACCGGAGAGATAGCAGCTATAAAGTTTGAGTCTTTTAAAACAATGGCTTGGTCATAAGTTAAAGAGCTTTCTCCCCCTCTCCCCATTACGTTTACCATTATGAGGTTTGAACCCATACTCTGTATCTGAGAAGTAACACTTCTTGTAGAGCCCTGGCCTATACTTACTAAGGCTATAACAGCTGTGACACCTATTATAATCCCCAACATGGTGAGAAAAGACCTCATTTTATTGCTTAAAATACTGCGTATAGCTATTTTCAAAGCTTCTACATATCTCACGGTGTTACCACCTCGTTTTCTAAAATACGCCCATCTTTTATTCTTACTATTCTTTTGGCTTGTGCAGCTATATTAGGGTCATGAGTTATGAGTACTACTGTATTCCCTCTCTCGTTTAACTCTTTTATTATTTTCATTATCTCACTACCACTTTTTGAGTCTAAGTTTCCCGTCGGCTCATCTGCCAATATGAGATGGGGATTGTTTGCTAGCGCCCTTGCTATTGCTACTCTTTGCTGCTGACCTCCTGATAATTCATTAGGTCTATGGTGCATCCTTTCCTTAAGTCCTACCATCTCTAAAAGCATCTCTGCTCTTTGCCGCCTTTCTTTCGTAGGTACACCTTTGTATATCATAGGCAATTCCACGTTTTCTAAAGCCGTCATTTTTTGAAGCAAATTGAAATTTTGAAAAACAAACCCTATTTCGCTACATCTTAAATCTGCTAATTGATTGTCAGAAAGTTTGCTTGTGTCTATGCCATTTAAAAAGTATTCTCCAGAAGTTTTTACATCTAAGCACCCTATTATATTCATTAAAGTAGTTTTACCTGAACCTGATTGACCGACAATTGATACAAATTCTCCTTTTTCAATGTCAAGGTTTATACCATCTAACGCTCTTACTTCATTTTCTCCCATTTTGTAAATCTTTGTTAAATTCCTTATTTTTATTAAAATGTTATCCATCATTTACCTCCCTGTGGAAGTGTTATTTTGCCCTGTCCCATTAAAGCTTCTGCCTTGGTAACTACCACCTTGATTAGTCATATTCCTGTTGAAATTGCCTTCTGGCCTAAAGCCACCCATTATACCAAAAGCACTTGGATTGCGGTTATTTGCGTTTGTTGAGGAATTAAGTGTTGGAATTAATACTTTGTCTCCCTCCTGTAAACCGCTCACAATTTCTATAAAGTTGTCGTTGTAAATACCTGTTTCCACAAATCTTATGTTGTTCCTGAAAAAGTTCCCGTTATTAGTGCTATTGTTAGTGCTATTGATATTTTGATTTTTTAAATCGTCTGTATAGAGTATTACGTATTTTCTATTTCCGTTTGTCTGAACGGCTTGTATTGGAAGTATTAAAGCATTTTGTTTTTCTGCAACAATTATTGAAACATTCATTGACATGCCTAACATTAATCCTTCGCTTGGATCGACTTCAATAATTACGTTGTAAGAAGAAACTCCATTTTGTATTGTTGGAAGTTGTGACACTTCTGAAACAGTACCTGTAAATGTTTTGTCTGGTAAGTCATCTGTTGTAATTTGTGCTTGTTGCCCTACTTTTATGTGCTTTATGTCTGTTTCGTCCACTGAAAGGTTAATGATGTATTTGTTGTTGTTTGCTATTACCGCAGTTTCTGGTTGACTCTCATAAGTAGATAATTGCGTTATATCTAAAACGGGCACAAAACTCGATTGCTGTGATTGGCTATTTGTATTGCTTATGTTAGTGCTCGCTACAGAAGTACCTAATATATCTCCTTCGTTTATGTTCTGGCTAATGATCTTCCCATCTATAGGAGAATAAATTTTTAAGTCGCTGATTTGCTGTAAAATCTGATTGTAGTTGTTTTGTGCTTCCATAACTTTTAATTTGTCATTTTCTATCTGCATCTGCAGATTGCTTATGTTGTCTGATGAAAGTTTTATTAAAAGCTGTCCTTTCTTTACACTTTGCCCTTGAGAAATATATATTTTATCTACCGTACCTGATGTTTGCGCTGTGACATTGACTGTGTTTTTGGCAGTTAACGTGCCATCTTCTAATGCTGTTTCTATTCCGTTATCTGTGTGTATTGATACTTGTACCCTCATTCCATCGCTTAATGCCCCCGGATTGTCAAGCCCTACTGTTACATAGTAGTATTGCACTGTATTATTAGGAACCGGCTGCTCTGAAACGTATTCAACAGTACCTGTTACAGTTGTAAATGAGTCGTATAAAAAAATATCCGCCTTTTGCCCAACTTTTATATTCTTTATTTGAACACCATTGAAAGGAACTTTTACAGTAACATGGGAGTAATCTGCAATGGTTGCAACAGGTGTCCCAGGTGTGACATTCTGTCCTTCTTTTACAAGTATACTGTCTATAATTCCGCCAGAAGGAGAAGTTATGTTTAAATTTGCAATGCTACTATTGTAGTTCTGTGTGTCTTGATTTAGTTGCTGCTCAGCTAAGTTAAGGTTTATTTTTGCTTGTTCCAGCTGATTGTTTAAATCGTCATCTTCAATTTCGTATAATAGGTCTCCTTTCTTTACAGTGTCTCCTACCTTAAAATGCACTTTCTTTACTGTTCCACTGCCTTTTAGCGTAATTGCTCTTACATCACCACTTAAGTTTCCTGTCCCAGTGACTTTCATAGAAATATTACCGCGAGTAACTGTAACATACGAAAGCTGCTGGGATTGTGATGATTTTGCCCTGTTTACAAAGTAAAAAGTGACAATTCCAATGATTAATACTGCAACAATCACATATAAATATTTCCTCTTCATAAATCCACCTCTTCTAAAAATTGATGTTATAATTAAAATAGCAGAAAAATGTTATACAAAAATTAAGAATATGTGATGAATTTATGTAGTTTACACTTTAATATATTTCCACCTGCCCGCTTTAAATCTATAGCTATACATTACTGACCTTACAACAAAGTCGATACATATACCAATCCATATTCCATATACTCCCATACCAAACACTTTACCAAGAATATATCCAATAGTCACTCTAAAGAGCCATAATCCAATAAAAGCCGTGAGAACAATATAAGGAATATCGCCTGCAGCCCTTAATACTCCTGCCATGACATTTAATATAGCAAGCAAAGGTTCCACAACAGCAAAAATCTTTATAATATCAGAAGCTATTTTTATTACAATAGGATCAGTAGTATAAAGCGCTGCAAGCTGCTTTGAAAATATAAACATAAAAACACCTATAACAGAAATTACAATAACAGCAATGTTTCTTGAAACTTTTGCGTATATTTCCGCTAACATAAAATGTTTTGCACCAAGACTCTGTCCCACTAAACTGGTTGCCGCTATTGAAAATCCAAATATAGGCATAAAAGCAAGACTATTAGCATTCATACCTATTTGATATACAGCAATTGCAATAGTCCCCATTGTGGAAACGATAACTTGCATTACAAGGAAACCACCTTGCATTATTACCTGCTCTAAAGAAGCTGGTATTCCTACTCGTATAATCCTCATCATCATGTTAAAGTCAAGTCGAATCTTTTCTTTTATATCAAGATTAATTCGCCTTTTGCCAAAATATAAAACATATAATTGCAAAAAACCTCCTATTATTCTTGAAATTGTAGCAGAAAGTGCAGAACCTTTTACTCCTAAAGGAGGTATTAAATATCTACCGTGATAAGTCACTCCAAATACAAGTGTGCTATTTAACAAAAGATTTATCACATTTACTGTAGCAGTTATGTACATTGGGGTTTTGGTATCCCCTGCACCTCTTAAAGCCCCGCCTATGATGATATCAATTATCACAAAAGGTAGCCCAAAAAGCACTATTCTATAGTACATTAAAGCCAATTTAAAAACATCAGTGGATACACTTCCAAAGAAGGTTTTAACAATAGGTACTGCAAAAATATAGCCCAAAGTAGTGAGTCCTATAAAAATAGCAATACTCATAATAAGTGACTGCATAACTGCAAGGCGAGCCCCTTCTTCGTCTTCTTCACCAATAAGCCTCGCTACAATTACTGTGGAACCAGTGGCAAGCCCTGAAAAAATTGCTTGAAAGAAAAAATAAGGGAATTAATCATCCCAACAGCCGCAATTGCACTGGCACTTATTCGACCTACAAATATAGTTGACACCATTCCAACTGTCATTATAAGCATTTGTTCTGTTATAGAAGGCCAAGCCAATTCTATAATTTCTTTAGCAACATTGCGCTTATGCCTCTCTTTTGCTTCCAATTTAATCCCTCCGTTGCTTCGTTTCCTCATTTAAAAGTTCACTTGCTTTTTTCACTACTTCCTGCCCCATCTTTTTATTTATTTCTCTAACTACATTTTCTGCCTTAATAAATTTAATAACCCTTTTATCCAAAAAGGACAATTGCTCATATTTTACTGCACTCAAGTTAGAAACAGATAGACCAATAAGCCTTATATATTGGTCTAATTTTAGACTTTCAATAATTTCGTAGGCTACATCGTATATGTCCTCACCTAATCGTATATATTTATTTAATGTCTTGCTTTTGGTGTGAACTGCAAAATCTGGTGTCTTTATCTTAACAGTAACCGTTCTGGCATAAAGTCTCTCTCTAACTAATTCTTCCGATATTATGTCGGAAAATAATTTCACATAATGAAGTAAAAGCTTTTTGTCCTTTGTATCCTTTTCCAGTGTTTTTTCCTTCCCTATAGACTTAATCTCTCTCATAGTTTCTACAGGCCTCTCATCAATGCCCCTAATTCTATTATATATCTCTAAACCCAATTTCCCAAAAATCTCAATAAGACTTTCCTGTGATAGTTTCAAGAGGTCATCTATTGTATTTATTCCCATAGCTTTAAGTTTTTGCTCGGATTTTTCTCCTATCCCATAAACTTTGGAAACGGGAAGTGGTTTTAAAATGTCGGGAATCATATCTTCTGTTATGACCATAAACCCATCTGGTTTATTCCAATCTGAGGCAAGTTTTGCAAGAAATTTATTATAGGAAACTCCTGCAGAAATAGTAAGTCCTGTCGTTTCCTTCACTTTCTTTTTATTTCCAGGGCAATAATCTCTGGATTTTTGTCAATATATGTAACATCAAGATAGGCTTCATCTATAGAAACAGGTTCCACTAGAGGAGTTATACTGTACAGGATATTAAAAATTTGAGCTGAAACCTCTTCATATCTTTTTCTCCTTACAGAAAGAAAAATACCGTGTGGACATAGCTTCCTCGCCATGTACATCGGCATTGCAGAATGTATTCCGTACTTTCTTGCCTCATAGGAGCAAGTTGAAACTACTCCTCGTTCCGACAAGCCGCCTATAATAACAGGTTTTCCTCTATATTCTGGATTATCATGTTGTTCTACAGATGCAAAAAAAGCATCCATATCAACATGGATAATCTTCCTCTTCATAATCATCCCTCAATTTTTTTATTTCATATTAGGAAAACCCAGTTGTCTCAAGGCCTCATATAGTACTATAGCTACAGAGTTGGACAAATTTAGAGACCTTGTAGATATCACTTCATGCATTGGTATCCGTATACAGTCTTCGTAGTATTTTTCAATCAACCACTTAGGAAGTCCTGCAGTTTCTTTCCCAAAAAGTATATAAGAATTGTCTTCATATTTTACTTCATGATAATACTTTTTAGCCTTTGTGGTAGCAAGATAAAACTTTTTCCCTTTGTTTTGTTCAAGAAATTGTTCGAGATTATCGTAAACAGTAAGGTCTAAAAGAGGCCAGTAATCTAAGCCAGCTCTTTTTACGTATTTTTCGTCTATACTGAAACCTAAAGGTTTTACAAGATGAAGCCTGCTGCCTGTAAGCACACAAGTTCTTGCAATATTCCCTGTGTTTTGTGGTATTTCAGGTTCAACAAGTACTACATTAAGTGGCATCACCAAAACCTCCATGCAGTAACAACTTTACAATTTTATTATATCACAAGGAGTATATAATTAAAAAATTAGCAAAAGTTTTGTGTGTGTAAAAAATTAATAGGTGAATAATATGCTGACATTTTGCACAGTTCGCTCCAGTGATATCGCAGGCTAAACTAACGCTCGACCTCAGACTCCAGCGGGGTTCCTACGTCAGGTGGCATCCTTGCCTCATGTCCCGCCTCCGCCATTCTTGGCTTCGGCCCCGCTTCCGTCTTTCGGTCTCGCTAAGTTTCCCGGCACTCAACTGAACGGGCTGGTCCTTTCTCTTATTCTCCTTTTTTAACATTTTCGGTTGAGTGCCGGGCTGTCAAGTCGCTTCTCTTGTGCAAAATGTCAGCAGCATTCCCTACTTAAATTTTACACGAACAAAATTTTTATTGCTTATCTACTCATTAAATATTTTCACTAAAACTTTAATCAACACAAAAAATATGACTAACATCAAAAAAGTCACGCCAAACCCAACAGTGGCAATTTTAATTAAATTAAACAAGTTCATTTTGTTCACCTCTTTAAAATTACATAATAGACTTGTGCAAAATTCAGAAGCCTTAATTTAAGCCATTCTACAGACATACTTTTTTCCTATCACTCTTGAATTTTTTATCTTTTATGTAGGATTTCCCCTCCCATTTGTCGAATTATTATATATACACTATAAAAAATTTTTTAAGAAGGAGGAAATCCTACATGTACCAGCTTCAATTACTTTTAAATATACCTGAACTCTTTACCTCTCAGTCTAAAATTGATTTCTATTCTTCTATGTTTGAAAATCTTGACCTGTCTTCAATACCTGAATTCCCTTCCTCTAGTCCTGGCCGTAAGGGTTACTCTCATCATGCACTTTTTAGAGCTTTTATTGTCATGAAAGCTGAAAGATTCGGCACAATTTCTGACCTTTTAGATTATCTCCGCAATAATCTTATCATTGCTCATCTTTGTGGCTTCGACATTTCTAAACCTCTTCCTTCTTATTGGACTTTTCGCCGTTTTATTAATGACTTCTCTCATGATTATTTGACCTCTATTTTTCAAAATCAGGTCAATATCCTCAAAAATATGGGTATTATCTCCGGTGAGTTTATTTCCATGGACTCTACCCCTATTAAAGCTAACACTAAGTTAAATAACCCTAAGTCTTTTTCTAAAAATAAATTCTCTAAAGATAATCAGCCTAAGTCTGATAAGGATTGTAAATTAGGCGTTTATTCTGCTTCTAACGATTCTTCTAATAAACGCTATAAGTTTTATTGGGGCTATAAAAATCACATTATTGTTGATGCTATCTCTGGTTTACCCATCGCTGAAACTACTACCCCCGCTGATGCCCCTGATTTTGAAGTCGCTTTATCTTTGCTTGAGAAGACTAATAAGTGGTTTAACCTTAAGTATGTTAATTTTATTGCTGATAAAGGCTATGATGTTAAGAAACTTTATAATTATGTTAGAAATATTCTCCACGGTCATTGCTTTATTCCTCTTAACAAGCGTAATTCTAAAAATCCCCCTCTGACTGATGATGGTTATATGGTCTGTGAAGCGGGTATTAAAATGCTTAAAGATGGCAAGCAGTATTTTGATGGTTTTATTAAGCAAAAATTTGTTTGCAAGTTCTGTAATTCTAAGGATGATTCTGCCTGCCCTATAAAGCATCCTAAATATTTTAATGGCAAAAAGCATAGAGGCTGTACTAAGTATGCTATTATATCTTCTGATTATAGGTCCTCTATTAATAGAGACTCCCTATATTTTAAGGCCGTCTACAAATTGAGAATTGAATCAGAAAGATATAATTCCCGCTTTAAAGCTCTGGATTTTGAAAAGGCTTATGTTAGAAATATTAATTCTGTGAGCAACCTTAATACTTTTGGCCATATTACTTTGCTTACTGTCGCTATTGTAGCTATTAAATTGGGCAAATATGATGAGTTTAGATCTCTTGTTGCTTTGATGCAATCGGCCTAATTTTTATTGAATCTATTTCATGCCATTTTTTAACATTTGACTTCTACAGGATATTTATGCCCTTTTTTAGCTCCTCTTTTTGTCTTTTCTTTTCCCTTACCACTTCCTTTATGTTTGATTGTCAGTGTTGATTACTATATATTGTATGTAATACATATTTTGGTTTTTGATTATGATTATTTTAATTAATTTTGCACATCCCTATTACATAATAGAACTTACAAGTGCTATTACAATACCTCCTGCTATGATAGAACCTAACTGACCTGCAACATTTGCTCCTACAGCCTGCATTAAAATAAAATTTGTAGGGTCTTCTTTTTGGGCCATTTTCTGTATCACACGAGACGACATTGGAAAAGCTGATATTCCAGCAGCTCCTACCATTGGATTGACTTTATTTTTTAAAAACAAATTTAAAAACTTTGCAAACAATACTCCTCCTGCTGTATCAAATATAAATGCTATAAGTCCCATTCCAAATATCAAAAGAGTTGTAGGTGTCAAAAATTTGTCGGCAGTCATAGTAGAACCTATTGTTATCCCAAGTAAAAGTGTCACAAGATTGGCAAGTTCATTTTGTGCAGCTTTTGAAAGCCGTTCTACTACCCCACTTTCTCTTATGAGGTTGCCAAACATCAAAGAACCTACAAGAGGAACACTAGTTGGTACTAAAATTCCTGCAACAAATGTCACTGCTATTGGAAAAAGTATTTTAGCTGTTTTTGAAACTTCATTCATGCGCAAATCCATTCTAATTTTTCGTTCTTCTTCACTGGTAAGCATTTTTATCACAAAGGGCTGGATTATTGGAACTAATGCCATATACGAATAAGCTGCAACTGATATAGGACCCAAAAGCTTTGGTGCAAACAAATTAGCTACATAAATAGATGTAGGGCCATCTGCAGCGCCAATTATGCCTATAGCAGCTGCTTCTTTTAAATTAAAGCCCAGCATATGCGCAAAAATTATAGTTAAAAATATTCCTAACTGCGCTGCTGCGCCAAAAAATATCATTAACGGTTGCTTAAGAAGTGGTGAAAAATCTACCATTGCCCCAACTGCAATAAAAATAAGAATAGGAAAAAGTTCTGTACTTATTCCAGCGTTGTATAGAATTGTAAGAAAACCATTTTCACCTATAGCAGATGAAAACGGAATATTGGCTAGTATTATGCCAAACCCTATAGGCAAAAGTAACATTGGCTCGTATTCTTTTTTATCGCAAGATATATAAGGATACCTCCAATGATAAACATTATAATATGGCCTGGTGTAAGATTTAATATACCTTCTATAAAAGTGTTCATTATCTATACTCCCTTCTTTTGTAAATATAAACAAAAAAGACCCTTATAGTGGTAAACACTATAAAGGTCTTGCTCAAACTCCGCATGGAGTTTTTGACCTGCCGGAGAAAATCTCTCGTGCTGACGGCAGGTCAAACCACAATGTGTGGCAAGCTACTCCCCTTTATTTATTTTATTATATATTAAATCGTTATCACAATCAACTTTCAAGTTCATTTTATAACCTCAACATTAAAGCAATATTAATTGAAAATTAAACTAAAATTAATTTTTAAATTGACTCCGCCATAAAATAGTGCTATTATTTTTAAGAAGATGACACCATTTTAGGGGAGTGATAAGTCTGGAAGAAATAATACGTTTTGGAGTTTCAATGGAATCAAAACTTCTTTATCAATTTGACGAGCTTATAAAGAAAAAAAACTACAACAACAGGTCCGAAGCCATAAGAGATTTAATAAGAGATTTTATAGTGGAAAATCAGTGGGAAGCAGAAGATGCAGAGACCATTGGAACAATTACATATGTTTTTAATCATGAAGTGAGAGAAATAAGTGACAAACTGACAGATATGCAACACAAACATTATCAAAACATAATCTCAACAATGCACGTACACTTGGATAAGCATAATTGCCTCGAAGTAATGGTAGTAAAAGGCACTGCAAAGGAAATTACAAAAATTGCAGATGAAATAATAAGCACAAAAGGGGTAAAACATGGAAAATTAGTAATGACAACAACAGGGGAAAATTTGTAAGGGGGAATTTTTATGCACATACCAGAAGGATATTTAAGTCCTCAAACCTGCGCCGTTATGGGTGCTGCTATGGTACCAGTGTTGACAGTTGCAGCAAAAAAAGTCAACGAAAGTTTTGACAAAAAGGACGTTCCTGCTATGGCAATAGGGTCAGCTTTTGCCTTTACAATAATGATGTTTAACGTGCCAATACCAGGAGGTACAACTGCCCACGCAATTGGCGCCACACTGCTTGCAATAACTTTAGGACCTTGGGCGGCAAGTATATCTCTTACGATAGCCTTATTTATTCAAGCATTGCTTTTTGGAGATGGAGGAATTTTGGCTCTCGGAGCAAATAGCTTTAACATAGCATTTATAGCTCCTTTTGTGGGATACGGAATTTATAAACTTATGTTGTCACTTAAGTTAAATAAAGTCATATCATCTGCTATAGGGGGATATGTAGGAATAAATGCTGCAGCTCTTGCTACAGCAATAGAACTTGGGCTTCAGCCATTGCTTTTCCATACAGCAAATGGAACACCACTATATTTTCCTTATGGATTAAACGTAGCAATACCTGCAATGATGTTTGCTCATCTTACGGTAGCTGGTATTGTAGAAGCTGTTATAACAGGTCTTGTAGTATATTATTTACAAAAAGTAGACGAAGAAAATATATTATATAAATTCTCATATAAGCTTAGAGGTGATAATAGATGAAAAAGTTCTACATTGCAGCTATAGTTATAATACTTCTCACTCCTCTCGGACTTTTAGCTCCTGGTTCGGCATGGGGAGAATGGGGCTTAGATGAAATAAAGAGCATGATAGGATATATACCTGAGGGAATGAACCGATTTTCAGAAGTTATAAAAGCAATATTACCCGATTACAGTATACCAGGATTTGATGCTAATTTCTTTCAACAAGCTTTAGGTTATATTTTTTCAGCAGTTGTAGGAATTGCAGCTATTGTATTGATATTTGCAATATTAGGGAGGATTATGGGAAAACCCCAGAAAAAAATGGATAGCTTTTTAGAAAAGACAATCTTAAGTATACAAAGTGTATTTGAAGACATGTTTTATTCTGATGCAATTTCTGTTAAAAAAGGTATTATGCAGTCTCTTGATACGAGGATAAAACTTATTTCTATTTTTGTATTACTCATTATAGTTAATTTTGGAAAGACAATACCTTTTATGACCATATTTCTTATTTATACATTTTTGTTGGCTTATTTTTCTAAAATACCTTTAAAAGCATATGTTGTGAGGGTATCAGCAGTCTCAATATTTTTTACAGGTATTGTCCTGATACCTTCACTTTTTAATGTAGTAAAAGAAGGACAGCCTTTAGTATATTTCACAAAAAATTTTTATATAACAAAAGAGGGATTAGAAAGTGCTATTGTTTTTATGATGAGGTCATTTATATCTTTATCTTTTGTGTATATATTAGCTCTATCAACAAAATGGGTAGAAATATTAAAAGCATTGAGAGTTTTTAAGCTTCCCCACATTTTTACTGCTACACTTGAAATGGCCTTACGTTACATCTTTTTGCTTTTAGAAATTGCTATAAACATGTTTCTCGCAAGAAAAAGCAGAAATGTCGGGAAAAGTGATAGTAGTGAAGGAAGAAAATTTGTCGCTTCTGCTATGGCAAATGTTTTGATAAGGTCTCAACAACTGAGTGATGATGTTTACAATGCTATGGTTTCGCGGGGTTACAAAGGAGAATACAAAACAATAACTACTTTTAAAATAACTTTTTATGATTATATATGGATAGGTTTTAATATAACTTTTTTATCCATCTTGTGGTATATCCACCCATAAGGAGGTGTAAATTGAACATAGTATTTGAATTAAAAAATGTCTATTACTCTTACAATAAATCAGTTCCTGCTTTAATTGACATAAGTTTTGAAGTAAAAAAAGAAGAAAAGTTAATTCTTCTAGGTGCAAATGGCAGTGGAAAATCCACTCTTTTAAAATTGATGGACAAATTAATTTCTCCTGACAGCGGTGAAATATGGGCATTTGGCAAATTGCTGGGGGATAAAAAAACTTTTGATGAATACGAATTTAGAAAAAAAGTAGGCTTTGTGTTTCAGGATTCTGATGTACAACTTTTTAACACTACCGTTTTTGACGAAGTAGCCTTTGTACCACTTCAAATGGGCTTAAAAGGCAATGAAGTCCAAAAAATAGTGGAAGAAACTCTTATTTCTTTTGGAATTGAAAAATTAAAAGATAGGCCCCCTCACAGGTTAAGCGGCGGAGAAAAGAAAAAAGTCGCATTAGCGTCAGTCATGGTAATAAATCCTGAAGTTTTGCTTCTTGACGAACCTACAAATGGCCTTGACCCACGGTCAAAAAAGTGGCTTTTGGGAAAACTACAAGAATTAAACAAAAAAGGCACCACGATAGTCATTGCAACTCACGACCTTGACATGGCAGCAATACTTTCAGACAGGATAATAGTGCTAAACGAAGACCATAGAATAGAAGCTATAGGTAAACCTGAGGAAATTCTTAATAATGAGGAGCTTTTGCTAAAAACCAATCTGATTTGATAAAAAAATAGAGTAGGTCTAGTGTCCTACTCTATTTTCAATTTATTTTTTTCTATAAATTCTATTGTTTTTCACCCATTAACATTATAGCACAATTATACAAAAGTAAGAATTCCATTTAATATTCCTCCTATTAGTATCGCAATAAAAATATTAGCAAAAACTACCCACCATGTCTTTCTCCAGCCAATTGTCCTTTTTAATGCCGCAATTGTAGCAATACAAGGAATATAAAGCATTGTAACAACACCAAAGACAATCATCTGCCGCGGCGTCAAAATCTGTGTTATGTGACTTGTCCCAGACAGTGTTAAAAGCATTATAAGTGTCAATTCTTTTCTGAGTATCCCAAAAATCAATACTATCCCAACTATTGACGGCAATCCCAACCATTTTACAACAATAGGATCCATTATATAAGTCACATATTTAAATATGCCAGAGTACTTCAATATTTCCAGAACCAAGCTGCCAACTACAATTATTGGAAGAGCTACATACAAAAAGTCTTTTATTCTAAACCATATCTGCTTCAATGTAGGCTTTAAAGCAGGCATCCTGTAGCCAGGAAGTTCCATTATCAAATCATAAGGCTTTCCAGGTGCTATTTTATTTGCAAAATACGCCGCTATATAAACTACCAAAACGTCTAAGGCAAAAACAGCAAGTGCATATTGTGGCCCCATGAAGACCCCTATTGTTCCCAAAATTATTACAATTCTTGCAGAACAAGGCACAAGAGTAGACATAAAAGACGCAATAAATATTTCTCTATCCGTTTCTAAAATTTTGGTGCCTAATACTGCAGGGACATTGCACCCAAACCCCATCAATACTGGAATAAGAGCTTTACCGTGAAGCCCAACTTTGTGCATAACCTCATCCATTAAAAATGCAATTCTTGCAAGATAACCAGTGTTTTCAAGTATTGATAAAAACACATAAAAAGGAAATATATAGGGAAGCACTATAGTTATAGCAGAAATAATCCCTTCAGCAAGCCCATTCCAGAGAAAATCTTTATACATATTTGGAATATTCAAATTGTACACTAAAGGCTTAAAACCGTCAAAAAAGTCCTCCAGCACACCTGAGAAATACTCTCCAAATTTAAATATTCCATAAAAAGATATAAATACAATAATGAGCATTGATATATAGCCCCATATCTTATGAAGAGCTACATTGTCAATTAAATCAGTCCAAGTAATTCTATGGTGAATCTCTGATACAGTTTGGCTTGCGATAAAAGAAGCAATATCATATCTGTCTGCTGTAACTAAAGTTGCAAGAGGACTATCTGTCTTCGCCTTTAAACCTTCTAATTCTTTTTGAATTTCTTCATAAGCTTTTTCTCCATTAGGCTCTTTTTTTAACTTTTCTACTATATCGCTATCCTCTTCTATCAGTTTTAGTGAAATCCACAGAGGATGAAACAAATTTATAAGGTCTACATTGTGTTTCAAAAGGATGTTGTAAATTTTCATTACAGATTCACTTACTTCATTTCTGTATTTGAGAACTTTTTCCTCTTTTATATCATACCTTTTTACATCCACTTCTTTATGTGAATCAACAACTTCTAAAGCTTTATTTATTAATTCCTGAAGCCCTTTGCCTTTTGTAGCAACGGTTTCTACAACTGGAATACCTAAAAGCTCTTCTAACTTCTTTACATCTATATCTATACCCTTTTTAAGGGCATAATCCACTTGGTTTAAAGCCATAACCATAGGCACATGAAGCTCTAAAAGTTGCACTGTAAAAAACAAATTTCTCTCAAGATTAGAGGCATCCACTACGTTTATTACAACATCCGGTTTTTCAAAAGCTATAAACTCACGGGAAACAATTTCCTCTTGAGAATAAGCAGAAAGTGAATAAATACCAGGAAGGTCAACAATTTTTATAGTCCGGCCTTTAAACCGCAGTACCCCTTCTGCCCTCTCGACTGTTTTTCCCGGCCAGTTACCAATTATCTGTGTCAATCCTGTTAATTGATTAAATATGACACTTTTACCCACATTAGCATTTCCTGCTAAGGCTATAATTATTTCTTTTTTCATCGCATATCGCCCTTTCTGTCAGACGATTTTTACATATATTTTTGAAGCAAGACCATATCCAATCACAAGGTGAGAATTCCTGACCTCCAATTCCACAGGGCCCCTTAAAGGACCTTTTCTAACCAGCTTAACTTTTGTCCCCGGGACAAGTCCCATTTCATTTAACCTTTGCGTAGCTGCTCTTCCTGCTTTTATTAATACAATCTCTCCTTCATGATTTTCCTTTAATTCTATAAGATTTATAATAGTATTTTCTCCCATTTATATGCAGCCTCCATAATTGAAAATAATTATCAATATCCCTATAAAAATTGTAACATTCTTTACATGTATCTGTCAACCCAACAATCTTGTATTACTTCAATTTCAAACTTTTTTATTTAAAATTTTATACTTCAATTTATTAAATTATTGAATTACGCCTATCTTTGTATTATAATGTGCATAAAATATCTTTTTAGGAGGGTGGATGAAATATGGATAAATCTATGGAAATCATTGACCTTTTGTGCGAAAACAGTCGTCTTACAGAAAAACAAATTGCAACAATTACAGGGCTTAGTGAAGAAGAAGTCAAAAACACAATAAAAAATCTTGAGGACAAAAAAGTGTTGTTAAAATACACTACTTTAGTGGATTGGGAAAAGACTGACCGGGAAGTCATAACTGCCCTCATAGATGTGAGAGTAGCACCCCAGCAAGGACATGGATTTAACAGAGTAGCCCACAGAATATGCCAGTACGAAGAAGTAAAATCAGTTTCCTTAATTTCCGGAACTTATGACCTTTCTGTGGAAGTAGAAGGCAAAACCATGAAAGAAATAGCATTATTTGTAGCTGAAAGACTTGCCCCTATTGAAGGAGTCTTAAGCACTACAACCCATTTTGTATTAAAAAGATATAAAAAGGACGGCGTTTTTTACGAAGAAGGACAAAATGACAAAAGACTGGTGGTAACACCATGAACACAGACAAATATATATCTAATGCAGTAAAAAGCATACCACCGTCCGGAATTAGAAAATTTTTTGACCTTGTGACAAATTCAAAAGACATAATATCACTGGGAGTTGGCGAACCAGATTTTGTAACTCCATGGGAAATAAGAAAAGAAGGCATAGACGCACTAGATAGAGGTAGCACAACATACACCTCAAACTTAGGCTTGCCCGAACTTAGAATCGCCATATCCTATTTTTTAAAGACTCATTATAATTTAACCTATGACCCTGAAAAAGAAATAATGGTAACTATTGGTGCTAGTGAAGCCATTGACCTTGCTCTGCGAGCTCTTTTAAATGACGGTGACGAGGTTTTAGTACCTGAACCAAGTTACGTATCATACGCACCATGTGTAACTTTGACAAGAGGCATCCCTGTATTTGTTCCTACTGATGAAAAAAACAATTTTATACTAACCCCTGATGACCTAAAATCAAAAATAACCCCAAAAACAAAGGTATTAATTCTTCCTTACCCCAATAACCCTACAGGTGCTATCATGAAAAAAGAAGAATTAGAAGAAATTGTAAACATAATAATCGAGCATGATTTAATAGTAATTTCTGATGAAATATATAGTGAATTGACTTATGAAGGAAGACACATAAGCATAGCCTCACTTCCGGGCATGAAAGAAAGGACAATACTTATAAACGGTTTTTCTAAAGCTTTTGCCATGACAGGTTGGAGACTTGGATATATTGCAGCAGAACACGGATTCATTGAAGCGATGAATAAAATCCATCAGTACACAACTATATGCGCTCCAATAACAGCACAATATGCAGCTATAAAGGGTATATATCAATGTGAAGAAGACATAGTAAAAATGAGAGAAACATATGATAAGAGAAGGAAATTTATTGTAAACGGATTTCGCGAAATAGGTTTTGACTGCTTTGAGCCAAAAGGAGCTTTCTATATTTTCCCGTCAATAAAAAAGACGGGTATGACTTCACAGGAATTTTGTGAAAAACTCTTAAAAGAAGAAAAAGTAGCTGTAGTACCAGGAGACGCATTTGGCCCAAGCGGTGAAGGATTTATTCGTGTATCATACGCATATTCTATAGATAAAATAGCAAGAGCACTCGAAAGAATAAAACACTTCGCTGTAAGGATATTGTAGCTAAAAAAATAATAGCCGCTGACACTTAATCAGCGGTTATTATTTGCTACTTTATACACAATTTTCCCATTAACCATTGTCATATCTACAGTCAAATCACTGTTTAGAATGGTTATATCAGCATCTTTTCCTATAGCTATACTGCCTTTTCTGTCAGCTATGCCAATTACTTTTGCAGGGTTTAAAGAAACCATCTTGCAAGCTTCAAAAAGTGGTATTCCAAGAGACGTTATATTTGCTACAGCTTTATCCAATGTCAAAGTACTTCCTGCCAAAGTGCCATTTTCTAATCTAGCCTCTCCATTTTTCACATAAACTTTTTGCCCTCCAAGACTGTATTCTCCATCTCCTAAACCACAAGCTGCCATAGCATCAGAAATTAATACTACTCTATCTGTCCCTTTTATTTTTAAAAGTATTTTTACTGCCGCAGGATGTGAATGTATAAAGTCGCATATCAACTCGCTGTATAATCTGTCATCCAAAAAAACTTCTCCTAAAGCACCTGGTTCTCTGTGATGTAACCCTTTCATGCCGTTATATGTATGGACTGCAATTGTAGCACCATGATCTACTCCATTTCTCATCTCCTCATAAGTGGCATTTGTATGCCCCAAGGATACTTTTACACCCTTTTTCGTGACATGTTCTGCAAAACTTCCATCCGGGTCCTTTTCAGGTGCTAATGCTATTACTTTTATGTTACCTCCTGAAATTTCTAAAAATTTGTCAAATAACTCTCTATCAGGTTGTATTATATATTTTTCATCCTGTGCCCCTTTGTGTTCTTTGCTTATAAATGGTCCTTCCACATATGTCCCTAAAATTTGTGCTCCACGTGTTCCTTTTTTCATCGTCTCATTTATGTTTTTAAGAGCATTTAGGATATAGGGTACATCCATTGTCATAGTAGTAGGACAAAAAGAAGTCACTCCATGTTTTGCAAGATGAATTGAAATAGCATTTAATGCTTCATAAGTAGCATCCATTGTATCATATCCAACACCGCCATGAATATGTATATCTATAAAGCCAGGAACTATTTTTTTGCCTTCTACATCAATAATTTCCGCATCAATAGTACTTAAATTTTTACCTATATTTGAAATTTTCCCCTCAGAAATTAACAAATCCCCATTATATATTATCTCATTCTGTGTATATATTTCACCATGTTTTAATAAAAGGTTTTTCATACAAATCACTTCCTTTCAATAAAATCTTGCCTCTTATTTCAATTCTTTTTTATATACTGTGTATTTTTTCCAAATTTTGCACCCTAGTCTTGAATAAAAATCCACCAATTCAGTCCAATCTATCACCACATTTTTAATTCCTCTATTATACAAAAAGTACATGCCAGCCTGAACAATTGCCAACCCCAATCCTTTTCCTCTCTCCTTTTCATCAATACCTAAAGGCCCTATACCTCCTAGCTCTTTGTTAAATAAAGGAGCCCAATACACATTTTGTGCAATAAAAGGAGAATTAATGTCATTAATTCTACAAAAACCTATTATTTCGCCGTTTTTCTCAGCCACAACAAAATCCCGTCCTTCACCTCCTCGTTTGAAATAATGTATAGCCTCATATTCCCACCGACCTGGAAAACTCTTTTTTAAAAATGAAAGAAATTTGTCTTTTTCTGCTAAATCTAACAGTTTAAATTTAACATCTAGTAAATCCGGTAATATCACTTCATTTTTCTTAGATAAATCACAATACATATCGTACTCTTCCCCATAATTAACGTATCCTCGTCTTTCAAACCATTCCCTCGTTTTTTTAAACTCAGAAGGTATGCCAGGAAAGTAATGCCATGGATCTTGGCCTAATAATACAGTTTTAACAGCTGCTTCATTTAAAGCTTTTTCTGCCCTCTTTAATAATTCACTGCCAATTCCTTTATTTCTGTAGTCATGATCAACCAAAATAACTTGAATATGTCCAACACCTTTTTGGATTTTTAAACATTCCATATCTTCTTTCCATATTTTTGATACTATAAAGCCTACTGTCTTGTCGTTTTTTGTATCAATGGCAATCCATGACCCTTCTAAAAGGACATTTATATCTTCAAAAGTATTTTGTCGTAATAACTCTTTTCTCATGGGAAAATTATCGCCTATTTCTTTATTCCAAAGAAACAATATTTCTTCTGCCCTTCCCTCTGTCAAATTAATATATTGAATATCCATGTCAACTCCCCTTTTGCTATTTTATTTTAATTTTGCTTTGTAAAGAAACTGGTAATTTCCCTTTTGCTCCATAATTGCCACTTAAAACCTCTAACACACTTTCTACAGAAAGTGGAGTATATTCATAAGCACAAACATATGTAGGCACATCTTTAAACTTTAATAAATCATATGGATTTCTAAAGGCAACAACGATGATATTTTTATTTACTTCCAACAATGAGTTTACAAGCCTTACTTGGCCTTCATTTAAACTAGCATTATAAGTGCCTACTACAATAATTTCTTTATCTTTAGCCTCTTCTATGATAGTATTTACAAGGTCTTCATCAGGATTTACAGAAATAGTTTTTTCAACCCCTCCAAATTTTCGTACAAAAGCTTTTGCAAAAGATACTTTTTCCATTAAAGTATCATCCACACCTGAAATGGGGACTGTTTCAGGAGAAACTACCAATATTTTTTGTTTCCTTATTGGTAAAAGGTTACTTTCGTCTTTAACAATAGTGATGCTATTTAAACTTATGCTTTTTGCAATTTCGTGATGTTCTTTGCACCCCACAATAATTTTAATTTTATTTTCATCTGGATATGGATTTTCAAAAAGTTTGTATTTCTCTTTTAATTGGATTATTCTTTCAACAGATTCATCTATTCTTTCAATTGATATTTCACGTCGTAAAACTGCCTCTTTGATTTCATTAAATGCCTCTATCTGCAGCTTTTTCGTATGGGAAACAAGGACTATATCTGCTCCTCCTTTTATGGCCATCGCAGCTGCTTTGGCCGTACCAAAATATTTTGCAATTGCATTCATTTCCATACAATCAGTTATAATTACTCCATTAAATCTAAGTTCCTTTCTCAGTATATTGGTGAGAATATTATGGGATAATGTTGCAGGCAATTTATTTTCATCAAGAGCTGAAAAGAGAATATGGGCTGTCATTATGGCTTCCACACCATTTTCTATTGCTTTTTTAAAAGGATATAACTCAATTCTGTATAATCGCTCTTTATTGTGAGATACCAATGGTAAATCAAGATGAGAATCTACTGAAGTATCCCCATGACCAGGAAAATGCTTCGCTGTCGCTATAACATTTTCTTTTTGTAAACCTTTTATATAATTAATTCCGAACTCCGCTACTTTTTCTGGATTTTCTCCATAAGACCTAACCCCTATTACCGGATTAGACGGATTATTATTAACATCAAGTACAGGAGCAAAATTAATATTTATACCCAATGCTCTAAGCTCTTTACCTGCTATCTCCCCTATTTTATATGCATTTTCAGGATTGTTTGTAGCTGCTATAGCCATATTACCTGGTAAATAAGTAGCATCTTTATAAATTCTCGTAACCATTCCACCTTCTTGGTCAATAGAAATCAACGCAGGAATACCTGTGTGTTTTATTGTATTCTTTTGTATATTGGCACATAGCTGTTGAAGTTGCTCTTTGTTCTTAACATTTCGTGTAAATAAAATCACATTGCCAATCTTATATTTACTGACTAATTCTTCAATATGGTCATCATAAGTTGTAGAAGGAAAACCAACCATTAACATTTGTCCTATTTTTTCTTCCAGTGTCATATTCTTAACCCCCATAATCTTCAATCCTTTCAGATGATATTTTTAAAAGGACTTTCATTTTCTTTACGCATCAATTCTATTCTATGCTTTCAATAATTAATTCTACATTTTTTTAATAAATCCTTTTTATTTTTCCCACGATGTTAATAAATAACTTTCGCAATTGTGATACAATTACTATAGAACCTCCCCTTTCTACATTAAAAGCAAATATATTTTCGCGATATTGGTATTTTATTCTATATACTATATACCGAGAAAATGCTTAACGATTATTATTGAAAGGGGTAAGAAATCTTTCGTTATAAAGGATTTCTTACCCCTTATTTCCAAGGCTCAAATGCTCGTCAAAAATAATTATATTAACATTTTTAGAAAGCTCTCTCCATTCTCTGGTTTTTCAACACCAAAATAATCTGCTATAGTAGCTCCTATATCTGATAAAGTCTTTCTTTCCCCTAACTTTACCGGTCTTAATTTTTTACCGTAAACCAATAGAAGCGCTTTTTCTCTTGTGTGATGATTATGCCCTATTGTGGGGTCATTACCGTGATCACCAGTTATAAATAAAATATCATCCCCCTTCATTTTATCAATAATTTTAGGTAGATAATCATCTACAAGTTTTAATTTTTCGGCGTATTTTTCTACGTCCTGTGAATGCCCTGCAAGGTCTGTTTCTTGTACATTTGCCATTATTAAACCATCAGATATGTTGTCTAACTTATTCAATAATATACTTAATACAGTTTCTGTATCAACACATGGATTATAATCTGCACCATCACAGTTTATAACATCTGCAGCCTTTCCAATAAGAGATACATCAAAACCATGCTTCTTCAAAATAGTTGTCACTTGGACATTTGGGTCTATTCCATATCCAAGATGTCTCACCATATAACCTTTATTATACACACCAGCTTTTGTACAGTTTATTCCAACGATATTATCCGATTTTTCTTCTACCGCATTTAATATATCATTTATTGTGATCACTTTTCCTCCCAATACGATAACTCTTCCAACTTTAACGTTATCTCTTACTATTTGTCCGATTTTCAATTCTTCTTCAAATGAAATATAATCCAAAGGAGCAGTAACATTGTAGTTTAAACCTATATCCGCTTCAATATTGTCTGCTATTGTTACAACACCATTTACCAATAAAAATGGGTGTTTAGAATCTGGTATAGTAACATCAAAGCCTGCTTTCTCTAACTCAGTTTTTACTTTGTCCATACACTCTTTAAAAGGCTGTACCAAAGCTTTTCTAGGCTTTGAACCAACAATCTCTTGATGCCCTTGAAAAGTATCTGCTCCTTCATGCTCTAAGTTTGAACATCCATAGCTTGCAATGGGATTACTAACCTTTTTTATATTCTTACTCTCAACTATAAGACCTGCTCCCATTAATTCTAAATTATTTAATCTGTAATTATCATTATATTCAGAAACATGTTTTAAAGTATTTGCTCCTATATCTTGCGGACGTACCTCAGGGACATCAGCCATTTCACCAACCCCAAGACTATCTATTACAAGAATTATGGCTCTCATTTATTATCCTTCTTTCTTAAATCCTTTAAAAGATTACCTTTTGAATCAAATATATACGTTAATTTTGGTTTCCCTGAAGATAACCCTTCAAGAAGAGCTACTTTTGCTCTTGTTACAAATATTTGTGTTCTAAATGAATATATTACAGTATCCCCGACGTTAACCTTTCTATTGTTTAAAAGTATAGTTCCATAATAGTCTATTGATTCCGGTGGTAATTCTTCAACATCAAATATTCTATCTAAAATATCTTCAGGATTATTTGATACTAACGCATATTTAACATTCGACCTCGGGTAAAATCCACCACCATAGCAATAAGCTTTCCCATTATTTACATGAGATATTTCTGACACATATACTATGGCTGGCTTTTCAGGCTGTTTTGTATAGGCATGTAAAGGAGTCGTCCCCAATAAAGCATGCCCCGGTTCTCCATGAGTAATACCATACTTGTTTAAAAGAGGTATTGAACTGCAACATGTGGCGCTTGGCCCATTTACCTGCCAGATTTCAATATCCATTTCATGCAATATTTCTTTTGCTTTTAAGAGGGTATATACATTGTGCGTTGGTGTAATTTCTTTCTTTTCGTAGTCATAAAGAAAACATGGAAATGATGTAATACCAGCAATTTTTATATTCTCTAATTTTAATATATGATGAACTGTTTCTTTTAATTTTCCAAGATATATACCACCTTCTTGACCGGGATATATTACATCATTTTCATCTATTACTCTTAATAATATATCTTGTGTAATTCCAAGCTCTTTTGCGCTATCTGATATTTCTTTTGCTTTTTCATATGAAAAACATGTTATAACCTCTGGTTTCATAAGCAAAGATAACTTAATATTGTTTTTTGGAACTTGCACTAAATGTCCTATATGACCTATATTAAGGCCGTTGTCGTACAACACCTTTGCCTCATCAAAATCTACAGCTACGGCTTTATCAATTCCTGCCTTTTCAATGATTTTTGAAATAATAGGATTTCTTCCAAACTGTTTTGTCATATAATATAAATTAACATTATATTTTAAAGCAGTATCATTTATTAATTTTGCATTCTCATAAATACTATCAACATCCAACACATAAGTATTTGGTTCAATAACACCGTCTCTGTGTAATTTGGCAGCTTCTATAATAAGTTGTGGATTTCTTTCAATAACCATATTAAGAAACATTGCATCATCTCCTAAGCCAGACTTTTCTTTACAGCTTCTTTTAAAATTCTAATAACAGTATCAGCACCTGCCCTCATTGGATTAATGCGAATTACATAATTTTTTATTTCAGGATTATCTTTAATAAAAGTCCCTGAAACTCTATAAAACATAGCGCCAATTTCATATCTTGATTCAGAACCTACAGGATAAGGTACTGCTCCCATCTCTTCAGCGTATTTTAATACTTTTTCCGCAATTGGTTCTTTAAATTCTACTAATACAACTCTTGATTGTGCATTTGCTACATATGCCTTTTTTACCCCTTTTATTTCTCCAGTGTTAAGCCTCTTTACTATTTCATCAACCTGCATTGCTTGTATTGCTAATGAAACAGGTGTATATACAAGTGACCTTAAAGCTTCCATTGCCTCAGGTCCTTGCACTTGGCTCCCACCTGAATAAGTTAATTTTCGAATTTCGTCTATAATATATTTTTTGCCTACTACACATCCAATTCCTTCCGGTGCCAACAATTTAAACATAGAAAATACTGAAACATCTGCTCCCAACTGAACACCTATATATGGAGCTTTCATAACTACATAATTTTCATCAGTAATAATAGGAACATTAGTTATAGATTTAATAACTTTTATTACTTTTTCAAGTTCATAACTGTCATCAGGTTTTTGTCTTGAATGTTGTATTAACACAGCATCAACTTTTGTATTTTTTAATATCTCAAATGAATCTAAATTATTCATGTTTACTTTTAAAAGCTTAAGGCCCATCATATCCATAAGGTTTTGTGTTGTAGGATATACAGGTGCGTCATGCACAAGTAATGTATTAAGAGGTTTTAATAAGCTATTAAAAACGAGTCTCATAGCCCCCGTACCAGCACCTATCACTAAAGCAGAGTCTTCTGCATCAAAAAATTTAGCAAGAACTCTCTCAACTTTCGCGGTGGTTTTAGGTCGTCCAAGCTCTAATGATACACCATAATCACCAGCTTCGAGTAATTCATGCCCTCGAAAAACTGATTGGATGATATCTACCAATTTAAACTGCAAATTAATTGCTTCCTCTAAGCTAATCTGTTTAATAGGATACGTAATCATTCTTTATCCTCCAATCAAGTCCAATGGATTTCTGTACAACTTTGTTTTTAATAAATAAAAACAAGAATTAATTAAAATAAGAATTTACCTTAACAACTACCAACGGATACCTCGTTGTTCAACTATTCATCCAATAGATTTGATCCCAAAACTAGTCATTATCCTATTTACAATGTGTTCCGGAATTTCAATTTCACCTAGTCCTTTCTCCCATTCATGGTAAATTCCATGATAATCGGACCCTCCTGTTGCAATTAAACCATATTTTTGTACTAATTCTTCATACTTTTTCACTTTTTCTGAAGTATGACCTGGATAATATACTTCTATACCTTCTATACCATATTTAATAAGTTTCGGAATCAAATAATCTTTGTTATAGATGCCAGGATGAGCTAAAATCGGAATCCCACCCGCATTTTTTATAATATTGATAGCTCTCTGCACAGTTGCAGCAGAAAAAGGAACATAAGCTTTTTTCCCATATATAAAATATTGTAAATAGCCTTTCATAGCCTGCTTTCGAGAAGTAAAATAACCTTTTTTTAGCATACATTCAAGAATATGATTTATCCCAATCCATTGTCTATTTTCCGCTATAGCAGCTACTTCGTCCCACTCTATATTAAAACCTTCATTTTTGAGTAACTCTACCATCTTTTTGGTCACATTGGTCCTGTTCGCCGTCATTTTATTTAATATATCTATCAGCCCAGAATCTTTCCAATTTATGTTATAACCAAGTATATGAACTATTGTTTTTTCTTGCCCTCTATTAATAAATGCCTCTATTTCAACTCCAGGTATAATTTTTAAATCTGTAGCCTCTGCAACTTTCATAGCTTCAGCCACACCATCTACCGACTCATGATCGGTAATAGCTATAACTTTTAATCCTAATTTTTGAGCTTCATCCACAATCTCTGCTGGCGTTAAACTCCCATCGGAGATTGTCGTGTGTATGTGTAAATCAATCATTCTATTCACCCTTAAAATTTAAGATATAATATGAAACAAATTATTTTCAAAATATTCTGTAAAAATTGGAGGGCGTTTGTCGTATTCAGCAAGACATGCAGCAACTCTAACCGCTTTTTTTGCAGCTTCTACACCGGAAGAACAAACGATAATATACCCCGTTGCAAGTTCTCTACTAGGTACCGCAAGAGCTGTACATCCAGCCATATTTGCTGACCTTAAGACGTATTTCCCGGAAGATTTTTGCAAAATTTCTCCAGTTTTCCCTAAATGTCCTATTACTGAGTCGCCAACACCAAAAAAATCTATAGGTCCTTCTCTTGTTATAATTACATCACAAATATTTTTTCTTCTTTGGTTAAATATTGAATGAAGCCATTTCAATGATTGTTGTCTATCCCATAAATTATCAGGAACTTTCAATTCTATAGTTTTAGCTCCATTCCGTTTAAGATATTCAATACTAAATTTCATAACATCACACATATCTTCACCATTTGGCAATGTAATGCCATAACTTGGATATCCTATGGTAATCTCAGATAAATCTTTACTTTGAGTTTCGTTTAGAAATGCGCCTGGCATATCAATTAAATCCTCCATTGCTTTAAGCACTTCTTTAAGATTTCGCCCCAATACTCCTATTGAAGGCTCAAACCATCTCCCATCAGTGGCCTTGTAGCTCTCGCCTGTTCCCAACCCAAGCCCTTTTCCCATCATTGCAAATAACTGTGTAGCCAAAGCAGGACCAAGTACAGAACCTCCTCCATCCGTTCCAATAGCAATATCGATTATTCCATTTAGTAGGTTGAAAGCTCCACCACTCGTAGAACCAGTCATCATTTTCCCTGTAAGAGGATTTAGAAGCCCGGGATCAACAGCCCTTCCTCCCGGGGCCATCTTATCTACCGTAATATTAATGTAACCTTTCTCTGGAGTAAGGCGACTTTTGATCCAAATAGGTACTCCTTTTTCTTTTATACCTACAAGACACAGGGGTGGAGTAACATCATTTTTTAAATAACTTTTTATCTGTTCTTCAATATTTTCAACTAAAGAAACCACGGAAGCACCAATGTACTTCTGAGCTCTCAAAATAGCTCCAGTTAATTTAAGTATTTCATTTGATTTTTGAACAGAAATTGGTGAAAACATATAATTTCTCCTCTATCTTTATATTAATGAGTTCAAAGTCTAATTTTTTGTTTGTTCTTCTAAAATAGGCAAGTTTAAAATAATCAAACTACTCTTCTTCTCTAAAGGATAAAAACCGACATGGATTTTTGATAGTCAATTTTTCTATAATATCATCACTTACTCCTTGGTCTTTAAGTCCTTTCAGAAATGAACTATATAAATATACATATCCATGGCCACCAAATTTTTGTAAATACGTTTTTCTTGAAATATCGCAAGAAAGCATAATCTGATTCTCAAATCCTCTATCAATCAGTTCAAGTAAATTCAGCATTCTCGCTTCATCAGAACGATATCTTGTTTTCCCTATAGTATCAAACTGAATAAAAGCACCCCATTTTAAAAGTTCAATTTGTTCATGTATATTTTCATTTAAATCTTGATGGCCAAAAGATACTTTCTCGGGAGGAATACCTTCTTTATCAAAGATTTTTCTTTGTTCTAACCCCATAGTCCCCAGCTCGCAATGAGTACTTATAGGTGCACCAGTGACTTTATGAGACTTTGCTACGGCACGAAAAACCTTCTCTTCTCTTGCAGTCATTAAATTATAACTGCTCCCTATTTCACCATATATCCCCGCTTTAATACATGTATTTTCAATACCATCTAATACTTCTTTTGTCAATTTCTCCTCTAATTCTTCTATTGATAATTCATCAATTTCTGGAGGATAATATCCTTCTTTGTAATAACCAGTTCCTACTATTATATAGAATTCATTTTCTTCAGATAATTTCTTTAAAAGTTTAGGCCCTCTCCCCATTCCAATATTTGTTAATTCAACTATTGTGTTGACCCCTAGTTCTTTTAAACTTTTCAGCTCTTCAACAATACCTGGCAATGTTTCTTGATCACCTAGAATCGAAGTATTTTCTCCTCTTACATGGGAAAGATCCATTACAATATGTTCATGTACCATTGTACCTTTAATTTTGTCACACAAAATTTCGCCGGTTACAGTTTGAATTTTCTTCTTCAAATTATATCTTCCCTCCATAATTGAAATTTGGATATTTATAGAAGCGTACTACATTAAATGTAATAAATAGAATACATTTACTAAAATACCTGTAATAATTGCAGCAAGCGGAGGTGAAGCGAGCCTTATAATAGGACGACCAAGCGCTTCATTTATCATATAAAGTGCTACAAATATGGCAAATGCAAGCCAGTTTTGCCCTTCAACTCCTGCAGGATTCATGTTAAGCACAGCCATAGCAGAACCTATAAGAAGAGCAATTTCCAATACATTATTCATAGCAGTCCTTATATTATCCGAGGCCTCACGAATAGATGGAAATTTTTCTAATCCTACCCCTATTAATCGTAAAGCAGACACCTCTACTAATATCGTTAGAGCTCCTAATACAAAAGCCATAATATGTCCAAAGACACCATCCCCAAATAATGCAGGTGCTAACCAATAACCAACTGGATAAACAAAAGTTAATCCTACAACACCATAGACACCCGATGCCAATGATGTAGTAACAATTAAAGGCAGAAACGCTAACCCACGAACAAAATCAGCAGCAGCCACACTAATAAGCTGTTGATTATTCCCTGTAGCATAAATCTGACTTAATAATTGAAAGTCAACTTCTGAACCAGCAAACCATTTCATATTACTAATAAGCGACACTAAACCACCTATAATCATCAATAAGGGCAATGAATCGAAAATACGTTTAGTATTAACCGCAAAGATATTTTCACCTGAAATATTTGAAGTGTTATCTTTATTAGCTTTTATATCTTTGAGTATTGCAAAAACCACCAGCATAATAACACCGATAAACATTTCTAAGGCTTCCGCATATATTGGAGTTCCTCCGACAGTAATTATCTTTAATGCTGCCAGTTGACGTGCTATAAGTTCAAGTACTAAAGTAATTAGGCCTTTTCTCCATCCAAACTGTAAAAAGATAGCTAAAACAGGAAACAAAGCGAACCCAGCTATAACTGGTGATGACAATGCACTAAAAGGATCTAATATATTTACCGGCATTGCTTTAAACAGAACCACTAATATATCAAAAAATGCTGTTACTCCTATTCCCCATCCAGCACCTAATATTGCTGCAAGCCAGGAATAAGGAGCTAAAACTCCTAAAATATCTGTTGGTAAAAAAAGCAACCAAGGATTCAAAAGTTTTGAAGAAAGTGTAAAAGCTATTCCCATTGATACCACAAACCCTGCACTTAAACCAAATGCTACTGCGGTCATTTCTGACCTCTTCATTCGTCCTTGATAATACTCTGGCATTATTGGACGTATACCATCATGAAAAACTGCGCGCCCAAAATGAGAAGCTAAAGATGTTAAAGCACATAGCACTCCAACAATAACTAACTTAACAAGCATTTTTTTCTCTCCCCTCTATAATTTTCTAAATCCCATGTTTCTTAAGAATGCTTTTTACCAGCATTGGTACTGCTTCATCAATAGTTTCCACCGACATACCAAAAGCAATTTTTCCATCTCGTACAAGTTTTTCAATTTCATCCGCTTTAGGACGACCACCAGCTTTTGCTACAGTAGCACATTTAGTATATCCTAATATACCTATCGGAATTGATAAAGCAGCACCTCCTCCACTATTACAAGCACCAAAATAATAATCTGCACCTCCTTCTTTTATTTTTTTTGCAGCTTCAAAATCTGACATTACTTCTACTATGACATTCTCTCCTCCAACCAATTTTGCAACTCTCGCTATAGCATCTTTATTAAGGCCTCCTACCACTATACGAATAGGTATTTTCTCATTCATTTTCTCATCCTCCTTTTTCTTAATTTCCTATAACAAAAATTATCATTTCACAAAGTCTTTTTCACCTCCTTTTCAAAATCAGCATTTAGCAGCAAGCAGATATACATAGCTATAAAACTTATTTCACCCGTTGGAACTTTTTCTATGCCCAGAATATTCTTGAAAAGATTTTCAGCCTCTTCTAATAATTCTGGACAGTTTTCTATAGCTTTTTCCACTTGTTCAGGAGTTTTTTCTATAGCTTCTTTATTATTGATACGCGATAATGCTTTAGCTAAGTGTGTAGCAAACATACCACCAATTTCTTTTTCTATTTTGACATTTAATTTCTTTTCTAAATATTCCAAAGCTTTGATCGTTTTTTCTTTATCAATTTGGCTTACCTGATTTGATAAACATAGAATGTCTAATCTTTCAAATATCTCTCTATCCATTATAAGCATCCTCTCTGAAAGATAAAATTTAAAGTTTTCATCAACAAAGTATAATAATAAAACTTTTAATAAAATTATTAACACCTTGCAATTTATTTTTATACCCAATTTATCTATTCTGAATTGCCAATTGAACAGGAACACATACCATAGCTCTAAGAACTTCTATTGCTTCAAATCCCTGTACTTGTCCACCACCAGAGTAATTCATTTCATGAATTTTTTTAATAATTTTTCTGCTGCCTACTACACTACCAATCCCTTCAGGGCCTAAAAATTTAAACAATGAAAAACATAAAGCACTAGCACCTTCTTGAATCCCAATATAATAAGTTCTAAAAACAGTGTAATTTTCGTCAGTAAAAATTGCATCAAAAAATTGTGCTATTACCTTTTCTACCTTGGCTGTAGCTCTAGGTCTTCCTAATCCAGGTATGACTCCTAAATCTCACATGGATAAAAAATCTGTTCATCGAAAATAATATGTAATTATATCTACAAGTTTAAACTGAAGTTTCTTTGCTTCATCTAAAGTTAAAGCTTCTAAAGGGTACAGTTTCATTATACATCCCCTTCTCGTTTATTTTATATTTTCAAACTTAATATTAAATATCTAAATATTCTTAATAATATATATGCGTATGTCGTTATAAATACAACCTTATCTTTCATGTAGAACCTTCCAAACATTATACAGTATTTTGTACTATTACATGAAACTATTTATCGGAATCCTTCTAAAATAACATCTGAATAATTATAAATCAATATTCTGGAAATATTTTATTCAACAACACTTGTTCCTGAATCTTTATAACTTCTTCTTTATCAACAATTCTATTTATTATTTTATCAACACCCCAATTATCTCTTTTAACTACTAAAACAGCACGTGTATTATCTTCACTAATTTTTTTCGATTTTTCGCTTTTAAGCGGTTCATTTTTAATAGACAGTCCTCTGTCAACTATTTCATCATAGTTCCATACAGCTGCATCTATTTTTCCTTCAATTATATGGGGTATAATTTGATTATACGGTAATTCTATAAACTCTACATTCTTTCCCTCACATTCATAGTAAGTCAATATAAATTGGTCTAATGAAGTTGGATCTATAGCAATCTTCATCCCATCTTCAATCGCATTTTTCGCATTATTTGAAAATATTATACGATGAGTGCTTACGTTTGTATTTGGTCCAAAATCAACTACTATTTTTAAATTTTTACCAGATTCAATATACAATTTTGCTGCCAACATCGACATTATGGCAAAATCATATTTTCCATTTAATAGTGCCTCTAACCTTCTTTCGCTTCCTCTCATATATGCCATATTAAAAGGTATTTTCCCCTTTTCAAATACTTTATATAAACCTGTAGCTAACCCTTCATATCTTTTTGAATACGGAAGAGGCATTACCCCTGAAACAATAGTAAGTCCCGCATATTCCCATAATTTTTTGTAGTCAATATTGTTTATATACGTACCTAAATGCCCTCGTGGCTCTAATTCAATTGCTTCATTATCTTCTAAATACTTTAAAGCAGTTTGTATTGTCCCACGCCCGAGGTCAAATTTTTTGGCATATTCTCCTATCGTTTCAATTCTATCTCCACATTTTAAAGAAAGCATTTCTCGTGCCAACATCGTAACGGCAATTCCATTTTTAGTTAATAGATCCTTAATCATTCAATCACCCGGACAATATACAATATTTTGTACATTTATAATATAGCATTTTTATTCATCAGTGTCAATATGATTTCGAAAAATTTTTTATAAAAGGCGGAAACTAATCCGCCTTTCAGTTTAGACAAAACTTTCTAATAAATTCAATTTCTCTTCAAATTTATTCTTAAGACTTATTCTCATTAAGCATTAATGCCTTTGCAATATAACCATTAGACCTATCTAAAAATTCTTTTGCTTTATTTTGGTTAAGTCCCGTTAATATCATTAAAATTGTTAATTTAACATTGTAATTAGTTTCCTTAAGTATTTTTTCAATTACTTTTTCATCTGCATCCGTTGCTAATTTTACAATGCGTTTTGCTCTGTTAATTAATTTTTCATTTGTAGCTTTTACGTCCACCATTAAATTGCTGTAAACTTTGCCAAGTTTTATCATAGCACCTGTAGATAGCATATTTAATACTAATTTTTGTGCAGTTCCTGCTTTCATTCTGGTAGAACCCATAATTACTTCTGGCCCTACAACAGGCGCTATCATTATATCAACTATTTTTTTCATCTCACTATCCGGATTGCAGGATATCCCTATTGTATGTGCGCCAACCTCTTTAGCATATCTAAGCGCTCCTAAAACATAAGGCGTTCGGCCACTAGCTGCAATGCCTACCACAACATCCTTACTTGACAAATTCTTTTTCTTTAAATCTTCTTTGCCAAGATCTTCTTTGTCCTCCGCATCTTCTACTGACCTTCTTATTGCAACATCTCCACCCGCAATAATCCCTTGCACCATTTCTGGATCTACTCCAAAAGTTGGTGGACATTCGGACGCATCGAGAATTCCAAGCCTTCCACTTGTACCAGCACCAATGTATATAAGCCTTCCTCCTTGTTTTAATTTTTCTGCTATAATATCAACAGCTTTTGCTATATTAGGTATTTCTTTTTCAACAGCTATTGGAACTTTTTTATCTTCATTATTTATTTTTTTTAACATATCTTCTGTACTTAATCTATCAATATCAAGTGTATCAGGGTTTCTTCCTTCTGTTATAAGTTTATCTAAATCCATTATATCAACCCTTTCTAAATTTAAATTTTGTCCCCGGTTTAATTAAATCTACCAATATATGTTCTTCTTCAGGTATATGTCCTACCACATTTACTCTTTCATCTTGAGGCATATCAATCAAACAAATATTAAGCTCTCCCGAATATCTTTTAAAACCGTAATTATCAATTGTAACACTGTATTTCTTTCTTTCAATGCAATTATGCGGCTTTATTGCTTTCCCTATCTTTGCATAACCCCTTGATTCCTCTGATCTTATAATGTATTCAGAAGCATCAGACCTATTTGTATGAATACCAGCAAAAATTATGTCTTTCTCATAATCTGTTATATCCATAATAAGATTGATATTCAATTCAATCACATCTTTATTTATTGAGATAACATCTCTTATTTCATTTATAGATGCATATGCATCCCCAAAATATATGTCATCTATCAACCCAGAATAAATTAAATGTCTCGCTGCTGTGTAAGGTTTTATGTTTCTATGCATTTCAAGCGTCGGCAATCCCTCATATATTGGCCCTCTCCTACCTTTCAAAGAAGGAATAAATGCCGATACGTTAAGTCCGTAATTTTTTATCATCATTGTCTTTTCTTTAAAAAACTTATAGGAAAGACCTGTATACGGTTTAGGATAATAATTGTGGCAAGTTGTCAAATTATCTATATTAGCTTTTAGCTTTATCAATTTCTCTATTTCTTCTTTTGTTATTGTGCTGGCATTTAACTCTATTTTAATTCCGTATTTGTTGTTTGTCATTTCAGCTATTTCCTCTGCAGTAAAACCATAATCAAGTCTTAAACAATCTACTCCCAAATCATAAAAAGGTTTTAAATCTGTTATTGAGGAATTTAATATATTCATTGTTACAGGTGAAATATCAATAGTTAATTTCATATCTAGTAATTTAATATATTTAATTAAATCTTCAAATTCATTTAATTTTTTATCATATTCAACCTCAGGCACATGCATCGACGTAAAAACCATATTTATCCCATTGTCTTTTGCCATTTTTATATATTCCTTGTTCTTTTGCTGTGCAAAGTCTTCTGTAGTATAAACTGAAATACCAACAGCCACCTTATCACCTCCCCTTAAAAAGGGGCAAATTGCCCCTTTTTAAGTTACGTTAAACATTAAAAGTAAATGGTTGTGAATTTTCTATTTCTTCATCAACTGGATCTTCAAATCCTAACAGGTAGGTAGCTATAAATCCTGCAGTATACGATATCAATAATCCTAAAACATAATAAATAATTTTATTTGGCTCAATTAATGCAGCTAATGGTACACCGGAGATACCCAATCCTCTTGCACCAACTACTTTAAGGGCTTCAAAAGCTCCGCCAAAAGCACCTCCTATACATGCCCCTATAAAAGGCCTACCAAGTGGTAATGTAACACCGTAAATCAATGGCTCTCCAATGCCAAGAATACCAACAAGTATTGAACCTTCTATAATTTTTTTAAGTTGTTTGCTCTTGGTCTTCACATATACTGCTAATGCAGCTCCAACTTGACCTGCTCCCGCCATCGCTAAAATAGGAAGTAATATAGTAACTCCTGTCGACTCAATTAACTGCACATGGATAGGTGTCAAACCCTGATGCAAACCTGTCATAACTAATGGTAAAAATGTACCAGCAAGTATAAATCCTGTAAATACACCAGCTTTTCCTGCAATTGCAACAGTTACTGCTTTGCCAATACCATCAGCTATATATCCGCCTAAAGGTTGTAATACATACAAAGTCGCAAAACCTGCTATCAAAATTGTAAGCAACGGAGTTGCAAGCAATTCTATACTGTTAGGCATTCTTTTCCTAATGTTTTTCTCAAGCCAACTTGCAAATGCTGCTGCAATTAAAACAGAAATAATTCCGCCTCTACCTACGACTAAAGCTTTCCCCCCAATTGTAATATTAGCTAATGCAGGGTTATAAATAATACCAGCAAGAATACCTCCAATTGTAGGAGAACCTCCAAATTCTTTAGCAGTATTCATACCTACCATAATACCCATATACGTAAAAATAGTACTGCCTAACAAACTTAACATAGCCAATAAATTTTTGTCCGCAATCCAATTAAATTTTGTCGCAACATTGGTAATGCCAAGTATTAAACCACCACCAATTAAACCTGGAATCAAAGGAATAAATATACTAGCAATTCTTCTCAAGAGAAGTTTAAAAGGTGTTTGGTTTTTGGCACTAATTGCTGCTTTAACTTCTTCTGCTTTTCCAACTTTAGTACCACCTAGTATTTTTGATGCCTCACTTTCTACCTTGTTAGCAAGACCAGGTCCTACAATAACTTGTAACTCTCCACCCTCTTCATTGACTTTAATAACACCGTCAATTTTCCCCAAAGCTTCTCTGTTAACCTTGTCATAATCTTTGACAAGCACTCTCAATCTTGTCATGCAATTGGTGATTGATATGACATTTTCTTTTCCGCCCAACTCTTTAATAATTCCTTGGGCTATTTCTTTTTCTCTTGACATTCTTAATCCCCCTATCTTCAATTTAGTATTTAAATGGTAATGATAATTAAACATATGAATCTTATATATTTACCTCCCACCTCCTTATATGTTGTATTGTTTCATAAATATGAAGTATTTATGAAAATTTATTTCACATTGAACCAAATTAAATAACCGCCTCAATTACAACGGTCTGCCCAGCAGTCGCTTTACCTGTCATTTTTTTAAATTCTTTTATCCTATCCATATTAGTTACTACTATAGGGGAAACGAGTGATTTAGCTTTTGATTTTATTAAAGTTCTTTCTACCTTTAATAGTTTATCGCCAACTTTTACTTTATCACCTTCAGTTACAAACGTAACAAATCCTTCACCATTTAGTTTTACAGTATCAATTCCTACATGAATCATTACCTCAATTCCTTCTTTTGTCCTAATACCTATTGCATGTTTTGTAGGGAAAACAGCTGTTACAATACCATCAACAGGAGAAACAAATATATCGGCTTCAGGTATCACAGCAACACCATCTCCTATAAGTTTTTGAGCAAACACTTCATCTGGAACATCTACTATTTCTACCACATCTCCATCAACAGGTGCTTTAATTAATAGTTTATCAGTCTTTTTTTTAATATATTAAACATACAAACCTCTCCTTCAGTATTTTCTTGATGAGACCGCTTCACTTGTATTTTCTAAATATTTTATTACCTCATCGTATTTCCTGCAGGCTATTATAGAAAACAATATATCTACTACATTAAGTTGTGCCATCCTTGATGCCATTGCACCACTTCTAAAGATTGCTTCAGTAGAATATACAAAAAGTTTTATATCTGAAACTTCTGTTATAGGTGAATTACCAAACCTTGTTATACAAATTGTTGTGGCACCCGAATTTTTAGCTATCCTTAAAGCGTCAACAGTATCTGCTGTTTGACCTGAATACGAAATACCAATTGCCACATCTCCTTGGCGAAGATTAGCCGCAGATGCAAGTTGCATGTGAGAATCACTGTATGCCGTACAAGATTTATTTATCCTCATAAATTTTTGCAACATATCTTGTGCAACAATAGCAGATGCTCCAACTCCATAAATGTCTATTTTATTGGCATTTAAAATAGCAATAACAGCTCTTTCTACTTCGTTTCTATCTAACATATCCATTGTTTTTTCTATTGAGTCCATATTATTTTTAGATATTTTCACAATTATGGTATTAATATCATCATCTATATTAACAAAACCTTGAATACTTTTTGTCTTATATGTGTAGTCTGCAGCAATTTTTATTTTTAAATCTTGATATCCTTTGTATCCGAGACTTTTGCAAAATCTCACAACACTTGCTTCACTGGTATTGCTGTTTTTTGCAAGTTCAGCTACAGATAAATCTGAAATCTTATCAGCATTTTCAATTATATACTCAGCAATTTTTCTTTCTGATGGTTTTAAATTATTAATAACTGCTCTAATTTTCTCTATATCTCCTGGCATGTTAATGTTTACACTCCTTTCTAGTTTATATTATACTACTTATGAAATAATATTTCAAGTATTTTTTATGGTTTTGTAATTTGGTTTCATAAAATGTTTTAGAAGTAACTCAACCTATCAAAAAATCTATATAAAAAGAGCCAGCATTTTTGGCTCTTTAACTATTTTTGATGTTATTTTAATAAACTTTTCTGTTTTTTTATAACTAAAATAATTATTTCTGTAGCTTAATTCTGAAACTTTCCACTTCATCTCTGTAGGGCAAAGAATCTTGCGCCCCCATTTTGGTAGTAGTTAACGCTCCAACAATATTCGCAAAATTAAGTGCTGATTTTATATTCATATTTTCACACAATGCTACAGCAATTGCTGCATTAAAAGAATCTCCAGCCGCCGTACTATCAATAGTATTTACAGGTACTGCCTCTGAAAAAATTTCTTCTTGACCATTTGTATAATAACTTCCCTTTTCTCCGAGAGTAACTATAACTTCACTAACACCTTTTTCAATTAACATATTTGCCCCATCTTTTATATCCGTTGTACCTGTCAATTGTGTAAGTTCTACTTCATTTGGAGTAATTATATCTATATATTTATAAACCTCATCAGGTATTTCCTTAGCCGGCGCTGGATTTAAAATGACTTTTACATTGTACTTTTTTGAAAGCTTAACAGCTGTTTCGACAGTTTCTAAAGGAATTTCTAACTGTAAAATCACAAAGTCCGCCTCTTCAATAATTTTACTATGTCTTTCAATCCAGGAAGAGTCTAGTTTGGCATTAGCACCTGGATATACCACTATAGTATTAAATCCTAATTCGTCAATTGTAATCATTGCATTCCCAGTAACTTCTTCAGTAAATAATACCCCTGAAACATCTATTCCTTCTGATTCAAGCTTTTTAATTATGTCTCTCCCTCCATCAGAATTGCCAACAGCCCCTATCATATATACTTGTGCTCCAAGCCTTTTAGCTGCTACTGCTTGATTTGCTCCTTTACCTCCAATAGAAATTTTGTAACTTGATGCAATCACTGTTTCTCCTTTTTCAGGCAATTTCTTAACTTGCGCGGTATAATCCCTATTAATACTGCCTATTATTACTATTTTCAAGCCAATCACCTCGTATAACTATAAGTTCTAACAGTACGATTTTAATTGAGAGAATATTAAAAAATCATATCTCAACCAAAATTTATTTTTTCTTATTTGCCGCAATAACACTCTCAATTGTCCATTCTATTAAATCACTTATTTTCATTCGTTTCATATTTCTCATGTATGTAGTTAATTTATCTCCTATAGGAGTAATCCATTTATCCCCGATTTCATTTATCCCTTTAATTATCCCTATTATTGTTGCTATTTGCGCTGCATTACAATCAACATCTTGTCCTTCCATAGCTACAATGTGCATTGTCTCATCAAAATCTCCATTACCAAACCACAATGCTATTACTTCTGCAGCGGCATTAGGATAGGCATGAACCCAATTATATCTCTCTAATCTTTTTTCACAATTTCTCCATGCCTTTTCCCAACTATCGCTTTTCAAGCACATATCTAATGCATACTTTATAACAGAATAGTATTCACTATCTTTTGGAAGCATATTTATAGAACTCTCTACAATTTTTCTTACATCATTTTCGACAAATGAAAGCGATACCATAATAGCATTAAATACTTCTCCTATTACTCCATTATTGTAATGGCTTATTACACCATCTATCCATGCAAGTCGTGCAGCTTCTTCAGGGTTGCTTGGTGCTACCATACCACAAATTGCTCCCCTCATTTGAGCACCTATCCATTCATAGAATGGATTATTAAAATAACCACTTTCAGGAGGAAATATACCTTGTTTCAAATTTTTAAGAGCAACATCCTCTGCAGACCAACCAAAAGGGATAAGCGCAACCCACTCCATAGCAATATCTTCTGAAGTTACATTATAACCTTTTTTTTCAAAAGCTTTTAAAAATGCAAGCTCATATGTTATATCATCATTATAAGTGTTTGGCTTTCTGACATATCCTCTAATTTCACCAAAAACTTCCCTTAAATTATCTGTTGTATAACCTTCTAATGCTGTTCCCAAAGCTCCTCCACATATTTGCGCTATCCAACCTCCTGCTATTTTTGTTTTATACTCATCAGAAAAAACATCATAAGAGGACGATGGAATAAATTCAACACTATTTTTATACTCTTCCCAACATCTATACTCTTTAAATTTCCAGTATTCTGAATTTGTATTCTTTTTAGCTTTATATAATTCATGAAATATTCTACTGGTTATTTTATTAAGTTCGATCATATCATCCCTTTCAAGAGCCTCAAGCCCCAGTGGAATTAATTCCTCAGCTTTCGAAACCTCCATTCCTCGATTATCCATACTTTGAACTGCAGCGATAGCGAGACTTTCTTCCGCCCCAGACCCCGGAACTCTGCTACGCCATAACATTTTAAGCCTTTCATCCTCTCGAAGCTCAAGTATCTCTATAATATCCCATGTCTGCTCCTCTTCTGACAAAACTGTTGGTTTGCCTTTTTGTATCAGTTTTTTTGCATATTCCCATGCTTTCATTTTATCGACCCCTAAGTTTTAAAAATATATCTTTGAGTACCCTTTTCCCCTTTCAAGAATTTTTTTTGCATGTTCACGAGCTTCTTTTATAATTTCAGTAGTATCAATCATCAATTTACTATTCTTCTTTAAAAAAATGCCATTTACCATAACATGAATAATATTTTGCGAATCAGCACTATATATAATTGAAGCAAGGGGATTATACACCGGCATAGTATTAACTCTATTTAAGTCCCAAAATATTAGGTCCGCTTTACACCCTACTTTAATATCTCCAATATTAAAATTTAATACCTCGTGTCCTTTCATTATCATTGCCCATATTTCTTCTAATCTATATTCAGTTGCTTTATAATTAAGTTTCCCTAAAAGTGCAAATAAACGAGCTTGTTCAATGGGACTAAGAGAGTTTGAACTTGCAGCACCATCTGTACCAAAACCAATGTTTAACTGCTTATAATATTTCCATATATTCCCTAATCCCATGTTAAGTTTCATATATGTTTTTGGAGTTACTGCAAAATAACTACTGTTGCTTAAATATTTTAAATCTTCTTCATTCACCCATAAACCATGGGCAATTATTGTTGGAATATCAAAACCACCAGCATCATAAAATATCTCAAAATGCGTCTTCCTATAAGTATTGATGCTATCTTCTACCTGCTTTGCTGTTTCCGCCATATGTATATGCAATCCTACTTTATAATATTTAGCAGCATCAATAATTTTTTTAACGTTTTAGGTGGACAGGTATAAGGTGAATGGGGACCATATCTTAGGCTAAGTCGATCATTTATGCCATTCTTTTCTTCAATAAGGTGAGAAACTTTTTTTAATTCTTCATCAAAATTTTCAGAAACCCCAAATAAAGTAGGCGCAATATCCCCTCTTATCCCTGTTTCCAAAACTGCATCACAAACTTTTTCGGCATAAAAATAATGGTCAGCAAACGCAGTAACTCCATTTTCAATCATTTCAACAATTGCTAGAAGTGCACCATAATACACATCCACCTCCTTCATCTTACTTTCATAAGGCCATATTTCTTTGTTAAACCAATCCTCAATATCTACGTCTTCTGCAATACCCTTAAAAATATTCATTGGAGAATGAGTATGGAGATTAACTAAACCAGGAGTTATAAATAAATTACCACAATCAATTATTTCTTTTGCACTAGCTACCTCTTTGGACTCTCCCGATATTCTTACAATTTCTCCTTGATTTATATATATATTTAAATTCTTTTTTATTTCACCTTTTTTATCAATTATATTACTATTTTTCAAAATTAAGTCATATACCATAACTTTTCAACAACCTTTTAAAAAGATTTATAAATTTTTCACGATCTATATCAACAGCAACATTTGCATTGGGTTTTTTACCAGTAACTCCGTAAATATCAACAACTGTCTTCCCTCTTGTAATATTACCTTTAGTCTCTATATCAACATGCAATAATTTTGTTTCTAAAAGACCTTCATCAATAGCTGTTGCCATTGCTGCCGGGTCATGGAGAGGCACTCCTTTAAAATCTAGGTTTTTAAAAAAATCCACAAGAGACATCAAACTTTTACCCACAAGTTCAGCAGGTCTATTGTTATACGATAATATCTCTTCTAGATCTTTTGCTGTAATATATGCCTTATTTGTAACATTAAGTCCTACCATAGTGATAGGAATCCCCGATTCAAACACAATCTTTGCTGCTTCAGGATCAACATAAATGTTAAATTCTGCTGCAGGAGTATGATTCCCTAATTCCGTAGATCCTCCCATTATAGTGATGTGTTTTAGTTTTTCTTTTATTTCTGGATATTTAAGTAGAGTAATTGCAATATTTGTTAATGGTCCAAGTGCTATTATTTCTAACCCATTTTCGCAATTCGTTGCTTCTTCATATATCGTATCATAGGCATTTTTAGTGTAAAAAGCACCATCAGGCTCAGGTAACACCATATTCCCCAGTCCTGACTGTCCATGGACAAATTCTGCCGTCACAAGCTCCCTAATTATTGGCTTTGAAGCACCTTTTGCGACTTTTACATCATAGCCAACATATTCAGTTAATTTTAAAGCATTTTTAGATGTTTTTTCTAACCTTACATTTCCTGCAACAGTTGTTATTGCTTTTATATCAAGTTTTTCACTAGCAAATGCCATAAAAAGCGCTATTGCATCATCAACTCCAGGATCACAATCTATAATTACACTTTTTTTCAATTTCGATCCCTCCTCAATTGTATTTCCTCATAGCATCGTACAACATTTTAATAAATCGCTCTCTATCAATATCAAGCACTACTTCAACATTCTTGGGTTTTTTGAGTACATAATAGTAATCTACAACAGTACATCCATTAGTAAATTCTCCTTTTATTTCTATCTCAACATAAAAAGATTGAGTTGTTACTATCGTGGGATCAATAACATATGCTACAGCTACTGGATCATGTAATGGCATTCCCTTAAAACCAAAACGTTCATGAAATTTTCCATAAAAATCAAGAAGCTCTGCAACCATAATAGCAACTTTATTCCCAATATTCCTAATTTCTTCAACCTCCTCTTTATATATTTGTGCCTTATGCGTAACATCAAGGCCGCACATAGTAATAGGTACCCCAGAATTAAATACAATACTCGCAGCTTCAGGATCAACAAGTATGTTGAATTCCGCTGCAGGAGTCCAATTACCACCTATCATTGATCCTCCCATTAATACAATTCTCTCTATTTTAGCTTTTATTTCAGGATTAGAAAGTAGTACTGTGGCTATATTAGTAAGAGGTCCTGTAGGTATTATAGTGATTTTTTCATTGCTTTCATTTATTACTTCCATAATAGTTTCAACAGCATTTTTACTACTAGGTTTAAAATTAGGGGGTGGAAGTTCAGGACCATCTAAGCCACTATCTCCGTGAACTTCTGGCGCTGTTATTAAATCTCTTAAAAGAGGTTTTTCTGCACCTTTACTTACAACAGTATTTATTCCGGCAAAACTAAGAACTTTAAGGGCATTATTAAAAGTTTTTTCAATTGTCTGATTCCCTGCAACAGTAGTAACTGCTTTGACATCAAGTTTATCATTTGCAAACGCCAAAAGAAGAGCTATAGCATCATCATGCCCAGGATCACAGTCAATAATCACAGGTTTTCTCATACTTTTTATTCCCCCTTTGCTTTTTTAATAATTAGGTCTTTGCAGAATCCCAAAATCCTTATGGATTAAGGGATTCTGCTGTATATTTTCAAAGGAATTCCCCCGCTTTCGTCGAATTTATATAAAAGGCCGAATCACGGAAAGAAAGGGGGGAACTCCTATGAAAACCAAAGCTAAACAACTTTATCTCGCCGATATTTACGTTGATGTTCAATCTTTCTTTGAGGAAGATAAACCCAAGTTTATTAAACTCTTTGATTCCTTTATTGATTTATCTGAACTTATTCCGCCTTCTTTTTACGCCCATTATTATTCTCACTTCGGGCGTCATAGAGATTTTTCCCTTGAGTCTATGCTCACTGCTTTGTTTATCCAAAAAATTCTCTCTATCCCTACTGTTCAACTCCTTGTCCATGTTCTTAAGCTATCTAAAGAATTAAGAGAGCTTTGTGGCTTTAAAAGAGTCCCTCATCCTTCTCAATTCTCTAGATTTAAATCCATTTTCCTCAAAGATTTGGAGAATTTCTTCAATAATCTTGTTAATTTAACTGAGCCTATTTGTAAGGCTATTAATCCTTCACTTTCTAATATCCTCATCGCTGATACTACTGGCTTTCAACCTTATGTCAGAGAAAATAATCCTAAGTTCTTTGATTCTTTATTTAGAAATGTTAAAAAGCTTTCTAAATCTAATCCTGATTTTAATGCCCACTCTTATGCTTGTTCTAAAATGCCTAAGTTCGCTCACTCTAATCCTGATGCTAAATTCTCTTATATTAATGGCCATTATTGTTACTCTATCAAAGTTACCATCCTCACTAATGGCTTAGGCATTATTCAGCATATTAGTTTCTATGACGATGATTCTTTAGATGTCAATGATGCTAAATCTGCTGCCGAGTCTAAAGATTTATATGATTCTAAAACTTTAATCCCTTCTCTTAATGAATTCTTTAATTTACATCCTAATTTCTCTTATAGATACTTCTTAGGTGACGCCGGGTTTGATTCTTTTGATAATTACAAATACTTGCTCTCAGAGCATGGCATAATCCCTATTATCCCTATTAACCCTCGAAATTCTAAAAACTTACCTCAACCTACTTTTAACTCTGATGGTATCCCTACCTGTCCCCGTGACCCTTCTCTTAAAATGTCCTATGATGGTATCGTTCGGGAAAAAGGTAGAACTACCAGAATTAAATGGCTTTGCCCTATGTCCAAAAAAGTTAGACTAAATGGTAAAACTACTTATATTCTTGAATGTGATAACCCTTGTACCTCTTCTAAATGTGGCAGAATATTCTATACTACCCTTGATATTGATTTTAGAAAAAATACTGTTGTCCCTCGTAACTCTAAAAAGTGGTCCAAACTTTATGAAAAACGCCCTATTATTGAAAAATCTATTTCTCTTTTAAAAAGTTCTATCGCTGTTGATAGCTTTAAACTCATAAATACCAGGTCAATCAAAGCTGATGTTTTTCTTGGGGCTATCACTCAGCATATTGGTTTAATTATTACTGCAAAGCTTGGTACTTTTGAACATCCTTTATCTTTGAAAAAACTTTTGGCTTGATAACTTGTTCTTATGGTTTGATTTGTTTGTCACCTTTTTACATTAAAAAGGTGTGTTAAGTATTGTCTTTTTTGAATTTGTATCTTTCTTCCATTTCTCTTTTTCCGTCTTGAGCATGACTTTAAAATGTAATTTCTTTATTTTGTTCCTTGTAATGTAACTTTTTTACTCTAATATTTATCTCATTTTGCAGTCACCTATTTTTTAATAATTTTATTTGCTTGACTCGATGAATATATAACAAGACCTATTATTGTTACTATATAAGGAATCATTTGTACAAATTCCGAAGGTATTCTAAAAGATTGTAGATTACTAGCTAATGCTCCTGCAAAACCAAACAAAAGTGATGCAAGGAAAGTCCCAATAGGTGTTCCTTTTCCCATAGCTTCTGCTGCAAGAGCAATAAATCCTCTTCCCGCAGTCATATTAGTTGAGAACCATGATACATATCCCATTGACATATAAGCACCACCAAAACTAGCAAGTAAACCACTTAGTATAAGTGCAATATATCTAACTTTATTAACACCTACCCCTACTGAATCAGCTGCATCAGCATTTTCGCCAACAGCTCTTATTCTTAAACCAAGTGGTGTTTTGTATAATAATATATATACTAAAAAAACTGTCCCTAAAGCGACGTATGTTAAAATATTGTGTCCTGATAATATTGACCCTAAGAAAGGTATTTTTTCTATTAAAGGAATAGTTACTTTGGGTAACACTTCACTCTTTAAAGAAGAAGAAATTCCCTTGTCATGAGCAACTAAATAAAGAACAAATATGGTTCCTCCACTAGCAAGGAGGTTTAAGGCTATCCCTGCTAATACTATGTCCGTTTTCAAATTTATAGAAAAATATGCAAGGAGTATTGACATCATAACACCCGTTATTAAAGCTGCTAAAAGACCTAGCCAGGCACTATGTGTAAGCGCACTTATAATTACTCCAGATAAAGCAGCTGCTAACATGGTACCTTCCAAAGCTATATTTATAACTCCAGCTCTATCCGATACAATAGCTCCAAGAGCCGCGAATAATATAGGAGTCGTAACTCTCAAAATTGCATAAACAAAATTGGCTGAAAAAATGATTTCTATAATATTCATTTAGATTTACCTCCATTACTAATAGCCATTTCTTCTTTTGCTTTTTTCACAACAATTTTATGTCTCCAACTTGCAAGAAAGCTTTCAGCTGCAACAAGCATTATTACCAGTGCTTGTATGATAGATACAACTTCACTTGGGATATCGGTCATCCTAGCCATTAAATCAGCACCTATTCGCAAATAAGAAAGAAAAATTGCCGCCACTGGTACTAACAAAGGATTATTTCTTGCAAGTATTGCAACTATTACACCATCCCATCCATATCCAGGTAACATTTGCCATTCAAACCTTGTATACATTCCAAGTAATTCAGTAGCTCCTCCCATTCCTGCAATTATACCACCTATTATCTGAGCATAAAGCATAACTAATTTTATATTTATTCCTGAATACTCTGCAAACTTCTGATTTAATCCTGTCATTCTTATAGCATAGCCCCATTTTGTTCTGTACATAAAGTAATATACAATTACAATCATTGTTATTACAAGTAACAGTCCATAATGTAATCTCGTCCGAGGTATAAGATTAGGTATCAGTGCTGTAGTCTTAAGTTTATACGATACCATTGCACCAGCCATTGAATCCCTGAAATAATAATTTATAATAAATATCCCAAGATAAAACAGTATATAGTTTAGCATAAGGGAAGAGACGAGCTCATTAGCATTCCATTTTACCTTTAAAATTGCTGGTATAAAAAGAAAGGTACCTCCAACTAATCCGCCACAAATTATTGCAACAAGTGGATGTATTCCATTGGGAAAACTAAAGGTAATTCCAATAACCGCGGCTGTTACAGCACCTACAAAAAATGCACCTTCTGCTCCAAGATTAAATTGCTTTGCCTGAAACATAACACTTATTGCAAGGCCAGTAAAGGTTAATGGTATAGCCATTTCAAGAACATTACTAAAATATCTAACCTTTGATAGGGGTCCCACCAAAAATTTTGATAGTGCTTCTCCCGGTTGTTTGCTTATAAATAATATAATTACAAAAGCAAGTAAAAGCGAAATAAGTATAGCGATTAAAGTTCTTGCTATCTCGAATATTGCTTCTTTACGCATATAAAACTCTCCTTATCTCTTCTAAAGATTGTTTTTTTAGACCCAACATATAAGCTCCAAGTTCCTCTTCAGTAACTTTAGAAGCATCCTCAAAATAAGCTACAATTTCACCACCAAACATAACTATAAGGCTATCACTTAACTCCATTACTTCATTTAAATCTGCAGATATAAGCAAAATTGCTACTCCTTTATCTCTCAATTCAACAATTCTTTTGTGTATAAATTCAGTAGCGCCAACATCAATACCTCTTGTAGGTTGATTAGCAATTAAAAGTTTTGGATTCGAAGAAAATTCTCTTGCCACCACAACTTTCTGGATATTGCCTCCTGATAGCATTTTTACCTTTTGATTGGGGGAACTACAATTAATTCCAAACTCTTTTACTAATTGGTTAGATAAATTATTTATTTTTTTATATCCATGAAAACTCCTCTATTAAACTCTCTTTTTTCGAATCTATCAGATACTAAATTTTCCATTATTGAAGCATCCGCTGCAACTCCATAAGTCATCCTATCTTCTGGTATATGTGAAGTCCCTAGCTCCCTTATTTTTTTGATTGTCAAATAATTTATTTGATGACCATTTATTTTTACTTCTCCTTTATCAGGCTTTCTAAGTCCAGTAATAATTTCAACAAGTTCTCTTTGGCCATTCCCTTCTACTCCAGCAACACCTAATATTTCCCCTTTTCTAACATTAAAATTTATATTTTTTAAAACTACTTTGCCTGCCTCATTTATATAACTTAAATTCTTTACACTTAATATTACATCTTCTGGTTTGCTTTTAGTTTTTTCAATTTTCAAAATTACATCTCTTCCTACCATGAGTTTTGATATGTCTTGTTCACTAATATCTACTGTATTAAACACACCTACATTTCTGCCATTTCTCATTATTGTAACTCTCTCAGATATTTGCTTTACTTCATTTAATTTATGGGAAATAAATATAATCGTATGACCGTTATTCCTTAACTGGATAAGCTGGTTAAACAATTCCTCTGTTTCTTGTGGCGTTAAAACAGCAGTAGGTTCATCGAGTATTAATATTTTAGCGCCTCTCAAAAGAGCTTTTAATATTTCCACTTTTTGTTTCATCCCAACAGGAAGATCTTCAACTACAGCTTTAGGATCCACATTTAAATTATATTTTTCTGATAATGCTTGAGTAATTTCTAACGCTTTTTTAAAATTAATAAACCCATTTTTTTGTGGCTCTACTCCTAAAATTATATTTTCTGCAACAGTAAGTGAAGGAACAAGCATAAAATGTTGGTGAACCATCCCTACACCATTTTTTATCGCATCTATCGGGGAATTTATACTCACTCTATTACCATTTATATATATTGCTCCTTCTTCTGGATGTTCAAGCCCAAAAAGTATTTTCATTAATGTCGTTTTTCCCGCTCCATTTTCCCCAACTAAAGCATGTATTTCCCCGCCTTTTACTGAAAAATTTACTCCCTTATTTGCTACTATTCCATTTGGATAAACTTTAGTAATATTTTCCATCTTTAATACTTCAAATTTCATCCCAGTTCCTCCTATTTATCAAGATAGGTATATGCATTAACAAACAATTAATGCATATACCCAACCTTTATAGTTTTAAGGCTTAACAGAATTTCTTATTTCATTAAGTTTATTTGTATCCATTCCTAATGCAGAATCTACTTTTATTTCTCCATTAATTATTTTAACTTTTAGGTCTTCTACAAATTTTCTAAACTCTTCTGGTACTATTTTCCTGTAATATTCATTATCCGCTAAACCTACGGCTTGTTCTTTAAGTCCTAGTGATTCAGATTCTCCGAATTTTAATGTGCCTTCTTTATACATTTTTATTGCTCTTAAAAGAGAATTATCAACTCTTTTTAAAACTGAAGTAACAATTAAATTTGCTTTAGCGGGGTCTGAGGAAAACAACAATGCCTGATCTGAATCAACACCTATAACGTATCTATTTTTTTCTTTTGCAGCATCAAGTTGGCCAAGTCCAGCCTGTCCTGCAACATTAAATCCTATGGTTACTCCTTGATCATATTGTGCAAGTGCTAATTCTTTACCTTTTGCCGAATCAGAAAAGTCTCCTATATAAGAAATGGCTACTTTTATATCCTTATCCACATATTTAGCACCTTGAATATATCCCACAAGAAAATCATTTATAACAGGTATATCCATTCCGCCTAAAAATCCTATTAATTTTTTACCAGTTACAAGAGGCATATTTGAATCTGCAATTTTTGCGGCAAGCGCTCCTGCAAGGAAGGAACCCTCATTTTGTTTATACAATATTGAATACACATTTGATAAATTACCCTTTGAATAATCAACCGACGTATCAAATATTATATATTTTTTATCCGGATACTGTGGAGCTATCTTCTCGAGATATTCAGTCATCTGCCAGGTACCAACAATTATAATATCCCAATCTTGTTCGGACACATCTTGGAGAGTTGGTTCCCATTTTGATTGGTCATATGACATTTCAATTGTCTTAGTTACCACTTTGTCACCATATTCTTGTTTGATTAATTCCATTCCATGATTAGCCGAATCAAAAAATGATTTGTCACCTAATGTTCCATTTATAAGAAGAACAACTTTAAGGGGCTTTTCTGCATTAGTCGAAGTTGTATTTTGTTTTTCAGGTGCATTATTAGCTTTTCCGCAGGCTGTTAAAGTCATTGCCAAAACTAATAACAATAGTGTCAAAATTGTCAAAAATTTTTTCATTTTTATTTCCCTCCATTTTTAAAATTTTTGAGTCAATTTTTGTAAAATCCTCACAAGTTTTTAAATTTATATATTATAGGATTTTACAATCTATTTTAAAGGATTACATGGTTTTAGTAAGAGCTTTTAACCTATAATCCTTTAAAAACATTTATAAGAATAAATTGGTAATTGATAACACAAATAAAACAACCTACATGTATTTATTTCATATATTTTTACTTCGAATTTACTAACCATTTCTAACTTCACAATGTTTTTAAAGAATATTTGTTTTGTAGTTATTGCAAAAATCCTTCCATTACATCACATACTACGCTTCGCTAAAATTATTTAAACAATATCTTTTGTACTTTGCCGTATTATCAGTTGAGGCCTAAAATTAGCAATCTTCTTATTCATTTTTTTCCCTTCGATAAGTTTAATTAACATTCTTGCAGCAGTTAAGCCCATATCATAAGCAGGTTGCCTTATAGTTGTAAGCTGTGGTTCTAGTATTTGTGAAAGCTGTATATCATCAAATCCTACAACTGAGATATCGTCAGGAATCTTATAACCATATGAGCGTATGGCTTTATACGCTCCATATGCCATTAAATCATTAGAGGCAAAAATAGCTGTTACTTCATGCTCTAACAATTTTTCCGCCCCAATTATGCCGCTATTTATCTTATAATCTCCTTCAAATATGAGCCTATTATCGACTTCTATTTCATTATCTACCAAAGCTCTTTTATACCCCTCCAATCTTTCAATAGCATTACTAATATACAGTGGTCCTGTTATACAACCAATCCTTTTATGCCCTAAATCTATAAGGTACTTTGTTGCAATGTAACCACCTTCGTAGTTATCAAGAAACACACCATAAATATCTTCAGAATCAATGCGCCTATCCATTATGACAACTGGAATACCACTTTTTATAAGGTCTGTAATATGTTCATGTTTAGGAATAGAACTGCTGGTAAATATTATACCATCGACATATTTTTCTTTTAGTGCATTTATATACTCGCTTTCTTTCTCCAAATTGTCATCTGTATTGCACAAGAAGACGTTGTAACCGTAAATGTGAGCACTATCCTCTACACCACGGGCAATATCAGGAAAGAATGGGTTGGAAATATCGGGAATTATAAGACCGATAGTTTTAGTTTTTTTAGTAACTAATCCTCGTGCTATTGCATTAGGTTGATAACCCAATTCTTTCACTAATTGAAGAATCCTATTTCTAGTTTCTTCACTAACCCCTTCACTTTTATTGTTTATAACTCTCGATACTGTTGTAATTGATACATTCGCTAGTTTTGCAATATCTTTTATTGTTACAGCCATAAATTCATCACCTATTAAATTTTAGTTTAACGTTTTAGTAAAACGCTTAACTATATAATAAAATAAAAATGACATTTTGTCAATAATAAAAATAAAAATTTTTTATAACTTTTCACGTGATTTAATTATTATCGAGTAGGAGCTGAATAATTATTTTATTCAGCGTCCTCTCACACCACCGTACGTACCGTTCGGTATACGGCGGTTCATTAGGAATTGTGTACAATTAGATATCTTTGGGATAAACTCTTATAACCTATGCTTTCAAAGTATTTATTTGTAAGAGTCTTATTTAGGATTGGGCTATTGGATATTCTCCAGTAGCCTTTCCTTGTATTGGCGTATTCCCAGGCTTTTTGTTCTTCTACTCCTAGTTTTACTAAGTTATCATGCTTCGTTTTTATCTTCTTCCATTGTTTCCATATACATGCCCTTAGTCTTCGCCTTATCCATTCGTCAAGGGTTTTCATTATGCTTTTCGCGTCTGCTAATCCAAAATAGTTGACCCATCCTGTTGTTATTTGATTTAGTCTTTTTATTCTGTTTTCCATGCTTATTCCCTTGTTCCGATTGGTTATTTCTCTTACTTTTTCCTTAAACCTTTTGATGGATTTTTCATGGATTCTTATTCTTACTTCGTTTTCTTTTGTATAGAATGAAAATCCAAGAAATTTTCTTCTCCATGGTCTATCTACAGCACTTTTTGCTTCGTTGACTTTTAGTTTTAATTTGCTTTCTATGAATTTCTTTATGCTCTTCATTACTCTGTTTCCTGCAGACCTGCTTTTTACATATATGTTGCAGTCATCTGCATATCGGCAGAATTTGTGCCCTCTCCTTTCAAGTTCTTTGTCTAGTTCGTCCAACATTATGTTTGCTAATAGGGGACTTAATGGCCCTCCTTGGGGTGTCCCTTCTTCTGTTGATATTTTGATTCCGTTTATCATTACTCCTGATTCTAGGTATCTTCGTATTAACTTTAGTACTCTTTTGTCCCCTATCCGCTTTTCTAGTTTGGACATTATTATGTCGTGGTTTACTCTGTCAAAGAACTTTTCTAAGTCCATATCTACAACCCATGTGTATCCTTCATTTATGTATGCTTCTGCGGCTTTTATTGCGTCTTTTGCACTGCGTCCTGGTCTGAATCCATAACTGCTATCTGAAAATGTATGGTTGTAGACTTTATTCAGTATTTGGGCTATTGCTTGTTGTATTAGTCTATCTAGTGCTGTAGGTATTCCTAGTAGTCTTACTCCTCCATCTGGTTTGGGAATTTCTACTCTTCGCACTGGTTGTGGTTTGTATTTCCCCTCCAGCAGTTGTTGTTTTATGGTTGGCCAGTTTTCTTTGAGATACGGTAGAAGTTCATCTACTTCCATCCCATCGACTCCATGGCTTCCTTTATTTGCAACAACGCGCTTGTATGCTGCTTCCATGTTCCCTCGTTCTACTATCATTTCAAGCATCTTGCCGGTATATCTTTGTACCTCGTTTCTTCCATCTTCCGACGCCGATGATATACTATGCACTTCCGTTGTCTTTTGAAATTCCATTTCTCTATTCAACGGATAGCCTCTTTGTTGAGTTGTCTGCAGTCTCTGCATATCTTTCGAGTCCATAAGATTTCCAAAACCTCCTAACGTTCGGTCCTTCCTTATCTATTCATGTCTAGATAAGTACTATGACCTCTGCTGACTTCTCAAGGTTCAACCATACATCACTGTATGGGTTGTCACTTCAGATTTTACTTCCATGACTTATCCTTGAGACCTCCCCGGGTAAGAACGATAACTTTCATCTCATATATCTGCCAGATTTACTGTATGGGATTCGGGTAGTGTTGGACTTCGTTTTGTTACGCAAACTCATCCATCCCAATTCAGCCTCTTATCTGGTTCTTGTTCATCAGACCGAGATTTTGCCTTAAGCTTCCTTCAGATTCCACCTCACGATGGACACCCTTGCTCTTGGCTAGTGGTTCCCACTACCAAGCCCACAGCGGACTTTCACCGCCTAGTTATCGCCCATGCCGGGCGCACATAAAATCAGGGCTTTTTGTGCCCTGATGTTATACTGTCTTTTTTAATATTTCGTCTATAATCTCGTGAGATTTTAAAGTACATTTTAATCCGTCATTTGCATAATTCCCTTCTAATACGTCCTTTAAAAAGCTTTTTACAGCAGTCTCAAAACCCCTTCTATAAGATATAGTATCCCAGCTTCCAAAATTATGCACATATATTTTGCCATTTTCCATTATTCTTATACTTTCCATGTCTTCCACAACTGCACTTTTGCCATGCCCGTGTATTTCTAACCTTTCATAATCTTTTCCACCATTTCTATGCATGACTCCTATCGCTGTAGAACTATTAGATTTTAATACTACTTCTATGGATTTCAATGAATCTCCTTCTTTTGAAATATTTACATCTATGTCATCAACATCTTTAACTATATAGCATAAAGTGTCTATTACATGAATGAAATCGTCATAAAGTGTAAACTTAACACTATTTTTGACGTCATTATTCCTATTTTTCATCATAATGCACAATTCAGGTTTTAAGCCTTCAAACAAAGCTAAAGCTTTTTGATACATAGGCGCATATCTTCTGTTAAAACCCACCTTCAAAATAAGAGATTTGTCCATCGTCAAATCTATAAGTTCTTTTGTCTTATCTATCTCTTCAGTTATAGGCTTATCAACATATACGTGAATACCGCTTTTTAGTAGTTCTTTTACTATTTCATAATGGCTTTCTGTGGATGCATGCACAAAAGCGCAATCTGGCTTTAATTTAATCGCTTCCTCTAGATGTGTATAAACATCACAACCATATTTTTCTTTATATTTTATAAGCTTTTCTTCACTTCTTCCAACAATACCTACAATATTTAGTTCCTCTAAATTAAAAATAAAAGGAAAATATGCTTTATTAAAAATATTCCCTGGCCCTATAATAATTGTTTTTAATTTTTCCATGTCAACACCTCATTATAATTAAAGCCCTGGATACGCAAACAATTCAGAAATAACTAAAGATACTGCGCCAATTGCTCCTGCATGGAATTTAAGTTTGGAAGTTTTTATTTTTACTTTATAATATCTATAAACAAGACTTTTATCCTCTACTTCTTTTAAAACTTCATTTAAAACTAAGTCACCAGCTAAAGACAAAGTATTTCCAATAATTACAAGTTCAGGATTAAAAGTATTTATAATATTGACTACACCTACTCCTAATTTTCTTCCTATTTCTTTTAAAGCTTCTACCGCTATTTTGTTCCCTTTTCGCGCATAATCGATAATATCAATAGCACTCAGTGTATAAAAGTTATTTTTGTTTATATACTCATCAGACTTTCCCATCAGCAATTGTGTATTTATGTATTCAAGCAATGCTTTTTCTGAAGCATAATTTTCCCAACATCCTGTATTGCCACACCTGCACTGATGGTCATAAATATCAATTGTCATATGTCCCATTTCTCCAGCAAGACCTACTGTGCCTCTGTATAACTCTCCATTAATTATTATTCCTGTACCAATACCAATTCCAGCACTCACATAAACAAGATTGTTATATTTAATCCCTGCTCCAAACCACTTTTCTCCTATAGCTCCTACATTTGCTTCATTATCTATGTGTACCTTAATTTTGAATTTATCTTCTATAATTTGTTTAAGAGGTACATTTTCCCATTTTAAATTTGGCGCTAATAATATACTGCCTTTCTTGTAATCCACAATGCCAGGAACACCAATCCCAATTCCTAAAATTCCTCTTATTGTTTCAGGAGCATTTGAGATTGCTTCATCAATCAATTCTATCAAACGTTCAATAATCGTTTGCTGGTTCTCGCCAATTTTTATATCTATTTTCTTTTCCCAAATAACATTTGCCATCAAATCAGTCAAGACAATTAGTATATAATTTACATCTAAGTCAATGCCTATTATGCATCCAGCTTTGTTATTTATGCTTAATATGATTGGCTTCCTGCCACCTTTTGATTCTCCTGGCCCCTCTTCTTTCACAAACCCCTCGTTTATAAGTTCATCAACAAGGAAAGATACAGTTGACTTGTTTAAACCTGTTATACCTGCAATTTCTGCCCTAGAAATGTTACCCTTCTTACGAATAGTATTTAGTACTATTGATTTATTTATTTGCTTAACTAATAATTGATCCGCTGTTATCATTTCTTCACCCTTCTATTGCCATTATTATTTTCTAGTGTAAATTATACCATATTAAACTCTCGAGAAAAAATTAAAATAATTTTTTATAATTTTTTATTTTAAATTTATCTTTTTGATTTTGCATTCAAGACAAATTCTCTTGCTCAAAAACAAACAAAAATCATACGTATATACTAACAATAATTATATACAAAACAATTGCTGAAAATGTGTTAATTGCAAGCACATTTGAAACAAACCATTTATTTTCCTTATGATCCTCTTTCATGTAAAGAGGAATAATAAAAGGTGGGGGTAAAATAAACATTTCTAAAATCATATAATCTCTCCTCTAAATTTTGTATGGGTTCAAAATTTATTTAAACTGTTATTTGTTTTTAGAGATTACATCTACCCATACAGCTATAAGTAGAATCAGCCCTTTTACTACAAATTGCCAAAATGGTGGTGAGTTAAGCATGCTCATTCCATTGTCTATACTAGCCATAACCAGTGCACCTATTACTGCTCCAAATACAGTTCCTACACCTCCGCTTAAACTAGCGCCTCCAATAACACTTGCAGCGATAGCATCTAACTCTGCATTTTGCCCTGCTGACACAGATGCAGCATTTAAGGTTGATGTCAATAGTACCCCAGCAAATGCAGCAAGTAAGCCATTCAAAGCAAATAAAATCAATGTAATTTTCTTAACATCAATTCCTGATAATTTAGCAGCCTCTACATTGCCACCAATAGCATACACTCTTCTTCCAAATACCGTTTTTGATGAAATATATGAAAAAACTAACATTAATATCAGTAGAATTAGTACAGATAGTGGCACCCCTCTATATAAGTTTAAAATGAAGATGAATAAACCTATAAAAAATATTAAAATCGCTATCTTTAGCATATCAATCCACAAAGGAGGTAATTCCAAATTATACTTAGCTTTCGTTTTTCTACTATTTAATACCAAATAAATTACTAAAAAAACTGCTATAACTCCTAATATATATCCACTGCTAGGTGTTAAATAAGCTTGTCCAATAAATTGAAAATCTGTACTTAAAGGAGCAATAGTATACCCTTTACTTATACCAATTAAAATTCCCCTGAAAACAAGCAAGCCTGCAAGGGTAACAATAAAAGCCGGAACATTTCTATATGCTACCCACCATCCATTCCATAAGCCTAATAATATTCCTATTATCAAAGCTACAAAAATAGAAACTAACCCATTTAAGTTATACCATACATTTAGTATAGCAGCTATTCCACCTGTCAATCCCAACAAAGAACCAACCGACAAATCGATTTGTCCTGCGATAATTACAAAAACCATTCCAATCGCTAATATACCAGTAACAGTTGTTTGTCTCAAAAGATTAGATATGTTTCTGGGTGTAATAAAATTCCCATCGGTAGCAACAGAAAATATAATCCATATCGCTACTAAAGCTAATACCATTGTATACAATTTTATATTTAAATTTAAACCACTAAATCTCTTTATGATATCTTTTTCTGTTTTGTCGCTTTTAATCATTATTACTTCTACCTCCTATTGCACATTGCATTATCATTTCTTGAGTTACATTTTTGTTTTCAAATTCTCCCTTCTTTTCACCCTCATGCATTACAATTATTCTGTCGCTTATACCTAGTATTTCCGGCAATTCTGAAGAAATCATTATTATTGAAATACCTTCTTTAGCAAGCGAAAACATTAATTTATAAATCTCATATTTTGCTCCAACATCAATACCTCTTGTAGGCTCATCTAAAATTAATATTTTAGGTTTACTTAATAGGTTTTTTGCCAATACCACTTTTTGTTGATTTCCACCGCTTAAGTTTTTTACTTGTGTACTAAAATGCGATGTTTTTATATTTATCTTCTTTATATAGTCTTTTACATCTAATAGTTCCCTGTTCTCATTTATTGTACCTATCCGATTTTTTTATAATTTTCTAAATTTGATATAGTCATATTTTCTTTTACTGACATTAAACTAATAAGCCCCTCTTTTTTCCTGTCTTCCGGTACCATTGCAATACCATATTTTAATGCATCACTTGGATTTTTGATAATAATCTTCTTCCCTTCCAAATATACATCTCCTGTCCATTTTCCAGGATAAGAACCAAAAATACTCGAAACAAGCTCTGTACGTCCTGCACCAATCAGACCTGCAATTCCTAAAATTTCTCCTTTCCTAAGTTTAAAACTCACATTTTTTACTATTCTTCTGTTTTGAATTTTTGTGTCATAAACATTGAAATCTCTTACTTCAAAAAATACCTCTCCTATAAAGTGTTTTTCTCTTGGATAAAGTTGAGATAATTCTCGCCCTACCATCATACTTATAATCTTTTCTTTTGTTAAATTTTTTGCAGAATCAGTCCCTATAGTTTTACCATCCCTAATCACAGTTACAGTATCCGCAATTTCCATTACTTCATCTAATTTATGGGAAATATAGATACATGTAACTCCATTTTCTTTTAATTTCTTTAATATTTTTAGTAGAATTTCAACATCTGCTTCTGTTAGAGAAGATGTAGGTTCATCCAAGATCAATAAGCTTGCACTCTTAGATAATGCTTTTGCAATTTCCACTAATTGTTGTTGCCCAACTCCTAAATTTTTCACTAACGTGTTAGGATCAATATCTAAATTAAATTGTTGTAAGATTTTTTTAGCATTAAGGTACATTTGGTCAAAATCTACTATTCCATTTTTATTCGGCTCATTGCCTATAAAAATATTCTCCTTTACTGAAAGTTCTTTTATTAACGCCAATTCCTGATGTATAATAGCAATTCCTTTCTTTTCTGCGTCTTTGATTGAATGTAGAATTAATTTCTCTCCATTAAAAAATATGTCTCCAGAATAGGTGCCATAAGGATACACACCACTTAATATTTTCATCAATGTAGATTTACCAGCACCGTTTTCTCCACAAAGAGCATGGATTTCACCTCTTTTTACCTTGAAAGAAACATTATCCAATGCTCTAATTCCTGGAAATTCTTTTGTAATATTGTACATTTCCAATATATATTCACTCATAAAAACCCTCCAATTGCAGTTTTCCTTTAAATCTTGGAATAAGTAGGGGAAGAGATTCTTCCCCTACTTAATTTATTTACTGTTTTGGCCATTGATCTTTGGGAACATTTTTGTAAACATCTTCTAATTTCTGGAATCCGTCTTTTATAACTGTATCTACCATATTACTCTTATCTACTGCAATAGGAGTTAACAACATGGAAGGTACATCTATTTTCCCATTATTCACTGTACCATTAGTTTCTACTTTTTCCCCTTTTGCAATAGAAACTGCCATTTCAGCTGCTTTTGTAGCTTCCAATACAATTGGTTTGTATACAGTCATTGTCTGTTTTCCTTCTACAATCAATTGGCAATTAGCTAAATCGGCATCCTGACCGGAAATTGGAACTTTACCAGCTAATCCTTGCTCTTCTAAAGCCCTAATTGCCCCTAATGCAGTACTATCATTTGCATCAACTACTGCATCAATCTTATTATTATTAGCAACTAAAGCATTCTGCATAATTTTATAAGCCTCATTAGTATCCCAATTTTTAGCCCATTGTTCTCCTACAATCTTAATATCTCCCTTGTCAACCAGTGGTTTTAATACTTTCATCTGCCCTTCATAAAATAGTTTTGCATTATTATCTGTCGGAGAACCTTCAAGCAAGAAATACCTACCCTTAGGTACTAATTTAGTAATTGCTTCAGCTTGTAATTCTCCAACTTTAACATTATCAAAAGATACATAATAATCTAAATCAGAATTCATTATTAATCTATCATACGCTAAAACCTTTACACCTGCTTTATGGGCTTCTTCCACTATAGGCGCTATTGCACTCCCATCTGTAGGTAATATAACCAAAACTTGTATTCCTTGAGCAAGCAAGTTTTGACACTGTGAATATTGTAATTGTGGATCACTATTAGCCGATTGAACTAACACTTCTGCCCCTAATTCCTGTGCTTTTTTAACAAACAAATCTCTATCTTTTTGCCATCTTTCTAACGCCAAATTGTCCATGCTGAATCCTATTTTTATTTTTTCCGGGGCTTTTGTCGATTCGTTAGAAGATGGAGTTGTAGAAGAACTATTTGGTTGATTATTCTGTGTAGTAGCACACCCAGAAAGAATAATCCCCAATGTAAACATTGCTACAATTAACAAAGCAAGTTTCTTAGAGACTTTTTTAAACATACTCTATTCTCCTTCCTAAAATTTTGTTTGAATTATTATTTGTAAATCCATATTTTGTAAATCAAACAAAGCCCTCATACCACCTCCTTAGCTAATTTCAACAGTTCTTTTAAATGTATTTTTTAGTAAGTAATACAAGTCCTTATATACAGTATAAACCTCATTATATTTATCTTTATTTTCCTCAATCGGATAAACACTGTCAGTCACTTTGATGAGTGTACTACATGCCTCCTCAACATCTTTAAATATTCCATATCCCACTGCTGCCATTATTGCTGCACCAAAAGCTGGGCCTTCAGTCGCGTTTACCATGTCTACTCTCACACCAAAAACATCAGCAAGTATCTGCCTCCATAATTTACTCTTCGCACCGCCACCACTTACTCTGACTTCATTTACTGGTATATTAAGTTCTTTTATTATCTCAAGTGAATCTCTAAGCCCAAATGCTACACCTTCAAGTATTGCTCTTGTCATATGCCCTCTATTGTGAGTCATATTAAGCCCTATAAAGCACCCTCTTGCATAAGGGTCACTGTGCGGAGTCCTCTCCCCCATAAGGTAAGGCAAGAATATTAACCCACCACTTCCAGCTTTGACTCTTGCTGCCTCTTCCAAAAGGTCATCATATGTAAGAGATGCTTTGCCAAAATTATTTATTTCATCCACCCACCATTTTAAACAAGCGGCTGCTGAGAGCATTACTCCCATTACATGCCATTTGCCATTAGCATGACAGAAAGAGTGTAATCTGTTTTCTTCATCTACTACATATTTCTCTTGACTTGCAAATACAACTCCTGAAGTGCCAAGTGCAACTGATACTATGCCACTTTTTACTGTTCCTGTCCCTACTGCTCCACTTGCTTGATCTCCTCCTCCGCCTACAACTATTGTCCCTTCTTTTAATCCTGTCAAATCTGCTGCCTCTTTTGTGACATATCCAGTTACCTCCGTAGATTCATAACATTTTGGCATCCAATTATAGGGTATCTCTAACGCATCTAGCATTTCTTTTGACCATCTTCTATTTTCTACATCAAACAATAATGTACCTGATGCATCTGATACATCTGTTGCATATTCACCTGTAAGTTTGAATCTGATGTAATCTTTAGGCAAAAGTATATGATGAATCTTTTTATATATATCAGTGCGATGTTTTTTTACCCATAATATCTTTGGCGCTGTAAATCCTGTTAATGCTTTGTTCCCTGTATATTTTGTCAATCTTTCTTTGCCTAATGTTTGGGTAATATAATCACATTCCTCTTGCGTCCTTTGGTCATTCCAAAGTATAGCAGGCATCAGTACATTGTTGTTCTCATCTAAAAGTACAAGCCCATGCATTTGTCCACTTAAACCTATGCCTTTTATATCATCATTTTTTACACCAGTTTTAATTATTAACTCACGTATGCCATCTTTTGTGGCATTCCACCAGTCTTCAGGATTTTGTTCTGACCAGCCTGGCTGAGGGTAATATACTGGATATTCTTTTGATGTGCTTCCTATTACATTTCCCTTTTCCTCTATTAAAATTATCTTTACAGCTGATGTACCCAAATCTATCCCAAGAAAATACATATTTTAGCCCTCCGTCATTCACTAAATAAATACTGATTTAATATTGACTCTAACAACTCTTGCTTGCCTGATTTGTTCTCAATCTTTGGATTGTTTAATGCATATTCTTCAAGAATTTTAAAGTTCGCTTTTCCATTTACTATTTCTGCTCCTATGCCTTCTCGATAACTTTTGTATCTTTCTTCTATAAATTTATCAAATACTCCATCTTTAACAAGCTTATACGCTACTTTAAATCCTTTTGCAAAAGCATCCATTCCTGCAATATGTCCTAAAAATAGGTCTTCTGGTTCAAATGAAGCACGTCTTACTTTTGCATCAAAGTTAAGTCCTCCTTTGTCAAAACCACCCATCTTAATGACTTCATACATTGCAAGGGTTGTCATTCGTATGTCTGTCGGAAATTGGTCTGTATCCCATCCTAAAAGCATATCTCCCATATTTGCATCTATAGAGCCTAACATATTGTTAATTCTTGCATATCTTAATTCATGTTGAAAGTCATGTCCTGCAAGTGTCGCATGGTTTGCTTCTATGTTTAATTTGAAGTATTTATCAAGGTCATATTTCTTCAAAAATGCATATACGTTCGCTGCGTCAAAATCATATTGGTGTTTTGTCGGTTCCTTTGGTTTTGGCTCAATTAAAAGCTGCCCTTCAAATCCTATCTCTTTTGCATATTCTACTGCCATGTGCAAAAATCTTGCGAGGTTATCAAGTTCCAATTCCATATCTGTATTGAGTAGTGTTTCATATCCTTCTCTTCCGCCCCAAAATACATAGTTCTGTCCTCCAAGTTCTTTTGTTATTTCAAGTGCTTTTTTTACTTGGGCTGCTGCATATGCAAATACATCTGCATTACAGGAAGTTGCTGCTCCATGTACAAATCTCGGATTTGAAAAAAGATTTGCTGTACCCCATAATACTTTTGTTTTGCTCGTCTTTAAATAATCTTTAATCATTGCAACTATTGTATCTAAATTTTTGTTCGTCTCTCTTAAATTCTCCCCTTCTGGAGCTATATCTCTGTCATGAAAACAGAAAAACGGTACGTCAAGTTTTTCAAAAAATTCAAAAGCTGCCTCTACCCGCGCCTTAGCAATATCCATAGGATCACTTAGATGATTCCATGGTCTTTGCATTGTAGGTGCTCCAAATGGATCTGTCCCATTGGCTGTGAATGTGTGCCAGTACGCTACTGAAAAACGCAAGTGCTCTTTTAAAGGTTTTCCATCTATTATTTCATCAGGATTGTAAAATTTAAATGCATATGGGTTGTTTGACTTTGGTCCTTCGTATTTTATTTGTGGTACATTTTTGAAGTATTCCATGTCATTTTCCTCCTTTTTGAAAATATAATTACTTAAAACTTTGCTCCAAGTGCTTTATATACTTCTTTATAAGCCTTTACAGCATCTTTAGTTTTTTTCGCTTCATATAGACGCTCTGTATTTATTTTGGAAGCTAAATCATATATAAATTCCCAGTGTATCACACTTTCTTTAACAGCTTCTATCGCATCTTCTGTATAGGGTAAAAGGTCAAAACCTATTCTCTCGCCATTTTTGCCATAACCAATAAGTTGTAATTCTTTAGCAAGTTCTAATGTCTCCATAAATCGTAAGGCACCAACCATATTATCGTCGTCAAATGTTCCCCATCCACTGTTTGCATGCTGATGGCCTAATTTATTTTCCATTGCAAGCAGCCTTGCATATTCGGCTAAATTTTCGCCATTCATGATAAGATGTTGCCAATCCATGTTGACTTTTAAATTGCTGGTATCTACTCCCCTTTCTTTAACTTTATTGATAACATATAGTGTCATACCTATGCTTCTCATAGCCACTTTCATGGCAGGTTCACTGTTTTTATGCTCAAGAAATATAGTAACTCCTTTTTTATTTGCATGTTCTGTAAGAATGGCAATTGCATCTATGAAGTCATTCCACATCTTTTCATAATCTGCCTGAAAAGGATAATTATATCCTTCACCACCAGGCCAAATTATAAAATTGGCACCAGCTGAAGACGCTAAGTCTATACCATCTTTAGCAATGTTTATAGCTTCCTTGCGTATTTCAGGAAAAGGATTTACTAAAGAACCTAAAGAATATTTAGGATTTGTATGATGACCAAGTGCTATGCAATATATGTCCTTTCCTTCGCTGGCTAATATTTCTTTTATACTGTCTACATTATCCTCATTTATCTCATTTGGGTAATGGTATTCATATCCGTCAATAAAATCCCCTAATCCCTTGAGAACTCTTTCTGTCCTTGCTTCCATTGTCTCATTTGAAAGCTCCGTGTGGTATCCTGCAGGAACGAATCTTGTAGCAGCAGGGCCAAATGCCCATATTCCAACACTGTTTTTTAATTTTCTTTTCATTTATATAACCACTCCTATAGTTTATTGGCTCAACAAACTTATATTATATATATTCTACACTGATTCAAAAAATCCTTCTTTTTTGACCAAAAAATTTTAAAAAATAATTGGTAATTTATTGAGCTATTGTAAAAAATAAAGCCATGGAGTGTTATATAAATCTCCAATGGCTTTATTCATCTCACTTTCTTAGAATCTACATTTTTATCTCGAATTTCTTAATGTCTGTATTTTTGCCGCAAACAGCCAATACATCACCTTCATCAACCACATAGTCCGGTCCTGGTGATAGTATAATCTCATCATTCAACTTTTTTGCCGCTATGACATTTAATCCATATTTTTCTCTCATGTTTATATCCCTTAATGTTTTATGAAACCACTCTTCAATTGGAAGAATTTCTGCTATGCTGTATTCCTTAGAAAACTCAATAAGATCTAATAAATTGCTTGAAAAAACATTTCTGGCGACCCTTATACCCATATCTTTTTCGGGCATAACAACCCTGTCTGCTCCAACCTTGTAAAGAACCCTCGCGTGTAATTCATTGTGAGCTTTTGCTATTACGTATTTTACCCCCAATTCTTTCACAAGCATTGTTACCATAATACTTGATTCCATATTCTTTCCTATAGCGACTATGGCCACATCAAAATTTTTCACACCTAGAGACTTAAGTACATTTTCATCAGTAGCATCAGCACGCACTGCATGTGTTACCAAGCCATTCATAGATTGCACCAATTCTTCATCTTCATCTATAACCAGTACGTCATTGCCCATTTCATATAAAGTCTTAGCCAAACTTATGCCAAAGCTTCCTAATCCGATAACAATAAACTGTTTCACATTCTCACCTCTGTTTTAGCCTACCATAATTTTTTCTTCAGCATATTTTATTATAGGTTTAGGCCTTCTCTGCCTTTTTGCCAATGCCAACGCCAATGTTAAAGGACCAACTCTGCCAGTATACATTGTAAATATTATAATAATTCTGCCAACTGTAGTCAATTCAGGGGTAAGCCCGAGTGATAGTCCTACAGTTCCAAAAGCTGAGATTGTCTCGTACAATATAGTCAAAAAGTCGGATGTTTCAGTAATAGATAAAACCATAGTCACGGAGAAAATAATAAAAACGCTTATAAAAGATATAGCTACAGCTTTATAGACTATGTTTCTGCTAATAGTGCGCTTATAAAGTACTGTCTCTTCTTCACCTTTTATAACTGATAACACAGTATATAGTATAACCGCAAAAGTAGTTGTCTTGATACCTCCACCTGTTCCAGCTGGAGAAGCTCCAATAAACATAAGTATTATTGTCAAAAATTTAGACGCTATAGTCATGTCAGAAAGCGATAACGTATTAAAACCAGCTGTTCTGGGTGTCACAGCTTGAAATAATGCTGCAAGTATCTTTGTAGGAAAATCCAGTGGTTTTAATGTTTTTGGATTATTGTATTCAAATAAAAATATAAGCAGTGTGCCGATAGCAATTAAAAACAATGTAATAGTTATAACAATTTTTGAATGCAGTGTAAATTTGTTAAAATGTCTATGTTCGTATATATCAAGCAAAACGTAAAATCCTAACCCGCCAAATATTATCAAACCCATTATGACCAGGTTTACCACCCAGTCAGAAACATAACCCGTTAGACTCCTAAAATTACCCATAAGATCAAAGCCAGCATTATTAAATGCAGAAATAGAATGGAACAAGCCGTAATACACTGCTTTTTTTAATCCCATCTGCGGTAAAAATCTCAAAGTCAATATAATTGCGCCAATGCTTTCAAATAAAAAGAAACCATTAGTATATACTTGGCAAATTTCACAATGCCTCCAAGACTATTTGTATTGAAAGCTTCTTGCATCACCAATCTCTCTTTAAAGGTAATTCTCCTACCAAGGATCAATGCGAAAAGCGTTGACATGGTCATAATACCTAGACCACCAACTTGTATCAGCAACATTATCACTATTTGCCCAAAAGTAGACCAATATGTTTTTGTGTCAACAACCACAAGGCCAGTAACACATGTAGCTGAGGTAGCCGTAAAAAGCGCAGTTAAAAAATCTGCCCCTTCTCCACTTTTAGTTGCCACAGGTAGCATCAGTAATAAAGTCCCAATTAATATAATAGCCGCAAATCCTAAAGCAAGTACTTGAGTAGGTGTCAGTTTTATTTTTATTATAAAAAATCACCTTCCTATAGAGAAAAAAAACCATTGAGGTCTTTATAATCGGTTTCACTGATAAAATGCCTAAAACAAAAAATTTTTAACGTCTAAATTATAACAAATTACTGTCATCGAGTCAATCATTCTACTTCTTTTGATTTAGTATTCCTTTTAGTTATAAAGCCATGGAGAAGTTACTCCATGGCTTTAATAAAATTTTATATTAAACATATTCATAAATTATTACACCTTTAACAACTCTATTTACTCTTCCTTCAGGGTTTGGATTGTCAGGTGTTATTCCTAAATTCAAAGATTTATAAAAAGCTAGCATTTGTGCATAAATAATGTACAAAGGCGTTAAAAAAGCTTCTTCTACATTGGTAAAATCTTGTCTCAATTTGAATATATAATCTATTCCATCTATTTGTAAATCTTCCGGCAGAAAAGCCATTAATTTTCTTTGTCCTGCTTCGTTTGCTATCTCTTTTATGAGGTCTAAATCGTATTTTTGTGTATAAGGATTGTTTGATACAAAAAATCCTAAAAGTGTTTTATCATTTATCACAGATTTAGGGCCATGTCTAAATCCTAAAGGGGTGTTAAAATTAGTATTGACTTCTCCTCGTGATAATTCTAAAGATTTTAATGCAGCTTCTGCAGCACATCCTTTTAAGTTGCCACTGCCCAAGTATATCAATCTGTCATAGTCATTTTTTGATATTTCTTCTACTAACCTTGCATCTTCTTCTATTATTCTCTCTGCTTCTTTTGCTAATTTTTCAAATAAGTCTTTTTGGCTTTCAATTTCTTCTATGTGTGGCAGCATTAAATCTGTTAAAAGCATACATGTAAAACTGCTTGTCATTGCAAAGCCTTCATCATTTGATTCTTCCGGCATAAATATGTTTAAAGAATTTTTCTTGCCAACTGTGCTTTTTGCCATTTTGCCATCTTTATTGCAGGTGATGTTTAAAAAATAAACATCTTTTATAATTTTTTCTGCTAACTCTATTGTAGCTAAACTTTCTGGACTGTCACCAGACCTTCCATGGGAAATTAAAAGAGTAGGTTTGTCTTTAAAGAAAAAGTTCTCTGGTGATGCAACAATATCTGTAGTATCAATTGCTTCAACGTCTAAGCCAAGCATTCTCCTCAAATAACCTTCACTGCTATAGCCTACAAAAGCAGATGTTCCTGCACCAGTTAGTATAATTTTTAAATCTTTTAGTTGGAATATTGGATTTAAAAATTCAGTGATTTCTCTTTTTTGATTTAAAAGAATATTAAAAAGTTCTCTCCATAATCGCGGCTGCTGATTTATTTCTTTCGCTGTAGCATAGCCTTTCTTTTCTTTTAATTGTTCTTCACTGTAACCTAATATCATATTTTTATACCTCCTTGTTTTTTAAAGTTTTTCGACCTTTACATTATTTTTTAAATGCTCAACATCCTCTAATGTAACATATCCTGTCTTGTAATACATGGCATTTGCCGTTCCACATGCAGTTGCTAATATCGCAGCATCAACAATATCAAATCCTCTTTTTATGCCTACTGCCATACCTGCAACATATGAGTCCCCTGAGCCCACAGGACTTGCTACTTTTATCTGAGGTGGTATAAGTCTAAATACTCCTTCCTCACATGCAACGATAGAACCTTCACTGCCTAAAGATATTGACACAATAGTTATTCCAAACTGTTTGAGCTCTAAAGCCGCTTTTTTGATTTCTTCAGTATCTCCCAATTCTTTATTGAGTAGTTTTTCTACTTCTTCTTTGTTAGGTTTAATCATAAATGGTTTTGCTCTAATGGCTTTTGATAGGTATGCACCGCTCGTATCCAAAATTAATTTGGCACCATTTTGCTTTGAGATATTTATTAGTTCTACATAGATATCTTCAGGAACACCAGAAGGTGCACTTCCAGAGGCTGTTATGATATGACAGCTCTTTGATAGTTCATTAAAACTGTCCAAAAACTTTTCTATATAGTCTTGAGATACATAAGGTCCTTTTTCTAAGATCTCCGTCTGGGTATTTGATACAGGGTCTAAAATTGCTATACATGTACGAGTCTCTCCCTCTATTTTGATAAAACTACATTTGACACCTATTTTGTTAAGCTCTTCTTCTATGAATTCTCCCGATTTACCGCCTAAAAATCCTGTTGCTGTTACATCTTCTCCTAAGGTTTTTATAACCTTTGTTACATTGATTCCCTTGCCACCTGCCACGCTGTTTTCTTCCTGTGCTCTGAAAATTTTTCCTACTTGAAAATTGTCCACTCTGTAACTTCTGTCAACTGAGGGATTTAAAGTGACTGTCAATATCATGCTCTTTCACCACAGCCAAAAAGTTTTATTTTTCTTTTACGACTTCTTCTATTGCTTTTTCTCCAGATGCAAGGAATTTCCTTGGATCGCTCTCATCTGGGTTATTTTTAAATACTTCTTTTATTGCATTTGCAAAAGGAATTTTTAATTCTGTGGCAATGTTTAATTTGCATATACCCAGTTCTATAGCTTTTTTTATTAACTCATCAGGAACTCCTGATGCACCATGAAGTACCAATGGAATGTCTACTAAATTTGCTATTTCTTTTAGCCTTTCAAAGTCAAGTTTTACTTCTCCTTTATACATTCCGTGAGCCGTGCCAATTGCTATAGCTAATGAATCAATGCCTGTTTTCTCTACAAAATCTGCTGCCATTTCAGGATCTGTAAATGCACTTTTATCTTCTTTTACGTACATATCGTCTTCAACGCCTACTATACTCCCAAGTTCTGCCTCTACAGTTACCCCCGCTGCATGAGCTACTTCTACAACTTTTTTTGTCAGTTCGACATTTTGTTCATAGGAAAGCATTGAGCCGTCAATCATTACTGAAGTGTAACCTGCCCTTATGCATTTTACAACGAGGTCAAAGGAATTTCCGTGGTCTAAATGTAGTGCTATTGGTATGTCATATTTTTCTGATGCAACTTTTGCCATTGCAGCTATATAGTCTTCTCCTGCATGTTTTATTGTACCCGGTGTTGTCTGTAAAATTAAAGGTGACCTCATTTCATATGCAGCTTTTGCAACAGCTTTTAAAGTTTCAAGGTTGTGCACGTTAAAGGCTCCTACAGCATATTTGTTTTTTTAGCATCTTCAAGCATCTTTTTTGTATTGACTAATGACACTTTGTTCACCACCTATTCAAACTCAGTATAAAACCACTAAATATATTTTAAATATTGAACCTATTTAACTGTTCTAAAAAACTATTCTGCACCAGGCATTTAAAGCACCCTAGTGCAGAATAATAATCTCTCTTAAATACCCTCCCTCATTTTCTCTGTTCCTTCATCATCTTTATGATGTTCATTATACTGTGTAAAATTTAATACACTATTTTTAGTAGTTTTCACAGCAAGATTAGCCAACTCAGAAATTGACAATTTATCCTTTTGCAAAACTATTTCTAATAAAGCGCTTAAATTACACCCTGCTACCAATTCTATTTTTTTATCACCCGAAACAGCAAATTCAGCAGCTACTTTAAACGGTGTACCTCCTACAATATCGCACACTATTAAAATTGGTAAATCAGTATGCTTTTCAAGAATTTTCTTTATCTTGTATTTTAAACTTAAATCCGAATCATTTTCTCTAAAATCTACTGCATATAATTCATTATTGACTCCAGCTATAAGCTCGATCGAACTTTTTAGCCCAGTTGCATAACTCCCATGTCCTGTAATAATAATTACAGATCTGTGCATATCACAAAACCCCTAAATATGAGAAGAATATCGCCATAAAGAATGTTATTAATATCAATATAACTGGGCTTACTTTTTTCTTCTTTAATAGGTAAAACATCAATAAAGTATACCCTAAAGGTAAAATATTAGGGAAAATTTTGTCAAAAAATTCTGTTTGTAATGAGATAACATGATCTTTATTTATTGGAATCTTAGTTAATACTTCAATATGCACATATGTGGCTATTAATCCTCCAATAACAGTAACACCAAGTATAGAAGCTGCTTTAGAAAATATTTTTGATTGCTCTTTAATGAGGTCTATAGCGTTTACACCTAAAGTATAGCCAAGATGAGTTAAAGGAATGCGTAATAACCAGATGCTTAGATACACTGCAAAAAACAAAATTGGTCCAATTAAGCTTCCTTGCATAGCAAAAGAAGCACTAATACCTACCATTATCGGAAGTAAAGTAAACCAAAAAATAGCATCGCCAATACCCGCTAAAGGACCAAACAAGGCTACTTTTAATCCTCTAATTACTCCTCTATCCTCATGATTTTCTTCCAAAGAAAGCAACAGTCCCATTAAAAATCCTACTAAATTAGGATGAGTGTTTATAAATTCTAAGTTGTCCTTCATAGCCTCTGAAAGGCCTTTTTTATCATCTTTATATATCTTTCTCAAAAATGGTAATTGTGCTAAAGTGAACCCTCCTGCCTGCATTCTTTCATAGTTAAAACTGGCTTGTAAAAGTGAAGAAAAAATTGCTAGTTTTGTTATATCTTTTTTTGTCAACACTTTTTTATTAGATTCCGTCACTATAATCATCTCCCTTCGTTGCTACTACATTATTTAAAACAGGCTGATCTTTTGTACGGAAATACTCGTAAAGTGCTAAAGCTGCGCCTATTACCGCAACAGGTAATAAATTTGAAAAAGGTAGGAAAGAAGCTACAAAAAACCCTATTATAAAATATGGCGTGTATTCTGCTTTCATCATAACTCTAAGCAACATACCAAATCCTACCGCTGGTAATATTCCGCCTGCTATTTGGAATCCATGAGCCAACCAAGCTGGCATTGATTGCACAACTGTTTTCATCAAATCCTGTGCAACATATACACTTAAAAAGACGATTATTCCATAGCTTAGAGCAACAATAGAAGTAGTTAAAATATTTATTTTGGCAAGTCCTTTTACGTTTGCTTCTTCTGCATACTTATCAGCTTTTGCCATGAAAAACGAAAAGCTAGAGTAATAGAATAAAATAATATACTGCATTAGAAAACTAAAAGGTAATGCTAATCCTATTGCTGTCTTAGGATCTGCACCTGTTGTAAAAGCAATAACTGTTGTCATTAATCCTGCTAAAATTGGATTGGGTGGTTGCGTTCCTCCAGCGGGTGTTAATCCTGCAAATGCCAATTCGGTTAACCCACCAGCAATTAAGCCTGTGTGTACGTCACCAAGTATCAATCCTGTTAAAGTTCCAACAATTATCGGTCTAAAAAGGAAAAATGCTTCAAGCCAAAAATCCACACCTACTATTATCGCCATTAAAGTTAAAAGCAAAGCTTGCGTCAATGTAATGCTATGCATTCAATCAAACCTCCTCATTGTAAATATTCTTTTTTATCGTCAGGAGTATCTTGTATATACACTTCCACCCCTTTCGAACTAATATAGTGCAAATCTTCTAAATCATTGTCATCTACATATACTTTTTTACTTAGCTGTTTTTTACCTGGTGAAAAATGCATGTTACCAACATTCACTTCTTTTATAGGTACTCCCCCATCTACTAATTTTCTAACAACTTGCGGAGTTTTGCACACTATAAAAATTTTCTGAGATGGAGAAGCTTTATGAATTATATTTATAGTGTGTTCTATGGTAAAAAAACGAATCCCTACACCTGCCATTTCTGCTGTCATCTTCATCAGCTGCTGCTGTAAAGGATCATTAGCTACTTCATCATCTACAACAACGATCAAATTTGCTCCTAAAGATTTTACCCAAGTAACTCCTACTTGCCCATGAACTAAACGATTATCTATACGTGTTAATAAAATATTAGGAACTGACAATAACTCCCCTCCTTTCAGTTTGAATTTGTTTTCACTATATTTCTTTAGCAAAAAGCATGCCAAAGAGTGTAATTAATTTTAACAGCATTGATATACAAAAAAGCATTCCTATCGAAGGAATGCCTAGAAATCAAATATAATTTCGTTTATTTTAAAAGTTCTTGCAAGGTTATTTTATACTGGTAAATCTTTTATTTTTGTAACTATCAAGTCATATATAAACCCTATTTCCGTCGTCGGTATATCCACTTTATAAGTTTCTTCTATGACACTAAAAGAAGCTTTAATAAAATCTATGAACTGTCTATGACACTGTTCAAATTCCTCTAAATTACTGTAAGATGTTATTGGTTCTTTCATTACTAGTCTTTCAATCATTACACTGACATGTATATACAAACTAATTTTCAAATCATTGGAAAATCTAACTCCAATAAATCTTTCTAAATCCGAAATAGCTTTTTCAACCTGGACAATTATTTTATCAGGATTCAATATGGTCAAATGTTGTAATACATTTTGTAAAGAGAAAAGTCTGACTATTGTCTGATTAATCTGCTGTATAGTTTCGTCATCAACAATGCCTCTTAATATTTTACTTAACAAGACATCTCCTTTGCCAGCAATTAAATCTTCTAAAGACAAATAGGGTATCTCTTTTATTCCAGGGTCTGCTGTTCCAATGATTAGCTTAACATTAAAATTTTTGAATATCTCATCTTTTATCCCATTTCCTTTTAACCTGCTGTAATCATATGGAATAATCTCAATATCTTCATTTGTAAAACATTCTTTTAAAAGGTCTTTTATTTTCACTGCTGTACCGATTCCTGTTACACAAGTTGTTAGAATGGCATTTTCTCTATTTTTTTGAGATTTAATGAATCTATAACTGCTGCTATTTTTCTGTATTGCCTCTGTTACAATTTGCTCTAAAGGTTGATTTTGCAATATTCTATTCCCAACGTCTAAAGCCAATTGAGTAGTAATATTATTAATAATTGCTATGTCTCCCTCTACAATGTCAGTTAAAGACTTGTATATCTCCTCTAAAGAACCCATGTCCACTAATATAATAATCCCTTTGGAGGTATCTATATTTTTTAAATAATCTTGAACTTTTAGCATAATCTCTTGTGTCGACATCTCAATTGGCATATCAAAAGCTTCAAAAACAAACTGTCCCAAAAGCCTATTGGCGACACTAGCTATGCTACTGGCAGTTGAATAACCATGGGCTATTATTATGGAATTTATGAGATTTGTATTGTCACTTTTAGTTAAGCTTTTAATATAAAGTGTAAAATAAATTACAGCAATTTGGTTGAGTTTTACGTCCAAGTTAACTTCAATAAGTTCTACCATTTTGTTAGCTATTATAAATTCTTTTGGGAAAACATTTTTTAAGACTCTTAATACCATTGTTATATTTTCAGGATACTTTTCATAAGTTGCATCGCTTAATAAATAATTAATAAAATGGGTCAACACCAAAACTGAATTACCATAATATTTAATTCCGTACATGTTTTGTATTATATTTAACACATTTTCTACTATGTTTTTGATAGCATTGAAAACTATTGAATCTATATACGTGTTATCGTTTTTAAAAATTATTTTATCTGTAAACTCATTTAAATAAATCAAAGCATCTTTTTTAAAACTGTCAGCATTTATTTCCCTACTACTATATTTCTCAAATAGCACAAATATTTTGCTTACTACTTCATATACATCTTTATTGTCTTCTTTGTCCCATATCAAATCTTCATCTTTTCTATTATGAGAAATTAACATTCCGTTAAAATGAAAATTACTTTTTATTATATCTAAATCGGCCTGCATTTCTCTTGGCAGGTCATATAGATGGATTCGCAATATATTTGTTTTCTCTCTTATGACATGGTTATAGGCTTGAGCACAGCTGTATTTTATGACATTTATAAGTTTGCCAATGTTGCCAGAAATTTTGGTTTTAAGAAGTACATTAAGGACTTGTTTGCTTATTAAAATATCCATTCCCAGATTTTTGGCCTCATTTTTGTAAAAGTTATAGATAAGTTGTAACCTTTCATGTAAAGGCCTATCATAGAGAGAGGGGATGTTTACAACTAATGGTATCCTTCTTAAAAAAGTCTTTGTAAGAGTTTGCTCAGGGTCTTCAGTTGTGGCAAAGATAAACCTTACTTTTGCTGTCCTCCAATTGCCTGTCTCACCAAGCCTTCTAAATATGCCTTTGTCCAAAAATAGAAACAGTTTTTCCTGCCCTTCTGGCGGAAGCCTGTGAACCTCATCCAAAAATAAATACCCGCCGTCTGCTTCCTCTAAAAGGCCCGGCTTATCTCTATCCGCCCCTGTAAATGCCCCTTTCACATAGCCAAAAAGATTTGCTGACAATAGTTCAGGATTATTGGCGTATTCAGCACAATTAAATATTACATAGGGAGCATTTTCATCTATAGCACCAATAGATTTAGCATATTCGTAAATAAGCTGCGCAATATAGCTTTTACCTACTCCTGTATTTCCAATTAGCAAAATAGGTAGTCCATTGGGAGGATAAGAAGCCGCTGATTTACATAATTTCACTTGTGTTTTAAGACTGCCGTTATATCCTATAAGCTTTGTAAAAGGGTCATCGTTTGAAACCTTTACAGTTGAATCCAAGGTTTTAGCCGTTTCTTTGAATTCTCTTGCTTTCTTTTCATAAACTTCTTTGTCTAAAAAATAGACAGGCCTTGTGTTTATCTTTATTATTTTGCCTTCTTTATAAAGTTCATTTAATAAATGGCTTGCTACATTCCTTCTCAAATTCAATTTTTTGGCAATTTCTTGGGCAGTCAATCCCTTCTTTTCTTTAATATTTATATCTTTTGACAAATCCTTTATTAAATTAAAAACCCTCTCTTTGTTTGTCAAGGATGGTCTCCCCTTTAAGATCTTTAAAACTTTTGTAATTATCACACTAATTAATCTTATTAAAAGTATATCACATAAAAATGAAAATTTTTAGAGGTAATTACTCACTAACTTCTTTTTTAATTGTTTGAGATAAAATCAACGACATAAAAACTACTACAATCATAAATACCAATATTGCAGAAAAACCTACAAAAACGCCAAAGAGGTCGTTTAGTTTGCCAATCAAAAAATTTGCAAACATATTTATGGTTGAGGCTATGGTTACAGTAATACCAATTATAGCACTGACGTGCTTTTTAAATTCTTTCATAATTGTGGCAATGACGGTTGGAAAAATTATTGAATAAAAAAACCTGAAATAGAAATTGAAAAGGCTAAGCTTTTCGACAACATGCCTATTGCAATAAACACTGCAGCACAAAGGGAAGAAACTGAAAGGCTTCTAAGATATCCAACCTTTTCGACAATAAAACCGCCAAATAATCTCCCTAATGTGAAAGTTGCAAAGAAAATGGAAAGGTATAGAGAACTTATTGTGTTATCCATCTTATACCATTCCCTTAAAAATGTAACAGCCCAATTCCCTACACCAAGTTCAGAAGCAACATAAAAACCTAACATAATTGCAAAAAGCCACATTCTTTTATTCCCTAATATTTCGCCATAATTTATTTTTCTTTTATTATATGTTGTCCCTCTTGTATTTTAATAGCCAAAGTAGCCAGTATAAGTATAAAAGCTAAAGCCGCTACACTCAAATACACCAACTGCCACGTAAAGTTAAAATGAAGCAATTTCACAGTTATATTAGGGGATATAATAGCTCCCACTCCATAAAAAAAATGAAGCAAATTCATCATTATTGCCTGATTCATTATAAATACCAATGCAGCAATGGCATTTATGCCTATTTCCACAGAACCCATCCCCATATTCATAATAAAGGCAAAAAGAAGGAATAAAATAAAATTGGGTGCCATTGAAATTCCAATTATACCTAGTAGTATAAGTAATAAACCACTTAAAAGAACTAATTTTCTCCCTATCTTCTCTGTTAAAAACCCTCCAAAAAAAGTTGACAAAATAAACCCTAAACTTCCTACAGATAAAAACAAACCCATCATTGTATAGTCGACACTATAAAAGGTTTTAATGCTCAGTATAATGGGTCCTTTGACATTTTCTATTATTCCTATGAGCATCATCAAAAGGTAAATTATAACGATTGTGTATGTATTTTTGTTCAATAAAAATACCTCCCTTGTTTTTACTGTGTATAATAATTATACAGGAAACAAGGGAGGAAAAACAAATTTTACTTGGTATCACGGTCTTTTGTCTTAGATTTTTTTATATCTTCTTTTACTTCTTCTAAGATCCTATAAGGTTTTGTAATTATTCTTACAGGCAGCGAAAATAGGAAGGAGCCAATATCTTCTTCTAATTCTTTTGTCATTCTTTGTGGTTTTGTCAATATCCTTTCTATAAAATCCTCTGCATAGTTCTTTTTAAGGTTTTCTTTATTTATCTCTAGTTCAGTACCGCACTTCTCACATGTTATACTCCTTATCATACCATCTTCATATGTTATAGTATGTTCTGTCTCTTCTTTGCAATGAAGGCAATAAAGTATTGCATTCATATAAGTGTACATATTTATCACTTCCTAATTTTTTCATAATTATAGCACAAATTGTAGCGGATCTTCTAATATTTCTTTTATTCTATTTGAAAATTTTGCTGCAACAGACCCATCTAAAAATTAGAATAAAATCAGGTGGATACTTTAATTCAGTCGATGTCTTAGAAATCAATATATACTTGCAACATGTGAATTTAAGCCAAACTAAATGGAAGTTTGTCTTTTTTTGATCCTTTAATAAAATTCTGCTTCTATTTGTCAGCTGCCTGGGTTTGCAGTATTTGATTGATACTATCCTTTATTTTTTAACATAATGAGAATAATCATTAATCTTGTTATTAAAAATCGAAGAAGTACCTAAGACTAAGACGTCTGCACCAGCATTTATAACATCAGGAATTGTTTTCTCATTAATGTTGCCATCAACTTCTATTAGTGGATTATTATTATTATTTTTACATATCTCCTTAACCTGTCTGATTTTGCCAAGAACATCTTTTCTAAAAACTTGACCTGCAAACCCGGGATTAACTGTCATCATCAAAATCATATCTATATCCTTTAATACATCTTTTATAACATTGACTGAAGTTTCGGGACTTATTGCAATTGATGCTTTAATTCCTGAACCCTTAATTAAATTTATAATTTTATAATAATCTTCTGTAGTTTCTGCATGAAATGAAATGTATTCTGGCTTAATGTAAAGAAATAATTTAATAAATTTTTCAGGATCAACAGTCGCGAAATGTAAATCAAGGGGAATTTTTGTGTATTCTTTAATCTGCTCAATTACATATGGCCCCATACCTAGATTATTTACAAAAACCCCATCCATTATATCGCAGTGAAGCATATCAATATGAGCATTTTCTAATTTTTGTAACTCTTGCTTTAGTTCTAACTGATTAGCACAAATTATTGACGCGGCAAACTTAACCATAACGCTCATCCCCTTAAAAACTATTCTTCAGCTTATCATTAAGTTCGTCCCAATCTTCCTTAAACTTATTAATACTTTTCTCTGTCAAATAATTATTAAACATTTCACAAAAAAGTTCATATGAAATAGTAACGGCCTGTGCGCCCGCTTTTATTACACGCATTATTTGTTCCATATTTCTAAAGCTTGCGGCTAAAATTTTTGTTTCAATATTATTCATTTCGTATATATTTCTTATTTCTTTTATTATATTAATTGCATCAATCTCATTCTGTTCCATTCTATTTATATATGGAGCAATATAATCAGCTCCTGCAAGAGCTGAAACAACTGCCTGACTTGTAGTAAATACCGCAGTAGCTATTGTTTTTATTGATTTATCGCTAAGCTCTTTTATTGCTTTAATACCATCTGGTGTTACAGGTATTTTTATTCCTATCCTCTTATTATCGAATTCTAATAAACTTTGTACCTCTGACATAATATCTTCATATTTTTCAGAAACTGTTTGTACATATACCATTCCCTTACTATATTTTAAAATATCTCTTATCGAATTCTCTCTTGATTTTCTTGTTTTCAAAAGTATTGTTGGATTTGTTGTTACCCCTTTTACTATTCCTATATTGAAAGCTGATTTTATCTCATCTATATCAGCAGTATCTAAATATAATTCCACTTTATAACCTCCCATTCGGAATAATTAAAACTTTCATCTTTTACCTGCTTTTTTAAATATCTCTATGGTTTCCATTGGATTTTGTGACTCAAAAATTGCAGAACCAGCGACTATAATGTCAGCACCTACCTTTACTACCTCCGCTACATTAGATAAATTAATACCCCCGTCCACTTCAATTTCAAATTTTAATCCCAAATTTTCTCTCAATAAGCGTAAATCCTCAATTTTTTTAAGCATAATATCTACAAACTTTTGTCCTCCAAAACCTGGATCTACTGTCATTATCAAAACAACATCTACGTCTTGCAAAACATACCTTATAGTCTCTAGAGGAGTAGCAGGATTTAGAGAAACACCAGCCTTTATTCCATACCCCTTTATTTTTTTGTATCGTCCTGTGAAGGTGAAGACAAGCTTCTTGATGGACCGTTATATTATCTGCACCAGAACTCACAAAATCTTCTATGTACAAATCAGGGTTTTCAATCATCAAATGCACATCAAAAGGAAGAGATGAAAATTTCCTTAAAGATTTTACAACAGCTGGTCCTATAGTTATATTTGGAACAAAGTGTCCATCCATTACGTCAATATGTAAAAGGTCAGCACCTTTTTCTACTCTTTTTATGTCTTCTAATAAATTCGCAAAATTAGCTGATAATATTGAAGGAGCTATTTTCAATTTCTGGTACCTCCTGGTTTTATTTTTTACTATATTTCTTTTCTATTTCTATCACCTTATCTATTCTTTTCTGATGTCTTCCTCCTTGAAATTCGGCATCAAGCCATTCATCTACAATCATTGTCGCAAGACCAGGTCCTATTACCCTTCCTCCAAGGCATATTATATTTGCATTATTATGTTGTTTACATAATCTTGCCGAAAATACATCTCCAACTACAGCAGCCCTTATACCCGGAACTTTGTTTGCAGCTATCGATATGCCTATCCCTGTCCCACAGCACAGTATTCCGCAGTCACTTTCTCCATTTATAATGCTTTCTGCCACTTTTAACGCATATTTAGGATAATCTACTGATTCTTTAGAATATGTTCCATAGTCCATATATTCTATGTTCCTCTCTTCAAGATGCTTTTTTATTACTTCCTTTAGCTCGAATCCTCCATGGTCACATCCTAATGCTATTCTCATATTATCATCCCTTCAGTCTATAATTTGCTTAAATTTTCTAATATGAGCCTTTTTGCACAAATTTGTGCCCTTATTCATATTTTCATTTTTGCGCTTTCCCAGTCTTTCATAAATTTTTCTATCCCTATATCTGTTAACGGATGTTTTACCATTTGCATTATTACTTTATATGGTACAGTCGCTATGTCCGCTCCAAGTTTTGCTGCTTCTAGTACGTGCACTGGGTTCCTTACGCTTGCTACTATTATTTCTGTTTTTATTCCATAGTTCTTAAATATTTGTACAATCTGGGATATTAGTGACATTCCATCTGTGCTTATATCATCCAGTCTTCCTACAAAAGGGCTTACATATGTTGCACCTGCACGAGCTGCAAGCAACGCCTGTGTTGCTGAAAATATCAGCGTCACATTTGTCTTTATACCTTCTTTTGATAATACTTTAACAGCTTTTAGGCCTTCTACAGTCATGGGTATCTTGATTACTATGTTTTCATGAATGTTCGCAAGTTCCTTTGCCTCTTTTATCATTCCTTCATGCTCTGTGCTTATTACTTCAACACTAATCGGACCATCTACTATTGCTGTTATTTCTTTAACAATTTCAATGAAATCTCTTCCTTCCTTTGCTATTAATGATGGATTTGTTGTAACTCCTGCTATTACTCCTAATTCATTTGCTTCCCTAATTTCATTAACATTTGCAGTATCAATAAAAAATTTCATGTCTCTCTCCTCCCATCTATTCTTAATATTTTATTTGAAGGATTTTACGGTCTCTATGATGTTTTGGGTTGTTAGTCCATATTCTTTTAATAAATCTTTTGGTTTTCCTGATTGCCCAAATCTGTCATTTATTCCTATCATCTTTACTTTTGTAGGATATTCTTGCGATAAGACTTCACATACCGCCGACCCTAATCCGCCTATTATGCTGTGTTCTTCTGCTGTCACAATTTTGCCGGTCTTTTTTGCAGAGCTAATTATTAATTCTTTGTCTATTGGCTTTATTGTATGAATGTTGATTACTTCTGCATCTATTCCATATTTTTTTAATTCTTCCGCTGCTTCTAATGCCATAGCAACCATTATCCCTGTAGCTATTATTGTTACATCATTCCCGCTTTTTAATATTTCGCCTTTTCCAATCTGAAATTTGCAATGTTCATCGTGTATTGTGGGTACAGTCATCCTCCCTAATCTGATATAAACCGGACCTTCGTACTCAGCTGCCTGTAATATTGCGTATTTGGTTTCCACATCGTCAGATGGATTTATTACAACCATATTGGGTATTGACCTCATCAGAGAAATGTCTTCTATTGATTGATGTGTTGCGCCATCCTCTCCTACTGTTATCCCCGCGTGTGTAGCTGCTATTTTTACATTTAGTTTTGGATATGCTACTGAGTTTCTAATTTGTTCATATGCCCTCCCTGCCGCAAATATGGCAAATGTACTTACAAATGGTATTTTGCCGCATGTAGCAAGTCCTGCTGCTGTCCCTATCATGTCTGCTTCTGCTATTCCTATATTAAAGAACCTTTCGGGGCATACCTTCTGAAATTCTGCCGTTTTTGTTGATTTTGATAAATCTGCGTCAAGTACAACTACATTGTTATTTCTTTTGCTTAGTTCTACTAGTGCTTCACCATACGCTTCTCTCGTTGCTTTGTTCATTATGCTTCACTCCTCTCCAATTCAGCTAGTGCTTTTTCTGCTTCTTCTTTTTTAGGTGCAACTCCATGCCATTCAACCCTGTTCTCCATAAATGATACTCCTTTTCCTTTTATAGTTTTTGCTATTATTATTGTAGGTTTCCCCTTTGTGGCTTTTGCTTCTTCTATTGCTCTATCAAGTTCTTCAAAGTTATGACCATCTGCTTCAATTACATTCCATCCAAATGCTTTAAATTTTCTTTTACTGGTGCTATATTCATTACATCTTCGTTCTTGCCATCAATTTGTAACCCATTGTAATCTAATATTGCGGTTAAGTTGTCTAATTTATAGTGAGCAGCAGTCATTGCAGCTTCCCATATCTGTCCTTCTTGTATTTCTCCATCACCTAGTATTACATATACTCTATAGTTCTTGTGATCAAGTTTACCTGCAAGCGCCATACCATTTGCCGCTGACAAACCTTGACCAAGAGAACCTGTCGTCATATCAACTCCTGGTGTGGATTTCATATCTGGATGTCCCTGCAATATCGAATGTAGTTGTCTTAACGTTTTTAATTCTTCTTTTGGAAAATATCCTCTTTCGCTTAGTACCGCATACAATGCTGGGGCTGCATGGCCTTTCGATAATACTAGCCTATCTCTTTCTTCCCATTTTGGATTTTCAGGATCTATGTTCATTTTATCAAAATACAAAATAGTAAGAATATCAGTACAGGATAGCGATCCTCCTGGATGGCCAGACCCCGCTTCTGCGATCATAGCTATTATGTCTTTTCTAATTTCTTTCGCTTTTTGTTTTAAGTAGTCTTTGGACATTTATGGTCACCCCTCATATAAATTTAGGCAAACAATATTTTTATTAAAATTTTCCAGGTTTATTGCATATGCGCAATAAACCTGGAATAACTTTTTTAAAATATTCCCAAGATACCTCCTGCTACAGCAATTATTAATAAATACCCCATTATTTTTATAGGAGATATTCCTTTTTTAACAAGATAGAAAACAGAGAAAGTCAATGCTAGTGGTAATAATCCAGGCATAATTTTGTCAAATAAATCTTTTTGTAAAGAAAAGCTTACTTTATTAATTTTAAACGCTATTGGAGTTGTAAGAGTAACAAACCTTCCTACTAATCCTCCCATTACAAACGTTCCTAAAATAGAAGCTCCCTCAACAACTTTGTTAATAATACCGCCCTTTAAAATATCTTCTACAGCTTTTCTTCCATATTTGTATCCATTCATCCACATTCCAAAAGATATACTGGTTAAAATCACATATTGTCCTACAACAAATAGAATAGGTCCCAATATGTTTTTATTCATAGTAATACCAATAGTTATAGCAAGCATAAGAGGAGTAATAATACCTTGAGTTAGAGTATCACCTATACCCGCTAACGGCCCCATTAATCCTACTTTAATACCGTTAATAGCCTCATCACTTATTGGTTCACCATTAGCTTTTTCCTCCTCCATTGCAATTGTTATTCCATGTATAACTGATCCAACTACTGGCTCTGTATTAAAAAAGGCTAAATGTCTTTTTGCAGCAGCAATTGCTTCATCTTTTTTTGTATAAAGTTTTTGTATAACTGGAAGCATCGAATGCGCAAATGCAGTAGCTTGGAGTCTTTCATAGTTATAATTTGATTGAGCAAAAAAGAACCATCTTATCCAAGCTTTTATTATGTCTTTCCTTGTGAGTTTATTATTCATATTTGTATACCTCCTTTTGGCAAATAAAATTAAGCATTATTGTCCACTTTAGCAGTTTGTTCCTTTAGTTGTACGATCGTAAGAGCTATAATTATTCCAACTATTGCTATAAGAACTATATCCATTTTGTAATGTACTGATAACAATGTACCTAATACAAAAAATGGTAAAGTAAATTTGTTGCCAATCATTTTTAAGTTCATTGCAATTCCGAGGGCAGGTAACATAGCGCCGATTACATTAAAGACATGCATTACTTTTGGTCCCATTAAAGCTAAGAAATCAGAAACAGCATTTGGACCATAATATACTACTAACGTTGCAGGGATAAAACTTAACAGGAAAAGCAGTATTTGCGGCGGAATTACGTTGATGATTGCTATAGCCTTTAAATTACCTTTTTCTACTTCTCTATCAATCCAGTGCACGAAAAGTGAGTTTATGGTCATTTTTGTTATCCATAAAACTGTGGCAATAGTACCTAAAGGGACAGATATCGCCATTGCCGTATTTGCATCTAAATTTGATGCAAGTGCAAGTGCTGTGCCGACATATCCTGCAAACGCCGGATCTCCCATTTGTGCACCACCGGCAGAGATAAAACCGAGATATATTACATTTATCGCAGCGCCAATCATTGCACCTTCTAATGGCTTGCCTAAAATTATACCTGTGACAAATCCAGCTAATAATGGTCTATTCCATGTAAAAAATCCAAGATAAGTTAAAAATGGACTCCAAGAGAGATAATAGAAAAATCCTATTAATGCTGCTTGCCAAAAAGTAATGTGCATAATAGTTTACCTCCTTATACCCTATTTGTTTAGTAATTTGTCAACAGAAATTTTTTTATCATCAGGAACTATTTGGATGTATACACTTACCCCTAAGTTTATCATTTCTTTAAGTATATTTTTTTCCTCCTCTGACACAGAAATGTTTTTATAGAATTGTTTTCTACCAGGTGCCGCTCCTATTCCACCTATGTTAACTTCTTTTATTTCAACCCCCTTGTTAATAAGTGAAAAAATTGTGGTCGGCGTTTTTGCTAAGATTATTACTCTATCTTTGTCATCACCTCCTTCTTTTAATACTTGAGAAGCTTTTTCTACATTATAAATTTCAATTTTTACAGAAGGTGGAGCTGCCATTTTTAAAACATTTATCATAAATTCGTCCTGAGTAACACCATCATCAACTATTACAATTCTGTTAGCTCCTGTAAATTTTACCCATGCTGTAACTACCTGACCATGTATTAAACGATCATCAATTCTAACAAGCATTATGGTTGACATTAGTATTCTCTCCTTTCTTTGATTTAATTAATAAAATTTAGATATATTGTAAATTCTTAATATTTATAATTACTTAATTGCTGCTTTAAATCTTTAATACTTTCTAATCCAACATTTAAACATTGAGCTTTAAGCTCCTCAAGTTGTAAAAAAGATCGTGATGAAAAAGCTTCTAATATCATTGGTAAGTTAACACCTATAATACATTCAATAGAAACATTAGCTTGCTCAAATTCATTCATATTTAAAACTACAGAATTAAAAGGTGTCCCTCCGTACAAATCTGCAAATATTAGCACTCCATCACCTTCATCAAGAGATTTAGCTTCATTTAGGATATTTAATTTAAATTCTTCTATGGTATTGCCTGGAAATAATCCAATAGCTTTACAATTTTTTTGTTCGCCCACTATCAACTCTGCACTTTTAACAAGTTCCACTCCAAAGTTTCCATGTGTGACGACTAATATTCCAACCATTTCAATAACCCCTTTTCAAGTATAATAAGTTCACAGATGTAAAATCAAAAATATTTTACATATTTACTATAACTTTTCCGAAAAATTCATCACGTTTGTACATTTTTTCAAAAATTGCTGGTAACTCATCCAAAGTAATTCGATGCGTAATAATGGGTTTTGCCCTAAGTACACCTTCCTCCATTTTTTGAATAGTAACAAACCATTCTCGTCCTGGAAATGGAAATGAATTTGAAAACCATGTACCAACAACTTTTAACTCATTTCGTATTATTTTTTCAAAATGTTCCCTTGAGATTGAAACATCACTATATGGAACACCTGCAAACAAGACAGTTCCACCTTTCTTAGCTAATGTCAATATTTGTGAACAAGTGAAAGCTGTACCAGCAGACTCTATCGCTACATCAACACCTTTGAAATTAGTTAACCTTTGGATTTCTTTAATTATGTCTACATTTTTTGAATTTATACAAATATCAGCACCAACTTCTTTTGCTATAGCTAGTTTTTCTTCAAATATATCTATTGCAATGACTTGAGATGCTCCAAAAATCTTAGCCCACTGAATTAGAAATAATCCTATTGGTCCAGCCCCTAATATTGCTACAACGTCTCCCACTTTTAAATTTGTTCTATATAATCCATGAGCCGCAACGGCTGCTGGTTCTACTGTTGCAGCAGTCTCAAAATCCAAACTTTCTGGAATTTTTATTACATTGTTCCTATTTACTTTTACATATTCTGCAAAGCCTCCGTCATTATCATTATTGCCTAAAATAGTAATATTTTCACATTGTGAAAATTTACCTTGCAAACAATAATCACATTTAAAACACGGTAAGACAGGGCAAACTGTAACATGGTCACCAACCTTTAAGTTTTTTACATTTTCACCAATTTCATGAACAATGCCTGAAAACTCATGTCCCATTATTTCACCTTGTTTGTGGGGCCCAGTTCTACCATATTTAGATAAATCAGACCCACATATACCTGCAGCTTTGACTTTTATAATTACGTCGTTATTTGATTCAATTTTAGGCTGAGGTACATGTTCTATTCTAATGTCTCTAACACCATAAAATCTTGCGGCTTTCATTATATCTCTCCCTTCTAATGCTGTTTCATATATTATCAAAAGTTATAGAGTGAAATGTGTAGCTAATTGTTTAATCGCTTATATATTTTGTTGCAAATTCCATGCCAAAAATATTACAACATTAATGCTTTAATAAAAAAATAATAAAATAAGTGCCGCTATTTCCTAATTAATTAGGGCACTTATTTTATTCTACAATCCTATTTAAAAAATTTTTTTAAGAACACAACATTGAATGTGTGTCAAAATTTCTTTAATTCATCAAAAGAGTGTTATAATGTGTGTCAATCATTTCGACTATATAAGCATATTCTGTGTCAGGTATCTCTATTCCAAACACTTCATTTACTATTTCGAAATTCTCCTTAATAATTTTAAGCATGCCACCATAGTTAGTTTTTATATTATACAAGTTTTTGTAAGGTAAACTTACACCTTTTATTACTCTCTCGATCATACAAGAACAATGCAACATAAATTTAACAATTATTTCTTCGTCAACATAAAACTTATATGCTTTTGCAATATTGTTGAGTACTTCTAATAATACCTTATAAGTTTTTTGTGGATTTAAAAAAGTTAAAGTATTATTTAGTACGTTTATAATATTTTTTTCAAAGAATATTTCATTTTTTTCTTCATCATGGCCGGAATTTTTTGTTTCTTTTGCTCTTCCTAAAATGGGGCTCAAATTTCTTACATCATCTATAAGTTTATCCAGAGTCATTTCAGGCATCAGAGCTTTTCGTGTAGCTTCTATCACCATGGGTGTACTAACCATATCAATTGCTTTAACACATATTCCTGTTTTTTCAGAAATTATATCAGCAAATGTTATAAGAGACCCCATATCTACTAACAAAAGAACACCTTTCCCTCTATCAATTCGTCTAACCTCATCAATTGCTTTATTTAATATCACATCAACTTTTTCTTCTAAAGGCATATCTAAAGCCTTAGCATGATTTACACCAAGCAAAGTATTAGCAACACTAGCCATTGTACTTGCTGCAGAATTTCCATGTGTTATAACTAAGATTCCAATTGTTTTATTAAATTTTCCTACTTTTAATGCATGTAGAAACATAGCTAAAAATCTAACTTCATCTTCTGGTATCTCCACGGAAAGCTTTTTTTCTAATGCTTCTTTTATTTTTTTTGCAGCACCATATTCATCCGGGTAATCTATTAAAACATTTATTTTATCAGATTGCAAGATGTTAATCCCTAATTTTATTCTTTCCATAAGTGTAGCAACATGAAGTGCGAGACTATATATAACTTTCTTGCTTATAAAGTCCTTTTTAAATTGCTCTTTAACTTTACTTAGCGCATATTCAACAGCTTCCAAAATATCAATATTAACAAATTTTAACAAAACTTCTCTATCAGTAACAGCTGGTTCTGCTGCTGAAAAAAGATTATCAAAATATTTATTTATTTGATGTTCTATTTTTTCCTTAATTTCCTTCGTTGGTAATCCATCTTCATAATATTTTTCCCAGTTAGTTGCAATACGTTCATAAAGGTTATCTTTCCTTATATTATTATTTAAAAAATTTATTTTGTTAATCTCTTTTATATATTCTGTATTGCTACCCTCAAAAATGATAAAGTCCTTTTTTTCAATTTCTTTAATTATTGGTTCTTCTCTTTTCTCTCTTATTCTAAATAAACCATCCTGAATTTTTTGTGAAATTATAGAGAGTTTTATTTCTACAATTTCATTTTTAGATATAACACTATCGAGAAATGCCCTAGCACATAATAATTGTATATCTGCTTTTAACTGTCCTATGTTGCCAGGGCAATCATATAATAATAATGCTTTTATTACTTCTTTCATCACTTTTATAGGCTTTTTTATACGTATTGCTTCTTCATAAAAAAATTGATAAATAAAAGCAAGACGTTCTTTTAGCGTTCTTTCTTCAAGACTTGGAAGTGTAATAACAACAGGTATTCTTCTTAAAAAAGTATCCAATAAAACAGATTGAGGATTTTCTGTAGTTGCAGCAATTATAAGTATTTCTGCTTTCCTTGTGTTTTCCGATTCTCCTAGTCTACGATATATTCCCTTATCTATTAAAGTAAAAAGCATTTCTTGTCCTTCCGGTGGCAAGCGATGAACTTCATCAAGAAATAAAATACCTCCATTTGCTTCATCTATTAAACCCTTTTTTTCGTTGATTGCACCAGTAAAAGCACCTTTAGCATGTCCAAACAATTGCGATAACAAAAGCTGTGGATTATCAGAATAATCAGCACAATTAAAAGTTACAAACGGAGTTTTTTCACCAAATACTCCTACTTCAACACCATATTTATACATAGCTTCTGCTAATGTACTTTTCCCTACACCTGTTGGCCCTACAATTAAGGTGTGAAGTCCTTTAGGCGGATATAATATAGCAGCTTTCGCCTTTATTATCTGATCTTTTAAACTATCATGTGCACCTATTATATTATCTAAAATATTTTCAGAAGACACTTTATTATTCTCCTTGCTCTTACTTTCAATAGTTATATTTTTATTTTGTAGTTTAAAGTTTTTTTGTAATTTTTCTATGATTTTAAAATCATCTATTACCGGATTTGACACCACGAAATTCCATTTATGCTCTAAGCACAGCCTATCAAGATAAAGTACAGGTTTACCTTTAATTTTTATTACTTTCCCTTCTCTTACTAGAGCGTTTAATTCGCGACTTACATTGGTTCTATCAATTCCAAGTTGTTTGCTTATATAATCAGCATCAAAGCCTATTTTTTCATTAGATTTATTGAAATCCATACTTTCTGTCAGTTCTTTTAGTTTTTTGTATATTTTCTCTTTTCTTTTATATTTATGCATGGCTTTTCCTCCTTTCTAAATTTAGAATGAATTTCTCCCTAAAATTGCTTATGCTTTATAACAGAAGATTTCCTCTTATTTGAATTTTCTCATTTAACCGTTCTTAAAAGAATACAAAAATTCAGAATCTATGATAATATTGTGTTCTAGCATAGACTTAATTTACTCTTTTGACTTTATTTATTTTATCTTTTTAATTTCAATTATATCATAATTGGATTTTATTTTGTTCAATAGAGTTTTTATTTTATAAACAAAAAAGACTCCCAAGAATATATATAGTCTTGGAAGTCTTTTTTACTATATATGTTAAATTTAATTTATAGAATTTGATTTATTGAGTTTATACTTCATAGTATCTATATTTAAATTAACCCCTTTTCTTTTAGAAATTCTTTTGCTACCTTTGCTGGATCTTGTCCTTCACCATCGACCTTGTAATTAAGTTTTTGCATTTCGTCATCAGAAATTTGATTTGCCAATTTGTTGAGAACATCTTTTAATTCAGGGTGTTTGTCTAGCACATCTTGCCTAATAATTGGTGCAGCATAATAAGGTGGGAAAAAATGTTTATCATCTTCAAGTATTTTTAGTTTATGAGATACTAGCAATCCATCAGTAGCAAAAGCATCAATGACCTGAACTTCATTATTATCTATCGCTGTATATCTTATACCCATATCCATGGATTTTGTATCTTTAAACTTAAAATTATACACTTTTTGCAGACCAGGATAGCCATCCGGTCTTTCCAAAAATTCCATTGTAGCTCCCAGAATTAATTTGTTGCTAATTTTAGCTAAATCCGAAAAAGTTTTCAAATTATATTGCTTTGCCAATTCATCCTTTACAGCTAAAGTATAAGTATTATTGAATCCCAGGGGCTTCAACCATACTATATTCCATTTGTCTTTAAATTCTTTCTTCACTGTTTCATAAGCTTTTTCTGGATCAGTAGTAGGTTTCATCTGTAATATGTCTACCAAACCCGTTCCTGTATATTCAACATAAATATCTATTCCATTATTCGTACCTCCTCTTTTTATCCCTTCAAAGTTTACATTTGTACCGCCAAGGTTTAGTTTTCGCTCTACTTTGAGGTTAGTATGTGCTTCAATCATGTCGGCAACCATATTAGCTACTATAATTTGCTCTGTAAAATTTTTCGATCCTACAACCACAGTATCACTTGCATTCCTTTGAGAACTTCCAATACCGCAAGATGTCGCGAAAGTAACAGTTAAAATAAAAACCAAACTTAATAGCAAAATTCTTTTCATTTAAAATCTCCTCCTTTATTTTATTCCCTTTGGGGTCACCATCTTTTCTAGTAAGAGTAAAATATAGTCTATTAACAACGCTAAAATCATTGCTGGTATTGCACCTGCTAGTATCATCTGGTTATTCACCATAGATATGCCTCTGTAAATCAATTGACCTAAACCACCAGCTCCAATCAACGCCGCTAAAGTAGTAAATCCAACGGCCGTCACAGCCGCTATTCGCACGCCCGCCATTATAAAAGGTAAAGCTAGTGGCAATTGTACCATCCTCATTAATTGTATTTCCGTCATTCCCATACCTTTACCTGCCTCGAGAATAGCTTTATCTACATTGACAAGACCGGTATACGTATTTTTTATAATAGGTAGTAGTGAATACACAATTATCATAACTATTGAAGGAGTTGAACCTATACCTAAAAAGGGAACCAAAAATCCCAGCAAGGCTAAACTTGGAATTGCTTGTACAGCATTGGCTAATCCAATAACAAATGAAGAAGTTGAAGGAAATTTTGCAATCAATATACCCAATGGTACTCCTATAGCTATAGCTATAATCAGAGCAATAACCGATAATTGAATATGCTGAGTTGTTAAAATTAAAATATCATTAACTCTATCTTTCATAAAATTTATATATTCTGCCAGCACTATTAAAAGTCCTCCTTCCTATTCTGCATAATTTGTACCTAAATAATTTACTAGAGCACTCCGCGTGATCAGACCTTTAAGCAAATTGTTTTCATCCACTACTGGTACATAACCTATATTTTTTTGAGCCATTAATTTAAGAACATCTAAAATTGAATCATTAGGCTTTACTGTAAAAACATTTCGAGTATAAATCTCTTCTATCCGTTTTGCATTGTTTTTATTAGCCCTTATATCCTCAGCAGTTACTATGCCTAAAAGTTGATTTTCTTTGTTAACAATTAAAATACTATCAACACCGCTATTACTCATAATTTCTATCGCTTGTGTAAGAGTCCTGGAAGGAAAAGCCTTTATAGGATTGGTAATCATAATATCTCTTGCTAAAACATATTCCGGCTGCATCCACATTCGTTTTTTACCAATAAAATTTTCCACAAATTCATCTGCTGGATTTTTTAATATTTCTTCGGGAGTATCAAATTGCACTACTTTTCCATCTTTCATTATGCAGATCCTATCACCTAATTTCAATGCCTCATCCATATCGTGAGTTACAAATACAATGGTTTTTTGCAACTTTTGCTGCAATTCAAAAAGTTCCTCTTGTAGCTGAGATCTTGTAATAGGATCCAGTGCACTAAAGGGTTCATCCATTAAAATAATATCTGGATCAGCAGCTAAGGCCCGCGCAACTCCTATCCTCTGTTGTTGCCCCCCAGATAATTCTTTTGGATATCTGTTCATATATTCTTCTGGAGGCATTCCTACAAGATGCATTAATTCCTTTGCTCTTTCAATTCTCTTCTTTTTTGGCCAATTTTTAAGCAAAGGGACTAATTCTATATTCTGTTCTACTGTCATGTGTGGAAGTAAACCAATTTGCTGAATCACGTATCCAATATTCCTGCGAAGTTGGATTGGGTCTATCTGAGAAATGTCTTGTCCGTTTATATATATTTTGCCAGAGGTTGGTTCAATTAAGCGATTTATCATTTTCAACGAAGTGGTTTTCCCACAACCACTCGGTCCTATCAAAACCACCAATTCATTATCTTTTATTTCTAAATTTATTCCTTTTAATATTTCAGTTTCTCCATATGTTTTAACTATATTTTCAAATCTTATCAATGCTACCACACCTCCTTTACAAGTAACAACCTATATTATATAATAAAGTTGTCACTGTGTCAATAAAAGGGATTACAAAAAATAACCTAGCAACTAATGTTGTTGCTAGGGAAAACTAATAACAGTATAGTTATCGACTAGAGATATACTTTTTTTGAAAGCCTCCTTACTTCCTACAAGAACTAAATAATCTCCACCTTTAATTTGCTCATTGGGACCAGGAGAAATAATTACATCTTCTCCTCTCCTTATAGCTATTACGGTAGCACCTGTAACATCCCAAAATTTTAACTCAGCCAAAGTCTTACCTACAGCAGTGCTTTTCTCATTGACGCGAATTTCAACAGGATTAAAGTCACTAATATTTTTTAATCTATTAGCGTATTCTATAAATTTTAGTAAAATAGTTTCCAGCCTTTCATCAAGTTTTTTTCTTTCTTCAGCGATTTTAAGCAATTCATTTTTTAAGACCTCTAAGGTTTGCTTTTCATTAAATTGATTTATATATCTTTGTGCCGCTTCTTTCGATTTAACAATTACTCCTTTACCTTGTTCTGAAACAACTACTCCCATGTCTTGTAAAAGGGAAATAGCACGCCGTATCGTCTCAGGTGAAACTTTGTAAAGTCCTGCAAGATTTGACCTGCCATACAATCTCTCATCCTCATTAAACTCGCCCTCTACAATTCTTTTAGCAATATCAAAAGCAATGTACTCATATCTAGGCCTTACGATTTCAGACATAAAAATGTGCCTCCATCTCATCTCTTAAAAATTATAGTTAATTTTAAACTTCTTGTTTTTATTTTATTCCTGCTATATTATTATACTATTTTCATTTAAAAACTCAATGAAAATTTCTCTCAGATGCTCCATACTATCATCTAATAAGAAGTTCTTATTAACACAAGTCTTAGTTACTGTAAATTTTCCCTTTTGTGCTATAATACTATTAGCAATTAAAAAGTGGAATTTTTGAAGAATACAATATATGAATTTAAAAAGGAACTAACGTAAAATAATGGATGTATAAACTCCGCCAATTCCTCAACAAACAGGAGGTGTTATATGGCAACTAAAAAAGAAATAAAAGAAATACTTAATTTAGCACTACCTGCAGTTGGAGAAATGCTACTATACATGGTAGTGTGGGTAGTAGATACGATGATGGTGGGACAATTTGGCGGTAAAGACAGTGTCAGCGCTGTAGGCCTTGCATCAGAAATTATATATACCTTCTCTAACATTTTTATTGCAATGGGAATCTCCATAGGAGTAACTTCTTATGTCGCCCGCAGTATAGGAGCGAAAGATTTTGAAGCTGCCGAAAAATACGCATCTCAAGGAATTTTTTTAGGATTTATTTTTGCTATTTTCATTTCTTTAATACTTTTTACCTTTGCAGAAAATTTTTTAATAATAGCTGGCGCTACTGGTAATGTGCTTGTCTTAGGAAGGATATTTATAAAAATTGCATCAATAGGTATTTTCTTTAATATGCTTATGAATGTATTAAACGCAATTTTAAGAGCTCAAGGAAATACAAAAACGCCTATGATAGGAGCAAGTATAGTCATATTTATTAATATTTTATTGGATTGGATTTTAATATTTGGAAAATTAGCCTTTCCTCCTTTAGGTGCAAAAGGGTCTGCAATTGCTACTACTATAGCACAAATTACTGGCTTTATATTTATAATGTTATATTACTTCAACCAAAAAATATTAAATATCGAGCTTCGTGATATAGTGAACTTTGACAGGCAAATAATTGTAGATATACTGAAACTTGCCTTCCCTGCTTCTCTTCAAGAAGCTGCCTTTGACATAAGTCGACTTATTTCAATATTCATGATAATGCACCTTGGGACAGTAGCTTTTGCAGCAAATCAAATTGCAACTACGATTGAATCTATATCCTTTATGCCAGGATGGGGTTTTGCAGTCGCTGCAACCACAATGGCAGGTCAAATGGTAGGAGCTAAAAAATATGACAGTGCAAAAAGGTATACAAATATTTCGGCATTATTTGCTGTAGCAATTATGGGTACAATGTCTATACTATTTCTGACAATACCCCATCTCTTTATAAGAGCTTTTATAAAAGATGCTGACGTAATAGCTGTCGGCATCCTTTGCCTTATGGTAGCCTCCATTGAACAGCCTTTTATGGCAGTTGGTATGGTTTATGGAGGAGGCCTTAAAGGAAGTGGAAATACAAAGACTCCCTTTATTATCTCTACAATATCCAGCTGGTTTATAAGACTTCCTCTTATGTACGTAGTCATTTACATCTTAAAATTAGGAGTTGTATATGTATGGTTTGTAACAGCTATCCAATGGGCTTTTGAAGGAACTACAATGTATTTATACTTTAGAAAAGAAATAAATAAATTAAAAAGTGCAGTAAAAGATTTTTAATACGCTTTACTGCACCTTTTTATCACCATTTAAGCATTATAAAATTAACTGGGAGGTAAGGAAATGATTGATGATGGCTTAATCCATGAAATCAAAAATAAATTCCCTTTTATTAAAAACCTAAAGGATAAAAATAAGTTAGACAATTTTATGAGAATCATCAAAATTATCAAGTTGAAAAATGGAGAAAAACTTTTAGAAGAAGGAGATTACTGTACCGACATAGTTTTTGTTATAAATGGAGTAGTAAGAGTATATAAACTTTCTCCTGAAGGAAAGGAAATAACTCTAATGTGACTTTGTCACTGAATTAAATTGTATAGTCTTGTATAATAGATATCAAGATAGGAAAAATAAATTGAGGAGGTTATAAAAATGAAAAATATTGGAAAAATTGATAAAATAATCAGATATATAATAGGAATAGCTTTGTTGAGTCTGTTGTTTTTAGTTCATAGTAACATAAGATTTTTGGGATTAATAGGACTTGTGCCAATATTAACAGCTGCTTTTGGTTTCTGCCCATTATATGCCTTATTTGGCATTAATACATGTTCAACAAAAAATAAAAATTTTCTTTATGTAATATCTTAGTTTTAAATTTTAAATCAGTTAATGATGTAATAATTTTTTATCAAATTAATGTGAGGGTTTAATACCCTCCATTAATTTGATATATCTTTAAAAAATTGAAGGCAACACCAATGCCACACTTTCCACATGGTGCGTATAAGGGAACATATCAACAGGCTGAACTTCCATCGTTTTGTATCCATTGTCCTCAAGGTATCTTAAATCCCGTGCTAATGTGGAAGGGTTGCAAGAGACGTATACAATTTTTTTCGGATTCATTTTTATAACTGCTTCTAAAACAGATGTATCACAGCCCTTTCTTGGAGGATCCATTATAACTACATCTGCTTTGACTCCTTTATCAGCCAACTCAGGCATTACTTTTTCCGCATCCCCCGAAATAAATTCCACGTTTTTAATGCCATTTATGTAAGCATTTCTCTTTGCGTCTTCCACTGCTTGGTAGACAGCCTCAATACCATAGACAAAGGCTGCCTTTTGTGCTGCAAACAAAGATATAGTCCCTATACCACAATACACATCTATTACAGTCTCCTCACCTTTTAAATCAGCATATTCAAGGGCTTTTCCGTATAAGACTTCTGTTTGAACAGGATTTACCTGAAAAAATGACAAAGGGGATATTTCAAATTTTATGTCTTTTATATAGTCAATAATATTATCGCTTCCGTAAATAGTTATATTTTCCTCCCCCATAATCACATTAGTTTTTTTGGTATTAATATTTATTACTACACTTTTAAGCCCCCTTATCTCTTCTTTTAAAGCATCAATCAGTTGTTTTTTATATGGTATGTCCTTTCCATTAATCACAATAACAGCCATAACTTCCCCAGTTTTAAAAGCAACTCTTGTGACAATATGCCTTATCAGACCTTTTCCTGTTTTTTCGTCATATACAGATATGTTGTATTTTCTAATCCAATTCCTTACAATCCTAGCAATCTCATCACTGATCTCATGCTGTATCATACAACTTTCCACAGGCACAATGTCATGAGAACGAGGAGCGTAAAAACCTGTAACAGCAGCTTTCCCTTCAACCATTCCAACTGGAAATTGTGCTTTATTTCTATACCGCTGAGGCTTTTCCATCCCTATGGTATCGTGGACTCTAGTATACACTTTGCCTATTCTCTCTAAATTGTCTTTGACTTTTTGTGTTTTATATTTTAACTGCCCTTCGTAGCTTAAATGCTGTAAAGAACAGCCACCGCACTTATCTGCATAAGGACATAAAGGTTCTACTCTATCACGGGACTTTTCTAATATTTCTACTACATGACCTATAACGTAATTTTTGGAAATTTTATCTATTTGTGCAACGACCCTCTCTCCTGTCAATGCTCCTTCTACAAAGACAGCCACTCCTTTAATTCTTCCAACTCCTTGGCCTTCATGGGCCATATTGTCAATATATACCTCGTATTTTTCCCCTACTTTTATGTCGTGCAATTCAAAAACGCCTCCTTCACAATTATTATACCTTTATATAGCAAAAAAATATAGAGGATAATACATCCCCATTATTTTTTCCCTAACACATATCTATCATAAACTGTTTGAGGCATATCTACAACTTTATGCTCTATATTTGAAACGAACAATACTACATACTCTGCATGGGCCCAGTTAAGAGGCGATGCAGAATCTGTAGGAAGTCCTGTATCTTCCCAAACTTGCTCAGACAACACATAGCCTTGATTTGCAAAATTCTCCATTGCCTTAAGGTATTCATCAGCACTTTTACCTGCCGCTATTTCATACATACCTCTTTCACCAGTAAGAAGAGGCCATAATCTTCCTTTACCTGTGCCATGATATAGTTCTGTTTTAGAGGGCTCTCCATAGCCATCATGATTATACCTATACCAACAAGGACCTTTTGGAGTATTAACTTTTATGAGGTTGTCTACTACATAAATAGTGGTTAATATCTTAGGGTCATTGGCAGGTTTTACTCCCAACCGCACCAATTCAAGAAAACTTGGGTCTACAATTTCCTTTTGGTCATAGACTCCACCGCCGTTAGCGATGCTTATTAAAAAGTCTGCATTTGGATCCGGTAGTCCTGCTATTCTTATATAATACTGCCCGTTTCCATAAGGTCCTTTTGTTGTATAAGTCAGCTCATCAATTAATTTTTGCCATTTATCAGCCTTATCCAAATATTTTTGTGCACTTTCCATATCTTTATTTTGTTTTGCTATGTCCGCAGCACATACAAGTCCCGCAACTTCAGCTGCCATTGTAGCAGGTGAATATCCCCCTGCTTCTTCCCATCTTTCTTGCCCTGTTTTGGGGCCAATTTTTATAATAAAGTCCGCAAGAGGTTTTACCAATTTTTCGTACAAATCATACCGCTTTAGCTGATATGCCAGTATTATAGGGTCTGCTTGCTCATCCATTTGAATGCCATTCCAATAAGGCCCCCCATTTATCCAGGTATTTTGTGGAATAAACCCATTTTTCTCTACTACCATAGTTAAAAAGTCTAAAGCTCTATTAGCAGAATCTTTGTCTCCAGCTGCAATAAAAGCATTCGCAATGTGATATAAGTCCCTTGCCCAAACTAAGTGGTATCCCCCTTTATTTTCATCTCCTTGACCTTCACCCCATGGAATTGAAAGAGAAGCAATGTAGGCACCTTTATTAGTCTTATCTTCACTAGCTTTTAAAATCATCATACTCGTGTAGTATAACTCATTAGCTTTTCCTTTAAAATCTTTAAGCCCATCACAGTATTTATTCCACTCAGCAATGTATATGCCAAGCATTTTATCATAATTGTCCTTTAATGTACTCAGGGCAGTTTTTGCTGCCTCCTCTTCACTTTCTCCAAAAGAAAGCACTGTTTTAAACTCTGTCTTATCGCTTAAATCTATCTCTATTCCTTCAATAATATTCCCTCTTGCCTTATCAAAATGTTGTGTCATAGTTTTGTTTTTTCTAAATCTGATATTGGGTCATTCACCTGATTATATCCTATAGAATACCCTTTCCATTTTACATCAGTTGTCAAAGCTGAATATATTTTTTCTCTATGTACTATAAGAATTTCCTTATCATTTGCCTTTATAACATACCCCTCATTGTATTTACCTTGATTAGCAATATGAGGGTCATAAGCAAGATAAAGTTTATAATCTTTTACATTCCCTTTCAATGCTTCAAATGTTGTCTTCATAATAACAGAATTCCTTCTAGGATCAGTGAATATCTCTTTTGTAATCTTATATCTTCCTTGTTTGTCAGTATTTATTAGTTTAAATGCTAAAGACCTAGTGTTGAGTTTCTCCACTTTGCTCACTGTATCTTTTGTCTCATCAGAAACAAAACTTTTTCCGTCAGTTACTAAAAATTTTAAAAATTTGCTATTAGCCATATCAATCGTGGGATAGTAAACTTCTGATATTGCACCATGAGTCAAAGTAAACCATACCTTTGAAACATCATTATTTGCAGTTCCAATGCCTTGTTTTTGAGCAGATGCCCAAGTGTCCTCTTTGCCAGGTGCCTGTGGTGCTTCATTAGCAGTTAAGTGCTGAATTTTTACATAAGAAACATCAGAAGAACATCCTGAAAAAATAGTTATTGAAAAAATTATTAAAAATAATATCGCTACAATTTTTCTATTCATCTAATAACACCTCCGTCTTATATCTCTATTTTATCTCAAATCATAACTTTGTGCAAACGTTTGTTATGAATAAAAAAGAAAAATACACCTAGAAAGTGTATTGAGAAAAAATCGGTTACCCTATTATTTATTATAACTCATTTTCATAGTATTTTATACCATTTTTTATAAATTTTAATCACAGCATTTTGCAAGCATTTCATAAACCTCTGGCATTACTTTTTTTAAATTGATAGGCTTTTTTTCAAGATTTGTAAAGGGATGCTCTGTATAACCTTGTGCTAAAAGTTTGTTATCCTCTTTTCGTATTATATCATATAAAAATTTAAGACGAGTTCCTTTCACAAATTCTAATCGTGTTCGTATTATTATGAGGTCATCGTACAAAGCAGAAGAAAAATATTTACACTGAGCGTCAATTACAGGTAGCATTACATTTTTTTCTTCTAAGCTTCTGTAGGACATTCCCAAAGAGCGAAAAAACTCCGTCCTGCCAATTTCAAACCAATTAAAATAATTGGAATAGTAAACTATACCCATTTTGTCCGTTTCTCCGTATCGAACCCTTACCTCGGCATCCCATACATGCATAATTTAAATCACTCCTTAAAAAAACAAAGACAAGAGAAAATCTTGTCTTATTTATTTAATATTTACAATTCCTTTATACACAAATCCTCTAACTGTGTCAACCGTTACAGTCATGCCATCTTTTAATTTAGAAGTCGCTCCTTCACAACCTACAACTACAGGAATTCCTAAGTTTAATCCCACAATAGCTGCGTGAGAAGTAAGCCCTCCTTCTTCTGTGATTATAGCAGAAGCTTTCTCTATAAGAGGCATAAAATCTCTTTCTGTCTTTGCAGTTACTATTATATCGCCTTCTCTAAATTTATCTTTGTCTTTGCTGATATCATTAATAACACATACAACACCTGTAGTAGCCTTAGAACCTATACCTATTCCTCTCAACAAAACATCTCCTACTATATGTACCTTCAACATGTTGGTGGTACCTGTCATAGCTACAGGAATTCCTGCAGAAATTACTACGATATCGCCATTTCTTATAAGTCCAGCAGTTAAAGCACTTTGTATTGCAACATCTATCATTTCATCTGTAGTAGAAACCTCTTCTGTAACTAAAGGATATACTCCCCAGACTATAGAGAGCTTCCTCGCAACACTTTCGCTTGGAGTAGTAGCAATAATTGGAGCTTGAGGTCTGTACCTCGATACCATTCTCGCTGTATAACCAGATTTAGTACAAGTTATTATAGCAGCTGCTCCTATATCTCTTGCAGTAGTACAAGTTGCATGGCTTATAGCGTTTGTAATAGAAACATTTGTATCAATATTTCTATCAATGATATCTCTATATCCCACATAAGCCTCTGTCTTCTCTGCAATCTTTGCCATTGTCTCAAAGGCCTCTATTGGGTATTTACCTTGAGCTGTCTCCCCTGATAGCATTATAGCATCTGTTCCATCAAGAATAGCATTTGCTACATCTGTAACTTCTGCTCTTGTAGGCCTTGGATTTCTCATCATAGAGTCTAACATTTGAGTTGCAGTAATTACCGGTTTCCCTGCTTTATTACATTTTTGTATAATCATTTTTTGAACGATTGGTATTTCTTCAAGAGGAATCTCAACCCCTAAATCTCCTCTGGCTACCATTATTCCATCTGAAACCTTTATAATTTCGTCTATATTTTCTACTCCTTCGCGATTTTCTATTTTAGCAATAATTAAAATATGCTCTGCCTTATTTTCTTCTAAAAGTCTTCTTATTGCCAAAACATCAGCTGCTTTTCTAACAAAAGAAGCCGCAATTATATCAATGCCCTTTTGAATTCCAAACTCTATATCATCTACGTCTTTTTGAGTCAAAGCAGGAAGATTGAGTTTTACTCCTGGAACATTTACTCCTTTATGGTCTTTTACAGGACCAGAATTTTCTACAATACAAACTATATCTTCTCCTTTAACATCAGTAACCTTTAGAGAAATTAACCCATCGTCAATTAGTATGCGGCTACCTCTTTCCACATCTTGAGGCAACCCTTTATAGGATACACTGCATATAGTTTCGTCTCCTAATACATCTCTTGTCGTAATGACAAAAGTTTGTCCTTCTTTTAATTCCACTCCGCCATTTTTAAACTTTCCTGTCCTTATCTCTGGACCTTTAGTATCCAACAAAATAGCAACAGGTAACCCTAATTCTTCTCTTATCTTTTTAATATTGTCAATTCTTGCCCCATGCTCTTCAAAATCTCCATGAGAAAAATTCAATCGAGCAACGTTCATGCCTTTCTCAATTAATTTTCTCAGTATATTATAGTCTTCGCTGGCAGGTCCTATTGTACACACTATTTTTGTTCTGCGCATACCTTCACTCCCTAAAATTTATTTATATAGACAATATCTTGCTGAGCTCATAAAGTTTTCTGTTAAACTCCTTTTTCATGGAAAGGGCTTCATCTATATCATCGTCTACAATTTGATTGTTTCGTATACTTATTATCCTCTTAGTTTTATTTTCCAAAAGCAACTCCACTGCTCTTGCTCCCATTTGGCTTGCCAATACCCTATCCATCACTGTAGGAGCTCCACCTCTTTGAATGTGCCCCAAAATAGTATACCTTAAGTCTAATTTTGGTAGCCTTTCTTTAATCATTTTCGCTAGTTCTGGAGCGCTCATAACTCCTTCTGCAAGGACAATTATATGATGAAGCTTTCCTCTCTTTATCCCGTAAGTAATTTTATCGCAAAGTTCATCGATGCTCCATTCCACTTCAGGAAGTATAATCATCTCCGCTCCACCAGCTAGACCAGCATACAAAGCAATGTAACCCGCATTTCTTCCCATCACTTCTATTATATTTGCTCTCTCATGGGAAGTAGCAGTATCCCTTATTTTATTTATTGCATCAATAACAGTATTACAAGCTGTATCAAAACCTATTGTATAATCTGTACAAGGTATGTCATTGTCAATTGTACCTGGAATTCCAATTGTATTTACATTCCATTCTTCACTCAAAAGCTGTGCTCCTCTAAAAGAGCCATCTCCTCCAATTACAACGAGACCTTCTATTCCATGTTTTTGAAGGGTTTCGTAAGCTTTTTTGCGCACCTCTTTTTTCTTAAATTCTTCACATCTAGCAGTTCTCAAAATAGTACCGCCTTTTTGCAATATATCTCCTACTGAAGAAAGATTTAAGTCAATAACTTCGTCCTCTACTAAGCCTGCATATCCCCTCATAATACCTTTTACTTTAAGCCCATAATAAATTCCTGTCCTCACCACAGCCCTTATAGCTGCGTTCATCCCTGGTGCATCTCCACCACTCGTAAGTATACCAATTGTTTTCATACTTTACCTCCTCATTTTATCCCACATGGACTTTACTTGTCCCATTTTCGTTAAAGCAGCCCTTTCGGGCAAAAAATTATAAGCCATACTCAATAATAATGCTTTGCGCATCTTGAGCTTCTGCTTTTGGAACTAAAACCTCACAATAAGAACCTTTTTTGTCTATTTTTTTATTAAGTGGACGCAATTTTACCAAAAAACCTTCTTTTGTTAAAACGTCTTTGACCTTTTCTGCTGTCTCCATATCTTGTGCCATGTATATTACCGTCCACATAAAACGGCCTCCTTAGTATTTCTAAATTATATTTTAATCTATTTTTTTGCAGTTATCAACTCAAAAATTTGCAAATGCTTATTTCAAATTACTTTGACATTTTCCTCTCCTAAAACAACATACAGTTGTTTAATTAATTCCTTACTTCCATTTACCCACAAGTCTCTATTAGCCGCCAATAATTTTTTACTATTAAGCTTTAAAACTACTGGCATATTACCAGGATTTTTACGTAATATTTGTTTAACAATCTCAATCTTTGTAGAATCCTGCAAATTAAGATAAAGTTTTTTCACTATCGCTTGTGACAACAGCTTAATTTCATCGCATAAAATCTTAGGCTCTTCCTCTTCCTTTAAACTAACCTTTCCTCTCACTACAACCGGGTTGTCTTCTTTTATTATACTGGAATACTTTTCATATACAGTTGGAAATACTATTACTTCTATAGTACCATATAAGTCCTCAATTGTGACAAAAGCCATCATATTGTTATTTTTGGTAAATTTAATTTTTTTTGTAGCTATAACTCCTGCTATCACTACTTCTTGGTTATCTTGCAATTTAGGCTGAAACATTTCCTCTTCGCTAACTTTAAAATCCAAAGTAGTGGCATTAGTAATTTTAGGAATATCCTCCATGTATTCTTCTAGAGGATGCCCACTTATATAAAGGCCTAAAGTTTCTTTTTCCATGGACAACAATCTGTTTTTAGGAAATTCTTCTAAATCAGGAAATTCAAATTCCACCCCATGACTTTGTTCTACTTCTCCAAATAAAGAAATCTGCCCATTTAAATTATTATTTCTATTTTTCTTTATATTTTCCATTAATTTGTCATATACTGATAGAAGTTGAGAACGCCGCACTCCAAAAGAACTAAAAGCTCCTGCTTTAATTAAGCTTTCCACTGCTTTTTTATTTAATTGACTGTCCTGCATCCTCTCAAAAAAGTCGACTACAGATTTAAATTTCCCATTTCTTTCTCTTTCACTTACGATTTCCATTGTCATATTTAAACCAACATTTTTTACTGCACTAAGGCCAAACCTTATTTTATCCTCTACCACTGTAAAATATGAATCACTCTCATTTATATCTGGCGGTAGCACTTTTATACCCATTTTTTTACACACCTGAACATAAAAAGCAATCTTGTCCAAGTTATCTACAAAACTGTTTAAAAGAGCTGCCATAAATTCTACAGGATAATACCTTTTCAAATATGCAGTCTGATAAGCTATAACAGCATAAGCCGCAGCATGAGATTTATTAAAAGCATAGTTTGCAAAATCTAGCATTTCGTCAAAAAGTTTATTAGCAGTTGCCTCGTCTAATCCATTTCTTAAAGCCCCTGGAACTATCACATTTCCCTCTTCATCAACTATCCCATAGATAAAATTCTTTCTTTCTTGTTCCATTACATCCATTTTCTTTTTAGCCATAGCTCGTCTTACCAAGTCAGACCTGCCTAAAGAGTAACCAGCGACATCTCTTACAATTTGCATAACTTGCTCCTGATACACCATGCAGCCATAAGTTACGTCTAAAATTGGCTTTAAAAGAGGATGGTCATAGACTATACTCTCTGGGTGATTTCTATTTGCAAGATATCTTGGAATTTGGTCCATAGGTCCGGGGCGATAGAGAGAAATTCCTGCTATTATGTCCTCAAGGTTTTTAGGCTTTAATTCTGCCATAAACTGTTTCATGCCAGAAGACTCTAATTGAAAAACTCCTTCTGTTTCCCCTTTTGATATAAGTTCATAAACTTTAAGGTCATCGTACTCCATAGAATCAAAGTCTATAATCACACCCTTGTTCTTTTTTACCATTTCAATTGTATCCCTTATAACCGTCAAAGTTCTCAGTCCCAAAAAGTCCATCTTCAAAAGTCCTAACTCTTCAAGGGTGGTCATCGGAAATTGGGTCACTATGGAATCCTCATTTTTTTGCAGTGGCACGTAGTTGACAAGGGGTTCTTTTGATATTACTACTCCCGCAGCATGAGTAGAGGCATGTCTAGGAAGGCCTTCTAAAGACCTGGAAATATCAATAAGCTGTTTTACTTTTTCTTCATTTTCGTATCGCGCTTTAAGTTCAGGGTTTAAAGATAAAGCTTTATCAATAGTCATTCCCAATTCAAAAGGAATCATTTTAGCTATTGTATCTACCTCTGCATAGGGATAATTTAAAGCCCTTCCTACATCCCTTATAACCGCTCTCGCCGCCATTGTACCAAAAGTTATAATTTGAGCCACATTGTCCTTACCATATTTTTTTACAACGTAATCAATTACTTCTTGTCTTCTCTCATAACAAAAGTCTGAATCAATATCAGGCATGCTGACCCTCTCAGGGTTTAAAAACCTCTCAAAAAGAAGGTTGTATTTTATAGGATCTATGTTGGTTATTCCCAACGTATAGGCTACCAAACTACCTGCCGCAGAACCTCTTCCTGGTCCCGTCATAATCCCGTTGTCTTTTGCAAACTTTATAAAGTCCCACACTATGAGGAAATAATCCACATATCCCATTTGCTTTATCACAGAAAGTTCGTAATCTAATCTTTCAATCACTTCTTTGCCTGGATTTTTGTACCTCTTGTACAATCCTTCATAACATAAATTTCTCAAATATTCATAGGAATCAACGCCTTCTGGCAAATCGTATTTGGGCAATTTCGTCTTATTAAACTCAAATTCTACATTGCACATGTCTGCAATCTTCTCAGTATTTTCAATGGCCTCTTTACAACAAGAAAAAAGATTCTCCATCTCTTCTGGAGATTTTAAATAAAATTCATCAGTTGGAAAAGACATGCGATCTTCATCATCAATTGTCTTCCCTGTTTGAATGCACAAAAGCACTTCATGAGCTTTTGCGTCTTTTTTTTCAAGATAGTGTACATCATTAGTAGCAACTAAAGGTATTCCTGTCTCTTTGGATAGTCTTATAAGCTCTTTATTTACCTTTTGCTGTTCTAAAATTCCATGGTCCTGCAGTTCTAAATAAAAATTCCCTCGTCCAAAAATAGAGTCGTAAAAAAGTGCTGCCTCTTTCGCTTTTTCATACTCACCTCTTAAGATATAAGAAGGAACTTCTCCTGCAAGGCAAGCACTTAAAGCGATTAGCCCCTCACTGTGCTCTTTTAAAAACTCTCTGTCAACTCGCGGTTTATAATAAAAGCCCTCAATTGAAGCCACAGTCACTATCTTCATTAAATTTTTATACCCTGTCATATCTTTTGCCAGTAACACCAAGTGATAATTTTCATTATCAATCCCATATTCTCTATCCTGCATGCTTCGAGGGGCTACATAAATTTCACAGCCTATAATAGGTTTTATTCCTTGTGCTACGGCTTCTTTATAAAAATCTATTACGCCATACATCACTCCATGGTCTGTAATAGCTATGGCTTTCATGTTTAACTCTTTAGTTTTAGCAATTAAATCCTTGATTCTGCAAGAACCGTCAAGTAAACTGTATTCAGAATGAACGTGTAAATGGACAAACATAATATATCACCTAAGCCATCTTTATTCTTTTAGAAAGCCTGACAGACATCAACGCCTTTGCAATTTCTTCTTTTTCATGAATGATTTGAATTTCCAACTTACTAAAATTATTACTAACCTCTATTATTTTTGCGAAAACTTCTATTACTTCTTCTGTGCGCATGGGTTTTATAAAATAAATTGAGAAATTATCCAAAACTGCATCATATCTTTTATTCTGCGTTATAGCAAAAATACCAGATTCACACATTAACATCATCAAGGCACTGCTACTTACTGTACCAAATTGGTTAATCATCATCGAAGGAATCTTACCTTTAAATTTTACTCCATTTTCTATTTTTTCCATATCAAAATCTTTAAAAATTGTATCTTGAATAGCTTCACTAATCTGGGGCTGTTTTGTCGTATAATGTAGGGCCTTAATTACATCTTCCCTGCTTATGAGTCCTATCAATTCTCTGCCACGAGTCACAGGTAGTATCTCTACATTCCACCATATCATCAGATGGGCTGCATAAGAGAGCGTAGTAGTATCCGTTACAAATACAGGGTTAGGAGTCATAATACTCCCAATTTTATCATCATCCGATGCAGTGGCAACATCTCTTGAAGTTACCATACCGACTAACATCCCTTTAGAATCAACAACGGGATATCTGGTATGTTTAGTCTCTGTATATAATTTTTTCCAATCTTTTACTGTTTGTTGAGGCGTCATATAGATTGGATTATATGTCATTACGTCGCTGACGTACAAAATCTTTTTTCGTGTCATACTTTCATTGATCGCCTTGTTTATAAGAGTCGCTACAGTAAAAGTGTCATAAGAAGTAGATATAAGCGGCAATGAAAGCTTATCCGCCAGTTCTTTTATGTGAGGTAACGTATCAAAACCTCCTGTAATCATCACTGCTGCCCCTGCTTTCAAAGCCGCTTCCTGCGCATCTTCTCTATTTCCCAAAATTACAAGGTCCCCTGGAGTTATGTACTTCACCATTTCATCAATGGTCATGGCTCCAATTAGAAATTTGTGAAGTTCCATCCCCATTCCACCATGGCCGCCTAATACTGTCCCTTCTACTACATCTGTAATAACCTCATAAGTAAGACGGTCAAAAAATGGATCTTTTTGTTTCCTTCTTATAGTTCCCACTCTTGGAATCGTAGTCACAAGCATTAAATTTTCTGCATCCTTTATAGCTTTGTAAGCAGTACCTTCACTTATATGTAAAGCCTGTGCAAGACCTCTTACTGAAATTTTTGTACCTTCAGGTAAATTTTTTATATATTCCAATACAATTTCATTTTTTTCATAACTATCATCCTTTATACAAAAAAGGTTTCTAAAAAGAAACCTTTTTTGTTTACTCCTCACCGAATTTTGATTCAATGAGGTCGACCAATGCTTTTATAGCAGCCTCTTCGTCGTCTCCTTCGGCACTCAATTTGACAACATTGCCTTGTGAAACTCCAAGAGACATAATTCCCATTATACTTTTGGCATTTACTTTTTTGTTATCCTTCTCTACCCATATTTGTGAGGAAAATTTGCTGGCAGTTTGTACAAATAATGCTGCAGGTCTTGCATGAAGCCCCGTCTTATTTTTAATTTCAATCGTAACTTCTTTCATTATTGAACTCTCCTCTCTTTCAATTTCTTTGAAATTTCTTCAATTTTCCTAAGTCTATGATTCACTCCTGACTTACCGACAGGAGGAACTAGCATTTGTCCTAATTCTTTTAAGCTCAGATCAGGATAATTAATCCTGAGTTCCGCCACCTCTTTCAAATTAGGCGGCAAATAATCAAGTCCTACTGTCTCTTTAATGTAATTTATACTCTCTATTTGCCTTAAAGATGCATTAATAGTTTTTGTCAAATTTGCAGTTTCACAATTTACAATTCTATTTACATTGTTTCTCATTTCTTTGTATACTCGTATATTTTCCAAGTTCAAAAGAGCACTGTGGGCCCCCATTATATTTAAAACATCAACAATTTGCTCTCCTTCTTTTAAGTATACTACATAATTATTTTTTCTTGCAATAACCTTTGAATTTAAGTCAAAAGAATTTATCAATTTGCTTAAATCTTTTCCGTGTTCTAAATTATGAGTAATAAACTCCATATGATAAGCTTTTTCAGGATCGCTTATTGAACCACCCCCTAAAAAAGCTCCTCTTAAATAAGCTTTTTTTGCTTTACTGTTTTTTACAATCTTTTGGTCTATCCCATAATTTAATTTTATATGACCTTTTTCATAATTCAATATCTTAACTTTACCCAAAATTTCTTCAACAATTTTTGTATCAGGTACAAATATGAGATAGGTTAAGGTTTTTTTAAGATACTTACCTCTTCTTACCATTGTCTCAGGAATTATCCCAAATAAATCTTTTATTAACTTAAAAACTAATCTCGCCACAGAGGCATTTTCTGTAGTAAAGGTTAAAGAAATTTTCCTATTGCCATATATCGAAATGCTGCCTATCGTCCTAATCAAAGCAGCTAACTCTGCTATTTTACTTTCTTCATCTTCAGGATAAATCCTTGCTAATTCGTCTTTTGTATCTGAAGAAAATGACATAAAGCATCACCTCAACAGGCTTATCTTTATTATACTACATTATTTCAAAAAAAAACCCCTTTCAAAAACAAATGAATAAAAGGGGTTTTTACACTTCTATAACAAACTACAATAATTTTTTCTTTTCCCATTCAATATATTTAGGTGAATTTTTCCAATTATGTCTTTCTTCAGAATTACACCATTCCTTGAACTCTTTGTAATCTTTCCACTCTTCATATTCACTTGCTTCAACTAATTTTTTTAATGTGATAAGCTTTGTAATGTCGTAACTTCCATACAATCTCTCATAATCCTTATAGTATTGATAATCTCTGCCATAGCGGGATGTATCTTTCATACCATCACCCCTGTTTTTTAAAAAATATAGGGGAATTTTCATTCCCCTTTATTTTTCTATCTTCATATTATTCACTTAAACTCAGATTGGTTACTTTAAAATATAGGCAGAGTTAGGTTGCAAATAAAGGAGATTTCCACTTCTTTTTAATTCCTTCATCTTTAAAATATCTTCTTTCCCTTCTGCTTCATTCAAAAATATCACTTCCTGCTTGCTACTGTTATTTAGTAGAACAATTATTGATTTACCTTTGTATTCCCTCTTAAAAGCAAACACCCTTCCTATAGCATATAAAGTACAGAAACTTCCGTATTTGAGCTCCTCATTTTCTCTCCTTATAGAAATCAACTTTTTATAGAAATTAAAAATACTTTTATTTTGCTTTTCCTCCTCCCATATCATGCATCTTCTGCAATCAGGGTCATAATCTCCCACCATTCCTACCTCGTCCCCATAGTAAATATATGGGATTCCAACAAAGGTAAATTGAAACACTAATGCTAACTTCATTCTCGCAACCATGCCATTAGCTAAAGTCAAAAACCTCTCAGTATCATGACTTCCTATTAAATTAAACATAACCCTATTTACACTATCCATATGCCTCATAAGTTGCTCTGTAATCATTGTATTAAAGCGAGAAGCACTTATTTTCCTTTTTGCAAAAAAGTCCACAACCGCATTTCTAAAAGGATAGTTCATTACACTGTCAAACTGATCCCCTCTAAGCCAAGGAGAAGCATCATGCCAAACCTCTCCTACAATTATGGCCTCCGGTTTAGCTGCCTTTACAACTTCTCTAAACTTTCTCCAAAAATGGTGGTCTATCTCATTAGCAACATCCAGCCTCCAGCCGTCTATGTCCACTTCTTTAATCCAATATTCCGCTACTTCCAATAAATACTTCTGTACTTCTGGATTTTTTGTCATAAGTTTTGGCATTCTCCATACAGTATCTGCAAAAGCTTCATAGGAAGGTTTTGGATGAGTTTTAATTGGCCATTCGTATATATTAAACCAATCCCAGTATTTTGATTTTTTACCATTTTTAATAACATCCTGAAATGCAAAAAAGTCATATCCGCAGTGATTAAAAACGGCATCAAATATAACTTTTATGCCATTGTCATGACATTTTTGCACAAGTTCTCTCGCTTTTTGCGTATCACCAAAGTGGGGGTCAATTGTATAATAATCAGTAGTATCATATTTGTGGGTGGAATGCGATAAAAATATGGGGGTTAAATAAATGGCATTTATACCCAAATCCTTTAAATAATCTATTTTATCTATTATTCCTTGCAAATCTCCTCCAAAAAAAGAATCTGCAGTAGGTTTTTCACCCCAGGGCTTTACATTTTCAGGGTCATTTGATTTATCACCGTTATTAAACCTTTCAGGAAATATCTGATACACCATGCAATCGCTTGTCCACTCTGGAGCAAAAAAAACATCCTTTTCTCCTATATACGGGTAATGGAAAAATCCCCAAAACTGATTTTCTGGCCTTTTTTTGTAAAATCCTGCTTCTGTATAATATAACTTCTCGCCCCCCTCAGCTACCAAATAGAAAAAATACACAAATTTTTTATTAAGCTCTAAAGTAGTCTCATAATAATCAAATAACTCGTTGGTATGAGCTAATACCATTGGTTTTATTTTGAATTTTCCCAGCCAATCGTATCTGTCTTTGTATAAAACATACACCCTATCTACATCAAATACAGCAGTCCTTAGTACTATTTTTAATTGATTTTCATTCAGTGGATATGCGAAAGGTATATCACTTTTATGAAATATAGCTTCTTTTATCATCTCTTTCCCCTTTCTATGTATGTATATTTATTGTAACTGGTGACGGTGTTTGCACTGTTGGTAACTCCTCACCATCTACAGTTATTTTAACAGCTGGCGGATAACCCATCAAGATAGTAATACTATCTTTTACATCAAAAATTTTAGACATATCCTTTGTCATAAGGCCTTCATAAACGACATTTCCATCTACTTTTACACTAAACCAACATTTTTCACCAGGTACGCTTATTTCTACTTTATAACTTTCTCCAAAGGGAACAACTTTATATTCTATTTTTTTAGAAGTCTCTGCTATTTTTTCAATCGACGTCTTTGCTGTAGATTGAGAAACATTGCTTTCCTGTGAAGGATTTGTTTTGTCTTCCGAAATTGTTGAAGCTTCACTTTGATTTTGTTGTGGAATTGGTGCAAGTCCTTTTTTAACTTGATTTAGAAAATAGTAAAAACCGTATCCTATAATACCTATTATTAAAACAATAATTATTGCTTTTTTTAAAGTCAAAAAAAATTGTGAAAAATCTCTCCTCTCTTTTTTGTAAGATGTGGTCTCTATATTAGGTATGGCTTCCTCCTCTTTCTCCTGAAACAAATATTCATACTTTTTCACTAACTCATTGCCATCTAACCCTAAAGCCTCAGCGTAACTTTTCACAAAGCCCTTGGCATATACAATGGCAGGCATTACGCTAAAATCTCCATCTTCAATAGCTTTCAAATAGCGTGTCCGTATTTTAGTTATTTCTTGAATTTCTTCAAGAGTCAATCCCTTCTTAATTCTTTCACTTTTTAAAAATTCTCCCAATTCATTCATACCTATCACCCCTTACTAACCATCCACTTATTATATATTCCACACAAAATACATTTTTCCTTCATTATTTTCGGAAAAATAAAATTAAAAGGATGATTTCAGCAAATTACCTCCATCCTTTTTCTATACAAAAGATCCACAAAAGCTTCCAAACGGGTTTGGTAACCTGCTTGCCCAGTGTTTTCATCATATACTAAAGACATTACTGGAATATTGTAATCTCGGCTAATTTTTGCAATTATTCCTTGAGCTACTATTTCAGGGGTGCAGGTAAAGGGAAGTATGTGAATCACACCATCATAATTTAGTTTAGCATATTTTACGGTATTTGCAACAGTGTTGAGACCATGTCCTCCTATATCTCTTTCTAAATATCCTCTTGCGTTTTTCTTAAACTCCATCCTTTGAGGCAATTTAAAAGCGCTGTTAATTAGATAGTCTGAAAGATATTCTGTTTTTGTAACTTCCACTCCCAATTCATTTAAAGATTTGCTAATATCCATATTAGTAAAGGGTTCTAATAGCATATAAATTTCTCCCACTAGTGCTACTTTAAGCTGTATTTTCCTCCGTACATTTGCATTTTCCTTTATTTTTTTCATAGCCTCTGATACTATTTTGTCCACTTCTTTGCCATTTTTGAGCTTTTTCTAGCTTTTTCATATATTCTTCATATATTTTTGTAGTTACACCTGGTTTATCTTCATGGGCTCTGTATTTTAATAAAAACTTTTCTAATTTATCAGCCGCTATCATTTTTTTCACTGCAAATACAAAAGATTTTAAAGCCGTTTTTCCATCTACATTAGGAAAATATGAAGCTAATTCTTTTAAAAAGTCTATTAACCTGCCATGGGGTGGATCAACAATTATCATTTTAAAGTCATAGCCCAAATCTTTTAATATCTCTCTTTGCACCTGACCGTAATACCCAAATCTGCAGGGCCCAATTCCACCTAACATTATAATCGTATCTGCTCCCCTATCAAGAGCCTCAATAAAATTTCCGACATTGATTTTAAAGGGTAAACATGCAAATTCATGAGAATTTCTAACTCCTAATGTCAAGGTTTTATTAGTAGAAGGTGGTGGGTCTATCACTTCTACCCCGATTCCTTCAAACATCGTTTTTAAAATCATATTCAAAGAACCCATGTGGGGATAAGTAATTTTCATACCATCACCGCCTTTTTATTAAATCTTAAAAGGTCTGTAAAGGCCTCCAACCTCGTCATAATGCCAGCCTCTCCAGAATGTTCATCAATTGTAATCAACATAAAGGGTACCTCCTTCTCTCTTTTAAAAATCCTCTCCAACAGTTCTTCTGTCATAGAATTAGGTCCACATCCAAAAGCAGAAACCATAATTACCCCATCTACATTCTTTTGTTTTAAAAAATACAATCCCGCTCCCAAAATATCTCTTTCATAGTTCCAAAACATTTCTTTTGAAAGCATTGATGCTCCTTCTAATATTAGATCTTTCTGTAGCATTTCCATGGTATAAACTTGTGCTCCCATGTTTTTTAGCTTCTCAATAATCCCCATACTTATGTATTCATCCATAATATCATAAGGATGAGCAATGACGGCTATTTTAAGGTCATAATTACTTTCTTCTTTTACCAAATTCTTTCCTTCCCAAACTTTTAAAGCTTCTAAATTGGTAAGACCTTCTTTCAACAAGCTCTCGAACTTTTTTTGTTGGTGGGTAGCCTCAAAATAGGCTTTTAAAGATTGGTCTTTAGTCTTCCCAAACATCCTACCAACTTTTATAAATTCATTTTGAGTAAATTCATCGTTATTTTTATAATAATTAATCTCAACATCTATAATAGGTGGTAAATCACCAATTAAGCTTTTTATAAAATCTGGCAGTCCTAAAAACTTTGAACAAAGGTATTTTTTTCTTTCTACACTTACAATCCTCGGAATAAATATATAATCAACATCTTTTTCTTTTAAATTTATCACATGTCCTACATAAGTTTTAACAGGAAGACAAGCATCTTCAACACAGTTTTTTACTCCTTCATCAAGAATTTTTTTATTTGTATCCTGGGAAACCACTACTTTTGCTCCCACACCTTCAAAAAAAGTCTTCCACATTGGATAAAAATCGTAATATAAAAGTCCTTTAGGTATTCCTACAGTCTTGCTCATTTTTAACCTCCTTTAAAAGCAAATACATATTTATTTTTGCCATAAGTTTTTATTTATATACAAAAATAAAAATACCGGAAATAATCCGGTATTTCAGTTTGTTGACAAAGTTAAAAAATATTCAAAGGAGATATTTTGCATCGTCGCTCCGATGTTCCAAAGCGACAAAACTAAAGCTCGACCTTCAGGCTCCGGCAGGGTACCTACGTCAGGTGGCATCCATGGCTTAATGTGCCCGCCTCCGCCATCCCTGGCTTCGGCCCTGCCTCCACCCTCGGTCTTGCTAAGTTTTGTTATCGCTTTGTAACAAGTCGCTCCTTATGCAAAATATCTCCTTTACGAAAGTTTGTCTACAGTCTTAAATACCGGAAATAATCCGGTATTTACAAATTGTTCCATGTGTAACAATTTTTTATCCTTTTACTGCACCTGCTGCAAGACCAGCTTGCAAATACCTCTGCAATACCATAAAGAGTATTACAAGAGGCAAAGATGCCATAACAGAGGCTGCCGCAAATTGAGTCCAGTGGGCCGAAAATTGGTTTTGAATAAACCTTTGAAGCCCTAACGCTATTGTGTAATTTTCAGGTGACTTTAGTACCGCACTGGACAAAATAAATTCACTGTATACTCCCATAAAGCTAAATAAGAATATAACTACAAGCATGGGAGTCGCCAAAGGAAGAATTATTTTCGTGAAAATTTGCCAATGAGTAGCTCCATCAACTAAAGCAGCTTCGTCCAACTCTTTTGGAAGACTATCAATATAGCCTTTTAAAAGCCATATACTAAAAGCGCTGCTACCTGCCATGACCAGCATAAGGGCATAGAGATTATCCAGAAGGTTTAATTTTGCCATTATACCAAATATAGCAGGTAATGCCATAAACGTAGGAAACATCTGAAGTATTAAGAGAGTCTTTAAGCCATTTTTTCTTCCAGCAAACTTCATTCTACTGAAAGCATAAGCTGACGTAGCAGTCAAAAATAATTGAATAATTGCTACACCAACGCTTAAAATCATACTATTTTTTACCCAAAGTAAAAAATTAGTCTTAACAAGCACATCCTTATAATTTTGAAATGTCATATGTTGTGGAAAAATTGAACCGGAGAAAAAGGCATCTCCAGGCGCCATAGACGCTCCTACTACCCAAGCTACAGGAAACATCATTATTGCAATTACAGCCCATATAATAAGTCGGCTAATCCATAGAGATACTTTTTCATGAGGTTTTAATTTTTCCCTATAATAAATCTTTTTAGTCGTTTTTTTGTCACCAATTTTAACACTTGCATATTCCACCTTAATCCACCTCCTCGAAAGCACGAGTCATCTTCATATTGACAAGGCTCAATGTGCCAATTATCAAGAATATAATTATAGACAAAGCTGCCGCCAAGTCATACCTATTAAACTGCATTGTCATTTTATAAGCTGAACTTACAAGCAAATCAGTATGACCTGCAAAAGAAGTATCTGTCCTTGGAGGTCCTCCTCCTGTAATTAAAAACGCTGCGCCAAAATTGTTGAAATTATAAGCAAAAGATGAAATAATAAGTGGCAAAGTAGAAGATGTCAACATTGGTACTGTTATCATTCTAAACTTTTGAAACCATGTAGCACCATCAATATCTGCAACTTCATAAAGTTCAGGTGGAATAGCCTGCAAAGCTCCTAATGAGGCATTCATCATAAAAGGATAACCCATCCACACACTGACAATTATAATCGCAACTCTTGCCCAAAAAGGATCAAGAAGCCATGGTATCATGGGAAGGTGCAACTTTTGCAGTATCAGATTTATACCCCCATACTGCTGATTTAAAAGTCCTGTCCAGGTAAGTGCGGCAATTGTGCCAGGAAGTCCCCATGGAATAATCAATATTGCTCTATATAAATTTGTTTCCCACATATTTTTGTTATTCAAAATAACTGCTAAAAGAAGACCGATAATATAACTCAATAATGTAGCTGAGAGAGCAAAAATAACTGTCCACACAAATACAGGAGCAAAAACTACTTTGAAAGGGCCGGCAAGTATATCAACAAAATTTTTAAATCCTACAAATTGATAATTTTTAAAATGATATAAATTAAAGTTTGTAAAAGCAATATAAATAGTATACAAAATAGGGGCAAAACTTAATACAGTCATAGATAGTATAGCAGGAGACAAATAAGCATAAGGTCTTAATTTATCCCGCATAGTTTTGTTTGTTTTCATCTAGCAACCTCCTTCTCTAAAAAAAGGGGCTAAAAGCCCCTTTTTGTTATTGCTGTGTTGCAATGCCTTGCTTGATTTGATTCACCATATCGTCAGCAGCTTTGTCAACCGGAACTTTTCCAGATGTAATAAGCTGTAACGCATTGCCTGCAGGAGTCCAGACTGCTGCCATTTGCGGTATATTAGGCATTGGAATAGCATGTGTAGCTTGCTCAGCAAATGCATTCAAAATCTCATTATTCTTAACTTCTGGATTGTCTAAGAGGGATTTAAGAGCTGGTATCCTGTTACCTGTTTCAAATAATGGCAATCCTGTATTTTCAGCAAGATACTTCATTAAATCCCATGCTTCTTGTTGATGTTTTGAATTTGCACTTACAAAAGCAGCTTGCACACCTGCAAAGGAAGGCATTGGTTTACCATCAACCTGTGGTAGTGGAGCAACTTTGAATGGAACATTAGCTTTCTTGAAGCCATCCACATCCCATGGACCACTTATATACAAACCAGTCTTTCCACTTTGGAAGTTACCTTTTGCCATATCTCCATTTATATCTGCAGGCATGAATTTATACTTTGTCACAAAGTCTTTTATAAGTTCTAAGCCTTTCTTTGCACCATCGTTATTCAATCCTATATCGTTTGGATCAAGTCCACCGCCTGTATCCTTGAACACATAACCGCCATAAGCAGATATAAAGGCAAAGCTAAAATAGAAGTTATTTACATCGTATTGGAATCCTACTTCTTTGCCCAGCTTAATTAAATCATCAAGTGTTGCTGGTGGTGTTGGAACTTTATCTGTATTGTAGAAAAGTGCATAAGTCTCCATTGAAATTGGTACAGCATACATTTTTCCATCGTAAGATACAGCACTTATGCTCATTGGAACATAGTCGTCTTTGTTTATAACTCCGTCTGGTACTTCAGCTAAAAGTCCTGCCTTTTGGAAAGTACCCAAGTTATCGTGTGGTAAACCAAACATGATGTCTGGGCCTTTACCACTTTGAGCAGCTGTTGAGAAAGCTTGGAAGTCACTCTGGTCTGCCAAAACTTTTACTTTGTTGCCAGTTTGCTCTGCCCACTTATTTGCAATCTCTTGAACCTTTGCTATTTCAGGATCTGTTAAGTGTGACCATACTACAAGTTCTACAGGCTCTTTCTTTTGTTCTGTCTGACCTTGTGATGAAGTATTGTCACTTGTCTTGCTGCCGCCACAACCTGTTAAAGCAGCTGACAAAACGAATACCATCACAGTCAGCAATGCAATTATTTTTGTGTACTTCTTCATACAAATCCTCCTCTTAATTTTTAATTTTATTATAATTTTGGGAAAAACCCAAAATCTTATTTCGCTTTTACATTTGTCCATATGCTTACACTGTCTTTAGGTAAAGTTATACTTAAAATGTTGTTTTCACTATTTCCTCTTTCAACTTTTAAATTAACTCCTTCTAATAAACCCTTTAAATAATCACTGTATTTGCCTTTTCGAAGAGAAGTCTCTATATTTTTTATAGTAGTCTCTTCTCCTTTATTTATTGCAACTGCAACTATATCTTTACCATATTGCCTCTCATAGATATAAACATCATTACTAACATATCTTGCTATTGTCTTACCATACTGTAATGCCGGTGTAACCTTACGCAAATTTGACAGTTCTTTAATTAAAACATAAGCCTTAGTATTCTCATCAAACTTTTCCATCAATGGCCTATTGTAAGGGTCATTTCCACCATTTGTGTCATTGTGTAGATACTGCTCTGTGCCATAATATATTGCAGGTATTCCTCGTGATGTCATTATAAAAGCAATAGCCTCATGCAATTTGTCCTTATCGTCATTGACTGATAAAAACCTCGGCATATCGTGATTGTCCACAAAAGTAACCAACTTATAAGGGTTGTTATAATCTTTATTTGTCTCTTCAATAGTATCATTCAATCTGTCAAAGCCATAACCTTTTTCAAAAACATCTTTTATCGCACTGTTAAGCATAAAATCTAATACAGAAAAACCACTTGTATTAGCAAATTGAATATTATAACCGTACAAAGGATCAGTGGGACCGTTTAACATCCACTCGCCGAAAAGAATAGCATCTTTTTTAACACCGTATATGGTATCAGCAAAACTTTTTACCCATTCCATAGGCATATGCTTTGCTGCATCTAGCCTTACCCCATCAACTCCATGACTAAACCATAACTTGATAGAATCCTTTAAATACTTGTCAACAATAGGATTGCTTTGGTCAAGGTCTGCAAGGTCAAACAAATTTTTGTCCTGCAAGTCCTTTAAATTATTCCAGTTGGTAATTCCACCATTATGATGAAAAAGTTTATTGACATCATTGCTATAAGTTCCCAATAATTTCCCATTGTCATAAAGTGCACCGTTTTCAGCAAAGTCAGGATTGTTTTCATCTGCCGGACTTGTATGGTTGGGAGCAAAATCTAGTATAACTTTTATCCCATTAGCATGAGCAGCCTCTACAAAATTGTCAAAGTCCTCCCATGAGCCAAAATGTTCTTCTACTCTTTTAAAGTCCCTTGCCCAATATCCGTGATAAGGTGCATTTATTTCGCCATTATATATTGCTGGTTTGTTGATGTTGTCTACAACAGGAGAAATCCAAATAGCTGTTACTCCCATCCCTTTTATATAAGGAATTTTTTCTGTCAAACCTTTTAAATCTCCACCCCAATACATCCTCCAATTGGTATAGGTTGGATCAAACATACCTTTACTTATTTTTGGATCATCATTAGACTTATCCCCATTGTAAAACTTATCTATCATAACCTGATATATTACATCTGACTTAGAAGTAATATTAGAACTGGTATCTTTACTACCACAACTGGTCAGCAATAAAGAAAAGAATAAAATTATTGCCGCAAATAGTTTTACATTCTTTCTCATCACTTTCCCCCTTACAAATAATTGCTAATATATTACAGCAATCGCTTTCTTGAAATGTATTTTTTAAAAGCGCCCAATTGCAACAGTGTTGCAATCGCTTGCGCTTGCTTTTAATATTATTGTATATCTTAATTTAACAAATGTCAATATGTTTTTTTTGTACAACATAGACTAAAATTCCTCGTTTACTTAAGCAGGCTTACAATTACTTCTGCAAGCTTTTGCTCATCGTGCCTTATAAATTCCTTTTTTAAAGCTACTAAATTTTCCTCTACCACTTTAATTCCCATACTTTCTAACTGATTTTTATCGTATTCAACAGGTTGTGACATGTCTTTTATATAGCGCTTCATATAATCATGGGGAATTTCGCCATTGTTGACAATAATGTAATCTAGAGATTTAAGCCCATGTTCAAAAAGAGCCTTCACATGGTCACAAGCAGTATAGCCCAAAGTCTCTCCTGGCTGTGTCATGATATTGCAAACATAAACTTTAACCGCTTTGGAAGCTTCAATGGCGTCACACACTCCATCTACCAAAAGATTAGGAATTACACTCGTATATAAACTTCCAGGACCTAATACAATGGCATCAGCATTTAATATATCCACTAACACTTCTTCAAAAGGCTCTGCATGAGAAGGTTCAATATATATTCTCTTTATCTTACTGTTTTCTTTTTGCTGTACAACAGGAATTTGCGATTCCCCTTTAATGATAGTTCCGTTTTCAAGCTCTGCTACAAGCCTTACATCATCAAGAGTTACAGGAATAACTTTTCCTGATACAGCAAGCACATCACTCATCTTTTTTACAGCTTCTTCAAAATTTTTAGAAATACCTATCATGGCTGCCAAAAACAAATTCCCAAAATTTTGGCCTTTTAACATTCCCTCAGTAAACCTGTACTGCAAAAGTTGTTCCATTGTAGGCTCTGTATTTGCTAAAGCCAGTATACAATTTCTTATATCTCCAGGCGGCAGTATCCCTAAATCCTGTCTTAGGATTCCCGAGCCGCCGCCATCATCTGCTACTGTAACTACCGCAGTAATATTGGTTGTATAAAGTTTTAATCCTCTTAGCATAGTAGAAAGCCCTGTACCTCCACCAATAGCAACAATATGAAGTCCCCCTTTAGAATTATTTTTCATAATCATATTACTCCTCTCCTATATCTCTATGGTGCAAAATAACAGAATAATCTTCTTTTTTTAGAAACTCATAAAGGGCATTTGCAATAGTAACAGACCTATGCTTTCCTCCTGTGCATCCAATAGCTATAACAAGTTGAGATTTACCTTCTCTTATATAATACGGGATTAAAAATTTAATCATGTCCCCTAATTTCTTTAAAAACTCCTTTGCTTCCTCCCACTTCATCACGTACTCTTTTACCTTATCATCATTTCCTGTTAAAGGTCTTAATTCTTCAATATAAAAAGGATTGGGCAAAAACCTCACATCAAATACAAGGTCAGCATCAAGAGGTATTCCATATTTATATCCAAAAGACATAATATCTATTATGATTCCTTTAAACTTTTTCCCTTTTAAAAAGATATTAGACAATTCCTCTTTTAACTGAGAAGAAGTTAAATTAGAAGTATCTATTATGCTATTGGCAATTTTCCTTATTTCTGCAAGTCTCTTTCTTTCCTCATTTATTCCATCAACTATTCTACCTTCCTCAGAGAGAGGATGTTTTCTTCTGGTTTCTTTAAACCTCTTTATCAAAACCTCGTCAGAAGCTTCCAAAAAAACTATTTCGTAATCGTAGTTGTTTTTTTTCAAAAACTCAAGGCTAGAATAGATGTCCTCAAAAAACTGGCCACCTCTTAAATCCATGCCAAGGGCTACCTTATCAACATTTTTTGAGTGATAAAAAAGGTCAGCAAGTTTTGGAAGAAGAGCAGGTGGAAAATTGTCTATACAAAAAAAGCCCATATCCTCCATAGCCTTCAATGCCTGTGTTTTTCCAGCACCAGAAAGGCCTGTTATTATTACAAACCTCATAAAAATATCACCCCTTTGCGTTTATTATATCTTCTTCTGTTAGTCCCGCCTCTTTTGCAATTTCTATTCCTCTTTCAAAGTCTCCTACTTTATGAGGCGTATGGGCATCGCTGTTTATTACAAATTTGCACCTCTCTTTTTTAGCTATCTTTACATATTCAACTGTCATATAACCGTGACTAGAATTAATTTCAAGAGCCGTTCCTTTCTCTTTTGCTGCCTTTGCAAGCTTTTGTGTATCAATGTCTACTTTAGCCCCTGGGTGTGTTATTATGTCAATTTTGTACTTTTTTATAGCATTAATCATCGCTTGAGTATTTTTTTCTCTCATCTCTTCCCGCAAGGAAATAAAATATTTACTTGCTATGTTCTTGCCAAAAAGCTGTAAAGCACTTCTAAAGTCTTTAGGCATAACTCCTTCATGATATCCCATAAGCAAAATATCTAAATATTTCATAAGTTCATCTGGAACATCAATATCCCCTTCTAAACTGATTAAATTAGCTTCTACTCCCATCAGCACTTTAATTTGGGGATATTTTTCATTAATCTTATCTATTTCTTCTCTCATTTTTTTGAAATCCCCTTTTCTTAAGCCATAAAATACATGAGCTGGTCCATGGTCAGTGATTGCAATCTCCTCAAGCCCAATTTCTATCGCCCTTTTTACATTATCTTCTATTGTGCCTTTCCCATGACTGTATACCGTATGGGTGTGATAATCAGCAAAAATTTTCATTTGTCAAATCACCTATTTCTCTCCTATTATTCTTATTTCTGGTACAAGTTCCACTCCAAACTTTTCTTTTACTACTTTTTGTATATGCTCAATCAAATTTAAAACATCGTAAAAAGTTGCATTGCCAGTATTTATAATAAATCCCGAATGCTTTTCAGAAACTTTAGCTCCTCCAATTGAATAACCTTTAAGTCCTGCTTCCTCAATCAATTTTCCAGCATAATATCCAGGTGGCCTTTTAAAAGTACTTCCGGCACTGGGATACTCTAAAGGTTGTTTTTCCTTCCTTTTTGCATTTAGTTCTTCCATTTTGCTTTTTATCTCTTCGTATTTCCCTTTTGTTAAACTAAGCCACGCTCTTAAAACAATCCAATCCTTTTCTTGAATAATGCTATGTCTATAGGAAAAATTCATTTCTTCATTTGATAAAATCAATATATTGCCTTCTCCATCTAAAACCTCTACTTTTTCTACCACGTCCTTCATTTCAGGCCCATAAGCTCCTGCGTTCATCACTATTGCTCCACCTAAAGTGCCAGGAATCCCGCTAGCAAATTCAAATCCCGCAAGTTCATGTACAAGTGCCACATTGGCAATATAGGAAAGAGGCGCTCCTGCTTCAGCGATTATCCTATTACCCTCTACAATTACATTTCTCAAAGAGGATAATTTTATTACAACTCCTCTTATACCTTTTTCACTTACTAATAGATTAGTGCCATTTCCTAGTATAAAAAAGGTATGTTTTCTCGTTTCAACAAAGATATGGCTTCCAATAATTCTTTTCGATTATTTGGCACAACTAACACATCTGCAGGTCCACCTATTTTAAAAGAAGTGTGTCTTTTCATGGGCTCGTTTAAATACAATTTCCCTTCTCTAAGGATATCCTTCAATTTGTCAACTATCTCAATCACTGTACCACTCCTTAAAATTTAAAGTTAATTAATTATTCCATCTATAGTCTATCAATAATATATTGTTTTCATTCCAAAATGAAACTTTATATGCAATTTTATAATATCACTTTTTTTTCACAAAATAAATAGAGGGGACTACCCCTCCTTTATGCATTGTAACAAACTTTAAATCTCTTGCTTATGCAACCCTCCGAATCATACATGCTCACAACAGCTGTACACTTTTTTTATCTTTATCTCGCAATTGCAATCCCTGCAAAAATACAGGTTATTCCCTATTTTGCCCACATTCGTACTTTTGCAATTTGGGCATTCCACGGCAATCACCTCTTCATTAGCTGCTTACACTCTAAAACTATCAAAAGGAAACATTACACCTCCTGTAATTAGTTTTATTCCAGTCTAAGCAGCTTTTGATTTGTGCATTAAATAATCTCAAAATTTTGAATATTTTATGTACCCGTCAAGATTTTTTCTATTCCAATTTTTATTATACCACAAGGAAAGAAATCGGATATAGCTTGAAATTCCCTTATATCTTCTAATATTTTGAATTTTTCCTTATATTTATTCAATATTTCTCCCTTTATCAAAAAAAATATCCGTTTTTCTATGTTTTTTGCTAAAACTTAGAGCATAATTATATGAGATGTTCAATATGATTTTTAAAGCTATAAAAGTATTTTCCGTTCCTTTTTTCACATCAATGGGGGTTGTTTATTCTATACTTCCAGTTCTCTCTTTATTCTCCAAACAATAGAATCGGCAGCTTCAAATCCCATATTTATGCATTTTCCCGCCTGGTCAAACCTATACCAGCGAATATTATTAACATTAGGTTTTATTGTATAGACTCTTTTACCCCTCTCTGTTTTTTCGGAATTTTTGTTAGAGCTGTCTTTTAATAACTTCATAGTTGTAGCTGTAATGGATATAATTTCAGGCGCTGTCCTTTTTAAATTGAAATACTTTTTTATTGGCAGCACTTTCTCACTATTAGCTAAAGAATAAAAAAACCTTTCGAAAAAGCCCATATCAATGCTTGAGCTTACATCGCAATTTATAATTATGTCTGCTCCCAAGCTAGCTGCTAATTCTATTGCCTCAGAATCAATGATTGATCCATCAACTAACTTGGTTCCATTGTACTCCACAGGTTCAAAAAAGACAGGGATAGAAATGCTTGCCCTTATAGCTTTTATCAAGTCTCCCTCTTTAAATACTACTCCCTTTCCTGTTTGAATATCAGTAGCCACAATATACAGAGGGACATTAAGTTCCTCAAAACTTTCTTTCACATAACCCCGCAAATATTTCTCTATTTTTTCACCCTTTACTAAGCCGGTTCTAGATGCTTTAAAATCCAATAAACTTATAAATTTTAACATATTAATCTTTTTTGCATCACTTATAAGTTTGTCTACATTATGTCCTGAAGCATAGATTGCTCCTATTATCGCTCCCATACTTATGCCTATTATAAAATCAATAGGAATATTTTCTTCTTCAAATCTTTTTAGTATACCTAAGTGCGCATATCCTCTTGCTGCTCCACCGCCCAGTATAAGTCCTACTTTTGGTCTCATTTCCCATCACCATTTTTACTCAAAGATAATTTGTATGGCATTTAACGCATCCAAAATTTCATTTTCATTAGAATCTAAAATCACTTGAATTCCCGTACCAAACATTGCACCAAGTATCATTCTCGCCACTGCTCGTGGAGAATAATTTCTAAAATTCTCTCCTAAAGCACTGTTACTTAGAATTTTTTCCTCAATCATTTTAGATAAGTCATTAAATAAATCTTTTAATAAACTGTTAAAAGAAGAGGACCACATGGCTAAACCTGTAAAGTCGTACAACAGTTTAAAAAGTCCCGGATTATTTTTAAGCAGGTCTTTAAAAAATTTCACTAAGGATAGCATCTTATCCTTTGCAGTTTCTCCAACACTCAAAGCTTCATTTATTTCTTTTAAATATTTATCTATCATCATCTTTATTACCTCCGTAAAAAGTCCTTCCTTACTGCCAAAATAATAATGCAATTGGCTTAATACAACACCAGCTTCCTCTGCAATGTCTCTTAAGGAAACATTAGCATATCCTTTAGTTGAAATACACTTATATGCAGCATTTAATATTCTTTGCGATTGGTTTCTTTCTTCCATCTTGGATTTCCCCTTTTGAAGTTTATTTATCAAAGCCGCCCAGATCGGAAAATAGAAATTGCTAAACCTAAAACTATGACAAAAGCTATTGCTAAACCAATCTTTAAAATTATCACATTAAGCTTATACATTTCTGCACCAGCATTAGCACTCATTCCTGACCCTATTAAAATCCCTGCAATAACAATACTTAAAGCCAAAAGTATAATACTGGTGGAAAGTCGATTAAATACCTTATCAACCCGTTTCTCTAAATTTTCAAAGTCTCTTATTTTCAATTCTACAGCATAATTTTCTTCTTCTGTTTTCCTTAAAAAATTCAATAAAAATGATGGCAACTCTTTTATCAATCTGCTATAATCCATTGTGGCATTTATTGTCTCTTCTTTCATATGTTGAGTAGAAAACATTTTAGGTATCAACTGCTTTGCAATTGGTTTTGCCACTTCTAAAACGCTAATTTTAGGATCTAACTTTTCTACTATTCCCTCTAACGTTATAAGGCTTTTAGCCAGCATATTAAATTCATTGGGAATTACAATATTATACGAAAATACAAGGTCAAATATCCCATTGAGGACTTCCCCAACTTTGAGCTTTTCTAATGGTATTTCAACATATCTATCTCGCAAATTATTTATGTCTTTTTCTAGCTTTTTCATATTAACATTTAGAGTCACAGCATTTAAATCTATAATGCTTTCAGTAATCATCCTGCTATTTTTGTAAACAATCCCCAACAACATTTTAGAAAACTGCCTTTTTCTTTCTGGGCTTAAGCTACCTACCATTCCAAAATCTAAAAATGCTATTGTCCCATCCCCTAGCACCATAATATTTCCCGGATGAGGGTCTCCATGAAAAAAACCATCCCTTAAAATCTGATTCAATACAGATTTTGCAAGGTTTCTTGCAATTGCACCGCGGTCTAATCCAGCCTCATCAATTGCATTAAAATCATTTAACGGAATGCCACCAATGTATTCCATCGTCAATACACGTCTTGTCGTATGGGTCCAGATTATAGAAGGAATTTTGACTTTTTTGTCTTTTAAAAAATTCTTTTTGAACTTTTCTGCGTTTTCCCCCTCTATTCTAAAATCTAATTCCTCTTCCAATCTCTTTTTGAAGTCTTCTACCATTTTTGTAAAATTGTATATTTTTCCATATTTTGTATGATTATCAACAAATTTGGCAATATCTTCTAATATCCTCATATCTTGGGCTATGATTTTTTCTATCCCTGGCCTTTGAACCTTGACAACAACAGTTTTGCCTGACCACAACAAAGCCTTGTGAACTTGTGCTATAGAAGCCGCCGCTAGAGGAGTAGGTTCAAATTCAGCATAGGCTTCCTCCAAACTTTCGCCAAATTCATTTTGTATAACTGATTTCACCTCATCAAAAGAAAAAGCAGGAACTTTGTCCTGTAATTTTTCCAATTCTTTTATTATATCTTTTGGCAAAATATCAGACCTTGTGCTTAAAATCTGCCCCATTTTTATAAAAGTAGGTCCTAATTCTTCAAGAGCAAGTCTTAATCTTTCTCCACGGGAAAGTTTCGCAATATTTTCATCATTTGTTTGCTTCAAGATTTTTCTTCTTACATTTATATGTTTTAAAATTCCAATATTGTCAATTATAGCACCAAACCCGTATTTGATGAATACAAAAATTATTTCTCTATATCTTCTTAAATGTTGCATTATTTCACACCTGTCATCAAAATTTTATAGTTACTTATTTTTCTGTGTTTTGCATTTCCTCCAGCACTTTTTTAACTTCTTCGCGAACAATATTTCTTATATCTTCTTTGCTAACAATATCTTCCTTTTTGGCAATATTCATGTAGCCTAACGTTTCAGCAACTGCGTCTTTAATCATTTTTCTCAATTCTTCCTTCTGTTCTTCACCTTTTTTTACCAAGTCTTTTACCATTTTTTGTGCATCTTCTCTTGCAACTTCTCCTCTATCTACAAGTTCTTCTACTATTTTTTCTATTTTCTCTCGCGATAATGCAAATAATCCCAAACCAAAATTGATAGATTTTTCAAGCAAACTTGTCATATATATAACCCCTTTCAAAATTAATTCGGACATCCGTCCTAATATCTCTGCTAATATTATATACTAAAATTTCCTAAAGTCAATATGGAATTTTATTACTCTCACAAATAGGCATAATCATAGAAATAAAAAAAGCCCCTTTTGGGGAAATAGACATCTTAGCGACATAAAATTGAGTTCAAAAGTGCAAGACATTAAGTAGGGAGTACAAGAAATTGCGGTGTAGTTTTATCATTTTCCCATTTAATCCATGTTAGTATATTATCAAATATCCTAGATGCATTATTAGTTTTGACAGGAAGGATTTGAATTTTAGCCAACTTAATGTTATATAACTCCACTTTGCCCATACTATCATACCATGTAACATACTCATCATTCAGCGACGGTAACCATCTCTCTTCAATACCACCTCCCCTTGTAATCTCTACAATATTTTTCTTTTTTATATTGTAGAGCATTATACGGGATTTATCCGATACCCACACTATATTTTCTCCGTAAATATTTGGAGTAACTCCATTATCGCTTATTTTTACAATCTGGCCGTTCGCAATATTATAAAGATAGACTTCTCCGACCTCAGATTGCCCTTCAATTTTTCCTTCATGCCATACTATAAAATCGCCAAAAACTTTTGGATGCCCAATATAGCTTTTCCCCAATCCGTCTATGCTTCTTATCGTGTCTTTTTGTTTTTTTTCAAATCATACAGAATCAGGGAACATAGAATTTTATCATTTTCCAATTCATAAGTAGACCACACAAGTTTTGATTCATTTAGCGATAGCTTGGGCTCCTGACTGAAAGGTATTTTTGAACTTATTTCATTATCCAATTTCCCATAATCAATTTTCGTAACAGATCTACTTGCTAAATCCTTTACATATATTGACCAATCATTTCTTATTAAATTATCCGATGCCTCTACCCATGCGACGTACTTTCCGTCTGTAACGGCATTATGTATGTTTTTATTAGAATCAACAGGCTTTACCAGAGCTTCAATTTTGCCGTTTTTAAGGTCATAAAAACCCAGTTCTATTTTTTGATTTTTATCTTCTATCATCAGCAACACTCTCTTTTCATATTTATCAAATCCCACGGGGACTGTGTTTTGTGGGAGAGAGACAGCCTTTTTAATATCAAGACTATTGGACGCTAATTCACTAGTCTTTACATAGCAGGAAGATAATAAAATTGAAAATAAAATTAATGAAATTATTGTAATTTTCTTCATAAAACTCACTTCCTCCTCAAATATCTTACAATTATAATTAAGTTAATTAAGTTTTTAAATCCCACTTTCTCGCTGAATTCATCCCATTTTAATGTCATTCATGAACAAAGGCTAAAATAAGACGACAATTTCGTACAATACGATTGTAAGATAATTTTAAACAATAATTTAAAAATTTTGTATTTCAAAAAATAAAAGAGATGCACAACATCTCTTTCTTATTTATACTACTAAATCATCAAAAAATGCAGAATTATTAATAAATAATCCCTCTGTCTCTAACCGCTGCTTGCATAACACTCACTTCAACTGTATGCAATCCATAAGCACCCTGACGAAATACATTAGGATCAAAATATGTAACGTAATGCATAGCATTATAATAACCACTATAGCCTACACCAGTAACATAATGCCATACATTGATATTAGGATCTCCCTCATAACCAGGTAATATAGCCGTACTTGAAGAAATATGTGTATCTAAAATCAATGGATATCCATCTATTATATCCCCTACAAACGCTGTCCATAAACTATCAATATTAGGACTCCACATTCCTACGTACCAACTTCTTCCTATATGTCCATTTAATACATTTGACCATCTGTTTGTATCAAAAGGTGTACATCCTGAGTTGTTCCCAATTCATTACTTAATGTATCTATTGAAACATTCTTCCCCAAAGTAAGTAATAAATTGTGTGCAGATGTAGGACCACATGTATATTTATTAGGTTGACCTACATAACCATTAGTACTTAGCTGTTTAGATGAAGGAATATCAGGATAACTCTGTATAATTAAATTATCATTATTTGTTTTCGTATTTTCTGCCATTCTTAGTCTTTCTTTAAACATATTTAATTTTTCAATAGCCTTCTTATCCATTTCGGCACTGGGCTTAACGTATTGCTCATTGATTTGCAAATCATTCTTACCTTCAGCAAAAACCACTGAAGCAGACAATAAGCAAGCTAATAAGACTAAACCAATAAATTTTTTAATTCTCTTATTCTTCATCATTACTCATCTCTCCCCTAATTTTTAAATTTAGTAACTATTTATTAAATTTTAGTCACAAACTTTCATATTACGTCACACATACATCTTTGAAATATTTTAGAAAATTTATTTGCTCAATTCCAATTATATTACAAATAAAGGAACAGTGTCAAGATTTTATAAATAAAAATTTCCCGAAGGGATATAAACATATTTAAACCACACGTTATCTCACTTTGAGGTAATTCTCTCCTATTCCCCTAAAATCGAGTATCTTACGGAAGTAATTGAAAATTCACATAGAGTAAATGATGAGTACTTTTTAATGACTCACGCGAAGCGTTGTAAAATAAAAGTTTATTACAAGGGCTCAAAAACAGCAAGACACTTGGAATTTTTTTAGACCTTATGGGGCTTTTATTCTCTCGTAAAGAATAATTTAGGTGGTAAATATGCCCTTACCAAGTACTGCATTTTGTCACTCCTCAAGAAGCTCTTTTACAACTTCTATACCGTTTAATTTCATGTGATACAAAAACATGGTATGTATCAAATTGCCATCATGAGGCATTATCTTGAGGGACTCGGCAGTTTTTACAGATGTATCATAGGTTTCAACGCAATTTTCCGGTACAATTACATTTACTTTAAGATTATTGGCATTTGCAATCATTTTTATAGACATAGCCGTCTGGTAAACGCATAAGTCAGTGCAATCTCCCACTACAATAAAAGTAGATTTTCCTTCCTTTATCATTTCAACAACTTTCTTCAAAAACTCATTCCAGCCTTCTAATTCCCCTCCAAAAAACACATTCAACGAATTTTTCTCCACAATCACAGGTTCCCCTTCAATTACTTCCTTCAGTTCGTCAACAATTTCACCCTCATAGGTGCCTTTTACACAGTGAGGTGGAAATTCTCCAAATTCAACTGCATCTGAAGGATGAGCGTCATTTAAAAAGAACACATTTTTTATCCCCATTCTGTAGCAGGCCTTTAATAAATTCTTTATAGGTTCTATTATGCCTGCCACTCTTGGACTAGCTAATGGACCGCTTTTACAAAAACCGTTTAGCATATCCACAACCAAAACTGAAACCTTATCCCCTCCACCAGCATTGTATATCACACTGCTTAAACTTTTTTCTTCCAGGTTGCTATAAAAATCAAAAAGGTAATTTAAAAATGGCCTTGTGTTATACAAAAAACTGTCAAAATTCATAAAAAACACCCCTTTATATGTTTATTTTTACCAAAATTATACCATAAAAACAATTCTTAAACATAATGTATTACATATTGAAAAAAGTTTCTCTAGCTACAGCCAAAAGTCTCCCCTCTTCTGTGTAAGCCTCACAAACTGCAACAGTAGTTTTATTGCCAGCATGTACTATTTTTCCAATCGCCTTTACTTTGTCGACCAAATTTGCAGGTGAAACATAATTTATATTCATTTCAAGAGTCACCACTTGCTTTCCAACTGTGCGAGCTGCCATACCCATTGTAATATCCATCAAAGAAAAAAGCACGCCTCCGTGAGCAATGCCAAAAGGATTTAAGTGTTTTTCTTCAATTTCCATTTTTGTAACAGCATAACCCTTCCCTAATTCTGCTACATGCACCCCTATTAATTGATGAAAATTAGTACTCCTATTTATTTTTAAAAGCTCTTCAAAAAGTTTTTCATCTATTCCACCATTTATTGCTTTCACCTTCCCGCCCTCCTCATAAGTTGTTATTATTATAGCATAAAAAACACAGGACTTCTCCTGTGTTTATGCAAATATTTTATGCCATATTTTTATAATATACCCTTCAACAGGACTAAGTATTCCTTCAAGTCCTCTTAAAATTTTACTGCTTATAAATCCTATTATAAAGCCGGCTATGACATCCAGTGGATAATGTACTCCCACATATATTCTTGCAAATAAAAGTAATAGAGTTAAAACCATCATTATACTGCCAATAATTTTGTCATACATAAGCTCTGTAAAAGATAAAGCAGAACCTCCTGACGCATGGTCACTCGGAAAAGAAGCATCTGCAGGATGTTTTACCAAAAGATTGACTTTGTGATGCACAAAAGGTCTGGGTTCAAAATAGACGGTAGAAATTATTAAATTTAACCCCAATGCAATAATAGCTGCAAAAAAGGCGTTCATAGAAGTCTTTTTACCCTTATCACCGCCTATAAACCACTGAACCAACATAAGCATCTCATACAAAATTGGAGAATACACAGCAATAAAAGTCATAATCTTGTCCAAAAAAATATTATGGCCTGCTAAGCCATTTATCATGTGAAAAAGTGTTAAATTCATGTTTCTTCACCTCACAAAATATTATAGAGGTGAAGTCTTAAAGGAAAATTAGATTTTCATTAAAAAGAAATTAAAAAATTATAATTGATTATGTATTAATGTAAAATTAATAGTCAATACCTAAATCTTCTATTACAGATATAAACGCATCAACAATTTTAGGATCAAACTGTGTTCCCGCATTTTTCTTCAATTCTTCAATAGCTTGAGCCATTGTAAATGAATCTCTGTAAGGCCTCTTAGAAGTCATGGCATCAAAAGCATCAGCCACGGCTATTATTCGTGAACCTAAAGGTATCTTCTCACCTTTTAATCCATCAGGATATCCTTTGCCATCATATTTTTCGTGATGATGACGAATTATCTTTGCGATATTTTCCATAACCTTCATCTTATTTATAATCTCATAACTCATAACCGGATGATCCATTAAACTATTATGCTTCCAATTTTAATTGCAATTGCAATTTTAGGAGGAATAATCATCTCAAACAAAGCATTAAACCCAATCAGTCATATGACTGAAGTAGCAACAGAAATAAGCGAAAAAATGAGTTTGGACAATTCCAAACTCATTCCCTAAATCTTCTCAATCTCAAGGCATTTGATACAACTGATACTGAGCTAAATGCCATTGCCCCTCCTGCTATAGCTGGAGTTAAAAGGCCCATTGCGGCAAATGGTATGCCGATTGTATTGTATACAAAAGCCCAGAATAAATTTTGATATATATTTCTCATGGTAGCTTTGCTTAATTTTATGGCGGTCACAATACCCATAAGATTTCCACTTATCAACGTTATATCTGAGGTTTCTATCGCCACATCTGTACCTGTACCTATCGCTATGCCAACATCCGCAGTAGCTAAAGCAGGAGCATCATTAATACCATCTCCCACCATTGCAACTACTTTTCCCATTTTTTGAAGCTTCATAACCTCTTCAGCTTTATGTTCTGGCAATACTTCTGCCACCACATTTTTTATACCAACTTGTTTTGCTATTGCCTCAGCAGTCCTTTTATTATCTCCCGTAATCATGTATACTTCGATACCCATAGCTTGTAACTCTTTAATAGCTTTTGCCGAGTCACTCTTTACGGTATCTGCAACAGCTATAATGCCATAAACTCTGTCGTGAGATGCCAATATCATTGCTGTTTTACCTTGTGATTCTAGTTCTGTGACCTTATCTTCAATTGACGTTATATCAATATTTTGTCTGTCCATGAGCCTTCTATTGCCAATATAAAATTCTTTTTCATTTATCGTAATGCATATACCGTAGCCTGGTATAGCCTCAAATTTTTCAGGATCTTCCAATATTTTGAATTTTTCTTTTGCTTTATTAACAATTGCTTGGCCCAATGGGTGCTCAGAATTTTTTTCTGCAATTCCCGCTATTTTTAGTATCTCATCTTCGGTGAAATCTCCAAAAGCTTCTATGTCTGTAACTTCCGGTTCTCCTTTTGTTATCGTCCCAGTCTTATCAAGCACTATTGTCGTTATTTTTCCTGCTTTCTGCAGTTGTTCTCCTCCTTTTATGAGTATACCATTTTCTGCTCCTTTTCCTGTCCCTACCATCACAGAGGTCGGAACTGCAAGTCCAAGGGCACACGGGCAGGCAATTACAAGTACTGATACTGCATTTATTATGCCCGCATTAAAATCTCCATACCCAAAATACCAAATTAAAAAGGTGGTAGCAGCTATACCCATAACTGTGGGTACAAAAATACCAGAGATTTTATCAGCAATTTGTTGAATTGGCGCTTTGGAACCTTGGGCGTCTTCCACCATTTTAATAATTTGCGATAGTACCGTATCTTTACCCACTTTTGTCGCTTCAAATTTAAACGTTCCTGTTTTATTTATCGTAGCACCAATTACTTCATCACCAACGCCTTTTTCTACAGGAATAGATTCACCAGTTATCATAGATTCATCTATTGTGGAACTACCCTCAACTATTTTTCCGTCAACTGGTATTTTTTCACCCGGCCTTACAACAACGATATCCCCAACTTTGACTTCTTCAATAGGTATATCTAATTCTTGCCCATCCCTTATCACTCTTGCGGTCTTTGCTTGTAGTCCCATAAGGTTTTTTATTGCTTCAGATGTTTTCCCCTTGGCTGTAGCTTCAAGCAGTTTACCCAATGTTACAAGCGTTATAATAACTGCTGATGCCTCAAAATACAAGTAATTGTGTATCTCATGAGAGGGTTTGGTAAATACATTGTACAAACTATAAAAATACGCTGCAGATGTTCCCATAGCTACCAAAGTATCCATATTTGCCGTCATATTTTTTAAATTGTTCCACGCACCCTTATAATATCTAAAACCTACGATAAACTGAACAGGTGAAGATAAAAATACCTGTAACCACGGATTATCAAGTATTCCTCCTGAAATTTTAAACATTCTAAAAACCATTGATATTACTAACGGCACAGTTAAAATCGCTGAATATATTACAAGTTTCCTTAATGTATTTATTTCTCTCTCCTTTATCTCTTTTCCTGTATCAATACCTACTCCAGTTTTTTCCTTTGCATCATATCCTATATCTTTTATCGCTTTAATCATTTTTTCTGTATCAACTTCATTTGAATCATATTCGACAATTGCTGTCTCAGTCGCAAAATTAACTGATGCATTGCTTACACCAGGCAGGTTTTTTAAGGTTTTTTCGATTTTGGCAGCGCATGATGCGCAGGACATACCCACAAGTGCAAGCTCTGCTTTATCTTTTATTACACCATATCCTATATCTTCTATTTTTTCTCAATATCGCATATGTTAATTTTATCTGGATCATATATAACCGTTGCTTTTTCAATCGCAAGATTTACATTTGCATCTAAAACTCCATCTAAGCTTTTAAGCCCTTTTTCTATTTTTGTTGCACAAGCTGCACAAGACATCCCTGTTATTTTTAAATTAGCTTTTTCGGCCATATTTTCATCTCCTCTTCATCTCTCAGTATTTTTATAGGAAATTCTTCCACATAAAAGGAGATTCAGAAATTTTATCTAACTTTTCTTTCTATTGTTCCCCCTCCTACAACAATATCTCCATCATAAAAAACTACTGACTGCCCTGGTGTAATAGCCCTTTGTGGATTGTCAAATTTCACAAAAACCCTCCCATCTTCAAGTGGTCGTATTACTGCATCCTGCTCTTTTGCAGTGTACCGTATCTTTGCTTTTACTCTCATCTCTCCTTCAAGTTTGTCAATTGAAATAAAGTTGTTATTATAGGAAATGAGTTCATCCCCAAATACTTCGTCACCGTATCCTAATACTACCACATTATTTTCTGCATCAATATCGACAACATAGAGGGGTTTGCCAACAGAAATTCCTAAACCTTTCCGTTGTCCTATTGTATAATGTATAATTCCCTTATGATAACCCAAAAATCTACCTCTCGTATCGCGGAATTCTCCTGGTTTTATCTCTTCTTTGGCATTTTCTCTAATAAATTTTCCATAATCATTATCAGTTACAAAACAAATTTCTTGACTGTCTGGCTTTGATGCAACAGGCAGGCCTAAATTTTTAGCTAACTCTCTGACCTCATCTTTTTTATATTTACCCAGTGGAAACAAAATATGCTCAAGCTGAGTTTGAGTAAGATTATATAGTACATAAGTCTGGTCTTTTGAAGTATCTACAGATTTCTTTAATAAATACCTTCTTCTTTCTTCATCGTACTCTTTAATCGCATAATGGCCTGTTGCTACATAATATGCATCTATCATCCAGGCTCTTTTTAAAAGTTCTTCAAATTTTATATATTTATTGCAAGCAATACATGGATTAGGAGTCCTACCTTTTAAATATTCATCTACAAAGTAATCTATTACTTTTTCTTTAAAAACATCCTTAAAATTCATTACATAATATTTAATGCCAATCTTATTCGCTACTCTTCTGGCGTCATTAACAGCACTTAATGAACAACAGCCGCCTTCAACTCTTACGGCTTCCTCATCTTTGTCCTGCCATATTTGCATCGTAACACCTATAACATCAAATCCCTGCTCTTTTAAAAGATACGCTGAAACAGAGCTATCAACACCTCCGCTCATTCCCACAACTACTCTGTTATTCTTTTTCATAAAAAAATTTTCTGACCTCCTTGTAGATTCTCTCATACAATCTGTGATATTGACCTTAATCTTTTAACAATTTGTGGAAGTACTTCTAAAACCTTATCTATATCTTCTTCAGTGTTATCTTTACCTATTGTAAGTCTCAAAGACCCTCGAGCTAATTCTTTTGAGAGCCCAATTGCCAGAAGCACATGAGATGGCTCAAGTGAACCAGAAGTGCATGCTGAACCACTTGAAGCACATATTCCTGCCATATCTAAGTTTAAAATAAGGGATTCGCCATCTATAAATTCAAATGATACATTAACATTGCCTGGAAGCCTTTTTGTTGGATGCCCGTTTAACCTCGTATAAGGTATTTTTTCTAATATTCCATTTATAAGTTTATCTCTTAAAAATGTAAGTTTATTTATATGAGAATCCAAATTTTTCGTGATAAGCTCTATCGCTTCCCCCAGTCCTACTATTCCTGGAACATTTTCAGTACCTGCTCTTCTATTTTTTTCCTGTGTTCCTCCCTGTATAAGCGAATGAATCTTTACACCCTTCTTTATATATAATGCTCCCACGCCTTTAGGTCCATATATTTTATGGGCAGATAGAGATAACAAATCAACATCTAATTTTTTTACATCTATCGGTACATTTCCAACTGCTTGCACAGCATCAGTATGAAAATATATGTTTTTCTCATGAGCTATTTTGACAAGCTCCTCAATTGGCTCTATCGTACCTATCTCATTATTAGCAAACATTATAGAAACAAGGATTGTTTTATCTGTAATCGCCTTTTTTAAATCTTCAGGTTTTACAAGTCCATATTCGTCAACTGGAAGATATGTTACTTTGAATCCTTCTTTTTCAAGATATCGGCAAGTATGGAGCACTGCATGATGTTCAATTTCTGTTGTAATAATATGATTCCCCTTATTTTTTAACGCATATGCTACACCTTTTAATGCCCAATTATCAGACTCAGATCCTCCACTAGTAAAATATATTTCCTCAGCATCTGCCCCCAGCGCTTTTGCTACTTTTTCCCTCGCTTCTTCAATAGCTTTTTTCGCCTCTTGACCATGTGAATACGTGGAAGATGGATTACCAAAAACATCACTATAATATGGTAACATCGCCTCTAATACCCTTTTATCAACTGGAGTAGTCGCTGCATTGTCTAAATAAATTCTATCCACAAAAATCGCCTCTCTCTATTATTTTCTATTTCTTAGTATCTGTTCATATTCTGCTTTTTTTATTCAAAAACTTTGTGCATACTTAAATATCTTTCCCCAGTATCAGGCAACACAGTTACAACCCGTTTTCCTTTCCCGAGGCGATTTGCAACTTCAATTGCCGCAAAAACATTTGCGCCTGAAGAAATACCACAAAGAATTCCTTCTTGTTTTGCAAGTTTCATTGACATCTCAAAAGCATCTCTCTCTTTTACCTTTATAATTTCATCGATAACGTCAAGATTTAATGTGTCGGGAATAAATCCAGCTCCTATTCCTTGTATCTTATGAGGTCCAGGTTTGCCGCCTGACAATACAGGAGATTCTTCCGGTTCAACTGCAAAAATCTTTATATTTTTGTTATATTGCTTTAAAACTTTCCCTACTCCGGATATTGTTCCCCCTGTGCCTACACCTGCTACAAATGCATCTACTATTCCATTTGTATCTTTTAATATTTCTTTTGCCGTTGTAAGCTCATGTATTTCTGGATTCGCAGAATTTTTAAACTGATCTAAAATTATATAATCAGGATTTAATTCCAAAATTTCTTGTGCCTTTTTTATGGCTCCTTTCATGCCCTCTGCACCGGGTGTTAAAACAAGCTCTGCTCCATATGACAAAAGTAAATTTCGTCGTTCTATACTCATCGTATCAGGCATTACAAGAATCAACTTATACCCTTTTACAGCACTAACCATCGCAAGACCAATGCCTGTATTTCCACTGGTAGGTTCAACAATTGTCCCACCAGGTTTTAATCTTCCTTCTTCCTCAGCTCTTTTTATCATATTTAATGCAATTCTGTCCTTAACACTTCCACCTGGGTTAAAAGACTCTAATTTTACTATGACCTCCGCTGCATCTTTTGGAACAATTTTATTTAATCTAACAATAGGTGTATTCCCTATAAGCTGGGTTATATCCTCATAAATTTTGTCTTCTCTTTCAGGCATAGCTTTTTGCCTCCTTTTAATTCCGAGTATTTCGATATGAATTTATAATTTTTCTCTTTTCTACAGTATCACAATCTTAAATTAATGTCAATGGATATATTCACGTTATGCTGTTATTCTGTAGCATTTTGCTGCGAGTCGATCTTCCCTTCTAAAAATTTAATGTATTCACTACCCCATTCATGCATTTTATCCATGACTTCTAGAAATTTAATACCTATTTCAGTCAGTGAATATTCCACTTTGGGTGGTACCACATTATACACTTCTCTGTGTACAAGGCCATCCCTCTCTAATTCCCTTAGCTGCTGCGTCAAGTATCCCTGCCTTATATCAGGCAAAAGCCTTTTCAGCTCATTAAAACGCTTAGGCCCTTCTCGTAGCTGCCATATTATGACCAGCTTCCATTTGCCAGCTACCACGTATTGAGTAACAGCTATAGGACATTTTACATTTAACAATCCTTTTCTTAATTCCATCTTTACACCCCTTTAGTACGTTTTTTTATACTACGTATGAAAAATTGTTGTACTTGCGAAAAGAAATTTTATTTGATATTATTTTACCCGAACGTCAAAAAAACATCAATGCCTGGAGGTGGAATATAAGAAACATATTTAATTTCTTAATAGAAAGCACTGGATAAAGCCACAGTAGCTTCCATCTGAACAAGGAGACATATTTTGTTTGTGAACATTCAATACTAAAAATGTATAAAACTCCATGCAGAATTTCAAAGACGCCCAGCGACATAATTATAAATCAGTAGACAATTCATTTTCTGAGGTATTTTATATAGAGCATAGCAAAAGATTTTTATTCAGCATACATATTCAAGTGCTCAAAAGTCAATTTTTTAACCAAAAATTTTTCGCACGAAAGGAGACTAAATATGAGCAAATTATTGTATATTAAAGCAAATCCCAAAAATGATGATGCATCAAGGACTTTCAGGATATCTGAACAATTTATAAAGACCTATAAAGAATATAATCCTCAAGATGAGATAATCACTTTGGATCTATACAAAGAAAAATACATTTTTTGACACTGGATGACATCAACAGCATTTTTGGACCCAAAACTGATAGCTCAAAGGATCATCCAATATTAAAATATGCTTATCAATTTGCAGAAGCTGACAAGTACGTCATAGCTGCTCCTATGTGGAACTTAGGTATTCCCTCCATTTTAAAAGCCTACATCGACTATATAACAGTATCAGGTATAACATTCAAATATACAGAGCAAGGGGCCGTGGGGCTGATGAAGGGCAAAAAAGCTGTCCACATCATGGCCACTGGCGGGGAATACACTCATGGACCTTTTTCAGGATTTGAAATGGCAAACAGATATATAAAGGCAATACTTACCTTTATGGGAATTGAAGTAGTAGAAACTATAGTAGCAGAAAGACTGGATATAATAGGAGAAGATGTAGAAAAAATAGTGTCAGAGGCAACCAAACGAGCTCAGGAAGTTGCTAAAACATTTTAATACAAAAGTCTTCCATGAGTAATTTAGAAAGGCCAGATAGATATTTTATCGTAACCCAATGCGAAGATGAACCTCATGTTGTTAATGCATGGAATAGCTATGTCAATGTTACACTTGGGCGTTAATTCCTGTCGGTAAATGAACAAGGCGGAAAAAAAGATAGAAATGAGCAATCGGGTTAAATCGACAATTTGGAATCGAATAGTTCAGCGAAAAATATACAAAGGAATAAGTTTTTTGAACACTGGAACTACAAAATTCATAAAAGAACGTTCCCATTTGACATGAGGAAAGAGAAATTTCCATGGTTTAGAACTATTCTAGAAATAACCATTGATACTGCTAAACAAACCTTTTAAAATTAGTTTAGCATTATCATTATTTCTAATATTTATAAAGACCCCATTTGATGCGGGGTCTTTTTATGCACTTTCATGTATTTTTTAAAAGCTTATAAACTTTTTGCTATTTTTGTTTTAATACTCTTATAAATATTACCATTAATTTTTAATGTTTTTTCTTTCTTAAGAATTGCCATTAAGCTGCGCAAAACACCCTGTTATTTTGTTTTCAGAAAGGTATAATAAAATAATATATGCAAATACTATTTTTGATAATAAAAAGCGAGGTGTGTCACATGTCAGCAGAAAATGTAGTTAAATGTTCAGTAAATACTTGTAGTTACTGGAAAGATATGAAATGTCATGCTCCATCGATTGAAATAAATTCAAAAGTAATGTCTGCAAAAACTAGTGCAGAAACAGAATGCACAACATTTAAACCAAGATAACGCAAAGAAAAGCATTGATATTTCATTCAATGCTTCAGACTGTAGACAAACTTTCGAAAATAGGATATTTTGCATAAGGAACGACTTGTGACAAAGCGTCAACAAAACTTAACAAGACCGAGGGTGGAGGCAGGGCCGTAGCCACGGATGGCGGAGGCGGGCACTAAGACAGGGATGTCGAATGTGCCCGGTACCCTGCCGGAACCCGAAGGTCGAGTTTAGTTTTGTCGCTTTGGAACATCGGAGTGACGATGCAAAATATCCTATTTTAAAATTTATTGACTTTGTCAACAAACTGAAGCATTGATATTTCATTCAATGCTTTTCTTTCATTTAAATTTTTTAATAGGTATTACACTTCATATCCGGTATCAATAATTGCTTTTTTCATATCATCTACAGAAACTTTAGCAGGATCATATGTTACCGTAACATTACCTTTGTCAAGGTCAACAATAGCTTTCGATACCCCATTTAATTTCTTTAGTGCAGTTTCGACAGACATTTTGCAATGATTGCATGACATTCCTTTAACATTTATAACGATAGTCTCACCTTTAGTTCCAAACAGGCCCATAATCCATATTCCCCTTTCATAAAATTTAAAATATATTAAATATATTATATCGAAGCAGCACACATTTTATCAAAAAACTTCCTGCATCAACGTTTTTTCCTTTTTAAAAAGCTTATAATTGCGGGTATTAACGATATGACAATTATCGCAATTGTCACCAATCCAAAATGGTCTCTCACTATTTGCAAATTCCCAAAATAGTACCCACCTAAAGTAAAAAGTAAAACCCACAGCGTTCCTCCTAATGCATTGTAAAATAAAAACTTAAAATATCTCATTTGTCCAATACCCGCTACAAAAGGGACAAAAGTTCTAATAATTGGTATAAATCTTCCTACAACAATAGTAATAGAACCATACTTTTCATAAAAGTCACGAGCTTCCAGCAAATGCTCTCTTTTTATTAACCGTAGGTTTTCTCTTTCATAAATTTTTCCCCCCACAAATTTCCCTATATGATAGTTTATTGTATCTCCTAATATGGCAGCAAAGGCCAAAAGTATAACGACATAAAATATATTTAAACTGCCAATTGCTGCAAAAGTCCCTGCTGCAAAGAGAAGAGAATCTCCAGGCAAAAAAGGCGTCACCACAAAGCCAGTCTCAAGGAAAATAATAAAAAACAAAATGCTGTAAGTATATGTGCCATAAGTTTGAATAACACTGCCTAAATACTTATCAAGATGCAATACAATATCAATGAAGTTTTTTATAAGGTCCATTTACTTCATCCTTTCATATATATAGTAACTCTTATTCACAGCATTAATTATACTATATATATGAAAGGTTTTGTAAAAAAATATGAAAATTTAATAGAATTTTAATCTTCTCCACCCCAGTGGCCATGTCTATGTCGCATACCTCTATGACCTCTTTGTTCTTCTTCATAAACTCTGTAATTTCCACCTTCCACTCTTATCGCTTTACCATTGACTAAAGCATCCGCTACCTTTTGTCTAGCTGAATTGATTATTCTAAAAAAGGTGGGTCTCGACACCTTCATCATATCAGCACATTCTTCTTGCTCTAAACCTTCCAAATCCTTAAGCCTTATAGCCTCTAATTCCTCTACTGTTAGTATAACTTCATCTAACATAGACATAGGCACACCTACTGGTTTAAAATGAGTTACATTTGGTTCACTTCTAACCCATCTGCATTTTGGAGGTCTTGGCATTTTATCACACCCTATTGTTTAATAAATGACGATTACTTTAATATTTTATACTTTTTAAAGAAAAATATCAATCCTTCATAAAGGCTAAAAATTTTTCAACAAGAATAGGGTCAAATTGTATCCCCGCCATCTTTCTAATCTCTTTTAGCGCTTGCTCTTTAGAAAGCCCCTTCCCTTCTTCATCTATCATCTGCACATAAGCATCTACTATAGCCAAAATTCTACATTCGTAAGGAATATCCTCTCCTTTTACAGCAAGTGGATAACCTTGTCCATTCCACCATTCATGATGCATTAAAATCATATCCGCAAGGTGAGCTAAATCAGGGGAAGACATGGCGATTCTATAACCTATTTCACAATGTTTTTGAAATTCCAATTTTTCTTCTTCATTTAAGTTATCTACCTTATCTAGTATTTTATCTGAAATTCCTATCATTCCAATATCATGAAACTCAGCCAGAAGCTCTAAATTTTTTATCCGCACTTGAGAAAGTTTTAAATATTCGGCAAAGTTTGCTAAAATTTCTTTGACTGCATTTAGATGCTTTTGTAGCTTAGGCTGTCGTATTTCAAACATCTTTAAGATAGAATCTAATACTTTTCTATAACTGCTTCTTTTATGAAATAGCTTCTCTCTATACATGTTATTATCTGCTTCTTTAAAAACTTCCTCAATTTTTTTAAAACTATTATTCTTCACTGCATAGCCTATTGACATACTTAAAGGTATGTTTTCTTTTTCAAAAGTAAATTTACTATTTTCAACCATTTTTCTTATTCTATCAACCGCTTCTTCTACAATCTCAATGCTAGCGTTAGGCAGTATTACAGCAAATTCATCTCCTCCTATTCGGGCGATAATGTCCTGTCCTCTAAAACATTTTCTCAGCACATCCGCCGCTGTTTTTAAAAGCATGTCTCCTGCCTTATGTCCTATTGTATCATTGATAAGTTTTAATCCGTCTACATCACAAATTATCAAACCAGTCGGCACTATATTCTGTTTATCAACAAAAGCTAATTTTTCTTCAAAGAAGTTTCTATTGTAAAGGCCAGTAAGTATATCATGGGTGCCCAAGTGCTCAAGCTTCTCTTGCGCTAACTTCCTTTCTGTTATATCTCTTATTATCGTCATAATAAGCTTTTCATTTTCAAAATCAACACTTACTACATTGGCCTCCACATAAAACTCGCTACCGTCTTTTCTCTTATGTTGTAAGTTCAGCAAAACACCCCTTTCAGCTTCAACATCTAACAATTGAGTCAACTCCTCTTTCTCACAATTACAAAGCTCAAAAATATCCATCTTTAAAAGTTCTTCCATTTCATAGCCATAAGCCTTTATTGCAGCTTTATTCACCTCTATAATCTTGCCATCTTCATATCTTGCAAATAAAATTATGTCATTTATATTGTCAAAAAGCAGTTTATATCTTCTTAAAATTTGTTCGGTTTTTTGTTTTTTGTAATATCACGGGAAATAAAAGATATACCAATATATCTACCTAACTCATCTTTTAAACCAGCAAGTGAAACAAGCACATGTATAGTTTTTCCCTCTTTTGTAATCCGCATTCCTTCATAACTTTTTATTTCTTCTCCTTTTAACAATCTTTGTAAAATATTTTTGACTTTTTCTTTTTCAAAATCTGGCATCAAAGTGTATATGCTCTTGCCTATCATTTCATCAGCTTTATAGCCGTATATTTTTTCACATCCTTTATTCCAAGTTTGAATAATGCCTTCAAGGTCAAAACTCCCAATTCCTTCATTAGAAGATTCTACAATAAATTCATACTGTTTCAATAGCTTTTCATACTCTCTTTTATCGCTTATGTCTCTAAAAACCATAACTGTCCCAATTACATTTCCCTCTGAGTCTTTTATGGGAGCAGCAGAATCGGCAATGGATATCACACGAGCATCTTTTGATATCAAAGCAGTATGATTTGCAAGCCCTGTAATTTCACCAGTTTTTAAAACTTTTTCTATTGGAATTTCTACCTTCTCTTTTGTATCTTCATTGATTATATTAAAAACCTCATCAATTCTCTTTCCTAATACCTCTCCTTCTTTATACCCTGTAAGCTTTTCTGCAGTAGGATTCATAAACTCTATATTGCCGTTTGCATCCGTAGCAATAACTCCGTCTCCAATGCTCTTTAATGTAACACGAAGCCATTCTTTTTCTTTATTCAAAGATTTCATAAGTTCTTCTTGTTTGTGAAAAATAATAGCTAATATATTGCTTGCAATTTCATAGAAATGCATCAGTAAAGCAATCGCTAATATAACTTTTAAGGAATACAAAAGGTCAAAATCAACTAAATAATTTATCAAATTAAAGTGTTTTATAATGGGAAATGTAATCTCACGAATGCCCATTAAAATAAGTAATATTCCTATGACTAAACTAGAAATCACTTTTGAGGATTTGAAATTTTTAAATATCAATGTACCAGAAAATATACTCATAACCCCTAAAAAAATATACATTGGAATCACAGCTATATAATTACTACTTCCTAAAATTTTATTTACTGCATACCACCATAAACTTAGTGAAATAATCCATAAACCCTTTTGCAAAAAATTTACTTCAAAAAAAGATTGAAAACCATAAGTAAACAATATAGAACTTATTACAAGCAAACCATATACTATCACCTGTATCAAAAATGTATTAGGCATATCCCCATATTCTATTGCATATTCCATGGCGTATCTTATTAAATCAAGTCCCCATGCACTTCCCCAAAATAGAATATATTTTTCCTTTCCTGCATTATGCACTAATAAATAAAATATTGCTAAAATCAACAAAATTAATATCTGGTAATTTATTGAAATATGTATATTGCTAGCCATCCTATTCCCTCTCTCCCTAGAAAAACAAATGTTTCTAAATACATTATAAATCCATTTTTAATTTATGTCCATTATCAAGTTCATTTTTCCGAAAAATAAAAAGAGAGAGGTGCCTCTCTCATTCTCTTATTAATATTTCGCCAAAATTTCCATTCAGTTTTTCTTTTATTTTTTTAAAAAGCTAATATCACAATCTTGAATTTCACTTTTCTCCTTATCTAATACTCCTTCAGCATACTTGTACCTTTGTAAAACATACCTTTTTGCAGGAGAAATCCAATCAGCTAAAGCCTCAAAATCTTCTAAAGTAAGTAGTTTGTCATTTACAGTAGTTCTAAATTCGTAATCTATATTAGAATTTTTAACTATCTCTACACTTTTTTGAATATTATCTATATCTTTTTGTTTTTAAAAATATGCCATATTTTTCTATTGGCGCTTTTATATCCATAGCTATATAATCGAGCAATCCTTCATCTAATAGATCTTCTAACACTTGTGGCCTTGATCCATTAGTGTCAAGCTTAACACTAAAATTTAAATCCTTTATATTTTTTATAAAATCTTTTAATCCTTTCCAAAGAGTAGGTTCTCCGCCTGTAATACACACTCCTTCTATTAAATTTGCTCTCTTTTTAAGGTAATCAAAAAACTCCTTTTCACTCCGTATACCTTCCCTTATTTGAATTAAATAAGAGTTATGGCAGTAAGGACACTTAAAATTGCAGCCACTTACAAAAACAGTGGCTGCAATTTTTCCTGGGAAATCAGCAAAAGAAACAGGCATAAAATCGTACATCATACAACAAATTCCTTTCTGTCCTTAAACTCTTTTTTCTTCCCTTCATTCCAATTCTTTACTGGCCTATAATATCCAACTACGCGGCTGTAAACCTCACATTCTTTCCCACAGTAAGGACATTCAAAATGTTCCCCAGAAATATACCCATGGTCTTCACAGATTGAAAAAGTTGGAGTTATAGTGTAATAAGGAATTCTATAATTATAAGCTATTTTTTTGACTAGAGCTTTGCAGGTGTTCACATCGTTTATACTCTCTCCAATAAATCCGTGAAATACTGTACCTCCTGTGTATTTTGTTTGTAACTCTTCTTGTAAGTCTAAAGCAGTAAATATATCTTCCGTAAAGTCTACAGGAAGCTGTGTTGAATTAGTATAGTAAGGCACATCGCTACCTGCAGTTATTATGTCGGGGAATAATTCTTTATCTTTTTTAGCCAATCTATAGGAAGCTCCTTCTGCAGGGGAGGCTTCTAAATTGTACATGAAATTAGATTCTAATTGATATTGTTCTAATTTATGCCTCATAAAATCTAATACTTCAAGTGCAAATTTCCTTCCCTCTTCACTGGCTATGCTTACTCCCATGAAATTTAATAGTGCTTCATTCATTCCAATGAGTCCTATCGTGTTAAAATGATTTTTCCAGTAAAATCCAAATCTCTTTTTTATATCTCTTAAGTAAAATTTTGAATAAGGATACAATCCCATTTCAGTCATTTTCTCTAAAACTTCTCTCTTTATTTCAAGGCTTGTTTTTGCAATATCCATAAGCCTTTCTAACCTTTGGAAAAACTCTTCTTTTGATTTAGATAAATATCCAATTCTTGGAATATTTATTGTTACAACTCCTATTGAACCTGTAAGAGGATTCGCTCCAAAAAGCCCTCCTCCACGCTTTCTTAATTCTCTGTTGTCCAACCTTAGCCGACAGCACATACTACGCACATCATTGGGATCTAAATCACTATTTACAAAATTGCTAAAATAGGGTAAACCATACTTCGCAGTCATTTCCATTATTTTATTTATGACAGGACTATTCCAGTCAAAATTTTTAGTTATATTATAAGTAGGTATTGGAAAAGTAAATATCCTCCCGCTGGCATCTCCTTCCATCATAACTTCTGCAAATGCTATATTTAACATGTCCATTTCTTTTTGAAATTCTTTATATGTTTTATCCATCAATTGACCACCAATTATAACAGGTTCATCTGCCATAATCTCCGGTACCACAAGATCCATAGTTATGTTTGTAAAAGGAGTTTGAAATCCCACTCTAGTTGGAACATTTATGTTAAATATAAACTCCTGTAAAGCTTGCTTAACCTCTTTGTAAGAAAGATTATCGTAATATATAAAAGGTGCCAAATAGGTATCAAAATTAGAAAAAGCTTGTGCACCGGCTGCTTCCCCTTGAAGTGTATAGAAAAAATTGACAATCTGTCCAAGAGCGGACCTAAAGTGCTTTGGAGGTTTGCTTTGAACTTTCCCCTCTACCCCTGTAAATCCAGAAAGCAGTAAATCCCTTAAATCCCATCCACAGCAATACACAGATAAAAGGCCTAAGTCATGAATGTGCAAATCTCCATTTACATGGGCATCTCTAACTTCTGGAGGATATATTTTGTTTAACCAGTAATGAGCTGTTATCGTACTGGAGATATGATTATTTAAACCTTGAAGTGAATAACTCATATTGCTATTTTCATTTACTCTCCAATCTTGTTTCCCTATGTATTCATCCACCATTTTTTCAATGTCCATAAACATTTTTTTAAATTCTCTTATCTCTTGATGCTGTTTTCTGTACAAAATATAGGCCTTTGCCGCTTTAGCATGACCATGCTTTATTAAGTATTGCTCTACAATATCTTGAATCTGCTCTACACTGGCTATTCCTTCTAAATTATTTTCTACGTACTCTGTCACTTCATCTGCTATTTCAAGGGCATCTTTGTATTCCCCTTCTTCCACTGCCTTAAAAGCTTTGTATATAGCATTTGCAATCTTTATCTTATCAAACTCAACTTCCCTTCCATCTCTTTTTATAACCTTCATAGCAATTCTCATGATTTTAAACCTCCATTCTTTTGTAAAAATAATTAAACCCCTTAACTTCTACGGCAAGTTAAGAGGTGTGCAAAGTACCTCACCTCCTCTATCGACCGTAGAGCAAGTGTAATCCAAATACAGGCAGGTCTCCTGACTTAGGTTCATCGCTCTTTACGCCTTCCCACCTTTCAAACATCGGGGACGGTTCCTTTTGTTTGAACAGACAGTGGCATATTGTAAAGAGCTCACCATCACAGTGGCGGGACCGTGCAGGATTCTCACCTGCTTCCCTTTTAACCCAATTTCCCTTTGAAATTGGGCACCTGTATCTGTGTATATTCTATTTTGCACAAAATCTAGTATATTATTTATTAATATCATCAACATGTAGTATACCACTGCTTTCTTGCATTGTCAATATAAAAAATAAAATAGGCCATTATTTTTGCCTATTTTAAATCATTTTTTATAGCCCTTTTACAATTACTGCATATTCCATAAAAATTCAATTCTCCATAATACACATCAAAGTCATATTTTTTATCTATCATTTTTATATACTTTACCAAATTTGGGCTATAATATTCGTCTATACTACCACAATATTTGCAAATTAAATGAGCGTGAATCTTTTTTTTGTTAAACATTTTAAGTTCATAGTATTTTTTGTTTCCTATTATATTTTCTGATAATATTCCCTTATCTACAAAAATTCTTAAATTCCTATAAAGAGTTGCTACACCATAATGGGGCCATTCTTTCCTAACTTCCTCAAGGAGTGTATCAAAATCAAAGTGAATATTAGGGCTCTTCAAAAATACCTCTATTAAAATTTGGCGTTTCTCAGTTATCTTTAAGCCATTTGCTTTCAATGTTTTTATTATTAATGACATCAAATCGTTTTTGTTTTTATCCATCATAGACCACCATATTTTTAACATATGTTCAATTTAAATATACACATTTTATTGACATATGTCAATAATTATTAGTACATTTTTTCCCATTTATTCCACAAGGCATTGTTTATCTCATCCACCAATACCGAGTTAAATTGCATTCCTTTATTGAAAATTACCTATTTTTATTTTTCTAATTCATATGTCAATAAAAAAGAGGCTTCATACAAAAAGTATAATGCCTCTTTATACCAAATTACACATTAACAAGTTCTAATCCTTTTACAGGACAGTGAGCGTATTTTCTGTCCTTTGCCACCAGTGTTGTGACTAACCCTTTAGAATATTTATTAAAAAGTATGTCATGGCCTACGCAAAGACCTATTACTACATTGAGTTCTGTATTTTCTTGGTTCATTATCTCTGCCTGTGTTATAGGATTGCAAGTAGCAACAAATCCCTCTTTATCTTTTTGAATGTCTATATCTTCTATATCAATAGAACCGACTTTACAGCAAACAGGAACAATTTTTAAATCATATTGTTCTAATAATTTTACAAATTGTTTCGCTTCTTTACTCGTAGAATAACAAAATGCAACGCCAATAGTTTTAAATCCCATCTGCTTAATAAACTCTATTATTTCTTCTGCCCTACTTCTCAATTCTCCATTTTCCTTCTTAGGAAGAGTATTGGCGAAGTTCATTATCTTATGAACCATTTCATCTTGTTTGTATATCGCAACTGACTGTTCTACAATATCTCTTTTTTCAATAGTAGGACAATTTTTGGGAAAATTCCCCTCCCCTTTAGCACAAGGCTTTTTTGGACATACTCCACAGGTATAAATTGACTTCATTTTATTCACCTCTTGTATACTGTATACAATATTCGCTAAAAAAATTATAGCATATCCCTCTCCCCTGTGCAAGGGGATTATTCTTCAAAGCAATCTATACAGACCTTTTTCCCGTCTTTAAATCTTATCTCATTCTCCGCAGCGTATTGCCACATATTTTAACTGTATTGAAGGGTATATTACAATGTATCCTCTGGACCTTTTATGCTGTCAAGTTCATAAACATAAGGCTTTATATCCAGTATAGGACTTCCATCTAAGGCATCCACACCTTTTACATAAAGTTTATTTCCTTCAATTTTTACAAGGTCAGCCACACAAAAAGCTATAGGGTTTGGCCTTGAAGGAGAACGAGTGGCAAATACTCCTTTTATCTCTGGCCCCCATGGAGTGGCAGTTTTTATGACATCTCTTTTCCCTAAATGGCACCAGTAAAGAACTATTATGTGCTTTTTACTCTCTATATCCTGAAGCCCTTCTTGAAACTCAGGATATATTTCCAACACTGCTTCCTTATCGCTCACCCTTCCTTGATGAGGCGCTTCCCCTCTCTTTTTATAGGGACTGTGTATCACACCTATAGGTATCAATTCCACGGCAATTATCCCTTCCTTTCCGTTAAAGTGGAATGAAAGTTCAGACGGAAGGGACGGTTCCCCATGTCCGAAAACTCAGACGGAAGGAACCGTCCCCCTTGTCTGTATTGTCTGTATTGGCATTAAATCCAATCTAAACTACTCTTTTCTACAATTTAGAGTGGTATAACTATTGGTATATTACGGCATTTTTCTACTGCAACAGGTATACCATAAACAGCTTCTATATTTTCCTCAGTCATGACTTCTATCCCACCATAGGCAAAAATGGTATTATCTTTTAAAAGTAAAAATTTATCAGAAAATCTAAGTGCCAAATTTAAATCATGGATTATAACAATTGCTGCTATATTTTGCTCTTTCACTGTCTCTTTCACAATTCTTAAAACCTCGATTTGGTTTTTTAAATCCAAATTATTTGTCGGCTCATCCAAAAGCATTACAATAGGTTGCTGTGCCAATGCCCTTGCTATGACCACTTTTTGCAATTCTCCTCCACTTAACTCACTTAAATAACGCAGTGATAACTTTTCTAAGTCAAATTTTTTTAATACCTCATTTACAATCTTTATATCCCTTTCAGTCACATCCCACTTTATATGAGGTTTTCTTCCTAAAAGTACCGCATCAAATACAGTAAATCGACCATTCTCATTCCTTTGCGCCACATATCCTATTCTTTTAGCTACCTCTATTCTACTTAATTTTGAAATTTCATCTTTTTCGATATATATTGCTCCTTTGTGAGGTTTTAGAATTTTATTTATACACTTCAAAAGAGTAGATTTCCCCGCCCCATTGTTTCCTAAAATAGAAAGTAACTCTCCTCTTTGAAGAGTAAATTTAACATCTTTTAAAACGGGTACACTGGTATAACTGAATTCAATACCATCTATATCTAAAATCATCTCTTATACCCCCTTGAAAGCACATAGAGGAAAACCGGTGCTCCCAAAAAGGAGGTTATAGCGCCCACAGGTAATACTACCGGTGAAATAATAGTTCTGCCTAAAGTGTCTGATGCTAAAAGTATTAAACCTCCCATTACAGAAGAAGCAGGAATCAAAAATCTATGGTCTCCTCCAATTAATCTCCTCATTATGTGAGGTCCAACAAGTCCAATAAAGCCTATAATTCCTACAAAAGAGGTAATAACGGCAGCAATTAAAGAAGAGACAAACATGCCTAATAATCTTACTCTTTCCACGTCAACTCCAAGACCTTTTGCCGTTTCTTCTCCACTGTCTAAAGCATTATAGTTCCATCTGTTAAACATAAAATGTATCAGAGAAATACCTACAACTACAGACATTATGCCCAAATCCTTCCATGATGCCCTTCCTATATCTCCAAATGTCCAAAAAACTACAGAAGCCACTTTTACATCATCAGCAAAATACTGCAAAATCATAGTAACAGCTGAAAACAAAGACCCTAAAGCTACTCCTGCCAAAACCATCGCTTCAGGAGTTACTCTAAAGCTTTTTGCCAACATCAATACGACTATTGTCGAACCCATTGAACCCAAAAAAGCAAAAAAAACTACCAAATATGGATTATTTATAATCACAGTATCAGGGTTTGTAGTACTACCTGCTCCAAATACAATGATAGCTACTGCCGCTCCAAAAGCAGCCCCTTGTGAAATACCTAAAGTAAAAGGAGAAGCTAAAGGGTTTCTCAGAATGCTTTGGGTTACACATCCTGCAACAGATAAACCAATTCCCGCCACAATTGCTGATAAAATTCTTGGCATCCTAATGTTCCAAACTATGATATGAAATCTCTCTTCTCCCTTACCTAATAACGCTTTTATGACATCATAAGTACCAATACCAGCAGAGCCTGCATTTATAGCATATATTACAAGTACAAGTATAACCAAAGCTGTTAAAGATATAATCAATATTTTTCTTTTTATATATTTGTTATAACTATCCGGTACAGTATCTACAAATGACTGTCTCAAGGCTTCATCCCCTTATCTTTGTAATTCCTCCCACTTTTAGTGGGGGAATTTTATTATCCACTAAAACTTAATTTTTTCAAAGCCACCGTACACTTCTTTCATCTTGTCATAAACGCCGTTTCCAGCTTCTCCAAAAAATAAGGTGTAAATTTCCTTAGCCTTTTCTACAGGGTCAATATCTTTAAATTGTTCAGGATAAAGGACTTTTCCTACCCAATAAGAATCTGCTAAAGCTGTATCAATATTTGTATTATACTGATTGTACGGCAAAATGCCGTATACATTGCCATTTTTTACTGCCTTTAAGCTTTTATAAAAGATAGGATTCTTCTGATAATCCTGTTTTACCAAGTCAAAATTTCCTTCATCAATGAACATTATATCAGGATTCCAAGCCAATAATTTCTCTCTTTCTATCATAACGCTTCCTTTTTGCCCTAAAGTATCAGCTACATTTTTTGCATTTACAGCCATAAAAGGAGGATAATTACTTTGTGTACTCTCTATGCCATGGGCACCTTTAAATCCTAACGCACCTATATAGACAGATGGCTTTTTATTCTCTGGTATATCCTTTGTCCTGTCCTGTAAATCTTTTTGAATTCCTTTGATGTAGTCAACTACTTCTTTAGCTCTATCCTCTTTTCCCATAATCTTTCCTATAATCTCTAATGAGGTATATACATCCTCTTCAAAAGTCCCGAGTTTGCCATAGCTTAAAACTACCACAGGAATTCCTGTTTTGGCCTGCAAGTCATCAGCTTTGGCTTTATCAAGCAAAGATATCACAAAAATAACGTCAGGATTTACTTCAACTAATTTCTCTGCATCTGCTGTAGAATCAGGACCACCTTGTCCAATAGTAGGAAGTTGAGCTAATTTCTCTTGAAAAATCATATTGTAGGTTCTACCATTTACAACTTTTTTATCTATGTTTTCTACTCCTACGACTCTATCAATCCCATCTATATAGGTTATAAGTCTTAAAGCTCCTGGACCTATCCCTACAACTTTATGTACTGGGGTCTTTATCTCTACCTGTCTTCCAACTAAATCTGTAACTGTTTGAACTGTTTCCTTGGAAGTTTGAGAAGTTTGAGATTGATTTTGTGAAGCTTTACTACAAGCTGTCAAAGAAATGACAATCACTAACAAAATAGCAACTATTCCATTAAATTTTTTTAATTGTTTTGACACTAATTACCCCTCCATTAATAAATTTTTACTATTATCGGTCCATGTATAATGTATACGAGTAGTATAATACGGTGTTACTTTTTTAAAAATTATAACACGAAAAAATAGCGAAAACAATAGGCATTAAAAAAACAGACCAAATTTGGCCTGTTTTTTAATTCTTAAAATTCTCATATCTTTGACATAGCATCTAAAGCAGCTGAATTTATTGGGTATGACACAGGAGAAGATGTGAGTAGTGGATGTGTCGCCACTTGGAAGGTATTTAATTCTGACGCTGTTGTTCCTTTTTGTATTGCAAGACTTAAAATATTAATCATTTCACCAACATTTTCTCCTCCTGCTATTTGAGCTCCTAATATGACTCCAGAATATCTTGAGAAAATCAATTTTATCTTCACACTCTTTGCATTAGGCAAAGTTCCAGGATGTTTGTCCATTGTGCTAAATTCTCCGATTACTATATCAAAGCCTTCAGCTTTTGCTTGCGTTTCTGTAAGACCTGCAGCAGCAAAAGCAGTATTGTATATCTTTGTAGAAAAAGCACTTATTGTACCTTTATTTTCCCTAACCAATCTTAATTGAAATACATTTACACCTGCAATTTTTGCCTCATTAGCCGCAGTAGAGGCAAGAAGTATAGGAACATTCTTTCTTGTAAAGAAACACTTCTTTTCTGCACAGTCACCAACAGCAAATATATCTGGATCGTTAGTTCTCATGTATTCATCAACTGTTATTGCTCCTCTTTCATTGAGTTTTATACCTGCAGCTTCAGCTAACTTAGTATTTGGTTTCACTCCCATAGCTAATATGACAACGTCAGCTTTTATTCTTTCACCTGTATGCAGTTCTACTTCTTTTACTTTTGTATCCCCTATAAGTTTTGTAACTTTTGTATTTGTTTTTATTGTTATACCATGTTCTTTTAATGTAGCTTCTGCCATATCACTATATTCAGGGTCAAAGGCTTGCCACAAAAGCTTGTCAGCAACCTCAATTATTGTTACATTTTTGCCAAGAAGTTGCACCTGCTCTGCCATTTCAACACCAATAAATCCACCGCCAATTACTACAACATCCTGAGCCTCGTTAATCTTTTGCTGAACAAATTTTAAGTATTCTTCGTCTTTTTTATTGTAAATACATTTTCTAAGTCATGCCCTGGTATAAAAGTAGGAACTATTGGCAAAGAACCTGTCGCTAAAATTAGTTTTTTGTAGGAAATTTCTCCACTCTTTTTAGCATTAACTTTTTGTTTTCCCTATCAATTGAAAGAACTTCATCTATTATTAAATCAATACCAGCATTGGTAAGCATTGCATCGGGTATAACATTTTTAGATGTGTCTTTTAATGTTCCAAAAATGTACGGAATACCGCAAGGAACCATTACCCGTTCTCCCATTCTTACAACAGTAACTTTCTTATCTTTGTAAGTTTTTTTAGCAGATAAAGCTGCTAAAATTCCACCTGCGCTTCCTCCAATGACCAAAACATCAGTTTCCATCACTTCTATTACCTCCTATATTTTGCATTTTGCTAGAAACTACCCCCTACCCTGTAGGGTACCTCTACGTAAATTATAGGATTATAATAAACTTATGTCAATAAAATATCAAAAATTTGTTAAGAAAATAGTTTAACAATTTTATTGATTTTTTATTAACAATTGTTTTATACTTTAGAAATGCTGGCACAAGACCTCATATTCTTTAAAAAAATAGATGCAGATATGCTAGGAATAGGTCCTTTTATACCTTGCGAAAACACACCTTTAGAAAGGGAAAAAGGCGGCAATGTGGAAATTGTATTAAAAATGTTGGCTTTATCAAGACTACTATTGCCTGACATTAACATACCTGCTACTACTGCTTTGGCTGTTAAAGACAAAGCAGGTTATATTAAAGGACTAAAGTGTGGAGCTAATGTAATAATGCCAAATATAGGTATAGATGAGTATAAAAATTTATATAAACTTTATCCTGGAAAAGTACCTGACAATCCCTCTGAAGCTGTAAATAGCCTTGAAAATATCAAAAAGCTTATTTTATCCCAAAATAGGACAATTGGAAAAGATAAAGGCTATCGTAAAAAAATATTAAATAACAATCGTTCCTTTCTTTACAAAAATTTTTTAGAATAAAGTTCTATAGCTTCCTCAACAGTGTCTACATCTTTCGCTACTATAGGAGTTTTATTCCATTCTTCTTTTATTCTCCTTTGGCTCTCTTTACCCATTGCCTTGCCAATAAAAACTTGACAGTCCTTTAAAACTTCCATTATCTCATCTGTCTCAGCATGTTTATGTTTATCTCCCCCATAGGGATTTTCCCTTCCTTCAACTTTTTTGTAGCTATTATTTTCATCTACTTCAAAGATTATAAAATACTTGCTCATGCCAAAATGCTTATCTGATAAATGTATCTTGTCGTTAGAGCCTATTGCTACTTTTATCACAAAAAGTCCTCCTCATCTGTTAAACAATAATTGATGAACTGGTAGTCAAATAAGATAGTTTGTCTTTTAAAACAGATTTTAGGATTCCATATTCGTCTATTCCCGTGCAATGACCTGTATATATTTTCTCTATTCCATAGCTATCTATTTTTTTGGCTATTTCTATGATTTCTTCTTCTGGCATACCTCTTAAATGAAAACCTCCAATTAATGACTTGAGAGAACTTCCTTCAAAACGCCTTTTTGCCGTTCCCAAAATATTTAATATACCTGCATGGGAACATCCCGTAATTACATTAATTCCATCTTCCTCTTTTACTACCACAAAAACCTCATCTAAAAAATTATCCTTTATTTTTTCTCCTTTTTCTTCAATTAAAAAATTCTTAGTAGTGAATTCATTGTCATAAACTATGTCAGTGCTTGTGATCACAAAAAAATCTTTTTCTACTTCTGTATCTTCCTCTATTAGCACAAAATTATTTTTGTATTTATTGTAAATTGCTAAGTTAAAACCTATCTCATCTATATTTCCATTTTCCCTCAATGCATATTTTTTATCTAAAATCCGCTTATGAGCATATATTTTTACATTGGGATTCTTTTCAAGTAACCCTTTTAGTCCTCCGATGTGGTCATAATGTCCATGAGTAAGCACTACTTTTTGTAATCTTTCCACTTCTATCCCCATTAAACCACAGTTTTTCATAAAGTTTTCACTCTGGCCGGTATCCACCAAAACTTCTTTATCATCTTTTTTTACTAAAATTGATAATCCATGTTCTGCTACAAAATTTTTATTAAACACCACATTTTCTATAAGCACCTGTATTTCCAATTACTCTCTCCTCCCCTCTTTAGTGATGATGTTCGTGTTTTTCACAAGGGCTGTTAGAAGATGTCAAAGTACCATTGATGTACTTCTCTACTGCTTCTTTTGCATCTCCTTCAGCACCAGTTATTATATCTATTCCGTAACTATTAAAAAGCTCAATAGCACTGGTACCCATACCTCCAGAAATTATACAATCAACTCCTTTGTCTTTTAAAAACCCTGGGGGAAATCCTGGCCTATGACCGGGATTAGGTAAAAAAGTAGAGTCTTTTATTTTACCATTCTCCACATCAAAAATCCAAAAACCTTCACAATGTCCAAAATGCATTGAAACTTCTTCGCCTTCTGAAGCAACAGCAATTTTCATTTACTTTCCACCCCTTCATCTAAAATTTCTTTAATCCTAAGCCACATTTTATAAATTTGCTGGTAAGCAGTGCTGTCAGGATAACTACTTAAGCTTTGTAAATTTTTTAGAGCTTTTACAACTGTTTCATCAAAATCTATTTTCCCAACAACCACAATGTTGTTTTCCTCACAATATTTTTCTATTTGTTGTGATACTTCTTTATTTAAATCCCATTTATTGACACACACCACGGAAGGAACTTTAAAGCTTTCTATCGCTGACAACACTCTCTTCATGTCAGCAAAACCAGAAAGTGTAGGTTCTGTAACAATTAATACCAAATCAGCACCCGTAGCAGAAGCAAGGACAGGACATCCTATTCCTGGAGTGCCATCAATTATCAAATACTCATCGTTATCGTCACTTACTTCCTTCGCCTTCTTTCTCACCTCTGTCACCAATTTCCCTGAACCATCTGCTCCAGGAAAAAGCTCTGCATATACTACTTTTTCTCCAGACTTTGTCTTGGCATATACTACATGGCCTGTTTTTTCCTCTACCAATTTAATCGCTTCAACAGGGCATTTATACATGCAAAGGCCACAACCTTCACAATAATAAGGATTTACCTCAAAATTTGAAATAGCATCAAACCTGCAAAGTCTTTCACAAAGTCCGCATTCAATACACTTGTCTTTGTCAATTACTGCTGTCTCTTTGCCGTAAAAGTCTTGCTTTTCTATTATTTCTCCTTGCAAAACTATATTTAGGTTAGGAGCTTCTACGTCACAATCCGCCATAATCTTATTTTTAATAATGGTGCTCAAAGTAGTGGCAACTGTTGTCTTCCCTGTACCACCTTTCCCGCTTAAAATTGCTAACTGCTTCATTTTTTTATCAACTCCAATGCATCAATCGTCAACTTCTCAAATATTCCTTTTACCTCTTCATTAACCTCAATCAACAATTTCCCTTTTGAATAAGCCTCTGCAAACTCTTTTTTAAAAGGAATCTTCGCTAAAACTTTTATGCCTTCTTTTTCGCAGTATTCCTCGATAATATTGTCCCCTTCCCCAGCTTTATTAATGACAGCGGCCATAGGAATGCCCATCTGTTTTACAAGCTGTACCGCTAAATCAAAGTCGTGCAAACCATAAGGAGTAGGTTCTGTAACCAGAATGCACAAATCACTTCCTTCAATAGAATGTATAACTGGGCAAGAAGTCCCTGGCGGGCTATCCACTATTACAGGTTTATCTACATTCTCAATCAATTTATTAATCTCTTTTAAAATAGGCACTCCAGTCGCTTCTCCATAATTTAATTTTCCGTCTATAAAATCCACGCTTTGGGCTTTGCCCTTCCTTATCGTACCAATAGGTTTGTATTTTTCTACTATGGCATCATAAGGACACATCTCAAAACAAGCTCCGCAGGAATGACATAAGTGGTCAAACACGAGAATTTTTTTGATTAATTTTGTTAAAGCTCCAAATCTACACGCTTTTACACACTCACCACATAATGTGCATTTGTCGGAGTTTATTTCAGGTATTATGACTTCAACCGTTTTTTCATCTTCTATTTGAGGATTTAAAAATAAATAGCCATTAGGCTCTTCTACATCGCAATCAACATACAGGCTATTATTAAAAGTTTTGGCAAGGTTAACAGAAACAGTTGTTTTTCCTGTCCCACCTTTACCACTCAATACAGAAATCTTGACTCTTCTCATCTTCAATGCTCCTTTTAATGATGGTGATGTCCTTGATTTGTCGCTTCTGTTATCTTTTCAAGGCTTCCATTTTTAAAAAGCTCTATGTTTGTTTTTACATCTCCTTCTATTGCTTTATAAACTGGAATTTCTGCTGCTTTAAATACTTCCATAGCGTTTGGTCCTACACTGCTTGAGATGAGAACTTGTACGCCTTCATCTATAAGAGTCTGTGCCGCTTTAGTGCCCGCACCACTGCTTTGGGCTACTGCAGCGTTGTCAATAACTTTATAATCCATCGTCTCACTATCAACTATAATAAAATATTGAGCTCGTCCAAATCTTGAATCCACCTTAGCTTCAAGAGTTTTTCCTTCTGAGGAAATAGCTATTTTCATATTGCATCCTCCATTTCATTATTGACATATGTTACTTACATTTATTAATATATTATTATTTTTGTCATATGTCAATAAATTTATTAAACAAAAAGCGCACTTAATCTGTTTTACTATAACACTTTAGCCAAATTATATCAAATTAAAGCATAAAAATAAGCAGCCACTTGCGTGACTGCGACTTTTAAAACTAATTATTCCTCTTTTTTATCGTCTTTTTTCTCTAATTGGTCCAATCTTTCTTTTATATATTTTAATTGGTCTTCCAAATATTTTGCTTCAGCACTTAAAACATCTTTTTCATTTATATTGTAGCCAGGATATTGAGGATACCCATAACCATACCATCCTCTTGCCCAACCAGGAAGTCCTGTTAAATAGTACATATGTCTAAATCCTCTTCCTCTGCCGAACCAACCGAAGCCTCTGCCAAATCCCCAGTATGCTCCTACAGGATTTAAATAACCAGGTACATTATATCCTGAACAATATCCTAAGCCTCTTCCTGTTCTTGGGCCTAAACCCATTGGACCTGTTCCATCTCCTCTTGGCATATCAATCCCTCCTCTTTTATTTTGGTCATATGACCATTACCTAGTTATATAATATCACTGTTATGGACTTATGTCAATAATATTTTACCCAAAAAAATATTTTTTATTGTTGAATTTTTAAATTCTTTCACTTATATACTTCACTATATTATTTCAACATATTTAAAACATGCTCTAATTCTTCACGTATTTTTTCAATATCTTTTAGCAATGTCTGATAACAAGCTTTTTCTCTTTCGAAGCTATCTCTATCAAATTTATAATCCTTTATTGACTTAGCAAGTAGTTCTTTTACAGTATCATACATCGTTTGTAATTTAAAATTCATATCTTTTTCAAATTCACTAAAACTTTCTTCAATCCTTGTTAATAAATCATAACGAATGCGACCTATGTTTCTGTCAACATCAATGTCTACTCTATCTAAAATCCTTTTTAAAATAATTTTTCCAGCAAATTTTTTAGGCAAAAAATAGGTAAAATACACAGGGTCTATTTCCAATGCACCAACATCATATCCTATCTTGTATGTAAATTTACTCTCTGCCGTAATACCACCTACGCTTTTAAAATATTCCAGATTTATGCCGAACAATTCGTTTGCTACTGTTTTTACTTCATCAATGACTGCATTGAGCCTTAAAAGATAATTAGACAAAGCTTTACTATATTGTTCTTCAATATCCCTTTCAATATGACCTTTTAATTTTTCAAATTCTTCTATAATAGCTCTTTCGAGGTACTTTTCAAGCTCTTTTTTCTGATTAATTCGACTAAAGTCACGAATACCGTGGTAATATCCTTTTATCTTTTCTGATACTCTTATACTGATAAACTGTTTATATTCTTCCATCTTTTTATCAAAATTCTGTAAAATATTTTTCATATCACCTTGAAACAATAAGGATATTTCTTTTTTGCTTTTTTCAACTTCTTTAATAAAGTTCTCAAAAGATTTTATATTAGATTCAAGACGCTCTAATGGAATTTGTTTCAATTTTATACTGCTTTCAAAAAAAGTTTGGCACATCGAAATAATTCTTTCAATATTTTTGGCATAGCTTTCAAGCAACACTTTTTCTTTTTCTTTTATTAAAAAATTCTGCAAATCATTTTCCAGCTTTTGAGTTCCACTCTTTTCAATTGCTTTATTATCTTTTGATATTTTGCCTTCTAATGCCAATTTAGCAGAAATTGGATAAATAGAAATGTTATTATTCTTTGTAATTTCTCTTACAATATTTTCATTAAAATTGATTATTTCCTTTAACTCCATTTCATTTACATAGTCAATTTTATTTAAAACAAAAATATTTTATTAACATTTTCAGATATTTTAGACAAAAACTCCTTTTCCAGTTCACTTATAGGAGGGTCTACTGAAAGCAAAAAAATCACAGCATCAGCTTTATTTATATAACTATATGCAACATCTGTATTATGTTTATAGACTGAACCAATTCCCGGTGTATCTATGATTACTACGTCATTACTTATAAACTCAAAAGGATATCCTATATGTATTTCCTTGACTCCTTTTATGTTTTTAGGGTTGTTTTTTTCTGTGCAATACAAATCCAATTCTTTAATGTCAATATTTTCACTTCTGCCATCATCATATAGAACTTTTGCCCATATATCAGTGCTATATTGGATTTTTGTTATAACAGATGTTAAAGGAACAACACCTGTTGGAAGTATATCAGCTCCTAACATATAATTAGTAAATGTTGATTTTCCTCTTTTAAATTGTCCTAATATCACAAGATAAAAAATATTATTGCAAAATTTATTTTTAACTTCTGAAACAGCTTCTCCTACTGCTTTAATATTGATATCTTTTGATATTCTTTCTATTTTTTCAAATATCACATCTAAGCTTCTTTTCATCTGGTTATATTGCTCCTTCATTAGCTCACCTCATATCAACAGTATAATCGAAATTCAGATATGGAGTGACATTTTTTACCTTACCATCACCCCCTAAAAAGCAAAATAGTTCCTACTGGCTTTTACACCAAGTAGGAACTATCAGCCTTTCGGCGGTTGAAGTGAGTTCCATCACTTTTTATACAATTGTCAATATCATTATACCCAAAATGTAAAAACTTTGCAAGATAGTAAAAGCTAAAGATATGCGTGCATTATATTTTTTGTTATATGATATAATGAAAGCAAGGGGAGGTTTATTAAAGAGTGTGTTTGACTTTTAAACTGTGACTTTCAAAGAATAAGCATAGGAAAGTGGATAAAAATTTAAGTTTTAGAAAGGATGAAAAATTATGCCTAAAATATCTGCTTTTGAAAAACATTTTGACAGATATGAAGAATGGTTTGAAAAAAATGAATACGCCTATCAATCGGAATTAGATGCTGTAAAATTGCTTATGCCGAAATTTGAAAAAGGGTTGGAAGTAGGAATCGGAACTGGAAAGTTTGCAGTACCTCTAGGTATAAAAAGCGGAGTAGAACCTTCTTATCAAATGAGAAAAATTGCTTTAGAACGGGGTCTTAATGTGGTAGATGGAGTAGCAGAAAATCTTCCGTTTGAAGACAACTCTTTTGACCTTGTTTTAATGGTGACGACTGTATGTTTTGTAGACGATGTGCTAAAATCCTTCAAAGAATGTTTTAGAGTACTTAAAAATAGCGGTACAATTTTAATAGGCTTTGTAGATAGAGAGAGCACAATTGGCAAAATATATCAAGCAAATAAAGAAAAAAGTCTATTTTACAAAGAAGCAACGTTTTATTCTACAAGTGAAATAGTTGAATTGCTTTACGAAGCAGGATTTAAAAATTTCAATTTCTCACAGACCATTTTTAAAAAACTTGATGAAATAAAAGAAAAAGAACCTGTAAGATATGGCTTTGGCAAAGGCTCCTTCATAGTAATAAGCGCTAAAAAATGATATTTGAACTACACTTTTTAAACAAAGCTTTTATTACGTTGTCTAAAAAATCCCCTTCTTTGGGTTGCGTATCCTCTTTTGATTCTATTTTTTCTATCAATGTACCTGATAAAACAATTTGCACATTTTGATTTCTATCCACAATTATTGAGATAGGTTCCAAAGCTCCGCTAAGTATACCTAAAATAACCATTATCTGTGAAGGGGTTAAGACTCCCTTCTTTTTTTCATCTCCTCCTTTTCCACCTGTATTATCTTTTTCACCATTTTCCCCATTCCCTTTATCACCATTCCCTCCATCTACATCAGGATGTTCTCCACCTTCTTCATCTTTATCCTCCTCCTTATTTTCTTTTTGACCATTCTCTTCGCTATTTTCCCTTAATCCTAGCTTTAATAGCAAATCTTTCAATTGGGATTCTAAATTATCCGATGAAAACATGTATTTTCTCCCCCTATAACTTTTATGTCATCTTATTGGCAGTGGAAAAATTATTATCGCTGGCTCTTCAGGTTTTGCATAACCCAAACCGAAATAGAGAATCAACGAAAGTACAATTACAAGCAAATAAGCATTTAATCCTTCTTTTTCTTCTTTCATAGCGATCACTCTTTTCATAAAATTTTATATACTCATTTTTACATATGATTTTATAGTTTGTCTTGTGCTTGTACTGAATAATAAATATAGGCCTCCACATTAGTATGGAAGCCTATGCTTTGTCTCCTCTGTATATTAAAGCTTCTTCGTCTACGTATAATTCACAAGGTTTATATTCATTTTCAATTCCTTTTGAATCTTTTAAGGTCTCTATACGATACATAGAAGACCGGTACCAATTAAGTTTTGGCTCTACTTGCACAAATTCATATTGTTTACCTACTGTATTTAAAAGATAGTCCCAATTTACATAATGATTAAAGTTATGGATAATATCTGTCACTACCACTTTAAATTTACTTGCTAAAATTTGCTGGAAAACATTCCACTTTTCCAATGAGGCCTCTATCGACGTCAGTCCAAAATACCCCGCACACCCTTCTTTGGAAAGAGCAGAAATCCCTCTTCCTATGCAAATTTCCAAAGCTTCTATAGTCTCTGGCGGGTCAGTAATAAAAGTATCAAAATACCCTACATATTCCTCTGGTAGTTTGTCTCTAAAATCGTATTTCATGGCTTTTATAGGCAGATTATATTTATTTGCCACCTCATTGATGTATTCCACTAGTCTATCGTCTATTTCCATCACAACAATTTCCGTTGGCATACCTGAAAGTCCTGCTGCTATACTTACAAGGTCATCATCACCTAAAACTAAAAGCTTTTTCCCCTCTAAATCTCCTCTTTCAGCCAGGAGAGCTATTCTGCCCACCACTGTTTGTGTCGTAACAAAACCTTGGTCATAATCGCTAATAGCTTTTGGGCGATTTACTGTCACTTGGTCAAATTTTTTGATCAAGTCTTCTAATTTAGAAAAGTTTATCCCTCGTCCTTCACACGCGTGACAAGTATATGTTCTTTTTGGAGCTATTTTAAGACTCACAAGATATTCTAAACCTTTAGAATTAAATTTTATATCTCCATTTTTATCAACTTCCAACAAATTTTTTTGACGTAGTAACTCAATTATTTCTGCTACAACTGAAAAAGGTTTTTGTGAAAGAGTTATAATCTCCCAAAAATGCGGAGTTGCTGCAGCAGCTGACAATATTTTTTCCACATCCTTAGAGGAAGTCATAACCCCTGTTCTTTGGTAGATTTGGTGCGCTATATCTTGTAGACTTTCCATCTTCTCACCCCCATAATAGTATTTCTACAAGCTTTTTACACCTTCAAAATACCATACAGGGGTATATTCCATTTAAGCCAATATTTAGGCCAGCACATAAAATTATACATTTAATTGAATAAAAAAGTCAAGAGAGGTCAAAATTACGTAGTCTCCCTCTCTATCAGAGTTATAGGCAAAATATTTTCTTTTTCCACCTTTTCACCATCTATTTGGCGTAATATCAGTTCAATAGCTTTTCTTGCTATTTCTTTAATTGGTTGTCTTACGGTTGTTAAAGATGGAACTACCAAATTAGCGACATTTATATCATCATAACCTACAATTTTCAAATCTTGAGGTATTTTTTTATTTAACTCTTTAGCCACACTTATTACAGAAGCAGCGATTAAATCGCCACTGGCAAATATACCGTCAATGTCTGGATGTTCTTTAAAAAGGCCTCTTACTATTTTTTTATATTCTTCTATCTCAAACCTGTTTAACTTTGTTTCTACAACAAAATACTCAACATTCTCTTGTGTTGCTACCTCTTTGAACGCTTTATAACGATTATTTGCCGGTGTATTCAAAATCAATGGGCCGCTTATGTGAGCAATTTTTTTACATCCCTTTTGTATTAAAAGTTTTGTAGCCAAAATTCCACCTTTATAATTGTCTGAAGCTACATAAGGTATATTGGAATAATATCTATCAATTGCCACAATAGGAAGTTTCACATTTAAATATTGCTCTGCTTCTAAGGTATGACTGCCAATAATTATACCATCAACTTGATGCCTTTTCAGCATATCTATATACTCTTTTTCCTTGCTACTATCTTGCCCAGAATTGCACAACAAAATTTTATAACCTTCTTGATAAGCATAATATTCTATATAACCGGTCAATTCTGCAAAAAAAGGGTGCGCTACATTGGGAATTAATAAACCTATTAAATAGGATTTTTTTCTGTATAAGGACCTTGCTAACTCGTTAGGCTGGTAATTTAACTCTTTCATCGCCTCATAAACTTTTTTTCTCGTTACCTCGCTTATATAGCCTCTGTTATTTAAAACCCTCGATACAGTCGTAACTGTAACTCCTGCTTTTTTCGCTACGTCTTTTATAGTTGGCATGTCTATCACCTTCTATTACTACTTTTTGTCTCCTCTTCTATTATACCTTTATCGTAATTACAATTAAAGTCTTCATAATGGCATATTTTACAACGATTTTACACCATGTACTAGTAAATATTTTACCTCTTCTAACGTTGGCATTGCAGGAATTGCTCCTCTTTTAGTTGTGCATAGTCCACCGGTAGCATTAGCAAAGTCAATAATTTTTTCGAGTTCTTGAGTTTTTATTTTTTCTAAAGGATAATTTATTTTTGATATATTATAAAGAACTCCTCCTAAAAAAGCATCTCCAGCTCCTGTTGTATCTACCACATTTACACGATATGCAGGTATATGTCCTGTACCCGATGCATGTCTATAATAGCAACCTTTTGCTCCTAAAGTTACTAAAACTAGTTTTATCCCCATATCAAATAATATTTTACTGCCATATTCCAAGCTTGATTCTCCCGTCAGAAATTGTAGTTCGTCTTCAGATAATTTCACTATATCTGCATATTGTAATCCCAAAGCCATTTCTTTTTTCGCAACAGTTTCATTTTTCCATAAAGGTGGTCTCCAATTAGGGTCATATGAAATAATTTTTTTATTTTGTTTTGCATATTCAATAGCTTTCAATGTGGCACTTTTTGAGGGTTCATCTGTCATAGATAAAGACCCAAAATGAAATATTTTTCCTTTTTCTATTAAATCCAGTTCAATATCCTCTTCTTCCAACATTGTGTCAGCTCCCGGATTTCGATAAAAAGTAAAACTTCTGTCTCCTTTGTCATCAAGATGTACAAAAGCAAGAGTTGTATTTGCTTTTTTAGTAAATTTTAAACCATCTGTGTTAATTTGATTATTTTCAAGTACTTTTTTTAAAAAATATCCAAATTGGTCATCACCTACTTTACCTATAAAAGCACCTTTTCCTCCTAATTTTGTAACAGCAGTTAACACATTTGCAGGTGCTCCCCCAGGATTCATTTCAAATAGTGTATTTCCATTATCAGAAAACCCTGTAGGAGTAAAATCAATCAGCAACTCACCTAAAGCTATAACATCATACATTATAATCACCCCACACAGATTTTACTTTACACTGTGGTAACGCTCACTTTAAATTTATCAGTAAATTTAATCTACAACAATATCCCATTTATTTAAATAATTAATTTTGCATTCCCCTTTGGAATATACAGATATATTTACCGAATCTTTGCTAGGATATATCCTTCCACTCATTACTTTTTCCCCATCATTAATAAATATCTCAACCGAACTTACATCTACAAATACTCTGAGTTTAAGTTTATTATTTTTTAAAGCTACATTTATTTTCCTTTCTCCTTTAGGTCCTATACCTGATTTATTGCGGTCAAATATAAATAATGATTCATCTCTTTTATATGATAAAATAGTTTCTTCATTGTCTCCTTTTCTTATTTTTAAACCAAATTCCTCTGCTTTACCCCCCTCAAATTCAACTTCAAGTTCATAACAGTCACCATATGTGTCTAACTTTTTTTCTCCATCTATCATTAAGTTTGTAAGCTTATAATGATTTTTTCTGTAGTTTTCTATTTCTTTAATCGGCCTAAAATATAATTTACCATTAGCCATTAAAATTTCCCTTGGTAATGTCATGGCTCCAGCCCAATTATGGCCTCTTTCCTGTGTTGGCATAACTTCCCCCCACATATCCATCCATGCAACCATAAGCCTTCTTCCCAATTTATCACTAGTAGTTTGTGGAGCATAAAAGTCAAATCCATAGTCAATCTGTTGATAACCATCAATATCAAACTTAAATATCCCTTTGTTTATGTCTAAATCTCCAATAAAATATATAGATGAGTGAATACCATTGAAATCATTCCCTCTAGTCTTTATATGTTCTGTAGATATCATCAGTACATACTTACCTTGTAATTCAAATAAATCAGGACATTCCCAATTGTAACCTGTGTTTTCATTCCCTCTTGCAAGTATATTTACAAAATTCCAATATTTTAAATTTGTTGATTTATACAATAATACCTGCCCGTGTCCATTTCCATCATTTGAACCTAACATCATGTAATAATATTGTCCGTTTTTAAAAACTTTAGGGTCTCTAAAATCCTTTTTACTTGCTTCTTCTGGAATTTGTTTTTCTCCAATTACAGGATTTTTACTGTATTTTATGAAATTAATGCCATCTTTCGAGTAAGCCAAATTTTGAACCTGCTTATAATCTTTACTCTTATCAGGTCCTGTATATATGTGTCCAGTATACAGTAAACATAACATATCGTCTTTTTCAATGGCACTACCTGAAAAACACCCATCTTTGTCAAAATCATCTCCCGGCACTAACGCTATTGGAAGATAAGTCCATTTAACCAAATCCTTACTAATCGCATGCCCCCAATGCATTGGACCCCAAACTGCTTCATAAGGGTTGTGCTGATAAAACAAATGGTATTTACCTTTGTAATATATAAATCCATTAGGGTCATTAATCCAACCATATTCACCCATTAGATGGTATTTCAATCTATACTGTAAATTTAATCTACTCTTATTTGCTTGAATATACTTATTTGCATCATTTATATTTCTCAATTCCAATTCTACTACCTCCAGACCTTTATTTTATTGAACCCTTTAAAACGCCTTCTATAATCTGCTTTTGCATTAGTAAATATGCAATTATTACAGGAATTGTAGCTAACATAAGAGCTGCCATAGCAGGCCCATATTCAATCGTGTAAGTTCCATAAAAATAGAAAACAGAAAGCGGTAAAGTTCTCTGCTCTGGCGCCATGAGTACTAAATATGGCAATAGAAAGTCATTCCATATCCACAAAATATCCAATATAGCTATTGTTGTTGTTACTGGCTTCAAAAGCGGAAAAACAATTTTAAAGAAAGTCTGAAGCTGGCTGCACCCATCAATAGTAGCAGCCTCTTCTAATTCCAATGGTATACTCTTTATAAAACCGTGATACATAAATACGGCCAAAGATGCACCAAAACCTACATACATATAAATCAATGCCCATTTGCTATTCATCATGCCGATAGAACCATATATTTTTACAAGGGGTATCATTATCCCTTGGAAAGGAATAATCATAGATGCCACCATAAAAAAGAACATAAACTGATTGAATTTCCACTTTTTTCTTACAAAAATATAAGCAGTCATTGATGACAGCAATGTAATCAAAAATACACTAAAAGCAGTTATAATCAAAGAATTCAAAAAAGCATGTAGATAATTCATTTTTGTAAAAGCATCAATGTAATTGCTTAAATTCAGCACCGACGGAAGCTTGAGTGGGTTTTCTAGTATTTCCTTTCTCTCTTTAAAGGAATTAATTAAAACTATAAAAAATGGAAATATATAAAGTACCAAAAAAATACTTAAAGCAAAAAATTTTATTCCACCAAGTAGGCGATTATTCTTTTCCATCAATTTTCCACCTCCAGCTTTTTGCTAAAATACACTTGAAGCAACGTGACAGCCGCTACCACAAAAAAGAGAAAAAACGCCTCTGCTTGACCAATACCATACTGCTGACTTAAAAAAGCAGTGTTATATATGTGAAGTGATATGAGTTCGGTGCTTTTATATGGTCCTCCATTTGTCAAAGCCAAGTTTATATCGTAAACCATAAACCCTCTTTGTAAAGTCAAAAAAACACTTATAGTAAAAGAAGGCACCATTAATGGAAGTATCACATTTTTTAGTCTTTGATAAGTATTTGCTCCGTCTATACTTGCTGCTTCTAACAAATCTCTCGGTATATTCATAAAACCTGAAATATATATCACCATCATATAACCAGTATACTGCCAGACTGTCACAATCACCAAAGCCCAAAAAGCTTTGTCAGGATCTGACAACCAAGAGCCTGACAAAATTGGTATATTATATGATTTTCCTAAATATACTAAAATGTTTGAAAAAATAAATTGCCATATAAAACCTAACAATATTCCGCCTATCAAATTGGGAGTAAAAAACCCTGCTCTAAAGAAATTTTGGCCTTTTACGCCACTCGTTAACATATAAGCCAAGAAAAAAGCTATGACATTAATTAATATTACTGTGAAAAATACATATTTTAGTGTCAATAAAAAAGATGTCCAAAATACTTTATCTTTAAATACTTGTAAATAATTTGAAAAACCTACAAAAGCATGTGTAGCAGAAATACCATTCCAATCAGTAAAAGTTAAATATATTCCATATAAAAACGGTAGTATTATTACTGTGAGAAAAGCAAAGGTAGTAGGTCCTGCAAATATCAAGTACGTTTTGAGTTTAGCCAACAAAGTTTTTTCTTGTTCCACACTCATATCCTCCTTCACTTTTATATTGAATAACGGATAGACAATAACATTCTATCCGTTATTCAATCAAATCTTACGTATTATTGAACATTTTTCCAATAATTTTCTATTTCATCAATCAATCCTTTTCTGTCAATTTTCCCTGCCAAATACTTTTGCATTGAAGCTCCTAACTTTGACCAGTGGTCAGGTGGCAATGTAGTCATAAACTCTAAAGTATTACCACTCTTAACATACTGCAAAATAGATTTAGCAAGGGGATCTTGCGGTTGTAAAGTTATATTTTTAAATGCAGGTATAATGTTAAGTTTGTTCACAAGCATGTCTTGACCTGTAGAGCTGTATACCAACCAATCTAAAAATTTCTTAGCTGCATCTTGCTGCTCAGCACTATTTTGTGTTTTATCTATGCCGATAAATTTTGTTACACCTACAGGTATACCTGAATTACCATAGTCATCTGGGTTATTGCTGATTGGTACAGGTATAAAGCCGTATTGTCCATTTGCAGTATCAAATTCTTTTATCTGTGGCCATGCCCAATTTCCCATAAACCAAAATCCAACTTCACCTTTACCAATAAGCTCTGGTCCTCTATCATAAGTCGGAGATAATGGATCATTTTTATCTATGTTGTACTTTTTCATCATGTCAAAAGTATCCATTAAGCCATTAAACACTTTATTATTTGCTAAATCAACTTTTCCCGCTTTTAAGTCTGATAAAAATTGAGCTACTTGAGCAGGATCTTTAGATTGATCCGCATACGCTATTGAAAGGAAATGTGCGCCTAAAGACCAATCCATTGGAGAAATTTCTAGTGCTTTAGCACCTGTTGCTTCTACTTTTTTAAATGCTTCTTCTAAAGCATCTCTCGTCTTTATAGAACTCGGATCAAAGTTTCCACCATAAGCCTTGTCCAGTACAGCCTTGTTGTAAATAAGTCCATATCCTTCAACAGCAAACGGAAACGCTATAACCTTTCCATCCACTGTAGCTGCATTTAAAGCACCATCTATTGCATCTGAAACCCACTTTTCACTGCTTAAATCTAAGAATTTATCTTTGAATTTTGCTATATCACCTGGATCTAACATTGCCATTGTCGGTGCATTACCAGATGCATACATGGAGGTAACCTTTTCAAAAGGTGACTGACCGGCTGCTGCAGGAATGACTTCTACAGTAATATTCGGATTTTCTTTTGTAAAAGCTTTAGCTGCATCTTCTAATTGAGCCTGAATTTCCCCCTTAGAATTTAGCAAAGTAATTTTTACAGTCTTTGTTGCCGTGGCAGTACTATTACTTTCTCCATTATCGCTGCTTTTTGTACCACAGCCTGCCATGAGCGAAAAAACCAATGCAAACGTCAACATAATGGATAAAATTTTTCTCTTCATGACAATCCCCTTTCTTTAAATTTTTTAGATTTACTCTTATTATACTTGATTAATTTTTATATGTCAACCGTTTGACATAAATTTTTTGATAAAATGTCAACCGTTTATAATACGGTTGACATTTTTGAAACTTATTAATATTATAATAGATTGTATCTTGCTATTTTGTTAATTTGTTCAACTAATCGTTCTACCTTTTCCTTTTGTGAAAATTCAAATCGTGACTTAAAAACATTAGAGCCAGATACATTAATAGATAAATTTAAAAACCCAGTTTCTTCCTCATCAATGTACGCATTTAAAATCTTATGTACAGGAATGTAAATCCATATACCACCATATTTTACATCTTTTATAGACTTTGCATTTTCTTCTTGTAATATTATTAATTCTTTATTTGTAAATATAATCATATGAGAAGTTGATTTTAATTTTTTGAAGAATTTAAAGTAAGGAACTTTTATATCAGCTTGATATAAAAAATCTATTACTTTTTCGCCATTTAATACAGCTTTTTTTGCATTTGTAATTTATATCCCTCAAACAATCAAAGTCATCTATTTCTTTTTCCTTATCAGACGTTTCTATGTCACATAATAATATACGTAATTTTTCAATTATAGGCTTAAATATATTTTCGACAACAGTGTTGTACTCAAGCACAAATGACCTCGTTTCACCTTCTATGTTCCCATTTATTTTTAGCCATGAATATAACAATATAGACCCATTTTCAATGTAATTAATATTTTCAATAGGATACGAAACAGCATTAATACTATTTTTCATTTTTTCGAGAAAAACCACATTATTTTCATACAAGAACATGAGTTTATCGTTTGTCTTTCTTCTACCCCAGCTATCAGCAGGAGCATATATAGCATTTAAAAACTGGGTTGAATCTTTAAAGTTCTCATCATAGTAAAATTTAAATATTTCTGGAATTTCACTGTAGTCTTTCACATTTCTTGCCCAGGAATCTATATCAGACGGCATTTCTCTCACCCCCCTTTTAACTTTTTTCAATTTTAAACAGTGTTATTAAAACAACTGCCATTATGGAACATAATGCTCCAAAGTAAAAGGGTGCAGCAGGAGATACTTTATCCCACAAATATCCAGCAATAAAACTTGCGGGAAGTGCGAGTAGTCCCATCGATGCATTATACAGCCCAAATGCAGTTCCTCTATTACTATCATCGACTATATGTGCAACAAGAGACTTTGCAACACCTTCCGTTGTTGAATAGTAAACCCCATATATCGCGTACAAAACCCAAATATGCCACGGCAATTTTGCTAATGCAAAACCGAGATATGTAACTGCATAAATAATCCAACCTAACCTTATTACATTAACTCTTCCTATTTTGTCAGACAATACTCCACTTGGTACTGATAATAAAGCATAAAACAGATTAAACATAGCTATAATTATCGGTATCGTTGAATCTTTTACACCAACACTGCGTGCTCTTAAAATCAAAAATGCATCACTACTGTTGCCAAGCGTAAATATCAGCATTACAATGAAAAACAGCAGAAATTTTCCCTTAAAAGCAGACAAATCTAATTTGAAAGATGAACTTACTCTTTCGCCCTTTTGCTCCACTACAAATAAACCTATGAGGATTATTGTGATAAAAGCTACAAGGCCAGCAATCAAAAATATTAATCTGTACTTTATAGAATCTGTATATTTGGCAAACAAGAGCATCAAACCAGCAGTAATCAATGGCCCAAGGAAAGAACCTAATGTGTCAAGCATTCTTTGAAATCCAAACGAAAAGCCCATATTTTTCATTTTAGAAGATTTTGCAACAAGTGCATCTCTCGGCGCATCTTTTGTACCTTTCCCAATACCATCAACCAGTCTCAACCCAAAAACCATTGCAGCACCATTCGTCAATGGCAGTAATACTCTTCCAATGGCAGAGAATAGATATCCAATAAACACAATAGATTTCCTTTTTCCAATTTTATCTGAAATTATTCCGGATATTATTCTCATAAGGCTTACAACTGTAGTGACACTTCCCTCTATTAAACCTACCATTTCTTTACTCAGTCCTAGAATCTGCGTATAAAAAGTAGGCAAAATAGGTACAATCATATCCTGACTTAATCCACCAAAAAATGCAACCCAACCCAAGACTTTAATGTTATTATTCTCATTGTTTTTATTTCTTTATTTTCCAATTGACTCACCTTCCTTATTTGCCACTCTTGTTTTAATTTTCTCCAAAGAATTTTCAATGATATTTTTTGTTAAAATTGAGAATTTATCTTTGTTTTCTAAAAGAAACCTGTGAGACTCTTCTCCGCCAATCTCTCCAAGAGCCCAAACAATAATCTGTTCAATATATGGGTCCTTTTTATCCCCATTATTGCGTAAATGTTCTATCAATACTTTTTCTGCTTTCTTTATTTTAAGTTCTCCAATTATTTTTGCTGCCATATAAGCGACATTATAATCCGGATGATTTATGGCTTTTATAAGTTTTTCACTGTAATCATCATCTGATATATTTTTAAAATCATATCCGCAATTTGAGCACTTTTCTTCTCCAATTTCAGCTATTTTAAAACACACAGGACATATATATCTCATCATTCATCAACCCTTATACCTAAAGTTTTTTTAAGATATCTATTTTCAGACTCATAACCTTTTAATCTTATTTCAAGTGTTTGGTTGTCACGCATCAACTGAAAATTTTTAAATTTCATTGCAGAGTATTTAGACGCCATAGAAATAAGCTGTCTTCTTAAATCATCTTCATTAGGATTATCCCGTTCTATTTGATATGCTTTAATCCCCATTTCAAAAATAGCTCTATATGCGTCTTCTTCTGTAAAACCATCTTTTTCAAAATCAGCAACTAACTCTTTGATTTCTTCAAAGCTTTCATCAGTAATTTCAAAAGAAATCCTAATCATAATAGCCACCTCGCAATAGTTTCAATGCTCTTTCAATCGAATCCTTAGAGTCATACCATGGTTCATCATGAAATCTATAATCAAATTTTGTTATAAACCATTCGAGGTCATTAATATTTTTTTCAATTGCAGCTTCATTTATTTTAAATATTTTCTCAATTTGTGGTGTAACATCCTTTGCACTTTCCATAAGCATATTTAAGTGGTGGAAACATAATCTAGACAAGCCTTCAATGTGCCTTTCAACAAAATCTTTATCAGCATGTAAAATATCTATCAATATATGCATCTGGTATTTATCTCTTTCACTTAAATAATCACAAATAAGGCATTTGTTTTTTGTTTCTTTCCCTCTTTTTTTCTTTAAAGACTTACGTTTGTCTGTAATCTGCTGCAATTTATAACTGATATTTGCTTTTAATGCAATTGCCAAACCTAATTTATCATATGAGTTATTCAATAATTCCAAATGATAATGGCAAAAATTTGTCTCTCTTATTTTGACATACATTTCAGGGTCTTTTAAAACCTCATCTTCAAACAAATGCTCACAATAGGCTTTTTCTTCGTCTTTTATAACCTTGCATATTGGACAACCTCCCTTATATTTTTCAAAAACCTCATACAATGGAATAAATTCTAACTTCATGCAGATTCTCATCCTCTCTTTTTTGTCAAATAAACAAAAATGGCTTCTACGAAAGCGCGTAGAAGCCATTAGCCTTCACGGCAATAAGGTGAGCTTCATCACCGTTATTTAACTTTTCTCTATAATAATATTATACATTTTTTAAACAAAAATACAAGTGAAAAGGCTACATATTAAAGACTGTTTTTCGGTTTGGATTTATGATTTTTGCTTAACATTTAATAAATCTTAATTATTTTTATCTTTTTATCTAATTATCCCACAAAATATCTATGGTATAATTATATTGGATAAACAAAATCTTTATAAAAAGGGGTTAGAATAAAATTGACATCATATGTAAAAAAACGAACCTTTATTATATTTATCTTTTTTACTATTATGATTTTCGCCCTTATCGTAAGGCTTATATGGATACAGGGTATAAACTCTGAAAAACTTGCCATGGCAGTCGAAAGGCAAAGTACTGCTGATATCATATTAAAGCCTCAACGGGGCAATATTTATGATGTAAACGGGAATATCCTTGCCTGTAATGTTCCAGCAGGAGATGTATTTGCGGCTCCTAAATTTATAAAAAATCCAGAAAAAGCTTCAGAAGAACTCTATAAATACTTAAATATGGACAAAGACTCACTTTATAAAATTCTTTCAAATAAAAACTCAGAATGGGCTGTACTTGGCAGGTCCATTCCTCTAGAAAATATAAACAAAATAAAAAGTCTTAACATACCAGGCATATATGTAGAAGATACTTTTATGAGAAACTATCCCAACGGCAAAATGCTATCACAAGTATTAGGTTTTGCAGGAATTGATGGCAACGGTTTGTATGGCCTTGAATATTCTTTAGATAAATACTTAAGTGGTGTACCTGGTCGTGAAATCTCTCTTGTTGATGCAGAAGGTAGAAAAGTAGGAGTCCCAAGCAAGCTTTACAAACCTACAAATGGTAATAATATTGTCCTTACAATTGATTCTGTAATACAAAGTTATACAGAAAAAGCCATAAAAAATGGCTATGAAAAGTATAAACCGCAAGATGGTATAACAGCAATAGTCATGAATCCCAAAACAGGTGAAATTCTAGCAATGGCAAATATACCTGATTTTGATCCTAATAATCCTCAAAAAATATCCTCACAAGACTATTGGTCAAACCCGGCAGTCTCTAGCATTTATGAGCCTGGTTCCGTCTTTAAAGTAATTACTGCTTCTGCTGCTTTAGAATCAGCGGTAGTAACACCTGATGAGCAATTTGATGACCCCGGTTATTATATTGTATCGGGGCATAGAATTAATAGCTGGACAAAATTAGGTAAGATAAACTTCGAAGAAGCTATAGAAAAATCTAGTGACACAGTTTTTATGCAGGTAGTAGAACGATTAGGTGTCGATGCCTTTTATAAATACATACAAGCTTTTGGTTTCGGCACTCCAACAGGAATTGAGCTTCCTGGAGAAGCCAGTGGAATGATTTTGCCAAAGTCAAAGATATATCCTGTCGACCTCGCTACTATGTCCTTTGGACAAGGAATCGCTGTAACTCCACTCCAAATGATTACGGCTTTTTCTGCCGTGATAAATGGTGGAAACCTTATGGTCCCACATATTGTAAAATACATCGAAAACGGCGATAAAATAATTAAAGAATATAAGCCTCAAATAGTTAGACAAGTTATCTCTAAAAAAACTTCCGATACAATGAAGTATATACTTGAAAAAACAGTAACAGAGGGTACCGGCCAAGCGGCACAAGTACCTGGATATACAGTAGGTGGAAAAACAGGTACAACGGAAAATTATGCTCCAGGAAAATACGTAGCATCATTTGCTGGATTTGCACCAGTTGAAAACCCAAAAATTGCCGTATTAGTTCTTGTTAAAAATCCAACGCAAAATGGTCATATGGGAGGAGAAGTAGCCGCACCAATAGCCCAGGAAATATTAAGAGATACTCTTAGGTATTATGACACAGTAAAAAAGTAAAAAATAATAATACCCGTTATTTGTACTGCACCAACTGACTTACACTATTTTTTATTTCCTCTGTTATATCAAAGGCATTTTTGCTATTTTTTATTCCTTCTTTTATTTTTGCCATCACTGTGTTGTTTATTTTTCTCCATCCGCCAAATTGTGGGATGATATTTGTATAATTAATAGCTAATTCAATTCTTTTCATTTTATCGTCTTCAATAATTTTGTGTTTTTTAACTGGTACATAACCTAATTCAATCACCTTTTGTTGGTCTTCTGTAATAAACCTTATAAATTTATACTCCATCTCAAGCTTTTTTTCATCTTTTTCCTTCTTTATGCCATAGGCATATATTTTAGGTGATAATGTCAGTGGTATGCCACTTTCACCTTCAGGGTACATAGCTACATCAAACTCAAACAGCTTTCCTTTTGATTGTAAATTTTTAAGCTGTGCTATTTTATAGCTTTCTTCTATTAATACAGCAGTGTTTTTAGTAGTAATAAAGTCTTGCCATAATTTTTCTCTGTCCCCCTCAAGTGAAACAGGATTTACCACCTTATATTTATTGAATAAATCCAAAACTTTTTGCACCCCTGAAACTGCTTGAGGGCCAAAAAAAGAATACTTTTCTTTGTCAAAAGCCTTCGCACCATCTAAAAGTAAAAATCCCCATAAATTATAGCTATCAAGCGCGAGAGAAAGACCTAATCCATAAAAATATTTTTTATCCTTTTTTCCTTCAGTGTAGGTGAGTTTTGTCATACTATCAACAAATTCTTCGTAATTCCATTCCCCATTTTCAGGCAATTGAATTTCTTTTTCGGCAAACATATCAACATTTAAAAAAAGAACATTAGTATACATTCCTAAAGGCATTCCATAAATATTGCCTTTATAACTTATAGCATCAATAACGCCTTCCTTGTATTGTTTCTTAAACTCTTCATCTACATATTTATTAATAGGGCTTAAATAATCATTTGAAATAAAATAAAAATCTGCCCCAACAGGTAAAATATCTGGCAAAGAGCCATCTTTAGAAGAGTTAATCATTTTTTCATATCCGTCTTTATATGAAAGAGGTTCAAAATCTATTACCACACCCGGGTATTTGTACTGAAATAATTCTATTTTCTTTTTTATAAATTCAAATCCTCCTGGGTCTTTAATTGAAGGATGAGGGAAATCCCAAAATGTAATTATTCCTCTAAACTCCTCTTCTACCTGATTTTTTTCTTGTATTTGTTCTTTTTCATAAAGATTCATATAGTAAGGCCAATATATAAGAAAAAATATCACTAACAAATATAACAAAATAGTAAAAGGCTTTCTCACATTAACCACCTCTTACTATCTATATTCTCAAAATTACTCTTAAATAACTTAAAAAGCAGGATAGATTTCCTAATTCTACCCTGCTTTTTTATCAATTTATATTTTAAGCCCTGCTTTTCTCCAATCCTCTTTAAATCTTTCTATTCCCGCATCTGTCAACGGATGTTTTACCATCTGCATGAGCACTTTATATGGTACTGTCGCTATATGTGCCCCTAGTTTTGCCGCCTGTAAAACATGTATAGGATGTCTTACACTTGCAGTTATTATCTCTGTATCTATGTCGTAATTATTGAATATCGTAACAATATCCTCAATAATCTGCAAGCCATCTGTATTTATATCATCAAGCCTTCCTACAAAAGGACTTACATATGTTGCACCTGCACGAGCTGCGAGTAATGCTTGATTTGCTGTAAATATTAGCGTCACATTTGTTTTAATTCCTTCTTTGGAAAGAACATTTACTGCTTTCAACCCTTCAGCCGTCATAGGAATTTTTATTACTATATTTTTATGTATCTTTGCCAATTCTCTTGCTTCCTTAATCATACCCTCATGGTCATCGCTTATAACTTCTGCACTTATAGGACCATCTACAATTTGAGTAATTTCTTTTACTACCTCAATAAAATCTCTTCCTTCTTTGGCAATAAGAGATGGGTTTGTAGTAACACCTGATATTACACCTAATGCATTAGCTTCTCTTATTTCGTCAACATTTGCAGTGTCAAGAAAAAATTTCATCACTTCATCCCTCCGTTATCAAATTTATTTACCTTTATTATATATCTAACTTTAAAAAATTAAAAGCCATGCTTTATAGTTATGCAATTTTATTTTATCTGTAAAGCAAGCCTTCAAAAACTCAAACAGTATTTTTCTTGTATATTTCATACCTTAAATGGTCTATAAATTGTTTTGCACTTCTTGGAGACCTTCCATTATGCCATATAGCCCATTGTAATGCTTTTTCTTTTAATAGATTCCATTCTATTTCTATATTGTGCTTTTGAGCTAATCCTTTAACAATTTTTAAATACTCTTCTTGGCTGGGTGAAACAAACGTAACAGTTATTCCAAATCTATCACTTAAAGAAAGTTTCTCTTCTCTTGCATCTGTATTATGAAGTTCATTGTCTTCTATATTCTCTGTGACAATATGCCTCCTATTTGACGTCGCATAAATTACTACATTTGAAGGTAAAATCTCTACTCCACCTTCTAATACTGACTTAAGTTCTTTATATTCCACTTCACTTTCATCAAAAGATAAATCATCAAAAAACAATATAAATTTCATTCCCCTGTCTTTAATTATATCAATTATGTATGACAAATCTTTTACATCATTTTTGTTAATTTCAATAAGCCTCAAGCCTTCTTTGTAAAATTCATTGAGCAAAGCCTTAACAGTAGAAGACTTTCCAGTACCTTTATCGCCGTATAAAAGCACATTATTTGCAGGAAAACCTTTTAAGAGAGCTTTCGTATTTTCTATAACTATTTTGTGTTCTTCTTCATATCCTATCAAATCCTCAAAGGTTATAGGGTCAACATTTTCTATTCCTTTTAATTGTCCTGACCCATTTTCTGTAACCCATCGAAAAGCTTTATACTTTCCAAAAATGCCACAGCCGTTTGAATGGTAATAATCAGATAGATATTCAGCAAATTTATCTTTTTTCAGTTCCCATAAATCCTCTAATGTATGACTAGTGTTGACATTTTCCGTGAAACTAATCTTTGACTTGAAAAAGCTCCCATCAACATACCTTTCAAAGTCAGGCAATTCGGTATTTAATAAATTATTTACACTTCCCGCTATGTTTATAGAGCAAAATTCCTTTAAAATCCCTATTTCTTTTTCGACAGCCTCAATCATTAAATCGCTTACGGCATCAAAACCATATTTTTCTGAAATACGGCTAAAGGGGTTTTCATCGTAAGCAATTTCTTCTGCTAAAAAAGTAGGCCAAATGTTTTTATAAATTCTCTTTTTAAAAGCATATTCAGTAATATCTTTGTAAAAACTGCTATATTCAGCATAAATAAGCTCAATAGAGGGTTTTTCTTTTAATAGCTCTTGAAAAATTTTAATTGCTTTTCTTATCAAACTGTTATTAATAACATTCCTGTAAATTACTATTTCATTCAGCTTATTTAGAATATTCTTCACTTTTTCTTTATTATCCAACAGCATCATCTCCTACATGATAGCTTTAAAAAATACTTTATCTTTTTATTTTACTAAAATTATATCACAAAAAAATAAATCTATCTTAGTATTTAAATGTAAATTTTTTGTAATTATACTAAAAGCTTTTAATAAATAAAAAGTTATAACTTGAGCAAGAGTTTTCACAGATAGTATAATGTTCTTACGATTTATTTAAAAAAAGGGGATTGAGAATATGATACACAAATTATCTAAAGAAAACCACATATTTAGTTTTTCAAAAGACTATAAAACTGCACTTTTTGTAAAAGATGGAGACGAAATAGAAATTGAGACTTTGGATTGCTTTTCAAATCAAATCCAAACAAATGAGGATAAATTAGAACAAATGGATTGGAACAAAGTAAACCCTGCAACAGGCCCTATTTATGTTGAAGGAGCTAAAGAAGGAGATGTTTTGGAAGTCACAATTAAAAATATTGAAATAGCTGATAAAGGTGTAGTGGCAACAGGTAAAGACCTAGGAGTATTGGGTGATTTAATGGATGGACTGTATTCCCGAGTGGTTAATATAAAAGATGGGAAAATTATTTTTGATGAAAAAATTTCTATTCCAATTAAACCTATGATAGGAGTAATTGGCGTTTCACCAAGAGAAGGCAATATAAACTGTGGAACACCTGGTTCTCATGGTGGAAATATGGACACTTCACTTATTGGTGAAGGTTCAAAACTTTATTTACCCGTATTTGTAGAAGGTGCGTTGTTAGCTTTGGGAGACTTACACGCTGTAATGGGAGATGGAGAAGTAGGTGTATCAGGCGTAGAAGTAGCTGGCTCAGTTACAGTAGAAGTTAGAGTTGTAAAAAATTTAAAACTTGTAAATCCACTCGTAAAAACACCAGAGGTAACAGCAACAATAGCATCAGATGAATCTTTGGATAAAGCAGTAAAAATAGCAGTTCACGATATGGCAAATCTATTTCAAAGTTTTACCAAATTATCAATAGAGGAGATAGCTACACTTTTTAGCATAGCAGGAAATGTACAGATTTCACAAGTAGTAGATCCACTTAAAACTGCACGCTTTAGTTTGCCAAACTGGGTATTGGATAGCTATAACATAGTGTTCTAAGGGAGGAAAATCTATGGAAAACAAGAATGATACATCATTATAGAATGGAGCTTTAACTTCGTTTTTAGTTCTTCACATCACTGTTATAACATATTTTATGATAAAGAATCATTCTAGCAATATATGGAAACACTTAATATCTCCAATTTTAGGTTTTTTAGTTATTTTCTATGTATGGATAAGCCTTAATGTACATGCCAAAATCCTTGGAGCTGCATGGATTTTGATAGGAATAATTTACTACATCATATTAAAATTTATATTAAAACGTAAGCCAGAAGAACTTAATGTGTAAAATATTTCTTTAACGTTTAAGTTGTAACCCCACTTTATAATTAATACAAAAGTGGGGTATTTTGCATTCGCTTTTCTTATACCCATTCAAAAATCTTTTTTGATACTTCTGGATATGGATAGACGAGAGAACGAGAGGAGGCAAGTATTATGAATAAATGTTTTAAGTGTGGTTGTGAAGAACTAATAAAAACAAAAGTTACACTCGAAAAATGGATTAATGGAAAACTTATTGTTGTAGAAAATGTTCCAGCATGGGTGTGTAAAGAATGTGGAGAAAAATATTTTGATGCAGAAACTATGCTAAAGCTTGATGAATATTTTTATGAAGCAGTACCAGAAAAAATTATTGAAGTTCCTGTATTTGAATATAAGGAAGGATAAATATAAATGAGCACAACCCCCACTTTTTATATACAACAAAAAGTGGGGGTACTAGCAGTCTTAAAATTGTAACTAAATACATAATACGTAATTGGG
>NZ_CM001486.1:510034-514124 GCF_000262445.1 Thermoanaerobacter siderophilus SR4
ATCATAGAAGACATATCTTGAAAGCCATATCCACAAAACACCATTGCGAGGAGAATTTGCAATCCCATTCGCAATTTTCTCTATCATTTCCTCATGATATAAATGTTCTTCTACGCAATTTTCACACAAAAATTCTCCACATTCATAGCAAAAATATTCAGCTTTTTCCTGACAATTATCACAATAGTAAATCGGGGCAATATTTTGTGCCAAAACAACTATTTTCTTTTTCTGTGGAAGTAATTGTCTTTTCAAAACTTTCAATTCCAAGTGAGTGGTTGAACCAAAATCATACTCATAATCAAACTTCATGTTTTCCGTTATAACATTTTCTAATTTATAGTTCATACTTTTCGGTTTTGGTCCAAAAAAGAAAGGTTCATCTAACCACCCTCTTGGATTTACATCATATATTTCACCATCAATTTTAAATTGGCTCAAATGTCCACAACACTCAAGCCAAAAATCACGCAAAAACTTGTCAATATCTCTTAAGGTAGCTTTTGTATCCACAGAAACATATAGCCAATAAAGTGATGAATCATATTTAGGATATACGCTTAAAATAAAAACTTCCTTTTCCTTTATCCCTTCTTCATCTGACAGCTTTGAAAAATACTCTTTCATACTTTTACATGAAAGAATATGTCTCAACATTGAAGATTTTTCAAATTCTTTCTTACAAAAATAGCAAGTCCCTTTCATAAAAATTCTTCCTTTCCAAAAAATTTAAATACTTTTTGTTCTACGTTAATTTTATCATAAAAACTTTCTTCGTAATAAATACTCTTTCAGATTAGTCCAGTCTCTTTCTAAATCTCAATATGGCCATTGTCAAAAGAAAAACTGACATAAGGGTAATTATCACTATTTGATGTACAAGAAGAGAAGCATCAATACCCTTTATTATTATCCCTCTCAAAATAACTAGAAAATACGTAAGTGGGAAAATATCTCCAATTGCTCTTATAACAGTAGGCATTTGTTCCCTCGGAAAAATAAATCCTGACAATATTATGGTTGGAAGCAATACGAAAAATGCCCCCTGCATTGCTTGGGTTTGAGTCTGCGCTACTGTTGAGATAAGTATTCCTATTGCAAGAGCACAGGTTATAAAATCAAGTCCTAATAAAAGCAATAGATATATATTACCTCTAACAGGCACGCCAAACCAATACATGCTAAGCCCTAAAACCATTAAAAAATCTGTGTAACCAATTAGAATGTAAGGTAAAAGTTTTCCAATCATTAATTCTGAAGATTTTATAGGGGTTACAATCAATTGTTCTATTGTGCCCCTTTCTTTTTCTCTCACAAGCGCAAAAGCCGTCAATATTATGGTGATGTTTTGCATGATAAGACCTAAAAGCCCCGGAATTGTAAACACTTGCGTGTTGAGTTCTGGATTGTATTCTACTTTTGTAGAAAGGTCTATTCCAATGGAAGGCATTTTCATACCTTTGACTTTCAATTCTTTTTGTACAATATTGTTTGAAAACATTTGAGATACCATAATACCGCTTGATAAAGCAGTTCTTGCTGTTGTAGGATCAGAACCATCAATTTTAAGTAAAGGCTGTACCATTTTTACTTTATACTGCGAAAAATCCGGCGGTATAATAAGACCTGCTTTTACCTTTCCTTCATCCAGTAAACGATTTAACTCATCTATACTACTTGCATAAAAATCCGGATTAAAATACAATGAATTTTTGTATGCTTCAATATAGTTTCTGCTTTCATAGGTCTTGCTTTGGTCAAAAACTGCCATTGGTATATGGTCAACTTCTGTTGCAATAGCATAGCCAAAGAGCAAAAGCATTGTAATAGGCATAATAAATGAAATAACTAAACTTATCCTGTCTCTTCTTATATGTATAATTTCTTTTTTAATAATTGCAAAAAGCCTCGTCTTATTCATTATTCATCATCCTTACGTATTTAATAAACACATCTTCAAGCGAATCAAGATTATTTTCTCTTTTTATCTCATAGGGGGTACCAAAAGCCATCAACTTTCCATTAAACATAAAAGCTGTGAGGTCACATATTTCTGCTTCTTCCATATAATGAGTAGTCAATAAAATTGACATACCATCATTAGCAAGGCTTTTTATGATATCCCAAAACATCCTTCTTGATAAAGGGTCCACTCCTGATGTAGGTTCATCAAGTATAAGCAATTTAGGATTATGTAATATGGCACAGCCTAAAGCAAGCCTCTGCTTCAATCCTCCTGATAATGTACCAGCAATTTGCTTTCCTCTCTCCTCTAATCCAACAATATCAAGAACTTCTTTGATTCTTTGTTTCATCTCTTTTTTACTTAGTCCATACACACTCGCATAAAAATTTAAATTTTCTCTCACAGTTAAATCTTCGTAAAGGCTAAACTTTTGAGACATATACCCTATAGATTTTTTTATTTTTTCACTTTCTTTTTCTATATCATAGCCTAGAACAGTTCCCTCTCCTGATGTGGGTTTTAAAATGCCACAAATCATCCGTATAGTGGTGGATTTTCCTGAGCCGTTTGGCCCTAATAGGCCGAAGATTTTATAAGCCGGAACTTGTAACGTAAGCTTGTCTACAGCAGTTATATTGCCAAATCGTTTTGTCAATTCTCTTAAATTTATAACATATTCCATAGCTCCACCTTCTATTCATTGATAATCACATCTGCTAACATTCCAGGTTTTAAATTTTTTATGTGATCAAAGATTTGAACTTTTACTTGGTATACTACATCTTCTTTTGATGACTTTGTCACAGTGTTTTTGGGAGTGAATTCGCCGTTTGGTGAAATATAAGTAATCTTTCCTTTAATTGAATCTTTTATAGAATCTACTTTTATACTTACTTCTTGGTTTAAAGAAACTTTATGTAAATTTTTTTCTGGTATGTATATTTTTATAAAAAGATTCTTTAAATCAGATATTTGAGCAATATTTCCTCCCGCCATCGCTATTTCACCAGCATTAATGTAAATATTAGTTATAGTACCATCAATCGGAGAAGTTATTGTTCCCTTTTTAATCATAAGGTTGGTTAAATCATAATTTGCTTGAGCCTCGTCAACATTTAATTTTGCTATATCCGCTTGATTTTTGGGTCCGTTTTTAATCTGGTCATATTTTAGTTTAGCTATCTCCAAATTGGCTTTGGCAATTCTAGCCTGTTCCTTGTATTGACCTACATCTATTGAAGCTATCTTATCTCCTTTTTTAATTTCTTCTCCTTCTTTTACATATAAATCAGTGATACGACCAGAAACTTCTGATTGTACATATACGGTTGTGGCTTCTATTGTGCCTGTGTACAGATTTTCTTGTGAATTTGAAGTAGAGCAGCCTGAAGAAATGATACTAAGCGCAACTACTGTAATAAACAACAAATACAATCGCTTCATAATTAATTCTCCTCTCCGATTTAATTCCATAAATATAAACCCTTACAGTCATTTTAAACACTTATTTATGTTCTTTACGTCTCTTTAATAGCTCATCTACTTATTTGTATTCATTATATTTATTGAAGAAAAACCTGTCAATATAGAAAATTTCATCATTTATCAAATCTACTTCACTATTCATTTCGCTTTCGCAGCAAATACTTAAAAATTTAGTCTTTTTTAAAAAATTTTTAATTTCAAAAATGATTTTTGGGAGAGTATAATATTCTCAATTAGAAAATAAAATATTTTTGAAATCAATATGACCAAAGTAAAGAAGGGATTATTATAAATAACAAAATTGAAAATTAAAATCAACACAAATACGAAAGGGGAAATAATTGCAGAAGGCTTAAAACTTTATTTTTCAGTATTTGTAAAAGATGCTTTGCTTCCTTTGGGAGACTTACAGGCTGTAATGGGAGATGGAGAAGTAGGTGTATCAGGCGTAGAAGTAACTGGCTCAGTTACAGTAGAAGTTAGAGTTAGTAAAAAAATTTAAAACTTGTAAATCCTACTCGTAAAAACACCAGAGGTAACAGCAACAATAGCATCAGATGAATCTTTGGATAAAGCAGTAAAAATAGCAGTTCACGATATGGCAAATCTATTTCAAAGTTTTACCAAATTATCAATAGA
>NZ_CM001486.1:514224-613765 GCF_000262445.1 Thermoanaerobacter siderophilus SR4
GAACTTAAGTTATGATAGGAATATTTACTACATCATATTAAAATTTATATTAAAACGTAAGCCAGAAGAACTTAATGTGTAAAATATTTCTTTAACGTTCAAGTTGTAACCCCACTTTATAATTAATACAAAAGTGGGGTATTTTGCATCCGCTTTTCTTATACCCATTCAAAAATCTTTTTTGATACTTCTGGAGTAACTTCATGTACTCCTTTTCCCTGCTTAATCACCTACTTAAATTTTACACTATTAATTAAAATTAACGCTATATCATTAAAACCTATTTGTTTTGATATAATAGAATAAAAGGAGTATATCACATGGAGAACTTGAATATAAAAACTATAAAAAAGTTAATCTTGAAAGGCCAATGGTTTTTAAGTGAACATGGCTCTAGACAGATTAATTGAGAGAAACCTAAAAATATCTGATGTTTTAGTTTCAATTTTAAATGGTGAAATTATAGAAACATATCCAGAAGATCCACGTGGTGCTAGTTGTCTAATTTTAGGTAAAAAAGACAACATTCCTATTCACACAGTGTGTGGTTTAATGAATGATAATTTAGTAATTATAACAGTTTATCTTCCCGAACCGCCCAAATGGATAGACGAGAGAACGAGAGGAGGTAAGTAATTATGAATAAATGTTTTAAGTGTGGTTGTGAAGAACTAATGAAAACAAAAGTTACACTCGAAAAATGGATTAATGGAAAACTTATTGTTGTAGAAAATGTTCCAGCATGGGTGTGTAAAGAATGTGGAGAAAAATATTTTGATGCAGAAACTATGCTAAAGCTTGATGAATATTTTTATGAAGCAGTACCAGAAAAAATTATTGAAGTTCCTGTATTTGAATATAAGGAAGGATAAATATAAATGAGCACAACCCCCACTTTTTATATACAACAAAAAGTGGGGGTACTAGCAGTCTTAAAATTTTTAACTAAATTTAAATATGATTATATGATTAAACCATATTTCAGCATCTACTCCGTAGGTAAATATTTTTTCATCATAGAAGACATATCTTGAAAGCCATATCCACAAACACCATTGCGAGGAGAATTTGCAATCCCATTCGCAATTTTCTCTATCATTTCCTCATGATATAAATGTTCTTCTACGCAATTTTCACACAAAAATTCTCCACATTCATAGCAAAAATATTCAGCTTTTTCCTGACAATTATCACAATAGTAAATCGGAGCAAATGTCTCAACATTTAAGATCTTTCAAATTCCTTCTTACAAAAATAGCAAGTCCCTTTCATAACAATTCTTCCTCTCCAAAAAAATTATCTTTAAATATCTTTTTATACATAACATTGCTATTTCTTATCTTTTTAAATCCATGTTTATTAGCAAATTCTACTAATTTTTTAGTTTCTTTTTGATTCTCAAAATAATCATCTTTTCCTGCATTTGGTATTATAGTCAATGCTCCTATAGAGACATTTAAAGTATATTCCAAAATATAAGGCAAAAACTCAATTGCAAAGCTTCCTATCCCTTTTCTCCTATATTCGGGTTTTATATAAAATCTATCAATATAAAATAGTCCATCGTCAAAGTCGCATATACTATCTTTAATGCATCCATTTTTATCCACAATATTTTCAGCAACTTCTAAAAGATCACCAGAAATACAATCACATAACTCAATAAAAGAACATTCCTCCAAGTAAAGTTGAGGGACAAGATATGTCCCATAGATCTCCCCTATTTTAACGCCTTTTCCTTCATCTACTTCTTCATCTTTATAACCAATCAATTCAACTGTCACATGCATAGCATATTTTCGATCATACTCTAAACTTTTATACCACCCTTTAACATCTTCATCTGTGTAAACCCATATATTTTCCCTATCCGTCGATATCATAAATTGTATAGCTTTGAAAAAGTTTTCCCCATTTTCTTTCCCTTTATTAATTGAAACAATCTTTCTGCCACTCATCTTCTAAAATTTCCTCCCACAATATTTTTATTTAATTTTACCATAAAAAGTTTTTCATGATAAGCATTTTTGCACTTTTAAGAAGTAAAGTCTATATAAGATTGGTATAATCAATAAGTGTGTGTTTAATGTATCTTGAAACTAAAAGATACAAATAATAAATAAAAATAAAAAAATTTCACAAGCTTACTTACTAGAATTAAGAAACCCACCGCAAAGGGTGGGCTCTAATATCCTATTGATTTAGTTTTTATAGATATACTGTTTTCTCCCTCTACATAATGAGATTTAGCTTTTAAAATTATTTCTCCTGGCTTTCGTGTTGATTTCACATAAACTGCTCCTCTTCCTGCTTCTAATGTCAATGGATTTTCTCCAATCAGCTTTCCTTCACCTTCTATTTCAAATGATACTGGTATATTAGCATAAGGAAGAATAGATCCATTTTTATCTACAACACTTATAACAACCCTTGTACAATCGGAGCCATCTGCCATAATCTCATTATCATCACAAGAGAGAATTAATTTTTCGGGCTTCCCATATGTCCTTAATGTATGCCTTGCTACTTCTTTACCATTTATTAAACCTACTGCAGTAATAGAAACATCATTAGCTTTTATCGCCATATCCATATAGTTAACTCCCAGTTGATTTAATGAAAATTCGAATGGCGGATAGGGCAGACTTGGAAAGTCAACTCTATTAGGCATTTGCTTCATTACAAACTTATCGTTTATATAAAGTTCTACTTCTTCGCAATTGCTAAATACAAGCAATTTATCGCCGTTCTCTTCTTCAAATGATGGTATTAAGTACGAAGCTATAAACACATAGGGTCCATATAAGTGCGGGTCGGCTTGACTTCTGTAAAAATGAGCTGCAAACTTTGGAAGTCTAAATATATCACAGACTCCATGATAGCATATATTATCTCCTGAACCAAAAGCACTTGTGGTATTATAATCAAATGCACACCATCCTGACGCACCAGCCATGTTTGGTATCCCATATTGTTTGTCTTGGATAAGAGCATGCAATCTTGCATGAGTAATAAGACGATTGAGATTATCATATGATTTTGTTGGATACATATGGCCCATATATTCTGTTACCATATACTTTTTGTGGTTTGGAAGTTGTATCTTGCCTTCTAAATTGTATATAAAGTCGTTATATGTAAATACATCCTCAAGTTTTTCACTATCTCTTAAATATCTAACACCACCTGTTGGTCTACTCCTGTCTAATTTATGAGCTATTTCATTCATTTCTTTATAAAAATCGTGGTCATCTAAAGACTCATTTATTCGCACACCCCACATAAATATACAAGGATGATTTCTATCTCTTAAAATCATTTCTTTTAAATTCTCTTTTGCAATGTTCTTCCAATTTTCATCGCCTATATGCTGCCATCCAGGTATCTCTTCAAAAACTAGCAAGCCTATCTCATCACATCTATCCAAAAATGAAACAGCCTGTGGATAATGTGACGTTCTAACATAATTTAATCCCAATTCATACTTTAGTATATCTGCATCTTTTCTTTGTACCCTATCCGGCATAGCACCGCCAACATAAGGAAAAGTCTGATGCCTGTTTAACCCTCTTAATTTTAAAGGTTCACCATTAATATAAAATTTGCCATCATCTCCAAAATGCACAGTCCTTATTCCTGTTCTAAAAGTATAATTATCTAAAATTTCATTCTCTGCAATAAGTTTTACAGACACATTATATAAATACGGATGATCTGGATGCCAAGTTAATGGATTCTCCATCTTTATTTGCTGTACAATCTCCTTTTGCATGTCTTTAACATCTGTAACGGCTGATGCACATACAATTCCTTCTTTATCTATAATCTCTATTAACAGTTTCCCATTGTTTATTCCTTCACCTTCCAGGGTTGTAGTAATTGAAATTTCAGCAACAGAATCTTGCAATTTATCAACGACAAAATATACATCTTTTATATGGGTATCATTTAAAATTTTCAGCCATACATTTCTGTATATTCCACCAAACAACATGTAATCTACAAGAAACCCTTCTGGAGGAATATCTTTATGTTCTCTTGAATCCACTTGTACAGCAATCAAATTTTCAAAATCGCTATATTTGACATATTCTGTAATGTCAAATTCAAAAGGGGTATATCCTCCTTTATGTTCTCCTACGAATTCGCCATTTACATAAACCTTCGCAACAGTCATAATACCTTCAAAATGAATGTAAACCTTTTTCCCTTTGTATCTCTCATCTACTTTAAAATGTTTTCTGTACCATGAAACAAACCTATAGTCTTCCTCTTTAAAATAGTGGTGAGGAAATGTTTTGTTTGCATGAGGAAGACTAACAACTTCAAAATTGCTCTCATCAAAATCAAATTTATATGCATCATTTAAGTCTTCAGGAATATATAGCCAATCTACATTAAAATTCAATACCTCTCTACCCATTCTTAATACTCTCCTCCTTAAAATGCATCATAATGCTCTGAAAGTCCCCTTTAAGTTCTGGAATTACTATCCCTGCATACATAAGTTCATCACCACTATATGCACTACCATCATCTTCTAAAACATAATTAAAATCTGGATTTATTCCTTTTAGACGAAGTCTTTTAATAGGTTCATTTGCTCCTCCCAAAACTCTAAAATAATAGAGCAAAAATTCTCTTTTATCCTCAGAAACAATCAACCAAGCAGTTTCATTCCCTTCAAAGGGACTTAACAATCGATAAAAATCTCCAAATTGCACCAGTTTCCTAATCTCTTTATACTTTTCAACATATTTCTTTATTTCCTCTTTTTCTTCACTGCTCAATTTTGTCAAATCAAGTTCAAAGCCAAAATTAGCTGACATTGCTACATGTGCACGTATTTTTAACGGCGTAATTCTGTAAACTTGATGATTTGGTACAGCAGATATGTGGCTTCCCATTGAAATAAGAGGATAAACTATACTTGTACCATACTGTATTTTAAGTCTTTCAATTGCATCTGTATCATCACTGGTCCAAGTCTGTGGCATGTAATAAAGCATTCCAGGGTCGAAACGACCACCACCACCAGCACAACTTTCAAACAAAACATCAGGAAACCTTGTCGTTATTTCTTCTAATATTCTGTAAAGTCCAAGAATATATCTGTGAGCAGTCTCTCTTTGCCTCTCTGGCGGCAAAAGTGCAGATCCTATCTCTGTCATATTTCTGTTCATATCCCATTTTACATAACTTATATCGGCGCTTTCCAAAATATCTGACACTACTTTTATAATATAATCTTGTACATCTTTTCGCGACAAGTCTAACACAAGTTGATTTCTGCTTTCACTTCTCGGCCTATCAGGTACATGTATACACCAATCAGGATGCTTTCTATATAGGTCACTATCAGGAGAAACCATTTCTGGTTCCATCCATAATCCAAATTTTAAACCTAAAGAGTTTATGTCTTTTGCAAGACCATCCAAACCACTTGGAATCTTTTCTTTATTTAGAAACCAATCTCCCAGTGAAGAATTGTCAGAATTTCTCTTTCCAAACCATCCATCATCAAGAACAAAAAGTTCAATTCCCAATTCCTTTGCTTCTTTAGCAAGTTCTTTAAGTTTTTCTTCGGTAAAATCAAAATAAGTGGCTTCCCAGTTGTTTATAAGAATTGGTCTTTCTTTGTCCTTAAATTTACTTCTCATAAGTCTATTTCTGTACAGTTTGTGATAGGTATTTGACATTTTATTTAAGCCGCTATCCGAATAAACCATAACAACTTCTGGTGTTTGAAATGTTTCACCTGGCTTTAGAAGCCATGAAAAATCAAATGGATTGATTCCCACAGAAACTCTTGCCATATTATATTGATCTACTTCTACTTGTGCCAAGAAATTGCCACTGTAAACAAGGCTAAATCCATACACATCTCCATGCCATTCATCAGCATCTTTCCTTAAAAGGGCTATAAAAGGATTTTGCTGATGGCTGCTTGCACCTCTTCTACTTTCAATAGACTGGACTCCTGGTACAAGCGGTCTTCTTATAACATGTCTTTCTCTCGCCCAAGCTCCTGACAATTGAAGCATGTCAAAATTACTATCATTAAAATCAACATTCATAGACAAAGCTCTTAACAATTTTATGTCTTCTTTTCCCATGTTTTCAAATCTCACTGACCTTGTTATAACATCATAATCCCTAAATGCTGTATAAATTAAAGTTACCTTTAAATTAGCTACTTTATCATACAATTCTAACTCAAGAGTATCAGCTTCATCTTCATTTTCAACATAAGTAGCCGGAAGCCTTTCTAATTTAGGCTTACCTTTATAGATTTTGTGAGATAAGTACCTTAGATCAGAAACAGTAGAACCGTTTTCAAGCTGAATTTGATATGCAGGACTCCTAAAATCAGTATTACCATATGCAGGGTATTCTTGTGGCAAAAAATCTAGCATTAACTGATTCCCAAAGTTAATAATATCATTACCTATACTTATATGGGGTAATTTTAATAAATGGTATATATTAGGAGTCTTTATTATTTTGCCAAAATATGCATGTAAAACAGCGCCATTTTTTAAAACATAAATTACATAATTTGTATCTTTGGCAGTTAGGTAAAAAGTTTTTGTTTTATCATTAAAATAAATAGACATAGTAAGTCCTCCTATAATATTGCCTAAAAGTTTAACTCTATTATTTTTTATACATTACAAGTTAATGAAGAATACTTTAAATTTCATAATAAATTTACTGTTTAACAGCTCCAGTCATACCTTGTACAAAGTATTTTTGTAGTGCAAAAAACATAATGATTGTAGGTAAAGTAGCTATTACAATTGTTGTCATAATAACTCCATATTCAGGGAAATATGCAGATGCTAAATTCGAAATTAAAAGTGTAATTGTTTTTTGGTTATCGGTTTGCAATACAACAAGCGGCCACAAATACGAATTCCAACTTGTTGTGAAAGAGAAAATTGCTGCTGCTGCATATGTGGATTTCATCGATGGAACTACAATAGAGAAAAACGTCCTCAATTCTCCTGCTCCATCAACTCGTGCTGCTTCTATAATTTCTTTAGGAAAAGATTTAAAACTTTGTCTAAAGAAAAATATTATAAATATCGATGCAATACTTGGGAGAATTACTCCTGCATGAGTATTTAAAAGTTTGAGTTCTACAATTAATCTAAATAAAGGGATCATAAGCGCTGCAAAAGGCACCATCATTGATAAAAGTATCACACCATAAATTCTTTCACGAGTTTTTGATCTATACATCTCAAAGCCATATGCCGCCATAGACGCCACTATCAAAGTTCCCATTACTGTTAACATAGAAATTTTTATGGAATTAAATAGTATTCTACTTAAATTGTATGATGTGTTAAGAGTCATGAAATTATTAACTAATTGATTACCAAAAGTCATTTTCCCCTTTATCACATCTACTGCACTATTAGTCATCCCAACTATCATCCAATAAAAAGGAAAAACTGAAATAACAAATATAGCAATCAAAAAAGTATAAACTAAGACTCTGGACAAAATTTTCTTAAAATTCAATCTTTTTCACCTGCCACTCTAAATTGAATAATAGTTAATATTGCTGCAAAGAATACTATAACATAAGAGACTGCAGCAGCATATCCAAAATTAGGCATATATTTAAATGCCAGATTATAAATATACACAGATAACGTAAGTAAAGAATTTCCTGGCCCTATACTAGAAGCAGTTACACCACCACTTGAAAGATTCATAGGTTCATCAAACAATTGTAAAGTTCCTATTGTAGACATAATAGTTGTAAAAATGATAATGGGTTTAAGCATTGGAAGAGTTATATAAAAGAATTGTTGTATTTTATTTGCTCCATCTATTTCTGCCGATTCATATAAATCATATGGAATATTTTGCAATCCAGATAAATAAAATACCATATTATATCCAGTCCATCGCCAAGTCATTGCTATAATAAGTGTAACCTTTGCCCAAAAAGGATCTAATAACCATGGAATGGGTTTCTGTATTATATGAAAATTCATGAGAGTTGTATTTATAAATCCATCTAAGCTAAACATCATTTTAAATAAAACTGCATATGCCACAAGTGAAGTGACTGCTGGTAAAAATATACCTGTTCTAAAAATGCCTCGAAATTTAATACTCTTGTCATTAAGAATAGCCGCAAGCACTAATGCCAAAAAAAGCATTATTGGTACTTGTATTACTAAAAAGGTAAAAGTATTCTTTAAAGCTATCAAAAACATTTGGTCATTAAAAAGTCTTATATAATTATTTAATCCAACAAATTTTTGTACAATACCTTTAGAAGACATAGTTGAAAGATATAAAGAATAAATTATTGGATAAAATAGAAAAGTTATAAGCAATATTAATGCGAAAAATGTAAAGCCCCATCCATATCTGTTTAAAATTCTTTCATAACTAACATTTTTGCTTTTTAACGAAGTTTGTGCTTCATTTCCAACCATAAATTATTTCACCCCTTATTTAATCCGAGGAATAGCAATTAAAGCTAATTGCTATTCCTCATTCCATTTTTAAATCTAGGTAATTATTTATTGGTTAATCTGATTTTTCAATTGTTCTTCTGCCTTTTTCAAAGCATCATCCACAGATATTTTTCCTGAATATACATTCGGCATTATACCCATGATTGCTGAATCTGCTTCATATGTGTATACACCATAATTTACTGGAGGAATTTTTTTCATATATTCCGATAAATCTGAATATATTTTTTGATTACCGAAAAATGGATCAGGTGCAGAGTAAGCATTTCCTGTCTGAGCAGGCAAATAAGTAGCAAATGCTCCTCGTTCTACAAGTATTTTTTGGTAAAAATCGTTATTTCCTGCATATATTTCTTTAAGAAAATCTATTGCGACATCTTTATTTTTAGAACTATTAATCACATACCAGCTTGAACCTCCAAGATTTGAAGCATTAACTGAGCTACTAATGTTTAAACGTGGCACGGGAGCAAGTCCCCATTTTCCACTTTGGCTTGATTCCGCTTTAATTGAGCCAATAATCCAAACGCCCGTAACAACTGCAGCTGTATCTCCTTTGTTAAACGCAGCAACCCATTCATTCCATCCACTTACCTTTTTTACTATACCCGAATCTAGTAACTTTTTGTAGGTTATTACTGCTTCTTTTAATGCAGGATTATTTGTAAAATTAGGTTTCCCATCTTTGTCAAAATACCATTCTCCAGCAGACTGAAGCATTATTCTCATTAACCCACCATCGGCAGGATCAAAACCAAGCATATATTTTCCTGTTTTCTCTTTCACTTTTTTGCCTATTTCTATAAATTGATCCCATGTTATATTATTTAAATCTTGCGCCTTATATCCTGCTTGCTCTAATATATCTCTTCTGTAGAAAAATCCAGCTACTCCTGAATCAAATGGAACACCGTAAATTTTCCCATTAAGAGTCATGAGTTCAACTTTATATTTTGCAAATTTGCTATAATCAATTTTATCTGTTAAATCCGCAAATGCGCCTGGATATGCTTGCAGGTATTTCTGTGCATTATAATCTTCTATTAACACTATATCAGGCAAACCTTCTTTAACCCCTGAAGCAAGTACTGTATTTAATTTTTGTTCCAAATCGCCTTTTGCCATTTCTACAACATCAATTTGCACATCAGGATGTTCTTTAGTGTAAATTGCTTTTGCATCATTCATTATAGCAATATTAAAATTAGGATCCCAAGCCCATACTGTAATTTTTTTTGTGCCAGATGTTGACAAGGTATTTTGTTGTGGACTATTATTTGAGGAAGAAGAATTGCTAGTGTTTCCACATCCTGTTAGTAATAATGAAAGTACAAAAACGATTGAAATAATATAAGCAATCAATTTTCGCATAAATCAAATTTCCCCTTTCAATTAAATTTTTTAAAGTAAAATTTTTTGTTTAACAAGTTCCTTGGTAATATCACTCTCCTTTCTTTATAAAATATTTTGAGATTACCTAAAGTATAAATTCTTAAAGATATCTGTTAACGTTATCGAATTTTATAGAAAAGATATTTATTAAAAAATTTAATTAATAATATTTTAAGAAAATTTTATACTCTTTTCTGGTGTTTGTATTACTTAAAAACTTTATAAAATATTTTTCTTTAATATTCGGATTTGGTTTATTTCTAAATTTGTTAAAACGTTTATTTTAGTTTCAAAACACTTATTTTTTTACTAATTTAACTAATTTAGTAATTATAATCTCGTAACTTTATTTTTTATTTTAACTAACTCCTATATTATATATTCGACATGAATTCAAAAATTCCTTCTTCGAAAGCGTAATTTATTAAAAATTTTTATAAACTTTTTGCAACCAAAAATTTACTTCCTGCAATACTTTTCTACAACCTCATCAAATGCACCTTCATCTATATCTTTTACATTTACATTATTGTAAAGCTCCCATTCTTCAACATGCTCAACAGTTTCACCGGGTTGTAATTTTGTAAATGGACTTAATGTTTCTATTTCAAGCATCCAATCGTTTGTATATGTTTCAAAAGATACGCCAAAGTCAGGATATGTTGTGTCGTGCTGTGGATAATACCTTTTTACAAAAAGATGTCCTCCTCTTGCGTAAGCAGCCCAACCTTCTTGATTGTTAATTCCTAACTTAAAGGGAGCTTTGTTATTAGGATCTTGTTTCAGTGCAATATATTTTTCTCCCCAATACACCCTTTTATCATTCATTTTAGAATAAGGCCAGAGTACAATTTGCCTATTTGGAAGTAAATCTGTGTCTTTATTTGGTTGAGGAATTATTTCTATACCTTCTGTGTTTAATACTGTTATTGTCCATGCTGAAAGCTCAATAGGCCATGCTCCAAGATTAGTTATCCTGTGTACAAGCCTTACTCTACTCTCATCAGGATTTAATATTATATCGATTTGCTTTTGTGTGTTAACCCATTTTTCTGGCTTTTGAATAAGTCTCACACCGTTTTCTATTTCATGCCAATCAACTTCATCATTGTCTGGTATATATGTCCTCTTTCTGTCTTCAGGGCTATGCCACAGTCTATGGCCGCCATAATATCTGTATTCGTCACCTCCTTTTAAGCCAATAGTTTTAGGGTCCAAATTAAATTCGTTTACATCATTTTCAAATCCAAACCTTACAATTCTTGGGCCTATATCAGTTGTAGCCACAACATCAATAATGCCATTGGACAGTTTTATACTATTTTCCCACCCTAAAAAGTTTATTTTGTCAATTTTTATTGCCATACTATTCTCATTCCTTTCTGCATAATTTTTTATTTTTTTCATTACCTCAGTAGGTAAGATTCTTCGCTGCGCTCAGAATGACAGAGAGGGGTTACAATACTTCATCCATGACCATATTGGCAGCGCCGATGAGTGTAGCATCATCACCTAATTCAGCAAAAGCTATTCTGCAGGAAGAAAATGAATTCTCAAAAGTGCGCTTTTTAGCAGTTTCTATAATGATATCTTCAATAAGCTCACGTGCCTGCACAATCCCTCCCCCTATCAAAATGAGCTCTGGGTTAAATGTATTTATTGTATTGGCTATACCTATTCCTAAATATCTTCCTATAGTTTTTAAAGCATTGACTGCTAATTTATCGTTTAGTTTTGCTGCCTCGTATATCATCTCAGGAGTAACACTGTCTAACATCCCTTCTGCCATTTGATACACAATAGAATCCATACCCTCTTTAATAGATTTAACAACTAAATTCACTAAGGCTTTTTCTGAAGCCAACGCTTCAAAGCAACCGTAATTGCCGCAACTACATTGTGGCCCTGCTACATCAATAGTTGTATGCCCTATTTCACCCGCACCGTCACTGGCTCCAGTATATATCCTGCCATTTATAAGTATTGCTGAACCTATCCCATAGCCAACCTTTAAAAATATCATATTTTCAACATCTTTTGCTTTGCCCATATGAAATTCTCCTAAAGCCATAGCTCGCACGTCATTTATAACATAGGTAGGTACACCAAATTTTTCTTCTACAATTGATTTTAAAGGCACATTTCTCCACCCAATATTAGGTGCAAATACAGATATACCTTCTTTCATTTTTACAGGTCCTCTAACCACAATTCCTATCCCCGATACATTTTGTGGAGATTCTTTTATTGCTTTATTAAGAACAGATGTCAACAACTCTAAAACTTCTTCTTGCTTTAAACCTCTAATAGAATTCTTCTCTTTCTTTTTGTTTTAAGTTCTGCATCAAGAGTATATTGATGTAAGTTGTAGGTGCTTATATGAATGACAATAATACTCATAAAATCAGGATTTAATTTGATAAGTACAGGAGGCCTTCCACCATTTGATTCGCCAACTTTGTATTCCATTACAATATTTTCCGCAATGAGTTTATTTACAATATTAGTCACCGTCGGCGGCGTTAAATTTGTCTCTTTGGCAATATCCGCTCTTGAAATAGGTCCCATTTTTCTTATGATATTTAATATAACTGATTCGTTCATTCCTTTTAACAATTTGTAGCTGACTGGTATTAAGTTTTCCATTTATACCCCTTCCTTTACCCTCTCTTAAAGCCATTTGGATGATTTTTGTGCCACATCCAAGCACTTTCAATTATTTCTTTTAAAGATGAATGTTTTGGCACCCAACCTAACTCTTCTATTGCCTTTTTGGAAGATGCCACAAGTACTGCAGGGTCTCCCGGACGGCGCCCAGCAACTTCTGCTGGAATAGGATGCCCTGTCACTTTTCTTGCAACTTCTATCACTTCCTTTACACTAAAACCTTCTCCATTTCCCAGGTTATAAATTGCGCTATTATTGTCTTTTCTCAACTTATCCAACGCAAGTATATGTGCATCAGCTAAGTCCATCACGTGAATATAATCTCTTATACATGTCCCATCTTTAGTAGGATAATCATCACCATAAATCATTATCTTTTCTCTTTTGCCAAGTGCAACCTGAAGTATAATCGGTATAAGGTGCGTCTCAGGCGAATGGTCCTCTCCAATCTCGCCTGTTTCAATAGCCCCTGCAACGTTAAAATATCGCAAAGCGACGTATTTGATTCCATAAGCATTGTCTGCCCATTTTAACATCTTTTCAACGGCAAGCTTTGTCTCACCATAAGGGCTTGTGGGATTAGTTGTATCTTCCTCTTCTATTGGAATTCTCTCTGGTTCTCCATATGTTGCAGCTGTTGAAGAAAACACGATTTTGTTGACATTGTGTTTCTTCATCGCTTTTAAAAGGCTCAATGTCCCGCATACGTTGTTTTCATAATATTTAAATGGCTCCTCTACACTTTCTCCCACAAGTGAAAAAGCTGCAAAATCAATTACCGCTTCAATTTCATTTTCTATAAATACCTTGTCTAAAAAAGCTTCATCCCCTAAATCACCTATATACAGTTTTCCTCCCAAAACAGATTCCTTATGCCCTGTGATGAGGTTATCTACAACGACAACTTCTTCATTTCTCCTTAAAAGTGCTGCAACTGTGTGGCTTCCAATATAACCTGCACCACCGCATACTAAAACCGCCATATTTTTACCTCCTTCAGTATTTAATTTCTCCTGCTCCTTCACCTATTCCCGTTATATAGACTGTTGGCCTGTAGCCTATTTTTTGAGTGTAATTGTGAGTAACCACTTCTATAAATTCCTCTACTACATCTTCTTTTACAATGCTTACAGTGCAGCCACCAAAGCCTGCTCCAGTCATACGGGAACCTATTACTCCCTTTAATTTTAACGCTTCTTCTACCAAAGTGTCCAGTTCTTTCCCTGTAACTTCGTAATCATCTCTCAAAGAATTGTGAGATTCAATCATTAATTCTCCAAATTTGATTAAGTCTTTATCATTAAGTGCTTTTACTGCATCTAAAACTCTTTTATTTTCTGTTATAACATGTCTTGCCCTTTTTACAAGCACTTCCTCCGGTATTAAATGTTTATATTCTTCAAACTGTTCAATTGAAACCTCCGAAAGATTGTGTATTGGTAAAGCCCTCTGAAGGTATGAAAGGGCTTTTTCACATTCACTTCTTCTTTCATTGTATTTTGAATCCAAGAGCCCTCTCCTTTTATTTGTATTTGTTATCAAAATTTTATAACCTTCTAACTTCAAAGGCACGTATGAATACTCTAATGTATCGCTTTTTAATAAAATTGCATGGTCTTTTTTACCCATTCCAACAGCAAATTGGTCCATTATGCCACAATTTACCCCAACAAAAGTATTTTCTGCTTTTTGACACAATTTCACCAATTTTATTCTGTCAATATTTAAATTGAAAACTTCATTCACTGCAACAGCAGTAACCAGCTCTATTGAAGCAGATGAGGAAAGTCCAGCACCATTTGGAATGTTGCCTTCAAACACAATTTCAAATCCAGAAAAGTCATACCCCTCATCCTGTAGCACTTTTAAAACCCCTTTCGGGTAGTTGGCCCAATCATGGCTTTTATCATAAATAAGTGCATCAAGGTCTACTTCCACCTTTAAATCGAAATTTAAAGAAGCCATGAAGACTTTTTTGTCATTTCTTTTTCTAATCGCAGCATATGTTCCAAAGTCAAGGGCACAAGGAAATACATAGCCTCCATTGTAATCTGTATGCTCTCCAATAAGATTCACTCGTCCCGGAGAATAGAAAAGCCTTATTTCAGCATCATTTTTACCGTAGAATTTTTCAAGTGCTTCAATTACAGCCGTTTTCATTTAAGGTCTCCTTTCATATCTATTTTTTCAAAGCCTACTGTTTTCATAAATCTTTCAAAGGCTTTTTTCCCTTTTTCATCTCTTTTAAAAACTCCTGCATCTAAAAGAACCTTCAAAAATTTATTTCCAACCTCCTGTTTTATATAGCTTTCGGCTTCTTCTCGAGTGCAGTTAGTACCATATTTTAAAACCAATTCTTCAATCCATTGAATATGTTTGTATAAAGGACTGCTTTCATCATACAAGTCTGGATTAAATTTTTCTTCCCCTATTAAAAACTTAATAATTTCCTCCAGCTCAAATTTAAGCCTTCCTGGCAAAACTGCTAATCCCATAACTTCTATAAGTCCAATGTTTTCTTTTTTATATGGTGAAGTTCCTCATGAGGATGGAAAATTCCATAGGGGTATTCATCTGTTGTCCTGTTATTCCGAAGGACAAGGTCAATTTCAAATTCCCCCTCTTTATTAATCCTCGCAATAGGTGTAATCGTATTGTGAGGGATAAGTTCCCCATTCTTTTTAGTATATGCCAATATGTCACATGATTCATCACTATAGTCCTTCCAGGTATTCAATATATGTGAAGAAAACTCTGTTAATTTATCCCTGTCTTTACTTGAAAGGCGAATTGCAGACATAGGCCATTTGACTATTCCTGCTTTAATGTTAGGATATTGAGGATGTATAAAGTATTCTTCTATAGAAGCCTCTTCCATTGGAAAAACGTGCCTTCCCCCTTGAAAATGTTCATGGGATAAAATTGAGCCTCCCACAATTGGCAAATCCGCATTGGAGCCCATAAAATAATGAGGAAATTGCTCAATAAAATCAAAAAGCCTCACAAAAGTTTTTTCTGATATTTTCATTGGAATATGGGATTCATGGAGCAAAATGCAGTGCTCATTGTAATATACATAAGGTGAATACTGGAAATACCATTGCTCTCCCGCAACTTTTACTGGGATTATTCTTAAGTTTTGCCTTGCTGGATGATTTAAATTTCCCGCAAAACCTACATTTTCAATGCATAAAAGGCACTTTGGATATCCTGACTGAGGAATTTTCTTTGCCGCCTCAATTTCTTTTGGATCTTTTTCTGGCTTAGAAAGATTTATAGTGATTTCTAAAGAACCGTATTCTGTGGGAGTACGCCAATATAAATTTTGCGAAGTTCTATCCATCCTGATGTAATTGGAGGCTTGAGATAATTTGTAAAAATACTCTGTGGCTTTTTCAATCCCCTTTTCAGAGGCAATGGTATTAAACTTTTTTACAACTTCTGATTCTCTTGGCATTAAAAGCCCCATAATTCTTGCATCCATTAAATCTCTATAGGTAACAGTATCCTCAATAAGGCCTATCTCCACCGCATAGTCCAATAATTTGTTTAAAATAGGAGAAGGGCTTTCTAATTCCTCCTCAGAAACCTCACCTTCATAAGGTTTTTCTATTTTAAATAAATCCATAAGTGCATTGCGGCTTGGAATCACATCTAATTCCTCTATCAAGCCTTTTTTAAGTGCAAACTTTATAAGCCGCTCGATGTGTAATGCTACCTCTCTGGAATCCATAATATATCCTCCAGTGACTTTATTATATTTTTTAATTAAGTCTGTAATAAAAAGAAATCCACAGTATACAATGGCTTTGTTAAAACAAGAGATTATTAAAACATGACATTCACATGCAATGAAAAACATTTAAAAGAGTTTGTTTATTATTTTAATTAACCTCTTTTTTATTTATATTCGACACATATTTAAAAATTCCTTCTAGTTTATAAAAAGTTTTTTAGATATTTTTATAAAGGTAATGAATAATTGTTAATATTGAAAAATGTGCTAAAATATATTTAGAACGTAGTAAATGGGGATGATATAATGGAAAATATAATACCTAAAAACAAAAAATTACTTATGAAGAATTCGAAGAAATAGACTCTAAAACTGATGAAATGCTCGAATTCATAAACGGCGAAATATATTTGTTATCCGCCCCTTCAGTGGCACACCAAAGAATTTTAACGAACTTATCGACAGAATTTGGAATATATTTTATAGATAAAAAGTGCAAACATTTTGTTGCCCCTTTAGATGTTATACTACAAAATGACCAAGAAAAGCACAAAGTACAGCCAGATATAACTGTTATTTGTGATGAAAAAGGACTCACTGAAAATAACTATACTGGAGTACCTGAACTTGTGGTGGAGATACTATCTCCTTCCACAGCATCAAAAGATTATATCATAAAAATGGATTTATATATGAGGTTTGGAATAAAAGAATATTGGATAGTATCACCAAAAAACCAAGAAATTCAGATATTCAGTTTGCAAGACGGCGTATACGGTGAACCAATTAATTTTTCAAAAGATGAGGTATTAAAATCGGTGATATTCGATGACTTAAAAATTGATTTGAAAAATATATTTTAAAAGTGCAGAGGAAATCTCTGCACTTTTAAACTCAATCATTTGTTAGTTGTTTTAAAAAAGACACTTGGGCCTTCTGTCATATTATTTTCTTCATTAACAGCATAAATAGTAAACTGATAGTCTTTATTAGGCAAAAGTCCAGTTATTGTATAAGAAATTGTATCAGCATTTAATATGGCAACTGTTTCATCTCCATTTTTTATAAGATACTTTGTAAAAGTTCTATCAACAGCTGGACTCCAGGTTATATTTACTTCTTTACGATTAATAATTGTGGCTACAACTTTGCTGTCCACTGGCCAATTTGGAGCAAGGAATGGATCTGGAGAAGTTGTAATACCTTTAAACATAAGTGAACTTGCATTTGTAGCAAACCAGGGATTTACTGGAACTTTTTTATTACCATCATAGTTAGGTGTAGAACCATAAAACACTACATTATTAAAAGTACAATTTTTCAAGTATGCCATCTTTGTTTGATAAGTGCCCGCTCCGAAATATATATTATCAAATGTAAGATTATAGTCATACCCATCAGGTGAACCTTGTATTAAAATTGCATATTTCTTAGTACCATTTACAGTACAATTCTTAATTAATATATCATGAAAAGTAGGTTCATCAGGCGCCCAATTGCTCAAGTCAGTGGGAGGAGCACTAGAATAAGCAACGGTAAGTAAGAATGGAGAACCATCATTGTCAGTTATATTAGCAAGCGCACTATCTCTAAATATTATATTTCTTGCGCCACCTCCATTTCCACTTTGTGATTTCCCTCTTAGCCCCACAGCATTTCCATTTATTACGTTATCTTCAGCTAAAATATTTTGTATCCAAGCAGCTGTATGGCTACCCATTGCGACTACACCATGTCCTCTTCCAAAATAGTTGTTAAATATCCATGCGTTTTCAGTAGGTGGATTTTTTTCACCGGCAAGCCCAACTCCAGCTTCAAAATTTACGCTATCATCGCCTGTGTTAAATACAGAATTCACAACAATAAGCCCTGTACCATTAAAATCTATGCCATCACCATTATTACAATCGTACGTCGATGCTATTAACTGATTCAAAATAACATTTTTACAATTACTACACGAAATAGTGTGATAAGAAGGATTTGTAACTGTCAGACCATCTCCTATATAAACGTTCGTTACATTTTTTAAATCTATTAAATTAGATCTTGTCGCATAAGCATTTTTTTCACCTTGTTCGATATATTTATTAAATTGATTTAAAGCTAGATGATTTTTAGCTGTTGTAAAAATGTTACTACTGTTTCCTTTTTGATATTGATCAAAGGTAGTACCAAGCGGAATAGATGTTTCCTTAACAGCAACCTTCGCCCAGCCATTCCCATTTATTACACCATGTCCAATAATTTTTATATTTTCGTATGTTCCTGTAGAAGGTGTAGAAATAAGTGGCATAGATTTTTCAGCTATTCGAGTTTTATCAGTATCAAAAGGATTTGGATACTGGTTTGCATCAACTGTTCCTAATAGAGTACCCTCTACAAGAAGTGTCATATTGCTATGCAAAGTAATTGGCCCTGTTAGATAAATTTTACCAGCAGGTACCAAAACAATACCACCTGGTGGACATGCATCAATTGCTCTTTGAATTGCTTCAGTATTTAACGTTCCTGAGGATGGGGTTCCATTTATATCATCTGCTAAAGTTCCATCCCCTATAGCTCCCATTGACTCTATATTAATAATATTAGAAGCAGGTATAGTAGGACGTGTTCTATAAGTTATAGTTACAGGAACTGATAGTTCTCCATTTTTGCCAACTGATTGAACTGAAAAAACATATTCTGTATTTGGTTTTAATCCTTTAACATAAAATGAATGCATTAAAATTTTATAAGCTTCTCTTATAACTTTTCCTTCATCATTTTTTAATTCTCCTATGTGTTGTTCATAAAAAAGTTTTATATAGTTTTGATTTGCAACAGTTGGATTGTCACTTGCAAAATATTCATGATAATACCCTGGCCCTCTTACCACTATTTTGAAGTCAGTTATATCTTGATAATTATCAGGCTTTTCCCATATCAAAGTTAGCTCATTGCTGGTAAGTGACCCATCTAAAACACGAAGTGCAACTGGAGGTGATGGTTTCTCATTCTTAGGTAAATTCCCAAAAGCTGTTGTAAATGGCAAAACGGTTGTGAGTAATAAAGCTAAGCCAGCCTTCAGCAGCAACTTTGGCCATTTTACAAACTTTCCCATGCTTTCTAACCTCCCTTAAAAGTGTTTAATCAATTTAAATTTAATTTGTAAGTTTTTTAGAAGACATCACCTCTTTTCTCTAAATTTCAAATTTTAGAAAAAATTTAATTACGACATTTATGAACTTCGTTACTTGAGTTTAAATTGTTTTTGTTAAATTTATTCATAAATTATATGACTTTTATCAAAACCATTAAAAATGGCATTATAATTACGCTAAAAATTGTCGTGTAAGTAATCATGCTCGTTGCAAATTCATAATCTGCTCCATAAACTCTTGCTATTATTGACGAGTTCACCATAACAGGCATTGCTGACATAATTATAAACACATTCCGCATTAGCTGTGGAACATGAATAAATAAATTCAATATCACTACTAACGCTGGCGTTACCAAAAACCTACCAGCAAAAACCAAAATAGCATCTTTATCAAGTTTAAATTTATCAAACCCCATTTCATATATGACAATTCCAACATAAAAAATCGAAAGTGGACTGGTTAAATTTCCAATCATTTTAAAACTTTCAAAAATAAATTTAGGAAGAGAAATATTAGTAAAAACGAAAATCACTCCTATGACAAACCCTAAAAGAGGTGGATTAAATATCCTTTTTAAAGTATCAAAAGTAAATACTTTTTCATCTTTACCATTTGTATCTCGCACAATACCATAAACCCCTAAAGTCCACCAAATTGTAGTATTAGCCATGTAATATAAAAGCGTATATGGTGTTGCGACTTCTCCAAAAAGTGCTTGAGACATAGGAAGCCCCACAAATATTGCATTTGAAAGCGAAAAAATTGCCATAAATACGCCTCTTCTGCCTTTTTTAATTTTAAAGAGTATAACAAGTACATATGCCATAAAGTAGGATAAAAGTATTGACAAAAAAGGTATTAATAGCCCTTTTCCTGAATGTATTAATTGTTCTTTCGAAAAAGTCGCTACTATTGTTACTATCATATTAAGAGGTAAAGAAATATTTACAACAAGTTTGGCAAACAAATCTGATGTTTTTTCATCAAACCATCCGATTTTTGACAAATAATATCCAAGAATTAAAATAAATACTATCGTCAATACTCCTTGAGCAGATGATAAGAAAGTTTGCAATTTATATGCCTCCTTAAGTGAGTGCGATTTGCATAAAATAATAAATATTCTACTTGAATCTTATACTGTTTCATAGACTCTTTCTAAATATTCTATAGATTTATTTATATCAAAGCCCTTTGTATTTTCCACCAAAATATTAATATACGGTTTTTTATACTTTATCATTTTAAATAACACACGATAATTTAAAAGTCCTTTGCCTGCTGGTACAAAAACTAGTTTGTTATTTTCTATGACAAAATCTTTAGCATGTATAACTACTATATGATCTCCGAAAAGTTCCATTGCCTCGCAAAAAATTTCCTCTTGATGCGTATAATTTTCTACAGTCAGTAAATTAGCGGGATCAAAAATAACTTGCAAATTATTAGATGGTACTTCATCAAGAAGTCTTTTCATCATTCTTGGTGAATAGACAGGATGGTTAACACCCGGTTCTATACCTACAATTACGCCAAATTTTTCTGCTTCCTCAACTAATTCTCTTACACTCTTGACAACCTCAATAAAAGCTTTTTCACTAAAATTATCAGGTGTATATCCCATTTCAACATGCACATTACCTGTTTCAGTTCCTACAACACTGCAACCAAAATCTCTTGCGTACCTTATATGTTCTTTAAAAAATTCTAGCAATCTGTGTCTTTCTTTTAGATCTGGATGAATTATATTAACATAGCAACCAAGTACCGCAATTTGGATATTATATTTGTGAAAAATGTCCCTTATATATTGTCCTAAACCAGGACTAAGACTACCAATCTGTAAATTTAACTCTGGAAAGGATTTTGTAAGTGCTAATTGCACAGCCTTTATACCATTTCGCGCAACGCTTTCAGCCAGCTTCTCGATACTGAGGTTACCTAAGTCATGAGCTCGTATTCCAATGTTCAATTTTACATCACCCTTAAAATAGTTTCAGAATTATTTACCTTCCCTTGCTTTTTTTATTTCTTCGACAAACTTAGCAGCAGTTTCTTTAACAAGTTCAAAGTCTCCTGCTTTTGCGCCTTTCGTCAAATCACTTCCTATGCCAACTGCTATAGCACCAGCTTTTATCCAATCCTTTATATTATCAAGGTTCACTCCTCCCGTAGGCATAAAATTTGCTTGTGGTAATGGCCCTTTAAAAGCACTTATTATAGATGGTCCAAAAGAATTTCCGGGAAATAACTTGAGAATTTCCACACCATATTCAAGGGCTTGTATTGCTTCAGTGACAGTCATAACGCCAGGTATAACAGATACTCTATACCTATTACACAATTTAATTGTTTCAATATTAAGACTCGGACTTACAATAAATTTTGCACCCGCCATAATACACATCCTTGCAGTTTCTGGATCAAGAACTGTTCCTCCCCCTATAATCACCTCATCATCTTTATAAACATTAGATAGTTCTTTTATTATATCCACAGCACCTGGCACAGTCATAGTAACTTCAATTGTCTTTATTCCACCTTTTTTTATTGCATCGACAAGTTTTTTCCCTTCTTCTTTTGATTCTGCTCTAATCACGGCGACAATACCATTTTCAACTATTTGTTTAATTGTTTGTATCCTTTCCATAAATTAGACCCCCTCACTTTTTACAAGTATTTTATTCCATTTGTTCCCATGCAACCTTATAAAATACAAGATTCCCCGTACACCCCAATCAGCATATCTGCCCATCCAAACGCCAATTAATCCCAATTTTAATACTATTCCAAATATATATGCAAGTCCTATTCTAAACAGCCACATAGTTATAGTAGAAATGACCATTGTGTATTTAGAATCTCCCGATCCTTTAAGTCCTGCTGGAAATATAAAAGAAGGTGGCCATAAAAGTATGCATACAGAGTTCAATTTTATAAGGTCACTTGCTATTTTTATAACTGTTTCATCTGACGTATAAAAAGAAGCAATATTATGAGCAAAAGGATAGGAAATAGCTCCTAAAATTCCTAAAATAACAGCAGCAACTTTCGTCGTATACATAATATATTTCTTAGCCTCGCCTATTTCTTGCCTCCCCATATGCTGACCAACTAAAATAGTAGCTGCAGCACTTAGTGCATTACCAGGAATATTAAAAATCGACAATATAGAATTAAAAATCGAATCCGCTGCAATAGATGCTGTTCCAAGTCCAACTACCAGTATCTGTACTATCAATTTCCCACTAGTAAACAGCAATGATTCTATACTTGCCGGAATTCCTACTGTGAAAACTGCATTTAGTATTTTCCAATCCGGGTTATATTTAATTATTCGATTTAAAAATACTTTATGTTTAGGATTTGTAAGTTCAGTTAAAATTGCCAATACTCCAATTATTCGCGATAAAGTTATGCCTAAAGCTGCTCCTTTAATCCCCATACTGTCTAAACCAACTGTTTTTACCCCATACATAAATATGTAGCTAAAAATTACATTGCTTATATTAATGATAATGTTAATTTTCATTGGCGTTTTAGTATCGCCACTTCCTCGTAAAGCTCCTAATGCAATTAACTGGATGGCAATTAATGGGTAATTCAAAATTGTTATCTGCAAATAAATCATTAAATTATTTAATACCTTGCTTTCCGCTGATTTGTATAATAGTGCAATTATCTGATAGCGAAATAGCCAAACTAAAATAGTAACTAAAACTGAAACAAGAATGCCAAAATACAGTACTTGTTTTAAAACTCTATTTGCACTTTTTCTATTGTTTTGACCTATATATTGTGCTATTACAACTGTCCCTCCGATTGCTAATCCTGAAAAAATATTTACTAATATGTTGTTTAAAGAATCAGCCATTCCTATAGCTGAAATTACTTGTTTACTCAAGCGGCTAGCCATAATGGCATTAATTACGCTTGCTAATATTATAAAAGTTTGTTCAACAACTACAGGTATAGCCAATACTGAGACTTCTTTTTTTAAAAGCATTTTTCTTCATCCTATTTTGACTAGTATTATATAAATTTTAATTTTCATAGTTATCAGAATAAATTTCTATCTAACAAGCCACCCTCCATCTACAGCTAAAATATGGCCATTAACATAATCTGAAGCGCGACTTGCAAGAAAAATTACTGCCCCCATTAAGTCAAAAGGTTCACCCCATCGTCCGGCTGGTATTCTTGATAATATTTCTTCATAGCGCATTTTATCTTCCCTAATAGGAGCTGTATTTTTTGTTATCATATATCCTGGAGCAATTGCATTAACCTGTATATTATATTGTGCTAATTCGTTTGCAAATGCTTTTGTAAGGCCTGCAACTCCATGTTTACTTGCAGTATATGCTGGAACAAATTTACCACCCTGAAATGAAAGCATTGATGCAATATTTATAATCTTCCCTCCACCTTGTTTTACCATAATTTTAGCTACTTCTTGACTTAAATAATATACAGCAGTTAAATTCACAGCTATTACGTCTTCCCAATCTTTTTCTTGGTACTCCAATAAAGAGGCCCTTCTTATAGTACCAGCATTATTTACTAATATGTCTATACGATTATATATTCTAAGGCATTCATTTACAATTGCTTTAATCTGATTTTTGTCTGTTAATTCAGCTTTAAAGAACGTAACTCGCCTGCCTTCTGTTTTAACTAAATCTTCTGTCTCTTCCCAATTTTCATTGTGTGTCACTACAAACAAATCAGCACCTGCTTTTGCAAGAGCCACAGTAAAAGCTTGACCTAATCCTGTATTTCCACCTGTCACTATTGCAACTTTTCCTTTTAAAGAGAAAAAATCCATAGAAAAATCAGTAAGCGAAAATCCCATCCTGCCTTATCCTCCTTTTGCTTTTATTGAATTTTTAAAACGATAAAAGTATCTTGCTAATCTTTTTAATTCTTTTCTAATTACCATCCTAGTAAATATTCTTTTGTATTTTCAAACATTTCATTAAATAACTTTTTAGCGTCACTATAGCTTAATTTTCTTAGAAATGGATCATTTAAAAATGCTTGGAAAGCTAAATCTTTGTCTTTTTTTATCGCAGCTTCAAAAATCATTTTTTGATTTAAAACGTGCGGCGCTAGCAACATATTTACAGCCTCAGGTAATTCCCCCGAAACGATAGGTTGTACTCTGTCTTTGGTAAAAAGTGCATTTGTCTCTACAACTGTACCATAATCAATTCCTTCCATTTGACCAATATTAGGAAGATTCACATTTGTGATTAAATCGCCTAAACCCAAAAGAGCCTTTATTTGTTTTACTCCTTCTTCACCAGATGGTTCTATTTCAAATTTTTCCTCTCCATTTGCTATCCTTTTGCTTTTTTCTATTAGCTCTTCTCTATTTTTTATTCTCCATGACACAGGCGTTAAATGAAATTTCCATCTTGCTACCGTTTCTGGATTTTCTAAATACCCTAAAAATGGTACAAACTCTGCTAAGTGTCTATCTCCTGCAGCAGCAATTATTCCACACTTTTCAAATAAGTCAAATTTCACTTTATTAGCCGAATTAAAATAGCTTTCTTTCCAATCTCCTCTATCTTCATATCCTGATTCAAAATACTTTTCTACAAATTTCTTATAAACTGGAATTAAGTCTATGTTTTTATAACTAGCTTTGTCTATCCAGGTAAAATGGTTAATGCCAAGCACATTCGTTCTTATATCTTCTCTTGAACATTCAATGCCTTCTATCTCCTTGACAGCTTTTGCAATCAAATTTTGTGTAGAAAATACTTCATGACAACATCCAAAAGCTTTTATTTTAGGAAAAGTTTCATATAATGTTTTTACACACAATGCCATTGGATTAGTATAATTGATTACCCATGCTTCAGGGCAATATTCCTTTATTTTATTCGCAAATTCCACATACAAAGGAATAGTCCTCAGTGCTCTAAAAAGACCTCCAGGTCCAGTCGTATCACCAACTGATTGATATATTCCAAATTTCTCTGGAGTATGAACATCTGACATCATTTCATTAAAAGTACCCGGCAATATTGATATAATAACAAAATCCGCACCTCTTAATGCTTCTTCAATATTATTTACACATTTGTAAAGCCACTGACTTTTTAAATTATTTCCAATAATTTCATTTGTTTTAGCAGCTTCATAATCTATATCATATAAATATACCGTTCCTGAAATTGATTGCTCAAGCGCAAGATCTGACATAAGCCGCCATGCCCAGCCTCTTGAACCTCCTCCAATATAAGCAATTTTCATATCCTCAGCCTTATCTCCAATATATTTCACTTAGAAACACCTCTCCTATTTCAAATTTCTCACATCTATCAAATCCATATCCTCAAAGTCTTGATTTTCGCCCGCCATACTCCATATAAATGCATAATTTTTTGTACCAACTCCTGCATGTATAGACCAACTCGGTGATATTACAGCCTGTTCATTCGCCACTACAATATGCCTTGTTTCTTGAGGTTCACCCATAAAATGGAATACTCTCGTATCATCATCCATATCAAAGTAAAAATATACTTCCATTCGTCTATCATGGGTATGACAAGGCATAGTATTCCATACTGAACCTTCTTTCAGTATTGTCATGCCCATCAATAATTGACAACTTTTGCAAACAGCAGGATGTACATATTGATATATTGTTCTTTCGTTTGAAGTTTGCAGACTGCCTAATTCTACAGGATTTGCCTTGCTAATTTCTATTTTAACTGTAGGGTAAGAAGTATGAGCAGGAGTACTACTTACATAAAATTTTGCAGGCCTCTCTTGATCTATCGATTTAAACTGGATATCTTTTGCTCCCATCCCTATATATAATCCATCCTTGCTTTTAAGATAATAGTCAGTTCCATCTATTGTAACAATTCCATCAGCTCCTATATTTATTACTCCCATTTCTCTTCTTTCTAAAAAATATTCCGATTTTAGCTCATTTAACATATTGTTTAGTTCTATGTTTTTATTTACAGGCATAATTCCTCCAAAAATAATCCTATCTACATGGCTATAAATTAGATTTGCCTCATTTTTCACAAAAATTTTCTCTACCAAGAAATGTTTTCTAAGTATTTCAGTAGTATAATGTTTATAATCATCAGGATGAACCGCATATTTAACTTCCATCATTCACACCCCTTTTATAATATTTCTTCCTCATCAATATTTAATTTAATAAATGGTTCTGTTTCAGCCTTTTCTACCTTAACGTTTTTTAGCTTTAGATATTTTACATTATTGAAATAAAAGCCATTTTTGCACATTGGCTCCACAAAACTTAACATTTCAGGATAGTCAGCTTTTGCATTTTGGTCAAAATCCACATATATTTCTTCCATTATTACCTTTTCTATTTTTCTCTCCGGTAATCCGTATATAAATCCTGCTGCCACCTGTGTATCAGTACAATTAATATTTTTAAGATAAATATTACCTATATATGGAGTCCTCTCATCAATAGGCAATTTTTCCTTGCTCCAAACATATTCTGTTTTTCCATCAACATCGCAGAAATAAAAACTATTAATAGTAAAAGGAGTTTTTACCCTATTCATTCGTATTTTATCAGCATGAATTTCATCTATAAATCCTCCCCTGCCTCTACGCGTTTTTATTCTAATTCCTCTATCTGTGTTGTTAAAAATACATTTTTCCACATATACCTCTTTCACGCCGCCTGACATTTCGCTGCCTATAACAACTCCTCCATGGCCATATTCCATATAACAATTTCTCACAAATACTTTCTCTGTCAATTTACCTAACTTTTGTGCCATGTCAAACTTCCCAGCTTTTATAGCTATACAATCATCACCCACGGAAAATTTACATCCCAATATAAGAACGTTTTTGCTGGCTTCCGGATTTAGTCCATCCGTATTAGGTGAATTTTTGGGATTTTCGATTGTCAAATTTATAAATTTTAAATTTTCACTTTGAAATGGATGTATAGTCCATGCAGGAGAATTTTTTATTGTTACTCCTTCAATTAAAATATTCTTGCACTGGTTTAAAAAAACAGTTCTTGGTCTCCATGCGCCTTTTTTAATTTTGTGTTCTTTCCACCAAGTTTCAAAATTAGCGTTTCCATCAATAGTTCCTTCTCCAATAATATTTACATTTTCAATGTTTATACCTGTTATTAGACTTGCAAAACACTCTGCTGCTTCTCCTTCCCATGTTGCCAAATATAATTCTTCATCAGAATTTTGAGACTTAATAGTATTCGGAAGAATAGGATATAAATTTCTATCATTAGCACCAAGTAAAACAGCATCTTTACTCAATTCTAAAGTAATATTACTTTTCAAGAATATTGGGCCTGTTAAATATATTCCTCCAGGAAAAAATACTCTTCCTCCTTCAGGACAGGAATAAATTGCTGCTTGTATAAACGACGTATCTATGGTCTTTCCGTCGCCTTTTGCACCAAAATCCCTCACATTTACCATAAATTTCTCTTCCAAAGTTTTTATCATAACTTTATCACTTTTTTCTAATGTAACACTATCTTCAACCATGATTAGATATTCAGTATCTGGAATTAAATTCTTAATCGTGAATACATTGGTATTTACTTCATATTTTTTTGTATCATTTACATATACATACATTTTGTTAGGTACATAGTAACATTCATCATTTTCAATTTCTAAGGATGCAGTTCTTGATGTAACCGCAACTGTGTTTAATTTCAGCATACACCATCTTCCCCTCCATGAAATATTTTAATTCTTATTATCCTTTTAATCCTGTTGTTGCTATACCTTCGACAAAATACTTTTGTGCTGCAAAAAATACTATAATTGACGGTAATAACGCAATTAAAGACATTGCAATAATCTGATTCCATGCAAAATTACCTTCAGTAGTATCAATTGCCATCTTTAATGCAATGGATACCGGATATTTTTCAACGCTAGAAATATAAATTAATGGCCCCATAAAATCATTCATACTCCACATGAATTGAAATAAAGCAACAGTAATAATTGCAGGTTTCAATGTTGGAACTAAAATTTTCGTCAGTACTTCAAAAGAATTGCATCCATCAATTATTGCTGCTTCGTCTAATTCTCTAGGTATAGTTCTAAAAAACTGAATTAGCATGAAAACAAAAAAAGCTTGATTCGCAAAAATCATTGGAGCATAAAGTGGTACGAATGTATCTAATAAATGAAGTTGCTTCCATAGTAAATATAATGGTATTCTTGTAACTACTTCTGGTAAAAATAAAGTCGCAATCAAAATACCAAATAATGGTTTCTTGAAAGGAAAATCAAAACGTGCAAACCCATATGCAGTAATAACGGAAGAAAAAACTGTAAAAACTACTCTTGGTATAACGTATTTAAAAGTGTTGGCAAAATAGGTGGCAAAAGTATATTGTGTTCCTGTAATCCAACCTTTTATATAAGGTGTAAAATCTATTCTAGGTGGTATAAAACTAATTGAAGTAAAAATTTCAGAATTTGTTTTAAATGATGCTCCTATTAACCATAAAATAGGATAAAGCATTATAAAAGCACCTATGCTTAAAATAGTATACCGAACAGCCGAATTTATTGTCCTTTTTATTTCTCTTTTGCGATAATCGCTATTTTGACGTAAATTAAAATTTTTATTTCTATTTTCAATAAGATTAACCATTATTTAACTTCCCCCTCATCTGAATCTGAATAAAATACCCAATACCTGGAAGATCTAAATACTAGAGCTGTAAAAATCATTATTATTATAAACAAAACCCAAGATAAGGCACTTGCATATCCCATATTAAAATATTTAAATGCATTATCGTATATCAACAGAGGAAATAAATAAGTTTTATATAAAGGTCCCCCTCCTGTTATCAAATATGGACCATTAAATTCCTGAAATGCTTGAATTATTTGCATAACGAGATTAAAGAAAATGATAGGCGTTAGTAATGGTATAGTAATTTTAAAAAAACTTCTAATTGGTGTTGCACCATCTACAGCAGCAGCCTCATATAACTCCTGTGGTATATCTTTTAAACCTGCTAAAAATATAACCATAGCTGAACCAAATTCCCATATTCTCAAAGCACTTATTGTAAAAAGTGCAGGATATTCTGAGGAAAACCATGGTACAGGGTTAATACCAAATATACCTAAAAATTGATTTATTAGTCCGTTGTTTGCAAATAAAAATCTCCACAAAACTGCGACCGCTACGTTACCTCCTAAAATAGATGGAACATAATAAGCAGTTCTATAAAAATTTATTCCTTTTAATTTAAAGTTTAAAACCATAGCAATAAATAATGCAAATATCAACTTTAAAGGAACAGTAAGTACTACATATTTAAAACTTGCAAACATAGAAGTCCAAAAAAGTTGGTCATGAAACATTTTTATATAATTAGAAAATCCAATAAATTGGGGTTGATATATTATTTTGTAATCTGTAAAGCTTAAAATAAAAGATGCAATAAAAGGATATATTGTAAAAATAATTAACCCTACTAGCCATGGTACAATATACAATAATCCAGTATATTTTTTCTCCATTATTTTATCCTCCCAACTGCCACGATTATAAAGTACTGCAAACAAATTTTTTATACAACTAGATTGCACGAATAGTATTCTTCGTGCAATCTAGTTACTATTCCTACTTAGTAATTTCACTTAAAACTTTCTGTACATTGTCATACATATATTTTGCTGCTTCATCTACAGTAACTTTGCCATAAGAAATTTGATCAATGGTCTGCCTATACACATCTTGAAGTTTCGGATCTTCCAAATATGGACTTATAGGAACAGAAGGATGATCTAGCAAAAACTTAAGTCCATCATATTCTAACCCAGAAATTAATCCTGCTTTTTGTAATGTATCTACCGCTGATTTGCTTACAGGAATCCCCCTATTTAGGCCCATTGCTTTTACTCCTTCTGGATCATTTAATATAAAGTTCAGGAAAGTAGCTGCTTCTTTAGGATATTTGCAGTCTTTATTAATTGCAAAAAGCATCGATGGTTTGAGTATTGCTCCGGATGTTTTTGAATCGCTATCCATTGGAATACCACCTAATGCTAATTCCATATTTTTTTCTTTCAATGGAGTTGCATCTTTTTTAACTGCACTCGTCCATTGGAATAAACCTGCAAATTTGCCATCAATAAAACTTGGAAGTTGTTCTATTGGAGCATTTCCGTTTCCACCTTCATTAGCAATTGTCGCGATTGTTGGAGTAACTTTATTATCTATGAGTTTCTTATAAAAATCCAAAGCTATTTTGATATCATTTTCATCAAAAGCTAATTTCCCATTATTATCAATAAAAGGTTTACCTGTTTTTTGTATAGCATATGTCATCGATAAAAGCCATGCATCATAATCTCCAAGAATCATAGGATAATATCCTTTATCAAACTTTTTAGCAATATTAATAAGGTCATTCCATGTAGTTGGAAAAGTAGAAACTCCAAATTTGTCATAAACAGTCTTATTATAATAAATTACTCTTCCCGTTAAAGCTACTGGTATACCATTTAATTTGCCATTTACAGTACCTAACTCTAAAATATTTTTTGTATAATTTTCCTCTAATCCCAATTCTTTAGACAACTTATTTAAATCATAAAAACCATTACCATCTTTTGAAAATATAGGTAACCAATTCCAATTTATTTGCATTATATCTGCTGCAGTACCACCAGCTATTTGAGTAGTTTGTTTATCTAAATAACCATCCCAACCTGCATATTCTGCTTTAATTTTTATATTCGGATATTTCTGCTCAAAAAGTTTTATTGCTTCAAGAGTGGCTTGGTGCCTTGTATCATCACCCCACCAAGAAAATCTTAACGTGATTTGTTTCTGTGTTTCCTGAGTTTGCACATTATTACTACTTTCCTGTTTTGAAGTCCCACAACCTGCTAAAATTATAGTCAGAAAAAAAATTAAAGATACCATCAAGGTGATTGCTCTTTTCATAATTCTTCCCCCAATCATTATTTTCATCTCATTCAATTTTTTAAAATTTATAAAATTAATTTTTAATACTTCTCTCTCCCACCTCCCAATATGATTATCAGTGCGAGATTATTACATTTTGATTAATTTTAATAAATTATAATTTATGCTGAATAAAATTGGGAGTTTTTTAATATTTCACTATAAACCATCATAAAAGGTCCTACTCCTTTCGGATCATTAAAAACTACTTCTTCTGAAATATAGTATTCATAACTTCCGTCTCTATAAGGAAAATTACCTAATCCTGCTACTTTACAAATGCCACCCAATTTATATTCTCCATCTTTATACGATAAGTACTTATCAATAGTACCATTAAATGCCTTTAAGCCGTAATTTTCATACTTTTGGGGAAGTAACCTTAATCTACATCCCTTAAGTATGCTATATGCAGACATAAGTGTAGCAGATGTTTCTAAATAATTTCCTTTAGATTTTGTTTTATCAACAACTTGATACCACATACCACTATCTGGATCCTGATATTGTAAAATACCTTCTATTGCTTCTTTAAAAATACCTTGTAAATCTTTACATTCTTCCGTTAAATTTTTGTAGTCTCCTATTACTTTTTCATCCAATTCCTCTAATACATCAACAAGTGCCATCACAAGCCATCCCATAGCTCTACCCCAAAAATTTGGTGATAATCCTGTTTCTTTGTCTGCCCAAGCTTCCTTTCTACTTTCATCATAACCATGATAATAGAGCCCTTTTTCTTTATTGAACATATGATTTCGAACATTAACAAATTGAAAACAAATATCTTTTAAATCATTTTTATTACCAAATTTTTTTATATATTTAATGTAAAACGGCATTACCATATACAATCCATCTAGCCAAACTTGATTTGGATAAATTCTTTTATGCCAAAAATTCCCTTGGCCTGTTCGTGGCTGAGTTAGTATTTGTTGATATAGATGTTCTATAGCTTTTTTAAAACGTTCATCTTGTGTAAGTTCATATAAATCAAAAAGAACTTTACCCGAATTTATATCGTCTAAACTATAATCTTGCATATTATAGCCTCTTATATTGCCTTCTTCATCAATATATTTATACATGTAATTTAGTACAAAATTTTTATATAATTCTTTTTTGTGGTTTTATATAAATCCCAAGATCCCTTTACTACACACCCATCTTCATAATTCCATTTTTCTTTATAAGGTCTATAATTTAAGATGTAATCATCAATAAATTTTTCGATAAGTTGCTTTTTTGGTATCACTACTTACACCTCACAGCATCTACTCAATGAAAGATAGTTCTCATCGTTCAATCTTATCCTTTTTGCCCATAAATTCCATTACTTGTTCCCAATAAGGATATCCTTCTACGTCACCTTTTACTAGCATAGCCATAGCACCAATAGCATTTGCAATCTCACCACATTCTTTAAGTGGTAATCCCCTCAATATTCCCGCAAGTAGCCCAGCATCAAATCCATCTCCTGCTCCTACTGTATCTTCTATTTTCTCTATCTTATATCCAGCTACATAAGCTTCTTCATTTTTGCTCTTTAAATAGCAGCCCTCTTTTCCTAATTTTATTGCCACCAAGTTTACTCCCCGTGATAGAAAATAATCCGCTATTCTATGGTGATCATCTTGGCCAATCAAAAGTTTTACCTCATTTAAACCTGGTAATACTATATCGGCATTTTCAGCTATTTCTAGCAAAATTTCCCTTGCTTTTTCAATGTTCCAAAGTTTTAGTCTAAGATTAGGATCAAAAGAAATCATTACTTTATTGCGTTTTGCTATCTCAACAGCTTTAAACACTGCTTCTGTCGCAGACTCAGAGATTGCCGGTGTTATTCCCGTAATGTGAAGTATCTTTGCGTTTTTTATATAATTTTCATCAATATCATCAACACATATTTTGCTTGCAGCAGATCCTTTTCTATAATAATAAACGTTAGGATCAAAGTTATAATACCACTCTTTAAATAAAATACCAGTATAACTTTCTTTATCTATTATCACTCTTGATACATCAACTCCCTCGGCTCTCACAGAATTCAGTATAAATCTGCCAAACTCGTCATCGCCTAGCCTAGAAAACCAGCCTGTTGAATGTCCTAATCTTGCAAGAGCTATTGCAAGATTCATCTCCGCGCCGCCAATAGATTTTGAAAATGTATGCACATGTCTCAAAGGACCTCTTGTATGGGGTGTAAAAACTACCATAGATTCTCCAAACGTTACTATATCCATTTTATTTTTCACTCCAACTGTATTTTAAAAACCTATATACTCTTTCGCATTATTAAATGAAATATCCTGAACTATCTTGCCCAGCAGTTCTATATCATTCGGTACCTCTCCATTTTCTACCCATTCACCAAGCAAATTGCAAAAAATTCGTCTGAAATATTCATGCCGTGTGTATGATAAAAAGCTTCTTGAGTCTGTCACCATTCCAACAAACCGGCTTAATAAACCTGTGTTTGCAAGAGCTTTCATTTGCTCTATCATGCCATCCTTGTTGTCATTAAACCACCATGCAGCACCAAATTGCATTTTTCCTATTATTCCTCCACCTTGGAAATTGCCAATCATTGTTGCTATTACATAATTGCCAGCTGGATTTAATGTGTATAAAATAGTTTTTGGCAAAGAATCCTCCACTTCAAGGATGTCTAAAAGTTTTGCTAGAGGATAGGCAATTGCAAAATCGCTTATTGAGTCATATCCTGTGTCTGGTCCAAATATTTTATACATTTTTGTATTATTGTTCCTCATTGCTCCTATGTGTAATTGCATTACCCAATTTAGTTCAGCATACTTTTTGCCAAGAAATATTAATGTGTAAGTTTTGAAACTATCTATTTCTTCTTTTGTCAAGTGCTCTCTCAATAACGCTTTTTTAAATATTTTTTCTACTTCTTGTTTTGATGTTTTTTCATAAAATACGTAATCTAACGCATGGTCAGAGATTCTGCATCCTACTGAGTGGAAAAACTTTATTCTTTCCTCAAGAGCTTGTAAAAAGTCATCATAATTATTTATATCTATTCTGGTAACTTTTTCTAATTTTTTTAGCCATGGAATAAAATCTTCTTTTTCAATTCCTAAACCTTTATCTGGTCTAAAAGCAGGTAAGACTTTTACATCAAATTCTTTTTCTTCTTTTAGTTTAATATGATATTCTAATGAGTCCGTTGGGTCATCTGTTGTTATTATGACTTTGACATTTGACTTTTTTATTATGTTTCTTACGTTAAAGTCATCATGATTTATAACTTCATTAGCTCTTTTCCAAATAGATTTTGCTGTTTTTTCATTTAAAAGGTCATATATACCAAAATATCTTTGCAATTCTAAATGAGTCCAATGGTAAACTGGATTTCCTATTGCCATAGGAATAGTTTTGGCATATGCCATAAATTTATCGTAATCATCAGCATTTCCTGTAATATATTTTTCCTCTATTCCATTAGCTCTCATAAGTCTCCATTTGTAGTGGTCACCATATAGCCATATTTCGGTAATGTTTTTAAATCTTTTATTTTCGTATATTTCTTTTGGACTTAAATGGCAATGGAAATCGTAAATTGGCATGTTTTTGGCATATTCATGGTACAATCTCACTGCTGTTTCATTTGTAAGTAAAAAATTTTCATCCATGAAATTTTTCATAATCACTCATTCCTCACATTCAAGATACTTTTGTAATGTATTCTTTACTGCTCCAGGGCCAGCAATTAATTCTTTAAAGTAATTTTCTATTTTTTCCCCTAACCCTACTTCATAAAGATTTAATCCAAAAATATGTTCATTTGAAAGAATAGGTCTTAAATTGTCTTTTACTGACTCTATATCACCTAATCTTATATTAGAAACATGGGATTTTAAATCTTCTAATAAGGGGTCTGGACTTAATGTCATTGCTTTTCCTTCATCATCTATACCCATTAAGTATCTACACCATCCTGCTATAACAAGTGGAATGTATTTTAAATCTGTAACGTTTAAGTCTTCTCTTTGTTTGTAAGACTTTATCGTCTCTCCAAATCTTATTGCCATTTTTTGTGATGTATCTGTTGCAATCCTTTGTGGGGTATCTGGCATATATGGATTAGGAAATCTTACTTCAATTACTTCTCTTAAAAATTCTTCTGGATCTAATACTCCCGGATGAACAACAACTGGAAGCCCTTCATCATATCCTATTTTTTCAACTAGTTTTTTCAAACATGGATCTTTCATTTCATCTGCTATTGTGTTATAATTTAACAAACAGCCAAAAATCGCTAATGTTGTATGCAAAGGATTTAAACAAGTTGTTACTTTCATTCTTTCTACTTTTTCTACTGTTTCTTTATCTGTAAAAATTACACCTGCCTCTTCTAATGGAGGCCTACCGTTAGGAAATTTGTCTTCTATTACTAAGTAGTGTATTTTTTCTGCATTGACAAAAGGTGCTATTATAGTATTTTTGCTTGTCTTGATTATATCCATTCTTTCTAAGCCGAGGTCTTCTAATTTTTTCTTCACCTCTTCAGAGGGCCTTGGCACTATTTTATCTATCATGCTGAGTGGAAAAGATACTTTTGTAGAATCAGTTAGATAATCCAAAAATCCTGTTTCAACAAAACTTTTTCTTTGCCATTCTTCTGCTATGGTTTTTATTGAATTGAAAAGTCTCTCTCCATTTCCAGAGAAATTATCTAAACTCAAAAGCGCAATGGGATGTTGACCGTTTAAATACCTTTCATAAACCAGTGAAGTGATTTTTGAAATAATGTTTTTGGGTCTCTCTGGTCCATTTTCTATGTCTTCTTTTACCTCTTTAATATATTCCCCTGAAAAATCTTTTAAATTATATGCTTTTTCAGTTATTGTGAAACTTGCTATCTGTAAATACGGATTAGCGAATACGTCCTTTAATCTTTTCCAATCACTGTGAGATAGATCGGCTATTATTTTGTCACTTATACTACCTATAACTTCTATCTCAAGAGTGCCATCCAAATTCATAACTACTAACATACTTAGATTGTCATATGGAACATATATTTTTTCAATTATTTCGTAATCATATGATTCTACAGCAATTATTCCAGTTTTTGATAATCCTTTGTCTAAAAGATTTTGCTGAAGGAGTGAAATGAAGCCTCTAAAAATGTTCCCTGCCCCAAAATGTAACCATGTAGGATTTTCTTTAGTCTCTTCCGCTGCTTTTTCTACATCATAGTTTGGAAGTTTTATACCTGCTTGACGCCATTTATCAATGTTTCTTATACTCTCCCTAGTTAAAAGCATATCCTTTCTTCCTTTCTGTGAATTGTCTTGTAATATCACAACAATTCATTCGTTTATTTTGTGGATTATCTTGTGTTTATTATATATATTCTACACGAATCCAAAAAATCCTTCTTGATTTTTAAATTTTTTATTGAATTTTTATTGAAAGAAAATGGGAGAACAGAAAACTCCCATTAATTCAACATCAACTAAATGTCAATTAGGTTTTAGTTTGCCTCCCATTCAGTGTGAAAAATTCCCTCTTTATCTATTCTTCTATATGTGTGAGCCCCAAAGAAATCTCTTTGAGCTTGGATTAGATTAGCAGGCAAGTTTTCTTCTATCATGCTCAAAAAATAATCTAATGAAGAATTAAGTACAAGCATTGGAAGGTAAAAATCTTTTGCTAAATTAGTGATATATTTTATTGAATCAATTTTATCCATTAGGAAAGATAACGCCTTTTCACTGTTAAGAAGATTTACATTTTCTTTATTTTCTTTAATAATGTCTCTTAAGAAATCTAAAATCTCTGCTCTTATGATGCAGCCACCTTTCCAAATACGCAATACTTCTGAAAGGTCAATATTATACTCAAAAACCTTTGAAGCTTCAGATATAACCCATAATCCCTGAGAAAAAGATGTAAAAACACTAAAAAGTAATGCATTTTCTAAATCCTTTATTATTTTTTCTTTATCTATATCAATTTCAGGATATATTTTTGTAACTCTTTTAGCTAATTGTACTCTTTCCTCTTTAAAGAAAGATAAACTTCTCGCTTCTACTGCAAGGTTCAAAGAGGGAGTCGGTATTCCTAAATCCAAAGAAATTTGAGAAGTCCATTTGCCTGTACCTTTTTGTTCTGCCTCATCCAATATTAAATCTACAAGATATTTCCCTCTCTCTTCATCTTTATATCTCATGATTTTATAAGAAATCTCCATGAGAAAAGAATTTAAATCATTATTATTCCATTTTTCAAATATCTCTGCTATCTCTTCGGGAGAAAGTTTTAAAACCTTTCTAAGTACATCATAAACCTCAGCTATTGCCTGCATTATGGCATATTCTATTCCATTGTGGACCATTTTAACAAAATGTCCTGCTGAATCATTCCCTACATATGTACAGCAAGGACCAGATTCTGTTTGAGCAGCGATTTTTAAAAGCACGTCTTTGACCATCTCGTAAGCTTCATACGTTCCTCCAGGCATTAATGAAGGACCGTGCAATGCTCCTGCCTCTCCTCCCGATACTCCCATTCCCAAATAGAGTATGCCTTTTTCTTCTAGTTCTTTAATTCTCCTTGAAGTATCTTTAAAATAAGAATTTCCTCCATCAATGATTAGGTCTCCCTTGTCAAGATAAGGCAAAAGCTCCTCTATTACATCATCTACGGGTTTTCCTGCTTTAACCATGAGAATAATTTTTCTAGGCCTCTTTAAAGACTCTACAAAAGATTTGGTGTCATAATAAGGCTTAATTTGCTCATCTTTTACTTTGTTTTGCATGAATTCTTGTGTTTTTTCAGGTGTTCTATTAAATACAGATACGCTATAGCCCTTTCTAGCAATGTTTAAAGCCAAATTTTGTCCCATTACTGCTAAGCCGATTAAACCTATTTCATTCATTTACTTTACCTCCTGTTTTTATAATTTGCTGTGAAGTTCAAAAAGTTCTTTGAGATTTTTAGTTAAAACTCTAAAAAATTGAAATTTCTTTTCGTAATACTCTATTTTTCTTTGGAAGGCACATAAGTATTTTCTATTTTTACCATTTCTCTTGTGGCCTCAATCAAAGTTTTGTACCTTCCCATTGCATAATAGCCTAAAAGTGCAGAGCCTACAAGAGCAGGTTCTTCTACATTAGACACCTTAATTGGCAACCCTAAAGTAGAAGCAAAAATCTCCATCCATAGGGGCGATTTTGTACCTCCTCCTCCCGCTCTAATTTCTTTTATTTTTATATTATTATCCTTTAAAGCCTCATAAAGCATCCTTAGGGAAAATGCAACTCCTTCCATACCGGCTCTTATCATGTGTCCTTTATTGTGGGTGTTTTTCAATCCAAAAAACACTCCAGAAGCAATGTTTCCTATTTCTTTGTCTCTTTCTCCGGTTAAATAGGGAATGAAAAAGAGATTTGATGAGTCTCCTTTTGAAGCTTCCGCTGTCAATTCATCATAAGACATATTAAATACATTATCTCTCAACCATTTTAAAACAATTCCTGCATTGTTTATAGCAGCACCAATAAACCATTTCCCTGAAGAAAGGTAATAAGTTTGAAGCCTCATAGACTCTTCTTTATCAAATATAGCTTCAGGATAAGCTACTCTAAACATTCCAGTAGTCCCTATGTTTATTGCGCCAACTTCTTCTTCAAAAGTTCCAATTCCTATGCCCACAGCTCCTCCATCGTAAATCCCTGTAAGCACTTTTACATCTCCAGAAAGCCCCAAAAGCCTTTTTGTCTCAAGAGGCAAATCAGCTAAAATTTTGTCAGAAGACACTATTGTGGGAAGTCTGTTTTTATCTATCCCTAATATACTAATGGCATAATCATCCCAATCTAATGTATTTACATTCATATAACCAGTTGCAGAAGATATGCTGGGCTCTGTAAAAGGTTCCCCTAAAAGTTTTAAGAGAATAAAGTCTTTGGAGCTTAAGAAAAACCTAGTTTTGTTAAATATCTCATTTCTCTTTTTCTTAAGCCAGTATATTTTAAATAAAGGAGCATGAAAAGTAGGAGTATAGCCAGTTCTTTTGTATACTTCTTTTACATCCATTGTCTTTAAAAATTCTTCATAAGTTTCTTTCGCCCTTAAGTCCAAAAGAGTCATCATACCCATCAGGGGATTTAAATTTTCGTCCACAGGTATTAGCCCAAACATGTAGGAAGAAGGCACAATTAAAGAAATTTTATCTTCAAATCCTTTTGCCGCCTCTTTAACTGCTTCTACAAAAGCACCAAAAAGGACTTCTGGATTATGCTCCGCTTTTCCTTCATTGTCTCTTTCTATAGGCGTTTCTTTTCTATATAAACTTAAAATATTTCCTTTTTCGTCCACTACACCTGCTTTTAAATTTGTAGTACCTATGTCAACAGAAAGAATTAAATTTTCCATGACTCCCCCTCCAAAACTTCTTTATTTATAACGCCATCAGGAATTTCTCCTCTTAAGACCTTTTCTACATCTGAAACAACCTTGTCCCCCATACCTCTTAAGCATTCGTAAGTGTAAGCAGATGTGTGGGGTGTGATTATAACATTGTCAAAGGCTAAAAGGGGATGATTCTCATCAATGGGTTCACCTTCTACTACGTCCAATCCTGCTCCTGCAACTTTTCCCTCTTTGAGTGCTTTTATCAAAGCTTCTGTATCTATAAGTTCTCCTCTTGCAGTGTTAACAATAAAAACATTTTTCTTCATCATAGAAAACTCTTTATGAGACAGCATGTGATAATTTTTTTCATTGAGTGAAGCATTTAATGAAATAATGTCAGAAGTTTGTAAAAGTTCTTCTAAAGAAACAGGCTGTGCTCCTCTTTTTTGTATCTCCTCTTCTGAAAGATTAGGGTCATATGCTATAACTTTTGCCCCAAAGCCATATTTTAATATTTCTGCAACTCTACTTCCAATATTCCCAATACCGATTATTCCTGCAACTTTATCTTTTATCTCATACCCCATAAAACTCGCTCTTTCCTGCCATTTGCCATCTTTTACCCTTAAAGATGCTTCTCTTACTCTCCTCATTACATCCATAAGAAGGGCAATTGCATTTTCTGCCACTGCTTCTCTTTCTACAATTCCAGCAACTTTTGTGACAAGAGTGCCTTTTTCTGTGGCGCTTTTTATGTCTATAGCATCATATCCTATGCCATGGCGAGTTATTAAAAGAGTCTTGTCTTTGTATTCAAAAAATTCTCTGTCATAATAGGGCTTTACACTGGCAATGATTATAGAATAGCCCATTAATTTTTCTGCTAAAGCTTTCCCCCTCATGTCATGAGGAAGTTCAAATCTTTCCACTTCCCCCAATGCTTTTAACTTCTCAATATGGTCAGGAAAATGCTTGCCAAAACTGCTAGAGTTGACAATCGCAATTTTTACACTCATTTTTATCTTCCTTTCTTCATATGTTAAATATTTCTTTCAAGTGATTTTCAATGTTTTTACTCACAAACTCGTAATGTTCTTCTTCATACTTATTCAAAACTTCATATATTTCTTTTCTTCTTTCATCGAGTAAAACTCCATAGGAAATGTGGAAAAGCTGTTTAATTTCAGGTTTTAAAAGAATTTGCGAATCCTCTGTTTGGATTGTTTGTGGAAAATCATCTCTATCAATTAAGACTTTGTAAGCCTTTTTACTCTCTTCTAAATTATCCAAAGCAATTTTATAGAGGTCATTAAAAAGGTCTTTATCCCTTTCAAAAATGATGTTTATCGCTTGAAGCCAGCTTGTACCAGAAGTTTTAATGTGAAAATTTCCTTCAGTAATTTCATTAAATATTTTATAAATGCTAAATTTATCGCTTCCAGAGTGAAGACTTAATTTATACCCTCCTAATTTTTTAGAAAGAAAATAATGCTTTTTAAGTCCTGATGTAAACTTCTTTATGTCTCCTTTGTAGTCTATCGCCTTTTGAAATTCCCCGGGAAATTTAGGTGCCAAACTCCAAAAGTCTATCCCTTTTCTATGCAAATATTCAGCCACAAATATGTGGTCTTCTACTGTAGTATCCTTCTCTCCCTCATCTATTGAAATTTCTAAATCGAAATGCTGCAATCTGTCCTTCAGAATACCATATACTTTTTCTACAAACTTCATAGCTTTTTCATAAGTGAGAGCAGATTTGTACAATTCATCTTCAGAAACTGCAAAGTCTTCGTCGGTAGAAATACTGAATTTTTTACCTTTAAACCTGTCAATTATTTCCCTACTTTGTGAAGATAAACTTTGGGCCTTTTCTTTTAATTGAGACTTTGGCATATCTGAAATTTTCACTAATAAATCACTTAAATCAAGAGTGTACATTGTGTAGCCTGCATCAATTGCTTCTATCAAATATTTTTCATCTTTTATGTGGTCTGCATCTGCTCCATATCCTCCTGCGTATCCTGCTTCTAAAACGCCAAGTATGACTTTTAAAAAAACATCCTTAAAATCTCTATGGGTTTTCACAAGTTCCCTTGGAGATTGTTGAGCTAACACAGGAAAAACATTATAATTTTTCAAAGCTTTTATATGAGCTGGTGTCGCAAGACCCAACCTGTCCCCCGTGCCAAAAGAGGCTTTTTCTTTACAAGTCACTGGAGAAATGCCAAAATTGTCTTTTAATATTAAGTAGTTTTCGTAAGTTAAAGGATAAAGATTGATATAAAAACCCAGCTCTTCTACATATTTATCTTCAGCAAAATGAGGGGAAGATAATTTAAAATTTCCATTTGTCAAAAGTCCTATTTTTTTGTCACTATCTTTTTTAGCTACAAAAATATAAACATCCTCTCTTAATCTTCTGAAGGAGTCAGGATATAAAAGAAAAGAGTTTTTTAACAAATAATCAGAAAGTTCCTCTTTCATGTTCCATTACCCCTTTTTTATTTTTTATACAACTACACAACCTCAATCTTTACATAATTTTTTAACTCTTCCACTATTTCCTTGTTCTGCTCTCCAGAAGTTATTATTTTCTCAATCTCTTTAAAAGTAGCAAAAGATACCATTGCAACTTTTCCAAATTTGCTGCTATCTGCTACAACAATTACTCTGCTTGCAGACTTTATCATAGATTTTTTTGCTTCTGCTTCAAAAATATCAGAAGTGGTAAGCCCTTTTTCTAATGAAATTCCACCTGTTCCTAAAAACAATATGTCGATGTTGTATTTACCTATACAATTTAAGGTTTCAAACCCTACCATTGAATGATTATCATGCTTTAATTTGCCGCCAGTAATAAAAAGATTGATGTCAGGATTGTTGGCTAATTCTGTAGCAATGTTTAAGGCATTTGTTACTACCGTTATGCCTTTGAAATTTCTGATGGCACGGGCTATGTGATATGTGGTAGAACCGGCATCTAAAAATATGACATGGCCTTCTTGTATTTCTGACACAGCCCTTGCTGCTATTTTTTGTTTTTCTTCTATATGCTCTTTAAATCTTTTGACAAGGGGAGGAATAATGATACTTTCTTTCAATACTGCTCCTCCATAGTTTCTCTCCACCAGTCCTTGCCTTTCCAACTCTTCCAAGTCTCTTCTTATTGTCTCATCAGAAACATTAAACATCTCACAGAGTTCGGATACTTTAACAGCTTTTTTCTTCAAAATGATTTCTTTAATTTTATCTCTTCTAGTTGAAACAAGCATTTACACCCTCTCCTACACTTATTAGTCAGTCTTATTCTTACCATAAAATAACTAAGTCAACAACTTTACTGGATATAATTTAAAATACACATTTTATTTGTGGATTCTATTGCGTTTATTATATTAATTCTACACAAATCCAAAAAATCCTTCTTTGTTTTAAAAATTTTTCTTGGTTTTTATGGAATTTATGGAATTGAAAAAAGGAATCCATAAAAGGATTCCTTTTAAATTATTATTTATTCAATACATCTTTATTTACTAAAGTGCGAGGCACTCTTCCTTCTATTACATCAATTATGTTTTGAGCCACAAGTATTGACATGTCCCTTCGCGCTTCTTCTGTTGCACTTCCTATATGAGGAAGCATTACGACATTGTCAAGCTGTGCGAGTTCTTCTTCAAAGAGAGGCTCTCTTTCGTACACATCTAATCCTGCTGCATATATGTCCTTGTTTTTTAGCGCTTTTACAAGGGCTTTTTCGTCTACAACAGGACCTCTTCCTGTATTTATTAATATGGCAGACTTTTTCATCAATTTTAATTCTTTTTCTCCAATCAAATGTCTTGTTTCAGGAGTTAATGGCACGTGTATGGAAACAAAATCAGATTCTTTTAACAAAGTGTCCAAGTTTACATGTTGAGCTCCTGTTTCTTCTTCAAATTCTTTTTTAGGGCTTCGAGCAGTGTACAAAATCTTCATGTCGAAGCCTTTTGCCATTTTAGCAAAAGCTTGCCCTATGCGACCTGCACCTATTATTCCTAATGTCTTGCCTGTTACGCCTTTTCCTAAGAAAAGCATTGGCGCCCAACCTTGGAATTTTCCTGCTCTCATAAATTTATCAGATTCTACCACTCTTCTTGCAGTTGCAAAAAGAAGAGCCCAAGCCAGTTCTGCAGTTGCATTTGTCAAAACATCAGGAGTATTTGTTATGTAAACTCCTCTTCTTGTAGCTTCTTCTAAATCTATATTGTCAAATCCTACAGCATAATTTGCAACAATTTTTACTTCTTTTGCAGCTTCAAAAAACTCTTTGTCTACTTTGTCTGTAAGCTGTGTGATTACAGCATTTTTGCCCTGTACTTTTTCAAGTAACTCTTCTTTTGTAAGCATTCTGTCGTAAGGGCTTACTTCTACCTCGCAATACTTTCTCAAAAGATTAAGTCCCTCTTCAGGAATAGCCCTTGTCACAAAGACTTTAAACATTGGTATCACTCCTCCAATTAAAATATGTTAATCAATACCAAAAATATTGGTATTGTCAAAAACGAAACCAAATTTGTAACAAACACCCCTGCAGAAGCAAAACTATTTTTTTCGCTCATTTGCCTCGCAACAATGGCTACTGTCATCATCGTTGGCATTGCTGCCTCTAAAGCTGCAACCTTTTTGGCATCAAGGGGTAAATTTAAAAAGTACACAATCCCAAAAGCTATTAAAGGAGACAAAATGAGCTTTATTATTGCTGCAAGATAAACAAAATAGTCTATATTGCTTTTTTTGATTATATACATGTTCATCCCTATAAACATTATAGCCAGAGGAATAGTTACACTACCTATCATTTGTGCACTTTTCAGTATTACATCTGGTATTTTGATTCTTGATATCACTATTAAAAAACTCAAAGCAAGAGAAGCAAAAGAAGGATTTAGAAGTTTTTTGAAACCATTTATATCAAAAGATTTTTCTTCAGACAAAATCCAAACTCCTAAAGTCCAAAATAAAGCTGTGTGCCCTAAATCGTAAAGGATAACATAAGGTATACTTTTATCTCCAAATAAGGCAATGTTTATGGGAAGCCCTAAAAATAAAGTATTGCTAAAAGAGGAGAGGGCATATAATGCATTTTTCTTTTCTTCTGGAGCTTTAAGCAATTTAAAAAGAGCCATTGAAACTAATAATGTCAAAACTAACGTGGAGGCACTTACAAAAGGCAGTATGTAAGCAGTTCTAAGTAGTGCTGGCGTATAATTAGAATACATGTTGTGAAAGATAAGTAAAGGTGTTGTAACTAAAATGATTAAATCCGCCAGCATTTTAAAATGTTCTTCTTTAACTAATTTTATATAGGTGATATAATACCCTACTGCCATTACAATAAAAATCTCTACAAGTATCTCTGCCATTTTTGATATGACCATTTTGTTCCACCTCAATTGCCCTTACTTTTGATTATACCATAAATTTTAACTTTATATAATTAAAAGCAAAAGCTCAACCGCTGTGGCTGAGCTCAGTTTGTTGACAAAGTTAAAAAATATTCAAAGGAGATATTTTGCATCGTCACTCCGATGTTCCAAAGCGACAAAACTAAACTCGACCTTATGCAAAATATCTCCTTTACGAAAGTTTGTCTACAGTCTGAGCCCAACCGCTGTGGTTGAGCTCTTTTGTTTCTACTTTACAAATTGGCTTAAGTGTTTTAATCCTAAAAGAAGCCCTTCTTTTACTTTTTCTTCACTGCCTTCATATAGAGGGTCTTCATGTTCTATGCTTATTACTCCGTCATATCCGTTGTCTTTTAGCGCCTTTATAAACTTGCCCCAATCTACATTTCCCATACCTGGCATTCTGTATCTCCAGTATCCAAATTCACCATGCGTTCCTGTGTAAAGCTGCCTGTTGAAAACTCCATATCGCTTAAATTTATCCTCAAACACTTCTGTGTCTTTTGCATGTACATGAAATATTCTATCTTTAAACTCTGGTATCACATCTATATAGTCTATAAACTGCCAAACAAGATGGGAAGGGTCAAGATTTAAACCAAAGTTTTTAGAAGGTATCCTTCTAAACATCTCCTCCCAAAGCTCTGGTGTAAAAGATATAGTTCCTGGAAGGCCAGGTACCTGCCATCCTTTCATAGGGCAATTTTCGATTATAATTTTTATTCCTTTGTCTTCCGCATAGCTTATTATATCAGTAAAGACTCTTTCAAATTCATCAAAATTGTCTTTTATGCTCTTTTCAATGTTTCTTCCTACAAAAGTTCCCACCATGTCAGTCCCAAGCATTTTAGCTGCATCAATGCACTTTTTTAAGTGATTGTTTATAAACTTTCTCTTTTCTGGGTCTCTGTCAAGGTTGTTGTCATAATATGCAAGAGATGAAATTGTGAGCCCGTACTCCTTAAAATATTTTTTTATTTCTTCCGCCTCTTCAGGTGTGAGATTTTCTACATCTATGTCACTGGCAGAATAATCCCTCGTATTGTCTTTAGGCCAGCAGGCAATTTCCAGTGATTTAAACCCATTTTCACTTGCCCACTTAGCTTTTTCTTTAAGAGGCATATTCCCAAGACATACTGTTAAAAATCCTAAATACATCTACATTTCCTCCTCTAAAATCTTTTTTAAATTTTCAAAACTAATTTTCACACTTTCAATTGGAGGTCTTTTACACACATCCTGTTCAACAATTAGCCATTTAACTCCATTTTCTTTTGCAATTTTTATTACTTCTTTAAAATTGATAATTCCATTTCCTATTTCAGTAAAAGACCTGTCCTCTTTATCCATGTCTTTTAAGTGAATTAAAGGTAGTCTCTTGGAGAATTTTTTAAGATATTCTACCGGTTCAACTCCCGCATATGTAACCCAATACGCATCGATTTCAGCCTTTACAAGGTCTTTATCTGTATTTTTGTAAAGTATATCAAGTCCATATTCTCCATCGTATATTTCAAATTCGTGATTGTGGTTGTGATAGCAAAACTCAAGTCCCTTTTCCCTACACTTTTCACCTATTTTATTAAACAACTTTGCTGTTTCAATATAATCCTCTCTTGACTTGTACTCATTCCACGGACAGACGATGTATTTATTGCCTATTTCAAGGTTATAATCTATCACTTCCTCAAGATTGTTTTTAAGTAATTCTATTCCTACATGACTACCAGCAGCTTTTAATCCTAATTTATCAAGCGTTTTTCTTAATTCTGATGCTTTTAAACCGCCATATCCTGCAAACTCCACTCCTTCGTATCCTATTTCCGCAACCTTTTCAAGAGTACCTGTAAAATCTTTTTGTGTCTCCTCTCTCAAAGTGTAAAGTTGAAGTGCTATAGGTATACTCATTTTAATTTTTCCCCCTTTAACCTAAAACTATTTCATTACCTTTTTCAGATGATTCATAGGCACCGTCTATTATTTTCATGAGAATTGCCCCTTCTTCAGCAGAAGCCAGAGGCTCTTCGTCATTTTTTATACAGTCAACAAAATGTTCAAATTCATTTAAAGGCGATTTTGGATAATTGGTGTCGGGAACTATGTCAATCAATGTATCAACAATTTCCGAAAATACTTTAAGCTGTCCGTTTTTAAACCATATGCCACCTTTATCACCTAAAATTTCATAGTAATTGTAATCTCCCTCAATGTTGGAAGCCCAGCTGAATTCAAAGTCAATTGTGGCACCATTTTTAAGCCTTACAAAGCCTACTGCCATATCCTCCACATCGTAAATTCCATCCCCGCTTTTTGCATAATTCCAGCTGTTTAAACTGTTGCTATTTGAAAACTTAGAATAAGTAGCTGCTGACACAGATTGCACCTCTGGGTATCCCATGAAATACAAGACTAAGTCTAAAAAATGTACACCTAAATCAATTAATGGGCCTCCTCCAGACAATTTCTTATTTGTAAACCATCCGCCTTTTCCAGGAATACCTCTCCTTCTCCTCCAGCCAGTCTTTACATGGTATATTTCGCCTATATACCCTTCCTCTATATATCTTTTTACAAAGAAAGATTCATTTGTAAACCTATTATTTAATCCTATCATAAACTTCCTTTTGTATTTATTTTTTGATTCAATGACCTCATAAGCTTCCTTTGCATTTAGAGTTATAGGTTTTTCACAATGCACATGAATTCCCTTTTCCATCGCTTTTATAGAAATAGGTGCATGTAAATAATTAGGAGTACATACGCTTATTAAGTCTGGTTTTTCTCTTTCAAACATTTCTTCATAATCTGTATAAACGTGAGGTATATTGTACTTTTCCGCTAATCTTTTTGCAGCTTCTATATCCGGATCAGATATGGCTACAATTTCAACTCCTTCTACTTTTGAATAACCGTTTAAGTGTTTGTAATCAGCAACTGACCCTGCACCAACACATGCATATTTAAGTTTTTCCATACAAAAGCCTCCATTTACCTGTTAAAATATACTGGTTCTCCTGTTTTCGCAGATGTATAAATAGCCTCTAGTATCTCAGTTACTACAAGAGCTTCTTCTGGTTTTACAACAGGCTCTGTATCGTTTATGATGCAATCAATCCAAGCTTTTGCTTCTAAAAATCCTGGGTCATCTGATTTACCTTCATAGAAATCTACTCCACCTACATCAGTAGAAACTTTAGTTGTATAAAGCCTTCCAAATTTCTCTCCATTTATGCGAAGTCCATCTCTCATGTCAGCTCCGCCTTCTGTTCCACACAAAGTGGTCATAGCCTCGCCAACCTCTAAAGTATTTAAAGCCCAACTGGACTCTAATATAATGGTAGCCCCATTCTCCATTACTATAAATCCAAAAGCTGAATCTTCAACTGTGAACTTTTCAGGGTCCCATGGTCCCCAAGCATTCGCAGCATTTGCCTTTTTGCCTAATTTATAGTAGGCGCTTCCCATTACAACTTTAGGCTTATAGTTATTCATCATCCACAATGTCAAATCAAGGGCATGTGTTCCTATATCGATTAAAGGCCCACCGCCTTGCTCTTCTTCATTCAAGAAAACACCCCATGTAGGTACCGCGCGGCGACGTATAGCATGAGCCTTAGCAAAATATATTTCTCCTAGTTCACCATTTTGACAAACTTTATGTAAATATTGTGAATCTGGTCTAAAGCGATTTTGATACCCTATAGTGAGTTTCTTACCTGTTTTCTTATATGCTTCCACCATTCTTCTGGCATCTGCAGCAGTCTTAGCCATAGGTTTCTCACACATTACATGTTTCCCTGCATAAAGAGCATCAACAGTTATGTCTGCATGAGACTTGTTGGGAGTGCAAACATGAACCACATCTATCGTTTTATCTTCAAGAAGTTTTTTGTAATCCGTATATACTTTCGCGTCTTTTGTACCATATTCCTTTGCCGCTTTCTGAGCCCTCTCTTCTATGATGTCACAAAAAGCCACCATTTCAACATTGCCTAGTTTTGCCAAAGAGGGCATGTGTTTGCCAAAAGCAATTCCTCCACAACCTATAATTCCTACTCTAAGTTTTTCTTTTACCATAAAAATTCCTCCCATGATTATATTTAAATTTGTATTTTTAAGACAAAACTTTATTCTTTATTTTACTGTCGACTCTCTTATTATTAACTCATGTTCTAAAAAAATCCTCTGTGGTTCTTCTAATTTGCCACTCATGTGTTTTATCAGTAGTTCCATAGCAACACATCCTAAATCGTATTTTGGCTGTGAAATAGTTGTAAGCATAGGGTCATACATAGAAGCAAAGCTTATATCATCAAAGCCTACAACCGCTATATCCTCAGGGACTTTAAGCCCCTCTTCCTTTATCGCTCTTATAGCTCCAATAGCCATGATGTCAGAGATTGCAAATATAGCAGTAGGCCTTTCTTCCATCACCAAAAGCTGTTTCGCTGCTCTTACTCCGCTTTTAAAGCTGTAATCTCCGTATTTTATAAGCTTTTCGTCAAATTCTATCCCTGAACCTTCAAGAGCTTTTTTATAACCCGCTTCCCTCTGCTTCGTAGATACAAAGTTATTTTCACAGCTTATCATTCCTATTTTTTTATGTCCTAAACTTACCAAGTGCTTTACTGCTTTGTAAGCTGCAGAAAAGTTGTCTATAGATACATATGAAACACCAGCTCCTTCTATGTATTCACAACACTGAACGACAGGATAATTTTGGCCTATTAATGTCAATTCTTCTTTTCCCATCACAGGCGCCATAAAAATAACGCCATCCGCTAATCTGTTTTTTAAAATTTCAAGATATACTTTTTCTCTGTTAATATCAGAATCAGTATTGCAAAGCATTACATTGTAACCATTTTTATGGGCTACATCTTCTATTCCTTTTACAACCCTTGCATAAAAAGGATTTGAGACATTAGGCATCAAAGCCAATATCATTTTCGTTTCAGAACGTCTTAAATTTCTTCCAAGGAGATTTGGATGATAATTTAATTCTTTTATCGCTTTTAATACTCTTTCCTTTGTTTCTTCAGACACCGAGTCACTGCCATTTAAAACTCTTGATACTGTTGCAACAGAGACTCCCGCTCTTTTAGCAACTTCTCTAATATTAGCCATTGTAACCTCCTCTGTAACAGATTACATAATATTTTTTATTGATTTTCAGAGACATAGCTAATAAAATGTGTAACGCATTACATTTACTATTATACCTCTAAATTAAAAAAAATCAATAGCAACAAATAAATTTTCATACTTTTATTTTAAATTTTGTTTTTTATTTAAAAAAGACTGCCGAAGCAGTCTAACAAAATAAAAAGCATCAGAAGTAAAAATACTGTACCTCGATACTATATTTTGCTGTTAAAATATTCTTCTGAAACTTGAAGCTGATTTTTTAAAATCTCTTTCCATAAATATTTTGGAATTTCACCACTTCCCATTGAAACTTTTGTCCGTCTAACATTGCCATTTTTATCACGTTTAACGTAGAAATAATGATCCGTTTGTTTATATAACTCCCAACCGTCTCTTTCACAAAAACGCTTTAATTCTCTCCACGTTGGCATTTTATTAGTTTTTTTACTCCTTCATGACTATCTTGTAATAAGACATTTAAAATATATGGTAAATGTTTTTTACGGTTAGGAGCTGAATACCAATATTGAAAGTCGTTATAAAAATCTTCTGCATATTCAATTAAATCATTTACTAAACGATTTAAAGCTTCTTCTTCGTTTTTTCCATTAGCAACAATATCAATTTCGTTTAATGAAATTGTTACACTCCTATCCTCTTCTTTAAAAATATTTGCTGTAAATGTATATACTTTTAACATTTCTTTTGCCATTTCTAAGTTTGAAACAAAAATATAATCTTTTGTGCGCTTAATAATTTTTGGCTTTTCACGAATGACCGAATTGATAAAATCACTCCATTCATTTCGAGCATCTGTTGCATTCACTGTAAACATTTCATTCATTCCCCCTTTTTCACCTCCATTATATCATATTATGTGCAATATGTACAGTATGTACATATTGCTAAGTTTTTATACAAAACAAATTTATTCCGCCTCTTTGTGAACCGAATTTTCTTTTTCTGTAATGACATATAACCTACCTTGTAAACAATGCTTGACTATGAAATTTACCGCTTGATTCAAAAAAGTTGTTGAGGTAATTTCCTCTTACAAAAAGCTCAACCACAGCGGTTGAGCAAAACTATCATTCTAATGTTTTTATCTGCTCTTCAAGAGCTTGTATCTTATTTTTAAGGTATTCTAATTGCTGTAGTGCTTGTTGTTTTTGTTGCATCATCTCTTCTTTTTGACTGCCTTGCTGTCTTAATTCTTCCATCTTATTTTTAACTGTTTCAACTATTTTTTGTTTGCTATTGTCAAAAAACTCCATAGCTTTATTAACAGCATCTTGCATCTCTTCTATGCTCTTTTCTATTGATGGTTTCATATTTTCTTTTGCTTTTGGGTAGAGCATTAAACTTAAAGCTGCTGCTCCAATCCCCCAGTAAAGCTTTCTGGAGGAAAGAAATTTTAAAATACCCATTTTCTTCTCTCCTCCTCTCTTTTGTTCCATTAATATTTTGCCCTCAATTTTTTATATAATTTAATGTGTTATTTACCAAAAATCATAACTTTTGTTATCGCTTTATATAAATCCTTTGCATTATATTTTTCACTAATTTTAGAAAAATATTGTAAAAATTCTCCTATTGTCTCTTGCCATAAATTTACTATTTCATTCTTTTTAGACGGGTCTTTTTTATATTCCTTAAAAGACAATTCCATCGCATATTTTAAGGCATCAACTGCCTTTTGAAATTCTTTTTTTATGTCATCCATTATTATTTACCTCCAAAAAAGTATAATCTAAAGATAATATATGAAAATTATCACGATAGTGCCACAAAAAAAGAAAAGGCTTTGTAGTCTTTTTACAGACTGTAGACAAACTTTCGTAAAAGGAGATATTTTGCATAAGGAGCGACTTGTTGCAAAGCGGTAACAAAACTTAGCAAGACCGAGGGTGGAGGCAGGGCCGAAGCCATGGATGGCGAAGGCGGGCACCTTAAGGCATGGATACTGATTTGCATCTTTAATTAACTATATTTATACTGTTACCACATTTCCTACACTTATTGCCTTCCAATCCTTTTACATTAACATACCAGTTTTGCCTCTCTACAAGCAAATTACCGCAATAAGGACAATGGGTATTATTATCAAATCCCATTACATTCCCTACATAGACAAAATCTAGATACTTTTTCCCAATTTGATAGGCTTTTTCAAGAATAGAAATAGGAGTAGGAGGATTATTTAGTTTGTAGCGTGGAAAATACCTTGAAAAATGTAAAGGTATATTTTTGTCAATTTGAGAAAGCCATTTTACCAAGTTTTCTATTTCTTCTTCTTTGTCATTTAAATCAGTAACAACTAAATTAGTAACCTCTACATGACAATATTTCGAAACTTCTTCGACGGTCTTTAAAACGGGTTCTAATCTTCCGCCGACAATCTTTTTATAAAAATCTTCTGTAAAGGCTTTTACATCTATGTTCATGGCATCTACATAAGGAAGTATCTTTTTTAATGGTTCTAAATTTATATATCCGTTTGTCACAAGTACAGTTTTTAACCCCTCTTTTTTAGCCTCAATCAATCCATCGTGTACATATTCATACCATATTAAAGGCTCGTTGTAAGTAAAAGCAATCCCTATATTGTCTCTTTGTCTTTTTGCTGCAGCAATCAATTGTTGAGGAGAGATGTAATCTCCCTCCCATTTTTGATGTGCTATTTCCCAATTTTGACAAAACTTACACTTTAAATTGCAGCCATAAGTCCCCACAGAAAATATATATCTGCCTGGATAAAAGTGATAAAGAGGTTTTTTCTCAATTGGGTCCATTGCTACAGAGGTTATAATTCCGTAATTTTCAGTCACTAATGTTCCGTTTATATTTTTTCTCACATTACAGACTCCGTACTTTCCTTCATTTATACGGCAATTGTGAGGACATAATAAACATTCTACAACATTATTCTCTAGTTTTTTATAGAACATAGCCTCTTTTAACATAGTAAAAGATACCATTTCTCCATCAACTTAAATGGAGAAATGGCTTCTCCCTCCTTTTTACCTTACTATTTATGTCTTTCAACTTCAAATTTTTCTATTGTGTAATCCTCATCTGGACTAATTCCAGCTTTTCTCAAGGCAATAGAAATTTGTTCTTCAACGCTGTCTACTCCTTCTAAGTCAGGTAAAAGCAATCCTGAACGATAGCCTTTTCTCACTATTACTCCGTACTTTTTGGGGTTAAGTTCTTGTTTTGATTTAACAGGTTGAGGAGGTGTCAAAACATCCACTGAATACTCAATATCCTTCAGTTCATACTCCTCTACAGGTTCAAAGCGAGGATCTTCAAAACCTGCACTTATGGCATTTTTTATTATTTCTTCTGCTATATTCTTTCTCTGTGGAACTACTGTACCTATACATCCTCTAAGTTCCCCATCTTTGTGAAGAGAAACAAAAACTCCCGCTCTTCTACTATACATCTCCTCCGGTAAGCCCTGTGGTACTGGCATTAGCTTTTTATTTTTCACATAATATTCAAGGCTTTCTCTGGCAAGTTTGACATATGGGTCTTCTTTTTGCCTTATCTCTTCAATCCTTTGTCTTTTTAACCAGTACAACTTTTCTAAAAGGCTTGTTCCTTTATACTGATCTACTTCAAATTGTGCAACACCATATCCTACACCAAAAGGTCCTTCATGAGATAATACTTCCGCTTTAACCTCATAACCATCAAGAGCTCCCAACATAACGCAAACCGATCTAAATCCACACTCTGCGGCTTCTTCTATTAGTCCTTTGTCCATGCCTATTATTTCTTCCACTCTCATTTCGGAAAGCAAATTTAAAAGCTTGTTGTCAAAAATTTCTCCCTTTGGCGTATAACCATTCGGACTATTGGGAGTCAATTTGTGAGATAAATCCCCACTGGCGATAAAAACGACTTTTTTGTTTGATTCCATTATTGCTTTGTTTATTGCAATTCCAAATTCGTAAAGCTGTTCAAAAGGCAAAAAGCCATAGGACATATGAACTAATTTGAAAGTAGCATAATGTTTTGTCACAAAATACAAAGGTACCATTGTTCCATGGTCAAGTTTTTTTGAAAGGGCGTATCTTTTGATTAATTCATCATTTATCTCTGCAATAGGTATATCTTTTTTTCTCGATTCTTCTACAATTTTTTCAACAAGTTCTAAATCATTCTCAAATTCAAACCTTACACCTCTTGCACCAAACTGTCCAAGGTCTCCTTCTAAACTAGAAAAAACAGTCACTGCCACAGCATCTCTAAAAACGTATCCATGAGGAGTGACAACTATTATTGTATCAGGCTTTTTTTCTTTTATGTTGATTGAAACAGTATTAAGTGAATCTATCGTCTTTTGAATCTTTTTTTCCTCTCCTCGCCCTACTTCAGGGACGATTATCGGTGGATGAGGCATGAGATAACAAGACAACAAGGTTCCCATTTTTTAACACCTCGACACTTTTTCTTCTCATATTTGATTATACCACAATAACAAAAGCTTCATCCCAATTAAATTAACATTAGAGTGAAGCTTTTTAAAAATTACATAATAACAGCAATATCAATATCACTTTCACTAGTATAATTGCCTTTCGCATAAGAACCATATAAATAAGCTTTCTCAAATGTTCATTTCTTTTTTGACTAATCCGGCGTATTCTCTAGCAATCTTTTCTACGGTTTTTCTATCAATGAAAGTAACTATTATCTCATCACCTTTACCTTCTCAATGCTTAAAGTGGTAAATTCATATTTTAAACTACCATACCTCATTCCTTATCTTTCTTTATATACTTCCTAATTACTCCCTCAAAAATAATATCTATTACATAGGCTGAAACACTTGCTAATATTATAAAGAACAATATTGGCATAATGTTTGCGAGAATCAAAGCAGTTAACAACGTCAAAATTATAAGTATTGTTTGGGGTAAATGTCCAAGACCTAATAAAAAAGAGGTTTTCCATAAGCCAAAAAGTTTTCCCTCATAATATTGGATTGTTAAAAAAGTGTATATCAATGTGATTAAAAACATGAGTCCCATTGACAATAACAAACCAGCAAGAATGTATGCAAAAGCTGTGTTTTGTTGTATAAAAAATCTCACGTCTACGTAAAGTATTAAAATAACAGCAACGGTAATCACAAAGTTTATAAGCATCCACCAAAAGTGTTTTTTAAAGGCTTTCCAAAATTCTTTCCAGACTCCTTCTCCTTCGTCTTTTCTTAAAAGATGCACAGAACGAAAAAGAGCTTCTGTGGATTGGAAAATTGTCACAACAGGAAGTGAAAATATAATCCACAGAAGATTTAATATCATTAAATCGCTTATGAAATAGGCTATGTCGTAAAGCTTTGAATCTCTCATTGCATTTCACCTTTACATTTATTTTAACAATTTCTTTTGTATTTTACCAGCTGCATTCTTGGGAAGTTCGGGTACAAACTCAAAAATCTTTGGAATTTTATAAGATGCCAATTTATACTTTAAAAAGTTTTGAAGCTCTTTTTTGTCAGCTTTCGCTCCTTCCTTTAGCACCACAAAAGCTTTGACTTCTTCTCCTTTCAATGGATCACCCACTCCTATCACAGCTGCTTCTAAAACATCAGGATGTTCTAATAAGGCATCTTCAACTTCCCTCGGATATACATTAAACCCACCTAATATTATCATGTCTTTTAGTCTGTCTACAATGTAAAAATATCCGTCTTCATCTTTTTTTGCAAGGTCACCCGTGTGGAGCCAACCACCTCTTAAAGTCTTAGCAGTTTCTTCTGGCATGTTGTGATAGCCAACCATTATATTAGGTCCTCTTAAAACAAGCTCTCCTACTTCTCCAACGGGGAGTTCGTTATCATTTTCATCCACTATCTTTGCTTCAACACAAGGAAGTGGCAATCCTACAGACCCTGGCTTTCTTACTGCATTAGGCTCTAAAGGATTTAAAAGTGCAACAGGAGCTGCCTCACTTAAACCATAGCCTTCTACAAGAGGAAAATTGAATTTTTCCTCAAATCCTCTTTGTATCTCAGGCGCTAATGGAGCTCCACCTGATATAGCTAACCTTAAAGCTTTAAATTGTCCCTTTTCTGCCATTCTCATAAGGACCGCAAACATCGAAGGCACTCCGCAAAAAACAGTTACATCTTCTTTTGTCAGTGTCTCCAATGTGTCTTTTGGCATAAAACTTTCTTTTATTGTAATAGCAGAACCTAAGTAAAATGCTAAAAGTACATTGACTGTCCAAGAAAAGCTATGAAACAAAGGCAATACGCACAAAAAGTTATCCTCTGGTCCTAAGTCAGACACATCGTCTAATGCTTTTACATCAGCAATGAAGTTATTGTGAGTAAGCATCGCACCTTTAGGTTTCCCTGTCGTTCCAGAGGTATATATATACGTACATACTTCGTCTGGTTCTATTTCAACATGTTGAGAAGGACCCATTTTTAAAATTGCATTAATTGTATTTTCATCTAAAACGACCACATTTTTAAGATTCAATCTTCCTAATTGAGATTTATCAACTTTTTGTGCTATTACAGGATGAACTACCAAAGTATTAGCTCCTGATTCCATGATTATATAAGCTATTTCTTCAAGAGTAAGCATCATGTTAAGTGGAACAACAATTGCTCCTGCTTTAGATGCTCCCATAAAAGAAAAATATATTCAGGGCAATTGGGAAAACTTAAAGCCACCCTATCACCTTTTTTAACACCTATTGATTGAAAAAAAGAAGCGTATTTATCTATTAAAGTGTCCACTTCTCCATAAGTATAAACTCTGTCTTTAAATTTTATCGCCACATGGTTCTCAGGCACTTTTGCGCTTTTGTGAAATTCATGAATTTTCATAATTATCCTCCTTTAACTTAATATGGCAGCACCGATGATCCCTGCATCATTTCCAAGCTCTGCTTTTCTTATGTCAGCATACGGTAAGTCTTTGAATAAAATATTCTCTGCCACTTCTTTTTTAAGAGGTTTTATGAGAAAATCCCCTGCATTTGCAACGCCGCCACCCAATATTATCACTTCAGGGTCAAACATGTTTATCACATTTACAATTCCAATAGCTAAGTATTTGACGTAGTCATTGAAAATTCGCATTGCTTGCTCATCGTACTGCTTCGCCGCATCAATTACGTTTTTAGCCGTTATGCTGTTTATATCTCCATTTGCAAATTTTAAAATGAGAGAATTGGGATTCTTCTCTACTGCCTTTTTCCCTTCTCTTATTAAAGCAGTTGCTGAAGCATATGTCTCTAAACACCCAATTTTGCCACAATTACATCTTATACCATTGTCTCCTATCACTATGTGTCCAAGCTCAGGTGCAAAATGATGTGCACCATTGTATATTTTACCATCAAGGATAAAACCAGAACCTACTCCTGTTCCTAAGGTAATTGTCACTGAGGACTTAGAACCTTTGCCAGCCCCATATGCTGCTTCTGCCAACGCTGCTACATTAGCATCATTGTCCATATATATTGGCAAATCAATGTATTTTCTTATTTCTTTTGCAAGAGGAACTTTTGTCCAAAAGAGATTCACCGCTCGTATTACTATGCCTCTTTCGCTATCTGCTACACCCGGGACTCCTATTCCCATTGACTTAATATCACTTCCACTTAGATTACTCCTCTTAATAAGTTCTATAGCTATATCCGCTATGTCTTTGGCAACTGCTTCATAACCTCTTTCCGGTTTTGTCGGCCTGCTACCTGTAGCTACTATACGTCCCTCTTCATCTACCAATCCAACAGCAATATTAGTGCCTCCAAGGTCAACACCAATTCTCATTCTTCCTCTCCTCCAATTTTCCGTTTTTTCTCTTTAAGATATTCTTTTATTTTTCCAACATCAGTATTAAGCACTAAATCCTCAGTTATACCGGCATTTTTAATAACTTTGAGAGCTTCCTCAAACCTTCCTACATCAAAGCTTACATGGGCATCGCTTCCTACAGCAATTTTTACTCCCATTTCTTTCGCTTTTTTAGCAATGAGAAAACAATTTTCTTCACTGCCCTTTCTTGAACTTACAAAGGAGCTGTTGTTTATTTCAATAAATTTGCCATATTCTTTAGCAGCCATTAAAACTTTTTCAATATCTATTGGATAGATGGGATTCCCAGGATGTCCTATTATATCTACATAAGGGTTTTTTATAGCATTTATAATAGCTTTTGTGTTTCTTTCTATATCGTCACTTGGTTCAAAACACACGTCATGCAAACTGGCAATCACTATATCTAGTTTTTTAAGTATTTCTTCTGGTAAGTCCAAATTTCCTTCTTCATCCATTATATTAGCTTCCACCCCTTTTAATATCTCCACCCCCTCTATTTTTTCAGGTAACACTTTTAAATTTCCAAAATACCAAAGGTGAGCAGCTCCTGGCATTTTAGGCCCGTGGTCTGTCATACATATAAGTTGAAGCCCTTTTTTATAAGCCTCTCTTGCGTTTTCTGTAATAGTGCTGTAAGCGTGACCGCTGGAAATTGTGTGAGTATGAGTGTCCAAAACTAACTTCAACTTTATCCTCTCCTTTTAATTCCCTATTTGTTTTAATAATTTTTTGTTAAGCTCATGGGCAGCGTTGTACCCCATCTGTTTTTGCCTGTGGTTCATCGCTGCTACTTCTACTATTATCGCGAGATTTCTTCCTGGCCTTACAGGTATAGTAAGCTTTGGAACTTTGACATCTAAAAATTTAATATATTCATCTTCTAATCCTAATCTGTCATAATATTTATCTTCATCCCATTCCTCCAATTGAATGACTAAATCTATGCTCATTGTATTTCTAACAGACCCTACACCATACAATGTCTTTATGTCAAGTATGCCAATACCCCTTATCTCAATAAAATGCCTTATTATCTCCGGTGAACTCCCTTGAAGCTTGTCCTCACTTATCTTGCTAATCTCCACTGCATCATCAGCAACTAACCTGTGTCCCCTTTTGATTAGCTCTAATGCTGTTTCACTTTTACCTATGCCACTTTCTCCTAATAAAAGAACACCTATACCATACACATCTACAAGGTCTCCGTGAATAGTAATTTGTGGTGCTAACTTTTCATCAAGGTAATTAATTAATCTATTTATAAACTTGGTAGAAGCTTCTTTTGTCCTCAAAAGATATCTATCGTACTTTTGCGCAGCATCTATAAGCTCTTGACGAATATTTAAATCTCTCGTTACAATAAGACAGGGAATAGGGTAATTAAAAAATCTGTCTGCTCTTTCAGCTAATACGCCATCTGGCAGCTGTTCTATAAAAGTTGTCTCGACTTTTCCTATTATTTGCACTCTTTCATAAGCAAAATGCTCATAAAAGCCGGAAAATTGTAAGCCCGGCCTATTTACATCACTTGTAGTTATATCTATTTTATTATTTTTGGCTTCAACAATGACTTCTAAATTCAAATCCTTTATCAAAGTTTCGACAGGAATCTTATCCACTTTTTCACCTCCAGCCAGCAACAAAACGCTGCATTTAATTCAATTATATTATTTAATGTAAAATAAGTAAATAGACAAAACCTTTTCTTCTTGGAAGATGTAAATTATAATATGTTTATAGCCATATAAACTTTTGAGGTGAAAAAATGTTAAGGCAAAGACTTCTTAGACTTTTAAAAGAAAACAAAGGGGAATATATCTCTGGGCAAAAACTTTCTGAACAACTCAACGTTTCAAGAACTGCTATATGGAAACATATAAATGAATTAAAAAATGAAGGATACCAAATAGAAGCCCATCGCAAAATGGGGTATATATTGCTTTCTGAACCTGATTTGTTAACTTATGAAGAAGTATCACCTTATCTCTCTACAAATTTCTTGGGAAAATATTACATGCATAAATTAGTTATTGATTCCACAAACAACTTTGCCAAAGAAATCGCATCAAACGTTCCTGATGGTACAGTAATTATTGCCGAAGAGCAGACAGCAGGAAGAGGACGATTAGGAAGAAGTTGGATATCTCAAAAAGGCTGTGGCATCTGGATGTCTATCATTTTAAAACCAAATATACAGCCGAAAGAGGCAATTAATCTCACACAATTAGCGGCAATTTCTGTAGTTAAAGCTATTGAAGAAGTATTTCACGTAGAAAGCAAAATAAAATGGCCAAATGATATAATACTAAACAATAAAAAAGTGTGTGGAATATTGACAGAGATGAGTTCAGAAATTGACAAAATAAACTATGTGATAATAGGAATTGGAGTCAATGTAAATTGTGACAATTTCCCTGAAGAATTAAAAGGCAAAGCCACTTCCTTGTACTTAGAAACCAACTCTAAAGTTGATAGGAAAAAACTTACCGCCAGCATTTTGAATAACCTGGAATTTTATTATAATGCATATCTACAAAAAGGCTTTGAATACATAAGGCCTATATGCATTGAAAAATCCATAACAATAGGAAGGCAGATAAAAGTCATTGCCAATGAGGGTGAAATTGAAGGAAAAGCTGTCACTATTGACAATAATGGAAGTTTGGTAGTAGAGACTAAAGAGGGCAAAAGACTTAGTATTATGTCAGGAGATGTGTCTGTAAGGGGGTTACTGGATTATGTTTAAGCGTCAAGACAAAATCTTGACGCTTTTTATTTCCTAAAATATTCATATACAGCTTGAGCAGCTTTTTCATTCATTCCTTCCACTTTTTTAAGGTCCTCCACACTTGCCCTTTTTATTTCTTCTATAGACTTGAAGGCATCATATAAGGCTTTTGCTCTTTTTTCACCTATGCCGGGGATATTGAGAAGTTCGCTTTTAAATCTTTTGCTTTGCTTTTCTTTGTGGAAAGTTATAGCAAACCTATGAGCCTCTTCTTGTATTTGAGCAACCAGGCGAAAAGCTTTTGTAGTCATAGGTATGTCAATTTCACCTTGAGGTGATACAAGACCTCGAGTCCTGTGTTTTGAATCTTTTACCATACCATAAACAGGAATAAAAATGCCAAAGCCACTTAACACCTGCATTACAGCATTTACATGCCCTATGCCACCATCTACAAATATTAAATCTGGCATTTCAGCAAATTTTGCCTTATCCTCTTTAAGTTCACCTTTTTCAATAAGCTCTTTTTCTTGAATACCGTGCAAAAAACGCCTTTCTATTACCTCTCTCATACTCTCATAATCGTCTTGTCCCTCTACATATTTTATGTTAAACTTCCTGTACTGACTTTTCTTTGGCTTTCCATCTACAAACACCACCATAGACCCTACATTGTCTTGACCTCTTGTGTTTGAAATATCATAGGCTTCAATTCTCTTAGCGTAATCAAGCCCCACTAAATTAGAAAGCTCTAATACAGCCTGGTCTTTTGAAATTTCCTCTCTTATTGATATGTCATTCTTAAGGGCTTCTAAAGCATTTTGATAAACCATATCCACCAGTTCTTTTTTCTTACCTCTTACAGGAATTGTTATAAAAACTTTGTTGCCTCTCTTTTGTGATAACCATTCACTGAGAAGCTCTCTTTCGTCTAATTCCACATCAGTTATTATTTCTTTGGGAATGTAAGGAGCACCTTCATAAAATTGCTTTATAAAGGAAGAGATTATTTCTCCTCTTTCCATTCCCTCAGTATTTTTCATATAATAATGTTCTCTGCCACTTAGTTTTCCGTGTCGCACAAAAAATACCTGTATACAGGAAATATCCACACTTCGAGCCATTGAAATTATATCCTGTTCATCTTCTCCTACTGATACCACTTTTTGTTTTTCTGATGTCCTTTCAATAGCAAAAATCTGGTCTCTAATCCTCGCCGCTTCCTCGAACCTCAATTCTTCCGCCGCTTTTTGCATGTCTTCTTTAAGTTTTTGTATGAGCCAATCCCTCTTTCCATCAAGAAAGAGAACTGCCTGATCAACTAATTTTCTATAATCTTCTTTATTTATTTTGTTAGTGCAAGGAGCAGAACACAATCCTATGTGGTAATAGAGACATTCTCTAACTTTACCAATGTCCTTTTCAATATTTCTGTTACATGTCCTTACTGGAAACATTTTTCTGACAAGTTTTATAGTCTCCCTCACTGCAAAGGCACTGCTATAAGGGCCAAAATATTTAGCCCCATCTGGCTCAATTCTTCTTGTAAACATTATGCGGGGATACTCTTCATTTACTGTAACTTTAATATAGGGGTAATTTTTGTCATCTTTTAATAATATATTATACTTAGGCTTATACTTTTTAATTAAGTTACATTCCAACATTAAAGCTTCAAGTTCAGTATCAGTAACAATGTACTCAAAGTCTTCCACATGAGAAAGCATTACTTTTACTTTTGGCAATTGATTTTCTTTGTTTTGAAAATACTGCCTCACTCTGTTTTTGAGAACTACCGCTTTACCCACATAAATTATTTTGCCACTTTTGTCTTTCATTATATAAACGCCAGGTTTTTCAGGCAAAAGTTTTAATTTCTCTTCTATGTTCATTGTCCATCACCTTAGAATTTCATTTAGTTAAATAAGATCTTATTATATCTCTTGCTATAGGTGCTGCTACTTTCCCACCTTCACCACCATTTTCAACTATTACACTTACGACAATTTGTGGATTTTCGGCAGGTGCAAAACCTACAAACCACGCATGGGGAGCACCGTGAGGATTTTCTGCAGTCCCAGTTTTGCCTGCAACTGTAATACCAGGAATTTGTGCAGCTTTACCTGTCCCCTCTTTATCGTTAACTGCGCCTATCATCAATTGTTTAATAGTATCTGCCACTTTTTTTGATATAGGATTCAAATACTGCGAAGGAGTGCTCTTTTCAATGACTGTACCTGAAATAGGATCTGCCACGTATCTCATCAAATAGGGTTTCATTATAACCCCATCATTTGCAACGGCAGAAGCAACCAATGCCATTGTAAGAGGTGTTACAAGGATTTTACCCTGTCCTATAGAAGTTTCTGCTAAAGCAACTTTCCCTTCAATAGGAGGAAAATAATTTTTTGCTGTATCTATTTCTAAAGGAACTCTCTTATCCAACCCAAAATTATATGCCATTGACTGTAAATTTTCACTGCCTAAATCTAAACCTATCTGTATAAAAAAGGAATTGCAAGACCTATAAAAAGCTTGTTTAAAATCCTCTATTCCATGAGCAATGCCTCCAAAATCATTTATCCTGTTGCCATCCACAATTATATATCCTTTGCAATCAAAAGTCTTGTTATATAACTCAGGTTCATATGTCAAAACTGCTGCAGTAGTTACAATTTTAAAGACAGAACCAGGGGGATACAAACCTTGTGTAGCTCTATTTAAAACCACGTTATCTGGGCTTGTCATTATTTCTTTCCAATTCTCCCCTAAAGTATTAGGGTCATAAGAAGGGGTAGAGACCATGGCTAAGATTTCCCCTGTTTTAGGATTTAAAGCCACCACTGCTCCTTTTTTTCCTTCCATCTCTTTATAAGCAAGGTCTTGAAGAGTTTTATCTATTGTCAAATATACATCATCTCCTACCTGTCCTTTTGCTAAAACCAATTTTCTTAGAATAGTCATCGGGTCATTTCCTACCATCCCAAGTAATTCTTTGTCATAAGCTTTCTCTATTCCCGCATTCCCTTGTTGATATATTCTGCGACTATACCCTATTACTTGCGCAAAAGCAGGCCCATCTAGGTATTCTCTCTTTTGTGAACCATCTACAAACACGCTTTTTGCAAGTACAGTCCCATTTCTGTCCAAAATACTACCTCGCAATATCTTTTTTTCTTGTTCTATAAGTCTTCGATTGTAAACACTATAAGAACTAGTAATTAATTTATCTCTTTCATATATTTGGAAATAAGTTAAATAGGCAATTAGTCCGAAAAAAAGTACAGAAAAAAACCAAAACAAAATTTTAATATTGCGATTTAAGTTGGACATCCTGTTGCTCCTCCTTAAGAGCTATGCCATTGAGCATGCCCAATGTCACAAAACTCGTCACCATAGAACTACCACCATAACTTACAAAGGGAAGGGTTACCCCTGTCAGAGGTATGAATTTTATGACACCACCAATTATAGTAAAAACTTGTAAACTAAACATTGAAATAAGGCCTGCAGCTACTAATACACCAAACTCGTCTTTAGCATTTAGTGCTACTTTAATCCCTCTATACATTATAACAAAATACACAAGAATTATGGCTATAGCACCTAAAAGTCCAAATTCTTCACTAATAGCAGAAAATATGAAGTCAGTTGCCACAACCGGTATATACTCTGGATGCCCCATACCGAGCCCTGTGCCAAAAAAGCCTCCTGCAGCAATGGCGAAAAGGGATTGTACAATTTGATATGTCTTCCCCGGTACATCCATCCAAGGATTCAACCATGCCTCAATTCTTACTCTTACGTGCCAAAACAAAAAGTAGGATATTATGCCTCCTAAAACAAATAGCCCAATCCCTACTGCTGTGTACAATAGATTAGAAGTAGAGACAAAAATTAATAATACTGTAGTAGCATAAAATAAAAACGCCATCCCTAAGTCTTTTTCTAATACAAATATTCCTACAATTGCAAGAGTTATTAATCCTAAAATAATTATGTCTTTTGTTTCTCTCCTGGTGCACAAATATTTTGCCAAAAAAATTATATATATTATCTTAGCAAGTTCAGCTGGCTGAACATATATGCCGTCAAAAGTAAGCCAGTTTTTAGCACCACCTATCTCTCTTCCAAAAATTAATGTTGAGCCCAGTAGTGCTATTGTAAGTGCAATGTAAATAGCTTCCCCATATTTGAGTTTATAAAGTAAATCGTAGTATTTTGAAATATATGAGGAAATGAAGTAAAGTAAAAATCCTATTGCAATCCAAACAATCTGTTTTATGAGCAAATCTGGTGCAACTCTATATATCATTATAAGCCCCATTTCTGTCAAAAAAGAAGTTAAAATGATAAATTGGATCTCACCCAAAGGAAACAATCTTACATGCAAATAATATACAATATATATCAATATCGGAAAAGCTAAGGTAAAGTATATAGTGTCAAAGCCTTTGGGCTTATTGTGTATAAAAAGCAAGGCAAAAGCTATTACAAATATCCAAAAAACATTTTTCATAGCTTTAGATCCGGTTTTTATATATTCTTCCATAAGATTTCACCTACAAAATAAATTTGAGTTCAACATCACCTAAAGTAATTACATCGTTATTCCTTATTTTAGCAATTCCTTTTATTCTTTTGCCATTAACAAAAGTGCCATTTGTACTGTTTAAATCTTGTATATAAAACCTCTTGCCCCTCTTTCGTATGATAGCATGCCGTGCAGACACATAAGGGCTTTCAATTACTATATCGCATTCCTCCGACCTTCCTATAGTAGTAACTTCAAAAAGATTAAAAGTCCTTTCTCCATTTAAAAAAGAAAGTTTAGCCGTTGTTATTTGCCTCTCATATCTTGCCCCTTTTATGTCCATATACACTATTTTAAAAACCCTGTATAAAAACAGGTAGATGAGAAAAATAAGGACATATTTTAATATCTGAGAAGCTATGGCATAATACATAAATTCACCTCATTTTTGAGAAAGGACTTTTTTCAAAAAATGGCCTGTATAAGAATTCTCATTGGCAGCAACTTCCTCAGGTGTCCCTGTAGCTATTACCATTCCACCTTTGTCTCCACCTTCTGGTCCTAAGTCAATAATATAGTCTGCACTTTTTATGACATCTAAGTTGTGTTCAATTACAATAACAGTGTTACCTGCATCAGTTAATCTATTTAAAACATCAAGAAGCCTATGCACATCCGCAAAATGTAATCCAGTTGTAGGCTCATCCAAAATATATAATGTCTTACCTGTAGGTCTTTTAGAAAGCTCAGTAGCTAATTTTACTCTTTGGGCTTCTCCTCCTGAAAGCTGAGTAGAAGGTTGCCCTAGTTTAATATATCCTAGTCCTACATCATACAAAGTCATCAATTTATTTTTATCCTAGGTATATTTTCAAAAAACACTAACGCTTCTTCTACCGTCATATTAAGTACATCCGAAATATTTTTTCCTTTATATTTTACTTCCAATGTTTCCCTATTATACCTTTGACCCTTGCACACTTCACAAGGGACATACACATCCGGCAAAAAGTTCATCTCAATTTTAATTATACCATCTCCTCCACAGGCTTCACACCTTCCACCTTTAACGTTAAAACTAAATCTCCCTGGTTTATAGCCTCTCATTTTAGCTTCTGGGGTATTTGCAAAAACCTCTCTTATATAGTCGAAAACTCCTGTATATGTAGCAGGATTTGAGCGAGGAGTCCTGCCTATAGGAGACTGGTCAATATTTATTACTTTATCTATATTATCGATACCCTCTATTGCATCGTGCATACCTGGTTTATCTTTGGACTTATAAATCTTCTGTGCCAATGCTTTGTACAGTATCTCATTTATAAGGGTGCTTTTGCCTGAGCCAGAAACCCCTGTAACGCATATAAATACTCCAAGAGGGAAAACCACATCTATATTTTTTAAATTGTTTTCCTTAGCTCCTTTCACTATTAAAGCTTTTCCATTAGGTTTTCTCCTCTGTTTTGGCACTTCTATCTTTATTTTGCCACTTAAATACTGTCCTGTAATTGACTTTTCACATTTTAACACATCTTCTATCGTACCCGCAACTACAATTTCTCCTCCATGCTCACCTGCACCTGGTCCTACATCCACAATGTAGTCTGCCGCATATATTGTATCCTCGTCGTGCTCTACTACTATAAGAGTATTGCCTTGGTCTCTTAATTTTTTCAAGGAATTTATAAGTCTTTCATTATCTCTTTGATGAAGTCCAATGCTGGGTTCGTCCAGGATATATGTGACTCCTACAAGTCCAGAACCTATCTGACTTGCCAATCTTATCCTTTGTGCTTCTCCACCTGATAAAGTAGCTGCGGGCCTTGACAGAGTCAAATAATCAAGGCCTACATCTACAAGAAAACTAAGCCTTGCTTTTATTTCTTTTAAAATTGGCTTTGCAATAATCTCATGTCTTTCTGTTAATTTGAGTTGGTCAATAAATTTTATAAGCTCGCCAACAGAAAGGTCTGTCATTTCTTTTATGGAAAGTCCACCAACAGTCACAGCTAACGCTTCTGGCTTTAATCTTGCTCCATGGCATGCAGGACAAGTAACCGGTCTCATATACTTTTCTATCTCTTCTTTTATAAAATCTGAAGAAGTATTGTTGTACCTTCTTTCAAGATTGTTTACTATCCCTTCAAATCCATAGGACTTTCCTTTTGTATCTTTGCCATAAAGCAGTACATTTTTTAAATCTTCACTAAACTTTTCATAAGGAGTATTCTCTGTATATCCAAAATGTTCAATCAATCTTAAAATGTTGTAATAAGCATAACTATCCTGTGAAGCAACAATCCCCGGCAACAACCCATTTGCTAATGATTTTTTAGGGTCTTGTATTAAAAGCTCTGGATCTACCTTCATAAATTCTCCCAATCCAGTGCAAACAGGACAAGCCCCATAAGGGCTATTGAAGGAAAACATTCTCGGAGAAAGCTCCTCAATACTTATGTTGCACTCTGTACAAGCGTATTTTTCAGAGAGTGTAAAGCTTTCTCCGTCTATTACATCAATAGTAACTATCCCATCTGCTAATTTTAAAGCTGTTTCTATAGAATCCGTCAGCCTCATGTCAATTCCCGGTTTTATAATAATCCTATCTACTACGACTTCAATAGTATGCTTTTTATTTTTGTCAAGCTTAATCTCCTCATTTACATCGTACATGACCCCATCAATTTTTACCCTGACATATCCACTCTTTTTTATATCATTTAAAAGTTTAGCATATTCCCCTTTTCTTCCTCTAATAACAGGAGCCAGTACCTGTATCCTTGTACTTTCTGGCAATTCTTTGACTCTGTCAACCATCTGATCTATAGTTTGCATGCTAATCTCTTTTCCGCAAACAGGACAATGGGGGATCCCAGCCCTTGCATATAAAAGTCTTAGATAGTCGTAAATCTCAGTTATCGTACCTACAGTAGAACGAGGGTTTTTATTTGTGGTCTTTTGGTCTATAGATATTGCCGGTGAAAGTCCTTCTATATAATCAACGTCTGGTTTATCCATTTGTCCTAAAAATTGCCTTGCATAAGCAGACAAAGACTCCACATATCTCCTCTGACCTTCGGCATAAATGGTATCAAAGGCAAGAGAAGACTTGCCAGAGCCTGATAAACCCGTTATCACAGTTAATTTATCTCGTGGAATCTCCAAATCTATATTTTTTAAATTGTGAACCCTTGCACCTTTAATTACAATTTTGTCCTTCACCATGATTTCACCTCAAACTACTTCCTCCAACTGTTTCTTCAATTCAAAAATCACATCTCTCAATTTTGCAGCCTTTTCAAACTGCAGCTCAATTGCAGCTTCTTTCATTTCTTTTTCAAGTTGCTCTATAGTTGACTTAATAATTTCAGGGTCATAAGTCTTAACTTTCTTTCTTGTGTACTTCTGTTCTTCTTCAGCAACGTGAGTAGCTTCAATTACATCTCTTACTCCCTTAATTACTGTCTTTGGAGTTATACCATGTTTTTTGTTATATTCCATTTGTATTTTTCTTCTTCTATTCGTCTCATCAATTGCTCTCTTCATAGAATTTGTTACAGTATCTGCATACATTATTACTCGTCCTTCCGCATTTCTTGCGGCACGTCCTATAGTCTGTATTAAGGAAGTCTCTGAACGCAAAAATCCCTCTTTGTCCGCGTCTAATATTGCCACCAAAGCAACCTCAGGTATGTCTAATCCCTCTCTCAAAAGGTTTATGCCTATTAAAACATCGAATTTACCCAGCCTTAAATCTCTTATTATTTCAACCCTTTCAATCGTCTCAATATCAGAATGTAAATATTTTACTTTTATTCCCATATCCTTGAGATAATCCGTTAAATCCTCAGCCATTTTTTTCGTAAGAGTTGTAACAAGCACTCTAAAGCCTTTATCAACTGTTTTTCTAATTTCCCCTATCAAATCATCTACTTGTCCCTTAACAGGCTTTACTATCACTTCTGGATCCACAAGACCTGTCGGTCGTATTAACTGCTCAACAACCTGCTCTGAATGTTCAATCTCATAAGGCCCTGGTGTTGCAGAAACAAAGATAACTTGATTTATTCTCTCTTCAAACTCTTCAAAAGTAAGGGGACGATTGTCAAAAGCAGAAGGAAGTCTAAATCCGTATTCTACTAATGCTTCTTTCCTTGACCTGTCTCCATTGTACATGCCTCTGATCTGAGGAATTGTCACATGAGACTCATCTATAAAAATAAGAAAATCTTTAGGAAAATAATCTAAAAGGGTATAAGGAGGGCTTCCTGGAGGTCTTCCTGAAATATGCCTTGAATAATTTTCTATTCCTTGGCAGTAGCCCATCTCTTGTAGCATCTCTAAATCGTAATTTGTTCTCTGTTTTAGCCTTTCAGCTTCTACTATTTTACCAGCATCTTTAAGTTCTTTATACCTTTGCTCCAATTCTTCTCGAATGCTTTTTATTGCTCTTTCCAATTTATCTTTTGAAGTAGCATAGTGAGAAGCCGGAAATATAGCCACGTGTTTTCTTAATCCCAGTACTTCGCCTGTTAATACATCAATTTCCGCTATTCTGTCAATTTCATCTCCAAAAAGCTCAACCCTTATCGCCTTATTGGAAAAAGAAGCAGGGAAAATTTCTATTACATCTCCTCTTACCCTGAATTTGCCTCTTGTAAAATTCACATCATTTCTTTCATATTGTATATCTACAAGCTTTTTAATTATTTCGTCCCTATCTTTTATCATTCCCGGCCTTAGGGAAAGCATAAGATTTTCGTAATCTACAGGGTCACCTAAGCCATATATACAAGAAACACTGGCGACAATTATAACGTCTCTTCGCTCAAAAAGAGCTGCCGTAGCAGAGTGCCTCAATTTATCTATTTCTTCATTTATAGAAGCGTCTTTTTCAATATAAGTATCAGTTTGGGGTATATAAGCCTCCGGTTGGTAGTAGTCATAATAACTTACAAAATATTCCACTGCATTGTCTGGAAAAAACTCTTTAAATTCACTGTATAATTGCGCAGCCAAAGTCTTATTATGAGCAATGACAAGAGTAGGGCGATTTAACTTTTGTATTATATTAGCCATAGTAAAGGTTTTTCCAGAACCCGTCACACCCAATAAGGTTTGAAATCTATATCCTTTTTTTACCCCTTCAACTAATTTCTCTATAGCTTGAGGTTGGTCTCCTGTTGGTTTAAAATTAGATACCAACTTAAATCCACTCATTTTTTCTACCCTCTTTGCAATTTATCATCTTATTATTATAGCATACCCTACTTGTCAACACAAACATAACCAAACAGCCGGCCTTTACAGGTCGGCTGAATTTTTTATAATTCCGTCTTTAAGTTTTGGCACAATATCAAACTTATCAACTGTCAAGCAAAACTCAATATCTTCATCATACCCTAAGTCTTTTAATCTTTTAAAGTGATAGCCCTCCTTCATTATTTCATACAAGTTGTCCTCATAAGGTTTATACAAAAAATAACAGGCTTTTGACAAATCATCACTTTCAAATTTCATTAAATCTTGCAATTTTTTATATATCACTCCAGCAGTTATTATGTCGTCAAAAGAAAATTTCCCTTCTGTACCAGCACATACAATTACTGTATCTTTATTGCTTGTGTATATATACTTAGCAACAGCAGAAGCATTTAAAAGGCATCCTAAAATTACATTATCTGCTAAAGAGACTTTTTTTAAAGCTTTTGTTCCATTAGTAGTAGTAAAAATTATCGTTTTATTCTCTACTTTTTCACGAGTATACTCTAAAGGAGAATTAGATAGGTCAAAGCCTTCAATCTTTGTAGAGTTTCTTTCCCCAGCTAAAAGATAAGTTTTTTTATCTAAACTTTTTACAAGTTCGATCGCTTCTTCTACTTCTGAAACTGGAATAATCTCTTTAGCTCCGTTGTACAAAGCAGTAGTAATAACACTTGTCGCCCGTAGAGTATCTATTACAACGACATTTTTGTCTTTTAATTCTCTTTCATTAATAGAATTATATGTTTCAAAAGTTTGTAAAAACACACACTTTGCCTCCTTATTTGTTTTTCTTAAAGATGTTTTTAAATATTTCTTTTAGTTTTTTATAAATATTCCCCCCTCATTGATTTCATAAATCATAGAAGTTGCCTTTGGCACTATTAAAACTCCTAATCCCAAAATTCCCTGTGGATCCTTATATTCATAGTTAGTGTAATTACCATTTAAATCTTTTACAGTGATCCACATCACAGAAGGCCGTTCATTGAGTATTCGTATTATATCATCTGGCTCATTAATAGGAATATCATTAATTTTTAATATTACATCCCCCGGTTTAATTCCCATTTCTCTAGCGGGAGAACCTTTTGCTGTCGCTAAAATCATCACTCCTGTATCTGGCGCTACAAAAAGAGGTGGATTTTCCCTTTCTTCTCTTTGGCCTATTAAAATTAAAAGCTCATGAGCCACTGGAGCAAAAATAGCTGCTAAATATTGAAATAATTTAATATAGATTCCTAATATCGCCAATATAATCAAAACTATACTAAAGAAAAATAAACGTATAGAAGAAATTCGCGTTTTCTTTTCTGGAAGTTGTGTTAAAGCTAAATCTCCGTATCCTAAAGCTGCAATACCTGGCATAATTAAAAAATTGCATTATTTAAATCAATTCCAGCCGGTTTGATAATGGGCCACCAATCTGGCATATTTACTCCCTGTCCCGTTATTGTTATCCCAGTAGCAATAGTTAATGCAGCAAAAGGAATAGGCCAAAATTTTTGCATAGTAAAGCCTCCTGCCACTCGCCCATCCTTAAGCCTTACAAAGATAGGAGTGGTATTCCTTGGACCATCTATATATATTAAAAGGCTTTCCATCAAATGAAGAATACCTACAATAGACATAAGTGCAGGAACACTTATACTAGGAAATCCAAAAATTAAGCTGGATAGGGAAACTATTCCTCCTGCATAAGAAAAACAAATATATCTAGGATTGACAAACATTAACACTATAGCCAAAGGCCATACATACTGAAGCCCTACATTTTCTATTGTTATTCCTAAAAATATCATAAAAAAGCTCCCAATTATTGCAGCAATTACACCATAAAAGATAGAGTCAAGAACCAATTCTTTCATTGGTTCTTGCTCATGTCCCATAATCTCTCTTTCTATAGCTATTTTATTTCTATACTGCATTATCATTAGAATTATCACTATCCAGAAAAAAGGATTAAAAATTGACAAAGCTATTGTCTTTATTGCCATCCAAAAAACTTGAATAAAAGCTATCATTTTAACACCCTACTTTATCTCACTTTTTACAATCTCAAAAGCTTTTATAAGCTGAGTATCTCTTTTTAAGTCAGGAGTATCTTGAAGAGTGTAATTTGCAGGAAGCTCTACTACGTAATTTGGCTCAATTCCTTTGCCTTGAATATTTGTGCCATTTGGCGTGTAATATCTCGCAATAGTATATTTTAATCCTGTACCATCGCCAAAGTCAACAACAGTTTGTACCAGCCCTTTCCCAAAGGTAGTGGTTCCAACTAAAATTCCTACTTTTCTATCTTTTATTGCACCTGCTAAAATTTCTGAAGCACTGGCACTGCCTTTATTTACAAGCACTGCAATAGGCAATCCCAATCCTGGTCCTTTAGAATAATATTCTTTATTGTCAACTCTTCCTTTAGTCGTCACAACAACTCCTTTGGGCAAAATTAAATTAGAAATATCTATAGTTTCCTCTAAAAGTCCACCAGGATTATCTCTTAAATCTATTATAAGTCCTTTCATTCCTTGAGATTTTAATCTATTAAGGGATGCTTTAAAGTCATCAGAAGTACTTTGATCAAACATTGTAATCTTAATATATCCAATCTTATCAGGAAGCATTTCCTCATATACCGTTTCTAATTTTATTATCTCTCTCGTGATTGTCTTAGTAAAAGTTTTTCCTTCTCTCATTATAGTAAGCGTTACCTGTGTTCCTTGAGGTCCTCTCATCATTGCCACTGCCTCGTCTAAATTTTTGCCACTTACTTTTGTATTGTTCACTTCTACTATTATATCCCCGGATTTTATCCCTGCTCTTTCTCCTGGTGTATTTTTTATTGGAGAAACCACTACAATATGATCTTCTTTATCAACTGCTACAACTATACCTATTCCCCCATAAGTGCCTGTAGTCTGAGTCATAAAATCAGAAAACTCTTTTTTATTCATGTATACAGTATAAGGGTCTCCTAAAGAGTTGGCCATCCCTTTCATAGCGCCTTCTAAAAGGACTGAGGAGTTAACTTTATCAACATACCTATTTTCAAGAATTTTCTCAATATCAAAAAGCTTATTATATTCTTCTATCAACTGGTACTCCTCACGAGAAACAAGGACTTTACCATTAGGAAGAGCCACTGATACTGCATTTGCTAACATAAAAGTTATAACATTTGTAACTATTAAAAGCACTGCTAATAAAATATAAAATCTTTTTTTTGCCATAATTTCCCCACCTTTTTTAGTCTCTTAAAATTATATATGTATGTTCTTTTTTATTATACAACATTCATGAAATAAAAAAACAGACTGGTTATTTTAACCAGTCCATCGGATCTACAGGAACACCGTTTTTGCGCACTTCAAAGTGCAAATGAGGCCCTGTACTTAAACCTGTGCTTCCTGCCTTCGCTATAACTTGACCTCTTTTAACCATATCTCCTTCTTTAACTAATAAAGCAGAATTATGACCATACAAAGTGGATATTCCGTCTCCATGGTCTATAATTACTGCATATCCATATCCACCGTAATAACCTGCAAAAATGACTTGTCCATCTGCCGCAGCTACTATTGAAGCGCCCGTCTCGGCAGCAATATCAATACCCGTATGCATTCTACTCTGTTTAAGTATAGGATGATATCTCATTCCAAAAGGTGAGGTTATAACACTACTAGAAGGAACAGGCCATAAGAGTTTTCCACCACCATATTTAATTTTTGACTTCGCTTGTAATTGTTGAATAACTGTTTCTAGTTGTTTTGATTGTTGCAGTAACTCGTCTTCCTGTTGTTCATATAGTTTTTGCTGTCTCTCTAAATCTCTCATTAAACCTTCCCGCGAGGCCATAGCTACTTGTAATTCCCTTTGTCGAGAAACTATTTGATTTTTATAATTTTGCGCTTCTTTTTGCATTTGTGCTAATTCTTCCTCTTTTTGTTCAATAAGTTCTCTTTGTTGCTTATAGGATTCAAATAAATTCGAATCAAAATCTACTATGCGTTTTACAATATCCAATCGTGTTATAAAATCTCCAAAATTTTTGGCACCAAGAAGCACATCTAAATATCCCCATTCTCCACTTATGTATATAGCCCTTATGCGCTCCTTCATTGTTTGGAACTGGGTATTTTCCTTTTGTTTGGCCGCTTCTAATTCTTTGCGCGTTTTGTTAAGTTTTGCAGTAATATCAGACAATTGTTTTTGTGCATTTGCTAATTCTTGCTGTGTAGCATTAAGTTTTTTATCTAAATCTGCTATTTGAGCGGCAATATCATTTTTTTGATTAATTACTTCTTCCTTTTTCTTCTTAGTCTCAGTAATGGATTTTTGAATTTGATTTAATTTGTTTTTAGCATCTTGAAGCTGGTCCGCTTTTGGATAGGACGTAAAGAGCACTGTAAAGAGAAATATAACAACAAAGAGTAGCCATTTCCACCTGTATCTTCGCAATGCTATTTCCCCCTTGTAAATTTTACACATTCAAGAACCTTTTAATTGAAAGTCCACTTCCTAAGGCTCCAATTATTGCACCAATTAAAGAAAAATACACCAAAATGTCCCCTACTATTTTTTCTAATGGCAATAGTTGAAACACTATTAATTTATTATTAATAATATCAAGCACATATCCATAAATTAAAACTAATAGTGCAACTGATAACAAGGCACCTACCAGTCCTAATACTACACCTTCAATCAAAAAGGGCCATCGTATAAACCAATCAGTCGCTCCAATATACTTCATTATGTTTATTTCTCTTCTCCTTGCAAAAACCCCCAATTTTATTGTGTTGGAAATTATGACAATTGAAATTATAAAGAGAATAAGTATAATGGAAAGCCCCACTATCCTTATTATCTTTATAATTCCAAGAAGCTTATCTACAACATCTTGCCCATAACTTACCTTGTCAACTCCATTTATTTGCTTTATCTCGTTTGAAATATCTTTCATTAAACCAGCATCTTTCACTTTTACTATATAAGATTGGGGAAGGGGATTGTCCTTTTCTAAACCTTCTGCTAAATAGCTTTTATCTCCTAATTGTTGTTTAAATTTTTGTAAAGCCTCTTCTTTAGATTCAAAAACTACTGAAGTAACACCAGGTATTGTTTTTATCTCATTACCTATTTGGCTAACTTCTTGCTCAGAAATATTATCTTTTAAAAACGCTTTAAGTTCTAATTGAGATTCCACCTGATTAGTCAAACTATTAACATTTAAAATAATAACAAGAAACAAACCTAAAATAAGCATTGCTGCCATTACAGAAGTTATAGAAGCTATTGTCATAAGCCTATTTCTTGCTAAATTGCTAAAACCTTCTTTTAAAAAATATTTTAAATTTCTAAAGAGCATATCCATAAACACCCCTTGCTTCATCTCGTACTATGTTTCCTTTTTCCAGCGCTATTACCCTTTTTTTCATAGCATCTACTATGTCTTTTGCATGGGTGGCCATAACAACTGTAGTACCTCTTTTATTTATTTCAGAAATAAGTTTTACAATTTCCCAGGAAGTATCAGGATCCAGATTCCCCGTAGGTTCGTCTGCTATAAGAATAGAAGGTTCATTTACAATAGCTCTTGCTAAAGAAACCCTTTGCTGTTCTCCACCAGACAGCTGCCTAGGATACTTGTCCGCTTTATCACTTAATCCTACTAATGACAATACCATCGGGACTTTTCTTCTTATCTCCTTTGGATGTGCTCCAACTATTTCCATAGCAAAGGCAACATTCTCAAACACTGTTTTATTAGGAAGCAATCTAAAATCTTGAAAAACTACCCCCATACTCCTTCTCAAATAAGGTATCTCCCGCTTTTTAAGTTTTGTTATATCTTTTTTATTAATCACAATACTGCCAGAAGTAGGTTCTTCCTCTTTTAGCAATAATTTAATTAAAGTTGATTTACCTGCACCACTAGGCCCAACAATAAATACAAATTCTCCACTTTCAATTTCAAAACTAATATTTGAAAGAGCAATTATATCTTTATTGTATCTTTTAGATACATTTATAAACTTTATCAAATTTTCTCACCTCGGAATATCGTATAATTTTGTCAAAGTCATGATCATCTTTAACAGGACAGCTTCATCAAAATTCTTAGCATCCAGGCCTGTCATTTTAAAAATTTTATCAAGTCTATAAACTAATGTATTCCTATGGATGTATAACTCTCTGGCAGTCTCACTCAAATTTAGACTATTTCTAAAAAAAGCATTTAAGGTTTGTATCAATTCCTCATCTTTGAAAATACCAAAATCAATATTTCTTTTCTTAATAAAATTATTTACTTTTTCTATGTCAATTCCCCATAAAATTTCTGCAAAGCTGTAATCTTCGTAAATATATATTCCTTTTTCATCTTCCAATTTTTTACCAATAAGTAAGGCTGTCTCTGCTTCCCTATAGGCGATATGTATATCCTCAATTGGCACAAAGGAAGAAGAACTGGCTATTTTTACTTTCATATAGCCTTCAGATTCTATCATATCTTTCATAGTTTTATAAAGTTCTATTAAAGAGTTATTTCCTTTGTAAGAAAATATCGCTGCAAATCTTTTATCATCAAATTTTACAGTATATAAATTACCTTTATCAAAAATGTTGGTAATTATTTTTATCGCATCGTCAATTTCATTATTCGATTCGACAATTGCTACTGTGTATTTCACATTCTTATTTATTTTATATTTTTCAGCATAATACGACACTAAATTTACGCTTAATTTACCTGTTAAAGCCTCTATCAAAAACTCTTCTCTATTATATTTCTGCAGCAATTGTTCAAAAATTAGAGAAATTAGATAAAGCACTTTTTTTGATTGTTCATCTTTTCCTTCTAAAGCGATAGTAAAAAAGAGAACATCATTGTAAAATATGTTATAGCATATAAATTCCCCTACTTCATATATCTCTTTTTCATCAATATATTCTACATTTATCTTTAAAAATCCTGCTTTTTTTTCAAAAAAATCTTTGTCGCCGTAAATTAAATTTCCGGACTTATCTATTATATATATTGGCATTTGAATATTTTTTTGAATATCGTAGGCTACCTTTTTTATAAGGTCATAGCCGATCATTTTCATACCACCTTACTTTATAGTATACAATAATTATACACTATTTCCTAGAAGAAATAATAGGCAAATGTAAATTTATGTGGTATTTTGACACAAAAAATAAAAGGCGGAATAACCGCCTTTTAGCTTATTACTCTATTCAAAATTGTCATTTCTGTTTCTTTGTCAAACATGTGCAATTTATTTATATCAAATCCTATTTTAATTACGTCTCCTGCTTTTGCTCTTGTTCTTGGATCTACTCTTGCTGTCAATGAAACACCATTCACATCCAAATATAGAAATGTCTCTGGACCCATTAGCTCTGTAACTTCTACTTTTGCTTCGACTACAGCCTCTGGATATGCTTCCAAGAACACTTCTTCGTCATGCAAATCTTCTGGCCTTATTCCTAGCACAATTTCTTTTCCAACGTAGCTTGGATCTTTTAATCTCTTTAAAATCCCTTCTGGCACCAAAACGCTGAATCCCTTAAAAGTAGCATATACTTTGCCATTCTTATTCTCTAATCTTGCATCAATAAAGTTCATTTGAGGACTTCCAATAAATCCAGCAACAAATAAATTATTTGGATAATCATAAATAGTCTGAGGTTTATCTACTTGCTGAATAACTCCATCCTTCATAACTACTATTCTTGTACCCATTGTCATAGCTTCTGTTTGGTCGTGGGTAACATATATGAAAGTCGTCTGCAATCTATCGTGTAGTTTAGCCAGCTCGGTTCTCATTTGTACTCTCAATTTTGCATCTAAGTTGGACAAAGGTTCATCCATCAAGAATACTTTTGGATTGCGGACAATAGCACGCCCCAATGCAACCCTCTGTCTTTGTCCACCTGACAAAGCTTTTGGTTTCCTGTTTAAATATTCTTCCAATCCTAAAATTCGAGCTGCTTCTTTTACTTTTCTATCAATTTCCGCTCTTGGAACCTTTCTAAGTTTAAGACCAAAAGCCATATTGTCATACACTGTCATATGAGGATAAAGAGCATAGTTTTGGAATACCATTGCGATATCCCTATCTTTTGGTGGCACGTCATTCACAAGTTTGCCATCAATATAAAGTTCGCCTTGAGATATTTCCTCAAGCCCTGCTATCATTCTCAATGTTGTAGTTTTACCACAGCCAGAAGGTCCAACCAATACTATAAACTCTTTGTCCTGAATTTCTAGATTAAAATCTTTAACTGCGGTAACACCGCCTGGATAGACTTTGTAAACATGTTTGAGTACAACATCAGCCATTTTTAGATTCCCCCTATTAGAAAACGTTTGATGTTTTTATTATAATACTATTTCTTCTTCTTTACTATCGTCAATAAATATGATATTTAGCACAAATTTTTGTACAATATATCTACAATAGTAGGTATTTTTTTCTTTAACCCTCTTTTTTTTGAATTTTATTTAAAAAATTAAACCACAAGAACACTAATACTCCATCAATAGCAATCAAACTCCAAAAAACATATAGTTTCACTATTTCCCCCTCCTCATCCAGGGGGACAATTTAAAAATAGTGATGAGATTCCCTAAGGCCAAAAGTGCTACCACGTCTATAATTAGACTATATAAATAGTGCCAGTGAAGATACTTTAGTGCCCCTATATGCACTAATGAATATTCCATTATAAAAAATAATGCGGCTGAAATAATCACATCTATAAGGCGCAAAATATTATTTTTAGGATATGTTTGTGCATACAATACCCCTATGCAAAAAGGCGCACCTAAAGTAAAAAATAAACTTGAATCAAAGATCCTAATAACAACATTAGAAAAATCGTAAAGATTAAGACCAATTGCAATTTCATCTACAACAAGTTGAAAGCTTAAAGCTAATAGGCCTCCCCATACAGTATATTTTATATACCTCCAATCAACTAATAAAAATAAAATAATCCATGAAACTACGAAAGTTATTATCCATGGCACTTATACCACCTCTTATTTAGTTTACCCATTTTTTAATCTCTAATAAAAAATTTTTTGAAAATCTATTGACAGCTGTTTTCATAAATGATATTATAATAAAAAAATTGAATAACAATACCTCATCTTCTTGGAAGGTGAGGTAGAGGCGCGGGTCATCAAGAGTAGTATACCAGAGGTATTTAAGGGCCGATGAAGGTATATGAAAGGGATGCTCGCCGAAGCGCGTAAATTCCTTAAAGTTTACGCAGCTGGGCCTATGCCGAATAGGTATAGGACTGTCACTGGAGGTTTCCCGAGCCTTCAGTGAAGAGCTATCTCGCTATAGGGGGAAGGAGGTATTACCATGTCTATGTGCAAAATAGGCAGCTGAGGTAATACTTAGCTGTATTTTATTTTGTTTTTAGTTTCATAATTTAAATTATTAAAGTAAATGAGGTTGATAGAATGTTGCATGGGACAATGAAAATAAATTCAAAGGGTCATTTGGAAATAGGTGGTTGCGATACTGTAACTCTTGCAAAAAAGTTTGGTACACCGCTTTATGTAATAGATGAAGAGCTCTTAAGACAAAATTGTAGAGCATTTTACAATGGCTTTAAAAAAGATTATCCAGGAAATGAAGTGATTTATGCCAGCAAAGCTTTCATGACAATGGCAATATGCAAAATAATTGAAGAAGAAAACTTGGGTCTTGATGTCGTTTCTGGTGGAGAATTATATACTGCGTTAAAAGCAGGATTCCCTGCTGAAAAAATATACTTTCACGGCAACAATAAATCGAAAGAAGAACTTATAATGGCATTAGAAAATAACATTGGGAGAATCATTGTAGATAATTGGTTTGAACTAAATATGTTAAATGACTTGGCAAAAAAGATGAATAAAGTTCCTAATATTTATATAAGAGTATCTCCTGGTGTAGAAGCTCATACTCACCAATATGTAAAAACAGGACAAATAGATTCAAAATTTGGCTTCCCTCTTTTTAATGGAGACGCAATGAGAGCCATAGAATATGCTTTAACTTTGGAAAATGTAAATATAGTAGGTCTACATTCTCATATCGGTTCTCAGATTTTTGATGCAGAATCTTATAAAGCTGAAATAGAAATTATGATGAATTTCTTAAAATTAGTAAAAGAATTTTTAGGTTGGGAAGTAGGGGAACTAGATTTAGGTGGAGGTTTTGGAATAGCATATGTAGAAGAGGACGATCCCCAGCCAATCGAACAAATAGCACAAGAAATAATGCAAGCAGTAAAGGAATATTCCGTTGCTTTAAATATAAAAATGCCAAACATAATTGTAGAGCCAGGTCGTTCTATAATAGGAAATGCTGGAACTACTCTTTACACAGTAGGAGCAATTAAAGACATACCAGGTGTTAGAAAATACGTAGCAGTAGATGGAGGAATGTCTGATAATATACGTACCGCTTTATATGGAGCAAAATATGATGCTATTGTAGCTAATAAAGCTAAGAATATAAAATCAGAAAAAGTATCAATAGCAGGAAAGCTTTGCGAATCAGGTGATATGCTAATTTGGGATATTACCCTACCTAAAATTGAAGAAGGAGATATTTTAGCAGTGCTGTGTACAGGTGCTTACAATTATTCGATGGCCAGCAATTATAACAGGTTACCTCGTCCTGCTGCAGTACTCGTATCTAATGGTCAGGCTGACATAATCGTTGCGCGAGAAACTTATGAAGACTTAATCCGAAATGATATAATCCCAGAAAGGCTAACCAATGAAAAGAGAAAAATCGCTAATTATTAAAAAAAGAGAGGGATAACCTCTCTTTTTTATTATTCACTTTCTTTTGCTGTTTCAGTAGCCTCTTCTTCTGCCTCTTCTTCTTCACTTTCTCTCGGTGCCAATACAGAAACTACAATCTCATCAGGGTCATCTACAACTTTTACTCCCTCAGGAACTTGTATATCTTTTACAAAAAGTGTATCTCCAATCTCTAAATTGCTTAAATCCACAACAATTTCTTGAGGAATTTTGTCGGGTAAGCTTTCCACTGTCAACTCCCAAAGTTGATGCTGTACAATTCCACCTCTACTTTCAATAAGGCCTATTCCCTCAAATTTCAACGGAACAGTAGCTTCAATTTCTTCATACATTGACACTCTTTGGAAATCCACATGAATTATTTTCCCTTTCAAAGTATCTTCTTGAATTTCTTTAATAACCGCATTATGAGTAGAACCATCCACAATCACATTGAGGAGGACATTCCTTCCATGTTTTTGTAGCAACCTTTGAAGCGCGTTATATTCCACTGCCAAAGGAATGCTCTCCGCCATACCCTTGCCATATAAAATAGCAGGAATATAGCCTTGATTTTTCAAACAGCGAGCTGCATTTTTACCAGTATCTCTTTTTATAGCTTCGATACTGATTGCTTGCATCTGTCACTCCTCCTTTTGCTTATTGTTTCCAAATATTATTTTACCACTACGTTTAATAAATATCAAATCCATTTGACAGGTTAATTTTTTCATAGTAAACTTTTATGTGTAAAGTGTGCGCCTGTAGCTCAGCGGATAGAGCGTTCGGCTCCGGACCGAGAGGTCGCAGGTTCGATTCCTGTCAGGCGCACCATTTATTTTATTAGTTTTTACAACATCTTCCATCATTGTTTAATTCATCTATAATTTCTAATAATTCTTCTCCTAAAGAACTTATAATAAAATCAGCTTCTGATAAGTCCTGATTTCCGGAATTAGGATTTTTAAAACCTATCACTTTCATCCCTGCTTTTTTAGCACCATAAACTCCATTATATGAATCCTCAATTACAACACACTCATGGGGTTTTACTTTTAATTTGTCTGCTGTATATAAAAATATATCTGGTGCTGGTTTGCTATTTTTTACATAGTCTCCAGATACAAGCACCTCAAAGCATTTATCAATTCCCAACTTTTTCACAACTAATTCTATCACATCTATAGGAGAGGAAGAAGCAACAGCTAATTTATACTCTTTCTCAAAAAGCTTTTTTACCGTCTCTGTTATACCTTCTATAGGAATTATTTCGCCTGTTTTCAAGACATGCTCTAAATACCTTTTTCTATCTACTTCTACAAGCTCTTCTACGCTTTGAGAAAGATTAAATCTTTCTTTAATTTTCCTCCACATGTAATAAGAAGAAGTCCCTACAAATGTCAAATGTTCGTCTTCACTTATCTCTACTCCTAAACTTTTGAATAATTCCTCTTCTAATTTAATGTGTATTGGCTCACTGTCAATAATTACACCGTCCATGTCAAAGATAATTGCTTTAATCACTTATATCAACCCCTTGCAAAGTTGTTAGTTATTTATCTCCAAAAGTTCTAACTCTTATTTCATTCTTAAACTACCTCTTCACTTATTTGAAAAGTTTTCTTGGTATATATCTTCCTATAGTCTCTATCATCTTTTCATTTGGCTCAAAAAACAAAACAGTTTTTATCCCTTTATCTTCAAAAACTGCAAAATATACATCAGGAGAAGACATAGAACTTACCGCTTCAATTCGATTTTTAATAGCTTTTATGTCTTCTGTGAACTTGTCAGTATTAACCCTTGCCATGATTTCAAAATCTCTACAATCAACGCTTACAACATGTTTCCTTCTTTTTTGGTCAATTATTTTATCCACATCCAAATCACTGTTTGTAAGTGAATACTCAAACTCAATGTTTCTCGACCTTATTAAGTAATACGCTAAATAGCCAAACAAAAGCAAAAAGAAAATCAAGAAATTTCTAACTATTGGTATTAAAGGTATCACGCCAAACACAATAATTAATGTAGCCACCACAACACCAATACTAAATAGAGTATCCTTCGAAGTTTTTTGTTTTTTGACTAATTTTTCGATAAATACATCCATTCTCTTTTCACCTCTCCCTTAATTATATCAGCAATGTCAAAATTCCACAACTTTATATATTTAAAAGCGAATAAAATTAAAGTCTCCACCCTTTTAAAAGCGGAGACTTCACCTACTTTTATATTTCAATTTCAATATTATCTCCTGGCTTCAATATATCTGTATAGGAGGCACGCCTTCCATTAAGTTTCATTTCTGGCACTTTGTTATTATCCAGTTTCAAATCTATAAAATTAAATACGTCTACAAACAGATACTCTTCTTTCCCCTTTAACACTACTTCTTTCCCATTTACTGTTACAACAAAACTTGTTAAATCTTCTTTTATAACTATCTCATCCCCATTTTTTATAACATAATTTTGGTCCACTTTTGAATCATTTACAAAAATTATTTTCCCTTTTTGCTGCTTTAGTAGTTCACCAGCAGTTATTGTAGCATCTTGCCCTTTTTGACCTTTTATAATTGTTATTTCGTCTCCATCCTTTATAGGAGTTTTTAAATTTGCTAATGAATCATTTACATATATTTTGGGAGGTGTTCCTTCTTCACCTTTAACAACGATTCTTTGGCCGTTAAGATTGAAAACTAAATCTTTGCCATTTTGTACAATTAAATTTTTAGAGTCATAGTTTATAGCAACTAAAGCATCCATTACCGTGGGATTTTTTATGTTAAAAATCTTTATTGTTTCATTGTCAATAGAAACTTTTATAAAGTCCTTTCTCTTATTTATCATTGCAGAGTAAGCTATTCCTATTGGAGTTATGCTTTCAGGGCCTTTTAACGTCTTCCCTTTGTAATCTAAAATTTCTACTGATTTTATATCTCGTACAGATACTCTATTTATAGGTAAATTCAATATAGATGCTATTTCTTCAGGCAAATTAGGAAGATTACTACTGCCACCGACTAAAAAAACCGCAGAAGGGCTTTTACCATTATATTTTATAATTTCGCTGCATATCTTTTGCGCCAAAACTTTAACTTGTGGCGCTATAATTTCCATTACTTCTTCTTTTGTTATTTTGTGCTCTATATTTAACACGTCTTTAAATTTGATTTCTTTTTTTGTGCTTTTTTTATTTTCTCAGCAGTATTAAAATCGGTGAGGAAATGGGTAGCAATTGATTCCGTAATTTCATCACCGGCATAAGGCACCATAGAATATGCTATTATGTTTCCTTCTTTTGATATAGCAATATCAGAAGTACCTGCTCCTATATCTACAAGAGCTATATTCAACATCCGAATTTCAGGTGGAATTGCCACATTTATTGCTGCTATAGGCTCTAACGTGATATATGAAACTTCCAACCCAGCTTTTTTTACTGCAGCATAGAGCCCTTCTACTACATCGTAAGGAAGAAAAGTAGCTAAAATTTCTACTGCTATTTCACGGCCTTTATGTCCTTTTAAATTGGTAATAGGAAAACTATTTAAGTAATAATTGGATACTGTATAACCGACGGTATGATATTTTGTAACCCCTGATTGAGAAACAATGGAATTTTGTGCAATCTCAAGAGCTTCCAACTCGAGATTGTCTATATCTTCTACCGTTATTTCGTGCTCTTCATCAATATTTTTTTCCGCTCTCGCAGATTGAGTCTTTAAAGACCTTCCCGCCGCCGCAATACATACTTCTGTCAATTTTATATTTAAAGAGTCTTCAAGACTTCTCTTTATTTTTTCAACAACATTAGCAACTTTATCTATATCATGAACTTGCCCATCAAACATTGCCCTACTTTCATGTTCCATCTGTTCAACAGCAAGCACTTGGAATTTCCCATTATTTTCAATTCCAACTATCCCTACAACTACCCTTGTCCCAATGTCAAGAGCAAAAATAATATCACGGTTATCCATCATTTAACCCCCGAAATTATTACTTTATAATTTTATTATACAATTTTACATATTATTTCGGAAGGGCTTTTAATAAGTTTAATGTAGATTAACATTTTTAGTGTTATAAAAATTTTGTAATAAAATTTAAAAATAATTCCCTTGCACAAAAAGTTTATTCGCAGTAAAATATCTTCAAAAAACGAATGGGGGAATACGGTTTATGCGAAAAGTTGTAATCTTTTTGTTAACTTTTATTTTTATTATATCTGTTATTTTATCAGGATGCAGTGGTAAATCAGCGCAAAGTACAGCAAATTCAACAAAAGAAAAACAAGTTCTAAGGTTAAATCTCGGTGAAGAGCCACCTCGCTTAGATCCTCAAACCTCAACAGATGGAGTTTCTTTTCAAGTGCTTAATGCAGTATTGGAAGGTTTAGTAAGGCTTGGCCCCGATGAAATACCACAGAAGGGTTCAGGTTTAGCTAAAGATTGGAAAATATCTGAAGATGGTTTACATTACACTTTCTATTTAAAAGACAATATATATTGGAGCGATGGCAATCCCATAACAGCCTATGATTTTGAATATTCTTGGAAAAGGGCATTAGATCCTAAAACAGCATCGGATTATGCCTATATAATGTTTCCAATAAAAAATGCAGAAAAATATAATGCTGGTGAGGTCAGTGCTGATGAAGTAGGAGTAAAAGCATTAGACGACAAGACATTGCAAGTAGATTTAGAAGCTCCTACTCCTTATTTCTTAAGCTTAACGGCTTTTATAACATATCTGCCTTTAGAAAAATCCTTTGTAGAAAAAGTAGGAGATAAATTAGCCACAACTCCTGATACGCTTGTATACAGTGGTCCTTTCATATTAAAAGAATGGAATCATGAGCAAAATATTGTCCTGGTAAAAAATGATAAATACTGGGACAAAAACAATGTTAAATTAGATGAAATTTATATGGATATGGTTAAAGACATGAATACTATAGCCCAAAATTTTGATACAGGTCAATACGATGTAATAACTGTTACAGGTGATTATGTAGAAAAATATAAGGACAAGCTTCAAATATATCCTAATGGTTTTACTTACTTTTTAGCATTTAATACAAAAAATCCGGTGTTTAAAAATGCAAATATAAGAAAAGCCTTCGGATTATCCCTCGATAGAAAGCAATTAACAGAAAATATTTTAAAAGATGGCTCTATACCTGCTTATGGATTTGTACCTTATGGCATTCCCGGGAAAAATGGTGAGTTCCGCAAAGAAGTTGGAGATTTATTCAAAGAAGATGTAGCACAGGCAAAAGAATTACTGGTTAAAGGAATGAAAGAATTAGGCATAACTACTTTGCCTAAAATAGTCCTGTTAGCTGATGATACAGATGTAGCTAAAAGAGAATCTCAAGCAATTCAAGAGTTTTGGAGAAAAAATCTAGGTGTAAATGTAGAACTGCAAAATGTTCCATTTAAGATAAGATTGCAAATGTACTCACAAGGACAATTCGATGTAATATTGACAAGATGGGGAGCCGATTACAACGATCCAATGACTTTTATGGACCTGTGGGTCACTGAAACGAGTGGCGAGCCAAATCGGGTTTTTTACTCAAATCCTGAATATGATAGGTTAATTGCAGAAGCAAAAAGTACTAATAATAATGAAATAAGAATGGAAAACATGAAAAAAGCTGAAGAAATTCTGATGGAAGATATGCCAATTTCTCCACTGTTTTTCTCAGCTACTGCTTATGTACAGCAGGATTACGTAAAAGGAATTGTAAGGCATGCAGTTGGCGTGGATAATGATTGGAAATGGACATATATAGAAAAATAAGGTTTAAAATTGGGAGGCTTATATTGCCTCCCATTAATTAACTAGCTGTATTTGCATGGACTTTCTTGCTAGTGCTGTTAGACCATCTGCCGCACTTATCTCCCCATCTTGAAATTACCTCATCTCCTTGTATGAACTCTACGACTTCGCATCGATTTGGGCAAGCAGTACACTCAAAACCTACCGCTCTATATTTAAAGTCACTTACTTCAAAGCCTTTAAAGGAAGTATATCCTTTTTCTTTTACTGCTTCTTTTGCCAATATTGCTGCCCCGATGGCTCCCATTACTCCGTAATGTTCAGGCACATATACTTTCATCCCTAATGCCTTTTCAAATGCTGCCTTTATTCCCTTATTAGCGGCAACACCACCTTGAAACACTATTGGCTCTTTTATTTCTTTTCCCTTCCCTACATTATTTAGATAATTTCTAACAAGGGCATCACACAAGCCACTTATTATGTCTGGAAGAGCATATCCCATCTGCTGCTTATGAATCATGTCAGATTCTGCAAAAACACTACATCTACCCGCAATTCTGACAGGACTTTTAGATTGCAAGGCTATGTCTCCAAACTGTTCGATGGGAATATTTAACCGGTATGCTTGCTGGTCAAGAAAAGAACCGGTACCTGCTGCACAGACTGTATTCATTGCAAAATCTACTACTACCCCATCTCTTAAAATTATGATCTTTGAGTCTTGTCCCCCTATTTCAATTACCGTTTTGACATCCTTTATTACATTGGAAGCTGCTACAGCATGAGCAGTAATTTCGTTTTTGACAATGTCTGCCCCTACCATTAAGCCAGTCAATTGCCTTGCACTCCCTGTGGTGCCTACTCCTTTAATAACCATATCTCCTATTTTATTTTTTATCTCGCGAAGAGCATTTTGAACTGCTTTAATAGGTTGACCCTGTGTCCTTATGTAAACAGAATCTACTACTCTATTATTCTCATCAATTACTGCAATATTAGTACTAACAGAACCTACGTCTATCCCCATGTAACCTTTCATATCTAACCTCCTAATTGTTCATTTATTTTACATTTTTGCCTTTAAAATCATTTTTTATACTCTTGCAATTAACGAATAAATTGCATTAATAAGCAAAAACTACATTCAGAATAAAAGTGGGGGCGAGAAATTATGAAAAAGAATTTACACATTGTTATTTTGGTGCTTTCTATCTTTATAAATTTACTTTTTATTTACATTTTTATCTCAGAAGTAAAACCAAATCTAAATCTCAACCTTTCTTTTATCTTGACAGCAGCAGTAATTGTTGTAACCTACCTACTATTTAAAAATAAATTTTCGGAGCTCATGCCTGTAAACTATAACAATATCACTGAGACAAATGAAGATGCCAGTCATCGAAAAACCAATATCACTTTTAAGGATGTGGCAGGCTTAGACGAAGTGATCGATGAATTAAAAGTTATAATCGACTTTATGACAAATACAGAAAAGTACAACAAAATGGGAGCGAAAATTCCTAAGGGTATATTATTTTACGGGCCACCAGGTACAGGAAAAACTCTTTTGGCTACGGCATTAGCTGGTGAAACCAATTCTACTTTTATAAGTGCTTCCGGTTCAGAATTTGTAGAGAAATATGTAGGAGTAGGTGCAAGTCGCATAAGAGCTCTTTTCGCAAAAGCAAAAAAAAGCGCTCCCAGTATTATTTTTATAGATGAGATAGATGCTGTGGGAACAAAGAGAAACACCGATAACAATTCAGAAAAAGATCAAACTTTAAATCAACTGTTGGTAGAAATGGATGGTTTTAATAGCAACGAAGGGATTATAGTCATAGGAGCAACTAATAGAATTGACATGTTAGACGAAGCTTTACTGAGGCCTGGAAGATTCGATAGAACTATACACATTGGAGCACCTAATATGAAAGCAAGGTTGGAAATATTAAAGGTACATACCCGCAATAAACCCCTTGACGAAACTGTCTCTTTATCCGAATTAGCTCGAAAAACTCATGGTATGACAGGCGCACATCTGGCTACTATGTGCAACGAAGCAGCAATACTGGCTGTGATGAAAAATAAAAGTAAAATTGGAAAAGAAGAGTTTGAAGAAGCGTTAGAGCGCGTAATTGCAGGTCTTAAAAAGAAAAATCCTTCTGTATTAGAAAAAGAACAAACTATTGCTGCGTACCACGAAGCGGGTCACGCTCTTATTGGAAAAATTTTAAACGTAAATACTATAGAAAAAATTTCAATCGTTCCTCGAGGCGAAGCATTAGGATATGTATTGAACTTTCCTAAAGACGATGCCTTTTTATTAACAAAAACAGAATTGAAAAATAAAATAACCATGCTTTTAGGAGGTAGAGCTTCTGAGGAAATAATATTCAATGAAATTTCAACAGGAGCCGAAAATGACTTAAAAGAAGCTACGAAAATTGCCTATCAGATGGTTTGCAATTATGGAATGAGTGAATTGGGAAACAGGGTTTTTTGACTTACACATGTTAAAATCCACAGAAATTGTCGATAAAGAAATTGACAAAATTATAAATAGCTGTTATATACTTGCCAAAAAAATATTGCTGGAAAATAAACATAAAGTTATTGCAATAGCCGAAAAGCTTTTAGAAAAAGAATCAATTACAAAAGAAGAATTAGAAGCATTATGGGAAGAAGAAAATACTTTATGCGTATGACAAAAAAGCCTATTTAAAAAACAGGCTTTTTTGTCATTTTTAGTATCCCATATACTATAGCAAGTATAACTATAAAAGTAAAAAAAGCATTTCTGAAAATTACAAACACAGCATCTTGAAAAAATTCTAAAGGAAACATTTGTATAAGTCTATCTGTTTCGGCGTTTAATTGCCATAAATCATTGTCAAAAAATACAAGGTGAAAACCAGTAAACCAATTATCAAAATTCAAAGTCACCGTCAACGCAAAAGCCAACAGTAGAATTATTATAAATATTGTACCTTTTAAAAGATAATCGAAGGCTTTATAAAAGGATTTTGCAAAAAGAAAGTATGTAAAAATGAGTATAAAAACTATTATCGATATATTTCTTGTTAAAAAACCCATTTGAAACAAATCTTTTACATCTTTCATATGAGCTAATTCTCTATCATTAAACATTCTCTGCATACTGCCATTAATTTTTGCACTTACATCTAAAGTCTCTTCTTTATCCATTAAATATCTCTGCATTATCTTGGTTATTTTCATAAGTTCATCGATACTCATTCCAGTTACAGACATTACATCATTTTTTTCGTATTCCTCTTTATAAAAATTACCGTTAAAAGCCACATATTGCAAACTACTAAGCAAAACAGCCAAAAGCAGTGAAATCATCATCCCGCCAATAAGGAGGGCATCAATAGTTTTCCTCACCATTTTAAATAACATCCTTTGCACCTTTTATTATAGCTTCATAAAAATTTTTTGGTTTTTAAATCATTGTAAAGTTCTATTTTTTTCTTTACTGTATGCATAAAAGATAACTTTCTACTCTGTGAATTGTCAAGCTCAATGGAGTTTTTTATATAATGCAAGACTTCTTTTTCAAAATTCTGAGGTACAGGAATAATTCCCATAAGTCTTTTCATTCTCGCTTTTCTATACTCATTTTTCATGTTTCTTGAAATATCTTCAATTAAAGAAATGACATTTTTTATTTCGCCTTTTATCAGAGCCATATCTATAGGTTCTTCGTCTATTTGACCACCCTCGAGTACTACTTCACTCGTATCATTTAACAAGTTTTCGTACTCTGAAAGCGTTTCAATGTCTCCTAATATACCCTCATCTATAATTTCCATAATATCTAAACCAGAATAATCAATTTCTCCCAATAGTAGATTATACCTATACAATTCAAAATACCAATTAGAAATTACATTATCACATTTTTTGATGTTTTTTTCTATTTCTTTGTAATCTAAAGAATCTTTATTCAATTTGCTGTAAAAATCCATATACTCCACAATAAAAGGCTCTTTTTTAAATAAAGTTTCAAATTTATTTTCTGACAAAAATACTATCAATAGTCTATTTATAATTTTTAAAACAGAAAAAGAAACCTCTCTTAGACTTTGAATACTTTTTATTAACTCTACACTTTTTTTAAAGTACGCGTCTACTTCTTCCCGAGTCATTTCTTTAAAATCCAGTGACTGTAAGTACTCAATTTTCTTAGCAATAAGAGGGAAAAATTCGCCGTAGCCTTCTATTAATTTTCCATAAAAATTTTCCTCTATATCTATTACATTTTCCAAAAAAGCTTCATAATTTGGATAATCCTTCTCCAATCCCTTTGTTAAATATTCATAAAAGCGTTTTTTAGACATAGCAAAAGGAATGCTGGATATTATTTCTTTTATCCTTTCTTCTTTTTCCTCTTCAACCTCATTTATAAAATTAATAACACTTTCGTAAAATTCTTCCTCATCTATCAATTCTTCAGAAAAGAAATCTCTTATTCTATCACTTACCACTTCGTTAACATATCTCGATTCTACATAATACCCATACAAAACATCTATAGCATTTTCAAAATACTCTTTATATTTTCTAATCGTCTTTTCTACATTTTCTTTCATTTTTTCTTCCATAAGGCTGAAATATTTTGTATTATTTGCTATATTCTTAACAACCTCCAAAATGTTTTGTGTTTCTTTATCCAAATACGCCAAAGCATTTGCCACATTTTTTTTCCTAAATAGTACATGGTATAAATACACCGTCTCATTAAAAAGCTCCAAAATGCTAATTATTTGTACTATTTCTTTTTGTTTTTTTATTATTCTTTTTAACAACAAAGAAATCTCATTTGGTGTCTTCGGAATTTTATTGAGTTGTTCCCGCAATTCTCTTACTTCATCTTGTTGCATTGTTACACCTCTCAGTCAATTATCTTTAACATTCGCGACAGGTCTTCTACTAAAGAATACTCTTGTTCTTCCTTAGTTACAGCCAGTTGAGCTACAGTGTTGGCAAGCAAAAAATTTGTTTTCTCTTCTATATTAGTCAAAATTTCTTTTATTTCAAGCAAAACATTGTTAAAATCTATCTTTTGCTGTTGGATTTCTACTAGCAATCTATTCACGGAGATTTTTAAATTTTCGGCTTGTCTTTCTTTTGATGAAGCATTTTCAATAATCTTGCTCATTCTTTTTTCAAACTCTAATCCAATTTTTTCTATTCTCTCCTCTAATGTTTCTTTTTCCTTTTCTAACTGTGAAATTTTATTTTTATAGCTTAAAATTTCCCCTTCTTGCTCTTTTATTTTTTCAGTAAGCCTTTCTATCTCCATTATATTCTTTTTTTCCTGCAGAATCAATTTTTCCTGTAATTTTTCAATCTCTTTCAATAGTTTTTTGTTGATTTTTACTGGTTTATCACTACCCTCTTGCCCATCAATATTTTTTTCTATTTTTTCTTTTTCTCCTTCAATTAAATTTGATAAGTCCTGTAATATTTTTTTATAACTCTCACCTTTGGAAAATAGAAGTGCGGAAAAAATAACTTCTGGCTTATATAAACTCAAAAGCTCTGGTACTTTCTCCTCTATTTTTTCAAGAGTCAAAAGCTGTATCTGCTTCGCCAAATCTTCGTAAATTTTTTCCCATTCTTTTATAAACATTTTCTCATCTATATTCCCTTTCAAAATCTCTTCTCTGAGAATTGGAATTATCTTTTTAGGTGGAGAAGCACTTTCTATCAATCGAAAACCGGCCAACTTTTTCTGTAAATTAGTATTTTTTTGAAAGGTTTTATAAGCACATCATAAGGAAGAGTAGATAAAAAAATATCTATATACTTCTTTTCTGTCAAATTTTTAAATTCCAACATATTTTCACCTTCTCACATTTTAATGAGCTTGTCTGTTTTTTTATAGTTCTCTTCAACGATTTTTTGTGCTAAATACCTAATCCTAGCACTATTGCTTTCCATTGCATCACTAAATATTTTTTCATCAATTATATTTTTTAATCCTTTCGCATTTTTGCCTAAAATTTTATAAATCAAATACTGTATTTCTTCCTTTGCAGTGTTTTTTAATTTTTGTATTAATTCTTGTGCTATTTCCTCGTCGAGATTTGTTTCTATTATTTTTAAAGCGTTTATACAAGCATAACCATCATCATTTTTAATAATATACTTTATCCCTTCCGCAATTTGCCTATTTATGTCACTGTTCCTAAGCCCCTTCAATCTTTTAATTTCTTTTATTGCATTTAATAATTCCTCTACAGAAAAACCTGGTTTTACAATATAATAGAATAAATTACTTAAATATTTTATCTCTCCCAACTGAACCAAAGCCGAATAAGCATTAATAGCCAAATAATTATTTTCTAAAAACTGTTTTATCATAGGTTTTGCTTCTAATATTCGCAAATTTGCTAAAGAAGTAATAGCACAAGCCTTTAACTCTAACGATTGATTTTCTTCTTTCAAAATTTCCAACATTATATTTGCACATCTTTCATCTTTCGTATACCCTAACCCAATTACTATATTCATTTTGTTTTCTACGCTAGGATCATAATAAGCCTTAAGTAAATACTCTGTAGCAATGCTCGTCCTCATTTTCCCTAATGTTATCGCAGCTTTTTGACTATATCTCTCCTCATATAGCAACTCTGCAATATTTTCAACTGCCTTTTCCTTTAGATTCGCTATAACATTAGAATATACAATATTCAAGCTGCTATTTTCATTGTCCAAATATTTTTCTATTATCTGCTTTACTGCCTCATCTCCTAGCACAGTAAGCTTTGTTAAAATTCTAAAAGCAAAATTTCTTTCTCTGCTATTAAATCCATTAAGAGAATTAACCATATTCAATATATGAGGAATGCATTTTTTCTCTCCCAATTCTATAAGAGTTTCTGCTGCTATTTCCTTTAAATTATCATTTTCTAAAAGTGTAATTAATTGCTCATAAGCCCTTATTTCTTTTATTTCTCTAAGCGTTTGAAGGACAAGTTTAATTTGTTCTTCCCATTCCCATTCTTGCAAAATAGTGATAAGAGCATCGCGGGCCTCTAAGCTGTTATTTGATATATTTTTGAGAATTCTCACCATTCTTTTAAAAATTTCCTCTTGTCTTAAATCCAAAGCTTTTGCACTATATACTATCATCTCAATTGGATTTTGCCCTTCTGATAAAATATTTCTCCCTAATTCAACAATGTCTTTTTCTAAAGAAGTTAGGGCAGATTGGTTAAGAGTAGACAGCAATTGAATTTTTTCTCCAATAAGTTTTGCATTAGTTTCGCTAATATAATATTTAAATAGTTCTCTTTTAAAGTTTTTATCTTTATCTTTCAGCCTTTTTGCTCCCAAATATTCCATTCCATCATCCATCGCCTCTTTTGAAACATCTATAAAAAAATCTTTATTCTCCAAAAGCAACTCTTTCCAGTCAATGCTCATAGTTTTCACTCTCCTCGTCAATAGCCACTTGGACTCTTTGCTCCGTAGAAGCTATTACCCATGCGCTCAAAGTCAAAATCCTATTTCTATCAAAACTTACTTTTAGAGAAATAGGCGTGCCAGGTTTTATTAACTCTGAAAAATTTAATTGAAGACTTTTTAAGCGCTTCATCTTTGGGTCCCATATATTTTTTCCTGAAAATACATCCAAGCGCATCCCCGTAGCATTAGTTACTCTTAAAATCTTGTCATACTCTCTTTCATAAGGTGCCTTTGTACCTTGTGAAACAATCAAAAAAGGTAACCCATTCTTTATATCAATGTATATGTTGGAAGCCAAAACAGGCTCAATTTTGATATTGTTATTTCCTTTATCCAGTTTTTCGCTTAAATAGTGGTAGATTGCTGCTCCCCTCGCAACCGAAAACATAGGGTGTAAACTTATTAGAGCTTTTTTCATAAATAATTTTTCTATTGTATTTCGCACAGGCTTATAATTGCTCATACCTCCTGTCAAAAGTACATCATCTATATCTTGAATCATAAGCCCCGCTTTTTCCAAAGTATCTAAAATAGGGTCTACGACATTATATCCCATGTTTCCTTCTTTAACCAATAGAGGTCTTATACACTCCTCATATTCCTTATTAGATATTTTAAACTTATAAGGTTTCCCTTTTATAAAATTTTCTATAATATTTTCATATATTACTTCTTCTCCCACTGAAATACTAAAAAATTTTCTTGCCTTTTCCATCTCGCAAACCATTCTGTTATATACACGCCTTTTTTCATTTTCACTATCAAATAAATCCCCCATTTCCTTCGAACATTTTTCTAAAAGATAAATACTGCCCATTAAATCAAAATTTATTCCTCCTACTAGAGTATGAGAAGAAATGGCTATTTCTTCTACAATGAAGTCCTTATCCGTCATTTGGACTTCTAATATCGAGACATCACAAGTGCCTCCTCCCAAATCGAATACCAACATTTTTCTCGGCCGCAAAAAATCTAAATGTCTTTTGTTTTGTGGCAATTTCTTTTCAGTATTTATAAAATCAAGAAGTGCTGCTGTAGGCTCAGAAATAAAATAAGTATTTTGTTCATCAAATCCTGCCATTTTTGCAGCTTTTTTTGTTGCTCGAATTTGGTCATGATTAAAGGAGGCTGGCACAGTTATAACTGCATTTACTACTTCTTCACCAATTTCTCTCTCCAAGCTCTGTTTAGCTTCCTTTAATATTAAAGCTGCCACTTCTTCTGGTGAAAAAAGTTTTCTATCAATTTCCCAAAAATAACCTGACGTTCCTATATAATTTTTACTGTTATAAATAACTCTCTCCGGTTCCTTAACTTTCATAGACTGTGCTATTCTACCCACATACTGATTTCCACTTTTATCTACATATAAACAAGAAGGTAATATTTTATCATAAATATATTCATAGTCTTCATTAAACTGTCCAATATCTATGACCCGAGGCAGTAATTCCCCTTCTTGAGATATTTCCAAAATTGATGCAACCGTATTCGTAGTACCCAAATCTATTCCTACATATCTTTTCATAAACTCCCCCCTATTGAAGTTCTATTATTTCTCCTTCTTTTGGTGCAAAAACTTTTATTCCTTCAATTCTTTTTAAAATTGTTTCTATATTTATTTCACTCTTACTTTCGTATCCCCTGTGAATTACAAAAACAGCAGATGGAGCCATCTTTATAACTGTTTCTAATAGGTCTACCATATTTGCATGATTTAACATTCCAATTTGATAATTTTTTAAACCTTCAATTTCTCTATTATTAGTATCGAGATTCATAATACAGCCATTTGAAAAATTTTTTATTTCAGAAGCATATATAAAAGATGCACTTCCCTCTTTTAAGTCATTTGAACTGGCGAGAATCACGCAATTGCCTAGGGCTATTTCCTTTTTTATAAAATCTTTTCTATCAGTGTATAAAGTATTTTCAGCCACATTTAGTATTCCATTTCCATATATGGGCCCAGCAAAATTTTCATATAATTTACTAAAATATGCTATATCTCCATCTACATACACATTAAAAGGAATATATGAAAAAGTTTTTCTAAAAAATAATAATAGGTCTTGCCCTTTACCAATAGCATATACAGGTAAAAGTATTCTCTCTTCATCTTTTAATAGCTTTTCTATCGACTTAAGTATCAATTTATCCTGTAAATACTTATTTTGGACACCAAAGTTATTGCCGTAACCATAAGTAGCTTCAGATATTAAAATATCTACTTTTAAATCGGGAAGAAATCTAAGTCCTTTATTGCTTTCCACATCTTTTAATGTAAAATCACCTGTATAAAAAATTTTTATCCCCTCAATCTCAAGATACACAGCTACAGCCCCTAAAATATGCCCCGCAGGAAATAACTTAAGTTTTACTTCTTTATTTTTTATTCTAAAACTACTTTCTTCTTCTGTATCAAAACTTATAATCTGACTGTCAAAATTTGTAGTCTCTTCTTCTATTTTTACCTCCAATTTTGTATGTCCCCGCAAAAATATTTGCTTCAAAATTTCTTTAGTAGGTCTTGACATTATAATCGGAGAGTTTAAACCTTTTCTTAATAATTCTACAATTCCCCCAGAATGGTCTAAATGAGCATGAGTAATAATTACCAAATCAATATCTTTAATATCTATAGGTAAATTTTTTATAGAATTGTAATATAAGGTTTTATCCTTAATCAAAGCTCCCGCATCTAGTAAAATATTTATTCCCTCATAGGATACCAAATAAGAGCTAGCACCAATATTATCCCCTCCCCAACAAAAAAATTTAAAGTTATGGATGGAGTTAAAATTTTTTCTGGTTTTATGGTAATACTCATTTATTAATTTCGAATCTTCTGGAAACAAACGATAAAGTTTAAGATTTTGTTTTTCTTCTTCACTAATAAGGCCATATTTTAATTTTAGCCGCAATATATATAAATCTTGAGGATTTAATTTATAAGCTTTATCTAAGAATTGGTGCCCTTTTATTTCACCAATTTCTTCGTATATTTCAGCTATAAGCCCATATATTTTAGGCAGTAACAATTTATCTTCTACTTTTTTCTCTATATAAAGTAATTCTTCCAAAACTTCTAAAATCCTTCTTTTATTTTTAAAAGAAAGTAACAATAAATAAAATTTTATCCATTGGTTTTCCCCAGTATAATTCATTAATGCTTCAAAAAGATTTTTTGTTTTTAAAGATTCTTCTGCCAAATCTAAAAGAATCACACTTTTTATAAACAAAGCTAAATTATGTTCATCAATTTCTAATTCGCTTTTTAGCTCAAGAAAATGCTCTTTTGCTTCTTCAGGAATACCTATATAAATTTCAAGTATTATCTGCCACAACAGCAAATATTCATATAATTTTTTGTCCAATTTCTTTACCAAACTTTTTTGCTGAAAAACATACCAATAAGCATTTATATAATCCTCCCTTTCTATAAATTCTTTTAGGTTGTTATCGTATACATCATAAATATTTAAAAATGACGTATTCCATCACCTCCTTATGTTTTTATTTTAGACTTGTGCAAAATTCAGAAGGCTTCATTTAAGCCATTCTACAGACATACTTTTTTCCTATCACTCTTGAATTTTTTATCTTTTATGTAGGATTTCCCCTCCCATTTGTCGAATTATTATATATACACTATAAAAAATTTTTTAAGAAGGAGGAAATCCTACATGTACCAGCTTCAATTGCTTTTAAATATACCTGAACTCTTTACCTCTCAGTCTAAAATTGATTTCTATTCTTCTATGTTTGAAAATCTTGACCTGTCTTCAATACCTGAATTCCCTTCCTCTAGTCCTGGCCGTAAGGGTTATTCTCATCATGCACTTTTTAGAGCTTTTATTGTCATGAAAGCTGAAAGATTCGGCACAATTTCTGATCTTTTAGATTATCTCCGCAATAATCTTATCATTGCTCATCTTTGTGGCTTCGACATTTCTAAACCTCTTCCTTCTTATTGGACTTTTCGCCGTTTTATTAATGACTTCTCTCATGATTATTTGACCTCTATTTTTCAAAATCAGGTCAATATCCTCAAAAATATGGGTATTATCTCCGGTGAGTTTATTTCCATGGACTCTACCCCTATTAAAGCTAACACTAAGTTAAATAACCCTAAGTCTTTTTCTAAAAATAAATTCTCTAAAGATAATCAGCCTAAGTCAGATAAGGATTGTAAATTAGGCGTTTATTCTGCTTCTAATGATTCTTCTAATAAACGCTATAAGTTTTATTGGGGCTATAAAAATCACATTATTGTTGATGCTATCTCTGGTTTACCCATCGCTGAAACTACTACCCCCGCTGATGCCCCTGATTTTGAAGCCGCTTTATCTTTGCTTGAGAAGACTAATAAGTGGTTTAACCTTAAGTATGTTAATTTTATTGCTGATAAAGGCTATGATGTTAAGAAACTTTATAATTATGTTAGAAATATTCTCCACGGTCATTGCTTTATTCCTCTTAACAAGCGTAATTCTAAAAATCCCCCTCTGACTGATGATGGTTATATGGTCTGTGAAGCGGGTATTAAAATGCTTAAAGATGGCAAGCAATATTTTGATGGTTTTATTAAGCAAAATTTGTTTGCAAGTTCTGTAATTCTAA
>NZ_CM001486.1:613865-737613 GCF_000262445.1 Thermoanaerobacter siderophilus SR4
AAAATAAAACAACAATAAAAATAATAAATAGAGAGGGAGGGGGGGGTGGGTTCGTCTCGGGCGCGGAGGGGCAACACTATTTTTTTTTCTCCGCCGAGGCAAAAAAAAAAAAGAGGCACCACCACCCTAAAAAAATATTTTGTATATAGAGGGGCTTTTAAAATATTTTTTTTTGTTTTATAAAAAATTTCCGCGGGGTAAAAAATTTTTTTTTTTTCTAAAAAATAAGAGCTCCCTCTTTTTTTTACTCGCAAATTAGGGGGCGGGAAAATTTGGGGCAAAAAATCCCTTTTTTAAAACCCAAAAAATTGAAAAATACCCGGGAAAGGGGGGGTTTTAAGTTGTTTTTTTCAAAGTTTGGAAAACAAAGAAGATCCACCTTTTTAAAAAAAAAAAGTTGGGATTCCAATTCTTCAAAGGGGGGGGAAAAAACTGGTTCTTTTTAAGGGGGAGGGGCACTCTTTAGAGAGCCCCCCTACCCACATAATGAATTTTTTTGGGGTCGGGGGGAGGGGGGAAGCAAAAAAATTGGAAGACGTAAAGGGAGGATCTGATTGGGTGTTTGAAGGGAAAAATCGTGTGAAAGTTGCGGAATTGTAAGGGAGATTATGCATAGGAGATGGAGCATGGGAGATAGTAAAAGGGCAGGAAGTATAGAGGGTGTACTAAGTACGCTATTAGATCTTTTGATTATAGGTCGTCTGTTAATAGAGACTCCCTAGATTTTAAGTCCGTCTACAAATTGAGAATTGAATCAGAAAGATATAATTCCCGCTTTGAAGCTCTGGATTTTGAAAAGGCTTATGTTAGAAATATTAATTCTGTCAGCAACCTTAATACTTTTGGCCATATTACTTTGCTTACTGTCGCTATTGTAGCTATTAAACTGGGTAAATTTGATGAGTTTAAGTCTCTTAGTGCTCTGATGCAATCGGCTTAACTTTTGCTGAATTTAGTTCATGCCATTTTTTAACATTTGACTTCTACAGGATATTTATGCCCTTTTTTAGCTCCTCTTTTTGTCTTTTCTTTTCCCTTACCACTTCCTTTATGTTTGATTGTCAGTGTTGATTACTATATATTGTATGTCATACATATTTTGGTTTTTGATTATGATTATTTTAATTAATTTTGCACATCCCTATTTTATTTTAATACCTTTTGAGTAAAAATTCTACACAAAAAATAAGTCTGGATTTTGTCCAGACTCAAAAATATTAAAATTTATTAAGTTTTTTTGCTTCTTCTGCCACTAAAAGAACTTTATCAAAATCACTACCTATAGAAGCCTCTACACTAGCTGCAATTGCTCCCTCCACTAAAGGTGCATCAGCAATTTTTACTTTACCTTCATATTCCTCTCCCAGGAGTTCTATCGCCATTTGCGCACTCATTACAGCACTTCCAATATCAACTAAAACTACTACTCCTTCTCCCTCGTCTACTTTTTTAATTTCCTCCATTATCTCTGTAGCATCTGTTCCCAATCTGCCATCTTGTGTCCCGCCAGCTATCCCTATAGGAACTTTTCCACCTGTCATTTGGCTTGCAAGTTCATAAATCCCCTCTACTATTTTTCTTGAGTGAGAGACTAACACTATTCCAACCATTTTTTCCTCCACCATCATGATAAATTGACAACATCAGAAAAAGACTTTATCATCAAATATGCTGATGTTGCCCCTGGATCTAAGTGTCCAATACTTCTTTCTCCTAAGTAACTTGCTCTTCCTTTTCTTGCAGAAATATTCTTAGTGTATTCCATTCCCTCTTTTGCAGCATTAGCTGCTCTATTTAATGCTTCAGGTAATGCAATGTTATTTTCTAAACTCTCTTTTAAAGCTTTATATGCAGGTTCAATAGAATCTATCATAGTCTTGTCTCCTGCTTCGGCTTTTCCTCTTTGTTTGATGCCATCTAAAGCAGCTTCAAAGATTTTAACTATATCCTCTTCAGAAAGTTCATTTTTACCCTGAACTACTTGTCCAGCCCTCATAAAAGCTGTACCATATAAAGGACCAGAAGCTCCTCCCACCGTAGATACAAGAGTCATGCCTATAGTTTTTAATATTGTCCCTATATCAGTAGTTTCAGGCAATGTGGTCAATTTTTGCTTTACGGCATCAAATCCTCTATCTAAATTTATTCCGTGGTCCGCATCACCAATAGCAGCATCCAACTCTGTAAGGTACTCTTTATTTTCTTTTATAACCTCTACAATTTTGTCCACAATTTTTAGGACATCATTTTTTGTGATAACCATCTTCTACCTCCTAAAAATTTATAATTGTTTGAAAGCAGGTGTATCAGCCTTTGCATCTAACAATGTTTTAAGTTCTTCATCTAATTTTAATAATGTTATAGAAAATCCACTCATTTCAAGAGAGGTCATAAATTCTCCCACGTATGTTTTGTAAACTTTGATCTTCTTACTCTCTAAGATTTCTGCTACTTTCCTGTTCGCGACATAAAGCTCCATTAAAGGAGTTGCACCAAGCCCGTTTATCATAACAGCAACCTCGTCATTTTCTTTATAAGGCAGGTCATTTATTATCTTCTCCATTAAATGTTCTACTATTTCATCTGCAGGTTTTATTTTTTCTCTGTGAGTTCCAGGCTCTCCATGTATTCCTATACCAATCTCCATCTCATCTTCTGCAAGAGTAAAGCTGGGTTTCCCTGCTGCTGGAACAGTACAGGGTGTTAGTGCCATTCCCATTGACCTTACATTTGCAATTACTTTCTCAGCCACTCTTTTTACTTCTTGTAAGCTAGCCCCTTCTTGTGCCTTTGCTCCAGCAATTTTATGAACAAACACAGTTCCAGCAATGCCACGTCTTCCCTGCGTCCAAGTGCTATTTTCTACTGCAACATCATCGTTAACTATCACTTCATCTACTTCTATTCCCTCCATCTGTGCCATTTCTCTAGCCATTTCAAAATTCATTACGTCACCTGTGTAATTTTTAATAATCAATAATACTCCTTTTCCTCCATCCACTGCCTTAATCGCTTCATAAATTTGGTCAGGTGTAGGTGAAGTAAAGACAGCACCAGGGCAAGCCGCATCTAACATTCCATAGCCCACATATCCTGCATGAGCAGGCTCATGGCCACTGCCACCACCACTTACAAGTCCAACTTTTCCTTCTACAGGTGCGTCTTTTCTGACAATTACATCTATGTTGTCAAGTTTTCTCAGGTAAGATGGGTGAGCAGACAGCAAACCTTCTATCATTTCTTTCACGACATCATTAGGATTATTAATCAACTTTTTCATAATTTACCTCCTCCTAAATTTACTTTTGTTAGTTTTTAAATGCAATTTACGTGCCAAATAAATTGTAGCAAACATACAATAAAGAATAGCCTCGAAAGACTATCTTGGTAAAAAGTATCAACTATTTATTTCTTTTGGTATTATCTATCAACAAGTCCAAATTTCCTTGCTTTTGCAGCAATAGTTTTATGGGTAAGTCCTAAAACTTTTCCTGCTTTATTAAAGCTTTTATATCTTTGTATCGCAGCCTTTATTATTTTATACTCATATTCCTCCATTGTAAGTAGCTCACTATTTTCTCCAAGATAAATAATATCATCATCTGATACAGTAGTAGTTTCATTTCGAATATATTGGGGCAAATCTTCATAATCGATGTAATCAGTATCACTTAATGTTATACACCTTTCAATTATATTTTCTAATTCTCGTATATTCCCAGGCCAATCATAATATATCAATGCTTGCATAGCTTTTTTCGTAACCTTTTTTACATTTTTGTTTAGTTTTTTGTTCAGCTTTTCTATAAAATGTTCGACAAGTAGAGGAATATCTCCTCTTCTTTCCCTTAATGGAGGCAAAATCACAGGTATAACGTTTAATCTATAGTATAAATCTTCTCTAAAAGTCCCCTCTTTTATTGCTTTTTCTAAATCTTTATTTGTCGCAGCGATTATCCTCACATCTACTTTTATAGTTTTTATTCCCCCTACTCTTTCAAATTCCTTTTCTTGAATCACTCTCAAAAGCTTTACCTGAATCTCAGGTGGAATATCTCCTATTTCATCAAGAAATATCGTTCCTCCATCTGCTAATTCGAATTTTCCTATCTTTTGAGTTACAGCTCCAGTAAAAGCTCCTCTTTCATGCCCAAAAAGTTCACTCTCCAATAGAGTCACAGGAATAGCCGCACAATTTACCCTTATAAATGGTTTATCCTTTCTCTTACTGGCGTAATGTATCGCATTAGCCACCAGCTCTTTCCCCGTTCCGCTTTCCCCTCTTATGAGGACTGTTGAATCAGTTTCTGCAGCTTTAGAAGCAATAGTAAGAGCGTCTTTTAATTTTCCGCTATTGCCTATTATTATGTCAAAAGCTTTGTCAAGTTTTCTATCTCTTTTCAGCTCATTTTCCAAATATTCTATTTGAGGGAAGTCATAAAATACTACAACCGCCCCTTCTATTTTTGTACCTGTATAAATAGGTGTTATATTTGTTAACACCACATTTGTGCCTATTTTTAGTTTTTTATTCATCTCTTCTTTGCCAGTTTTTAACACATCAGCAATTTTTATATCCGGCATCACTTCTTGTATTTTTTTCCCTATAGCCTGGTCCATATTAATCCCTGTAATACTTTCAGCTGCTTTGTTAAAAATCATTATTGCCCCATTTTCATCAGTAACTATAAGTCCTGAGCCAATAGAATTAAATATTTTCTCATAGGCTATTGAGGTATTTTTTAAAAGTTCATAAGTAGTTTTTTCTTCCTTTTCTTTCCCTAACTCGTTGTAAAAAAAGCCTTTAAACTCTTTTATAGCATTGTCCACATTTGCTCCTTCTACCACTACTTCTATTTCTTCTCCCCGAGAAGCAAAAAAAAGTCACCATTGATAACATACTATTTGCAGGAATCAACCTATTGTCATTTATCTTCCTTAAAAATATGCTTACATTGTTTTGTCTGCTTATGTGACTAACCTTTTGAACAATATGGGCAGCAATCTGAGAATGGATACTCACAGGAGTTCTTAATATTTCCCTTCTTCCCTCCATTTTATCACCACGCAAAAACTTATTTTACATAAAGGTTTCTTGTAGCAATTATGTCAACCCCCGTACCTAAAATGTTCTTCACCACTACATCTCCTATTTTTACAGGAGCTTTAACCTCTACCTTAGCCAATTCAAGCATTATTTCTTGTATCTTTTCTTTTGGAACAGGCTCTTTTGTCCTAACAGATAAGAGTGGAAGATGTCCCCCTATCGCTCTCACACTTGTAGTAATAGTCCTTTTAGGCATAGTAACTTCATTTTTAGCATATTCTAATCCTCTAGAACAAGAATATCCCTTTACGCTTTTTATCTCCCCTCCTTCCATTTCAACTTGTATCCTGCAGCCCAAGGGGCAAACTATGCATGTAATTTCTTTTAGTTCCATTTTATCCCTCCTCAACTAAAAAGACAATACCTTCTTCAAGATTTGCATTTTTTAGTATGTCTTTACTTAAATTTACATCAATCATTTCACCAGGGGTTAAGCGCTGCCTTTTTTGTCTTAGTAAATATTTGTCTCCTGACTTTACTGCTAACATAGCATTGTTATAAACGTTAACAGGTCTCATTCTGAATTTTATCCTTTTTTCTATGTTATCTACATTTATCTTTTGCGGAACAACATAACGTATGCCATTACCAGCTTTTACGGCAATATTGCTTTTTCCAAATTCACCTTCTCGAATAAATCGTATTGCTGAATTAGCTGCCAATCTCGCTTCTGCAGTAACATTGTCAACTAAGTCGTGAACTTGAAGGACATTGCCACAAGCAAAAATTCCAGGAACACTTGTTTCTAACATTTCATTTACAATAGGTCCTCCTGTTATAGGGTCTAGCTCTATACCGGCCTTTTGAGAGAGCTCATTTTCAGGAATCAAGCCAACAGAAAGTATTAACGTATCACAACTTATATACTGTGCAGTCTCCATAATTGGCTCTCTATTTTCATCAACTTTGGCAATTGTAACTCCTTCTACCCTGTCTTTGCCGTGAATTTCAATGACAGTGTGACTTAAAAGAAGAGGAATATTAAAGTCCTCTAAACACTGAACGATGTTTCTTGTAAGTCCACTAGAGTAAGGCATGAGTTCTACAACTGCTTTGACTTTTGCTCCTTCTAATGTAAGCCTTCTCGCCATAATAAGCCCAACATCACCAGAACCTAATATCACTATTTCTTTCCCTGGAAGATATCCTTCCATATTTACATACCTCTGAGCAGTACCTGCTGTGAGAATACCTGCTGGGCGAGTGCCAGGTATCATAATAGCACCTCTCGGCCTTTCCCTGCATCCCATAGCTAAAATTATAGCTCCAGCTTTTATTGTGAACACACCTTCCTTAGAATTAACAGCTTTTACAATTCTATCAGGAGTTATTTCCAAAACCATAGTCTCCAACATCACATTTATACCATATTCTTCTACTTTATCAATGAATCTTTGTGCATATTCTGGTCCTGTCAATTCTTCTTTAAATTCCTGAAGTCCAAATCCATTGTGTATGCACTGCTCTAAAATACCCCCAAGATATTTATCTCTTTCAATTATGACTATATTTTTTACACCCTTTTCATAGGCTTCTACAGCAGCACCCAAGCCTGCAGGGCCGCCACCTATTATGACTATATCATAGTTAAGCATTCTCATACACCTCTTTCTTTAAAACCTCTGCCGCTTTTTCTAATAAAAATTTTTTTGTCTCTGCAGTTAATATATTCGAATTTCTTCCATGCTTTGTAACCTCAAGAGGAGAAATATTAAGTTCTCTTGCTAATATTTCAACAACTCTCGGCCCACAAAAACTTCCCTGGCATCTTCCCATTCCAGCTCTTACACGCCTTTTAACACCATCTAAAGATTTTGCACCTACAGGTCTTCTTATCGCATCTATTATCTCTCCTTCCGTCACTGTCTCACATCTGCATATTATTCTTCCATAAGCAGGATTTTCTTTTATAAGCTTGTTTCTTTCCTCGTCTGAAAGTTCAGTAAATCTTATGACTGGTTTTCTTTTTGGGTTAAAATCTACTTTTTCAATCAACTGAAGTCCAGCATCTTTAAGTATATCCCTTATCATTTCAGCGATAGCAGGAGCTGCAGTAAAACCAGGAGATTCTATTCCAGCAGCATTTATAAATCCTTTCACATCAGATTCTCCAATTATAAAGTCTTTGTCTTCTGTATCAGGAGTCGCTCTAAGTCCTGTAAACTGAGTGATAGTCTTTCTGACATCAAATTTATCCACACTTCTTTTTGCAACTGTAATTGCTTTATTGAGCCCTTCTCTGGTAGTTGCTTTAAATTCTTTATCTTGTATGTCTTCTGAAGTAGGTCCTATCAATAGATTTCCATCAACTGTAGGAGAAACTAGTATTCCTTTACCCATTTTAGTTGGAACCTGGAATATTACTGTCCTTGCAAGATATCCTTGGTCTTTATCTAATATCAAATATTCTCCTTTTCTAGGATGCACAGAAAATGGCTTCGCCCCTACCATGTTATTTATGACATCTGAATAAAGTCCTGCAGCATTGACAACATATTTACTGTAAAATTCTTCTTTGTGAGTTTTTACTATAAAGAAGTCCCCATTTTTTTTGATATCAATTACTTCTGAATTAAAAACAAATTCTGCTCCATTTTGTGCAGCATTTTCTGCCACTGCAATAGTATATCCATAAGGACATATTATTCCTGCTGTTTTGGCATACAAAGCAGCAACTACAGTGTCATTTATGTGTGGTTCTATCTCTTTGACCATATCTTTTGTAATGAGAGACAACCCTTTGACACCATTTTTTATTCCTCTATCAAACAATTCATAGAGCTCTTTTACCTCTTCTTCAGAAAAAGCCACAACTAAAGAACCTGTTCTCTTTATTGGAACATCCAAATCTTTACACAACTCATCGTACATTTCATTTCCTCTGACATTCAGCATAGCTTTTAAAGTACCAGGTACAGGGTCATAACCCGCATGTAGTATTGCACTATTAGCTTTAGAAGCTCCTTCCGAAGCCACATCTTCACCTTTTTCTACAACTAATATTTTTAATTTGTATTTTGAAAGTTCTCTCGCAATTGAACATCCAACCACTCCAGCACCTATTACTAAAACATCGTACATTTCTTTCATAGTCATAAAACCTCCTTAAAAGATAAAAAAACCATATATAACCGACCCTGTCGGCTATATATGGTTCTCCAAATCTCCACCATACTCATATTTATTTTTTCTTCTCTTTAATAAATATATTCTACAAACATCTTAAAATTCCTGCTACTTTTTATCAATTTTTTATTTTATTCTTCAGCCCATTTCATAGCCCTTTCTACAGCCTTTTTCCAACCTTTATACAATTTTTCTCTCTTTTCATTATCCATAGCTGGTTCAAAATGTTTATCAACATTCCAATTCTTCTCTATTTCTTCTTTGCTGTTCCAGAATCCTACTGCCAATCCTGCAAGATAAGAAGCGCCAAGAGCAGTAGTTTCAATTACTTGAGGTCTGTCAACTGGAACACCTAAAATGTCAGATTGGAATTGCATCAAGAAGTTATTAGCACTTGCTCCACCGTCAACTTTTAAAGCCTGCAATTTAATACCTGAATCCTCTTGCATAGCCTCTAATACATCTCTTGTTTGATAAGCAATAGACTCCAGTGTTGCCCTTATTATATGCTCTCTCTTTGCGCCTCTTGTAAGTCCTACAATCGTGCCCCTTGCATACATATCCCAATAAGGTGCTCCTAATCCTACAAAAGCAGGAACAACATATACACCGTTTGTGTCTTCAACTTTCAGCGCATATTCTTCACTTTGCGGTGAATTGTCAATTATTCTAAGTTCGTCTCTCAACCACTGTATCGCAGCACCTGCTATAAATATACTACCCTCTAAAGCATATTCTACTTTCCCATCAATTCCCCAAGCAATTGTAGTGAGAAGTCCAGTATTGGAAGGTACAGCCTTTTCTCCTGTATTCATAAGCATAAAGCAACCTGTTCCATAGGTGTTCTTTGCCATTCCAGGTTTAAAACAGGCTTGACCAAACAATGCTGCTTGCTGGTCTCCCGCATCTCCTGCAATAGGTATCTCTACTCCAAATATACTTTTATCAGTATAGCCATATACATAACTGGAAGGCTTAACTTCCGGAAGCATTTGCTCTGGTATGTTAAGTTCAGCCAATATCTCTTTATCCCATTTAAGCTCATGTATGTTAAAAAGCATCGTTCTTGACGCATTAGAATAGTCAGTTACGTGTACCTTGCCACTTGTCAAATTCCAAATAAGCCAGGTATCAATATTTCCAAAAAGCAATTCTCCTTTTTCTGCTTTTTCACGGGCCCCTTCTACATTATCCAAAATCCATTTTACTTTAGTTCCTGAAAAATATGCATCTACTACAAGTCCTGTCTTTTCTCTAATTTTCTTGTCAAAACCCTTGTTTTTTAGTTCATCGCATATAGGAGCTGTCCTTCTACATTGCCACACTATTGCATTGTAAATAGGTTTTCCTGTATTTTTATCCCATACAACAGTTGTCTCTCTCTGATTTGTAATGCCAATAGCTGCAATATCCTCCGGATTAATACCCGCTTTTTCTATAACACCTTTTGCAACACTATTTGTGAACCCCAGATTTCCATTGGGTCATGCTCTACCCAACCTGGCTTAGGATAAATTTGCTTAAATTCCTGGTTTAGTGAAGCTATTATTTTCCCGCTGCGGTCAAAAATTATCGCACGGGAACTTGTTGTCCCCTGGTCGAAAGCCATAATGTACTTTGCCATCTTTTTTCCTCCTTACAATTTTTATAATATCATATCGGCGAGAGATAAATTCTCGCCGATTTAAACTCTTTAAACTTTTGTATTAGTGTATACTCATAATAAGCTGGTAAACTACAGCTCCAAGTATTCCTCCAACTATTGGCCCAAATATTGGAACTATCAAACCATATCCCCAATCAGAATCTCCTTTCCCTGGGATAGGAAGAATAGCATGAGCAAGCCTTGGTCCAAAGTCTCTTGCTGGATTAATTGCATAACCTGTAGGTCCACCTAAGCTTAACCCTATTGCCCAAATAAGTAAACCAATTAGAAGCGGTCCTAATCCTCCAACTAATTGATTGTTGCCATTTGTTATACCCAGTATTCCTATTAAAAGCATAGCAGTGCCAAATGCCTCTGTCATAAAATTCTTACCCAACTTTCTTATAGCTGGAATAGTTGCAAAAGTACCAAGCTTAGCTGTGGGATCTTCAGTTGCTGCATAATGATCCATGTACATCAAATAAACAATTATAGCTCCCACAAAAGCTCCTAAAACTTGCGCTATAATATAGCCTGGCACCAAACTCCATGAAAACTTGCCTATCGTTGCTAAGCCAATTGTCACAGCTGGATTTAAGTGAGCACCACTTATCCAGCCAACTACATAAACAGCCACCATCACTGCAAATCCCCATCCTGCTGTGATTACAATCCAACCACTGTTTTGACCCTTAGATTTATTTAAGACAACGTTTGCAACAACGCCATCACCTAACCATATAAGTATCATCGTACCAAAAAATTCAGCAACATATTTTGCAAGGTCACTCATAAAATATCCCTCCATGATTCCAAAATTTATTAAGTTTTATTTTTTAAAACTCAATTTTTATGTCTCTCACACTCCTTTCACTCAATAAACCACAGATTTTTTTCACTCGTTGATACGGCAATAGCTCCAGATTTAAGTGCATTTATAACTTCTTCTTTTGTCTTGACTAAACCTCCTGCGATGACTGGTTGATGCACATCTACTGATATTTCACTTATCACTGAGGGAATTATCCCAGGCATTACTTCTATTGCATCTGGAACTATTTGTTTTGCTGAAGCAAACCCTGTTTTTAATGCCTGGGAATCTAAAATGAAAAGTCTCTGGATGCAGAAAAGATCAAATTGTTTAGCGTGTATCAAAATATTATTGCGGGTAGAGATTATACCATGGGGCTTTATTTTTTCAGCCAAATACTCTACTGCTTTGTTGTCCTTTCCTAAACCTTCAAGCAAATCAAAATGCACAAAAACAATTTTATCATGTCTTTTGACCTCTTGAACTATTTCAGAAATGTTCATTATGTCACCAGTAAGTAAAAATATCACCTGTGCATTTGAAGAAAGAGCCGTATTTAAATCTTTTGCCTCTCGCACTGCAGCTATTATCGGGAAGTCTCTCATTGCATCCAGAATCTTTTCTCTCATTTTTATACCCCCATCTTTTCTTTATGCAAGTAATATGCCAAAAAATAAACCTGAAAAATACATATAAAAAAATACCCCTTTGATACAAAATATCAAAGGTTATTATTCCTGTATGATAATTAGTACCAAAATGTTATTTAATTAACATTCTCTTTGCATCTTGATTTTTTATTGCCATAAAAAATCCTATAGCCGAAATTCCCAAGTAAACATAATAAGTAAAAAACCTCCACATGCCCACAAAAATTCCTAATTTACTGGGAGGAAGTATATTTGAAAAAATTGTTGCAAAACCTATTTCTACTACACCAGAACCACTTGGAATAAAACTATACGCCAAAATGTCATAAAATATGAGTTGTCTTCCAATTACTGCTAACAAATTAAAAGGTATATTCATAGCTAATAATAAAACTGGAGCAATGCTGTAAAAAAGCAACCAATAAGCTACTGCATAAAATAATTGAGAAAAAAACAGCTTATAACTGGAAGGCCCTATAAAAAGGTCATTAAAATTTTTATGATAAAGTATGATTTCTTCTTTTATTTTTTCAAAATACTTTTCCAGTTTAGGCTTTTTAAAAAACGAGATATTGCTTATTTTATTAACAATCTCAATGACAAAGCGTGGTTTTAATATGATATAAATTAATATAAATAACAAAAACATCAAAAATATACTTACTAACACTGCAAAATAAGAAAGAACAGTTCCTAATTCTAATTGATTTCTAAAAAAAATAAGTAATATAGGAGGCACAGTCCCAAAAAAAATCCCTGAGAACAAAAGCTTGGCAGTAAAAATCATTAAGCTTTTATTTGGTGAAACTCCTTTTTTACTAAGTAAATATACAATGAGAGGTAAAGCTCCTGAGCCAAAAGGTGTTATGTAGCTTATAAAAAAAGTCGCAAGGTTAAATTTAAAAAGATAATCAAAAGGCAAGTTTTCTCCTAATTCTCTCAATAAATCCCTTATTCGCAAAGTATCCACTATCAAGCTCAATATTATCAAGCCAAAAATCGCCCCAAGATAAAAAAGGGGTATGTGAAAAGCCATTTCAATTTCTTTAACGCCTGTAATTTTTAACAAGACTAAAATTGAACCAATGCTTAAAAGTAATGCAAAAGCCATCATATATAAATTTTTCTTCTCAAGAATTGTCCCCAAAATAATTCCCCCAATTTTGCCTTTGCGATGTAGAAAAACCTACATCACAAAGGCTTTATTTTACATTTTTCATGGTATATCATCTAGGGTTTTAAATTCATATCCCTCGGCTTTAATACTTTTAATTATCCTATCAAGAGCTAAAGCATTGTCTTTTGAAACAGCATGTAAAAGTATGACAGCTCCCGGGTGAAGCCTTTTCATAACAGTATTATAGCTTTCCTCTGGTCCTCCAGGAAGTGGCTGCCAATCAGCCATCGCTAAACTCCAAAAAACCGTTCTATAACCTAACGATTTTGTAAGATACAAGGTTCTCTCACTATACTCACCTTTTGGCGGTCTAAAATACTTCATCTTTTTCCCTGTCAGCTCTTCAAACATATCTCCTAACTTAGTTATTTCCTCTTTTACTTTTTCATCAGATAAGGTAGGTAAGCTTGGATGATTCACTGTGTGATTCCCAACTATATGCCCTTCCTCCACCATCCTTTTAACTAAATCAGCCTGTTCTTTTACATAGGGCCCAGTTACAAAAAAAGCAGCTTTTACATTGTTTTCTTTGAGTATATCTAATATTTTAGGTGTATAACCATTTTCATATCCTTCGTCAAAAGTCAAATAAACTACCTTTTTTGTCGTATCTCCTACAAAAACCGCATCGTATTTTTTTATAAGCTCCATTGCCAAAGGGGTAATTTCTGGAGTTTGATGATTTGGCAACACCCTTAGTCCCCAGCTATACAAAGTGTTATCCAGATTTTCTGTATTGGTATAAACAGCATTGTTGACCGTATTAGATATTTTTTCTTTAGGTTTTTCCAAAGGCTTTTGTAAAGCTTCATTTTGCATTTTTTGTTCTTCTGCCCTTGTAATGTCTTTTTTAGCTATTCCACAAGAAGCAATTGAAAAACACAACAAAATTCCCATTAAGATAGAGAATATTTTTCTTACCATAGCCATACCTCATTTCAATTTTTCTATATTCCGTTTTTATTTTTTCTCTATATAAACATAATATTCTGTTTTTATTTGGAAGTATTTTTGTATATTTCACATACAGTATCTCTACAAAGGCAGAATCTACACAAGGCAAAAGAAGGATTTACTTCAGGATAGTAATCTCCTTCTTGCATTTTTTCCATTTGCTTTAATATATTAAAAAGTTCTTTTCTTAAGTGTCGCCTATTATAAACCTCAAACATAGTATTCCTATAAACTATTCGCCCTCTTTTTACTCTTTTTTGGTATACATCTTCTATTATCAAAAAATATGCAACTAACTGCATAACATCTTTATAATAAGGTGAATCATCAGCTTCACTACTTTTTAATTCTACAGGGACTAATTCTTCTCCCAACTGATAAATATAATCAGGCTTTCCAGATAAGCCATATTTGTCAGATTTTAATAACTTCCCATATATTAATCCCTTTTCTTTTACCTCTTGCGATTTATCTATGTAGATTATTTTACCTCCTCGAAATCCTATGCTTCTTCTCATTTTTTTATAAAAAGGCCTCTGTTCGATAACTGATTGAATAAGCAAATATATAGTAAAAATAAAAAATTATATTGAAAATCATTTTAAACCCTCATAATCGCAATTATTAATAAAATAGCTATAATTCCAAAAATAATCGCATATTTTTTATATCGCAATTTTACAATATCCTTGTAATATTTTTCATGATATTCTATCCCTTTCTTAAAGTTACTAAATTGCAAATCTTGCTCTTTTGGCTCTCTCAAACTATTGATATACTCTATTCCATATTTTTTTATATAATACCACTGATAGGGGCAATAAAGAAATTGATTTATCTCTGTGGCAGATATATACTTATCCTCTTTTTTCATAATATAACACCTTTAAAAACAATATTTTTACAGACTTATTATACCATATAAAAAACGGGGTAAAACCCATTTTTACCCCCGTGGATCGGCTACAACAAGAACATCTATAAATTTAGTACCTTTCATTATTCTTCTAACAATAGAACCCCTTATTATTTCATCAATTCTTCTTCTCACAGACTGTCCTACTACAATTTGAGTAATTGCATTTTCTTCAGCAAATTTTATTATAGCCTTAGCAGGGTCATTTGATTTGACCATGTAAAACTTTGCTTCTAATTTGTTGCACAGCATTGTGATTTCATCTAATTTTTTGAGTTTTTTATGGTCTCTTAAGTCATCATCATTGTAAACATGCAAAACAAAGAGGTCTGCTTTAAGCATTTTAGCTAACCTATAACCTCTTCGTATCAGATACTCTGCATTAAATCTCAAATTTACACAAACCAATATCTTTTCTTGTGCTCCTTTTAATCCTATAACGTTTTTTCTATTTTTATATTCCAAAAGCCTATCGTCAACCTCATTTGCTACTTCCCTCAATGTAAGTTCCCTTAACGCGGAAAGATTGCCAATTCTAAAAAAATTGTTAAGAGCAGTTTCAATCTTATCGGGACTATAAATCTTTCCATTTTTAAGCCTCTCTATCAAAGTCTCCGGCGAAACATCAACTACTTCTACTTCATCACATATTTCTAAAAGTTTATCAGGAATAGTTTCCCTCACCTTTACATTAGTCATGCGGTTTATATAATCATTAAGACTTTCAAAATGTTGTATGTTGACAGCAGTCATCACACTTATGCCGTTATCTATAAGCTCCAAAACATCTTGATATCTCTTTTCATTTTTTTGAACCAGGAGCATTTGTATGGGCTAATTCGTCTACCACCACAACCTGGGGTTTTCTCTTTAAAATAGCCTCCAAATCCATTTCCTTAAGAATTGCACCTTTGTAATTTATTTCCTTTAGCGGAATAATTTCAAGGTCCCCTATCTGCTCCTCAGTGTCTTTTCTCCCATAGGTTTCTACAAAGCCTATTACCACATCTATACCTCTTGCCTTCATTTCATTGGCATCTTGCAACATGTGATAGGTCTTGCCGACACCAGGAGCAGCACCAAGATAAATCTTCAACCTTCCCTTATTAGCTCTTTCTATTTCTCTCAAAAAATAATCAGGGGACTTCTTCGCCATCATAAAGCCTCACTTTTTATTTTTCTTAATTTCTTCTAATAAGCTTAAATTTAATTTAAGCACATTTACCCGTGGTTCTCCAAAAAGGCCTAAAAATCTGCCTTCAATATTTTTATCCACAAGTTTTTTTACAACTTCTTCTGGCAAGTTGTTCGCTTGAGCTACTCTTTTGACTTGTAAATATGCAGCTTCCGGAGAAATATGAGGATCTAATCCTGATGCAGAAGAAGTAACTATATCTGCAGGTATGTCACTTCTTTTTACTCCAGGGTTTTTCTTTAAAAACTCCTCAATATTTCTTTCCACTTCTTCTTTAAATTTAGGATTGGATAAAGCGTAATTAGTACCACCTGAAGACTCTGCATTGTAATCCACTGCAGAAGGTCTTCCCATAAACCACTTAGAATCAGTGAATTTTTGTCCAATGAGCTCGGATCCTACTGCCTTACCATCTACTTTAATTATACTACCCTTTGCCTGATAAGGAAATATTAAATTTGCAATTGCTGTCATAATAAAAGGATATATAAGCCCTAGCAATATCATCAAGACAAGTGTAAATTTAATTGCTTTCTTAACTTCACTCATAGCAAATCCTCCAAATTAAAAGATAGAAGATATTATTAAGTCAATAAGTTTTATCCCCACAAAAGGAGCAATCAATCCTCCCAGTCCGTAAATCAGTAAATTCCTCGCCAATAACGCATTAGCACTCATTGGCCTATATTTTACTCCTCTCATAGCAATAGGAATCAAAATAGGTATTATAATGGCGTTAAATATTAAAGCTGATAATATTGCATTAGTCGGTGAGGAGAGTTTCATTATATCCAGTACCTTTATTGATGGCAAAGTATCAGACATAATGGCAGGAAGTATCGCAAAGTATTTAGCAACGTCATTGGCAATACTAAAAGTAGTCAACGCTCCTCTCGTCATGAGAAGCTGCTTACCAATTGCTACTACTTCAATAATCTTTGTAGGGTCAGAATCAAGGTCCACCATGTTTGCAGCTTCTTTAGCAGCCATTGTACCGCTATTCATTGCAAGTCCTACATCTGCTTGGGCAAGTGCTGGTGCATCATTTGTTCCATCTCCTGTCATGGCAACAAGCCTTCCTGCCGCCTGTTCTCTTTTAATCACATTTATCTTATCCTCTGGTTTACTTTCTGCAATGAATTCGTCAACACCAGCCTCTTCTGCTATTGTTTTTGCAGTTAAAGGATTATCCCCCGTTACCATGATAGTTTTAATTCCCATCGCTCTAAGCTGTTTAAAACGCTCTTTCATACCAGGTTTTATAGTATCCTTTAAATATATTACTCCTAATACTTCTTTGTCTTTCACTACTACAAGAGGAGTCCCACCTAATAAAGATATCTTCTCAACTTCTTTATCTAAATCTTCCGGAATTTCTCCTCCTTGTTCTTTTATATATTCTTTCACCTTATCATAAGACCCTTTTCGCACAATAGTCCCATCTTTTAAATTTAGTCCGCTCATCCTTGTTTCTGCAGTAAATTCTATAACTTCCGCTCCATCTAAAATATCTTCCGGTACCTTTACGCCCATTTTCTTAGCTAAGTCTACTATTGACCTTCCTTCGGGAGTTAAATCTTTTAAAGAGGATACAAGGGCATAATATGTAACTTCTTCTTTTTTATGGCCGCCAACTGGTATAAAATCAGCTGCTAATCTATTTCCAAAAGTGATTGTGCCTGTTTTATCTAAAAGCATTGTGTCGATATCTCCTGCAGCTTCTACTGCTTTTCCAGACATAGCAATTACATTAAAGCGTGTAACTCTATCCATACCTGCAATGCCTATCGCAGAAAGAAGGCCTCCAATTGTAGTTGGTATTAAGCAAACTAACAAAGCAATCAATGTAGTAGCACTTATTCTTACATGGACAAATTTAGCCATTGGGTATAGGGTCATAACAACAATTATAAAAATTATTGTCAAACTCACTAAAACAGTAGTCAAAGCAATTTCATTAGGAGATTTCTGCCTTTTGGCTCCTTCTACCATTTTTATCATTCTGTCTAAAAAAGATTCCCCTTCGTCAACAGTAACTTGGACTTTAATGCTATCGCTTATTACCTTTGTCCCACCAGTAACCGAGCTAAAATCACCACCAGCTTCTTTTATAACTGGTGCAGATTCACCTGTTATTGCAGACTCATCAATTGCAGCAAGTCCTTCTATTATTTCTCCATCAGCCGGAATTATATCTCCTGCCTCACAAAGCACTATATCCCCTTTTTTAAGCTCAGAGGACTTAACCATTTTTATGCTTCCATCACTTTTAATGAGTTTTGCCATAGTCTCTTTTTTTGTCTTTTTAAGGGTATCTGCTTGAGCTTTCCCTCTTCCTTCTGCCAGTGCTTCTGCAAAATTAGCAAAAAGCACTGTTACAAACAATATAAAAGTGATTAAAGCGTTATATCCCACTTCGTCGTAAGTACTTCCAAAATAAGTAGGAAATATTGTAGCCAACAGTGTAATAAACATACCTACCTCTACCACAAACATCACAGGATTTTTATACATTTTAAGAGGATTAAGTTTCAAAAAAGAGTTTTTGATAGCACCTAATACAATTTCTCTACTCATCGTTTTTATTTCTTTTTTCTTTTCATAAAGCGTTACCTCCATTACGTCATGCTCAAAAACTCAGAAATAGGTCCTAATATTATCGCTGGGAAGAAAGTAAGAGCTCCTACAATTACAACAATCGCTATAAAAATTGCTCCAAACAAAGCATTGTCTGTTCTAAAAGTACCTGGCGATGGCGGTGCAGGAATTTTCTCCGCCATAGAACCTGCAACAGCTAACATAAGAATAATGGTTATATATCTTCCAAAGAACATAACTAAACCTGTCATTATATTCATAAACACAGTGTTTCCTATAAATCCTGCAAATTCAGAACCATTATTTGCCGCCGCAGAAGAAAACTCATACAAAACTTGTGTAAGTCCATGGTACAGTGGATTCGTTACAGAAGAAGCTCCCACTTTTAGCATCACTGTCAAAGCAGATGAAAAAAGTATCAAAAAAGGGTGAACCAATATTGCAAGGGCTATAAGTTTTATCTCTTTAGTTTCAATTTTTCTTCCTAAATATTCTGGAGTTCTTCCTACCATAAGCCCTGTCAAAAATACCGTCAATATTGTATACATTATTATATTCTGAAGTCCTGCTCCATCTCCTCCAAAAATGGTATTTAACATCATGAGGATAAGCGGCACTGCTCCTCCTAAAGGTGTATAAGAATCGTGCATGCTGTCAACAGAACCTGTTGTAAAAGCAGTAGTCACAGTCGCAAATAGTGGAGATTGTGAGACTCCAAAGCGAACTTCTTTTCCTTCATAATTTCCATAAGGCGTACCATCAATATGTAATTTCGAATAAGCCACTCCTGGATGACTTTCCGCATAAACTGCTCCAACAGCCAAAAGAATAAAAATCACAAACAAGGAAATGTATAATACCAAAGCGTGTTTTTTATTGTTTATCATTAACCCATAAGTGTAAATTAAAGATGCAGGTAAAAGCATCATAAGAAGCATCTCAATCATATTGGTAAGCCAAGTAGGATTTTCAAATGGGTGAGAAGAATTCGCCTCAAAAAATCCACCGCCATTTGTTCCTAAGTGTTTAATTGACTCTAATACAGCTACGGGACCTGTTATAATAGTTTGCTTACCACCTTCTAATGTATCCACAACTACTTTCCCAGCAAAAGTTTGAGGAACTCCTTGCCATACTAATATAAGAGTGACAATTGCAGAGATAGGAAGCAGAAGCCTTACTACTACTCTTACAAAATCTGCATAAAAATTTCCCAATCCATCTGTTTTTCTGCTAAGTCCTCTCATTATAGCTGCTGCAGTCGCTAACCCTGAAGCCGCAGAAGTAAACATCAAAAATACTATTACGATCATTTGGCTTAAAAAAGTTACGCCATTTTCCCCAGCATAGTGTTGAAGGTTTGTATTTGTCGTAAAGCTTATTGCCGTGTTAAAAGCAAGAGAAGACTCCATGTTTTTAACTCCAGTAGGATTTAAAGGCAAAAATCTTTGTATTCGCAATATAATATACCCAATTATCATCATTACCGTATTAACAAGCAAAAAGGACAATGCATATTTTTTCCAGCTCATTTCTTCTTCTGCATTGATCCCTGAAAGTTTATATATAAAATTTTCTACAGGTAAAAAAACTTTGTCCAATTTCATCGGTTTATACTCAAATATTTTGTACATATAAGTCCCAACTGGTTTAGTTAAAAGAACTACAACCAATATCATAGTAAAAAGTTCTATATTCGAATACATGCACTTTCCTCCCTTAAAATTCTTCCGGATGTATTAAAGCATAAAACAAATAAAGGAGTAAAAGAAAAAAACCACATACAATAAGGCCACCTTTAATACACCCCTACTTCATAAGAATTAGCTTCTACCAAATCACAACACCATTTAACTATTCCTTTTACAACATAGTACAATGTTACAAATCCTAATAGAATTATAAAATCCATATTCTCCTTCACCTCTAATTATTATTATCGATTTTTTATAAAAATATTAAATTTAAACATAAAAAGCCCGCACTCTTTCTTTATGAGGCGGACTACATGACAACACTTTTACATATTGCCATGTCTTCCATCATTTTTGTTAATTTATTTACTATTCATTGTACCATATATATTATATTATTCAACTCAATAAACATCAAAAAGACTTTTTCGCCTTTAAATCCTTTTTTGCGCAAAAAAATAGGATGTAAAGCGTTACAACTATTGTATACTATGTAATCTATCACTTTACATCACTTTCCAATTGTTTTTATAAAAGCGCAAAAAGAAATTTTATTTTTGTATAATACTTTTAATTTCATTTTCATACATTGAAAATAGCTCTTCAGCTCTCTCTTTTGTAGGAGCTTCTATATAGATATTACAAGCAGGTAATTCATAATCCGGTACTACTAACACCCATGAATCTTCTTTATTAAACTTTAAACCATCTAAAAATTCTGCCCCTTCATCAGCCTTTTCAAAAAGCATTCTTATTATTTTCCCTTTATCTCTCCAATCGCATTTTATACTTTTGGATATTCTATATCTTAAAGGAAAACTATCTTTTATAGAGGAAAGTTTTTGAGAGGTATGTTGTAAGTATTCTAAAAGGTCTAGTAAAAAACTAAAGCCGTCAAAATCTAAATTAATCTGTAGGTCTTTTTCTATACCTTCCTTCGACACTATTGTTTTCATTCTATCTTTATGAGAAATTTTGCTGCTTACAGTCTCAATTGCAAATTCCTTCGCAAATTCTGTCAAATATTTGGAACTATCAAAAGGAAGTACAAATTTTTTAACCCCTTGCTCTTTAGCAATTAACATTCTTATAAACTCAAGTTCATCTTCATCAAATTCTCTTCCCTTTTCGTCGTAGAGTTTAACTTTTTCTCCATTTTTATAAAAAAGTACCCCTACATCATAAGACTCCTCTGCTATAAAAAACTCATTTTTACCTATGGCTTCTAATAGCAGTTTTGTTTTTTCATTGTAAGGTTTAATTTTAAAACTTTTATATGCAGTCCTTTTTTCAAAAAGAAAGTTAAGATAATCGTTGTTTATATCAATTTCTCTTATAGGTTTTAAATTTTTCCCATCAACTCGTTCAATATCATATACTCTCAATTTGTTCTCTATTTTCTTTTCTAAGTTTCTATCGATATCACACCCTTCTTTATCGAGAAACAAAATCCTTAAATTTCCTTCTTCTTCCTCTACATAGATTCCTCCTCCACACTTATTTTTCTTAATTCCATATCTTAAAGTGGGTAAAAGAGTATTATTGACTTTTAAGACCTCACAACCACCAGATACAAGCCCAAAACTTATTAAATCGCTTATAAATTGAGATACAATATCCCCATCGTGTCCTACCAACACACTGCTATTCACTATATTTCCAAAAACTTCTCCAATTTCAACTGCAATTTGAGGAGTAATATCCTCATTAAAAACTCCTTTAATCCCCCTATACCCAAAAGTCAAAGGCTTCCTTCCATTCCCCCACACTACATCTTTTGTGATCACAGAGCCCTCATCTATTATTTTATAGGGCCATATTTTTACCTCTGGCTTTATTTCAGCAAAGGATTTTATTTTACAACTCTCCCCTATAACACTGTTTTCAAAAATTCGGACATTATTGCCGATTCTCACTCTATTGCAAACTACACAACCCCTTAATTCACAATTTTTATCTACAATTATTTCATCCCACAATACAGCATTTTTTAAACTGCTCCCTTTCTTTATATAGTTATTTTTACCAATTATTACGTTAGGTCCTACAACAGCGTTAGCTTCAATTATTGCATTGTCTCCTATAATCACAGGAGGGATGATTTTAGCTTCAGGAGAAATTGTAACATTTTTACCTATTACCTTTCCCTTTTTAAGTAACTTATCTTTATATCCTAAATCTACTCTTCCTTCTAAAATATCAAAATGACTAGTGATGTATTGATTGGTATTTCCTATATCACACCAATATCCTCCTGTAATATAACCGTACATTGGAATATCATTTTTCAACAACATAGGAAATAAATCTTTACTAAAATCAAAAGGCTTATCTTGAGGTATAAACTCCAATATTTCTGGTTCTATTATGTATATACCCGTATTTACTGTATCGCTAAACACTTCTCCCCAAGAAGGTTTCTCTAAAAATTTTTTATTTTGCCTTCCTCATCCACAATCACAACACCATATTCCAACGGCACATCTACTCTTGTCAAAATGAGAGTAACTTTTGCCCCTTTCTTTCTGTGAAACTCATAAGCTTCTTTTATATTAACATCAGTAATTACATCTCCGCTCATAACAATAAAAGTATCATTTAGAAAGTCTCTAGCATTTTTGACACTGCCTGCCGTCCCTAACGGCTTATCCTCTATATAAAACTTTATTTCATCCCCATATTCTTCTTCTAAATATTTTTTAATCTTTTGAGGCAAGTAAAAAAGCGTAACAGCTAAATCTTTGATTCCATATTTGTGTAAGTGTTCCACTATATGCTTTATCGCAGGTTTATTTGCAACAGGTACCATAGGCTTAGGTATATCGGCTGTTAAAGGTCTTAGTCTACTTCCTTCTCCACCCGCCATGATTATCCCTTTCATCCAACCACCTCTAAAAAATATTATTAACCCCTAATTCTTAGTGTTTTTTATTTAATGAAAAATTATTCATTTTAAGACATTGGCAACATAAAATTGAAATAGGAAAGGACTTTGCGGGGGAGTAAAAATGATAATCTCTTTAATATATTTCGCGGCAGGAATAGGAGTATTTATTTGGGGAATTTTTACTTTAACAAGGGGATTAAAGGTCTTCTCACACCAAAAAATTTCTCAAATTATTAACAATTTTGCAAGCAATTTATTAAAATCAATAATAATAGGTTTTTTATAACCTTAATTATTCAAAGCAGTAGCATGGTAACTGTAATCGCAGTAACAATGGCAGGAGCAGAGCTTTTAACTCTTAAAAGCGCAGCAGGTATAATTATAGGTTCTAATATTGGAACTACCATTGCCGTGCAGCTTTACGCATTTAATCTGTTTAAAATAGCCCCTTATTTAGTTTTTATAGGTTCTGTACTACATTTCCAAAATTGCAATACTAAATTAAAATTTGTAGGAAATGTATTTTTAGGGTTTGGATTAGTATTTTATGGTCTTAAGATAATGGAACTGGCTACAATGCCTCTTAAAAAAATTCTAACTTCGAGCTTATTAGTGCTAATCTTTCAAATCCTTTCTGGGGAATTCTTGCTGGAATAATCGCAGCATTAATCCTTCAATCAAGTAATGTAGGTATAGCAACACTACAAGTTTTGGTCTCCTCTCAACTAATAACCTTGCCTCAAGCATTGCCAATAATATATGGTTTAAATATTGGAACTTGCTCAGAGGCTATCATACTGAGCTTTGCCTCTAACAAAGAAGGGAAAAAAATAGCTTTCTTTAACATTTTTCTTAATATAGGGGGCACTATACTCTTTTTGCCTTTTACAAATTTTTTTGCAGAGTTTTTGAAACTCATCTCCCCCCACAATCCTTTAAGACAGGTGGCAAACGCCCACACATTTTTTAATCTTTTTTCTGCACTTTTGATAATTCCTTTTCTTAAGCAACTTTTTGTTTTAATAGATAAATTAGTAAATAAATAAAAAATTCAATTAATAGGAATCCTAATATTAAAGTTTATTTTCAAGGTGGTAACAATGAACAAAAGATTAGAAGTTAGCAATTTATTGTTTTTAATGATAACTTTTGAGATTGGAACATCAGTACTCTTTTGTTTGGGAATTGAAGCAAAACAAGATTGTTGGCTTTCTATTTTAATTGCAATGCTTATTTCTCTGCCAATTACACTTATGTACGTCTCCTCTTTTGAAAAATCGCAAAAAAATCTTCCACAGTTACTTGAGTTTGTTTATGGGAAATATATAGGTAAAACTTTATCTCTAATTTATGCTCTGTACTTTTTATACATTGCTTCGAGAAACGTAAGAGACTATGTAGAACTCAGTGTAAATACAATATATTCTCGAACACCTACATATATTTTTTCTTCTTTTATGCTTATATTAGTAATGTATTACCTCCTATTTGATATATGTGTACTTGCCCGCGTTGCTAAAATTTTGCTCCCTCTTATTTTAGCTATTATGGCTTTTCAAACAACTATGATAATGATGGGAGATAATTTTAGTTTTTCAAGGCTTTTACCAATTTTAGAAAATGGAATTGTTCCCGTAATCAAAGCAGCAATTCCTCTAATTGTGACTTTTCCCTTTGGTGAACTTATTGCTTTTACTACAGTTTTTGATAAAGTAAAACAAAAGGAAAAATAAAAAAGATAATGCTGATAACCACTGTTTTTACTGGTCTACTATTGTCCTTTAACAATATCATTATAATTTCTTCTTTAGGAGCAGATGAAGCTTCAAGAGAAAATTTCCCATTGTATCAAGTTATAAGATTAATAAATTTAGGAAATTTAAAAAACCTAGACACTTTGTATGTATTTATAATGATTATAGGGGTATTTTTTAAGATTAGCGTATTTACTTATGCGGGACTTACCATGATAAAAAATGCGTTGGAATTAAAAAGTTATAAATACCTGCTTTTCCCTGTTTTGTCGATGATTTTTGCTGCTTCTTTTATAATTGCCGACAGTTATCAAACCCACATACTTATAGGTCTTAAATTTACTCCTTTTTACATACATGTACCTCTACAAATAATTTTACCTATGATTACATTTCTATTTTTAAACATAAAAGAAAAGAGAAAGCTTTAAAAGCCTTCTCTCAGTTTGTTGACAAAGTTAAAAAATTTTCAAAGGAGATATTTTGCATCGTCGTTCCGATGTTCCAAAGCGACAAAACTAAAGCTCGACCTTCAGGCTCCGGCAGGGTACCTACGTCAGGTGGCATCCATACCTTAAGGTGCCCGCCTCCGCCATCCGTGGCTTCGGCCCTGCCTCCGCCCTCGGTCTTGCTAAGTTTTGTTATCGCTTTGTAACAAGTCACTCCTTATGCAAAATATCTCCTTTACGAAAGTTTGTCTACAGTCTGAGAGAAAGCTTTAAAAGCCTTCTCTTTTATTCACTTATTTTATACATATTCCAAGGTATTTTATCTATAAGACGATTCCTATAAATAGAATCTGCTCCCATAAATATATATCTTAAATTGTCCACCTGTGGTATTTTTATTTCAACCCAAATTTTATTTCCATTAATTGTAGGTTTTGCTGCTATGACATCTGTCAAAGAATTTTCTGCCCTTTTATACTGATATAATTTTCCATTTACAATTCCTAAATCAATACGTTTTATATCATTTTGATCTTTATAAAATAGCCTCATTTCAACATGGTAAATTACTTTTTTAGATATTGGTCTTGCCGATTCTAAGCCGATGTACAATTTATTGTCGTAATAAAAAGCTCCTAATCGCGTTAAAGCTGCACTTCTGTATATTTCCTCATTTAACATGCCACCAGTATACACTTTTAAAAGAGTATGAGGCAAAGCTCTTCTTTGTAAATCTGGTTTTGAATCAACTACAGGAATAGTGATGACATGTTTTGTAGCAAATAATTCGGTTTTTCTTACAAAAGCCATTAAAAATGGTTCCATAACATCTATTTGGGTCCTATATTGTTTTATAGCCACTTGTTTCAAATCTATTTCTTTTGGAGTTAAGTCAAAAGATTGCCATTCTGTGTTACTATCTTTCATATCTACAGGAGGTAACATGGGCCTATTTTTCTCCGCCATCCATGGCACTGGCCATTGTGGATGATGGACTAAAAACATATGCTCACGGACATTTATATTCACAGCGGTAATAGTATATCTCACAAAATTGCTTACTGCCCAATGGTCGGGATGCATATCATCTGCTAAAGGATAATATATATCAGTAGGTTTAAAATCTTTAATTATTTCCGTAAGTTCATTAACTAAATTTTGTCCTGTATATGGAATACCCGGCTTATAAACTGTATCATAAGGAGCATATGCCACATGAATTCCGCCACTCACTCTTGGACGGCCATTATCCCAATATTGGCTCCACAAAAATCTGATGCTTCCATCAGCAAACCCTAAAAAAATTAAATCTTGTCGCGGTAATCCCAAAACTCTCATGGCAACAATACTTTCTTGCTGTCTTGCAAGTCCAAAACGATAAAAATCTTGAGGAGTAGGATTTGTTTTACCACAAAATGACATTGCAGCTTTCTTGTAACTCTCTCCACTTGTGACTATTACTACTTTAATAGGCCTTTTAAGTTCTACAGCTCTTTGAATAATTCCTGCCATTCCTAAAGTCTCATCATCAGGATGAGGAACTATAATGAGGATTCTTTGCCCAGGGTCATCAAAAGTTGGCAGTGTACCTTTTTCTGCGAAGTTTGCAATAGCCATTTCCCAATTCATTATATAGGATATTCCTATTAATAAAGCAATAAACAAAGAAAAGTAAATAGTCCGTTTATTTATCATGCTACTCTGCCTCCATTCATGCTATTATTGTACTATACATTTATGAACAAATTATTACATGATAATTAATTTTTAATTAATAATCTCAAATTTTGAAAAATATTTTGTTGTGATACAATCATACTACGAAGAAAAAATAAAAAGGGGGAAGGATGAATATGTTTGTAGATTTTCACTGTGATACTCTTTATCATTTAGTGGACAAAAAAATAGATTTCACTGAAAGGTCAAAAGAAGGTCATGTGGATTTACAAAGGATGAAAGAAGGTAAAGTTCACTTACAGGTTTTTGCTGTATTTGTAGACCCAACACAGATGAGAAAAAATGCTGCTACAATGGCTTTAAAGATGATTGACAAAATGCATGAAGTAATCGAAGAAACAAAAGAATTTAGATTAATATTAAAAGGAGAAGATATAGATAAAGCAAAAGAAAAAGGAAAAATTGGAGCATTGCTTTCTATAGAAGGTGGCGAAGTTTTAGAAGGTGAAATTTCTCTTCTTAGGATGTTTTACAAATTAGGAGTAAGAGCTCTCACTTTAACATGGAGTTTGAGAAACGATTTAGGGGACGGAGTAGACGGTGTTAAAGAATCGGGGCTTACCTCCTTTGGCAAAGAAGTTGTAAAAGAGATGAATCGCCTAGGAATGATTGTAGATGTATCTCATCTTAATGAAAAAGGATTTTGGGATGTAGTAGAACTTAGTGAGAAACCTATTATAGCTTCTCATTCTAATGCTAAAACCCTATGCTCCCACAGAAGAAATTTGACAGATGAGCAAATAAAAGCGATAGCTCAAAAAGGCGGTGTAATTGGAATAAATTTTGCTCCACAATTTTTAAGAGATGAAGGTCAAGCTACATTAGAAGATGTTTTAAATCATATAGATTATATATGCGAATTAGTAGGAGAAGATTATGTAGGTTTTGGTTCTGACTTTGATGGGATTAGCAGTACACCAGAAGGTTTAGAAGATATATCACACTTTCCTAAAATTGTAGAAGGCCTAATAAAAAGAGGATATACTGAAGAACAAATTGCTAAAATTACTCACAAAAATTTTGAAAATCTCATAAAGAAAATTTTGATATAAAAACAAAAGGAGCCCTGGAATATTCCAAGGGCTTGCATATGTTAAAGGGGGAGTCATTGTTTTGACCAAGTATACATTATACAGTCCTTTTTCAAAAAAATCAAGACCTCAATAAAATTTTTTTGAGGGATAGGGGGTATCTTTAAGGGAGCTCATCTTATATTATAACCAAATTTGTGAGTTTTAAAATTAAAATCTCGTTAATTTTGTTAAATTTATATTAAATTTTTGTTAATTATGACACTGCGATGAGAGATTTGTTATTGAATATAGTATACAAAAAATTTATAATAGAAGTAGAAATGAAACATAGGGGGTAAAGTCATGGATATTGAAATAATAAGAAAAACCGATCCAGAAATTGCAGACGCAATTGAAAAGGAACTTATAAGGCAGAGAAATAAAATAGAGCTCATAGCTTCTGAAAATTTTGTAAGTAGAGCTGTAATGGAAGCAATGGGGTCCCCTCTTACTAATAAATACGCAGAAGGGTATCCAAATAAAAGGTATTACGGCGGTTGCGAATATGTGGATATAGCTGAAGAGTTAGCAAGAGAAAGGCTCAAAAAACTTTTTGGTGCTGAACACGCAAATGTACAACCTCATTCAGGAGCACAGGCAAACATGGCTGCTTATTTTGCTTTTATAAAGCCAGGAGATACTGTGCTGGGAATGGATTTAGCCCATGGAGGGCACCTCACTCATGGAAGCAAAGTCAATTTTTCAGGCCAAATCTATAATTTCGTATCTTACGGAGTAAGAGAAGATACAGGATATATAGACTATGATGAAGTAGAAAAACTTGCAAAAAAGCACAAACCCAAATTGATTGTTGCAGGTGCTAGCGCTTACCCAAGGATAATCGATTTTAAGAGATTTAGAGAAATTGCAGACAAGGTTGGAGCTTACCTCATGGTAGACATGGCTCATATAGCTGGTCTTGTAGCAGCAGGTCTTCATCCTAATCCTGTTCCTTATGCAGATGTCGTTACGACTACCACCCATAAGACTTTAAGAGGCCCAAGAGGAGGAGCTATTCTTTGTAAAGAAGAATACGCAAAAGCAATAGACAAAGCACTCTTCCCGGGCACACAAGGTGGCCCTTTAATGCATATAATAGCAGCAAAAGCCGTTTGTTTTAAAGAAGCTCTCACCGATGAATTCAAAGAATATCAAAAAAGAATTGTCGAAAATGCAAAAGCTTTAGCAAATGCATTAATGGAAAGAGGAATAAATTTAGTGTCAGGTGGAACTGATAACCACTTGATGTTGTTGGATTTAAGAAATACAGGAATAACAGGCAAAGAGTTAGAAACAAGATTAGATGAAGTAAACATAACTTGCAACAAAAATGCTATACCCTTTGACCCATTAGGGCCAAATATAACTTCTGGTGTGAGACTGGGAACTCCAGCTGTTACGACAAGAGGTATGAAACCTGAAGACATGGTAGAAATAGCGGACATTATAGTCAATGTAATAAGGGATGAAAACTATAAAGAAAAAGCAAAAGAAAGAGTAGCAAATCTGCTCAAAAAATACCCTCTTTATGAGGACCTCATATAAAGAAGATAGGGAAAGTCTTTTACTGACTTTCCCTATTTCTTTCTCTCTTTATGTTCTTCTTTAAATTCCTTTGGCTTATAATACCTTCTGCCAAGCTCACTGTATACATCCTCAAGTTTTATCCCTTTGTCAACTAACAAAACTATTAGATGATAAAGTAAATCTGAAACCTCATACACTATCTCTTCTTTGGAGTCATTTTTGGAAGCTATCACTACCTCCGTAGTTTCTTCGCCAATTTTCTTTAAAATCTTATCTAAGCCTTTTTCAAATAAATAGTTTGTATAAGACCCTTCTACCGGGTTTGTCTTTCTATCTTTTACCCGTTCATATAGCTTTTTAAGTATTTCCATGTCATAATTTTCAATTTCACCTAAAAAGCTTCTATAAAAACAGCTTACATTCCCTGTATGGCATGCCGGCCCTTTTGGATCCACCTCAATTAGCAAAGCGTCTTCATCGCAGTCATAAAATATGTTTTTTATCTTTTGGGTATTACCTGAAGTTTCCCCTTTATGCCAAATTTCCTTTCTACTTCTGCTAAAAAAATAAGTTTCTCCCTTTTCCAAGCTTAATTTTAAACTTTCCTCATTCATATAAGCCAACATTAATACTTGTTTTGTGTTGTAGTCTTGCACAATCGCAGGAATAAGTCCTTTTTCATCAAACTTTAATTTCTCTATATCAATCATTCTCTACATCCTTTCGATAAATTTAAATTCTCACTGGTATACCCTCTTCTTTTAAATATTTTTTAACTTCTTTTATTTCCAACTCCCTGTAATGAAACACAGAAGCCGCTAACGCAGCATCAGCTTTGCCTTCAGTAAAAACCTCTTTAAAATGCTCTTTCTTTCCTGCACCTCCAGAAGCTATAACAGGAATATTTACAGCCTCGCTTATCCTCCTTGTAAGTTCTATATCATACCCATCTTTAGTACCGTCTTTGTCCATACTTGTAAGAAGTATTTCTCCTGCTCCTAAAGACTCTACTTTTTTAGCCCACTCAACAGCATCAAGTCCTGTGTTTACCCTTCCGCCATTTATATACACATCAAAGCCCGAGCCATCACTTCGCCTCTTGGCATCAATTGCTACGACCACACATTGGCTTCCAAAACGCACAGCGGCCTGACGAATAAGGGTTGGTTGTTTCACAGCTTGGGTATTTATTGAAACCTTATCAGCCCCTGCTCTTAGAATATCTTTTATATCGTCAAGGTCTGAAATTCCACCACCAACAGTTAAAGGAATAAATACTTTTTCAGAAGTCCTTTTTACAACTTCTATCATTATTTTTCGTTTTTCATAAGAAGCAGTAATGTCCAAAAATACAAGCTCATCTGCTCCTAATTCATTGTACTCTGATGCTATCTGGACAGGGTCTCCCGCATCTTTTAAATTTAAAAAGTTAACTCCTTTTACTACCCTTCCGTCTTTCACATCTAAACAAGGAATTATTCTTTTTGCAAGCATTTATATTACCTCCAAAGCACTTTTAAAGTTTATTTTTCCAATATATAAGGCTTTTCCAATTATCGCACCATATGCTCCCATCTCTTTAAGCTTTTTTAAATCCTCAATTGAGGATATTCCTCCTGATGCTATCACTTGAACACCTGTTTTTAAAATATTTTCTAAAGCTTTAAAATTTGGTCCATTAAGAGTTCCATCTTTAGAAATATCAGTGAAAATTATCGTTTTTACTCCTATTTCTTTCATTTTTTTAGCTAACTCCATATCTTTTATTTTAGTCTTTTCAAGCCATCCACTTACGGCAACTTCTCCATTCTTTGAATCTATACCCACTATCGTCCTTTCTCCGTAATTGGAAAGGGAATAAAGAAGAAGGTCTTTGTCATATATTGCCGCCGAACCTAAAATTACATACTTAACACCTGCAGAAAAAAGATAATCGATAGTTTCTCTATTCCTTATTCCTCCACCTACTTCTATCTCGGCTTTACAACTTTTTATAATCTGTTCAATGATATTACCATTTACCAAATGACCTTGTTTTGCACCATCTAAATCTACCACATGAATTCTCTTTGCTCCTAATTCCTCCCACATTTTAGCTACGTCAACGGGATTTTCATAATAAACCTCTTTGGTATTAAAATCTCCTTTTGTAAGCCTTACACATTTTTCTTCCATAATATCAATTGCAGGTATTAAAACCATTTTGCCATCTCTCCAAAATTCTTTAAAATTTTAAGCCCCACTTTTCCGCTCTTCTCAGGATGGAATTGACAAGAAAAAACATTGTCTTTAATTATAACTGCAGGAATCTGAACACCATAATCAGTCACTGCATACACATATTTCTCTTCATTGTTGGCTACATAATAAGAATGAACAAAATACGCATAATCTCCATTCTCCACTCCTTTAAGAAGTGGAGTTTCCTTTTTTATTTCAAGACTATTCCATCCCATGTGAGGAATTTTATTATGCTTTGGAAGTTCTATTACTTGCCCTTTAAAAATCTTAAAGCCCTCAGTTTCTTCTATCTCAAAACCCTTTTCAAATAAAAGCTGCATCCCTAAACATATCCCAAGAAACAACTTACCTTTATCAATTTGTCTTTTTATCTCTTCTAACATGCTTGTTTTAATGAGAGTATCCATCGCATCAGGAAAAGCGCCCACTCCAGGAAGAACTAATGCATGAGCCTCTTTTACCGAATCTACATCTTTTATAATTTTTGCTTCATAGCCTACGTATTCAAATGCCTTTTCTACACTCCTTAAATTTCCCATTCCATAGTCAATAATCCCTATCAAGTTTTCACCACCTCACTTAAGTTACGTGTAAAGTATATGCAATCTCCCTTAAACTGTATCTTTATAAAATCCCTTTAGTAGAAGGTATACCTTCTACCCTTTCATCTATTCTCAATGCCTCATCAAGGGCCCTCCCCAGTGCTTTAAAAGTTGCCTCTATAATGTGATGACTGTTACCGCCGTGCAAAAGTTCTACATGCAGTGTAATGCCAAAGTTGTAAGCAAAGGCTCTCAAAAATTCCTCCACATTTTCCGTTTCAAAATTTCCAACTCTTTCAGCTTTTAAAGGCAAATCACAGTATAAAAAAGGCCTTCCACTTATGTCTACAGAAACTCTCACTAAGGCTTCGTCCATGGGTACATAAAATGTACTAAACCTCTTAATAGATTTTTTATCGCCGGCAGCCTTTAAAAAAGCATTGCCCAATACAATACCTACGTCTTCAACAGTGTGATGAGTGTCTACCTCTAAATCTCCCTTTGCCACCACTTTTAAATCAAAAAGTCCATGCTTGGCAAATAAAGAAAGCATGTGGTCAAAAAAACCTATTCCTGTAGCTATGTCATAATTTCCTTTTCCGTCAATATTAAGTTCAACGTATATATCCGTCTCTTTAGTTTTTCTTTTAACTTCCGCCTTCCTCATAGCAATAACTCCTTTAACCCATTTATTAAATAATCATTAGCTTCTCGGCTACTTACTGTTATCCTTAAAGCTCCTTCAAGCCCTTCTACCTTTGAAAAATCTCTCACCAAAATTCCTCTTTCTAAAAGCCCCTGGTACACATAATCTGCATCTTTAAATTTTACCAATATAAAATTCGTTTTTGAGGGATAAACTTTAACGCCAGGAATTTTAGTTAACTCTTTTATCAGACGCTCTCTTTCTTCTAAAATGTAGTTAATTCTTTCTTTTAAAACATCTGTCCTTAAAACCTTCAAAGCTATTACCTGAGATAAAGAGTTAATGTTATAAGGTGATTTCACAAGGTTTAAATACTTTAAAATATTCTCGTTAGCTACAGCATATCCCACTCTCAAACCGGCAAGTCCAAAAGCCTTAGATAAGGTTCTTAAAACAATTAAGTTTTCAAATTCATTTATAGCATCTACAATTGTATTACCATAAAACTCAAAATAAGCTTCGTCAACAACTACAATTCCATGGCTTTTTTGTATTATTTTCATTATATCTTCTCTTTCTATGACACTTCCTGTTGGATTATTAGGGTTGCACAAAAACACTAATTTAGGCTGATATTTTTCTATAACTTTAATAAAACTATCAACATCGTAATTATAATCTTCTCTCAACCTTACAGGTATTTCGACTGCTCCCGCGATTTTGCTGTATACACTGTACATCGCAAAAGAAGGATGAGGATATACTACCACATCGCCTTTGTTTATGAAAGCCAGCATAATAAGGTGGATTATCTCATCCGAGCCATTTCCCACAAATATGTTTGTAGGCTCTACTCCACAATATCGTGCCAATTCTTCTTTTAACTTTTCTGCAGTAGGGTCTGGATATACATTTACTTGAGAAGATTTTACAATCTCTTGAATATTTTTTATCACTTCTTCAGGAAGTTCAAAAGGCGTTTCATTTGCATCCATTTTATATTTATAAGGTACACTGTGGACTTCATAATTTTTGAATCCCTTAATTTCTTCTCTCACCAAATTCTCAATCATTTTAAAACCTCACTTTTATAGAATTAGCATGAGCGGTAAGCCCTTCTGAATTTGCAAAAGTGATTACATCCTTTTTTACCTCTTCTAAAGAATCCTTAGAATAATAGAGAATATTCATCTTTTTGATAAAGTCCGTCACAGAAAGAGGCGAGAAAAACCTTGCTGTTCCACTGGTAGGAAGCACATGGTTAGGACCAGCAAGGTAATCTCCTAAGGGTTCTGGAGAATATTCTCCCACAAAGACTGCTCCTGCATTCTTGACTTCACCAATTATTTCAAAGGCATTGGAAATGTTAAGCTCTAAATGCTCCGGAGCTATGTCATTTGCAATACCAATTCCTTCTTTTAAATTATTTACAACAATTATCGCGCCAAAATTTTTTAAAGACTTTTCAATTATTTCTTTCCTTTCAAGATATTCCATTTGCCTTTCAATTTCTATTTTTACTTGTTGCGCAACCTCCAAAGATGTTGTGACAAGTATTGAAGATGCCATTACATCATGTTCCGCCTGTGACAACAGGTCCGCCGCCACATATTTAGGATTAGCAGTTTCGTCAGCTATAACTAAAACTTCGCTGGGGCCTGCCACCATATCAATATCCACATGTCCGTAAAGAGCTCTTTTAGCCAGTGCGACAAAAATATTTCCCGGGCCAACTATTTTATCAACCTTAGGTATTGACTCTGTCCCAAATGCCAAGGCTGCAACAGCCTGTGCGCCTCCAACTTTATATATATCCTCTATTCCTATCTTGTCTGCAGCCACTAACACATAAGGGTTTATTCCCTTCTTACCAGTCGGAGAAACCATCACTATTTTCTCTACACCAGCCACCTTTGCAGGTATTCCATTCATCAAAACTGAAGAAGGATATGCAGCAGTTCCCCCCGGCACATAAATTCCAACTTGAGAAAGGGGCCTTATTATTTGCCCATAAATTATTCCCTCTTTAAAATCCATCCATGTAGACTGTTTTTGCTTTTCATGAAATTCTGTTATGTTTTTGATAGCTTTGTCAATCGCTTTTAAAAATTCTCCTTCCACTTCTTTATAAGCATTTTTTATTTCCTCTTTCGTAACTTTTACAGTACTTTTGTCAAGATTTATTCCGTCAAACATGTAAGTATACTCAAACAAAGCCTTGTCTTTTCTCTCTCTTACGTTTGAAATTATTTCTTCCACTTTTTTTGCTATTTCTTTATTCTCTAATTTACTTCTGTTGTGAAGCTTTTGTAAAATACCATTGTCAATTCCCTTTCGAAAATCAAATATCTCAATCATTTTAAACCTCCTTAAAACTTTCCACAACCTCTTTTAATTTTATAATTATCTCTTTTATTCTCTGGCTTTTAGTTTTAAGACTGGCTTTATTCACTATCAATCTCGCACTGGAAGGAAAAATTTCTTCAATGACTATAAGACCATTTTCTCTTAAAGTATTGCCTGTCTCTACAATGTCTACAATTACCTCTGACAACCCCACGATAGGTGCAAGCTCAACAGAACCATTCAGCTTAATTATTTCTACATTTTCTCCCTTTTGCCTGAAAAATTCTTCTGCAATATTGGGAAACTTTGTTGCAACTCTTTTATTAGTAAGAAAACTGTCCTTTGCCTCTTTAGGCCCCGCAACCACCATTTTACAAAAACCGAATTTTAAATCTAAAACTTCATAACAATCTTTTTTTTGCTCTAAGAGAATGTCTTTTCCACAAATCCCCAAATCAGCTGCCCCGTGCTCTACATATGTGGGCACATCTATCGGCTTTACCAACATAAACTTCATTAAATTTTTATAGTCATTAACCACAAGCTTTCGAGAAATATCTTTTAAAATATTCTCAGCAATTCCTGCCTTTTCAAACAAAGTTATAGCACTATCTGCCATTCTACCTTTTGGCAGTGCAATAGAAATATTTTCCATATTATTCCTCCATATCTATAATTTCGTCAAAGCTATTTTCATCAACATGCTTCGCTTTTTCATAGCTATACATCTCTACAATTTTTCCCTCACCTCTTAACAAAGTGGCTTTCTTGTAAGCATTACTTCTTAAGTTTTCCTTGTATTTTATTAAAACTCTCCAGGATTTATCAATAATATCTTTTTTCTGTTTTTGAAGTGCTAACATTGACCTTTCCACACTTATAGCAAAACCTGTCGCCGGAATGTGCTCTCCAAAAATCCCTAAAAGACCATCATACCTTCCTCCGGTACATATAGCATAACCAATCCCTTTAACAAAACACCTGAATATGATACCAGTATAATAATTAAGATTTTGCACCATTCCTAAGTCAAAACTTATATACTCTTCCATACCAAAATCTTTTAATATTCTATATACTCTTTCAAGGTAATCTATCGTTTCACCTAGTTTAGGAGTATCATAAAGCTCTTTTACTCTTTTAAGCACTTCTTCGCCACCAAATAAAAGAGGAAGTTCACTTAAAAACTTTGCTTTTTTGCCCCTAATTCCTTTATCATTTATGAATTCTTCTATCGCAGATTGATTTTTCTGTTGCAAAAACTCTCTTAAAAGGTTTATTTCTTCATTTTGTAGCTCTAAATCTTCCACTACTCTTTTAAAAAATTCCACCTGTCCCACGTCCACTTTAAAGTCCTCTATTCCAATACTCTTTAAAGCCTCTATCGCAACTGTTATTATCTCTGCATCAGATTCTTCATGATTTGTACCTATAAGTTCAATCCCTGCCTGAGTAAACTCTCTCATTTTTCCTACCTGGGGATCATCATAGCGATAGACATTAGCGACATAGCATAACTTAAGTGGGAAACTACCTTTTAACTTCGTAGAGACAATTCTCGCTATTTGAGTAGTCACATCTGGCCTTAAAGCTAATATATTTCCCTTTTTATCGAAAAATCTGTACAAATTGTTTTCATCAAACAAAACAGAAAAATTATCGCTATATTCAAACGTAGGAGGCATTATCTCTTGATAGCCAAATTTTATAAAAACCTCTCTAAACTTTTCTTCTATTTTGCGCTTAACTCTATATTCTTCCGGCAAAAAATCTTGTACACCATCAGGCAAATATATCATTAAAACACCCCACAATTTACTCTGTCTTTGTAACGTGATAAAGTAATAAACTGTACTTCTTTTATTGTATCCTAATTTTCAATGTATGTCAAGCATAGACAAATAGGCAGAGACGTACTGAATATTATCCTGCTTGCATTGTAAATCCACGCGCAAAATCAAAAAGTGAAATTTTACATTATTTGAAGAAGACTTAAGGTTGTTGTGGTATAATTAAATATAAAAGGAGTTAAATGTGAATAATGTATTTACTGTTAGATGAAAAAGGTGTGGATGTTTTGGCAATTTACATAAGAGAAATAAAAGCTTTTAATCTAATTTGAAAGAAGGTGTTAAATATGCCGTTGTCAAAAGAAAATAAAATATATACTTATGCAGATTATATAGCGTGGCCAGAAAATGAAAGAATAGAACTGGTTGATGGCCAAATTTACTTGATGACTTCCCCTTCAAGAACTCATCAAAGGATCTTGGGACAGCTTTTTTACCAATTTTTTGATTATCTCAAAGATAAATCGTGTGAAGTATATATGGCACCTTTTGATGTAAGGTTTCCTGACGGAAATGAGAAGGACGAGGAAAATATAAAGACTGTAGTTCAGCCTGATATAGTTGTTGTGTGTGATGAATCCAAGCTTGATGAGAAGGGATGTACGGGAGCTCCTGATTTGATAATCGAAATTATTTCGCCTTCAACAGCACAGAAAGATAAACTCCACAAGTTTAACTTGTATGAAAAGTATGGTGTGAAAGAATATTGGATAGTAGAACCCGAAAACAAAATCCTAAGTGTGTTTATTTTACAGGATAATGAAAGATATGGACGACCCGACATATATACACAAGATGATAAAGTTAAAGTTTCTATTTTTGAAGATCTTGTGATTGATTTAAAAACAGTACTAATATGAATAGAAACTGATACTGTAGAAAATTTTGTGTAGACTGAATTCCTTTTTCTTTAACATTTCTTCCGGAACTAAAAATGTTACAGTCGCTACTCCTGTCAAACGTTGATGGATAAAAGGGAGAGTCTAATAAAGAGGTGTTTTTTATGATAGAAGCTACTGAATTATTAAAGTATTCCTTAGAAGATGAGCTAAAGAGGATAACGAATATTATTATTGAAAAGTGCAATCCAGAGAAGATAATACTTTTCGGGTCAATGGCTAATGGTACTGCTAAGGAATGGAGCGATATTGACTTAGTCGTGATAATGGATACAGATTTAAGATTTGCTGACAGAACTTTATATTTAATGAGGCTTACCCATCCTAGAGTAGGAGTTGATTTTTTAGTATATACACCAGAAGAAGAGTTGTTTAAGAAGAATAGAGACCTATTTTATACCGAAGAGGTACTCAAGAAGGGGGTCATATTGTATGACAGAAGTTCATAAATATAGTCAGTGGTTAGATTATGCTAATGACGATTTGAAGGCAGCAAAAGAACTGTTAAAAACTTATTGTTTGTGTCCATTCGCAGCAAGCTGTAGAAAAAGCTTTAAAAGCCTATTTGGTTTTTAATAATATAAATCCTCCTAAAGTACACAATTTGATCACTTTGTTAGAATTGTGTATAAACTTGGACAAAGAATTTGAAATTTTGAGAGATGATATGGAATTTTTAGACTCCTATTATATTCCAACAAGATATCCAAGTGCTCCTATTGGCTATTTACCTGGTGGCAAACCTAATAAAGATAATGCTACCAAGGCATTTGAAAAAGCTGAAAATTCTGTGAAATATATAATTAAACTTATAGAAGATAAGAAAAAAGAATAAAACCTTAACCTTACTATTATGACCTAGAATTTAAGGTCTCTTAGAGAAAAAGCTCCTCTTTTATTTAGTTGATGCTAAGTCTAACAGTAAGAGAAAATGGTCGTCTTCCTCAGCTTAGTGTATTAAATGGAATGAACCCATAAAAAGCAAACAAAGTTTTACTAAAGATACACAAAGCTCTTGACATTACTAATAATTGGAGTATCATCATTATCCAGTCGTAATGGCAGTTGGCTCCAAACCTAAAAATGATTTATTGAAGTCCATTGAAGAAGAAAATATACCCGTTTATGCTATTGGAGATTGTGTCAAGCCTAGAAAATTTATAGATGCCATTCACGAAGGTTTTCGCATAGCGTATAATTTGTAATTTTAAAAATTACATTAAATACTCCTACAACGCACTTTGCATTTAAAAGCTTAGTATAAATTTAAGGCAGAAACATACAGTTTCTGCCTTTCTATAATTTTACTTAATAAGTTTATCAAAAGTATCTTGCAGATTTTTTATGTCTTTCAAAGTTACATATTGTCCTATGCAATGTCCATTAATAAGCACATATTTATTTTCTGCATCTCTTTTAGCAAAGCTTATTTTTTCTACTTTGTCCTTGCCATACACATCAAAAGCAAAAGGCTGATCTGCTTGTGAAATATTTTTTCCTTCATCTAATCCACTAATTTGAAGTAACACTATTCCGTCTAAGAGATTGTCCACATCATCAGCTTTAATAGCTTTCCCATCAATTTGCCAGTTATCTTTTTCACCTTTTTGTATTTGATACTCTTTTCCATCTTGATAGAAAACTAATTTAGTTATTTCATTCTTTGGAATAGACACTACAAATTTTTCCATATATTTATATACGTAATCATCTGTCAGAAAGAAATTCTCTAAAGAAGAAGCATTGACTCTGTAAATTTTATCTCCATCAGTTTTTGCATAATAACCCTCTTGGTAATTTTCTTTTACAGGAGATTTATTACCTATAAAAAGTGAATAGCTTTTTCCATTTTTCAAAGATACTTTTATCGCATAAGAAGGTTTGTCAAGACCATAAGTGGATAAATCACCTTCTAACGTTCTATCAAAAGTGAGAGATGTCAAGCTGTCTAATAATTCATCAACATAAATGCTATCTGCTTTGTAGTCAATAGGTTCTTTTATAAACCATGTATCGCCTTCTTTTTTAAAATCAATTAAAGTTTTCCCTTCTTTTTCTATTTTTAAAGAATTTACATCGTTATTTTTGAAGGTAAAAATTTTGTTGTCCTTTTTAACAGGTTTATTGGTCTTACTTTCATAAAAATAGTAGCCAAAAAGAACAGCGAATATTACCAGCAAAACAATAGTGGTTTTAAAAATCTTCATAATGTCTTCCTCCTATACCACATGTATCCTCCAATTATCCACATTACCAGTGGAATAGTTACAACTGTGGTATAAAAGAGTATAGCAGCTTGTTTGCCGGTTAGGAAAATCTGATTAAACTCAAGGGATTTAGGACGTATAGAAATCTGTGTTGTCTTATCCGCTAACCAGTTAGCACTGTTCATTAAAAAGTCTCTATTAGCTTCCAATGTAATTATTTTATCAGTAAACATCATGCTACTTCCAATAGCTACAATCTTCATTCCTGTCTTTGAATCGGATATAGCTAAGCCTAAGCTTAAAGGACCTTTGATATCACCTTTTTGAAAATTAGCATCTTTTGAGTTAAAATCGGTTTTACCCCAAGCTTTATCACTGGTTGAAAGCAATTGCTCTATAGTTATATTTTCTGTTGGTTTATCAGGATAAGAAATACTTCTTGACATTGGCATTACAACGTACAAGTTTGATAAATCCAATTTATTAGTTATAGTATGAAATTTGTACTGAGGAACTGGAGAAAGCGGGTCCATAAAATAATTCCTTCCTTGATCTACTACAACGTCATTGTCAAATTTTACACCCCAAGTAGACAAAAGCTCATTTACAGATTTTTGAGTCAAAGGCCCATATTCTGCCCCCATTGCAATGATTGCTTTTCCGCCTTTGTCAAAGTATTCTTTTAAAGCAGCCATTTCCTTGTCAGTAAAGTCTCTTCTTGGGTTAACAATAACTAATAAGTCTGTATTTTTTGGTATTCCTCCTGCCTGTCCTATATTTAAATCTTCTACATTATATCCTTCTCCTCTCAAAGCGTTTTTAAAAGTCACCAAATAGTCAATACTGTTTAATTCATCATGTCCTTGAAGGATATAAGCATTTAACTTTTTAGGTTGTGTAACATCAATTATAGCCTGTGTAAACTGTTCTTCTCCATTAAAAGTAGCAGTATTAGGCTGACTACCCATGCCAAAAATATCATAAGAATTTACTATCTGTCTTTTTTCATTAGCACCACTTCCTGCAATAAAAAGCACTGTGTCGTAATCCGTAATTCCATATCTTTGAGCAATTGCCGGCTCTTTATCTGGGTCTACAAAATGATAATTTATTCTTTTAGAAACATTTCTATACTGGTCTAACAAGCTCTTTACCATGTCTCTTGAAGTTGTGCCCTCTTGGAAAAAGGCATAAACTGTAACATCTGTTTTGAGATTTTTTAATACTTGTTTTGTTTGGTCAGAAAGGGTATATTGCTTATTTTTTGTCAGGTCCCACTTTATAGGTTTTTGAGCCACAATAACATTTGCTAATATCAGAATAGCCAACAAAAGTGCAGTCATTACAAAAGCATTAGTCCCATATTTTAGCCTTGTTCTATTCATTCTTTAATCCTCCTAACTCCAACGTCTTTTATCTACAACACGGATTGTTAAGAAAATAAAGAATATAATTACACTTATGAAAAAGACTACATCACTTAAATTCACTAATCCATTTAGAAAATTATTTAGCCTGTCAAAGAAAGACAGATTCTGAAAAATAGTTTTTGCTTTTCCACTAAACACGTCTCCTAGCCAACTAATCAACCAAAGCACAAGAATTAAAGCAAATCCAATTACTCCAGCTATCATTTGATTTTCTGTAAGTGAAGAAGCAAAAAGCCCTATTGATATAAAAGTTGCTCCTATTAGAAACACTCCAATATAACCTGCTATGATAGAGCCCATATCTGGTGAAGAATACAATTTAAGATAAATAGGGTATAAAAAAGTTATTACAAGTGCTATCAAATACACAAACACTGTAGAAAAAAACTTGCTAATCACTATATCAGTAACTGTAACGGGTGACGTGAGTAAAAGTTGATCTGTTCCCGTCTTCATATCCTCTGAAATAAGTCTCATTGTCAAAATAGGACTTATAAACATAAAAACAGTGACCATACTACCTAAGATTGGAGTTAATATAGCATAATGAGTAGATAACACATAGGTTGAAAAAAAGTATCCAGATATCAAAAGATAAAATCCTAGCAGCACATAGGCAAGGGGGGAAAAGAAATAGCTTTTAAGCTCCCTCTTTAGTATTTCCCACATTTTCATCGTAACTTTCCTCCTCTGTTGTAAGTTCTAAAAATACTTCTTCAAGACTATAATTTAGCATTTTAAGTTCTAATATTGGAAAGCCTTTTTTGGCAAAAGCAAAAAACATATCTTTTCGAACATCTTTATCAGCAGAAGATTCCACTGTCAACTTTATCGTATTATCTGAATCAACTTCTGCTTCTACATTAGTTACTCCTTCAATCTCTTTTACACTGTTTACTACTTCTTCATAAGGTCCTTCCACTTTTATAAAATATCTCCTTGAATTTTGCAATGCAGTTGATAAATTCTCTGTCTTATCTATTGCAACAATTTTCCCTTTATTTATTATAATAACTCTGTCACATACCATACTAACTTCTGGCAATATATGAGTGCTTAAAATTATTGTATGCTTTTTCCCTAACTCTTTTATAATATCTCTTATTTCTTTAATTTGCTTAGGGTCAAGACCTACTGTCGGCTCATCTAATACCAAAACATCAGGGTCTCCTATGATTGCTTGTGCAAGTCCAACCCTTTGTTTATAACCTTTAGACAAGTTTTTTATAAGCCTTTTTCTCACATCAGTCAAACCAACTTCATGTATAATTCGTTCAACATCTTCTCTTCTCTTTTTTGGAGAAACACCTTTTATACCTCCTACAAAATGGAGATATGCCTCTACGGTCATATCTAAATACAAAGGAGGTACCTCTGGTAAATAACCAATATGTTTCTTTGCCTCTATCGGTTGTTCAACAATATCATATCCTGCAATTTTTATATTACCGCTGGTAGGGGGCATATATCCTGTTATCATTTTCATAGTGGTAGTTTTACCAGCACCATTGGGCCCCAAAAAACCAACTATTTCTCCTTTATCGACAGAAAAGCTTATGTTATCTACTGCTTTACGAGTACCATAAACTTTTGTGACGTTTTTTAGCTCTATCATCATAGCAGTCTCAACCCTCCATTTTACATAGTGTGGAAATTATATCACAAAATTATTAAAAATTTGTGTACAAATTGTTAAGCATTAGTTAAGATTGTAACTTAAAGCAAAATGATAATAAGAAACTATGACAAAAGTCGTCATAGCTTCTTATTATCCCATTACCACTAAAACCTGATGACTATTTCCCTTCTTTGTTAAATCAATAGTCTTATCTGTAACAAGCTCCCCATCTATATATACTTCTTTTACACCTTTGTTAACACCATTGGGATTTCTTACATCTATTAGATATTTCGTATTCTTATAGTTATATTCTATCACATATTTATCCCAATTTTTTGGTATACAAGGGTCTATTATAAGTTTTTCTCCGTATTTTTTCAAACCCAAGAGGTTCTCAATTGCTATTCTGTACATCCAACCTGCTGCGCCAGTATACCACGTCCAACCTCCTCTTCCTACATGAGGTTCTACCGCATACACATCTGCAGCAATGACATAGGGCTCTACTTTGTACTTCATACACTCAATAGGGGTCCTGGTGTGATTTATAGGATTTATCATGTTGTAAAGTTGCCATGCCCTATCTCCTTCTCCTAGCTCTGCAAAGGCGAGTATTACCCATGCTGCCGCATGAGTGTATTGACCCCCATTTTCTCTAACTCCTGGAACATATCCTTTTATATAACCTGGATTTAATTCGCCACTGTCAAAGGGAGGGGTTAAAAGCTTTATTATCCCTTCTTCCTCATTGACCAAATAATTTACAACAGCCTTCATTGCCTCTTTTACTCTTACTTCTTTTCCCGCTTTAGATATAACAGACCAAGATTGAGATATGGAATCAATTTTACATTCTGAATTGTCTACAGATCCTAAAGGTGTCCCATCGTCAAAGTAAGCCCTTCTGTACCAACTTCCGTCCCATGCATTTTCTTCTATAGCTTTTATTAATTTATTAGCTATTTCTTGATACTTTTTTGCATGTTCTTCATCCTTTTTAGTTTGACATATGGGCGAAAACTTCTGAAGAATAGTGTACAAAAACCAGCCAAGCCATACACTTTCCCCTTTTCCTTTGTTTCCTACCTTATTCATTCCGTCATTCCAGTCGCCAGCCCCCATCAAAGGCAAACCATGTTCTCCAAATTTTAACGAATAGTCTATAGCCCTTATGCAATGCTCATATACTGTACCTTTTGTTTCAGATATACGAGGTGTTGAATATCTTTCTTCCTCTTCTTCTTTTAAAGGCAAATCTTCTAAGTAATTTACTTCTATGTCCAGTATAGACCAATCTCCTGTCTTTTCTATATAGTCAGCTGTGACGTAAGGAAGCCACAACAAGTCATCGGCAAATTTTGTCCTTATACCTTTATTTAATACAGGATGCCACCAATGTTGCACATCTCCTTCAACAAACTGATGCTGGCAAGCGTTGACTATTTGATTTTTTGTAAATTCTGGCTCTAGATATACCATATTCATAGCATCCTGCAATTGGTCTCTAAAACCATAAGCTCCTCCCGATTGATAAAAAGCTGACCTTGCCCACAATCTACACGCAATTGTTTGATAAGGCAGCCATCCATTTACAAGTAAATCCATTGACTTGTCAGGAGTTTTAATCTGTATCCTTCTTAGAAGCTCTTGCCAAAATTCTTGGACTCTTCGCAATTCATTCTGACAATTTTCAACATTTGTATACTTTAAAATCAACCTTTTTACTTCTTCTTCGTTTTTACCATGTCCTAACAAGATTGTAAATTGCTTTTCTTCTTTAGCTTTTACTTCTACATGAAATTGTATTGCAGCACAGGGGTCTAATGATATTCCTGTAGAATTTGAGAGAGTCTCATATTCCAATGCTTGGGGTAAAGTTAAACTTGAAGCAACTCCTATAAACTCTGCTCTGTCGCCTGTAAATGAATTTATCTTTTCTGAAGCTGACAAAAATGCTAATCTATTAGCAAAATCTTCATTGTACACATTTTTAATCATTAATGCTCCTATTTTTTCATCGTACTTTGTAAATAGATACGGAAAAGTAATCTCATCAGTTACTCCTAAAACTGGCCTTATGTAATAAGATACTGTAAGTTTCCTGTTTTCATTCCCTAAATTTTTGATGGTAACTAAATTTATCTTTATAGAATCTTCCTTTGCTACAAACATCTTTAAGTGTTGGCTTAAACCACAGCATATTGTTTCAAATGAAGTATACCCAAAACCATGTTTTATATAATGAACTTTTGCTTTACCAGCAGGTAAAGGAGTAATTGACCATCTGTCCCCTGTTTCCTCATCTGTTAAATAAATTACCTCTCCATGGGGGTCTAAAACAGGGTCATTGTACCATGGAGTCAATTTGTATTCCCTGCTGTTTTCTGCCCAAGTATACCCTGCTCCTGTTTCTGACACCTGAAAGCCAAAAGAAGGGTTGGAAATCACATTTATCCAAGGAGCAGGAGTACTTTTGCCTTCCCACTTTATGATATACTCTTTTCCATCATAGCTAAATCCTCCAAAACCATTGTAACAATCTAATGGTAATTCCTCTAATTTGATTTCTTCAAAATTTTGTACTTTTTTGACCCGATTTTTAAGTTTTGGAGCGTTTTTTGTCTCTTTAATCATTATCTGGTCGTAAATAGATTCATTTCCTCCTTCAAACTTAAGGGCAACAACAGTATTTAAAAGATATACATCTTCCTCTTTTAAATTATTTTGCTGTAACAAATATACGCCTCCATATTTGCCAAAAATGTCATAAGAAAAGGTAGTATTAATTAATTCTTTTATCTTATCATGTAAGGGCTGTAGATAACCGCTTTTATCTTTATTTAATATCACAAGGTCAATATTTATCCCTTTCATTTTCCAATATTCATAAGCTTTTAAAAACCACTTTACCATTTCTATTTCTTCCATCTTTTCTATCTCTACTAACACAATTGGCAAATCTCCTGAAATCCCATATGCCCACAGACCAGATTGACCTTTTACATTTTTCAAAATCATCTCTTCTCTATACCTGCGCTGAGGACTCACAAATAAAATGTGAGCCAACATTCTTTGCAAAAGGCCTAATTCTCTGGGTTTTAAATTAAGATAATCTAATTCTACCCTACTTCTTGTCCACGACACTTCAAAAGCTCTTTCTACTACATTTTCCTCTTTGTATTTTGCAGCAATTTTTATGGCTTCTTCTTTAGTTTCAGTTATTGCAGAAATATATACTACTTTTGCTACTTCCCCTGGCATTACTTTTACTCTTTTCCTTAAACTTACAACAGGATCGAGGACTGCTCCTTCTGTATTGGAAAGGGGCTGATCAGCTTCTAAAGCAATTGGATTTTTTAGACTTCTTCCTCTTCCTATAAATTTTGCTCTATCAGTTTCAAACTGAGTATCTCCCACAATTTCTCCACTTAAAACTGCTACCTTGTGCACAGCCCATAGTTTATTTTTTCCTTGTTCCCTTGGCTTTCTGCAGACTAAAATTGCATCTTCTTCCTTTAAAAATTCTGTTTTTACAAAAAGTTTATTAAAAGCAGGATGTGCCACATCTGTTGGCAAATCTATTAAGCTTATTTCTCCAAAACTTGTAATTTCTAATATTCTCGGATGTTTACTATGATTTTTTAAAGTCAATCGCCTTATCTCCACATCATCCTCTGGTGAAACGACTATCTCTAAGTGAGTATCTATATTTCCAACTCTTTTAAAGTATTCTGCTTTATCTGCAGAGAAAACAACCCTGTAATTCTGACCTTTTTCGTAAAAGGGAGCGTAAGTGGCTGACCATACAGTATTAGAGTTTATATTTTGAACAAATATAAAGGTACCAAAATCTTGCGCCAAGTCTTTCCTCCATCTTGTCAAGAAAATACCTTTGTTATTTTTACTGTATCCTGTCCCTTTTTCTGTAAGCATTACAAAATATCTTCCGCTTGACAAAATATGAACCTCTGGCAGCCAAGTTTTTGATTCTCCTAAAACCCTTACAAAGTCTCCATCTTCTTTGCGAACTTTTTGAATTTTTCTTGCTTCTTCTCTTTCTTCCCTCGTTATATCTAAATACATTGGCATTTTTTCTTGTAATAATATTTGAGTAGCTTTTATACTTGGGTCTTTATGAAATCTTTTTTGCATTATATTGTTATTTATAAAATTGTCTAAAGCCACAAAAGCCATACCTTGGTGATGAGCCATAAAGCTTTTGACTATCGCACTTTTCTTGCCAAAAGGAACTCTTTCTGGTGTATAATCTATCGCTTCATAAAAACCGTATTTCCCTTCAACTCCTTCTTTTTTAAGGAACCTTATGTTTTGTAGCACCCCTTCTACATCTACTCCAATAGCCAGCAAAGACCCATAAGGAGCTACTACTTTGTCGTGGGATAATCCCCTTTTAAGACCTAGACTTGGGACTCCAAAAGCTTTGTACTGATAATTCAAATTTATGTCAAAAGCGTAAAATCCGGACTCCGATATACCCCATGGAATTCCTAATTCTTTAGCATAATTTTTTTGCACTCTTACAGCAAAGGCATAAGTTTCATCCAATAAAGTATTTTGGTAATTTTTCATTATTAAAAGGGGCATAAAGTACTCAAACATCGTTCCAGACCAAGATACCAAGCCTTTATAACGATTTTCAATGGCAAGCATCCGGCCCAATTTAAACCAATGTTTTTTATCAATTTCTCTTTTTGCAATAGCAATAAAACTTGCTTGCCTTGCTTCCGAAGCCAACAAATCATAATAAGACTTTGTAAGTTTTTCCTCTTCAACATTGTACCCTATTGAGAATAATTGTCTTTTTTCGTCATACAAATGCCTGAACTCTGTTTTTTCTACCAAATTTTCAATTGTACTCTTTATATTTTCAATCTCTGCCTCCAACTTTTTAATTTTCTCCAGAGCCTGGGCAACTTTATCTTTTTGACTTTTTAACAAAGCTTTCTCCTCTTCTGTAGCTTTTTCAAAAACTTCTTCTATTTCTAATAAATAGTTTTTATAGACTTTTTCCAATTCTTTTGGAGATGAATGTTCTTCAAAAACCTCCTTATATCTTTTAAAAATTTCTTGCTCTTTCTGTCTTTCATCAAATTCTGTCCATGCTAAAAATTCTTTCATCTCCCTTTTTAAAGCCCCAATTATATTCTTTAACCTTTCAATATTTCCTACCTCATCTTCTGTACTTGAAAGTTTCTCCCTAATTTTACTTAAGAATACCTCCCAATCAGATGGCATTAAAGTTTTTTTATTTAAAATGTTTCTAAAAATATCTTCAGTAATTCCTTCTATATCCAACATTTTGATAGTATCTTTTAAGCCTTTTGCCAATTCAATATCTATAAGAGGTTTATTTAAAAATTCACCTATTGCTTCCTTTACTGTAATCAAATAACCTACTAAATTTCCGCTATCGACAGTAGACACATAATAGGGCCTTAAAGGCTCTAAAGTCCTCGTATTGTACCAATTGTACAAATGGCCGTTCCATTTTTCCATTTTTTCAATTGTAGTGATGGTTTTTTTGATTCTTTCTACCATCTCAGTTGTGGTTATATAGCCTAAATCTCTTGCTCCAACTACTGAAACCAAGTAAAGTCCTATGTTTGTAGGTGACGTTCTCTCCGCAATCCCATTAGGCGGGTCTTCTTGAAAATTATCTGGTGGTAGATAATTCTGGCTTTCTGTCACAAAGTCTTCAAAAAATCTCCAGGTTTTTCTCGTTATTAAGCGCAATTCCTCCATTTCCTCTTGTGACACAGTTTTTTCTTTTGAAATTATTGGCTGGCTTATATAAAAAGCAATGTAGGGAGAAATTGCCCAAAGGAAAAAAAGCACTATTGCCCCAATTAAATCTTGGGGTTTAAAATACATAACTAATGCAACTAATGCTAATCCCTCTACTAAAACTATCCACATTCTTTTAAAAAAACTTGCAAAGTCATTTCTAAGTCGCTTCTCCATGTCAGCAGCCGTAACCCATTCTAATAAATTCTTTCGAGTTATATACAGTCTCGTCAGTGTTCTAACTATTGCATCTGCCATCATATAAGCTTGATAGGGTAAAAACACAAAATTAAGTAATGATTGATAAAAAGCGGCTTCTATGCTTGTTATCACGGCTTTATGTCTTTTTTCCCAATAGTGTCTGAACTGGCCTTTAAAAATAGTGTCAACTAAAGCAGGTAGAATGGGGAAGAATACAGTTAAAATCGCAACCCCTAACCATAAAAAACTGCTTCCCGGCAAAAGGCTAAATCCTAAAAATAGCATTAACATCAAGGCAACTGAAACAACACTTCTTCTTAGGTTGTCCATAATTTTCCATTTAGTTATTAAAGAAAGGGGGTTTTTTACCATTTCTCCTTTTCTATTTTTTATTTTAGATTTCAAATAAGGCAATAACTGCCAATCCCCTCTTACCCATCTGTGCAGTCTCATGGTATAGGAATTGTATTTAGCAGGATAGCCATCAATCAATTCTATATCACTGACAAGACCGGTTCGCACAAAGGACCCTTCTAAAAGGTCATGACTTAAAATAGAATTATCCGGTATAGTATCTCTTAAAAGTTCTCTAAATACATCTACATCGTATATTCCTTTACCTGTATATATGCCTTCTCCGAACAAATCCTGATAAACATCTGATACTGCTGTAGTATATGGATCTATACCGCCTTCTCCAGCATAGATTTTAGAAAACAGTGTAGCATTTGCGCTTTCTATATCAATGCCTATTCTAGGTTGCAATAGTCCATATCCCTCTACTACTACACCATAATCTCTGTCAATCACTGCTTTGTTTAAGGGATGCAACATAGTACCTACTAATTTTTTAGCAGTATCAATAGGCAAATTTGTATCTGCATCCAAAGTTATTACATATTTTATATTTAGTTTGGCAACATCTCCACTAACTACATAAAAACTCGTATCTTCCTTCCCTCTTAAAAGTTCATTAAATTCGACAAGAGCTCCTCTTTTTCTTTCCCAGCCCATCCAGCTTTTTTGCATTTGATTGTATTTTCTTTTTCTGTGGAAATAGTAAAATATCTTTTCGCCGTTTTTAGAATATTTCTCGTTTAACTTTTCAATTTGTTCCAAAGCACACTTTACAATCTTCTCATCCTCCGACATAACCTCAAAAGGAGCGTCTTTAAAATCCCCTAATAAGCCAAAATACAAATTCTTTTCTCTGTTGGCGTGATAATACACCTCAAGATTTTCAATCAGCTCTTTTGTCCTTTTTTCATCTGGCAAAAGAGAAGAAATAACTACCATTGTCTTAGCATCTTCAGGAATACCTTCTTTTAACTCAATTTTTGGCAATACTACTGGCTTAAAAATATGCACTAAAATCCAATTTACTAATTGAACTGACATTTCACTAAAAGGTATTAGAAGAATTACACCAGAGATAAATAATAGCCCCCACTTATTAGAAAAATATGCTATATATTTTAATGCAAAAAACTCCTCCACCAATAGGAAGATTAAAATTAAACCTACATACAAAGTCTCTGGAGATTTTTTGGCAATTTTTCCCCAGCTTATTGTCCTTTTTGATTTGTTACTCAGCTTATTTTCAAGAATACTTCTTCCTTTGCCTACAAGGTAAAATCCTACATGGTTTATATATCCTAGTTTTCCCTCTTGTTCTGTCACTTCTTTTGCACATTCAATTGCCTTTTTAGCAACATAAGTTTCTGAAGTATTATAATATTTAGCTATTTTTTCTATTTCATGTCTGTAATAATCTCTTGATTCAAAATCCATCTTAGGATATGTACCGTCCGGGTCTTGCCTCAAAACTTGCTCTACGGAACTCAAACTTTCAAAAATTTGTGCCCAATCGAGAGAGGAAACAGTTTTTAAACTGGTAATAGCATTGCCTATAGAAATTTGCCTTTTTGCCTGTATTTGATGAGCCTTTTCTGCTACATCGTTAATGCTAGTATCATACTCCATTAAAATTTTTTCTATAGACTGTATGACATTAACAGAATTACTCCCTTCTTTTCTAAGTCTACTTACCAAATGTTCAATAAATTGTAGAGGGAATCTGTCTGCAACATTGATATTGTTCCTTATAAGCTTTTCCACTTCTTCATATTTCATTTCTTTTTCCAAAAGCAATGTGAGTATCTTTTCTGCTTTTTCCCTTTGGTGGCGAGTTTCTACAATTTTCTCGCAAATCTTTTTATTTTCTCCACCAAAGCAATACGTATCATAAGGCTTAAAGCCCACAGCTCAGAGCTGGAAAGCAAAGCCTTTGTCTGATAAGCCTTTATAAAATTAATTATGGCTTTTTCATCAATTTTCCCATCAGTGTGAAGAACTAGCTCAAAGGCTATAGCATATATTCTTGGGTAACCTTTGAATAAACCATTTTTAAGCCCTGGAAGCCCCGAATAATAACTTTTTGACAAACTTTTCCTTATTTCCTTAACTTGCTCTTCGATTATATAAAAGTTATCTAACAACCACTCCTCTTCTTGAGAAATATAGACATCCTCTTCTTTTAAAATGCTGTTCAAATTTCTGTAAACATTCTTTATGTAGTTGTAGTTTTTATTCATCCACGGAATTAGCAAATAGGATAATTTAGTTCTCTTCATTATGTTGTGATTCTGCGCTATTTCTGCTGCATGTTTTTCCATTTCCTCCGAACTTAAAATAATATCGTCAAAATCTCCTATAGAATCTTCCTTACCCCATGTAGGCTTTTTTGAAATATGTACAACAAACGCGGCTATTAAAAGCAAGATAGCTCCTATCAACACATACTCCATAGTATGTCAACTCCCTCACTGCAATTTAGTGCTAAAAATATTATTCCCTCAAGTTTGAAATTTTAAAGCATAAAAAAATAAAAGCCCCTAATATTTAGGCTTTTATTACCACCATCCCTTTCTTTTAAAATACAAAATTTCTGCAAAAGCTATAATTCCCATAACCGCCAGAGTAACAAAATAACCATATTCTGTATTAAGTTCAGGCATATTTTTAAAGTTCATCCCATAGATACCAGTAATAAGGGTTAGAGGCATAATTATAGTCGCTATAATTGTAAGAGTCTTCATAACCCCATTCATTCTATTTGATATGTAAGACATATAAAGGTCTAAAGTACCAGTGAGAAGGTCATAGTAAGTATCAATAAAGTCAAACAAGCGCATTATATGGTCATAAACGTCCATAAAGTACAATTTGTTTTCTTCTTTTATTATAACGAAGTCATGCCTTAAAAGCGTATTTAAAACCTCTCTTTGCGCTGTTATGATTTTTCTCAATTTCAACATGTTCTTTTTTAGAAGAAATATCTTACTTTGAATTTCTTTACTCTCTTTTTCAAAAATTTCTGCTTCAATTTCATCAATTTTATTTCCCACTTCATCTACAATAGGAAAATAATCATCTATAATTTCATCTGCAAGATTATAAAGCAAAAAATCAATTCCTCTCTCAAAAATATTCGCTGCGCTCTTTGCTTTTTCATAAACAGTATTCACAACTTCCATATTACCCCAATGAACTGTAACAATATAATTTTGAGAAACAAAAAGAAAAATTTCTGAAATTCTAAATTCCTCTTCCAATTTTCTCCCTTTAAAAACATTCATTACTATAAAGTAATAATCTTTGTAGTTTTCTACTTTAGACCGCTGCTTCCTATGGAGACAATCTTCTATAGTAAGAGGATGAAACTTAAAAACATCGCTTAATATTTTGATTTCAGAATCAGTTGGGTTTTCTAAATCAACCCATAAAAGATTTTTATTGTTAATTTTTTCTGTAATAGTATTAGGGGAAATACTGACAATTTCCCCTTGTGAATATGATAAACACCTAATCATTTTATTCCTCCCATACTTCTATATCTCTAAGCCACTTAGGATAATAATTTTTAACTACCCCTTTTGCAATTCTGCCCCATCCCGCAGGAAACCCTTCTATAGTAAAAAAAATCCAGCCGTCTTCTAAGTCCAATTCAAAAGTTTCTCCTTTTAAATATTTTTCCTTTTGTTCTCTTTCAAGTTCCAAAAGTCTTTTAGCTTGTAAAGTTTTAATTCCCATTGCCAACCAGTGAGAAGGCTCAAACCTGTTTTTCTTAAGCTCTCCTAACTGCCAACCGTATCTGTATACCTTTATATTACTCAAATCCGGTAAACCCTCTGGTACATGGTAAACAAAATCATTATGCACTTCAATATTTAGATTATCTAAGTCTAAATTAAGATATTTATCAGCAAAGTCGTAAAATAGTTGTAATTCTTTTTGCTTTTTTCTGCCTTTTGTTTTTTTAAATCTAGAGTCTGGCTCTTCTTCCTCTTTTTTTCTCAGTTTCGCAATAAAATGTCCTTCTCCTCTCACCTTATGTGGCCATAATCTCATGCATTTTTTTATATCTTTAGGACCTTCAACCCATTCGGGATGCCCTCTGTCAAAGAATTTGCTAATCTCACTTTCTTCAATTTCAAATTCAGGATGTTCTTCTAAAAAATTTTTTATAACTCCTTCATCCTCCTCAGGAGCAAAAGTACAGGTAGAATAAACCAAAATGCCTCCCTTTTTTAATAAAGGAGCTACACTTCGCAAAATATTTCTCTGTGTAATAGAACAACTCATAACATTATTTAAAGACCAAATTTTCCTTGCTGTAGGGTCTTTTCTAAACATTCCCTCTCCTGAGCAAGGAGCATCTACCAAAATTTTATCAAAATATCCTTCAAATGCGGTAGCCAACTTTTCAGGAGTTTCATTTGTTATGACAATATTTCTTATTCCCATTCTTTCTACATTTTCCACCAGTGCTTTTATTCTTTTTTTATCTATTTCATTAGCAACAATTATTCCTTCATCGCCAATTTTCGTAGCTATGTGGGTGGTTTTACCTCCCGGCGCTGCACTTACATCGAGAATCTTTTCCCCTGGTTTAGGGTCTAACACCTCCACAACTGCCATCGCTGTCGGCTCTTGAATATAGTAAAGTCCTAAAATATGGTACAAATGGTTGCCCGCCTTTTCTTCTTTATCATAATAAAACCCAGTTGGGCACCAAGGAATTGGGGTTATCTCAAAAGGAACAATTTTTTTAAACTCTTCTACACCGATTTTTAATGTATTCACTCTTAAGCCTTTTTGAGGCTTTTTGTCGTATTCCTTTAAAAAATCTTCATACTCTTCTTTAAGTAATTGCTCCATTCTCTTCAAAAACTCTTTTTTTACTGTAATTTTCATCTTATTACTACCCCTATCTTATTGATTGAATAATATACTGACAACTAATCTTTTAGATTACTAATAACTTTCCCATTATTTTCAGCTGATAATAATATTTTATCCAAAATAACCTGGTCTTTGTAGGCTTCCTCAAAAGTGGGTGTCTCACTAAATACAATTTTATCCTCTACTATATTTGTAAAAAAATTTATAAGGCTTGCCATGTGTAAATCTACCATCCATCCAAGAGAATACTTTTCTGTAGGATATATTGACTCCACATACTCGCTAAATTTGCTTTTTTTATCGTAATCGCCAATTATTTGGATATTATCTTGCTTTTTATATAATACAGCATAACGAGGATGTTTTGTAGATATTTTTATTGAGCCCTTTGTACCGTATATTTCAAATCGAGTCTCCTCCTCAAGGTCGGCAGATATCCTTGAGGCTTCGATACTTCCCCATCCTCCATTTTTCATTTCTATTTCTACATTTGTCCAGTCATCTACATCCACTTCTTCATAAATTTCAGAGCCTTTGGATACAGGCCTTTTTTTAAAATATGTCTTAGAATTTGATCTTAAAGACTTTATTTCTCCCATCATAAATCTTACTGCATCCACAAGGTGTATCCCCATGTCAACTATTGCTCCACCACCAGAAGTAGCTTTTTTCATTTTCCAGGACATAGGCCTTTTAGGATCCATATAGCCCGAATGAAGCATCAACGCCTTAAAATTTAAAATTTCACCTATCTCTCCATTTTTTATCATGTCCCTTGCCTGGTTTACAGCGGGCATAAACCTGTACATTAAAGCTGTTTGATGTATTATCCTTTTTTCTTTTGCCTTTTCCATTATTTCATAGGCTTCTTTGCCGTTAACTCCCATTGGCTTCTCAAGATATAATGGAATGCCTTTTTCTATCACTTTCATCGCCTGTTCATAATGAAGGTAATTAGGGGTACATATGTCGACAGCATCAAGGCCGCCCTCTTCCAGCATTTCTTCAATACTTTTTACACCTTTTTCAAAAAAATGTGGTATATCTTCTATGTTATTCTTGTACACAGGTCCAAGTTTCACTTCAAAAGGAAGGTTTTTAAATATTAAAGGCATTGAAAAACAAGCTATAGAATGGATTGTCCCAATAAAGCCAAGCCCTATAAAGCCAAGTTTTATTTCTTTTTTTGACATCCAAATCACCTCTTTATAAAATTACGATATATTTTAATTATAACATTAATAAAGCATAAAAAAGAACAACCCCTTTTAAAAGGGACTGTTCTTTTACAATTATACACAAACCATTTCTTTATTGTATGTTTCTTCTATAAAATCCGAAATAATAGGTCCAATCTTATCTATATCCACCAAAAAAGAGTCATGACCTTGCATTGAAGATATTTCTTCAAATTTGCCACACCCTCCTGAAGCATTAAGTTTTTTAATGAAATCCCTCATGTACTTAGAAGGAAAAATCATATCTGTATCTATCCCTATCATAAGTATTTCCGCTTTAATCCTTTTAAGTGCCATCTTCAAAGAACCATAAGGCTTCGTAATGTCATGTTCATTCATAGCCCATAAAATATATAAATATGAATTTGCATCAAACCTGTTTATAAAAGACAAACCATGATAGTTGAGGTAATTTTCCACTTCAAAATTGTTTTCATCTCTTAACCTATCAAATCTATAGTCAAATAAATCACCACTTTTGTAGGTTATCATTCCCAGCATTCTGGCAGTGCTCAATCCTTTATCAGGTTTATGGGGCTTATCATAGTAATCACCGCCGTAAAAATGTGGGTCATTTAGTATGCATTGTATTCCTACATGATTATACGCAATATTAAGAGGAGTAAGCTTATAATCAGCAGCTATGACAATAGATTTATCCACTAAATCCGGGTATGTCACTGCCCACTCTAAAGCCTGCATTCCTCCCATAGACCCTCCAATAGCGACTTTTATCCGGTCTATGCCAAGATAATCTAGAAGAAGTTTCTGCACTCTCACCATGTCTCTTATATTAATTTTTGGAAACCTAAGCCCATATGGTTTCCCTGTTTTAGGGTCTATAGAAGAAGGTCCTGTCGTTCCATAACAACTGCCGAGAAAGTTAGAGCATATGACAAAATACTTATCTGTATCAATATATTTACCGGGGCCAATTAAAGGGTCCCACCAGCCCACGTTATTTTTCCCAGGATTCACACCTGCTGCATGGGCACTGCCACTTAAAGCATGTTCCACAAGTATCACGTTATTTTTTTCTTTATTTAATTTCCCATAAGTTTCATAAACAATAGTAACTTCATCAAAGCTATACCCACTTTCTGTAGTGAATATATTTTTCCCTTTTAGTGTAACCTTTTTTTCCTCAACTATCATCTGCATCAACCTTTCCTTATCTATTTTTGCGATGCATAAAGGGCATTATCAAGGTCTTCTAATATATCTTCTATATCTTCTAGCCCTACAGAAAGTCTTATCATATCCTCCGTAACACCAGAAGCTAACTGTTCTTCTTTTGATAACTGCTGATGGGTCGTGCTGGCTGGATGTATAACCAAAGACTTTGCATCCCCTATATTAGCAAGATGAGTAAATAATTTTAAACTCTCTATAAACTTAATGCCTGCTTTTAATCCACCTTTTATGCCAAAAGTCAAAACTCCTCCTTGCCCTCTTGGCAAATACTTTTGTGCCAAAGCATAATAGGGACTTGATTTAAGTCCTGGATAATTCACCCACGAAACGTAGGGATGAGAAGCTAAAAACTCTGCAACTTTTAAAGCATTTTGACTGTGCCTTTCCATCCTAAGAGATAGAGTCTCTAATCCTTGTGCGAATAAAAATGCATTAAATGGACTCAAAGCAGTACCCAAATCCCTTAAAAGTTGCACCCTCGCTTTTACAATATAAGCTGCTTCGCCTACATCTTTTACATACCTTATACCATGATAACTTGGATCTGGTTCTGTAAGTTCTGGAAACTTTCCATTGTCCCAATTAAATTTTCCAGAATCTACTATAACTCCACCTATAGAAGTCCCATGTCCACCTATAAATTTAGTCGCCGAATGTACCACTATATCAGCCCCAAACTCGATAGGCCGTGCAAGGTAAGGAGTTGCAAAAGTATTATCTACAATGAGAGGAATTCCTGCAGTGTGGGCAATTTCTGCTATTTTTTCAATGTCAGCCACGTCAATCTTTGGATTGCCAATAGTCTCAACGTACAAAGCTTTTGTGTTATCTGTTATTTGACTTTTAAAGTTTTCAGGATTGCTGGGGTCCACAAACTTAAAATTTATACCAAACTTTTTCAAAGTAGTCGCAAAAAGATTATAAGTCCCTCCATAAAGATTGGTAGAAGATACAATCTCGTCTCCTACTCCTGCGATATTAGTAACTGCCAGCGTTATAGCTGCTTGACCTGAAGATACAGCAAGGGCACCTACCCCACCTTCTAATGCAGCTATTCTCTTTTCAAAAACGTCAACTGTGGGGTTCATCATTCGAGTATATATATACCCTTCTTCTTTTAAGGCAAAGAGGTCTGCAGCGTGCTCAGTACTTTTAAAAGCAAAGGAAGAAGTTTGATATATAGGAAGGGCTACAGCTCCCGTAGTTGGGTCAGGCTCCCACCCTTCATGAATTGCCAAAGTTGAAAAACCATATTTTTTAGACATACTTTTAACTCCTTTCACAAAATTTTTTTAAATCACTTCTACAAAATCCTCAAATTTACTTACTTCTTCTGTTATATCCTCTTGCAAAACTTTAAAAATAGTTTTTATCTCGGTTATTTTTTCTAATTTTTCTGTAAATGTCTCAACACTTTTCTTCATTTTAACAATAGCTGTAAATGTGCCGTTTTCATAGGAAGATTCCACAATTGATACTTTTTGTTCTTTTAAAAACTTTAAAACTTTTTTCAAACCTAAAATATTTTCTTTATGAGTTTCAAGCCTTATATAAAAAGTATCTGTAAAACTTCCCTGACGAATTGGAAGAAAGTTTATCCTCTTATTATCTTTGATATCATAGTTTAACAATATATCAATTAAATCTGCCACTACAGCATCCCCTGTAGGAAGTTCTCCAGCACCTTTTCCTACAAAAACATATTCACCAAAACTATCCCCTCTAAGTATGATAGCATTATTTACGTCGTTTATCCTTGACAAAATATTATTTTCTTCGACTAAAACTGGTTCCACTCCTGCAAAGATGCCATCTTTGACTTTTTTGCCCCAGGCAAATAATTTTATTTTATATCCCCACTTATTGATGTAATTTAAATCTTGAGTCGTGATTTCGTCTATTCCTTTTCTGGTTATAGAATTTACTGGCACGTTTATATTGAACACTTTCCTCATTAATATAGCAAGTTTATAAAGGGCATCAAAGCCTTTTACGTCATAATCGGGATTTGCTTCTGCATATCCTAATTGCTGGGCTTCTTTAAGTGCTTCTTTATACCTTCTACCTTCAGTAGTCATTTTGGTGAGAATATAATTAGTAGTGCCATTTATTATACCGCCTACAAAATCTATTTCATCTGTAATTTTTAATCTATCAATTTGATGCAGTATAGGTATAGCCCCACCTACACTTGCCTCACATTTTAGAAATACTCTATTCTTTTCTGCTATTTCATTTAATTCTTCTCCATGCTTAGCTATCAATTCTTTATTTGCAGTGATTACATGCTTCCCTGAAGACAAAGCCTCCTTCACATATTCGTAAGCTGGAGAAATACCTCCTATTGCTTCAATGACTATTTTTATCTCTTTATCTTTCAAAATTTCTTCAGCATTTTGGGTAAGTAGTCCTTCTACCTTCACTTTCCTTGGCTTATTGAGATTTTTCACGAGTATCTTCTTTATCTCAGGATAAACCCCTGTACTCTCCCTTATATGACCTCCTCTTGAAGTTATCAATTTATATACTCCTGTTCCTACTGTTCCAAGTCCTAATAATCCGATTTTTATTTTCATGTCACACCTCCAAATAAATTTTTAGGCCCTCTTCTCAATGAGAAGAGGGCCTAATAATCCGCCACTCCTCTCATCTCTCAGGTTAGACACCCTAACCTGCAGGATTTGGCACCAGACGCATATAAATGCCGGTTGCCGGGTTTCATCGGGCCAGTCCCTCCACCACTCTTGATAAGAGGTTTGTGTGTAATATATTCAATTTTGCATGTTGTAATCTATGTTATCACTTTGAAACTGTAAAGTCAAGAACTTTTTTTGTACTCTTTCTTAAATTTTTTCTAAATTTTAATATACGCCGATTTTTTTTAGTGGTATAATATTATTGTATAATATTTATACTCTATCGATTATAAAAATTTAATATTTGCCACATGGGGTGCCGGCGTAACCGGCTGAGAAAAAGGTGTTGCCTTTTAACCCATCGAACCTGTTAGGTTAGTACCTGCGTAGGGATGTGGTCATCTGCCATGGCTATAATCCCCATGGTTTATTTATTTTTTAAGGAGGTTTTTATTATGACACAATTGGAATACGCCCTTTCAGGCATTGTCACAAAAGAGATGAAAATAGTCGCAGAGTATGAAGGAGTAGACGAAGAATTTATTTTAGAAGGAGTTAAAAAAGGAGAAATAGTAATACCATCAAACATCAACCACAAAAACCTCATTCCCAAAGGCATAGGAAGGGGTTTATCGACAAAAGTAAATGCCAATATAGGAACCTCTGATGCATACCCTGAAATTGAAAAAGAAATTGAAAAATTAAATGTTGCTGTAAAAGCTGGAGCAGATGCGGTAATGGATTTAAGCACAGGGGGCGACATTAACCAATCTCGTAGAAAAATACTTGAAAATTCCCCTGTCCCTGTAGGAACTGTCCCTATGTATCAAGCAGCTGTAGAATCTATATCCAAATACGGTAGCATTGTAGCTATGCCTGAAGAATTTATTTTTGAAGTTATAGAAGAACAAGCAAAAGACGGGGTTGATTTTATTACAGTCCACTGTGGTCTAACATTTGAATCATTGAAAAAGCTTAAAGACAACGGCCGAGTGATGGATATAGTAAGCCGCGGTGGCTCCTTTACAATTGCTTGGATGCTCCATAACAACAAAGAAAATCCTTTGTATAAACATTTTGATAGACTCCTTGATATTGCTAAAAAATATGACATAACTCTAAGCTTAGGAGATGGACTGCGTCCAGGTTGTCTTGAAGATGCTACAGACGCAGCACAAATTCAAGAACTTATAATCCTTGGCGAATTGGTAAAGAAATCTCGAGAGGCAGGAGTTCAAGTTATGGTAGAAGGACCCGGGCATGTGCCAATTGACCAAATTGAAGCAAATGTAAAACTTCAAAAACAACTTTGTCACAACGCTCCTTTTTATGTGCTTGGCCCTATTGTGACTGATATAGCTCCTGGTTATGACCACATAACTTCAGCAATCGGAGGAGCAATTGCAGCAGCTTCTGGTGCTGATTTCCTTTGCTATGTTACACCCGCTGAACATCTCGGACTTCCAGACAAAGAAGATGTCAAAGAAGGCGTTATTGCAGCAAAAATAGCTGCCCATGCTGCAGATATCGCAAAAGGCGTAAAAGGTGCTAAAGAAAAAGATTTAACTATGGCTAGAGCTAGAAAAGCCTTAAACTGGGATGACCAAATAAAGCTTTCTATAGACCCTGATAAAGCTTTTAAATATCGCGTCAATAAAAACATATCTACAGCCAAAACTTGCAGTATGTGCGGAAAATTCTGCGCTATGAAAATTGTCAGTGAGTACCTTGGAACTTCAACTATGACTTGCTAATACCTTTGCCTTATTTACATTCCCCCCTTGATTTTCTTTGCTAATTTCTGCTATAATAGAGGAAAACATCAAGGGGGTATTTTTTATGGAAAAGTGGCAGTGCACAGTATGCGGGTACATCTATGATCCAGAAGAAGGAGACCCATCACAAGGAATTGAACCAGGAACTCCTTTTGAAGAATTGCCTGATGATTGGGTCTGCCCGGACTGTGGAGTAGGAAAAGATATGTTTGAAAAAATGTGAGGGAGCAATTGCTCTCTCTTTTTATTGATTTTTAATAAGATTCATATTATTATAGTTGTATGAAATCATTATGCTCAAACAAAGATATAATCAAACTGTGGAGGGCGTGTAAATTTAATGAGTGAAGGTTTTAGGAGGTTAACTCCTGAAGAAGCTTTAGAAATTATAAAAAAGCAACAGCGAGGAAAATTAAAAATATTCTTAGGATATGCTCCTGGTGTTGGAAAAACTTATGCAATGCTCAATGAAGGCAACAGGCGTCTTAAAAGAGGTCAAGATGTAGTAATAGGTTATGTGGAAACTCATGGAAGAAAAGAGACAGAAGCACAAATAGGAAATTTAGAAATAATCCCGCGAAAAAAAATTGAATACCACGGCATGATATTAGAAGAAATGGATACCGACGCCATAATTGCTCGTAAACCAGAAGTAGTTTTGATAGATGAATTGGCACATACGAATGCGCCTGGCTCTAAGCACAAAAAAAGATATGAAGATGTGGAAGAAATTTTACGCCATGGAATAAATGTAATTACAACACTTAACATCCAACATTTAGAAAGTTTAAATGACGTTATTCAACAAATCACAGGTGTTGCTGTAAGAGAAACAATCCCTGACAGCATAGTCGATAGCGCAGATGAAATTGTTGCTGTAGATTTGACTCCTGATGCTTTGCTTAATCGATTAAAAAGAGGAGATATTTATCCAGTAAGCAAAGTCGATGAGTGTCTATCTAACTTTTTTAGAAAGGGAAATTTAAATGCTTTAAGAGAGTTAATGCTAAGACTTACCGCCGAAGAAGTAGATATAGAATTAGAAGAATATATGAAAGAGCATGGAATAACTGATACATGGGAAACAAATGAAAAAATAATGGTGTGTATAACACCAAATCCACTATCTAAAAAGCTTATAAGAAGGGGTGCAAGGAGAGCAAGAAGATTCAAATGTGATTGGGTAGTAGTGTATGTAAACTGTACACATTTTCTTGCACCTAAACTTACTGAAAAAGATAAAGAAGTTTTAGAAAGCCATTTTATGTTAGCAAAACAATTAGGAGCAGAAGTCTACACATTGACAGGAAAAAGCGTGTCTGATGAGCTTTTAAAATTTGCAAAGCAAATGCACATTACACAAATAATAATAGGGCATTCTCAAAGGTCAAGACTGCAAACCTTTTTTAGAGGTTCTACTGTTATAAAGTTAATTAAAAAAGCAAAAAATATAGAAATTCACGTAATACCTTATAAATAACTTCTTCATTACTAAAAGGAGCAGTGAAAAATGGAAAACAAATTTAGAATCTCACTTATAACTTTTTTGTTAATTTTAGCCATAACCATGACAATGGTATTAGTTTTTCACCAACCTCCCTATATACCGCTTTTTATAAGCTATATAATAACCTTTGCTATTGTTTTGATAAACGGTTTTTCGCCTCAAGAACTTATCAATATGTCAATTAAAGGAATTAAAAAAGGTATAAACGTGATGATTATACTCCTTTTGATAGGAGCCCTCGTTGCCTTGTGGAAACAGAATGGAACCCTTCCTGCTCTTATTTACTACGCCTCCCACTTTTTAAAACCACAAGCTTTTTTGTTGGTGTCTTTTATCACAACCTCTATTATCTCAATGATTTTAGGTACAGCTGTAGGAACCGCTAGTACTATTGGAATAGTAATAATGGGACTAGCCCATGGCTTTGGCTATTCTCTTCCAATAGTTGCTGGTGCAGTAATATCCGGTTCTTTTATAGGAGATAGGACTTCTCCCCTTGCAGGAAATGTTATTCTTCTGTCAGATATGGGAGAAATTGAACAATACAATGTACTTAAATCTCTTTTTAAAACCGCGATTCCTACTTTTGTATTAACTGGTTTATTGTACTATCTTTTAAGTCTTCACATTAATATTTCTTCGCCGCACACCTTTGACAATCTTGCAGCTATAATTTTGAAAAATTATAAAATAAACTTTTTCTTGTTTTTAGCTCCTATAATGATTATAACGTTGGCTTTTTTCAGGATTTCTACAAAGATAAATCTTTCAATTGCTGTCCTTCTCTCCTACTTTGTCTCTTTACTAAATGGTTATAACCCTATAGATTCTTTAAAAGTCATTATGTTGGGAAATATATCTAATATTCCAGAATTTAAATCTATCTTTTCAGGAGGAGGTATGATTTCAATCTTCCCAATGATAGGAGTAGTAACCTTTGCTACCGCTCTTTCTGGAATATTAGAAGGAACAGGAATTATAAAAGCAGTTTTTAGAAAAGCCCAAAAAATTAAAAACCCTAAAATTGCCTATTTGGTCACAATGTTATTAAGCACTTTAATGGCAGTAATAACTTGCAATCAAGCTCTTTCTGTAATTTTACCTTCCCGCATAATGTTAGACGTATTTAGAAATCTTAACGTAAAAAGTGATATGATGGTAAGAGCAATAGCAGATTCAGGCATGATACTTGCCGGGATAATACCTTGGAATTTAGCAGCAATGCTTCCTTCTGCAGTTTTAGGAGTAAAAGTCATTGACTATCTTCCCTATGCTTATTTAAATCTATTATTCCCTATATTATCAATACTTATCGTGTTTATAGAAAGTAATAAACAATATAGCAATGCTACAATAGAAGAATTTTAAAAAAGCAGGATTTTATTCCTGCTTTTATATCGCATATTTTAAGTTTGTATAATAAGGTAGCCCTTCTACCATAGGGACCTTCACTTCTCCTTGTATAAGGGGTCTTGCATAATCAAAAAATTCTTCAGTGACATAATTACCTTCTTCATTTATCCAATTTAAAGGCACTTTTTTCTCCTTGTTACACACTTTATCAACATCTACAATATCCGTTTTAACAGTGTATTGGTAATTTCTTTCTCTTACAAGGCTTATCATTTTCCCGGTTTCACCACATAACGCATACTTTACTGCTTCCCTCCCCAACATTTCAGCTTCTTCAAAATCCACTTTAGATGCCAAGTGCATTGCACATCTTTGCGTTACACCAAGTCTGGTCATTTTGACACGTTTATATATTTTCTCTTTTACAAGCTTTTCTATATAGTCTCCTACTCCTCCCAGTTGAGGATGACCAAAAGCATCTTTATGATAAGCATTTTCTTTTCTTCCAATGTAATTCCCTTTTTCATCCATAAGTCCTTCTGATACAGTTATAAAGACATTGCCATATTCCTTATAAGCTTTATTTACATCCTCTAAAAATCTTTCCTCATTAAAAGGTATCTCAGGAAGATAAATAAGTTGTTTCAAATGGGGCAATCTTTCTTTAACCAAAGCAGAAGAAGCGGTAAGCCAACCTGCATTTCTGCCCATCACTTCGAGTACGTTAATTGTCTTAGTCTCATACACTTCCGCATCTAAAGCAAGTTCTAAAGTAGTTGTGGCTATATATTTTGCCGCACTTCCAAAACCAGGAGAATGATCTGTAAACATCAAATCGTTATCAATAGTCTTAGGAATTCCAATTACATTTATTTCAAAACCTATTTCTCTTGTATATTTACTGATTTTGTCAACGGCATCCATAGAATCATTGCCACCTATGTAGAAAAAATATTTAATGTTGTATTTCTTAAAAATTTCTATTAACTTTTTGTATTCCTCTTCATCCTCTAAATAGTCTTTTAACCTATATCGGCACGACCCTAATGCAGCCGCAGGGCTAAATCTCATTTGTTTTATTCTTTCATAGGGAATATCAAATATGTCAATAATATTGCCTTTTATTATACCTTCTATGCCGTTTATCCCACCATAAACTTTGCCAATTTTCTCCGAGCGTGAAGCTTCCATTATAGCTCCATACAGACTGGAGTTAATAACAGCTGTAGGACCACCCGATTGTGCTATAAGACAATTGCTTTTAGTATACATAATATACCCCCATTGTGATATTCTATTATAAATTATAAAGTAATTCAGATATATTATATCACAAAAAGAAATATAATAATAATTTTTGATAAAATTTTATCAACCATTCTTGCAAAAAGCAAAAAAATATAGCAAAATTATAATAAATAACGCATTCATCTTAAAAATACGGAGGGAGACATTATGGATGTAATTGAATTAGCTGCTCATTTGATGGCATTATCAGCGAGAACAGCACCTAAAGCAACTGGAAAAGACTTTATAGAAACAAAAGTAATTACAGGTGAAGACCTCGTAAGGTTAAAAGAGGATATGATGAAATATGGCGAAGAATCCGGAAAGAAAAATTTTGACAGGGATGCAAAAAACGTCGCTAACTCCAGTGCAGTACTTTTAATTTCATTAAATAAACCAGAAAAAGTTGGACTAAATTGCGGCGCCTGCGGTTATAATCTTTGCACTAGTCTAAGGGATTTTAGAGAAGGTACAGAATTCGCAGGTCCCATATGTGCCTGGAGGCTCATCGACTTAGGAATAGCAGTAGGGTCTGCAGTTAAAACCGCCAGTCTCTTGAATGTGGATAATCGAGTTATGTATAGAATAGGTGTAAGTGCAAGAAGGTTAAAATTAATTGAAGGAGAAATTGTTATAGGCATTCCTCTTTCTGCTACAGGCAAAAACATATACTTTGATAGATAAAAAATGCCAGGTTAAATCCTGGCATTTTTTTAAAATGACTTAGCTGCTTTTACAATATCCTCCGCTGTCAAACCATAATGTTTTAAAAGCTCTTTAGGTGAACCGGATTGTCCAAACTCATCTCTTATTCCAATTCTCTTTATCTTCACTGGATATTCCTCTGAAAGAACCTCTGCTACCGCCGAACCAAGCCCACCTATTATGCTGTGCTCTTCTGCTGTTATAACTTTGCCCGTCTTTTTAGCTACTTCTACTATTAAATCTTTGTCTATCGGCTTTATTGTGTGGATATTGACAACTGTCGCTTCTATTCCCTCTTCTTTTAGTTTATCTGCTGCTTCAATCGCTATGGCTACCATTATCCCTGTCGCTATTATCGCTACGTCTTTCCCTTCTCTTATTACTTCACCTTTTCCTAATTCAAATTTGTAGTTTTGATCGTGTATATCTGGTACTGCCATCCTCCCCAACCTTATGTATACTGGTCCATAGTGCTCTGCCGCCGCAAATATGGCTTGTCTCGTCTCTTCTGCATCGGCTGGGTTTATTACCACCATCCCAGGTATTCCTCTCATAAGGGATATATCCTCTATTGATTGGTGTGTCGCCCCGTCTTCTCCTACTGTTATGCCAGCATGGGTAGCTGCTATTTTTACGTTTAAGTGTGGATAACCTATGGAGTTTCTCACTTGCTCATAAGCTCTTCCTGTTGCAAATATGGCAAAAGTGCTGGCAAAAGGAATTTTCCCACAGGTAGCAAGTCCTGCTGCTGTTACCATCATATCTTGCTCTGATATTCCCATGTTAAAAAATCTATCTGGATATACTTTTTGAAAATCTGCCGTCTTTGTGGATTTTGATAGGTCAGCGTCTAATACCACTACATCTTTGTTTTTTGCGCCTAATTCTACTAAGGCTTTCCCATAGGCTTCTCTTGTCGCCATAGCCATTTATACTCCACTCCCTTCAAGTTCTTGTATAGCTTTTTGTCTTTGTTCTTCATTAGGCGCACTGCCATGCCATCCTACTTGATTTTCCATAAAGGATACGCCTTTCCCTTTTATTGTATGAGCTATTATCAATGTAGGTTTTCCTTTTGTAGCTTTTGCTTCTTCTATGGCTTTGTCTATTTGGTCAAAGTCGTGGCCGTCTATTTCTATTACGTGCCATCCAAAAGCTTTGAATTTTTCATTTACTGGTTCTATGTTTTTTACTTCTCTGTTTGGGCCATCTATTTGTAAGCCGTTAAAGTCAAGTATTGCAGTCAAGTTGTCGAGTTTGTAATGGGCTGCTGTCATAGCTGCTTCCCATATTTGCCCTTCTTGTAATTCTCCATCTCCTAATATTACATAGACTCTATAGCCCTTTTTATCTAATTTACCTGCTAATGCCATTCCATTTGCAGCAGAAAGTCCTTGCCCTAATGACCCTGTGGTCATATCAAGTCCCGGTGTGGATTTCATATCGGGATGCCCTTGAAGTATTGAGCCAAGCTTTCTTAAAGTTTTTAACTCTTCTTTTGGGAAAAACCCTTTTTCAGCTAATACAGCATACAGTGCAGGAGCTGCATGACCTTTTGAAAGCACAAGTCTGTCCCTATCTTCCCATTTGGGATTGTCAGGCTTTACATTCATTTTATCAAAATAAAGCAGGGTTAAAATATCTGAACAGGATAATGACCCCCCCAGGATGGCCAGATCCTGCTTCTGCCAACATGTTTATGATGTCTATTCTCACTTCTTTTGCCTTTTGCTTTAAAAATTCTTTGTCCATACCAATACCTCCATTTCACATGTTTTTAAATCCTTCTCCTAAAACTTCATGGGCTGTTGATAATATCACGAAAGCGTTGGGGTCTATTCTTTTCACAAGGCTTCTTAAGGTTGTAACTTCTCTACGAGTTACAACACACAACAAAACATTTTTGTCCTTTTTTGAATAACCCCCTCTTCCTTTTAGTTCTGTTACCCCCCTTTCCATTTCCTCCAATATTGATTTACTAATTTCCTCATACCTATCAGAAATAATTATAGCAATTCTCTCATCGCCACTACCTTCTTGTATGAGGTCAATAACTTTGATAGAAATAAATTCAGTAGCTAAAGCATAAAGGGCAAGTTCCGGGCTAAAAACTATGCCTGCTAAAGTTATTATTACAAAGTCTATTATAAGCAGTATTCTGCCCACACTTAAAAAGTGTATGTATTTATGCAAAGTCATAGCAGCCATGTCTGTTCCACCAGTTGTTGCTCCATATTTTATCACAATACCTAGCCCTACACCCATTATTATACCACCATATACTGCCGCCAATATTGTATCATGGGTAAGAGGTTTTAAAAAAGCCAATGCATCAATAGAAACACCTAATAAAATAGTTGAATAAAGTGTTTTAGCTCCAAAACCTGTTCCTAAAGCTTTAGTCGAGATGATAAAAAGCGGAATATTTATTGCCAAGGTAACTGCTCCTATTGGCCATCCAAACAAATGTTGTAGAACAACTGCAAGTCCACTTACTCCACCAGGAGCAATTTTGTTAGGTGCCAAAAATAGGTCAAGAGACAAACTAACAAGTAATGTACCTATCGTAACCCAGAAAAAGTCTATTATTATTTTCTTAAGTGAAACTTTCATAATACATCCCCTTATCGCATGTCAACTTTTCCTTTGTGTAGCAAAACTTTAAGAGCAAATTTAGGAAGTGCCATCATCCTTTTATATCTCCAAGGCTCTTTAATTAACCTGTATAGCCACTCTAAGCCTAATTTTCTATAAATGTAAGGTGCTCTCTTAACTTTTCCAGCTATTACATCAAAACTTCCTCCTACCCCCATTGCTATTTTTACTTTTAATTTGTCTCTGTTTTTATATATCCATTTCTCTTGTTTAGGAGCACCTAAAGCCACAAAAAGAACTTCTGCACCCTTATTATTTATCTCTTCTATGATTTTATTTTCTTCCTCTTGAGTAAAATAGCCATGATGAGTTCCCACTATTTTAGCACTCGGATATAGCTTTTCCAAATTAACACGAGCTTGTTCTGCAATTTGAGGAGCAGCCCCCAATAGATAAATCTTTATATTTTTAGAAGATATATCTTTTATAAATTCCATCATGAGGTCAAAACCTGCTACTCTTTCAGGCATCGGCTTTTTAAAAACTTTTGAAGCAAAAACAATGCCGTTTCCATCTGGAACATTTAAGTCAGTATTATTTAATATTTCCATATATTCTTTATCCTTTTGCGCCATCATTACAATTTCCGCATTAGGTGTTGCAACAATGTGCAGTCTGTCTTCTTGTAAAAAATTGTTTAAAATCTCTACTGCTTGTCTCATCGTCACCCGATCTATTGGCACTCCAAATATATCTAATCTTTCCATCTTCACACCTCAAATTTATTATGTTCAAATAATATATCAAAATTCTTTTTTGCTTTTTCTTTTAACTCATCTAAATGCTTAGACATATCATTTATATACTCTTCTTTTCGCTGTAAAATTGAACTTACTTTATTTAAAATGTCGTCGGCAGTAAAAGAATTAATGTCTCCTGCGCTGCTTTCACCAATGGATTTTAGAAAACCCTCCACCTTAGGGTCATAAGATATACCAACAAATGGAACTAAGGATATAAACGCAAAAATCAAAGAATGCAGTCTTACACCTATTAATAAGCTGCTGCTTCTAATAATACTCAATATCTCTTCTATTTCGTATTTTCCAGTTAAAATTTCATAAGGCATTTTCATATAAGTAGCAACCCTATCGCTCTCTTCTATATCCTCATGATAAAAAGGAAGAAAAACAATCTTATATCCATAATCCTGCGCAATAAAATCTGCAGCCCTTGCCAACTCAACCCTTGATAATTCAGAATTTCCCCATTCTCTCGTGCAAATCAGAACATATTCTGCAGAATTTAAATCAATCCCTTCTTTTTCGAGGATTTTGCCAAAAATTTCTCTATTATTACCACCAGAAAAATTTAATACAAGGTCTGCCGCTACTACCACATCTTTTTTTACATTTAGCTGTTTCAAATACTCTTTGGATAATTCGTCTCTTACAGCTATTCCGTCAACTTTATTTAAAATTCTTGCAGTAAGCCATCTGTTAAACTTTTTATCAACTGGACCAATACCTTGTCCCATAACATACACTTTTTTCCTAAGGAATTTCCCCATAAGCATTATTCCGAGATAATACCACAAACTCTTACTACTGGTCTTATCTTGTATAAGACTCCCACCGCCACTTAACAGTACATCTGACTGTTTTAGCGCTTTGTATATTTCTTTGAAAGAGTTCCTATTTACTGCTTTTACGTTGTACTTTTTAGAAGTTTCATCAGGTTTATTAGAAAGAACTGTTATATCTGTTATACCTCTTTCTTTTAAACCTTCTACCAGACATTTTAGAACAGCTTCATCCCCAATATTATCAAATCCGTAATAGCCGGATATGACTGTTTTCATATCAATACTCCCTTTTTATATTTTTTAAGATCTTGTCCACTATAAATACAGCAATCATGCCAATTAAAGCCCCCAATACCCATGCAATTACCGTGCGCTCTATCGCAATCGTAAGCACGCTTTCGATATGGCTAAAAGTATTGACAATCGACAATATACCTATCGAAGCAAATATCCCCATAATAAATGTCCACGCTTTTGAGCGTTTAAAAGCAGCATAAATTCCCAATATAATCGCAGGGTCACCTATTAAAAATTCCTTCGTCCGAGGTCTTGCTACAAGAGTGTGTTCAAGGAAATCTCTAAATTTAAGCTCTAACTCTGTCGGCTTAACAATAGGTTCATTGCCCGTCCTTGAAATGTATATAATTCCGATAATCCCTGCTATAGCAATAGCTACTAAATGCCATACTTTTATATCTATATTTAAAAATTCCTTTATTCTCTCCATAAAAGTCTTCCAGTGATTAGCATTGTATATCTTTATAATATAATACAAAACATAAAACACTAAAGGTAGTACAAAAGAAACTTTTACACCCCTAAAATAGTCAATTTTTAACATATATTTACTGTCAGCCATTATAGCCGCTATACTAAGAGCCCCTATAAAAGAAATCAATAGTGAATTAATAAATATTTTTAGTGAGGTATATGTGAAGCTGATATTTTGCTTTTTCTCCAATATTTCTTTCGTTTTGTCTATAAAATATCCTATCCCAAGAGAAGGAAAAATTATAGAAGAAGCTAATGCTACTACTTTGACGCCTAAATCGTTAAATCTGCTTACTAACACTAAAGAAGTCAGTATAGCACCCAACAATCCTAATAAAATTAACACATATTCTCCAATTCCTAACATCTGTAAAAGCAACAAGCCACCAGCGATAACTCCCAAACTTATAAGTATTTCTGTAAGTTTTGACTGGTGAAGTTGTTGAAGAGATTTTGCAATGCCAGCTTTTAATCCAGCTTTTTTTATGTATTTTGTCATATCTTCAATCATAGATTGATTTTGTTGTATGTTGTAAGCTGCACTTTTGGAATTATCTATTTTTGCTCTCATATAAATAATTCTCACATTTCGCTCTATTATTCCTCTGTACCATCTATTTACTATTTCAGAAGTATCGTATTTTTGAGTTTCTGCTTCTGAAACTCCAAAGACTTTTATCCCCCTATAATCATCGAACTTAGCAAATTTATTCATTCCATCTTGAAGTTTTTTCCCCATAGGCACATCTATAATTCCTACGTTTATGCCATTTTTCTTAAATAAAGAAGCAGCATAAGATATTTTTTCCGGATTTCCTAAGACATCAGTACCATTAAAAATTACAGTTTTTACATCAAATTTCTTCAATATATCAACATAGTCTTTTATATCTTTATCCTTTATCCCAGTAAAATTCTCAATTCGCGGTATCACATCAAAGCCTAAAGACTTTACCAGTTCTAAATCGCTTTCATCAAATCCCAACCCCTTTGTTATAAAAGCATCTTTGGGTTTATTGATAACAAAGGCATAGCTACCTCTCTTTTCAAGCACTTTTAATTCGTCTTCAGGTACTCTTCTTGTTAAAGCCTCTTTAAGAAAATTGAATATCTTTACATCTTTTGTTGTAACAACTATGTAGTTTCCATACTGCTCCCTTTCCTTATCTGTAAGACTCTTTAAGTAGTCTTCCAATGCTACATTCCCTAAGTTTGAAGACAACAAATAAAGATTCCCTACGTCTTTTAAAAGGCTCAAAGAAATTTTACCAGACTGTTGAAGGCTTTCAAGAGTAACCTCATTTACAGCAACACCTATAAGACCAGCTGATTTCATGTCAGAAAGTACAGAAACCAAATCTTTGCCTGTTGCAGAAGCAAGGTATTTGAAGCTTTTTAAATCTCCTACAATTTCTACTGTATCATAGTTGTTTTCTACTCTTATTCTGTTTATGTCTACGAAAATAGATACTACTAAAGAAATAGCAATAAATATTACAAGTATTTTTCTTAGCTTCAAATTAATCTCTCCTTTGTATTCGCTTTTGTAACACATCGACATTTAAGGTGGGTAACTACTCATATTATATCACAAAAATTTCTTTAGAGCATAAAAAAACAGCGCAAAGCGCTGTTAATTTTTTGTATATTTCCCCATCACAACTATGTATGTGTGTTTTGTCGCTTTTATGCCTCTGCCATCAGAGCGTGGAAAAAGCAAAAGGTGATTAGCAGGTATAAGGTCATTATCTTTCAAATTTGTACCTGCAGTAAGGTCCGCTACTCCATCAGTTTTTGTAACAATTACTGCTGAATTTGCAATTCTAACTATCGCTTGGGTACCGCCCTCCATTGTCAAAACCTCTCCTGCATTTAGTTCAACTACTTCATAGCTTGCCCCTGTCTTTGCCTCTTTTAGCTTATCATCAACATAAGCTTTTACCTGATTATATTGCGAATCAACATAGCTTTTGCTGACAAGGGGGTCTTGCTGACTTCCTGGTTCAGGATTTTGATCAGCATAACCAACACTCAAAGCCACTAAAATCACAACAAAAACCAATATAAGCGCATAAGCTTTTTTCATTTGTTCTTCCTCCTATAATTCCCCTCTTCCACCTCTATTTTATAAAAAAATAAATGATATTTCAACAAAAAATAAGAACTTATCTTAAAATAAGTCCTTAAAAATCAATCAACCCTAAACTTATTTGCAAAGCTTCATTGACTTTCTCCATCATTTCCTGGTCAAAATGGCCAATTTTTTCTCTTAAACGTTTTTTGTCAATAGTTCTGATTTGTTCTAACAATACTACAGAATCTTTGTTAAGTCCATATTCTGCCCCATTTATTTCAACATGAGTGGGCAATTTGGCTTTGTTGATCTGAGATGTAATTGCCGCTACTATTACTGTTGGACTATATTTATTACCAATATCATTTTGAATTATAAGTACAGGCCGAATTCCACCCTGTTCAGAGCCTATTACAGGGCTTAAATCGGCATAAAAGATATCTCCTCTCTTTATCACCATAGTCAATCACACTTTTTCAATTTCATTTCATATCCTGTAAAACATTCGTTTTCTGCGGTTAGGCCCATTTCCGCAAGTTCACTGTTGATTGCTGCCATCTCGAGATATCCTTTTTTCATGCTCTCGCGTATTTGAACTTTTTTCCTCTCGCGTATATATAATTTCATCGCTTCTCTTATAAATTCACTGCGATTTCTGTTTTCCATAGCGGCAAGAACGTCGACCTCTTCTAATAAACTCTGAGGTAAGCTCACAAGTATTCGCTTTGTTTCGCCCACTTTTAGGACCTCCTTACGCACTTATATAATTTATTATATATTACTATATATAATGATGTCAATCATTTGTAAATTTTATACTATAAAAGTCAAATTTTTAATTAATTTTTTACTTCAACTACCTCTCCTTTGTAAATATATATTCGAGGCACCCTTCTAGATATTCCACAATATACTTCATAAGGTATAGTATTTAATTTTTTAGCAATCTCATCCGCTGTTATTTTTTCTCCCTCTTGATTTCCAAAAATAACTACATCATCACCTAGTTCTACTCCTTCTATATCGGTGACATCTATCATCGTTTGGTCCATACAAATTCTCCCAATTACAGGAGCATATTTCCCTTTTACTAAGACATGATGATTATTAGAGAGTAATCTATTAAAACCATCAGCATATCCTACAGGCAATGTGGCAATTTTGCTTTTTCTTTTAGTTATAAATGTCCTTCCATAACTAATGGAAGTACCTTCAGGTACCTCTTTTATATGCACTATTTTAGTTTTAAAGCCCATAGTTTGTTTTAAATCCAATGGTCTTTCGACTTCTTCTGAAGGATAACTGCCGTATAAAACTATTCCTGGCCTTACCATGTCTAAATAAGTATATTTAAGGTCAATAATTGCTCCACTGTTAGCTATATGCTTTAAAGGAATATTTATCCTTTTTTCTTTTAACCTTTCCAACAATTTTTTGAACACATCAAACTGTTTTTCAGCATATGTTTTATTTTTTTCATCAGAAGTAGCAAAATGACTAAATATGCCTTCTACTTCTACCCCTTCCATTTCCATCATTTTTTCTATCTCTTTTTCAGCTACCTTTAAATCTGTATATCCTATCCGTCCCATACCTGTATCAACTTTTACATGAACTTTAGCCTTCTTACCCACATTTAAGGCAATTCTTTCTAAGTCTTTAACATAGTTTATATCAAAAACAGTTTGAGTTATATTGTGCACAATTAATTCTTTGGCCTGAGTTAAAGGAGTATATCCAATAACGAGTATGGGAATATTAATTCCGCATTCCCTTAATTCTAACGCCTCTTCTATTGTAGCTACTGCCAAATAAGAAACCCCATTTTCTATTAAAACCTTTGCTACTTGACAAGCTCCATGACCATAAGCATTGGCTTTCACTACCCCCATTATTTTTACTTTCTTGCCCACCCATCGCTTTACTTCACTCAAATTATGCACTATATTATCCAAATATATTTCTGCTCTTGTTGGCCTTATATTATCAAACATTAAAAATCCCCCTTGTTTTTCACCTCAAGGATTTTATCACTTTAAGTATCTCCTCTTCATTCAAATCCCCGGTTACTGTAATTTTTACTTGCATACCATTTACCATCGTAGTATATTCCTTTTCCCCATTGTCTTTTTCTTTATAATACACTCCTTCACTCAAAAGAAATCCTTTTTCATTAACTATTTCGTTTTGGTCAACTACAGTTTCAAAAATTTCTATCAAATCCCCACCCGAAGTATACACAAAAGTAACTCCATTATTTTTATTAACATTCACTAATACATTTAAAAGTTTAAAGCCTTGTGGTAAATACACAGGCATTACAGGATTTATGCCGCAATATTTATAAACCTCTTTTGCATCTATTTCTATTACTGGAGAATCTAAAAGATTTCCCGCTAACGTCGTTACGCTATCCTTAGTAAACAACTTGTCATTTATCTCAGGGTTATATTTATAATCCTTATAAGTAATTTTTGAAAAAATTTCATTATTAATATCAAAAATTGTCAATTCTTTAGGTGTCAAATCCTCTTTAGAAAAAGCCATTTGTTCTTTGTACATGAAAATATTTTTATCCAAAATAGGAACTGTTATTAAATAAAATTTATCCATCTCTCTTTTTTCTATCTCTCCACCTGAATTAATATAGTTTTTTATAAAAGAAGTAATCATCGAATACAAAGGAATCTCTTCTGTATTTTCTGCTACAAAAACTTGATTCACCTTTGCAAAATACACATAACTTCTTTTGCCGTCATATACAATAATTTTATCCGGACTCCCATTTTCTTTTAAAACTTCTAATCGAAATTTACCTTTTTTGTAAAATTGCACAACTGCAAATTTGTTATCTATCTTGTTGTTATAAAGCTCTACAATTGCTGTGGCAGTATAACTTTCTAATTTATCTAATTGTTCTTTAATAGAAATAAAAGGATCTTTAACTTTTTTGTTTTTACTCCACACCCTGAAAGAAGAAATATAAGCACAAAAACAATTACAAAAAAGCTCTTTTTCAACAACTCTCACCCTCTTACAAACCACATTTAAGAGCCTCTGGAATGTTCTCAAGGATATCCATCGCTGTCATTCCATACTCTCCCACATATTCTTTAGCAATATCTCCTGCCTTCCCATGATAAAATACCCCATAAATTGCCGCTTTTTCTTCGCTAAACCCTTGAGCCAAAAAAGCTGTAATCATTCCTGTCAAAACATCTCCACTACCAGCAGTTGCCATCCCGGGATTGCCTGTGCTATTTATATATATGCTTCCTTCTTTTGTCGCTATTACAGTTTTAGCACCTTTAAGTACAAGTGTCACTTTGTACCTATCAATAAAAGTTTTTGCTACTTCAAAAAGATTATTCTTAATCTCATCAATCTCTAGGCCTGTCAATCTTGACATTTCCCCATAATGGGGAGTTAGAATAATTTTTTTACCTTGTATAACTTCCAATCTTCCTACCAAAGCATTGAGAGCATCAGCATCTAAAACTACAGGCTTATCCGTATTTTTTACAATGTCATATACCAATTGTGAAATATCTCTATCATGAGTCAATCCTGGTCCTATAGCAATAACATCACTTTCCTCTATTAACTCTAGTACACTACTTAAAGCATTATGGGATAAAATACCATTTTGTTCCTCTAATCCATAGGTTATAACCTCATAAAGTCCCCCCTGAATTACTGATTGCACACTTTGGGGAACTGCTAATTTCACCAATCCGCAACCTGCCTTAATAGCGCTTTTAGCACACAGATATGCTGCTCCTGTCATATTTTTAGAACCAGCTATAATCAAAGCTTTACCATAATCTCCTTTATGAGTATTTCCATGCCTTTTTGGAAGCTTTACATCCTCTGAAGTCACAAGGTTATAATTATAACCTACCTCTGCTGCTAACCGGTAAGGAATCCCTATTTCAGCAACACGAACTTCTCCTGCATAATCGGCACCCGGATACACTAATAAGCCTGGCTTTAGAAATTGCATAGTAACTGTTTTAGTAGCCCTAACAGCGCATCCTTCTACTTTACCTGTATCAGCATTTAATCCAGAAGGAATATCGACAGATACCACAATTTTATTGGCTTGGTTTATCATTTCTATAATCTCTTTTGTTATGCCGCTTATTTCTCCTTTAAGCCCAATTCCGTAAATTGCGTCCACAATCACATCGCTGTCTTTAATAGTTTTTTCCAAAAATTTTAGATGTTCTCTTTGAGTAATTTCCGCTACATAAATCCCCATATTTAGGATTGCATCTAAATTTACTTTTGCATCCCCTGAAATAGCACCTAAACTTGTAGTTAAAAATACTTTTACATCGACTCCCCAATTATGAAGATTTCTAGCCACTACATAGCCATCTCCACCATTATTCCCCTTTCCAGATATGACTATTACAGAGTTTAAATTCTCTTCCTCTAAAATCTTTTTCACCTCTAGCGCTGTTTCTCTTCCCGCATTCTCCATTAAACCTATAGAAGGAATTCCTATTTTTTCTATAGCTATTTTTTCAACTTCTCTCATCTGTTTTGATGTCAGCACTATCATTTTTTTCACCTCCAATAGCAATAGCACAGCTTATAGCATAGGTCTTCGTATGAGAAATAGACAGCTTTATATCCCTTATTCCCTTTTTGTCTGCAATATTTTTAGCCTTCCCCTTTAAAATTACGGCAGGGGCTCCTTTTTCATCGTGACATATTTCAATATCTTTCCAGCTAAAACCACTGATACCTGTTCCTAAGACTTTTGATATGCTTTCTTTTGCTGAAAAAAAACCCGCTATATGAGGTAATTTCATCCTTTTACTGTTAAAATACTCTATCTCTTTTTGAGTAAATAACCGTTCCAAAAATTTAGAATTTGCATCAAAAGCTTTTTTTATCCTTTCAACTTCTACAATATCCGTTCCCAAAAACAGTTCCATATATACAGTTCCTCCAATTATCCTAATTACATTATATTATTTCTCTATTAATTCACAAAATCCTTCAAAAAAATAAAAGAAGGCATGACACCTTCTTAAATAGCAACCTTACACAATTTAGCTTGTCTATCATAGTCACTTATATAATCTTCACACATATCGTCAATTACTTCATACAGATGAACAGGCGATACCGTCATTTCTTTAAAGAATTGTGCTAGCTTGTCCACTTTTTCAAAGTAAGGACTTATATTTGTCACTTTTTCTTCTATTATTTCAATTTTCTCCTTTTCTCCATCAAAAATTTCTTGAAGAATTTTGATCCCATACGACGGCAATTTTACTTCCTCTTTTCCGTTAAAAACACTTATTTCTGACATGACCACTGTGTAGTGAGTAGTTATGTTTCTCCTTTCTTCCTCCCTTGTCGATATGTACTCGCTCACTTTCCTGTAATACATCTTACTATCCCCTCCAATTTATTTTTTAAGATTAATTATTAACTTACAATACATATTAATATATTCTATTTTTTCTAAAAAATCCTTTATTTTTTGAAAATTTTTTATCGACAGAAAAGACACTTTTTTTACTTTAACAAACATTTAACAAGTCTATGTAAAACTATTTGGTGTTTTTTGCGATATCGAAAATTGTAAATTATTCTGTCTATGTTCAATATTAGAACTATAATTGTCGAAAAAAATTTATAAAAAATTTCTATCAAAAAAATTTCACAAAATACGAAAACTCTTTTTTAAAGTTTTAATATCTCCTTTATTTTATCCATATATTTTTTCCCTGACCTTTCACCATGTAAAATCATGCTTAAATATGGCTCACTGGTACCTATCAATCGCGACAATTCTTTTTGTGTCATATTCAGTTCCGCCAATCTGTCATTCACTAATTTCCCAAAATCTGTCAACTTTCTTTTCTTCATCAAAGCACCCCCTTGTTTTTTCCTACAAACAAAAGTTAGCATATTTATTCAGTAGGAATAATAAAATATTTGTGTTAAAATAGATAATGATTAAAAATTAACTATTTTAAATATATATCTGAATTACGAAAATGTCAATACTAATATCGTAATTCAGAAAAAACAAAGGAGGAGTGTTATGGATACAGTTGGCGAACGCATAAAATATGCTCGTAAAAAAAATAATTTGACTATAACAGCTTTGAGCAAACTCACAGGATTATCTGTTGGAAATTTAAGTGACCTTGAAAACAACAAATCAATGCCTTCTTCCAATGCTTTGATAAAGTTAAAAAACGCCCTTAATGTTTCAATAGATTGGCTTCTTACTGGCCAACAAATAGAATATGTAAAAGAAGAAGAGGAAAAATACTTATCGAGAGAAGAGTTTGAAAGCATCAGTGAAAAGGATAAAATAATTTTTAAAGCCTTTGAAACATTGCCTGAGGAAAGAAAGAGAGATATAGAAGGATACATAAAAGTGAGTTTGAATACTACTGATTTAGAAGAGTTCATTAAAAAAGAAAAGAAAGTATAATTTTAACCATTATGATTAATAATTAATCATAATGACAAAAGATTACGGCTGCATTTTGCAGCCGTACAGTTTGTTGACAAAGTCAAAAAATTTTAAAATAGGATATTTTGCATCGTCACTCCGATGTTCCAAAGCGACAAAACTAAACTCGACCTTCGGGTTCCGGCAGGGTACCGGGCACATTCGACATCCCTGTCTTAGTGCCCGCCTCCGCCATCCGTGGCTACGGCCCTGCCTCCACCCTCGGTCTTGTTAAGTTTTGTTGACGCTTTGTCACAAGTCGTTCCTTATGCAAAATATCCTATTTTCGAAAGTTTGTCTACAGTCTGTACGGCTGCATTTTGCAGCCGTAATCTTTACTCACCCATGAACATTTTCATATCATCTTCTACGTTTGTGATACCACCAATGCCAAATTTGTCAACTAATACTTTTGTGACATTTGGTGATAAGAAAGCAGGAAGCGTAGGTCCTAAATGAATATTTTTTACTCCGAGGTATAAAAGTGCCAAAAGCACTATAACAGCCTTCTGTTCATACCACGCAATGTTGTAAGAAATAGGAAGCTTGTTTATGTCATTTAAGCCAAAGACTTCTTTAAGCTTCATGGCTATCACAGCTAATGAGTAAGAGTCATTGCACTGTCCTGCGTCTAAAACTCTTGGAATTCCGTTTATGTCTCCAAGGTTTAACTTGTTGTACCTGTATTTTGCACAACCTGCAGTTAAAATGACTGTATCTTTAGGAAGAGCTTTAGCAAATTCGGTATAATAGGTTCTGCTCTTCATTCTGCCGTCACAGCCTGCCATTACGAAAAATCTCTTTATAGCTCCTGTCTTTACCGCTTCTACAATTTTATCCGCCAGCTCTAAAACTTGGTTGTGAGCAAAACCACCAATTATTTCCCCTCTTTCAATCTCCACAGGTGGCTTGCATCTCTTTGCATGTTCAATTATTTCTGAAAAGTCCTTCTTTCCGTCGGGACCTTCTGGAATGTATTTTACTCCCTCAAAGCCTACAACACCTGTAGTGTAAACTCTATCCTTGTAGGAATCCTTTGGAGGCACAAGGCAGTTTGTAGTCATTAAAATTGGTCCGTTAAATAGCTCAAACTCTCTATCTTGTTGCCACCACGCATTTCCATAGTTACCAACAAAATGCGGATATTTCTTAAAAGCTGGATAATAATGAGCAGGAAGCATTTCTCCATGTGTATAAACATCTACCCCTGTACCAGCAGTTTGCTCTAACAATTGCTCTAAGTCTTTCAAATCATGACCGCTTATCAATATTCCAGGATTATTTCTCACACCGATATTAACTTTTGTTATCTCAGGATGGCCATAAGTCGAGGTATTTGCTTTGTCAAGGAGCGCCATTGTATCAACGCCATATTTTCCTGTTTCCATAGCCAGAGCCACATAATCATCTGCAGTTAAGCTGTCATCTAAAACTTTAGCTAAAGCCTTTTCCATAAACCTAAATATATTATCATCTTTGTATCCCAGCTGATATGCGTGATATGCATAAGCCGCCATACCTTTTACACCATAAGTGATAAGCTCTCTCAAAGACCTTATATCTTCGTCTTTCGTAGATAAAACTCCTACTTCAGCTGCTATTGCTTCTATATCTTCATCTGTATCATAAACCCAGTTTATTGCCTCACAGGATTCGTCTACTTCAATTCCTGCCTTTTTGAGGTCTTCTTTTATTTCTTCTCTTAATGCAACAGCTTCTTTTATTTTGTTAATAAAGAAGTTTCTGTCAAAATTAACGTTAGTTATTGTGGAAAATAATCCCTCAAAAAGGAATCTGTCCGTCTTCTCTTTATTTACTCCTGCCTCTCTTGCTTTTAAATTTAAAAAAGATATGCCTTTTAATGTAAAAATCAACAAATCTTGCAGATTTGCAACGTCGTATGTCTTACCGCATACACCTCTCACTGTACACCCTATGCCCTGAGAGGCTTCTTGACATTGATAGCAAAACATACTCATTTTACTTCCTCCTTTTTCTAAGTTTTTGCCCACAAACTATGATAAGCTAAAAACTCAAAAGAATCTGTGATAAAAATCACAAAATAAAAGCTCCAAATGAGCATATTCATTTGGAGTCACACATTTATTGTATCCATTTCTATATTTTCTATATAAGCATCTGTATTTTCTTCAATATAGTCTACAACCTCTTGAACTATTTTATTTGTTAAAACAGCATCACTGCCACACACCGAAAAACCTATGACAATTGATTTGTGTAAATCTTGATTTTCTATTTCGCATATAGAAACATTATAATGACTTTTTACTTTACCTACAATACTTCTTACAATCATTCTTTTTTCTTTTAAAGAATGAACCCAATTTGCTCTCAGATATATTTTACAATAAGATACAATCATATATATCCCCTTACCTAATTTCCTCCAGAAAATTTTTACAATATAATTATACCTTACATACTAAACTCTTTCAATAAAATCACACCTTTTCTATCTAACGCGTATTATAAATAGAGGCTGGATAGAAAGGAGTTGAACATATGGAGTGGTTAATCATTTTAGGTTTTGCAATATCAGCCAGTATAGATAATTTTGGAGTAGGTATTTCTTATGGAATAAGAAATATACGAATAAGTCTTTTTTCTAATACAATCATTGCGGTAATCTCTTTTTTATTTAGCATATCTGGGATACTTTTTGGTAAATGGTTAAATAAAATTCTTCCAGGGTCATTACCTGGAATTGTAGGAGCATTTCTGCTGTTTATAATCGGACTTAGAATTATTTTACTGGCTGTCCCTCGTAAATCTTCTTCACAAAACACACAACAAGTATCATCAAAAACTACTTCTATAAAGGGAATTTTAGAAAATCCTGAAATTGTAGATTTAGATAAATCAGGAGAAATAAGTCTATTAGAAGCAATTCTTTTAGGAATTGCCCTTTCGGCAAATGCCCTGACAAACGGATTAGGAGCAGGGCTTTTGGGCTTTTCTCCCTTTGCTATATCTTTCACTACAGCAATTGGAAGCCTTGTTTCTGTATGGGCAGGAGTACAATTCGGGACAAAAGTTGCTAATATACGAATAGGCTCTTTTACTATCGGACAATTTGGCACAATTATAAGCGGGGTTATTTTACTTATAATAGCTTATAAAGCTTTGTTCTAACCTTTAAAATTATAACACTTGACATAATCCCTTGAATATAATGTATTGAAAAAAGTAAAAGCTAAGAGGTGATTTTATGGAAACAGAAGCAATAGAAAGTATCCCAAGAACTTGCCTTCCTCAAATAGGAGCACCTGCCCCAGATTTCAAAGCCAATAGTACTTTTGGACCTATAAAATTATCAGATTATAGAGGTAAATGGATTGTACTATTTTCACATCCAGGAGATTTTACGCCTGTTTGCACTACTGAATTTATAGCTTTCACACAAGTCTATACCAGTTTTGTAGAAAGAAATGTCCAATTGATAGGATTAAGTATAGACAGTAATCCTTCCCATTTAGCTTGGGTACAAAATATATACAAAAATACTGGTATAGAAATTCCTTTCCCTATAATAGAAGATAAAGATATGAAAATAGCAAAATTGTACGGAATGATATCCCCCGCAGAAAGTTCTACAAGTACTGTTAGAGCTGTATTTGTAATTGATGACAAACAGATACTTCGCCTTATACTGTATTATCCTCTCGAAATAGGTAGAAACATCCAAGAAATAATACGAATTATTGATGCACTGCAAACAGTAGATAAATACAAGGTTTTGGCACCCGCCAACTGGTATCCGGGTATGCCTGTCATCGTTCCACCTCCAAAAACTTATGCCGAACTTAAAGAAAGAGTTAAAAACATTGAAGGATATAATTGTACTGACTGGTATTTATGTTATAAAAAAGTTTAAGCCGGAATTTTCCGGCTTAAACTTTTACCTGCTTTGGAAATCGTACACCATCTTTGATATTTGCCTTATTACAGTATATGCATAAGAATCATCTGACCCATCTACATTGTTTGCCAAGACCGTCAAGATATAAGGCTTTGTGGGATGAAAAACTATTGCAGTGTCATTTACAACATTTGAAAGGTTGCCTATTTTGTGTGCTACTTCTATTTCATCAGGTATTGTATATGATATTCTATCGTTGTATATGGTATTTTTGAGATAATACATCAATTCTCCAGCTGTATCCGGATGAGCCTTCACATAATTTAAGAGATTTTCCATATACATACTCATATCTCTTGGGGAAGTAACATTGCTGTTATAAGGTATTACATTTGCTCCTAAGCTTTCCATGAATTTTATATAGTTATCTCGCCCTACAACTCTCATAATCATATTTGATGCTATATTATCACTCTCTTCAATCGAACGTCTTGAAAGCTCTCTTATAGTATAATAACTTCCAACAGGGTCTGCCTGTATAGAACCGGCACCCCCTTCATAGTCAGCTTGAGTGTATTGCACTTTCATATTAGGGTCTATTTTTCCATCGGTTATAAGAGTATAAAGGTAAAAGTTAAGAGGTACTTTATAAGTGCTTGCCGCAATAAACGAATCATAACCGTTTATTTCAAAAGTTTGCCCTGTATTTAAGTCAATAAAGTAAACTCCGTATTTACCAGGATATCGAGATATTAATGCCTGAATGTTATTTTTAAGTTCTTGATAATTTGTAGCATTGTTCAATTGCTGCGGCACTTCAACAGGCGGATGAGGAATTAAAATCTTTTGCCCAACATATAAACTATCCCCATCATTTAATCCATTTGCATCCATTATATTTTGGACATTCGTTCCATGGCGCTTTGCTATAAAGTATAAGTTGTCCCCTGGTTTGACAGAGTAAACTATCGGGTCAGCCCAGGAAACAGTTTCAAGAGCAGCATATGTCTTAGGACCTACAATTCCATCGGGCACAAGATTTTTGGACCTTTGAAAGTCTAAAACTCCATTTAATGTCATTTTACCAAATATGCCATCAACAGTACCTGTATCAAATCCCGCTTTATTTAACATAGCTTGTAATTCTTCTACATCAGTTCCATACGTCCCACTATATAAAAGCCTTGACCCAAAAGTGAATTTTGGAAGATTTCTTGCATACGAAAATATAGGTATCAATACAACAATAGCAATAATAAGAATCCATGAAAGTATCTTTTTTATATTCTTCAATTTTATCCCCCCATTCAACTCCATATTATACTGTATATAACATCATATTTCAACAAATATATATATCCATATATACCAATTTACAAATATGATTTTATAAATAAAAAGTTTCTTAATGGGGATATTAATTATGAGGTGATTTAAATATGCGCTCAATGTGGAAAGGAGCAATAAGTTTTGGTCTTGTAAGTATCCCCATAAAACTGTATACCGCTACAGAAGACCATGCCATACATTTTAGGCAACTTCACAAAGAATGTAAATCCCCCATAAAATATGAAAAAATATGCCCTGTATGTAATAGACCCGTTTCAGATGAGGAAATAGTACGAGGGTATGAATACGAACCAGGTAAATTTGTCATTATAGATGATGAAGATTTGGAAAGGATACCTATGCCAACAGTTAAAACCATTGATATAGTAGATTTTACCGATATAGGACAAATAGACCCCATATATTATGACAAAACATATTTCATTGTACCTGAAGATATTGGTACAAAGCCTTATGTACTTTTAAGAGATTCTATGAAAGAAACAAAGCGAGTTGCAATAGCGAAAGTGGTAATTAGGTCAAAGCAAAACCTCGCATGCATACGAGTGTATGATGAAAAATACATGGTCATGGAAACAATGCATTTCCCTGATGAAATAAAAAACGCAAACCAGCTTCCTCCCTTAAGAGAAGTCAGCTTACAGGAAAATGAAATAAAAATGGCCAAACAACTTATTGATACTTTGACCTCCGATTTTAAACCCGAAAAATATGATAATAGCTACAGAAAAGCGTTAATTGAAATGATTGAGTCAAAGATACAGGACAAAGATGTAGAAATTCCCCAAAAAGCACCTGAAGCCGATAATGTTCTTGATTTAGTAAGTGCATTAAAAGCGAGTATTGAATCTGTAAAGAATGAAGAAAAAGCAAAAAAAGGACGCAAAAGAAAAGGCGCATAAAAGGAAGATTGAATATGTCTATGATAGAAGAAAAAATATCACCTATGCTGGCATCCAGTAGTGACCCTTTTGATAGCCCCGAATGGATATATGAAGTCAAATGGGATGGTTCAAGGACTATTGCTTTTATTTCAAATAAAACAAGACTTCAAGATAGAAGGCTTGTTGATATAACCCATCAGTTTCCAGATTTAGCATTACTTCATAAGCAAATAAAAGCAAAAGAAGCAATACTTGACGGTGAACTTGTAGTTTTAAAAAACGGCAAGCCCAGTTACAAAAGCATTATGTCGAGAAAGCATCAACAAAATTTAGTAAAAATAAATCTTTTAAGCAAAATAATGCCCGTAATTTTCATAACATGGGATATATTATATTTAAACGGCAAATCTCTTATAGAATTGCCACTTATAGAGAGAAAAGATATCCTTAGAAAAACAGTTAAAGAAAACGAGATCATAAAAATATCAGATTTTATATTTGAACATGGAAAAATGCTTTTTGAAGAGACAGGGAAAAAAGGACTTGAAGGAATTGTTGCCAAAAAAGCAGATTCAAAATATTTAATAGGAAAAAGGAGTAAACTCTGGCTTAAGTCAAAACATTTTATTGTAATAAATGCTGTTATTATAGGGTACAGAACTGACAAAACAGCCCTCATACTGGGGCTTTACGATGAGGAAAATAATTTAATAAACATAGGAAGTTGTGAATCAGGCCTATCCCAGAAGGAATTAAAAGCATTCTATGAAGTTGCCAAGGAGATAAAAGCCCCAGATAATTATTATAACTTTAAAGAAAAAAATGTGCAGTGGTTAAAACCCTTGCTAACATGTAAAGTGAGATTTATGGAATGGTCTGAAAACATGAAGATGAGGGCACCTTCTTTTATTCAATTTGAGTATAACGTAAAACCAGAAGAGTGCAGGTTTGAATAAACTCACTTCAAAAACTTAATATACACTCTTCTTCTCCTTGGACCATCAAACTCACATAAATAAATACCCTGCCAAGTTCCTAAAAGTGGCCTTCCATTTTCAATAATTAAAGTTACTGAACTTCCCATAAGAGACGCCTTGATGTGGGCATCAGAATTGCCTTCCATGTGTTTAAAACGCATATTAGGAATTATTTTTTCTAAGGCTGCCATTATATCTTCTCTTACAGTTGGATCTGCATTTTCGTTTATTGTAATTCCCGCTGTTGTATGGGGCACAAAGATAACACAAAGGCCATCAACAACGCCAGATTTTTTAATTTCTTGCATTACCATATCAGTAATATCCACCATAACTTCCCTTGTCGGTGTATTTATCTCCAAAACAACCATAACGACTCCTCCATTTTTTGTTTTCTGGATTTGCTTTTTATAATAGCAAATTGTTTAATGGCATGTCAACATGGATTATAAAAAAGTAAATCAAAAATGCAACATTTATTTCCATATCATCATAAATATACCTGCAATAATAAGTACACTTGCAACTAACGTTTTTGCGGTGAATTGCTCGTTTAGGATAAAAAAAGATAAAGTTAAAGTTAGGACGATGCTGGATTTATCAATAAGTGCAACCTTTGATACTTCACCTATAGATATTGCCTTATAATAAAATAACCAGGACAAACCTGTCGCCAGTCCAGAGAGAATCAAAAAGATCCAATTTTGTTTTGTCAAACTTTTAATTCCATACTGTCCCCCTGTTGTAAATACAATACCCCACGCTAAAAATATAATAACAGTTGTACGAATAGCTGTAGCCAAGTTAGAATCCACGCCTTTTATGCCAATTTTAGCAAGAATTGAAGTCAAAGCAGCAAACAAAGCTGATAATATTGCAAATAATTTCCACATAATAAACATCCCCTCAATGCAATTTTTACACTTAACTATTTTTACGTCTCACTTCAATTACTACTGCGTCTTAACCTTTTAACTTCATTATACTTGAGGAAGGAAAAAGTAGCAATATTAATAGTTGAAAAAAGTCGTTCCGTAGGAGAGGATTATGGATCAAGGAAAAAAGGGATAAGTGGCGTAAATCCCGAATTTTTCGAGGCTTTACCACTTATCCCTTTGTTATTCTATAAAGACTTAATCCTTAATCCTTTTCCCTTTCTCCTTCCCAAACGGAACCACTTTTTTCGCATGGGGAAAAGGTATAAATGAGAAGTACACAACTCTTCAGCCTTTTGACCTCCATTACTCTACAGTTACTGACTTTGCAAGATTACGCGGTTTATCTACGTCACATCCTTTTTCTACTGCCATATAATATGCTAAAAGTTGCAAAGGCACAACTGTCAATACTGGAGTAAGCTCTTTAAGCGTTTCAGGTATATATATTACTTTATCTACAACGCCCTCAAGCTGCAAATTACCCTGCTTTGCAAAGGCGACTAAAAAACCACCTCTTGCTTTTACTTCTTTTATATTACTAAGCATCTTTTCAAAAAGGTCATCTTGTGTTGCAAGAGCTATCACAAGTGTTCCCTCTTCTACAAGGGCCAAAGTACCGTGTTTTAATTCACCAGCCGGATAAGCCTCTGAATGAATATAGGATATTTCTTTGAGTTTTAAAGAACCCTCCATAGCAACAGCATAGTCCAGTCCTCTTCCAATGTAAAATACGTCTTTTGCATTATAGTGTTCAGAGGCAAATTTTTGTATTACATCTTTGTTGTCAAGTAAATACTGAACTTTTTCAGGAAGTTTCTTTAATTCTGTGCAAAGTTCCATAACCTTTGTTTTAGTTATTGTCCCTCTTTTTATTGCAAGGTCCATAGCTACAAGATAGAGAGCTATAAGTTGCGTAGTATAAGCTTTGGTGGAAGCAACAGCTATTTCAGGACCTGCCCATGTGTATAGTACATCATCTGCTTCTCTGGAGACAGAACTTCCAACGACGTTTGTAATGGCTATAACTCTTGACCCTTTTTTCTTAGCTTCTTTTAATGCAGCAATGGTATCTGCTGTTTCCCCCGACTGGCTTATTACAATTGTAAGAGTTCTTTCATTTACTAAGGGGTTTCTATATCTAAATTCTGAAGCGACATCTACTTCAACAGGTATTCTCGCAAGATTTTCTATGACGTATTTCCCAACAACACCCGCATGATAAGCTGTTCCACAAGCTACAATAAAGATTTTATCTATCTTTTCAAGGTCTTCTTTAGTAATTTTCACATCATCTAAAACTATTTCTGAATCATCAATTATTCTGCCTCTTAATGTATCTTTTATAGCACTTGGCTGCTCGTGAATTTCTTTTATCATGAAATGTTCATAACCGCCCTTTTCAGCCGCCTCTACATCCCATTTTACTTCAAAAAGCGATTTTTCTACTTGCCTTCCAAACATGTCTATAAACTCTACGCTGTCTTTTTTAATTATGGCAATCTCATGATCATCAAGAAAATATACACTTCTTGTATGTTTTAATATAGCTGGGATATCAGATGCAATAAAATTTTCACCATTGCCTATTCCAACTATAAGAGGTGCTTCTTTTCTTGCAGCTACAATCATATCGGGATTGTTTTTGCACAAAACGCCTAAGGCATAAGAACCTTCAATTCTGTCTAAAACTTTTTTCACAGCCTCTACTATATCGCCATTGTAATAATACTCCAGCAAATTTGCTACAACTTCTGTATCAGTCTCAGACTTAAAGGTATAACCTTCCTCTAACAGCCATTTCTTCAGTGGAAGATAGTTTTCAATTATGCCATTGTGGACTACTGCAATTAGCCCTGATTGGGATAAATGAGGATGGGAGTTTGTATCAGATGGTTCACCATGCGTAGCCCACCTTGTGTGTCCTATGCCTATTGTCCCTACCATATTATCTTTTTCAACAAGCTCTTTTAGGACGTTTAATCTTCCCTTCGCTTTCTTTATATTTATATTGCCATCATTTAAAATGGCAATTCCTGCCGAATCATAGCCTCGATACTCCAATTTTGTCAAACCTTCTAAAAGTATTGGCGTCGCCTGTTTATCGCCAATATATCCTACAATTCCACACATACTCGGTCTCCTCTCACTTTTGTAATAAATATTCATCCCTGCCCAGACTGCTTTATGCCACAGTCGCCTGTGGTTTTACCAGTCCTTTATCGGTCGCAGAAAACCGCAGGGCACCCGCCGATAACTCGATAAACCCTGTCCTCGTCAGCTTAAAGTATACACTTTAAGCCCAGGCGCTTTTTTAATTTTTAATCCTTACCTTCTTTTACTCTTCTTCAATAGGCATCCCCCCTTTCAAATAATACCTTTCGCACTTTTATTTAATTTAATTTTCTTTCTATTAATTCAGCAAGTTCTTTTGCCATTTGACTAATTTTATCATAATCTTTTCCTTCTACCATAACTCTCACAAGAGGCTCAGTACCCGAGGGTCTTATAAGTACTCGTCCTTCTCCTCTCATTTCCCTTTCTAAGTTTTCAATTTCCCTTTTTATTTCTTCATCCTCTAAATAAGCATGTTTTAACTCATTTTTTACTTTTGCGTTTATAAGAACTTGTGGGTAAGTAACCATGCAGGCAGCTAACTCTGACAATTTTTTGCCACTTTCTTTTAAAATAGAACAAAGTTTTAAAGCAGTAATTTCCCCATCTCCAGTAGTATTGTCATTAAGGAAAATAATATGGCCTGATTGTTCGCCACCAATAGAATATCCGCCTTTTATCATTTCTTCTAAAACATATCTGTCTCCTACTTTTGTCCTTATGAGATTAATCCCTTGCTCTTTAAGTGCAATCTCAAAGCCTATATTGCTCATAACTGTTGCCACAACTGTGTTATTTTTTAACCTACCTTTTTTCTTTAAATCTATAGCACATATTGCCATTATGTGGTCTCCATCAACAACATTTCCTTTTTCATCAACTGCAATAAGTCTATCAGCATCTCCGTCAAAGGCTAAACCTATGTCGGCCCCATTTTCTATGACGAGTTGTTGCAATTTTTCAGGATGAGTAGACCCACAATTGACATTTATCTTTTCCCCTATAGGCTCTGCTCCATGTAATATGACTTCCGCCCCTAGTTCTTTAAATAGAATTGGCGCTACTGTGCTGCTAGCTCCATAAGCACAATCAATTACAATTTTCATCCCTTTTAAATCCCCATCAATAGTAGACTTTAAGAACTCTATGTAATCTCTATGAGAATTTGTGTATTCTTTCCTGGTACCTATTTCCGTTCCAATAGGAGAAGGCAACTCAATTTTTTCTTTTATTATATTTTCTATTCTATCTTCTACTTCATCTGGCAATTTATACCCATTTTTATCAAAAAATTTTATCCCATTGTACTCTACGGGATTATGAGATGCCGATATCATAACTCCAGCATCTGCTTGATATAATCGGGTAAGGTAAGCTACCGCTGGTGTAGGAATTATCCCCACACTTATGACCTCCGCCCCTACAGAGGTAAGACCAGCAGCTAATGCGCATTCTAGCATGTCGCTAGAAATACGGCTGTCTTTTCCCACTACAATTTTGGGCCTATGACTTCCTTCCGTCAAAGCATATGCTCCTGCTCTTCCTAGTTCAAAAGCAAGTTGTGGAGTCAAGTCATAATTAGCTATACCTCTAACACCATCTGTACCAAACAACCTTGCCATTTTCTATCTCCTCTCAATAAATCATACGATAATATTTTATCACAGTGAAAACCATATTTCAATTTACACTATTCCTCCAACATTGTTAATATATTTTGCATAACTTTGTCTCTCAATTCAACAATTTCCATCTTTATATCAATATTCAGATTTGGGTAAATTGGTTCCCCTATTTTTAGTTCAATTTTTCCCCTAAATTTGGGAAAATATTTGCCAAAAGGTAGTATTTCTCTTGTGCCTTTTATAGCCACTGGCACAATGGGCTTTCCCGATTTATATGCTATATACATAGCCCCTTCATACATTTTTTCTACTTTGCCAGTTGGCGATATCCTACCTTCTGGAAATAATCCTATTGTGTGTCCTTCTTCTAACCTAGATAATGCTTGTTTTATGGCATTTAAATCAGGCGAATTTTTCTTTATGGGAATTGCTTTATCAATTTTTAAAAAATATTTTAAAAAACGCCTTTTATAAAGTTCAGAACTTGCTAAAAATATAACGGGTCTTTTTACAGAACAGGCTACCACAACTGGGTCTAGCAAACTTTGATGGTTTGCAACAAAAATACAAGCTCCCTCAGGCAAATTTTTCTCATATTTTACTTCAAAGGAATAGAATATCTTAAGAATCAATTTAGCAATAAGCCGTAAAATTCTATATAACAAAAAAATAATACCTCCCTTCCTCTAATGACAAATTCAATAAAGTCAGCGCTATAAGATATATTCGCCACAATCTTTAACAATCCTTCTTTTAATAAAAAATGGAGGAAATTATCTCCCCCTCTTAGATTACCTCCAGCCCTTTTCTAAAGGCATTTGTATTTAATTCAACAAATTTTTGTGGCACGTTATTTTTTATTACCTCTTCCCAATCAATGCCTTGTAGTCCTAAATATTTAACAAGTACTCCTAAAAGAACTATATTTTGAGCCTTTATATTTCCAAGGCTCTCTGCTATTTTATCTGCATCTACTGCAATTGTCTTTACGCTTTTTGATATTTCCTCAATTAAGTTCTTGGGATACTCTTCTTTGCTTATGAGCACAGAAAGTGGAGGTATTTCTACCGTATTTACAATGACAACGCCGTCTTTTTTAAGATAATTTAACCATCGCACAGCTTCCATTTTTTCAAAGGCTACGATAACATCAGCAGCCCCAACTTCAATGACTGGAGAATAAACTTTTTCTCCAAACCTTATTTGAGTATTGACACTTCCTCCTCTTTGAGACATGCCGTGGACTTCTGACATTTTTACATCATAACCACTTTTTAATAGTCCTTCCGCCAAAACATTACTGGCTAGAATAGTGCCTTGCCCTCCTACCCCTACCATTAATATGCTTTTCACTTCTTGCACTTTATTTCACCTCACCTTTTCTATAGCATCGAAAGGACATACCTGCATACAAACTGTACATCCGGTACACTGGTCAGGGTCTATGCTAAATATTCCATCTTTTTTGCTTATAGCAGGACAACCTATCCTTAGACACAAACCGCATTTTTTGCATTTATCTTGGTCTATTCTACACTCTCCCTGAGGTCTCGGAGGAATCAAAGCACAAGGTCCCTTTGCTACAATTACCATTGTATCGTCAGTATTCATAGCTTCATCAACAGCATTTTCAACTTCTTTTAAGTTAAAAGGATCAACCACTCTTACTCTTTTTACTCCTATTGCTTCACTTAATTTCGCTATATCTATTTCTGGAGCCTCTTCTCCCATCAAAGTTTTCCCAGTTCCAGGATTGTGCTGATGCCCCGTCATAGCTGTTATGCGGTTGTCAAGAATTATAGGTACAGCATTTCCTTTATTGTAGACTATATCAATCAAACCTGTTATTCCTGAATGGAAGAAAGTTGAGTCACCTATTACACTAAAAATCTTTTGTTTCCTTCCTTTGTGTTCATTGGCCTTTTGGAATCCGTGAGATCCAGAAATACTTGCTCCCATGCAAACACAGGTATCTATAGCTTCCAGTGGAGGAGCTGCCCCTAAAGTATAACATCCAATGTCGCCTAAGACTGGAACTCTCTTTTTTTTCAATACGTAGAAAACTCCCCTGTGAGGACATCCTGCACAAAGCATAGGAGGTCTACCTGGCACTTTTGTATCAACTGATATATGCTCTAATTCTTCACCCTTTATAGCTTTTCTTATTATACCAGGATTTAATTCCCCTACTATCGGCAATATCTCTTTGCCTATGACTTTTATTCCTAAGCTTTTTACATATTCTTCGATGTAAGGTTCCAATTCCTCTACAACGTATAGTTTTTTAACTCCTTCTGCGAATTTTTTTATAAGCTCTGATGGCAAAGGATAAGTCATTCCTAATTTTAAGATTGAAACTTCATCTCCAAAAACTTCTTTTACATAAAGATAGCTTATACCACTGGTAATTATGCCAATTTCTCTATCATTCCATTCTATTCTGTTAATAGAAATTTCTTCTGACAATTGTCTTAAAGCCTTTAACCTTTCTTCTACAACTACATGCCTTTTTTGTGCATTAGCAGGCACCATTACATATTTAGGAATATCTTTTTTATAGGGTTTCATCTCTACATTTTGTCTTTCACCTAATTCTACTACTCCTTTGCCATGACTTACCCTTGTTGTAAGCCTTAACAAAACAGGAGTATCGTACTTTTCACTTATGTCCAATGCGTATCCTACAAAATCTTTACATTCTTGACTATCTGAAGGTTCTAACATGGGTATTTTGGCAAATTTTGCATAATACCTATTGTCCTGTTCATTTTGAGAGGAATGCATTCCAGGGTCATCTGCCGTTACAATTACACACCCCCCATTAACACCTGTATATGCAAAAGTGAAAAGTGGGTCTGCTGCCACATTAAGGCCAACATGTTTCATAGCAGCAAGACTTCTAGCTCCAGCGATAGAAGCACCAATTGCTGCTTCAACAGCAACTTTTTCATTTGGAGCCCATTCCGAATATATTTCTTTGTACTTAGCTATATTCTCTATTATCTCTGTGCTTGGTGTACCAGGGTATGCAGCAGCAAAAGTGATGCCGTACTCATAAGCACCTCTTGCTACTGCTTCATCTCCCATCATTATTTTTTTCATTCATTTTCCCCCCATTTAATTTATCGTTATCAAAAAGATACTACACAGGCAAAAGCTATAGAATTAAACTTATCTTCGTGGGAATCAGCTCTTGAAACTAGAACAATTGGCGCTTTTGCTCCTACCACAATTCCCGCACTTCTTGCCTTTGCAAAATAAGTAAAGCTTTTACCTAAAGCATTTCCTACCTCTATAAATGGCACCAACAAAATATCGGCATCTCCTGCAACCTCACTTTTTACTCCTTTGTGAATTGCCGCCTCTTTGCTTATGGCAAGGTCAAAAGCTAAAGGACCATCTACTATTCCTTCTATCTCACCTCTTTGGTTCATTTCCTTTAATTTAGCGGCTTCAACAGTGGAAGGCATTTTAGGGTTTACCACTTCTACCGCCGACAAACACGCTACTTTAGGATTTTCTATTTCTATAGCTTTTGCCACTTTAATAGCATTTTTTAAAATTTGCACTTTTTCTTCTAAAGTAGGACTAATATTCATTCCTCCATCAGTCAAAAGCAATAACTTGTGATAGTTGGGAATTTCATAAACCATTACATGACTGAGTAGTCCTTCTCCTCTAATTCCGTATTCGCCGTCAAGTACAGCTTTTAAAAGAGTAGCCGTAGGAACAAGGCCTTTCATGACAAAAGAAGCCCTACCTTCTCTAACTTCTAAAACTGCCCTTTTGCATTTTTCCGACTCTTCTTTTTCATCAATTATTTCATATTGCTTAATATCAATGCCTATATCTTTTGCAATAGTTTCTATTTTTTCTTTAATACCTACCAATATAGGATTTCCTATCCCTTCTTTTCTTGCAGATTCGCATGCTAACAATACTTCACAGTCTTCTGCCCCTGCCACAGTAAATATTTTATTGAATCCTTTTGCTTTCTTTACAATTTCACTTAATTTTTTCAAGTTTACACCTCCTACAGAAAAAATAACCTCCGAAGAGGTTATTTCAGACTGTAGACAAACTTTCGTAAAGGAGATATTTTGCATAAGGAGCGACTTGTTACAAAGCGGTAACAAAACTTAGCAAGACCGAGGGTGGAGGCAGGGCCGAAGCCATGGATGGCGAAGGCGGGCACCTGAGGCAAGGAGGCCGATTGTGCCCGGTACCCTGCCGAAGCCCGAAGGTCGAGCTTTAGTTTTGTCGCTTTGGAACATCGGAGCGACGATGCAAAATATCTCCTTTGAATATTTTTTAACTTTGTCAACAAACTGAAATAACCTCCGAAGAGGTTATTTTTTAGTTGTAATGAGACTTTTTACTAATTCTGCTCCCCTATTTAACGCTTTTTCATTTATAGGCATCAAATGCTCTTTACCTTTGCCAAAGACCTCAGGCAGAGCTTTTAGTACTGTTTCCATTTTTACAACTTTAGTGGCTTCTATGAAAGCTCCTAGCATCACCATGTTAGCAATTTTTAAATTACCCAATTCATTAGCAATATCATTGGCAGGTATCTCATACACTTCTATATCTTTTCTCTCTGCTTTTCTATCTACTAATGAAGTATTTATGAATAATTTTCCACCTGGTATCACATAAGATTCATATTTGTCTAAAGAAGGCCTATTCATTACAACTACAGAGGTAGCCTCTGTAATAATTGGAGAGCCTACTTCCTCATCTGATACAGTGACATTACAATAGGCAGTTCCTCCTCTCATTTCAGGACCATAAGAAGGAGTCCAAGACACATTTTTCCCTTCAAACATTCCCGCATAGGTAATTATAAGCCCCATTGATAAAACTCCTTGACCACCAAAGCCTGCAAAAATTATTCTTTCTTCCATAATTACTTAACCTCCTCTAAGGTGTTTTTATACACACCCAAAGGGTAATACGGTTCCATGTGCTCTTTTATCCAATTTAATGCCTCTACCGGTGTCATACCCCAGTTAGTAGGACAACTAGAGAGCACTTCTATCATAGAAAACCCCTTTTTTTGTATTTGAGCTAAAAATGCATTTTTTATGGCTTTTTTAGCCTGCATTACATGTTTTACATCGTAAACAGATACTCTTTCAATATATGCTGTACCCTCAAGGGTTGCTAGCATTTCACTCACTCTAATGGGATAACCATTTATTTCTGGCTTTCTTCCGTAAGGAGTAGTAGTTGTTTCCTGACCAATTAATGTAGTAGGAGCCATTTGTCCTCCTGTCATTCCATAGTTAGCATTGTTGACAAAAATAACTGTTATATTTTCTCCCCTTGCAGCCGCATGAACAATCTCTGCTGTTCCAATAGCTGCTAAGTCTCCATCTCCTTGATAAGTAAACACAATTTTATCAGGATGAACTCTCTTAATACCTGTAGCAACTGCTGGAGCCCTCCCATGAGCTGCCTCTTGCATATCACAATTAAAATAGTCATATGCAAATACAGCACATCCTACAGGAGCAACACCTATTGCCTTATCTAAAACATCTAACTCTTCCATAATTTCAGCTACTAACCTGTGGATTATACCATGAGTACAGCCTGGACAATAATGAAAAGGCGTATCTGTCAATCCCTTTGTTTTTTGAAATACAACAGCCATTATTTCACACCTCCTGCAATTTTCCTAATTTGTTCTAGCATCACAGATGGTTCTGGTATCATACCACCTGGCCTTCCGTAGAAATAGACCGGCTTTTTGAATTGTACTGCAAGTTTTACATCTTCTACCATTTGTCCCATGCTCATTTCTACAGTCAAATAAGCTTTTGCGGTATCAACTGTCTTTTCGAAAGGCTCTTTCGGGAAAGGCCACAAGGAAATAGGTCTTATTAATCCTACTTTATACCCTTCTCTTCTTGCAATATTCATCACATTCTTTGCTACGCGGGCAATAGTACCATAAGCAACTAAAATAACATCCGCATCTTCGCAATTTATCATTTCATATCTCACTTCATTCTTTTCAGCCTTTGCATATTTTTCAAATAATTGATAATTATATTTCTCTAATACAGGTGGATCGATATATAAAGAATTGATTATGTTTCTATGCTCTCTATTTCCTCTTCCTGTAGTAGCCCATGTTTTTTCTGGAATATCTCTCTTTCTTTTTTGAATATTTTCAAAATCTACAGGTTCCATCATCTGACCTAACATCCCATCTCCCAATATAACAACAGGGTTCCTATATTCATCTGCAATATCAAAAGCTTCTTGGACTAAATCTGCCATTTCTTGGATTGTAGAAGGAGCAAGGACAATCAATCTATAATCTCCATGGCCTCCTCCTTTTGTAGATTGAAAGTAATCTCCTTGAGCTCCTTGAATATCTCCTAACCCTGGGCCACCCCTCATTATATTCACAATTACACAAGGTACTTGAGCACCTGCAAGATATGAGATACCTTCTTGCATAAGACTCAAACCAGGGCTGCTGGTGGAAGTCATAACACGAGCTCCTGCTCCACCTGCTCCATATACCATATTTATAGCAGAAACTTCACTTTCTGCTTGTAAAAATACGCCACCTACCTCTGGCATTCTCTTTGCCATGTAAGCTGTAACCTCATTTTGAGGTGTTATAGGATAACCAAAGTAATGTCTACACCCAGCTTGAATAGCTGCTTCCGCTAACGCCTCATTACCTTTCATTAATACCTTAGCCATCTTACTCCCCTCCATTTATTTTATAACTGTTATAACAGTATCAGGACACATCATAGCGCAAAATGCACAACCTATACATTTGTTCATATTTTCCGGTTTAACAGTGGCAGGATGATATCCCTTCACATTTATTTTGCTCATGTCCATTTCAATAATTTTCTTGGGACAAGCATTTACACACAATTCACAACCTTTACATAAATCTTCATTAAAAATAACTTTTGCCACATAAATTCCTCCTCTCACATTTTATCCCATGGAGTTTTCATATAAAGGTCAATTGGAAATATCGGATATCCTAAGTCAGGAACTTTGTTGAGCAATTCTCTTTTTACAGTCACCATCTTAATAGGTATCCCTGTAATTTTTGAGACTTCCTCCACCACTTTTTGACCTTTTAAAATATCCTCTACTGTTGTTTCATAAGATAAATGAGTATTGTTTACCAAATGAGTTACTTTAATTTTAGCTGCTTCTTCAATCGATTTAAGATATTCAATGACCGATTCTACATCTTTTGTAAGTGGCCTGTTTACATTAACTACAAATAATACTTCTGCATCTTGATCCTTTATTATATGCCGATACTGACCTAATGGAGTTGCTCCTACATCGTCTCCCCCAACATCGAAGACTGCATATTTATCCTTGCTGTATAATGCCCCATAGATGTTGCGGGAAATAGCAGGCACATCTGCATTCATATATTTCTCTTCTACTCCTGCTACTCGTATTCCCCACTTATCAAAAAGTTCTTTTCTCACTTCCCTCGACCTAAAATATGGATTTACAATATCTAAATCGACTATTTCTACCTCTTTTCCTGATTCTCTTATAAACTTAGCATAATTTATTGCAACCTCGGTCTTACCTGTACCGTAATGCCCTACTACAATTGTCAACCTTTTGAAATCCATTATCCATCATCCTTTTAACTATACATTTTAGCTTTTTCTTCACCGCTAAGTACCCGATATGCCCCCTGCGCCAAAGCTAACATTTCATCCTCACCTGGATATACATAAACAGGAGCTATAAATTTTACCCTTTCACTTATCCTTTTTACAAAATCCTCGTTATACGCAATTCCACCTGTAATTCCTACTGCATCTACATGGCCTTTTAAAACCACTGCCATCGCTCCAATTTCCTTAGCTGTCTGATAGGCCATAGCTTCTAAGACCAATTCTGCTTTTTTATCTCCTTCTTCAATTTTTTTATAAACTTCTCTTACATCGTTAGTGCCTAAATGTGCCACTATTCCCCCTTGTCCTATTAACTTCTTTTTCATCTCCTGATAGGTGTATTTACCACTATAACATAACTTTACTAAGTCAAGTACAGGAAGGCCTCCTGCCCTTTCTGGAGAAAAAGGCCCTTCTCCATTTAGAGCATCATTTACATCTACTACCCTGCCGTGTTTATGAGCCCCAACAGATATACCACCACCTAAATGAGCAATAATTAAATTTACTTCTTCGTACTTTTTGTGTAAGTCAGCAGCTAAACGGCGAGCAATTGCTTTTTGATTTAACGCATGGAATATACTAGATTTTTCAATCTCAGGCATCCCTGTTATTCTCGCTACATCCTCTAACTCATCCACTACTACAGGGTCTACTATATAAGCTGGAATATTGTGTTCTTTAGCTAAAGTATAAGCAATTATACCCCCTAAATTGGAAGCATGTTCTCCTCTTTCAGCCTTCTTTAAATCCTCTATCATTTTTTCATTTACAATATAAGTTCCACTTTCTATTGGCTTTAAAAGTCCGCCTCTCCCTACTATTGCATCAATTTCTGAAAGAGAAATGCCTTTTTCTTTTAACATATTTAAAATCGCCTGAGTTCTAAATTCAAACTGGTCAATAATACTTTTATACTTACTAAGCTCTTCAGTATTGTGCCTTAAAGTTTCAGTAAAAAGGGGCACTGTGTCCTTAAACACAGCAACTTTTGTAGATGTAGAGCCGGGATTTATCACAAGAATTAAAGGCAAAACAATCCCCTCCGTGCTATCAATTTATATTATATTACACTTCCTTTTTCTATCAAAATTTTTAAGGAAAGGGCAAACAAAAAACCGCCCACCCTTATTTGACAATATAATTGTCTTTTACAGCAGCAATGGTCTTTATCCTCTCTTCTGCCACTCTATCTGCTGCTGCATATGTCGGTATGTTCTCTTCTTTAGATTTCTGTATAACCTTTTTCACTGTATCAAATATCATAGAAACTTTTCTCATAGCCCTATCTCTGTTATAGCCAGAAGGATTGAGCTCATCAGCTACATTTATAACCCCACCAGCATTTATAATGTAATCAGGCACATAGAGTATACCTTTCTCTTGCAATATATCCCCATGCCTCTCTTCTTTTAACTGGTTATTAGCTGAACCTGCTACTATCTTACACTTAAGTTGCGGTATCGTTTCATCGTTTATTATCGCTCCCAAAGCACAAGGCGCAAATATATCGCATTCTACCCCATAAATCTCATCCGGTTTCACATATTCAGCTTTAAATTCCTCTACTGCCCTCTTTACATTGTCTTCAAATATGTCTGTCACAATTAGCTTTGCCCCTGCTTCATATAAGTGTTTCGCTAAATTGTAGCCTACATTTCCTACACCTTGTATTGCAACTACTTTTCCTCTTAAATCTAAAGTTCCAAAAATCTCTTCAGCAGCTGCTTGCATACCCCTATAGACTCCATAAGCTGTAAAAGGAGACGGGTCTCCACTGGTTTCTGCTAACCCTGCTACATATTTCGTCTCATAGCGTATATATTCCATATCTTTTAAGTTAGTTCCAACATCTTCTGCTGTTATATATCTTCCTTTTAGAGACTCTATATATCTTCCCAAGCTTCTAAATAGTGCTTCAGATTTATCTGTTCGAGGGTTTCCTATTACAACTGTTTTACCTCCACCTAAGTTTAGGCCCGCAGCAGCATTTTTGTATGTCATTCCCCTTGCAAGCCTTAATGCATCATTTATTGCATCCTCTTCTGAGTCATAAGTCCACATCCTACATCCGCCTAAAGCAGGACCTAAAGTCGTGTCATGAATTGCAATTATCGCCTTAAGACCTGAAGTCTTGTCATGGCATAAAATCACATTTTCATAATCTTTAGTTTCCATTATTTCAAATATTTTCATAAAATATCTCCTCCTATTTAATAATCAACTTTAATAATCAAACATTAGAAGCAAGAGATGCCAACATTATAGAATTAAATTTAGCTTCACTGGAGTCTGCCCTTGAAGTCAAGACAATCGGCCTTTTTGCCCCCATTATTATTCCTGCTATCCTTCTTTCTGCTATATAGGTTATAGCTTTATACAGCATATTACCAGCTTCAATATCTGGAACTAAAAGAATGTCAGCATTACCTGCAACAGGGCTTATTATCCCTTTATGCCGCGCTGCTTCTACTGATAAAGCATTATCAAGAGCCAACGGCCCATCTATTATAGCCCCTTTGATTTGACCTCTTTCACTCATTTTTGAAAGTATTGCTGCATCTAATGTGGCTTGCATATCAGGATTAACTGTTTCAACAGCTCCTAAAACTGCAACCCTTGGAGCATCAATTCCAATTTGCCTTGCAACGTCTACTGCATTTAAAATTATGTCTATTTTCACTTTCAAATCAGGGGCAATATTCATTGCTGCATCTGTCAAAAGGATAAGCCTGTTATAAGGAGATTCAAAAACAGCCACATGACTTAAAGTTCTTCCAGTGCGAAGACCAATTTCCTTATCTAAAACAACCCTTAATATCTCTGCCGTCTGTACAAGGCCTTTCATCAATATATCAGCTTTGCCTTCGCTCACAAACTTTACAGCTTCGCGACAAGCTTCTAAGTTACTTTTTGTGTCTATTATTTCGTGATCCTTTAAAGGCATTGATATTGAAGAAGCTATCCTTTCTATTTTTTCTTTATCACCAACTAATATTGCTTTTACTATTCCTCTTTCATGAGCTTCTTTAATCGCTTCTAATACATCTTCATCTGCCGCTTGAGCTACTGCTATAGTTTTGGGAGGCAAGTCTTTTACGTAATTATACATTTCTTCAAATGTTCTCATATCATACACCTCATCAGCTATAAATCTTGGGCTTTTCAATATTTCTTAAAACTCTTAATGCACCATCTCTTAAAGCTTCCATTTCATCTCCCCCTGGATAAAGAGTTATAGGTGCAATAAAGCTCGTCATATCAATGATTATCTCTATTAGTCGTTTAGAATAAGCAAGTCCACCAGTTAAAATTATTGATTTCACATCCCCCTTTAATACTGCCGCCATTCTGCCAATTTCCTTTGCAATTTGATAAGCCATAGCTTCAAAAACTAATTTAGCTTTTTTATCACCATTTTGTATTCGCTTTTCTACTTCTCTCGCATCATTTGTCTCAAGATGTGCTACCATCCCACCCATACCTACAATTTTTTTCTTCATCTCATCAAAACTGTATTTACCAGAATAACAAAGGTCAACAACTTTCATCGATGGCAGGCTTCCTGTCCTCTCAGGAGAAAAGGGCCCCATTTGATTTGCATTGTTTACATCTACAATTTTTCCTCCTTTAATTGCTGCTACAGAAATGCCTCCCCCCATATGAGCCACAACAAGATCCAATTCCTCTTCTTTAACACCATTTTCCATTGCATATCGATGAACACACGCTTTTATGTTTAAAGCATGAGATTGACTTTTTCTTGGAAGCTCAGGAAGGCCAGAAATTCTTGCAACATCTTCCATTTCATCAACAGCTACAGGATCTAATGTATAAACAGGAATATTATGCTTATCTCCTATAGCTCTTCCAATTAGTCCACCGAGATTTGAAGCATGTTCACCTCCAACTCCCCTTTTCAAATCCTCAAGCATAATATCGTTTACAAAATAAGTACCACTTTGAACGGGTTTAATAAGTCCTCCTCTTACCACAATTGCAGATATTTCTTTCAAGTTTATGTTGTTTTGCTCTATCCAATCATTTATAGCATTTAACCTTAAATCAAATTGCTCAATGATACTCTTATATCTTTTAAGCGCTTCAATGTCGTGGACAATCTCCGTTTTTACAATTTCTTTTTCCTCTTCATACAATGCCACTTTAGTAGAAGTAGAACCCGGATTAATAACTAAAACTTTCAACAGGTTCACCTGCCCTTCTTAATACATAATATGAAGTTCTATTACAATTTTTGAGTGTTATTAAAAATTTTTTAACCTTACAATATTTTAATTCTACATATTTGTCAAAAATCCTTCTCTTAAATTAAAATTTTTTTATAAAGACTTTATATTTTGTGGAATTGATAGATTTTTAGCAAAATTAACAGGCGGGAAGTACCCGCCTATAGTTTGTTAACAAACCTTTTAAGTTTACAATAAAGTCTTCTGCTTTTATGCTCGCGTGCAGGCTCCCGTATCTAAGTCATGTCTATGGCTCGTTTTGGGCAGCTTACAAATCGCTTTCTTTCTCTCCTGTAAAAAAATTATATTTACAAATGTACAAATTTTCCCGCGAAGAACATAAATAAGCGAAGCTCATGGTAAGCTGCTTTTTCCAAAATTTCGCCAAGACATACTAAGATACTCCCGCAATGCACTCTACGCATAAAAGCGAAGACTTTTCTATTTGACTTTGTCTACAGTCTTTAAGCGGGAAGTACCCGCCTATTGAATATTAACAGTTACTTTGTCAGGTTTAATCCTAATTATTTGCAAGTTCAAGTTAGTATTTATATTTACAGTTAAAGAATGATCACCCATTGGCAGATTGGTTACGTCTATATATGCGTTAAAATCGGAAGCTGTAGCTCCATTAACTACACTTTCTGGGCCAGATATAGTAATGACTAAATCTGGATTTTGAATTACAACATTTTTGTTGTCTGCTCCTCGTATATCTATATTGCTTATAGTAATCTCTTTAGTCGCTATTTTTTGTATATCCACATATACTTTTGCATTAATATCACTTTTAACAAGTTTCACACCATCTGGCAAATCAAAAGGTACATTTTCAGTGACAGGTTCATTTTTCCCAGAAATATCGATTTGCTTAGTACTTATAGATTTTATCGTATTTAGGACAGTCTCATCAACAGTAATATACACATACTCTGGCAGTACATTTACAGATGCTATCATATATCCTTCCATTGGTTTCCCGAATATTTTAGGAACTACAGGCACACGTATAGATTTATTTACAGGAATATATACTTCAACAAGATTAGGAGTAATAGTAACGCCTTTTACTTCTTTTCCTTCTCTGTCAACAGCAACCACTGGAACAGAGATTTTTACATCCTCTTTTTTATAAGAAACATTGACCCCAGCTATCACATTTTTTATAAGATTAATTTTACTTTCTGGCCCAATCACCAATACCTCTCCCGGCGTGGGGACAGCAGGTTGCATAGCATAGCCATCCATCACATTGCCAATTACTTTTACAGTAACTGGCATTTGCGTTTTCGCAATATTATCTATTTCTACCTTTATTTCTGACGGATTTATTGAAACTAAGGAGACATTTCTAGGTAATCCTTCCACTGTAACAGGAATGACATTTGTCCCATTAGAATTTACTCTGCTTAAATCTGCAAAAGCTGATATATTCTGGGCTGCTATATTCAGAACATCACTTCGTCTTCCTTTTACTTTTACATTTACCGTATAATTTTTTTCATCTAAAACAATAAGTCCTTTTTTCTCTAAAGTATCGCTATTAATCAATTTGACAGGCACATTGCTTATTTCATAAGGAATTTCTGGATTTTCTTCTCCCATTACATAAAGCCACAGTAAAAAAGCCAATACCAGTGACAGCAATTTTATTGTAAAATCTTTAGTCAGCATGTTTGTTCCCCCATTTTTTCCATACGGGCTTTTTGGTATCTTTTACTTCAAATATGCTCGACAACACCTCTTTTAAAGTTTTTGCATCTAAATGTCTTGAAATCCTGCCATTTTGTGCAAGAGAAATAGTGCCTGTCTCTTCAGAAACGATTATCGCTACCGCATCAGATATTTCAGTAACACCTATTCCCGCTCTATGGCGTGTTCCTAATTCACTACTTAGATTTTGGTTGTCTGTTAAAGGTAAAAAACAACCTGCCGCCATAATCCTATCTCCACGAATTATGACAGCTCCATCGTGTAAGGGCGTATTAGGTATAAAGGTATTTATTAAAAGCTCACTGGAAATTTTAGAATCCATGGCTATGCCAGTTTCAATGAGCTCATTAAGGCCTGTCTCCCTTTCTAAAACAATTAAAGCCCCTATTTTTGAGCGGGACAAAAATTGCACCGCATCGCATATCTCTCCCAAAACCTCTGACATATCTTTTTCCTCTTCATTAAAAAAGAAGAAATTTTTGCCTAAGAACCCGCTCCTACCTAAAGACTCTAATCCACGCCTTAACTCCGGCTGAAAAACAATTAAAAGCGCAATAACTCCTACCGTCATAGCATTTCGCAATATATAATTGACTGTCCTAAGTTGTAGCCATTCGCTCACTTTGGTAATTACAATTAACACAGCAAGCCCTTTAAGCAACTGCTCTGCTCGTGTTTTGTGTATTACCAAAATTAAGCGATACAGGACATAAGCTATTATTAAAATATCTATTACATCGTTAATGCGCATTGTTTTTATGATATCTATAAGTCCATTAAACAAAAAGTTCACCTCTCAAGGCTTTGTGGTAAATTGTGTGTACATATTAATTATACAACAAATTTGAATAAAAAATAATTTAAACTGAATTAAATTTTAATTAAAGTGGAAAAATTATTTTAGCAAAAAATAAGGAGGATGAAAATGAATAAAGATAAAATTATAGAAAAAAATATAAAGGAAAAATTAGAAAAGGAAAGGGTGTCTTACGGAGTAGATGTAAATGTCCGGTGTATCAATGGTCATGTAACTTTGTATGGAATAGTAGATAACTTATCCGAAAAAAATCACGCTCAAAAAATAGCAGAAAGCGTAGAAGGTGTAAAAAAAGTAGAAAATAACATAACAATTGCAATAGATAGCAAAATAACAGACAAAGATATAAAGCAGGGTGTTTTGAGAAATCTTCAGAACTCCAAATTTCATGAAGAAATAGGAGAATTAGGTGTTGATGTAACCGACGGTACCGTAACTTTATATGGAAAGATTAATAACGCACAGCAAGAAATAGAAAGCATAAGTCAAGCAGCCCAAGCCATGGGTGTCAAAAGTGTAATAAGCAAATTAGAACTTAACAAAGAGCATAAAATAGATGATGTATCTCTTGTAAATTTAGTAGTACAAAAGCTGTCTCGTTATGATTTGAGTTTGCCTGATTTAGTTATTACAGCAAACAACGGGACAGTAACATTAAGGGGATATGTGAATAATTTAAAAGAAAAAGAATTAGCCAATGAAGCAGCTCAAAGCGTAAATGGGGTAAAAAAAGTGATAAATCATATAAAAATTAGAGAGAAGTCATAGAAGGATATGTCATTCTATGACTTCTACTCTTATGTCATTCTTTTCTACTTCTTTTTTCAATGGATTTATCACATCTCCATGAAGTATAACATCCAGAGCAGACCTTAAAGACTTGCCTACTATTATCTCGGTTATATTGTTTTCTTTTGCAAATTCTGCCAGCGTTTTTGAGATTTTTTTACCCACCAAAATAGAAACTCTGCCACCCATTTTTTGTGCTAAATCAAAGAGCTCCAGCAATACTTTGTTTTGCTTTAAATCATTTGAGATGTCGTTGTTTTTGTTAACGTATACAACGCAAAACTCACCATTAGTCTCTTTTGCTCTTTCAGCGCCTCTTTCCACAAGCCTGCGGCAACTTTTCTGCGGGGTTACGCACACCATGATTCTGCTTTTCACGCCAGGCTCGTAACTTAAAACCATTTTAATAAACCCCTTTCAGATGCATACTTTCCTTCCAAATATTATTATATGTTAGTTCTCTAACCTATGTCAAATTCATTAATAAACCTTATATTCTTTTTAGATTTAACTGTCTCTTTTTCTTTAACTCTTTTATAAATTCTTTTAAATAACCTACCTCTTCTTTAGAAGGTGTTTTACCTCCATAAACTGTTTCATTGTATATCCGCGTAACTTCACTGAAACCTATATACCCATTTCCTAACACTCTTTTTTGATATTCCAAAGGAGTTTCTGTATCTAACTTTTTCAAGCCTTTTTTAGCTAAATACTTTACAATTTTTTCATAATAATATATCGCCAAAAACTTATTGTCCAAATTATTAATTTTTTTCTTCCGATCCCACCAATATAAAGAAGTTGTTGTCACTAAAATTACTATCAATATTAAGCCAAAACGTAAAATATTAAATTTATTATCATTGAAAAAAGCAATTTCCTGAGAAGTTGTCTCCGTATTATCACTTTGTTGCAGTTTATCGACTGTGCTATGGGAATCTCTACTCCCGTTATCTGGTTGTAATTCCATATCATTTTCTAAATTTAAGTGATTATTATTTGAGAGGAACATTGGAAATTCTAATGAGGGATAATTAGGTGTTGGTTCAAAAGTAATCCAACCGTAGTCATCAAAATATACCTCTACCCACGCGTGAGCATTAGCAGCGGTAATCCTGTATTTGCCATCACTACTAGGTGCTGACGGCATTCTAAATCCCACTACATATCTTGCAGGAATTCCAATTGTCCTGAGCATAATCACCATTGCCGTCGCATAATAAGAACAATATCCTTTTTTTAGATCGAATAAAAAATAGTCAACAAAATCCCTATCACTAGGAGTAGGAGGAACATCTAAAGAATAGGGGTATTGCCTTAAATATTCTTCCACTGCTTTTACCTTATCATAAAGAGTTTTTTTGTCTTTTGTGATAGAATAAGCTAAATCTTTCACTCTTTCTGGTAGAAGAGTAGCTGGATAAGACAAATATCTTATTCTTTCTTCGCCTTTTAAAGTCTCGTTACCTTTTTGCCTCAGTGAATTTAAATCAATTTGTGGCTTTAAATAAGTGACAACATAAGGCTCTCCAGTACCATGAGAGGTTTTTGCTCTTAAGTTCAAATTATCAACTTCATAATAAAAATCATAGCTTAGTTTATGAGGTTGCCAAGGGGAAAAAAGAATATCTGACTTAATTTTTAGTGGAATTACTGTGATAGTTTTTACTTCAAAATTTACATTATTACTGAAAGTTGGCGGAATTTTATCGCTGCTTTCTACATACATATACTGTTGTCTGGAATTTTCCCATCTATTAGAAAAATTATCATAAATTAAAGTACTTTTTGAGGAATAAGTATAAGTATCATAGACCATTCCCCTAAGGTAAGTACTTTCATCGGCTTCTACTTCCATTATTAAAAAATTACTCGGTTTCACATTTCCGCCTAATTCATTGGCAAAAGTAGTAAAAACCGTTTCCCCAAACCAATCATCATTAGTGCCTTCGCCATTTCTCCAATCTCTAGTAAAAGGGAAAGTATCATAAAACCAATTATTCAATGTTTCCCACTTAACGGGTTTAAAGTTTTTAGGCATCAATTGAGCACTGATAGAGGTAATAGAAGATAGAAAGATTACAACAATCAAAAAAAACTGCAATAGGTGCTTTGGCACTGCCTTTTTTAAAATAGTTCTTTATTCCAATATCTATAAAACAAAGCGTAATATAAACTGTCATATAGAGGTAAGCAGCATCTACATAATTATACCACTGCACAACAAAAAACAATATTCCTGAAAATAAAGTTAAAAACCAACTCCTTATGATAATATTTAATAACGTAATAATCAGTGTTACTATAACAACGGTCATTATAATCATAAAAAATCTATATTTTTCTGTTAAAAGGTCAAAGCCTGGAGGCGAAATTGTATAATTCATATAAATATCCGCCCATTTTATAAAACCATCAATATAAGATACAATACTCACTAATAAGCTGCGATATTTGATAAAAACTATGACATCTATAAGTAAAAGGCTTGTAAGCAAAAATATTATCAGTTGTGGCCTTTTGAGCAAAAAAGCAAAAAATATTACTAATACTATATCTAATAGTAAAAGATAATAGAAAGGATATAAGAATCTAAAGCCGCTAACAGCAGATAATATAACCACAAGAGATAGGGCAATTGTCATAATGTGTTCATGCAAACTCTTTTTTAGCTCTTTTGACATCTTTCTTCCCCCAGAAAACAACTTCGATATCTAATTTGCTAATTTTATCTTCAATTTCTTTTGGGTCATTAACATAATAGATTATTAATTCTCTATTACTGCTTCTTAAATCCGCTAATTCTCCTAAAATTACATTATTCAAATAAGGAGTTATTAAAATAAGAGTCACATCATAGGGAATACTTTTATATAATCTCAAAAAGTCCTCTAGACTTTTTTCGTAAACTGGAAAATTCCTTAAAGAAGCCTCAATAAAATTTTTAAAATCTTTAATCGTTCTTCCTTTTATATGAACCTTACCGGTATTGTAATCTATAACACTTACAGGAATACTATGTAAAAGGCAAAATTTCGCTATAGATAACATGCATTCAGCACAATTTTCATCTATTATTCCTTGGGTATCCATAGCAAAATGGTTTTTATCTAAATCCCACAAAATATAAACTTCACTCATCGCGGATACTTGAAATTCTTTCACGTAGAGTTCTCTTTTCTTTGCTGACACCTTCCAATGAATCCTTTTAATACTGTCACCATAATTGTACTTTCTTAATTGCGATATATTAGTATAATCTTCAAAAGCTTTATTTTCCGCCTCTATATTTCCTAATTGTTGTCTTGCCTTCAATTCCACATTTATATTATGAATCCTTGGTAGCACTACAAATTTTAATTTAAAATCATATTTTTTTACTACATTAAAAATTCCAAAAGGATCTTTTATTTCTACTTCAAAAGGTCCAAGAAAATATATTCCTCTTTTTGAAATCACAAATTTTTTTTGTACTTTTTTATTTTTAAAAGGCATAAGATACCATTCTTCTGATTTAAATTTAGCATTTAGAGGAGTATAGTCAATAATTTTAAGATTAAAAACAGGAAGAAAACTGTTGTTTATCAAAGTTATTTCATAGGCTATCTCTTCTCCAACAGTAATTTCATCTTTGTGAGATATAACATAGATATCTATAGAATTTTTTATATGCCTTATATACAGGTAATTCAAAAGGATAAAAAAATGCAAATTCATAGACAAGCAAATAAAGTATTTTCCCGCCGGTAAAAATGGCAAAAGCAAAAGAAACTATGAGTAGCAATAAAAGAAAAATTTTATTACGCATATCTTTTTATCACCGGCACCTTTGTGGTATCTACAATATTTTTAATAAACATTTTCTCGTCCAATCCTTCAAATCTTTCTTCATTTTTTAAAATGATTCTATGAGATAACACAGGTACCGCTAATTCTTTTACATCATCTGGTAAAACATAATTTCTTCCTTCGCAAAAGGCCTTTGCCTGAGCAGCTCTCATCAAATTTATAGTAGCTCTTGGACTTGCACCTAACCTCATTGCTTTGCTTTTTCTGGTATTAGCAACTAATGTGACAATATAATTTCTGACTAGATCATCTACATAGACAGACTTTACCTTCACTTGCATTTCCTTTATGTCTTCAGCATCGGCTACTGGAGAAAGAGACTCTAAAGGGTCCTCTTTCTCAAAATTTTTTAAAATCATCATTTCCTGATATTCATCGGGATAACCTATCTCTATTTTTATCATAAATCTGTCCAATTGAGCTTCTGGCAATCTAAAAGTCCCTTCATATTCAATTGGATTTTGGGTAGCCAATACCATAAAAGGCTTAGGTAAAGAATAAGTAACCCCATCAACAGTTATTTGTCTTTCTTCCATTGCCTCCAAAAGGCTAGATTGAGTCTTAGGAGAAGTTCTGTTGATTTCATCAGCTAAAACTATCTGACTCATTATAGGACCTGCTTTAAATTCAAAGTCATTCTTTAATTGATTGTAAATAGTTATGCCTATAACATCTGAAGGCAAAAGGTCCGGTGTGAATTGTATTCGTTTAAATTTAAGATTTACTGATTTAGCTAAAGCCTTAACTAAAGAAGTCTTTCCTACACCAGGAACATCCTCAATAAGGACGTGGCCTTCAGCCAATAAGGCTATAACCACAAGTTCAATAACTTTTCTTTTCCCTATTATTACTCTTTCTATATTCTCTATAATTTTTTCTACAGCAATATTATCCATTTTTACCTCCACCATATATTCAAATTATTTTTAGAATTTCCAGCATATTATTTATGACATAATCCGGTTTTGCTTCCTCTAAGAGATTAAAGGGCAAGATTGTCCATTTAACAGCCGCACTTTTTACTCCAGCATTAGAAGCACATAATATGTCATAAGGACTGTCTCCCACCATTAAAGTCTCTTCTTTATTAGCATTGAGTAGTTCCAAAGCTTTTAAAATTGGATCCGGATTTGGCTTATGTTTTTCTGTGTCCTCTAATGCCACAATTACCTTAAAATACTTTTCCAAGTCAAAAATCCTTAACCCCCTTATAGCCAATTCTCTCCTCTTAGATGTAACTATACCCATTTTTATTCCATTTTTATACATGAGTTCAAGGGCTTCTTTTACATCTTTTCTTATTTTGGTATATTTATCATGATTAAACTCATTGTATTGTCTATAAGTATCCAGCATCAATTCCCATTTATCTTGGCTAAATCTTTTTAAAGTTATTGGAAGAGGTTCTCCAAAGTAAGGAGTAACGTCTTCCGGTTTTATGATATATCCTAAATGCCGTTCAATTGTGTATTTAAAAGACTCAATAATAAGTTCATTGGTATCAATAATCGTTCCATCTAAATCGAAAAGTACTGTTTTTATCCCCATATTATCTCCCTTCATAAATTCTCTTCTTCTTTTAGTATACAAAAAAAATCACTTCATAACAAGACATGAAGTGAAAAATTTTGCTATTCTGAAACTTTTTGAAAATAATGTATTAAACCTTTATATATTGCCCAAGCAATTTTATATTGATAATTTTCGTCATTTAAAAGCTTTTCCTCTTCTGGATTCGACATAAAGCCACATTCCACAATAACTGCCGGCATTTTAGCGTTTCGCAAAAGGTAATAACTATTAGAACTTTTAGCCATCCTGTCGTTATCAGGATCTAACGTATTTCTTAACTCTTGTTGAATAAGTTCTGCTAATAGTTTACCTTTTTCAGAATTGTTTTGATAAAATACCTGTGCCCCTTTGTATTTAGATTGACTAAAGCTATTTAAATGAATACTAATTAAAACATCTGCTATTACTTCATTTGCTTTTACCACTCTATTTTTTAAATCCTTTGAAAGAGAACTATCTGACAAAGTGTCGTCTTCCCTTGTCATCACTACAATACCACCACTTTCTTCAATAAGTTCTCTTAATTTTTGAGCAATCTCAAGATTTAACTCATCCTCATCTTTTCCATATTTTCCAGGTTTCCCAGGGTCTGGTCCTCCATGTCCCGCATCTATGACAACAACTTTATTCATTATTGGAACAGTTTTAAAAGCAGCGATATAATACACTTTTTTAAAACTATATAACCCTACTATTAAACTTACAATTAGTAAAAACATCATCCACCTTTTAAATACCATGTCCCCATCCCCTTATCTTTTAGTAAAAATTATTCATCTAAAAAAGTTTATATGTCACTTAATAATAAAATCCACATATTATGATTAAAGGAAGGAGGTAAAAATATGGTCACTTTAGAATTCACATACGTAGTACAACCAGGAGACACGGTATTTTCAATTGCTAAAAAATTTAACACCTCAGTTGACGCTATAATCACAAGAAACAACATTATAAATCCATCTTTAATATATCCTGGACAAAGGCTTATCATTCCAGTACAAGGAAGTTATTATACTGTCCAACCTGGAGATACTCTATATCTTATTGCTCAAAAATTTAATGTTCCTTACGAAGCTATCATTTATACAAATAATCTCACATACCCTTATACCATATATCCGGGTCAAAAGCTATTCATCCCTGGAGCAAAAATAATCGCACCACAACCACCACTACCTTCACCGCCTCCCGCACAAAAGCCTTGTCCAACTTATTACACAGTACAGCCAGGAGATACTTTATGGACTATAGCACAAAAATTTGGAGTATCATTGGAGGAGCTAATTAAAGCAAACTATTTAATAAATCCAAATATGATATACCCTGGGCAAACATTAATAATTCCTTGTCCCACATCGCCACCCATTGAATATCCCACACTAAAGATTGGAGATAAAGGACCCTTTGTAGTAAATCTCCAAGCAAGACTAAAATCTTTGGGCTTTGACCCTGGTCCTATTGATGGTATCTTTGAAAGAAAAACAGAAGAAGCCGTAAAAGCGTATCAGCAAAGCAGAGGGCTTCCAGTAACAGGAATTGTCGATAATGTGACATGGAATGCACTCTTGTTTGGAACTCCTCCTGTTACTACCCCTACACCACCAGGAAAAGTTTATATAGTAAAACCTGGTGACACTTTATGGAATATAGCAAAAACTTTCAATACAACAGTAGACGCTATATTAAAGGCAAATCCAGATATTAAAGACCCTAATTTGATTTATCCCGGTCAGAGAATTATAATTTCTACATCTTCACAGGAAGTAGCCTATAACCAAGAAGTACAAGAAATAAATGCAGAACAAGAAGAAAACAAAGAAGAATAAAGTCAAAAAATAGTCAGGAAAAATCCTGACTATTTTTTGACGCTGTCTATATATTTTTCTGCTACATAAGCCGCTGTTGCGCCATCTCCAGCAGCCGTTATAACTTGTCTTAAAGATTTATGCCTTATGTCTCCAGCTGCAAAAACTCCAGGTATATTTGTCCTCATATCATCATCTGTCATGATATATCCATATTCATCAAGGTCTACTATGCCTTTCACCAATTCTGTATTAGGAGCATAACCAATAGCTACAAAGACACCATCTACGTTTAGTGTGCTTTCTTCACCTGTTTTAACATTTTTAAGTTTGAGTCTTTCTACTCCATACTCTCCTTCTACATCAACTACTACAGTATCCCAAATAAACTCAATTTTTTCATTTGCGAAGGCTTTTTCCTGTTCAATCTTTGTAGCTCTAAGTTCATTTCTTCTATGAATTATATAGACTTTTTTTGCAAATTTAGTAAGGTATAACGCGTCTTCTACTGCTGTATTTCCTCCGCCTATAACTGCCACTGTGGCATCTCTGTAAAAAGCTCCGTCACAGGTAGCACAGAAGGAGATACCAGCCCCTATAAATCTATCCTCATTTGGAACACCTAACTTTTTAGGTGTAGCGCCCATCGCTAAAATAATAGCTTTTGCTTCATAAGTTTTATTAGAAGTCTTAACTTTCTTTACATCTCCTGTAATATCTAGGCTCTCAACATCTTCATTAACAATCTCAAGGCCGTGTTTTCTCACCTGTGCCTCCATCTTGGCAATAAGGTCAGCACCACTTATCTCTTCATAACCGGGGTAATTTTCTAACTGATAAGTATTTACTATTTGCCCTCCCAGATAAGTTTTTTCAATAAGTACCGTTTTAAGCCTTGACCTTGCAGCATACAATCCAGCAGTAAGTCCCGCAGGACCTCCTCCTAAAATAATTAGATCGTACATAATAAAATCACTCCTCCTTTGAAAATAAAATATAATAATGGAAGCAGTAAAAACACTACTTCCATTATTATATCACAAACTTTTTATATTTACATCATCCCAACGGGTTGTCTAAATTTGTTCCTTGCCTCTTGTATATCCTGAGGTGGAGCCGGTTTGACAGGATACCATCCTCTTTGATTTATAGCATTCCAAACTGTCCTTTGATCTTCTAAAGTAGAATTTAAAAGATTGATATATTCTCTTCTTATGCTTTCATTTGCAGACTCAACTGCTGCATGGCTGAACATTTCTATTGCGAATTTGTAATTGCCCAGTACATTCATCATAATATCCTTGTCACTAATTTGCGTATTTCCATACATATTTTTACACTCCTCCTAACTTAAATGTTTTAGCAAAGAATTGAAATTGTTTTGACATCTATCTGCAAGATTTTGGCATAAAGCTTTAAGCTGTGGGTCTTGACATCTTGTAGCATAATCGTTTAAAGTTTTTGTCATATTTTGTTGTAATGATAAAATATCATCCAAATAAAGTAACTCCTTGTTTGAAAGTTGCATATTTATCCTCCCTTCTTAGATTTCATTTTTAATATGCGCACAAAAATAAAAAATATGCAGAGTTTTTCTGCATATTTTTTATTTTATATACCCTTTCCTTTTTAATTTTTCGATATGTTCTTTAAGTTTTTCTTCAATATTTATATTATACTTTTCCTCCAAGACAAACATCATTGAAACTGCGACTTGAGCAACATCTAAAAGCTCCTCTGAAATTTTTTCCATTATCTCTTTTTCGCTTAAAGTGACATTTTCTCCGTTTAAACCTCTAAATTTTCCTATAGCTTGTGCCAATTCTCCTGCTTCTTCCATTAATTTAAGGGCAGTAGATTCCAGTGAGGGTGTCAAATTATTAAGCTTTGGCAAACTTATTTCTTTAAAACTGGTTTTCATGATTTCATCTCCATCTTTTAAGCTTTTTTTCGCCTTGCCATAAAGGTTGCTAACTGGGGCGCTACTTCCTTAATCAAATCAAGCATCTTAAAAGAAACATTCCTTATATCCCACTGAGCTTCATTAGTGCATCTCAAATTTGCAAAATGATCAAAAGCCCATAAATCCGCATTCATAAGAACCAAGCGTTTGTGTGCATTTGTTACCACGTAAGGACTTACTTCAGGCAATTTTTCTTTTAATTCTATAAACAATTCCTCTGAAGCCTTTATCGCTTTTATTAAAATTTCGGAAGCCTTCGCTTTTTCGATATTTGGAGGAATAACAAAACCATTTTCAATTGTCGGTTCACCGCAATCAAAGACAATAGTTCTATGCCTTAAAAGCTGATGCCAATTAGCTTCACTTATCTTCAGTTGAAATTTAAATCTAACCGATTTAAATGCCTCCATTAAATGGTCAAATTCCCCTATATCTTCAACTGCCTGCTGCAAGATTTTACTTTTCCCCTCTTCGTCCATCTCCTTCACTGTTTTTCTCACCGCTTCAAAACTTTTACCTGAATATGTAAACAAAATATGCATAATTACAATATCTACCGGAGAATATTCACTATCTTTCCCTGTATAGTCTATTAAAATGACATCCTCATCTGAATTTGATAATTCATCTTCCTTTACAACACTTGCTAAATTCTTTAATCTATCGTGAACTTTTAATTGATAAACAGTAGGAGTTGTATGTCGTAACATGCTTGGTGCAATTTTTTCCCCTTGTTCTACTATTCTTTCGGCTAATAACTTTGCCTCTTTAGTAGGATGCGCGAAAAGTTTTCTCACTATATCCTGTAAATCTAAGGCATTTAAAGCTACTGCAAAACTTGTCTTGGTAGCTAAAAGAAGTGCATATCTCGCATCTTCAAAGGCAATTTTACTAATCCTATTGTAAAACCTTTCTTCACTTTCCCCCTCTTTTTTCTCTTCTGCCCTAGCTAAATATTCTGTCAAAACTTCTACAAGTTTTTCATAGGCATCATAGGAGTTGTTCCAGACTTTTAAAAACTTTTCTTTCAAATCAGGCTTTCCTTCTAATTCTTTTGGTATCACTACTTTATCTCTTGTAGGCTTTTGATACCTTTGGCTCCACTCTATAAAGGCAGGCCGCCTGTTCATAAGTTCAATATCCCCTGACAAAAGCCTTGAAACATCTTCCACGCACAGGTGCATTAAATGCTGCTCAGCAATAGAAGAATGTCCAAATCTTTCAACCCACTTTTCGTGAAATTCTTTCGCCTTTTGTATTGCTTTTTCTAAAGGTATGTTATGTTTGGGTATGTAGTCAGTTATGTTTAAATCTCCATCTGTCAAAGACTCAAGTATATTAAGCCTCCAGCTGGTATCTCTTCTACTTACCTTCGAATTTATAGGTGGAATGATAAACTCCGGCAATGAATGTATAAAATAGACAGGTCCATATACGTCTGTCACAAAATTCTCTAAAAGCTTCTCCTCTTCAGGTGTCAATTTTCTCATTTTCATGTCAAAAACTCCCTTCAAAATTATAAAACCAACCTTCTCGACATTTTATATTATTATACCATAAACTTTTGAGGTAAAAACAAAAAACAGTTATCACTGATAACTGTTTTTTACAACTGGTGACCCATCCGCGACTCGAACGCGGGACACCCTGCTTAAAAGGCAGGTGCTCTACCTCCTGAGCTAATGGGTCATATGGTGGAGGGAGATGGATTTGAACCATCGAAGGCGACAGCCAACAGATTTACAGTCTGCCCCCTTTGGCCACTTGGGTATCCCTCCACATTTTTAAAACAATAAAAAGTTTTGCTTGAAGCTTTAACAAAAACTACGTAGCTTATTTTATCATATAGAATTCTATTTGTAAAGGGCTTTTATGCAGTTATTTTTGTGTAAAAATATGTAAACAATTTTGGAATTTGATTTATTTTTGTTTTTCTATATAATGAAGATAGTAATCACATAGTTTTTAATTCATAGCAACTCAAAAATATTGGAGGAAAAAATATGAAATTTGTTTCATGGAATGTAAATGGCTTACGGGCCTGCTTGCAAAAAGGGTTTATGGATTATTTCAAAAAAGTAAATGCTGATATTTTTTGTATACAAGAAACCAAATTACAGCCCCATCAGACAGGCCTTGAAGAACTTAATTTAGAAGGTTATTACGCTTTTTGGAACTTTGCTGAAAAGAAAGCTTATTCAGGAACTGCTGTATTCACAAAATATAAACCTTTATCCGTTAACTACGGAATAGGCATCCCTCAACATGACAACGAAGGAAGAGTTATAACGTTAGAATACGAAAAATTTTACTTAGTAAATACCTACACTCCTAATTCTCAAAGAGGATTGACAAGACTTTCTTACAGAATGGAATGGGAAGAAGACTTTCGAAATTATTTGCTAAAATTAGATTCCGTAAAACCTATAATTTTATGTGGAGATTTAAATGTAGCCCATAAAGAAATAGATATAAAAAATCCATCTGCTAATAGAAGAAATGCAGGTTTTACAGATGAAGAACGTGAAAAAATGACAATGCTTTTAAACTCCGGCTTTATAGATACTTTCAGATATTTTTATCCTCATAAAAAAGATGCTTACACCTGGTGGTCTTATATGAGAAATGCCAGAGAAAAAAACATCGGTTGGCGAATTGATTATTTCATAGTTTCTCAAAGATTAAAAGATTATCTTATTGATGCAGAAATTCATTCTGATGTAATGGGTAGTGACCACTGTCCTGTGGTTTTAGAAATAGATGATAAATTAATATAACCATAATTTAACAACTCCTTCTGAAAATTTATAGAAGGGGTTGTATTTTTATAGCAAACTCTAAAGAATTCATTGCACTCTCTCCTCTCCTTAAATTAGCAACAAAGGGCTTTCATCTGGATAAATTTAAAGATGAAAGCCCTTTGAAATTTTACTCAACTTCAACTTTCTTGCTATTCTCCCACAAACCGTGTATATTGCAGTAGCTTGCCGCATAGATTGTTCCTGATTTTTCAACTTTAAACTTTATTGTCAAGTCGGGTTCTGTAAACACTCCATACTCTCCGTGAGATGTAAAATTGTAATTACCTATTTCCACAGGGAATTTATCTCCTTCACCATGGAAATACACTTTAATCCATTTAATGTGGTGTTCCAATGTATTTGGATGTGGAATTTCTTCTCCTATATTGACTCTTAATTCAACTACTTCTCCTTTTTTTACCTTGTCGGAGATATGTATGACAGGTACGTGCTTCTCTCCTTTCCAATCTCCACTTTGATATAATGACCCAAATTTCTCCATAAATATCCTCCCCACTTTTTATTATTTTTTATTCATCATGTCTATGTCTTCTTTTAACTAAATCTTCTTCGTGCTCTATTTCATCTTCTAATATCTCTAAAATCAAATGATAATCACTTCTCCTCTCCTTTTATTTTTAAATTTTTAAATTTATTTATCATATATAGACTTAATCTTAAACTGTATATCAAAGTTGTTTACTTATAACAATACAATAACTTCCTTTACCACATACTTATGTTATTATTATATCACAAATTTACCCAATGTCAAAAAACTTTTAGAAATTTTATATTTAACAAAAGATTATAAACCGGAAATTTTTTTAACAAAAAACTATGTTATAATAATATACAACTGCAAATAATAATTTAAATTTTGCAATTTAAGGAGAAAGTTAGCATGGATTATAGTGTATTAATAGGCGGTAAAGCAGGTCAGGGAATTGATACTACTGCTAGTCTTTTAGCAAAAATTTTAAAGCGCAATGGCTTTTATGTATTTTCCAATAGTGACTATATGTCCAGAATAAGAGGCGGTCACAATTTTATACAAATCAGATTTTCTAACAAACCGATATACTCTCACAACTCCAAAGTCGACATAATTTTTGCTTTGAATGAAGAAACCATAGAAATTTATAAATCTGATTTAAAAAACTCTGGAGTAATTATTGCTGATAAAGAAATATCTATTAGAGAGAAAGAAGTAAAAGACAAAGTATTGCCTCTACCTTTGATGGAAACCGCTAAACAATTGAAAAATTTAAAAGTCTTTCCTACAGTAGGTTTAGGAGCAATACTTATGTACTTTAATAGATATTTTACAGCCTTGTGTTGTCTGGAACAGAGTCAACACTTTCGCCTGGTATAAAGAGAGAGTATATCATCTACCAGAAGATTACGACTACACTAACAAAGAAGAAGCCTTTAAAAAAGCAATGGAATTTGGAGATAAAATTCCAATAGGTATAATTTACAAAGTCGAAGAAAAATTTGATTTTATAAAAAATGGTCCCCCTTTAGTAGACGCAGAACTCAATCAAAAAAATGCAGAAAAATTAATTAAAGAATTTGTTTGATTTATATTTCAAAAAATAGGGACAGCTCATATTAATTTTTTACTAGCTGTCCCTGTTTTTATTATTGAGGTTTTCTTTATAACAAAATTAATTTAAAACATCTAAGATTGCTATAGTACATTCATCTTTCCTTCTTTTTCTAATACCTCTGCTGTCAAATTATATATTTCATCAAAAAACGACTTTAAAACTGCCAGGTCCTTTGACATTGCTATTTTGAGCAGCTTTTTCGCCTGCTATTCCAAAAGCCACAAAAGCTTCTACTGTTACTTCAATCAATACTGTTTTTTAAAAAATTTAACTACCTCCATTACTAAAAGAGGTGTAACTGACATTGCAATAATTATATCCCAGTCATAAACATTAATATTCCTAAGTCCAAATATAGTGTTTAAAGGAGTTACAATTAGAATAACCTGTAACAAAATTGCCACTATCAAAGCAAAAATCATGTATTTGTTTGTAAATAATCCTACCTTAAAAATGGATTTGTCCGACCTTACATTTAAAGCTTGAGCAAGCTGCGATAAAGTCAACACCGCAAAAGCCATTGTTCTTGCAGTCTCTATATTTTGCTTAAGTCCTATAACAAAAGCAATTAATGTGACCGACCCAATTAACATACCTTCAAGCGGTATTCTATAGGCCAACCCTCCTGCGAAAATGCTTTCACCTTTTTGTCTGGGTTTTTTCTCCATTATATCATTTTCCGGCGGTTCAAATCCAAGAGCAAGAGCTGGCAGGCTATCAGTTATAAGGTTCACCCATAGTATATGTATGGGTTTTAAAGGCATCGGCATGCCTAATATTGTAGCAATAAACAGTACAACTATTTCACCTAAATTACAGGTTAATAAGTAATGGATAGCTTTTTTTATGTTTGCAAATATGGTCCTGCCTTCTTTTATTGCTGCAACTATTGTCGCAAAATTGTCATCAGTTAAAACCATATCTGCTGCTTCTTTTGCAACATCGGTACCAGTTATACCCATTGCAACTCCAATATCCGCCTGTTTAAGGGCAGGTGCATCATTTACACCATCGCCTGTCATTGCTACCACAGCACCATTTTTTTGCCACGCTTTTACAATTCTCATCTTGTGCTCAGGAGATACCCTTGCAAAAACAGATATTCTTTTTATCCTTTCCTTTAATTCTTCATCAGAGATTCTGTCAAGGTCTTCGCCTGTTACTGCTTCATCATTATCCTCAAGAATTCCAAGCTCCCGTGCTATCGCAGAAGCCGTTATCTTGTGATCACCCGTTATCATAACAGGTTTTATTCCTGCTTTTTTACATATTTCAACTGAATGTTTGGCCTCCAGTCGTGGTGGATCTATCATGCCTATAAGCCCTATAAATATCAAATCTTTTTCCATTTCATCGCTGTTCAAATTTTTAGGTATTTCTTTGATATCTTTATAAGCAACTGCAATAACTCTTAAAGCTTCTTTTCCCATTTCTTCGTTAATAGAACTTAACCTATTCTTTTCTATTTCATCAAGCGGTAAAATTTTATTGTCTTTCAAAATATACTTACATCTTTTTAAAATATTGTCAGGTGCTCCCTTGGTAATTAATCTAAAGTCCTCTTTATCCATAACATGTATTGTTGACATCATTTTTCTATCTGAATCAAAGGGTATTTCCGCAATTCTTGGAAATTCTTTTTCTATATCGGCTTTTTTTAAGCCTATTAAATCATTTAGCGCAGCAACAATCGCAACTTCCGTAGGATCGCCAATCCCTTTTCCTTCCTCATCTATAAAAGCATCAGTGCATAATGCAGCATTTTTTAAAAGGAAATAGTCCTCCTGTTTCACTTCATCTTCTTTTACATTCACTTTTCTATCGTTAATATAAAGCTTCACAACTGTCATCTTGTTCTGTGTAAGGGTTCCTGTTTTGTCAGAACAAATAACACTTGTACTGCCAAGCGTTTCTACAGCCGGAAGTTTCCTTATTATCGCATTTTTCTTAATCATCTTTTGCACGCCAAGTGCAAGCGTAACAGTTATAATAGCAGGGAGTCCCTCAGGAATCGCTGCAACAGCAAGGCTTACAGCCGTCATAAACATATCAAATGCTGGTCTTTTTTGAAGTACTCCTATTGCAAATATTATTGCGCTTATGAGAAGCGCAGCTGTTCCTAAATATTTGCTCAATTCTTCAAGTTTTAATTGAAGTGGCGTTTTGACATTCCTTTCGTTTTCTATCAAACCGGCTACTTTCCCCATTTCGGTATCCATACCTGTAGCAATTACAATAAATTTACCTCTGCCGTAAGTAACCGTAGTACCCATGTACACTAAATTAAGCCTATCTCCTAAAGGTATATTTTCATTTTCTATTACAGTATCAACTTTGTCAACAGGTACTGATTCACCAGTTAATACTGATTCATCTACTTTAAGGTTTTTAGCCTCCACCAATCTTCCATCTGCAGGTATGATATTTCCTGCTTCTATTAATACTACGTCTCCTATTACAAGAGAAGATGCTTCAACTTCCATTACTTTCCCATCTCTTATTACTTTTGCAAGAGGTTGAGACAATTTCTTAAGAGCTTCAAGAGACTTCTCAGCTTTGTTTTCCTGAATTGTTCCTAATAATGCATTTAAAATTACAACAACTAATATTATACTTGCATCTATTGTCTCTCCAAGAAAAAAAGATATAATTGAAGCAATAATAAGAATTAACACCATATAATCTTTAAACTGTTCAAGAAATAATGAAAATATTGATTTCTTTTTCTTTTCTTTTAAAGCATTTTTACCATATTTAAATAACCTTTCATTAGCTTGCTCTTGTGTCAAGCCATTTTTATCATCAGTTTCTAATTCTTTTTTATCTCTTCTACATCCATATTCCAATATCTTTTCATTAGCAGCCCTCCTTTAAAAATTTTTGCAAAATAAAATAGACCTTTACTTTGTAGTATCCCACAAAGTAAAGGTCTCACTCGCATTTTTTGCTCAATCAGCCGGGCAAAGCCGTCATGACGACTGATTGATTCAGAGTTACTCCCCTTTACTCTATCTAATTAATGAACTGGAGCTGGCAGTGGGATTCGAACCCACGACCTGTTGATTACGAATCAACTGCTCTGCCACTGAGCTACGCCAGCAATAGCTAAAAACTCCATAAAAAAATTATGGTGCCTCGAAGTGGAATCGAACCACTGACACAGGGATTTTCAGTCCCTTGCTCTACCTACTGAGCTATCGAGGCATAATATAATGGCGACCCAAAAGGGACTTGAACCCTCGACCTCCAGCGTGACAGGCTGGCGCTCTAACCAACTGAGCTATTGGGCCGCATTATTATTTAATTTTTTAAATGGTGGGCCTTCAGGGATTTGAACCCCGGACCAATCGGTTATGAGCCGACCGCTCTGCCAGCTGAGCTAAAGGCCCATATTTGGTGACCCCGACGGGATTCGAACCCATGTTGCCGCCGTGAAAGGGCGGTGTCTTAACCACTTGACCACGGGGCCACGATTTGGCTCCTCAGGTAGGACTCGAACCTACAGCCTACCGGTTAACAGCCGGTTGCTCCACCATTGAGCTACTGAGGAATATTTTTAATTCCGGCAGCGACCTACTCT
>NZ_CM001486.1:737713-773911 GCF_000262445.1 Thermoanaerobacter siderophilus SR4
CTCACGCGGCGTCGCTGCGTCAGGCTTTCGCCCATTGCGCAAGATTCCCCACTGCTGCCTCCCGTAGGAGTCTGGGCCGTGTCTCAGTCCCAGTGTGGCCGACCACCCTCTCAGGCCGGCTACCCGTCGTCGCCTTGGTAGGCCGTTACCCTACCAACTAGCTGATGGGACGCGGGCCCATCCTTAAGCGGTAGCTTCCGCTACCTTCCCTCCCCATAGGATGCCCTACAAGGAGCTTATCCAGTATTAGCACCCCTTTCGAGGTGTTATCCCGGTCTTAAGGGTAGGTTGCCCACGCGTTACTCACCCGTCCGCCGCTATCCAGAGGTCGGAAGTCGGAAGTCGATTTCCGACCTCTGAATCGCTCGACTTGCATGTGTTAGGCACGCCGCCAGCGTTCGTCCTGAGCCAGGATCAAACTCTCAGCTTCATTTCCTTTACCTCTTCTACTACTCCTTTTCCGCCTCACTGTTCATTTTTCAAGGTCCCTCCGCTGCCCCTCAGCAGCTCTTTTATATTATCAAATCTTCAGCTTCCTGTCAAGTCCTTTTGTCTTGATTTTGTCGCTTTAGTAGCGACGAAATATAATATACCATGATTCTTTAATAGACTCAAGTAGTGTATAATGCTATTTTATCGTTTTTTATTGAAATATCAGCTCTTTTCTTTCAATATCTTTAAAATACTAAGTAATTCTCTATATTGCAATTGTTCTTGTGTTTTTACATAATAAAAAAGAGCCAAAGGCTCTTTTATCTCTTTGAAAATTGTGGAGCTTTTCTTGCTTTCTTGAGACCGTATTTTCTTCTCTCTTTCATTCTTGGGTCTCTTGTCAAGAATCCAGCTTTCTTCAAAATAGGTCTTAATTCACTATCAGCTTTTACTAATGCACGAGCAATACCAAGTCTCACTGCTCCCGCTTGACCTGTAAATCCTCCTCCGGATACTTTTGCGTATACATCGAATTTGTCTATTGTCTCTGTTAAAATTAAAGGTTGTTTAACAGTATACTTTAAAGTATCTAATGTAAAATACTCATCCAGAGGTTTATTATTAATTATTATATTTCCCTTTCCAGGCATAAGCCTTACTCTCGCTACAGCTTCTTTTCTTCTTCCTGTTCCGTAATATTGTACTGTTGCCATAGGATATCCTCCTTTCACTCTATGTCTAATTTTTCAGGCTTTTGAGCTTGATGCTTATGCTCAGAGCCCCTATATACTTTCAATCTTTTAATCATTCTGCGACCAAGTCTGTTTTTAGGCAACATGCCTTTTACAGCGTGGTATATTACAAACTCAGGTTTTGTCTGCATTAATTTTTTATACTGAACTTCTTTTAATCCTCCTGGATACCCTGTATAATATTTGTAATACTTATCTTCTAATTTATTGCCTGTCAACACAATTTTTTCGGCATTTAAAACTATCACAAAATCTCCTGTATCTACATGAGGTGTGTAGGTTGGTCTGTGCTTACCCATTAGTATTTTAGCAATTTGGCTTGCTAATCTTCCTAAGACTTTACCCTCAGCATCTATAACAAACCATTTTCTTTCGACCTCGTCAGGTTTAGCCATATATGACTTCATCTTTTATATAACCTCCTTGTCCGTGGTAAATTTCCAACATAGGGCACAATTTCGCATAATATTATTTTAATTCACAGCACTACAACTGTCAATACATAATTTTTATTAAATACAATCCTTGTGGCGGAGCAGTTACGCCTGCTTTTGTTCTGTCTCTTGATTTTAAAATATCATAAACTTCATCTTCTTTTATTTTTCCAAGACCTACATAAACTAGTGTTCCTACAATTATTCGCACCATGTTATACAAAAAGCCATTGGCTTCTATTTCAATGTTGATAAAATCTTCATTTTTTTCAATAGTTAAATCATACACTGTCCTTATAGTACTTGTTTTGCTACTTCCTGAAGCTCTAAAAGCAGAAAAATCGTGAGTCCCAATCAAGTAAGAAGCAGCTTTTTTCATTTCTTCTATATTTAAAGGATAGCCTATATGCCAACAATAATTTCTCATTGTAGGCATTGGAAATTTTCTATTAAGAATAATGTATTTGTATCTTTTTCTTTTTGCACTATATCGAGCGTGAAAAGAGTCTTCCACATCCTTTGCTTGGACAACTACTATATCATCGGGTAATACGCTGTTTAGAGCATAGGGCAGTTTTTCTGCAGGTATTTTAGTATTAGTTCTAAAGTTAGCTACTTGATATAGAGCATGAACACCTGTATCAGTTCTACTTGCACCTATTAAATTAACTTCTTCTCCTGTTACCTTCTTTATTGCTTTTTGCAATACCTCCTGAACTGTCACTGCATTCTCTTGGTATTGCCAACCGTGATAATTGGTACCGTCATATTCTACTACAATCATTACGTTTCTCATTTTTACCACGTCCAAACTCTATTCCATACAATTAGCAATACCATTATAAGGGTCACAGCTAAAGCTTCATAATCTCGTGGTTGGATTTTAAGCTGTTTCATTCGCGTTCTATTTTGCCCGCCTCTATAACACCGAGATTCCATGGCAACTGCTAATTCGTCAGCTCTTCTAAAAGCACTAATAAATAGAGGTACTAAAAGAGGCACTAGTCCTTTTGCCCTTTTTACTATATTGCCACTTTCAAAATCGGCTCCTCTTGCCATTTGAGCTTTCATGATTTTTTCTGCTTCTTCTATTAATGTAGGTATAAATCTTAAAGCAATTGTCATCATCATTGCTAATTCATGAGCCGGTATCCCTATCCGACTAAAGGGTTTTAAAATATGCTCTATTCCATCTGTCAAAGAGATAGGAGAAGTAGTTAAAGTAAGTAGTGAAGTACCGATAATCAAAAATATGAGTCTTAACCCCATAAATACAGCTAATCGCAACCCACTAGTAGTAATTTTCAAGGGTCCTAAAGTATACAATATCGTTCCCCCAGGGGTAAAAAACATATTTAAACTCACCGTCAGTAAAAGAATTATAATAACTGGTCTTAATCCTTTTAAAATATAGCTAAAAGGAATTTTTGAAATTGCTATTACCAAATAAAGGTAAAGAACCGCAAAAAGGTAACCTGAAAGTTTATTTATAAAGAATATGGCCACTATAAATATAAAAGTGATAATTATTTTGATTCTCGGATCCAACTTATGAACTACCGAATCACCAGGGATATATTGCCCAATAGTTATATTTCTAAACATTTTTAGTCCCCCTGAGATAACGAATTATATATTCCTTTGCTTCTTCAATTGTTAATATATCTTCTGGAATTGCTACGCCTTTTTTTGTAATTCTCTTGCGAGAGAAGTTATTTGTGGTACCCCTAATCCCATCTTTTCTAATTTTTCAGCTTCTCTAAATACTTCCCTTGGAGTCCCAATAATTTCTATTCTTCCTTTGTTCATCACAATTATTTTATCTGCAAATCTAGCTATATCTTCCATGCTATGGGATACCAAAATTGTTATCATCTTATATTTATCATGAATTTCTTTAATTTTGTTTAAAATCTCTTCCTTCCCCTTTGGATCAAGGCCTGCAGTAGGTTCATCTAATATCAAAATTTTAGGCTTCATCGCCAATATTCCTGCTATCGCAATCCTACGTTTTTGGCCACCTGATACTTCAAAAGGGGATTTATCTGCTAATTCTCTACTGATTCCAACAATATCCATTGCTTCATATACTCTTTTTTCAATTTCTTCTTCGCTAAGTCCCAAATTAGTAGGACCAAAGGCTATATCTTTAAAAATGGTTTCTTCAAAAAGTTGATATTCAGGATATTGAAAAACTAATCCTACTTCTTTTCGTACATCTTTCAAACTGACTTTTTTGTCTGTTATATCTACTCCATTTATATATATTTTCCCTGAAGTGGGTTTTAAAAGCCCATTTAAATGTTGTATTAACGTAGATTTACCCGACCCTGTGTGCCCGATGATTCCCACGAACTCTTCATCCTGTATTTCAAAAGTAACATTATTTAAAGCAACAGTAGCATATGGCGTCCCTTCATTATACACAAAGCTTAAATTTTCTACTTTTATCGGCATAAAAATTCCACCATTTCTTCTACTGTTAAAATATCTAAAGGGACGTCAAAGCCTTCTCTCTTCAATTGGTATGCCAACTCTGTAACTTGGGGCACACTAAGGCCAATCTTTTTTAAAAGAGCAACTTCTTTAAATACTTCTTTAGGAGTACCATCTAACACTACTTTTCCATTATCCATTACAATAACTCTATCTGCATCTACTACTTCTTCCATAAAATGTGTTATGAGTATTACAGTAATCCCATCTTCTTTGTTGAGCTTTTTTATGGTAGAAATGACTTCCCTTCTTCCTATTGGGTCAAGCATTGCCGTTGGCTCATCTAAAATTATGCACTCTGGCTTCATTGCAATTATCCCAGCAATGGCAACTCTTTGCTTTTGTCCACCTGAGAGCATGTGAGGAGGATAATCTTTGTATTCCCACATACCTACCGCTTTAAGGGCGTATTCAACTCTTTCTCTTATTTCATCAGGTGGAATACCTAAATTTTCTGGGCCAAAAGCTACATCCTCTTCAACTATAGTAGCAACTATTTGATTATCTGGATTTTGAAAAACAAGCCCAGCAGTCTGTCTTATATCCCACAAATGATTTGTATCTTTGGTGTCCATTCCTTTTACATGTACTTTTCCCTCTGTCGGCAATAAAAGTGCATTAAAGTGTTTAGCAAGTGTTGATTTACCTGACCCATTATGACCAATTATCCCTATAAACTGTCCTTTTTCAAACTGTAAATTTATATCCTTTAAAACTAGGTGTCGAGTTTGTTCTTCGGCATGATATTCAAAAGATAAATTTTGTGTAGTGATTATGTGTTCCATTAAGGACACCTTCTTTTAAGTTAAACTCCTTTATGAAAAATAGGGATTAAGTTGCAGCACCAAACTTAACCCCTTCGATTGTTTACACTAATTCAATAATTACTAATGGTGCGCCATCTCCTCTGCGAGGCCCAAGCTTTAAAATTCTCGTGTAACCACCTTGTCTGTCTTTGTATTTTGGTGCTATTTCGTCAAATAACTTCTTTACTACACTTTCATCTAAGATATAGGCTAAAGCCTGCCTTCTTGCGTGTAAATCGCCTCTTTTACCGAGAGTAATCATTTTTTCAGAAATGCTGCGAACCTCTTTTGCTCGTGCCTCTGTTGTAGTTATTCTACCATATTTCAAAAAGTCTGTGACTAAATTTCTAAGCATAGCCCTCCTCTGGTCAGAAGGACGGCCTAATTTTCTGTAACCCACCTTCAACCCTCCTTTATTCGTCTGCCTTTTTTAAGCTAAGTCCTAATGCCTCGAGTTTTTGTTTAACCTCTTCTAAAGATTTTTTACCCAAATTTCTGACCTTCATCATCTCTTCTTCTGTCTTTTGAGTGAGCTCTTGTACTGTATTTATTCCAGCTCTCTTTAAACAATTATAGGACCTAACAGACAAGTCTAATTCTTCAATTGTCATATCAAGAGGTTTCTCGACTTTTTTCTCAGGTTTGTCCACAAAAATATCTGAACTTTTGTATTCGCCAGTAAAAGATATAAACTTTTGGAAGTACTTAATCAACATATCAGAAGCCATACTAATAGCTTCTTTTGGCGTTATAGTTCCATTTGTCCATACTTCCAAAGTAAGTTTATCATAGTCTGTAACATGGCCTACACGAGTATTTTCTACATTGTAGCTTACCCTTTTTACTGGTGTAAAAATAGAATCAACTGGAATAACGCCTATCGGTTGGTTAGGCTCTTTGTTTTTATCTGAAGGCACATAACCCTTTCCCTTGACAAACACAATCTCCATATGGAGTTTACCATCATCACTTAAAGTAGCTATATGATGGTCAGGGTTTAAAATTTCTATATCAGCACTGCCTTTTATATGACCTGCAGTAACTTCTCCTTTTCCTTCTACATCTATGCGCCCTACCACCGGTTCATCTGAATGCAATTTAACTGCCACTTCTTTAAGGTTAAGTATAATTTCTACTACATCCTCTTTAACTCCTGGTAGGGTTGAAAATTCATGCAATACTCCATCTATTTTGACAGATTTAGGAGCAGCACCAGGAAGAGAGGACAAAAGTACTCTTCTTAAGGAATTCCCAAGAGTTATGCCATATCCTCTTTCTAAAGGCTCCACTACAAATTTCCCATACGTCCCATCTTCCGACTGCTCAACAATCTCTATTTTTGGTTCAATCATTTCAAACACTGTGAACCCTCCTTTTAACTGTTTTATGAGGGTAACCGATTATATCATTACTTAGAATACAACTCAACAATCAAGTGCTCTTGGATAGGTAGATCTATGTGTTCTCTTCTTGGCAATGAAACTACTCTACCTTCAAAAGCATCTTTATTGAGTTCTAACCAATCAGGTACATTTCTTGATACTTCTAAATTATTCTTTATTAATTCCATTGAACGGCTCTTTTCCCTCACAGATATTACATCTCCTGGCTTTACTAAGAAAGATGGTATATCAACTTTCTTACCATTTACTTCTATATGACCATGGCTTACCAATTGTCTCGCTTGTGGCCGAGATGCTGCAAAGCCCAACCTATACACTACATTATCAAGACGTCTTTCTAAAAGTTGTAACAAATTTTCTCCTGTGATTCCTTTCATTCTCTCTGCTTCTTCATAATATCTGACAAATTGTCTCTCTAAAACGCCATAGTACCTTTTGAGTTTTTGTTTTTCTCGTAGTTGCATGCCGTAGTTAGTGAGTTTTTTCTTTTCTTGTCCATGTTGTCCTGGTGCATATCCTCTTCTTGCAACAGGACATTTGTCTGTATAGCATTTATCTCCTTTTAAATATAATTTCATGCCTTCTCTTCTGCACAATCTGCAAGTTGGTCCTATATATCTTCCCATAATCGCACCTCCTTATACTCTTCTCCTCTTAGGTGGTCTGCAGCCATTGTGAGGAATTGGAGTCACATCTTTTATAAGACTCACTTCAAGCCCAGCAGCCTGTAAAGCCCTTATTGCTGCTTCTCTACCTGCACCAGGTCCTTTAACATAAACATCAACTGTTTTCATTCCATGATCCATTGCTGCCTTAGCTGCTGATTCTGCTGCCATTTGTGCTGCAAAGGGAGTTGATTTTCTTGAGCCTTTAAAGCCTATTGTACCAGCACTTGCCCAAGAAATTGTATTTCCAGCAGGATCCGTTATAGTCACAATGGTATTGTTAAACGTAGAATGAATATGGGCAATTCCTCTTTCTACGTGTTTTTTCTCGCGTTTTCTGCCAGCTCTTTTTACTCTTTTAGCCATTATTTCCCCTCCTTATTCTTACTTCTTCTTCTTAGCAACAGTTTTCCTTGGACCCTTTCTCGTTCTAGCATTAGTCCTTGTTCTTTGTCCTCTTACGGGTAGTCCTCTTTTATGCCTTATTCCTCTGTAGCATCCTATATCCATTAACCTTTTGATGTTCATAGCAACTTCTTTTCTTAAGTCGCCTTCAACTTTGTATTCTTTATCAATTATCTCTCTCAATCTAGAAACTTCTTCTTCTGTTAAATCCTTGACCCTTGTGTCTGGATTTACACCTGCTTTAGCAAGTATCTCATTTGAACGAGAACGGCCAATACCATATATATATGTCAAAGCTATTTCCACTCGTTTATCTCTTGGCAAGTCAACGCCTGCAATTCTCGCCATTTTCACACCTCCTAGCCTTGTTTTTGTTTATGCTTTGGATTTTCACAAATTACCATAACTCTACCTTTTCTTTTTATAACTTTACATTTTTCGCAAATAGGTTTTACAGATGGTCTCACCTTCATCTCGCACCCTCCTTATCACTTTCCACGCCATACTATTCTTCCACGACTCAAGTCATAAGGAGACAATTCTACTGTCACCCTGTCTCCTGGAAGTATTCGTATAAAATTCATTCTCAGTTTTCCGGATACATGGGCTAATACTTTATGCCCATTATCTAATTGTACTTGAAACATAGCATTTGGTAAAGCCTCTATCACTGTGCCCTCAACTTCAATAACATCATCTTTTGCCAAGGATATCCATTCCTCCTTATTGACTTAGGATTTATAAGGTTCTAAAAATTTTCTGATTTCTTCATTAGTTAATTTATCGCTCTTTTGAATTTTTTCTTTAATCTGCCAAATCACGTCATTATATCTTTGAAGGTGTTTAAACTTTTTTTCTTAGGTTTTTCTATCTTTCGAAGGTCCCCATCAGCTACAAGAACGTGTTGGTCATCAAACTTTCCTACAACTACAAAAACTCTGCCTTTGTCGCGACCTGCTTTGCTCCTTACTACCTGACCAATTTGCAAGTCTTCCATTAATAAATTCACCTCTTATAAAATGGTCAGTATTTCTGGGTCCCCATCCGTAATAACAATAGTATTTTCGTAATGGGCTGATAAACTGCCATCAACAGTCACTACTGTCCAATTATCTTCTAATGTTCTTACTGCATAATGTCCCGCATTTACCATCGGTTCTATAGCAAGGCACATACCTCTTTTTAATCTAGGCCCTCTTCCAGGGGGACCAAAATTAGGAATCTGTGGATCTTCATGCATTTTTATACCTATCCCATGTCCAACATATTCTCTTACTACTGAAAAGCCATGACTTTCTACATAAGTTTGTATTGCGTGAGAAATATCAGATAACCTATTCCCTTCTCTCGCGTATTTTATACCCTCAAAAAAGCTATTTTTTGTGACCTCAATCAATTTTTGTGCTTCCTTCGATATATCTCCAACAGGAAAAGTTCTTGCTGCATCTGCATTATACCCTTTATAGGTAGCTCCAAGGTCTATACTTATAATATCGCCTTCTTTAAGTTTTCTTAAACTTGGTATCCCATGAACTACTTCTTCGTTTATTGAAGCGCAAATACTAGCAGGAAAACCGTATAAACCTTTGAAGGCAGGTTTACAGCCATTTTTTATTATAAAGTCTTCTGCAATTCTATTAAGCTCTAACGTCGTAACTCCTGGCTTAATTGCCCTTTCTAAAACCTCAAAGAGATTTGCTATTACCTTGCCAGCTGTTCTCATCAAATCAATCTCATTTTTAGACTTGATATATATCATTTGCCTCTGTCTCCCAAAGCCTTTTTTATATCTTCAAATACTTCTTCTACCGATTTATTTCCATCAATATTCACTAAAATGTTTTTCTTTGTATAATACTCAATCAAAGGCTTAGTTTGACTTTCATAAACTTCTAGTCTTTTCACAACTGATTCTAACTTATCGTCGGAACGCTGTATAAGTTTTGTGCTACATTTGTCACATACATTGTCAACTGCAGGAGGAGAAGTCTTTATGTGATAAGTAGCACCACAATTAGGACATACTCTCCTGCCAGTAATCCTTTCTATCAAAGCATCTTCCTCAACTTCAATGTTTAGAACGCAATCAAGATAGGTTCCTTTTTGCTGCAAAAATCTATCCAATTCTTCCGCTTGTGTTACATTTCTTGGATATCCGTCTAACAAAAACCCTTTTTGGCAATCATCTTTTTCTAATCTATCTTCCACTATTTTATTCGTAACCTCATCGGGGACCAATAAGCCTTTGTCCATGTATTCTTTTGCTAGTTTCCCTAAGTCAGTATTATCTCTTAAATTTTGTCTAAAAATATCTCCTGTCGAAATATGAGGAATGTCAAACTCCTTAGCAATTTTCACAGCTTGTGTCCCTTTACCAGCACCTGGGGGTCCTAAAAGTATTACTCTCATAAATCCTCCCCCTTTATTTCAAAAATCCTTGATAGTTCCTCATGATAAGGTGTCCCTCAATTTGTTTCATAGTATCAAGTGCCACACCAACTGCTATTAAAAGTGCTGTACCTCCAAAGTAAAGTTGTAACCCCGTTACATTCATTAAAATTACTGGCATTGTAGCAATAAATGCTAAGAATAATGCTCCTACAAAAGTAACTCTATTCAATACCCTTGTAAGATAGTCTGTAGTTGGTTTCCCTGGCCTTATTCCAGGAATAAATCCACCATATTTTTTTAAATTATCTGAGACATCTACTGGATTGAAGATTACTGCTGTATAGAAATAAGTAAATCCTATTATCAATAATATATCTAAAATATTGTATATTAGCCCACTTGTGCTAAGCCATTTTTGCACAAAGTTGTAAAATGACGACCGTGGGAAAAAGGTTGCTAATTGTTGCGGAAACTGTAATAGTGAAAGAGCGAATATAATAGGAATAACCCCTGCCATGTTTATTCTTATAGGAATGTGAGTACTTTGGCCACCATAAACTTTTCTGCCAACAACCCTTTTGGCATATTGCACCGGAATTCTTCTTTGCCCTTCTGTTGCTAGAATTATCAATACTATCATTATAAGCTCCGCAACTACAAAAGCAATAGCACCAAAAATATTAGCAGTACCTGCTTGAATATATTCACTTGTCAGATATATCATGTTAGGAATCCTAGAAATTATCCCCGCAAAAATTATTAATGAACTTCCGTTGCCTATTCCATTTTCAGTAATTTTTTCACCTAACCACATCAGAAAAGCAGTACCTGCCGTCAAAGTTATAACAATGACCGTCAAGTTAAAAAATGTAGGATTGATAACTGCTCTCTTTAGCCCAATTGTCATTCCTATAGCTTGTATCAAGGCAAGTACAACTGTTAAATATCTGGTATACTGAGCAATTTTCTTTCTTCCCTCTTCCCCTTCTTTTGCCATTTGTTCAAGAGAGGGAATTGCTATTGTCAAAAGTTGCATTATAATTGAAGCGTTAATGTAAGGCACAATGCTCATGGCAAAAATCGTAAATTCTCGAAAAGCACCACCGGATATTATGTCAAAAAATCCGAACAATTGCCCTTGACCAAGTATTTGAGCAATCAGCTTTGGGTCAACTCCTGGCACAGGAATATGGGACCCTAATCTAAATATCACTAGCATTCCTAAAGTATAAAGTATCCTTTTCCTTATATCATCAACCTTCCAAGCATTGACAAGGGTTTGAAACACTTTAAATCACCTCTGCCTTTCCCCCAACGGCTTGTATTTTTTCAATGGCACTTTGACTGAATTTATGAGCCTTAACAGTGAATTTTTTGCTTAAATCTCCGTCACCTAATATCTTAACCCCATCTTTTACATCTTTAATTATACCACTTTCTATTAAAACTTCAGGAGTAATTACCGCTCCATCCTCAAACCTTTCTTCTAAAGTTCCAACATTTACAATTGCATATTCTTTTTTGAATATGTTAGTAAAACCTCTTTTTGGGAGTCTTCTTGTAAGTGGCATTTGGCCTCCTTCAAAACCCGGACGCACTCCACCGCCACTTCTTGCTTTTTGCCCTTTTTGTCCTCTGCCTGAAGTTTTACCATGTCCAGAACCTATTCCTCTTCCTACTCTTTTTCTTTCACGTCTTGCTCCTTCAGCTGGTTTTAAATCGTGCAGTCTCATCTTTGCACCTCCTATATTGCTTTTGTGTTTATTCAAACAGTTGGCTTACTGGAATTCCGCGTAATCTCGCTACTTCTTCTGCTGTTCTAAGTCTTTTTAACCCTTCAATTGTAGCATAAACCATATTAGTTGCATTAGAAGACCCAAGTGACTTAGTCAAAACGTCTTTTATGCCTGCAGACTCTAACACTGCGCGAACAGGTCCTCCTGCAATAACACCAGTACCTTCTCTGGCAGGTTTCAAGAGTACTTTTCCAGCGCCAAATTCCCCTATGACTTCATGAGGAATAGTAGTTCCTACAATTGGAACTTTAATTAAGTGTTTTTTTGCATCCTCTATAGCTTTTCTAATTGCATCTGGAATTTCTGCAGCTTTACCTCTTCCTACTCCTACATAGCCTTTATCGGCGTCTCCAACTACAACTGTGACGCTAAATCTAAAATTCTTACCGCCCTTCACAACTTTTGCAACACGATTTATGCTTACGACTCTTTCTTTTAAATCTAACTTTGTCCAATCAACTCGAGCCATTCATTTCCCTCCTTGTTAGAAATTTAATCCCGCTTGCCGTGCAGCATCAGCCAATTCTTTTACTACACCGTGATAAATATAGCCGCCCCTATCAAATACAACATCTTTTATGCCTTTTTCTAAAGCTCTCTTTGCAATCAGCTCTCCTACCAATTTAGCAGACTGCTTATTTGCTCCTTTTGCAATGCCTCTAAGTTCAGGATCTAACGTAGAAGCATGGACAAGAGTATGCCCTTTAGTATCATCGATAATTTGCGCATAAATGTGTTTCAAACTTCTAAAAACATTAAGACGTGGTCTTTCTGGTGTTCCAAAAACTTTTTTTCTTACTCTTAAATGACGTCTTTTTCTTAATTCGTTCCTATTTGGTTTTGTAATCATCATCTCACCCCTTACTTCTTACCAGTTTTACCTTCTTTTAATCTCACAACTTCTCCTGCATATCTTATACCCTTGCCCTGATAAGCATCTGGTTCACGGACTCTTCTGATGTTTGCAGCAACTTGACCTACTTTTTCTTTATCGGCTCCTCTTACAATTATTTTGTTATTACCTTCTACAACAATTTCAATCCCTGGCTCTTCTTCTATTTCTACCGGATGAGAGTATCCAACATTTAACACTAATTTCTTCCCTTGTTTTGCTGCACGATATCCTATCCCTACAATCTCTAATGTTTTTTCAAAGCCTTGAGTTACGCCTTTTACCATATTTGCTATTATTGCTCTTGTAGTTCCGTGCATTGCTCTTTCTTCTTTATCGTCGCCATTTCGAGTTACAATTACTTGATTATCTTTTACTTCTATATTTACAATCGGCGGAAACTTTTTTTCTAAAGTGCCTTTTGTACCTTTTACAGTTACTACATTATCAGGACTTACTTTAACTTCTACTCCCTTTGGTATTTCTATTGGCAATCTACCAATTCTAGACACTGACCACACCTCCTTATTGAAATCACCAAATGTAGCAAATAACTTCTCCTCCAACTCCTGCTTTTCTTGCTTCTTTATCTGTCATGATTCCCTTTGATGTTGAAATAATTGCAATACCCAATCCTCCTAATACTCTTGGCAATTCATCGTGCCTTGCATATACTCTCAAACCAGGTTTGCTTATTCTTTTCAAACCAGATATAACTCTTTCTTTGTTAGGGCCATACTTTAATGTTAGTTTGAGAATACCACCTTTTCCATCGTCTATTTCTTCTACTGATTTTATAAACCCTTCTTTTAGCATAATCATTGCAATAGCCCTTTTCATGTTTGAAGCAGGTATTTCTACTGTTTCATGTCTTGCAATGTTCGCATTTCTTATTCGAGTTAGCATATCTGCTATAGGATCTGTCATTACCATTGTACTACCTCCCCTCTTTTACCAACTTGCTTTTTTAACACCTGGTATCATTCCTTGATGGGCATACTTTCTGAAGCATATACGGCACATGCCAAATTTCCTCAAGTATGCATGAGGTCTGCCACAAATTTTGCACCTATTGTATTCTCTTGTCTTGTATTTTTGAGGCTTTTGCTGCTTTACTATCAAAGCCTTTCTTGCCATATAATTTTACCCTCCTTTACTTTGCAAATGGCATACCTAAAAGTTCTAACAATCCCTTCGCTTCTTCATCGGTTTTAGCAGTTGTAACAATAATTATATCCATTCCTCTTATCTTATCTATCTTATCATAGTCAATTTCAGGAAAAATTAATTGTTCTTTGATTCCTAAAGCATAATTCCCTCTTCCATCGAAAGAATTAGGAGAAACTCCTTTGAAGTCTCTCACACGAGGCAAAGCTATATTGAAAAGTTTATCCATAAATTCATACATTCTTTCTCCGCGCAAAGTAACTTTTACTCCAATTGGCATTCCCTTACGAATTTTGAAATTTGCGATTGACCTTTTAGCTCTTGTAATAACTGGTTTTTGTCCCGCAATCATTGTCAAATCATTGACCGCTGCTTCCAGCGCCTTAGGATTTTCTTTTGCTTCACCCACACCTATATTTATAACAACTTTTTCAACTTTAGGAACCTGCATTATATTTTTATAGCCAAAACGTTCCATCAGCGCTGGCACAACTTCTTTTTCGTATTTTTCTCTCAGCCTTGACATAATGAGCCTCCTTCCTTTCTATAATTATAGCGTTTCATTGCACCTCTTGCAGTAACGTACTTTTTCGCCATTTTCAAGGACTTTTACCCCATAGCGAACTCCTCTTCCACAATTTTCACAATAGAGCATAACCTTCGAACTGTAAATTGGCGCTTCTTGGTGAATTATTCCACCTGGTTTTTGCGGATTTGTCGATTTCCTGTGTTTTGTCACAACATTAACGCCTTCCACAATTACTTTGCCTTCTTTAGGAAAGGCTTGCAATACTTTGCCTTTCTTACCTTTATCCTTACCTGAAATTACAACAACCATATCTCCTTTTTTTACGTGCAATTTATTCTGTGCCATTTTCCACCCTCCTTAAAGCACTTCAGGAGCCAAAGAAATAATTTTCATGAAGTCTTTTTCTCTCAATTCTCTTGCAACTGGTCCAAAAATACGAGTACCTCTTGGTTGTTTATCATCCCTTATAATAACCGCAGCATTATCGTCAAATCTTATATAAGTGCCATCTTTTCGAGCAATTCCTTTCTTTGTCCTTACGATTACCGCTTTAACAACTTCACCTTTTTTCACAACACCACCGGGTGTTGCACTTTTTACAGAAGCAACTATTACATCTCCTACATTTGAAAACTTTCTATTTGAACCGCCTTCCAAGCGAATACACATAATTTCTTTTGCACCTGTATTATCTGCTACTTTCAATCGAGTTTGAGGTTGAATCATTTGAGTTTACCTCCTTTCAAATTATTCAGCTCTTTTAACTATTTCAACTAATCTCCATCTTTTTCTTTGCTAAGTGGTCTTGTTTCCATTATCTTTACTATATCTCCAACATTGCATACATTATTTTCATCGTGAACTTTGAACTTTTTGGTTCTTTTTATTGTCTTTCCATAAAGAGGATGTCTTACTCTGTCTTCTACAGCAACTACAATAGTTTTTTGCATTTTATTGCTTACTACTGTTCCAATTCTAACTTTCCTGTGGCCTCTTTCCAAGTGAATGCCCTCCTTCCTTATGCTTTATTTTGCCTAATACCTAATTCCCGCTCTCTCAAAATTGTCTTTATTCTCGCAATTGTTTTTCTTACATCTCTTATCCTCATAGGGTTATCTAATTGGCCGGTAGCAAGTTGAAATCTCAAATTAAAAAGCTCTGCTTTTAAGTCCGAAAGCTTTTGAAGCAATTCCTCATTGGTAAGTTCTCTTATTTCCTTAGCTTTCATTATCTTCACCACCCAATTCTTCACGTTTTAAAAACTTTGTCTTTATAGGCAGTTTATGCATTGCAAGCCTTAAAGCCTCTTTTGCAACTTCTTCTGATACTCCACCTATTTCAAAAAGAACTCTACCTGGCTTTACAACTGCTACCCAAAATTCTGGTGACCCCTTCCCTGAACCCATACGAGTTTCAGCAGGTTTTTTAGTAACCGGCTTATCAGGGAAAATTTTTATCCACACTTTTCCGCCTCTTTTTATAAACCTCGTCATTGCAACCCTTGCTGCCTCAATTTGGGTGGCTGTAATCCAACCAGGTTCCAGCGCTTGCAACCCATATTCTCCATAAGTCAGGGTATTACCACGAGTAGCATTTCCTTTTATTCTGCCCCGTTGTTGTTTTCTGTATTTCACTCTTTTTGGCATTAACATGTTTTACTTACCTCCTTCCGCGGTTACCTGCTTTTTAGGCTGTGGCAGTATCTCTCCTTTATTTATCCAAACTTTTACTCCTATTTTCCCATAAGTAGTATTTGCCTCTGCAAAGCCATAGTCAATATCCGCTCTTAAAGTTTGAAGCGGTACAACTCCTTCATGATACCTTTCAGTACGAGCAATTTCTGCACCAGCCAATCTACCCGAACAAGCAATTTTAATACCTTTAGCACCTAATTTCATCGCTCTTGCTATGGCTTGTTTCATAGCCCTTCTATAGGATATCCTTTTTTCAATTTGAGCTGCAATATTCTCAGCTACTAGTTGTGCACTAAGTTCAGGAGTTTTGACTTCCACAATATTAAGGATAACTGTCTTATTAGTCATTTTTTCCAATTCTTCTCTTAACTTGTCAATACCTGCTCCACCTTTGCCAATTACCATTCCTGGTTTTGCAGCATGAATATCTATTTTTATCCTATTGGACGCTCTCTCAATAACTATTTTAGGAATCCCAGCTGAATACAGTTTTTCTTTTATATAGTTTCTTATTTTAATATCTTCTATTAAGAGTTTTGAAAAATCTTTGTCATCCGCATACCATTTAGCTAGCCAATCTTGTGTAACTCCAACTCTAAGTCCATATGGATGTACCTTTTGGCCCACGCATATCCCTCCTTTATTCTTTTTCCTTCACGACTATCGTTATATGACTGGTTCTCTTCCTCATAATATCTGCTCTTCCCATCGCTCTTGGGAAAACTCTCTTCATTGTAGGGCCTTCATCTGCCACAGCCTTTGCTACATACAGATTATCTCTATTCATTCCATGGTTATTTTCAGCATTAGCAATGGCTGATTTAAGAACCTTGGCAACTATTCCTGAGGCTCTTTTTGGAGTAAACCTTAAAATAGTTAAGGCTTCATCCACATGCTTGCCACGAATCAGGTTAAGAACTAATCTTACCTTTCGAGGCGAAATTCTTACATATCTGGCTATTGCCCTTGCCTCCACGTTATCTCCTCCTTTGCCTATTTAACTTTGGAAGTTTTTTCAGTATCAGCATGTCCGTGGAAGGTTCGAGTAGGAGCAAATTCTCCTAACTTGTGCCCTACCATCGCTTCAGTTATATAAACAGGTACATGCTTTCTGCCGTCATGAACAGCTATTGTATGTCCAACCATTTCTGGCACAATTGTCGAGCTCCTTGACCATGTTTTGATTACTTTTTTCTCATTCTTTTTATTCATTTCAACAATCTTTTTAAGAAGTTTTGGATCAACATAGGGACCTTTTTTTACAGATCTGCTCAAGGCATTGACCTCCTTTCACCAACTATTTGCGTCTCTTAATGATAAATTTATCCGAAGCTTTACCTTTCTTACGTGTCTTATAACCCAATGCAGGCTTGCCCCATGGTGTAAGTGGCCCTGGATGTCCGATAGGTGCTTTACCTTCACCACCACCATGTGGATGGTCAACCGGATTCATCGCTGAACCTCTAACAGTTGGTCTTCTTCCAAGCCATCTTGACCTTCCTGCTTTACCTATCTTTACATTTTCATGGTCTAAATTTGATACTTGTCCAATGGTTGCACGACAGTCAGCCTTTATCAATCTAATTTCTCCTGAAGGCATTCTAACTTGAACATAATCCCCTTCTTTAGCCATAAGCTGTGCCGCTGTACCTGCCGCTCTCACTAATTGTCCACCTTTTCCTGGTATAAGCTCGATGTTATGGATTATTGTACCTACAGGAATATTCCTTAAAGGCAAAGCATTTCCTACCTTAATGTCTACATTTTCACCAGATTCTACTATATCTCCCACTTTTAGTCCATAAGGAGCAATGATATATCTTTTTTCCCCATCTAAATAATGTATAAGTGCAATATAAGCTGTTCTATTTGGATCGTACTCAATAGCAGCAACTTTTCCTGGTACTCCGTCCTTATCTCTCTTGAAATCTATAATCCTATATTTTCTCTTATGTCCGCCACCACGATGTCTGACAGTAATTCTCCCGTATACATTTCTTCCACCCGATTTAGTTAAAGTAACAACTAAGGATTTCTCTGGCTTATCCTTAGTAACTTCCTCAAAAGTCAATACCGTCATTTGACGTCTGCCGGGAGATGTCGGCTTAAAAGATTTTATTCCCATTTCTTTCCCTCCTTAAACTTAAAATTATGCCTGCAACCCTTCAAAGAATTCGATACCTTTACTATCTGGAGTAAGCTTCACTATTGCTTTTTTGTAAGCTTCTGTCCTTCCTTCATATTTTCCCATTCTCTTTGGCTTTCCTTTGTAATTCATTGTATATACTTTTTCCACTTTGACCCCAAATATGTCTTCTACAGCTTTCTTTATTTGAATTTTATTTGCTCTTTTATCCACAATAAAAGTATATTTTCTCTCACTCATGAGGTTCATACTTTTTTCAGTTATTACTGGGCGTATTATAATGTCGCGTGCCTCCATTAGGCGTACACCTCCTCGACTATGCCCACGGCATCCTTTGTTATGATAAACTTGTCGTATTTTAAAATATCATAAGTATTCAAATAATTAGCATATAAAGTTTTAACACCTGGTATATTTCTTGCTGAAAGTTCTACGTTCTTTTCCCCTTCAGGTACCACTATTAACGCGCTATCAACATTAAAATTCTTAAGGAGTTCAACAACTTTTTTAGTCTTTGGCTGATCTAATTTGAATTCATCTAATACAATTATCTCGTTATCTCTAACTTTAGATGAAAGAGCAGATTTTAAAGCTAATCTTTTTACTTTTTTAGGTAACTTATAGCTGTAATCTCTTGGCTTTGGTCCAAAGACAATACCACCTTTAATCCATTGAGGAGCTCTTATACTTCCTTGACGTGCTCTTCCTGTTCCCTTTTGTCTCCAAGGCTTTCTTCCACCACCACGAACTTCGCCGCGGGTTTTGGTCGAATGGGTACCCTGCCTTTGATTCGCCAAATAATTTAGCACTGCTTCATGCATAACAGGAACATTTACTGGCACGCCAAAAACTGAATCCTTTAGTTCTATTTCTCCTACCTGTTCCCCTTTTACGTTGTAAACCGCTACCTTAGGCATCTTTCTTCCTCCTTTCATCACTTGCTCTTCACGGAATCTTTTATAATGAGCAAGGAACCTTTAGGTCCTGGCACTGATCCTTTTACTAACAATAAATTTAATTCAGGATCAACTTTTACAACTTCGAGGTTTTGTATAGTTACTCTTTCATGTCCCATATGCCCAGGCATAATTTTGCCTTTAAAAGTTCTTCCTGGGTCTGTGGTAGCACCCATCGAACCTACTCTTCTATGATATTTGGAACCGTGAGACATAGGTCCTCTATTAGCGCCATATCTCTTTACAACACCTGCAAAGCCTTTACCTTTTGAAATACCTGTTACATCTACTCTATCTCCTGGTTTAAAAATATCTACCTTTATTTCGCTACCTACTTCATATCCACTTATGTCATCTAACTTAAATTCTCTTAAATATCTCTTAAAAGGCACTCCTACTTTTTTAAAATGCCCTATTAAAGGTTTTGTAAGTCTTTTCTCTTTAACATCTCCAAAACCAACTTGAATAGCATTGTATCCATCAGTCTCCACTGTTTTTTTCTGTACGACAACACAAGGACCTGCTTCAATTACTGTGACAGGAATTACTTCTCCTTTTTCATTAAATATTTGTGTCATACCGTGCTTTTTACCTAAAATACCTTTTTTCATTCTTTTATCCACCTCCTGAAATCAGCGGACGCTTTTGCGTCTTAATTTCTTTTTTATTTTTTGTTTCTTTCCTTATTACCTTTTACAGTTTTATTTCAATATCCACACCAGATGGTAAATCTAATCTCATAAGAGCATCTACTGTCTTAGGTGTTGGATTTAAAATATCAATTAATCTCTTATGAGTTCTTATCTCAAACTGTTCTCTTGAATCTTTATATTTGTGAGGAGCTCTTAAAATAGTTATAATATCTTTTTCTGTTGGCAATGGAATAGGTCCAGAAACCTCTGCACCTGTCCTCTTTGCAGTCTCCACTATCTTTTGAGCCGATTGATCTAAAATAGCATGGTCAAAAGCCTTTAAACGTATGCGAATTTTTTGCTTGGGCATTTTACTTTCCCTCCTTCTATCAATCCTCAACACTTTTCTATATCCACATATCCAGGCGTTTTATTGTCAAAAAAAATCTTACCTGCGACACCAGCTTTAATATTTTATCTCAAGTTCTAAATCATTGCAAGACTTGACATATCAATATTTTTGTGCTAATAGCAGCTGCTATTAGCACAAAAATATGATGCTATTCTATGATAGCTGACACGACGCCAGCACCTACTGTACGGCCGCCTTCTCTTATAGCAAACTTCAAACCTTCTTCCATCGCTATCGGTGTTATTAACTCTACTTTTATCGTTACGTGGTCCCCTGGCATTACCATCTCTACTCCATCCGGCAAGTTTATTACACCTGTAACGTCTGTCGTCCTAAAGTAAAATTGTGGCCTGTATCCATTGAAAAATGGTGTGTGCCTTCCTCCTTCTTCCTTCGTCAATACGTAAACTTGTGCCTCAAATTTCGTGTGCGGCTTTATCGTCCCTGGCTTCGCTAATACTTGCCCTCTCTCTACTTCGTCCCTCTGTACTCCTCTTAATAATACTCCTATGTTGTCTCCTGCTTGCGCCTCATCCAGCGTCTTCCTGAACATCTCTACCCCTGTTACTACTGTCTTCCTTGATTCCGTCGTCAATCCTATTATCTCTACTTCGTCTCCTACCTTTACCTTCCCTCTCTCTACTCTTCCTGTCGCAACAGTTCCTCTTCCTGTTATCGTAAATACGTCCTCTACTGGCATTAAGAATGGCTTGTCTATGTCTCTCTCCGGTGTCGGTATATATTCGTCTACTACATCCATTAACTGCCATATCTTCCCGCACCATTCGCACTCTCTCTTGCCACATCCACACTCTAATGCCTTAAGTGCTGACCCTACTACTATCGGTGTGTCATCCCCCGGAAACTCATATTCATTCAATAATTCCCTTACTTCCATCTCTACTAATTCTATTAATTCTGGATCGTCTACCATGTCTGCCTTGTTTAAAAATACTACTATATATGGCACTCCTACCTGCCTCGCCAATAATATGTGTTCCCTCGTCTGTGGCATCGGTCCGTCTGCTGCTGATACTACTAATATCGCCCCGTCCATCTGTGCTGCCCCTGTTATCATGTTCTTTACATAGTCAGCATGTCCTGGACAGTCTACGTGCGCATAGTGCCTCTTCTCTGTCTCATATTCTACGTGAGTCGTGTTTATCGTTATTCCCCTTGCTCTCTCCTCCGGCGCCTTGTCTATCTCGTCATATCCCTTCGCCTCTGCCATTCCTGCCTTCGATAATACCATCGTTATCGCTGCTGTCAACGTCGTCTTACCATGGTCTACGTGACCTATCGTCCCTACGTTTACGTGGGGCTTCTTCCTCTCAAATTTTTGCTTCGCCATCCTCTTTTCCTCCTTTACTTCTTTTCTAATATTTGATCAGCAATATTTTTAGGAACTTCCTCATAATGATGGAACTGCATAGTGTAAGTTCCTCTTCCTTGAGTTTTTGACCTTAAATCAGTGGCATATCCAAACATTTCAGCAAGTGGCACAAATGCTCTTATAACTTGGGCACCAGCCCTTGCTTCCATTCCTTCAACTCTTCCACGACGTGAATTTATATCTCCTATTATATCTCCCATGTATTCTTCTGGAACCACAACCTCCACTTTCATAATAGGTTCCAAAAGAACAGGATTTGCCTTTTTCATACCTTCCTTAAATGCTATAGAACCAGCTATTTTAAATGCCATATCTGAGGAGTCAACTTCATGGTAAGAACCATCTACCAATGCCACTTTTACATCGATAACAGGATATCCTCCAAGAACACCGTTTTGCATAGCTTCTTGAACACCTGCGTCAACTGCAGGAATATATTCTTTTGGAATAACTCCTCCTACAATGCGGTTTTCAAATGTATAGCCTTCTCCTCTTGGAGCCGGTTCCATCTCCAACCAAACATGACCATACTGACCACGTCCACCAGACTGCCTGATAAATTTACCTTCAATTTTAACAGGTTTAGTGATAGTCTCTTTGTAAGCAACTTGAGGCTTACCTACATTGCAATCAACATTAAACTCTCTTCTTAGCCTATCAACAATTATCTCTAAGTGCAATTCTCCCATACCAGCTATTATTGTCTGTCCTGTCTCTTGGTCAGTATATGTTTTAAAGGTTGGGTCTTCTTCAGCTAGTTTCAATAAAGCCATAGTCATTTTTTCTTGAGCAGCTTTAGTCTTAGGCTCTATAGCAACAGAAATAACTGGTTCTGGAAAATCCATTGATTCTAAAAGTATTGGATGATTCTCATCACAGAGCGTATCTCCTGTTGTAGTATCTTTTAGTCCAACGGCTGCAACTATATCACCTGTGTATACAGCATCAATTTCTTCTCTGTGATTTGCATGCATTCGCAGGATTCTTCCTACTCTTTCTTTTTTACCTTTTGTAGAATTCAACACATATGACCCCGCATTTAAAGTCCCTGAATATACTCTAAAAAAAGCAAGTTTACCTACATAAGGGTCCGCCATAATTTTAAATGCCAACGCTGAGAAAGGCTCTGAATCATCAGCTTTTCTCTCTATCTCTTCTCCTGTGCCTAATGCCATACCTTTTACCGGTGGCAAATCAAGTGGAGAAGGAAGATATCTCACTATCGCATCCAACATAGGCTGAATCCCTTTATTTTTATATGAAGAACCACAGACAACTGGTACTAATTCACCATTTATAGTTCCTTTTCTTAAGGCTTTGTGAATCTCCTCTTCAGTTATTTCTTCACCTTCTAAATACTTTTCTAAAATAGTTTCATCTTGCTCAGAAACTGCCTCTAATAGTTTTTCTCTATACTCCTCAGCTAAATCTTTTAAGTCATCAGGTATTTCAGTCTCATCCATTACAGTACCTAAATCATCTTCATATATTATGGCTTCCATTTTAATTAAATCCACAATGCCTCTGAAAGTATCTTCTTTTCCAATAGGAATTTGTATAGCTACAGGATTAGCTCCCAATCTTTCCTTTATCATTTTTATTACATTAAAAAAGTCAGCACCTATTATATCCATTTTATTTACATAGGCAATTCTTGGAACATGATATTTGTCAGCCTGTCTCCATACAGTTTCAGATTGAGGCTCAACACCCTCTTTTGCAGAAAAAACCGCAACAGCTCCGTCTAATATTCTAAGAGACCTTTCAACTTCTACTGTAAAGTCCACGTGTCCCGGCGTATCAATAATGTTTATTTTATGCCCTTTCCAATAACAAGTAGTAGCCGCAGAAGTTATAGTTATACCTCTTTCCTGCTCTTGTACCATCCAGTCCATTGTAGCAGTACCTTCGTGGACTTCTCCTAACTTATGAACTTTTCCTGTGTAAAAAAGTATTCGCTCGGTAGTAGTGGTTTTTCCTGCATCTATATGCGCCATAATACCAATGTTCCTAACTTTATCTAAGCTGTAGTCTCTTGGCATCTTCCATCCTCCTTTCTTGTCCCTTAGTTCACTACCCCCTATAAACTACTTTTACCATCTATAGTGAGCAAATGCCTTGTTAGCTTCCGCCATCTTATGAGTATCTTCTTTCTTCTTAACACTTCCACCAGTATTATTTGCAGCATCCATTATTTCTGCTGCTAATTTTTCCATCATAGATTTGCCACTTCTTTGCCTTGCATACTCTACAAGCCATCTTATTCCAAGAGATAACCTTCTTTCAGGCCTTACTTCCACAGGAACTTGGTAAGTGGCACCACCTACTCTTCGAGGCCTTACCTCAAGAACAGGCATGACATTATTTAAAGCTTCTTCAAAAACTTCAAGAGGATCTCTTCCTGTCTTTTCTCTTATTATGTCAAAAGCTCCATAACAAATTTTTTGAGCTAAGCTCTTTTTACCATCCCACATTACTTTATTAATTAGTTTTGAAACTTTTTTACTATTATATACAGGATCAGGAAGGACCTCTCTTCTTTCTACATGACCTTTTCTTGGCATCCTTTTCCCTCCTTTTGTGTAAAAACTTTACAATAATTAACTCTACTAGATACATTTATAGTTCCATTTCATCTTTTTTACTTTTTAGGCTTTTTAGCGCCATACCTTGAACGAGCTTGCTTTCTATTGGCAACACCCGCAGCATCAAGGGCTCCTCTGATAATCTTGTACCTTACACCTGGGAGGTCTTTAACCCTTCCACCTCTTACTAAAACTACAGAGTGTTCCTGCAAATTGTGACCTATACCAGGGATGTACGCTGTAACCTCTGTACCATTTGTTAGCCTTACCCTTGCTATTTTTCTCAATGCTGAATTTGGCTTCTTAGGAGTTGTAGTCTTTACTACAACACAAACTCCTCTCTTTTGAGGATTACCCTCTAAAGCTGGAGCAGCAGATTTATATTTTACTGGCTTTCTTCCTTGTCTTACTAACTGATTTATTGTTGGCATTTTTGCACCTCCTTCCAAATAAATCAAGAAATAATTACCCCCTCAAAGGGGTAATTATTTCTTTTCACCTATAATATCCGCTGCAGCGGCAGCATTTACATCAATACCACACATTACCCCAAGTTCTTTCATAGTATCGACGTACACTATTCTAATTGATTTTTCCTCACATAGTTCTTTTATTTTTTTAGTAACATGTTCTTCCGCATCTTTTGCAATGTAGACCTGAAGTACATTGCAATTCATTATTGCTTTTAGAGTCTGCTTCGCTCCAACCACCCGCTTAGAAGGGCAATCTTGTCCCGCCATTCGCCTTCCTCCCATCAGGACAGCGGTTTTTAACACACTTAATAATTTTATCATTAAGCAGTTTAGCTGTCAACAGTAGAATTTCGTTTCAATCTTTAGTTGCTTGCCTTTACTTCTGTTTCTTCTTTTTCTTTATCTTGTCTTTCCTGTTGGTCATTCACTTTTTTTACAACAGAAATATTTCTATAGCGTGACAAACCTGTTCCAGCAGGAATTAGTTTACCTATTATCACATTTTCTTTTAATCCTAAGAGCGGGTCTACTTTACCTTTTATAGCCGCATCTGTAAGCACTCTTGTCGTCTCTTGGAAAGAAGCAGCTGATAAAAAAGAATCTGTTGCCAAAGCCGCCTTTGTAATTCCCAAAAGAGCTCTTCTTCCAGTAGCGGGTCTTAATCCTTTTTCAATTGCTTTTTTGTTTTCATCTTCGAATTTAAACATATCTATAAGCTCTCCAGGAAGCATTGAAGTATCTCCTGGGTCTTCTACTTTTACTTTTCTCATCATTTGTCTTATTATTACTTCAATATGCTTATCATTTATTTCAACACCCTGCAATCTATAAACCTTTTGAACCTCTTGTAGCAAGTAAGTCTGTACTGCAAATATTCCTTTTATCTTTAAAAGGTCATGAGGATTTACAGACCCTTCTGTCAACTCATCCCCAGCTTGTATTACCTGACCATCATGAACTTTAAGTCTTGAACCATAGGGAATGAGATAAGTCTTAGAAATATTGTTTTCTTCATCTGTTACAATGACTTCTCTTCTCTTCTTTGACTCATTGATTCTTACAACACCAGAGATTTCAGAAATTACAGCAAGTCCTTTTGGTTTTCTTGCCTCAAAAAGCTCTTCTACCCTTGGAAGACCTTGTGTAATATCTGCACCAGCTACACCGCCAGTATGGAATGTTCGCATTGTAAGCTGTGTACCTGGTTCGCCTATAGCTTGTGCAGCAATAATGCCCACTGCTTCGCCTATATTTACAAGTTCACCTGTTGCAAGGTCTCTACCATAACACATTCTACATACGCCGTGTCTTGACTTACATGTCAAAAGTGACCTTATCTTTACCTTTGTAATACCTGCTTTTTCGATTTTTTCTGCTTCCTCTTCGTTTATCAACTCATTTCTTCTGACAATTATATTGCCTTCATTATCAACCACGTCTTCAGCCGCAACTCTTCCTATTATTCTGTCAGCTAATTTTTCAATTATTTCATTTCCTTCTCTTATTTCTTCTACATAAATTCCTTCATCGGTTCCACAATCATCTTCTCTGACTATGACATCTTGGCTCACATCAACTAATCTTCTCGTCAAATAACCAGAGTCTGCAGTTCTTAAAGCTGTATCCGCAAGACCTTTTCTTGCACCGTGAGTAGATATGAAGAATTCCAACACATTAAGACCCTCTCTAAAGTTAGACCTTATAGGAAGCTCAATAATTCTTCCTGAAGGGTCTGCCATAAGACCTCTCATACCTGCTAACTGCCTTATCTGGTTTTTACTTCCTCTTGCTCCTGAATGAGCCATCATAAATATAGGATTAAATTTGTCCAAGCTTGCCATCAAAGCTTCTGTAACTTTTTCTGTAGTCATGTTCCATGTCCTTATTACGCTCTCATATCTTTCTTCCTCGGATATGAGACCACGTCTGAATTGGCTTTCAATTTTACTTACCATTTCATCTGCTTCTTTTAGAAGCTTCTCTTTTTCTTTAGGTATTACCATGTCAGATACACTGACAGTAATAGCTGCTTTTGTAGAATATCTGAAACCTAACTCTTTGATTTTATCAAGAGTTTCTGCTGTCTTTGTTGGCCCGTGTAATCTGTATACTCTATCTAAAATTTTCCCCAATTTAGATTTATCTACTAAATCATTAATTTCTAAGTCAAAAGCAGTTTCAGGATTAGTTCTATCTACATAACCTAAATCCTGTGGAATTGCTTCATTAAATATAATTTTTCCAACTGTTGTCTCAATTATTTTTGATTTTTTGACTCCATCAATTTCTTTTGTCATCTTCACTTTTATCTTAGCATGGATGTGAATGTATCCCAGTTGATATGCCATAATAGCTTCTTCAGGGCTGGAGAAATATTTGCCCTTACCTGGAACTCCCTCTTCATCTGCTGTTAAGTAATAACAACCTAATACCATATCTTGAGTAGGAGTCATAACAGGCTTTCCATCTTGGGGCTTGAGTATGTTATTAGCAGCCAGCATTAAAAATCGCGCTTCAGCTTGTGCTTCCATTGAAAGAGGTACGTGGACAGCCATCTGGTCACCATCAAAGTCTGCATTGTAAGCCGTACACACAAGAGGATGAAGCTTTATAGCTCTTCCTTCAACTAACACCGGTTCAAAAGCTTGAATACCCAATCTATGAAGTGTAGGTGCTCTGTTTAGTAACACAGGATGTTCTTTAATAACTTCCTCTAATACATCCCATACCTCAGGCTTTACCTTTTCAACCATTCTCTTAGCACTTTTTATATGCTGCGCCAAACCCTCATCTACTAATTTCTTCATTACAAAAGGCTTAAAAAGCTCTAATGCCATTTCTTTTGGCAAACCACATTGATAAACTTTAAGCTCCGGCCCCACTACTATAACGGAACGACCTGAATAATCTACCCTTTTACCTAAAAGATTTTGTCTGAATCTTCCTTGCTTACCTTTTAGCATATCAGAAAGGGATTTTAAAGGTCGGTTGCCTGGGCCTGTAACAGGTCTACCTCTTCTGCCATTGTCTATCAAAGCATCTACTGCTTCTTGTAGCATTCTTTTTTCATTTCTTACTATAATATCTGGAGCCCCTAAGTCTAAAAGCTTTTTCAATCTGTTATTTCTATTGATTACTCTCCTATACAAATCATTAAGGTCTGAAGTTGCAAAGCGTCCACCATCCAACTGCACCATAGGTCTTAAATCAGGCGGAATTACAGGTATAACATCTAAAATCATCCATTCAGGGCGATTGCCGGAATCTATAAAAGCTTGCACTACTTCTAACCTTCTAATTGCTCTTACCCTTTTTTGGCCAGTAGATTCACGTATTTCAGCTCTCAATTCTTTGCTCAATTTTTCTAAATCTATTTCTTGTAACAATTCTTTTATAGCTTCGGCTCCCATCCCTGCTCTAAATCTGTTGCCATATTTATCAAGGTAATCCCTATATTCTTTTTCTGATAATAATTGCTTTTTAGTAAGAGGAGTATCGCCGGGGTCAATAACCACATATGATACAAAGTACAGCACTTTTTCCAATGCTCTTGGAGACATATCAAGAAGAAGCCCCATTCGACTTGGAATCCCCTTTACATACCATATATGTGCAACAGGGGCAGCAAGTTCAATGTGCCCCATTCTTTCCCTTCTAACTTTGGACCTTGTAACTTCAACTCCACATCTATCACAAACTACACCTTTGTATCTCACTCTCTTGTATTTACCGCAATGGCATTCCCAGTCTTTTGTAGGTCCAAAAATTCTTTCACAAAAAAGGCCATCCCTTTCTGGTTTTAACGTTCTATAATTGATAGTTTCAGGCTTTTTCACCTCACCTCTTGACCATTCTCTTATTTTTTCAGGTGATGCTAACCCAATTTTAATAGCCTCAAAATTTCTTAACTGAAACAAGGAGTGTCGCTCCTTTCTTCAATAAATTTTGGTTTTAACTAATTAAATGTCAAAATCTTCGTCAATCATCAAATCGTCATTTTCTATATCAAAACTATCCGGCTCAAAATCAATATCCTCTGGCAGTTCTTCAATCTCTTCTTCAAAGCCTTCTTCGTAGCTTTCTTCATACACTTCTTCTGGTGGCGTATCTTCGCGTCCTTCTATATTGATATTAAGAGTAGCATCTGGCACATCAGAATCGTCATCATCTTCAAATTCTTTTAATGGAATTTCTTGATTATCTTCTGTGATAACTTTGACATCTAATGCTAAGCTTTGAAGTTCCTTAACCAATACCTTAAAGGATTCAGGAATACCTGGTTCTGGTATGTTTTCACCCTTGACAATAGCTTCATAGGTTTTTACACGACCTGATACATCGTCAGATTTCACAGTCAAAATCTCTTGTAAAGTGTGAGCTGCACCATATGCCTCTAATGCCCATACTTCCATCTCACCAAATCTCTGCCCACCAAACTGAGCTTTTCCACCCAAAGGTTGCTGAGTAACCAAAGAATATGGTCCAGTAGACCTTGCATGCATCTTATCATCAACAAGATGGTGAAGTTTCAGCATGTACATATAACCTACTGTAACTTTATTATCAAAAGGCTCGCCTGTTCTTCCATCGTACAATTGCACCTTGCCGTCAGGAGAAAAACCCGATTTAGCTAAAAGCTCTTGTATGTCTTCTTCTGTTGCTCCATCAAAAACAGGTGTAGCAATCTGCCATCCCAATGCTTTTGCAACAAGACCCAAGTGAACTTCTAAAACCTGACCAATGTTCATACGGGATGGAACACCTAATGGGTTTAAGCATATCTGCAAAGGGGTACCGTCTGGCAAAAACGGCATATCTTCTACTGGAAGTATCCTTGAAATAACACCCTTGTTACCGTGGCGCCCTGCCATTTTGTCTCCAACAGAAATTTTCCTCTTTTGAGCAACAAATACTCTTACCATCTGGTTGACTCCTGGTGGCAATTCATCACCATTTTCTCTGGAATAAACTTTAACATCTACTACTATACCTGACTCACCGTGAGGAACACGCAAAGAAGTATCTCTTACTTCTCTTGCCTTTTCTCCAAAAATAGCTCTTAAAAGTCTTTCCTCAGCTGTAAGTTCAGTCTCACCTTTTGGAGTAACTTTACCTACCAATATGTCACCAGCGGTAACTTCTGCACCTATACGTATTATTCCTCTCTCGTCTAAATCTTTTAAAGCATCTTCGCCTACATTCGGTATTTCTCTCGTTATCTCTTCTGGACCTAATTTCGTATCTCTTGCTTCTGCATCATACTCCTCAATGTGAATAGAAGTTAAAGAATCATCTCTAACCAATTCTTCACTTATCAAAATAGCATCTTCATAGTTGTAACCTTCCCAAGGCATAAATCCTACTAAGACATTTTTCCCAAGTGCAAGTTCACCGTGGTCAGTAGAAGGTCCATCGCATATAACTTGCCCTTTTTTCACTTCATCTCCTTCATTTACAATAGGCCTTTGGTTTATACAAGTTCCCTGGTTTGACCTCTTAAATTTAAGTAAATTATACTCATCCCTTCTACCGTCCTTTGTTCTAATTACAACTTTATCAGCAGCGACTTTTTCCACTACTCCATCGTTTTTCGCTAATACTACTACACCAGAATCAACAGCTGCCTTATATTCTATACCAGTTCCAACTATTGGTGCTTCAGGTTTTATAAGGGGTACTGCTTGCCTCTGCATGTTAGACCCCATCAAGGCTCTATTCGCATCATCATTTTCCAAGAAAGGTATCATAGAAGTAGCAACAGACACTATCTGTTTTGGTGAAACGTCCATGAAGTCCACTTCTGTTGGAGGTACAGCTATTATCTCTTCTTTTAATCTACATACCACTTTCTCATTAATAAACCTGTTGTTTTCATCTAATGGTTCGTTAGCTTGAGCTATAATATATTCATCTTCTTCATCTGCAGTCATATATACAATTTCATCTGTAACTGTACCAGTAGTTTTATCTACTCTCCTATATGGAGCTTCAATAAATCCATATTCATTTACACGAGCATAGGTAGTCAAAGATCCAATCAAACCGATATTAGGTCCTTCAGGAGTCTCAATTGGACATATCCTTCCATAGTGAGAATAATGAACGTCTCTTACTTCAAAACCCGCTCTTTCTCTACTAAGTCCTCCAGGACCTAAAGCACTTACTCTTCTCTTATGAGTAAGTTCTGCCAAAGGGTTAGTTTGGTCCATAAATTGAGAAAGCTGGGAGCTTCCAAAAAACTCTCTAATGGCTGCTACAACTGGGCGAATGTTTATAAGGTTTTGAGGAGTAATTTCATTCACATCTTGGATTGTCATTCTTTCTTTGACTACTCTTTCTAATCTCGCAAGTCCAATTCTAAATTGGTTTTGCAATAATTCCCCTACAGACCGCAGTCTCCTATTTCCTAAATGATCTATATCATCTATTGAACCTATTCCATGAGTTAAATTTAATTGGTAACTTATAGTGGCTATAATGTCATCTTTAGTAATGTGCTTAGGAACAAGTTCATCCATTCTATTTTTTATTTCGTTTATTACCGCCTCTTCATCAGAGAAATTGTCAAGTATTTCTTTTAATATACTTAAATTTACTGCTTCTTTTATATTTAAGCTAGATACATCATAAGGCATTGGATATTTATTTATATCCACCGTATTATTGCCTATTACTTTTACTACTTTACCCTCTACTAACACTTCTACTACATTTATGCCGCAATTTTGAATTTCTTCTGCCTTTTCTTTTGAAATTTTCTCTCCTTCTTCTACTAATATCTCACCTGTAACAGGGTTGACAATCTTTTTTGCACTCTTTAAGTTTGCAATTCTCGTTTTTAACGCAAGTTTTTTATTAAATTTATAGCGTCCAACTTTTGCTAAATCATACCTTTTTGCATCAAAAAATAATGCATACAAAAGGCTTTTAGCACTCTCGACAGTAGGCGGCTCTCCTGGTCTTAATCTCTTATAAATTTCTATTAAAGCCTCTTCTTCAGATTTTGTAGTATCCTTATCTAAAGTAGCTTTTAATTTTTCCTCTTCCCCTAAAAGGTCAAGAATTTGAATATCAGTACTATAACCCAAAGCCCTTAATAATACAGTAATTGGAACTTTTCTTGTTCTGTCAATTCTAACATATACTATATCATTGGAATCTTCTTCATATTCTAGCCAAGCGCCTCTATTTGGTATTACAGTTGCAGAAATTAATTTTTTCCCAAATTTATCAAATTGTTGTTCATAATAGACTCCTGGAGACCTAACCAATTGGCTTACAATTACACGTTCTGCGCCATTTATAATAAAAGTACCCTTTTCTGTCATTAAAGGGAAATCTCCCATAAATACTTCAGATTCCTTAATTTCCCCAGTCTCTCTGTTGGTAAGGCGTACTTTGACTTTCATCGGCACAGCATATGTAGTATCTCTGTCTTTACATTCTTCTACTGAATACTTGGGGTTATTTTCTAATCGATAATCAACAAATTCTAAAGCCAAATTCCCCGTAAAGCTCTCTATTGGGGAAATTTCTCTAAAGACTTCTCTTAATCCCTCCTCTAAAAACCATTTGTAGGACTTCTTTTGAACTTCAATAAGGTCGGGCATTTCTAATACTTCGTCGATCTTGGCAAAGCTCATTCTTGTCTTGTTGCCCACTTGTACAGGACGTACCATCCATTTCACCCCTTAAAAAATGTAAATTACCAAAAGTTTTCAACTTTTGGATTGCGCACAAAAGAACCCTATTTTACCATTATTATTCACCAACAGTCGTCCTCTTATACATATACATATATTAACAAATAAAAAAGGCCACTATTAATGCAATTTATTATAATAGCACAAGTGAAGATTTATGTCAACAATTCCCCATAAAAAAATAAGGGCAAAATTTTTGCCCTTATTTTATTTCTACTTTTGCACCAACTTCTTCGAATTTTGCTTTGATTTGATTTGCTTCGTCTTTGCTTACTCCTTCTTTAACTGGCTTTGGAGCACTTTCTACTAAATCTTTTGCTTCTTTTAGTCCTAAGCCTGTTACTTCTCTCACAACCTTGATAACTTTTATCTTGTCGCTACCTACTTCTTGTAAAATAACATCAAATTCTGTTTTTTCTTCAGCTGGTGCTGCTGCTGGTGCTCCAGCTGCTGGAGCTGCTGCAACTGCTACAGGAGCTGCCGCAGATACGCCAAATTCCTCCTCTAAAGCTTTTACCAATTCAGCTAATTCTAGAACTGTCATATTTTTTATGGCTTCCAAAATTTCCTCTTTGTTCATTTTCTCTACCTCCATCTTAAAATTTTATTTTGTTTTCAAGCTTCAGCTTGCTTTTTCTCTTTCACTGCATTTAAAGCATAAAGCAGGCTTCTCAACGTGCCAGACAACACGAAAACGAGGTTGGTAATAGGAGCTTTCATGCTGCCCAAAGCTTTCGCCACAAGCTCTTCCCTTGAAGGAAGCTCTGCCAAAGCCTTAATTTCTTCAACTGTCACTAACTTCCCATTTACAAGACCTGCTTTTAACTCAATTCCCTTGTGGTCTTTCATAAATTCCACAAGAACTTTAGCAGGCGCAACAGGGTCATCATATCCAAAAGCTACAGAAGTTGGCCCTTCAAAATATTTAATTAAATCATCTCCATAGCCTAGTTCCTTAGCTGCAATAGTCATTAAAGTATTTTTGTAGACTTTGTACTCAGAATTAGCTTCTCTAAATTTGCGTCTTAATATAGTATCATCTTCTACAGTCAAGCCACTAAAGTTTGAAAAAATCACTGTTTGTGCTCGTGACAATTTGTCTTTAAACTCTGCTACGATTTGTTGCTTTTTCTCTTTTGCTGTGCCCACCTTCCCACCTCCTTAAAAAATTTAAAAAGGATCCCGTAGACACGAGGATCCCTTTTGGGAATTTATTTCTAAAAACCTCGGTGGGATTTACGTGCAAAAGCACACCCACTGTCTACGGTCTTTTTATTCAATTTCAACGTCACTTATTATACCTTACATCTTTTTGTCTGTCAACAACTTTTATTAAAAAATCTTTAAAGGATTAACCTTCACACCTGGTCCCATTGTAGAAGATAACACTACACTTTTGATGTATTGTCCTTTTGCGGCTGCTGGTTTGGACTTGATTATAGCATCCATAACTGCTCTGAAGTTTTCTAATAACTTCTCTTTCCCAAAGGATTTTTTCCCTATAGGAACGTGAATTATACCTGCTTTATCCACCCTGTACTCAATCTTACCAGCTTTAATTTCTTTAATAGCTTTTTCTAAATCAAAAGTCACAGTACCTGATTTAGGGTTTGGCATTAATCCTTTTGGACCTAATATTTTACCTAATCTCCCTACAGCTGCCATCATATCAGGAGTTGCAACTACAACATCATAATCAAACCAATTTTCATTTTGAATTTTTGCAACTAATTCTTCTGCTCCCACATAATCAGCACCTGCTGCTTCTGCTTCTTTAGCTTTTTCCCCTTTTGCAAAAACTAATACTTTCACACTTTTTCCTGTTCCGTGAGGAAGCACTACTGTACCTCTTACCTGTTGGTCAGCATGTCTTGGGTCAACACCTAGTCTTACAGCTAAATCAATTGTTTCGTCAAAATTTGCCTTTGCAGTTTTCAAAACAATATCTATTGCTTCATCACTGGAATACTGCTGTGTTTTGTCATATAACTTTAAGCTCTCTAAATATTTTTTCCCACGTTTCATTTTCTAACCTCCTTGTGGTATTATCGGACTTTCCTCCCACTTATTTTTATACAATCTCTATACCCATGCTTCTTGCAGTACCTGCTATCATCCGCATAGCAGCCTCTATATCAGAAGCATTTAAGTCTTTCATCTTGATTTCAGCAATTTCTCTAAGCTGCTCCCTTGTAATTTTTCCTACTTTTTGTTTGTTAGGTTGCGGAGAACCTGACTCTATTCCAGCTGCCTTTTTGAGTAGCACAGCTGCTGGTGGAGTTTTAGTTATAAAACTAAATGACCTGTCTGCATATATTGTAATAACAACAGGAATTATTAGCCCTGCGTCTTTGGCTGTCCTTTCATTGAACTCTTTACAAAAAGCCATTATATTAACACCGTGAGGTCCTAAAGCAGTACCTACTGGTGGCGCAGGAGTAGCTTTTCCCGCTGGCAACTGTATTTTTACAACTGCTGCCACTTTCTTTGCCATGATTACACCTCCTTACCAAATTAAAATAGCTTATGAGTTTCTACTTTTATATTTTTTGAAGTTGTACAAGGTCAAATTCAACCGGTGTCTCTCTCCCAAACATGGAAATTAAAACTTTCGCCTTTTGTCTTTCTGGATAAATCTCTTGAACTACTCCAATAAAATTCTCAAAAGGCCCAGAAATAACCCTGACAGTATCTTTTACATTAAGGTCAACTGCAGTTGGAATCTCTTTTATACCTAAAGCTCTAACTTCCGCTTCAGTTAATGGTACAGGTTTAGATCCAGGGCCTACAAATCCTGTAACACCCCTGGTATTTCGCACAACGTACCAAGTATCATCTGTCATAACCATTTTCACCAAAACGTAACCCGGGAAAATCTTTCTCTCGACAGTTTTCTTTTTACCGTCTTTAATCTCAACAACTTTTTCCGTAGGTACGATGATTTGGTGAATTAAATGCTGCAAATTCCTATTCTCTACAATTTTCTCTAAATTAGCCTTAACTTTGTTTTCATATCCAGAATAGGTATGAACCACATACCACTTTGCATTTTCTTTTTCTGGCATAGTCAACCTCTGGGGACTCGCCCCAACCTCCTTTAAACTTTAATAATGAGCTTTAATAGATAACTAAAAACTGAGTCAATCAAAAAAATGAATACTGTAAAAAGAGCTACTACTATTAATACAATTTCCGTATAAGTTATCATAGTTTCTCTGCTTGGCCATGTCACCTTTTTCATTTCTGCCCTTACATCTTTGAAAAACTTGACAATTTTTCTTCCTTCACCGGCCATTTCCTCACATCCTCTTAAAGTTTTAAAAACTACTTAGTCTCTCTATGCAAGGTATGCTTTTTGCAGAATTTGCAGTATTTCATTAATTCTAACCTATCAGGGTCATTCTTCTTATTTTTTGTTGTATGATAGTTTCTATTCTTACACTCAGTACATGCCAATGTAATTTTTACTCTCAATTATTACACCTCCCGGTGATTCGACTGCTTAGTCAAATTTATCATAAATATAACTTCTTGTCAATCACCAAAAACAAAAAGTCTGTGTCAAAGATTTGTAGGTAGCTCATTAGTTGACATTTTGCACAGTTTGCTAAAGCATTGATTTAACTCAAAAGAAGCCAGGTTTGAACCCGGCTTCTCTTTATTCTATGATAGCTGACACGACGCCAGCACCTACTGTACGGCCGCCTTCTCTTATAGCAAACTTCAAACCTTCTTCCATCGCTATCGGTGTTATTAACTCTACTTTTATCGTTACGTGGTCCCCTGGCATTACCATCTCTACTCCATCCGGCAAGTTTATTACACCTGTAACGTCTGTCGTCCTAAAGTAAAATTGTGGCCTGTATCCATTGAAAAATGGTGTGTGCCTTCCTCCTTCTTCCTTCGTCAATACGTAAACTTGTGCCTCAAATTTCGTGTGCGGCTTTATCGTCCCTGGCTTCGCTAATACTTGCCCTCTCTCTACTTCGTCCCTCTGTACTCCTCTTAATAATACTCCTATGTTGTCTCCTGCTTG
>NZ_CM001486.1:774011-976701 GCF_000262445.1 Thermoanaerobacter siderophilus SR4
CGAAACAAGTAATTTATTTTTTCTCCCCCTTTTCTTTTTTCTCTTCTCCTCTTCTTCTTAAAAAAAAAAAGGAGTGCCCCATAAGGGGGTGGGTCCCCCTTTGTGTTGGGAGGCCCATCCCACCCCACGCGGTTCTTCTCCCCGCTTCTTTCCCATACCCCCCCGTTGGGGTAACTTTCTTTTCCCCTTGAGTTTCCGGGCGTTAAAACCCTTTTTTTTTTTTTAATTTTGGTTTTCCCTACCCTTTACCTTTCCCCTTCTTTTTAATTTTTCCCGGTCGGAAACAGTTTCCTTTTTCTGTTATTTGTAAAAAAGTCCTCTTAACGGGCATTAGAAATGGCTGTTCTAGGCCTCTCTTCGGGGTCGGTATATAATTGGTTTACAACATCCATAAACTTCCAAAATTTTCCCGCACCATTCGCACTCTCTCTTGCCACATCCACATTCTAATGCCTAAAGTGCTGACCCTACTACTATCGGTGTGTCATCCCCCGGAAACTCATATTCATTCAATAATTCCCTTACTTCCATCTCTACTAATTCTATTAATTCTGGATCGTCTACCATGTCTGCCCTTGTTTTAAAAATACTACTATATATGGCACTCCTACCTGCCTCGCCAATAATATGTGTTCCCTCGTCTGTGGCATCGGTCCGTCTGCTGCTGATACTACTAATATCGCCCCGTCCATCTGTGCTGCCCCTGTTATCATGTTCTTTACATAGTCAGCATGACCTGGACAGTCTACGTGCGCATAGTGCCTCTTCTCTGTCTCATATTCTACGTGAGTCGTGTTTATCGTTATTCCCCTTGCTCTCTCCTCCGGCGCCTTGTCTATCTCGTCATATCCCTTCGCCTCTGCCATTCCTGCCTTCGATAATACCATCGTTATCGCTGCTGTCAACGTCGTCTTACCATGGTCTACGTGACCTATCGTCCCTACGTTTACGTGGGGCTTCTTCCTCTCAAATTTTTGCTTCGCCATCCTCTTTTCCTCCTTTACTTCAATAAACTTGTCCTGGTGTTTCTTAAAATTGTGTCATAAAAGTAACCCTTTATACATTAATAGGATTAAAAAGCACAACTTCTATGATAAAAAAAAACATCAATAACAAAATTGGAGCCCGCGACCGGGATCGAACCGGTGACCTCCGCCTTACCAAGGCGACGCTCTGCCTACTGAGCTACGTGGGCAAAAGGGAATATCACGACTCCGATTTTTGATTTTACTATAAAGTCTTCTAAATGTCAATAGTTAGCTGTTTCTCATTTCAAGATATCTTTCTAATTTTCTTTTTACACGCTGTAAAGCATTGTCTATAGATTTAACATGCCTGTTTAAATCTTCAGCAATTTCTTGATATGATTTACCATCCAAATATGATACCAAGACCTCCCACTCTAATCCACTCAATAATTCTTCCATCTTGCTCTCAATGTTAACGTATTCCTCTTTGCTTATTATTAACTCTTCAGGGTCGGCAATGCATTGGGTAGAAACAACGTCCATAAGAGTCCTATCAGATTCTTCATCAAAGATGGGCTTATTGAGGGAAACATAAGAATTAAGCGGTATATGTTTCTGTCTTGTTGCGGTTTTAATTGCAGTAATAATTTGACGAGTCACACATAATTCCGCAAAAGCTTTGAAAGAGGTGAGCTTGTCACTTTTGTAATCTCGAATTGCTTTATAAAGGCCTATCATTCCTTCTTGAATAATGTCTTCCTTATCGGCACCTACTAAAAAATAGGCACGAGCTTTTGCTTTTACAAAACTTTTATACCTTTCAATAAGGTACTCTAAAGCAACTTCGTCTCCTTTTTGAGCTCTAAAAACGACCTCCTCCTCTTCCATTTGGTCATATGGTTGATAGTAATCCTGCTGCGCCCCAGATTTCACCAATACCGCCCCCATTTATTATTCCGGCAACTTTATACGTTATAATTATACATTATATTGGTAAAGGTAGTCAAGCTAATTTTAACTGTTTTCTGCCATTTTGCGCAGTTTTTTTACTATTTCATTATCAAGTCGCTCTTCCAAATTGTCTTTATAAACTGTATTCACATAGCTTTTTTTATGTCTTTCAATATATCTATTCATTTCTTCATAAAGTTCTTTTGCAGACATTCTTATTGCACCATGAGCTAAAACCACCTGCTGCACAGTCCAATCGGAACTTACCACAACAACCTGTTCTTTTTTCGCTAATTCTACTACTTTTAACTCTATAAAGTGATCTGCCGATTCTCCTTCTTTTGTGTAAACAACCTCAATACCATTGATTTCTTCATGTTTTTCTAGACTTCCTTTTACATACATTGCATCAAAAACTAATATTATATTTATCCCCGAATATCCTTTAAAATCAGCCAACATATCTATTAACTTGTCCCGCGCATCTTCCAAATTTTTTTGCGCTTCTTCTTTTAGTATCTGCCAGTTGTTTATTACATTATAGCCGTCTACCAACATGTACAAGGACATCACGCCTTACCTTTTCTTTTTGATACTACCTGATAAATCAAAATGGAGGCTGCTACAGAAGCATTTAAAGAATTTATTTTACCTTTCATCGGTATCTTAACCACAAAATCGCAATTTTGCAAAACCAATTTAGAAACCCCTTTTCCTTCACTGCCAATTACAATAGCAAGAGGAAAATCATAATCCAGCTCTTCAAAACTTTTTCCCGCATTTACATCTGTTCCAACAATCCATAAGCCTCTTTCTTTTAAACCTCGTATTGTATTGTTAATATTTGATACTTTTGCTATTCTCATATGTTCTACTGCTCCGGCAGAAGTTTTTACAACAGTAGCATTTACTCCTACAGCCCGCCTTTTTGGAATTATTATCCCATGGACTCCAAAAGCCTCTGCGCTTCTTATAATCGCACCCAAATTGTGAGGGTCTGTTATCTCATCTAATATCAACAAAAAAGGCTTTTCTTTCCTTTGTTCAGCATATTCCAAAAGGTCATCTACATCGAAGTATTTATATACAGCACCTACAGCCACGACCCCTTGGTGATTTTGACTACCGGCTAATTTACTTAAAATATCATTATCAGTAGTAGAAACTACAATACCTGCTTCTTTGGCAAGATTTATTATCTTTGAAATATTTCCTCCTGCTGTTTTAGAAACGTATATTTTTTCAATTTCCTTCCCACTTTTTATAGCTTCGATTACTGGATTTCTACCAAGAATTACATTCTGCTCTTCCATAATCATCACCTATTCTTCAATAACTTGTACAGAAAGCTCAAGAATGTTTTTTAATCTTTCAAATTCTCCTGCAAGATATAAATAACCTAGCAAAGCTTCAAATCCCGTAGCATACCTATAGGCCTGTACTTCTACTCCTTTAGGCATAGTATTAGACTTTACATTTCTTCCTCTTCTAACTACGTCTTTTTCCTCTTCTGTGAGAAAATCATAAATTCTTTTTACAGATTCTGCCTGAGATTTAGCTTTTACATACTTAACTGTCTCTTTGTGCAAAAAATTAACAGACCGATTTTCTTTTGCTGCAATCATGGTGCGAATGTATAAGCTATACACAGCATCTCCAATAAAAGCTAAAACAAGGGGGGATAAACTTAACACCCCCTTCTTCGTAAGCAACTCTGAATTTTCTAAAAACCCCATCATACTCTTTTCCATCTTACTCCCTCTGGCGTATCTTCCAAAATTATTCCCTTTTCTCTCAGTCTATCTCTTATTTCATCAGCTAACTTCCAATTCTTTTCTTTTCTTGCTTTTTGCCTTTCTTCTATTAAAGCAAGTATTTCTTCGTCATTGAGCTCAGTCTCCACGCCTCTGTAAGAAAGTCCTAAAACTTCTGAGAGTTTTAAAAACATATCTAAAATATATTCTACCAATTTCTTTGAAGAATTTCTACTGAGATTTGCATTGGAGGTTTTTGCCATTTCAAACAAAACTGATATGGCATCCGCAGTGTTAAAATCGTCATCCATTGCCTCTTCAAATTCTTTTTTATATTCTTCAAACTTTTCCATCAACTTCTTCTCTTCTTCGTTTAATCCCCCATCCTTGCACACATTGGCCAAATGTTTTAAATTGGCCACTGCATTTAACAATCTTTCATAAGCAGAATTTGCCTGCTCCATTAAATCTAAACTAAAATTAATGGGGCTTCTGTAGTGAGCCATAAGCATAAAAAGTCTTAAAACTTCAGGATTGTATTTCTCTGTTATTTCTCTTACTGTAAAGAAATTCCCTTTAGATTTTGACATTTTTTCATTATTTATATTTAAATACCCTATATGCATCCAATATTTAGAAAATGGTTGTTCATATGCTGCTTCACTCTGAGCAATTTCGTTCTCATGATGAGGAAAGACCAAATCAGGACCACCAGCATGGATATCTAAAGTTTTGCCCAAATATTTCGTAGACATAACAGAGCATTCTATATGCCATCCTGGCCTTCCCTTTCCCCATGGACTGTCCCACGCAGGTTCACCGGGCTTTTGAGCTTTCCAGAGAACAAAATCCAATGGATTTTTCTTTTCTTCATTTATCTCAATTCTTGCGCCTGCCTGCAATTCTTCTATATTTTTGTGAGAAAGCTTCCCGTAATCCTTAAATTTCGCAGTTTCAAAATAAACATTTCCATTTACCACATAAGCATATCCTTTGTCGATTAAAATCTTTATAAATTCGATTATATCTTCTATATGCTCTGTAGCTTTAGGATGAACTGTTGCTCTTTTTATACCCAAATTATCTGCATCTTTAAAATATTCGTCTATATATTTTTCCGCTACTTCTTTTGTAGTAACATTTTCTTCTTGGGCTCTTTTAATTATTTTATCGTCAATATCAGTAAAATTTTGAACGTAATTTACTTTATAACCTTTATATTCTAAATATCTTCTCACCGTATCAAATACAATAAAAGCCCTCGCATTTCCTATGTGGATGTAATTATATACAGTAGGTCCACAAACATACATGTTCACTATCTTATCATTTAAAGGTTCCAATTCTTCTTTTGTCCTTGAAAGAGTATTATACAGCTTCATCTTTCTCTTCCTTCCTTTCAATTAAAATTTGCTCTAACCTTTCAATCCTCTTTCTTAATTTTTGCAATTCCTCTTCCACAGGGTCAGGAAGTTTACCATGCTCTAAATCCACCACATATGGAGAAGCTATACGTATATTATCTTTTTTTACACAGCGAGCAGGTACTCCGACTACTGTGCTATTAGGTGGTACATCTTTTAAAACAACTGCACCCGCACCAATTTTAGAATTTTCTCCTACTACTATAGGGCCTAATACTTTCGCACCACTTCCTATAACCACATTATCTTTTATAGTAGGATGTCTTTTACCTTTTTCCTTTCCTGTACCTCCTAAAGTTACCCCTTGATATATTGTCACATTGTCACCAATCTCTGTAGTCTCCCCTATTACAACTCCCATACCGTGATCGATAAAAAAATCTCCTACCTATCTTAGCACCGGGATGTATTTCAATCCCTGTGAGAAATCTATTAAACTGCGAAATAAGCCGGGGAATTAAAATTAAACCTTTTTTATGCAAATAGTGGGCAATTCTGTGTAGTATTATAGCGTGGAGCCCGGGATAACATAATATAACCTCCAGCACGCTTTTGGCAGCAGGGTCTCTTTCAAAAATAACTTGGATGTCTTCTTTTAAAGTTTTAAACATACCAAACACCTCCTTAAAAATTTACCCCCCTCATCTCAGAGACGAGGGGGGACTCCCGTGGTTCCACTCTGCTTGAGTTTTAAACTCCACTCATTTTAGATAACGGCAAAGGCCGGTAACCCCCTACTCAAAGTTCAGGGATACAGCTCGGAGATGCACTTCTTATAACATATCCTCGAGCTACTCGCAGCCTATGGTAGCTCTTCTCTGAAGGCTTATGTTATAATACTCTTCTCCTCATCGCTTTTCACTTTATTAAATTTATCGCTTTTTTAAGCCTATTTATCACTTTATCCTTCCCCAAAAGAGGAATAATCTTCACCAATTCAGGTCCATGGTCTTCTCCTGTTATTGCTACTCTGATTGGCATGAAAAATTCTTTCCCTTTTACATTCGTTTCTTTTTGCAATTTTTTAAGCAAATCTTTAACATATTCCTCTGTTATTTCATCAGCTTCCTCTATGGCTTTTTTAACTGCTTCTAGTACAGTTTTACTATTTGGACTATTCAATATTTTCATCGTTTCATCAGTATACTCAACTTCTTCTACGAAAAACATCTTAGCTTTCTCAGTAATTTGAGCCACATATTGGAGTCCATCTTTGTAAAGGAATATTACATCCTTTAGCCAATTATACATCACATCATCTATTTCGTCAATGTATCCTGCCGCTTTTAAATGAGGAATAGCCAAATCAACAATTCTCTCAATAGAACTTTTTTGTATATATTGTTGATTCATCCAATTAAGCTTTTCAATGTCAAAAACAGGATTAGCACTGTGAATCCTTCTGAAATTAAATTTCTTTATTATTTCTTCTTTTGACATGATTTCTACATTATCCTCCGGTGACCAACTTAAAAGAGATAAAAAGTTAAACATAGCTTCTGGCAAATATCCCAATTCTCTATACTGGCCTATATAAGTATTCCCATGCCTTTTAGAAAGTTTAGTCCTATCTGGTCCCAATATTAAAGGCGCATGGGCAAACTTAGGAATTTCAAATCCTAAAGCCTTGTAAATGAGTATCTGCTTCGGAGTATTGTATATATGGTCTTCTCCTCTTATGACATGGGTAATCTTCATAAGAGCGTCATCTATTACAACTGCAAAATTGTAAGTAGGCATTCCGTCTGATTTGACAATTACCATGTCCCCGCCTAAAGTATCACTTTTTATTGTAATTTTTCCTTTTATCATGTCTTCAAACTCTATAACTTCATCGTCAGGAATAATAAACCTTATTACAGGTTTTCTTCCCTCTCTTATAAAGGCCTCTTCTTGCTCCTTTGTAAGATACCTACACCTTCCAGAATAACGAGGTATATCTCCTCTTTCTACTGCATTTCTTCTATCTTCTTCTAATTCCTCCGGAGTGCAATAGCATCTATATGCCTTTTTTTCTTCAATAAGTTTCTGGGCAAATTTATGATAAATTTCAAGTCTTTCACTTTGCCTATAAGGACCATAGGGACCTGGTTTGTCTGGCCCTTCGTCCCATTCTATACCTAACCACTCTAATTCTTTAAAGATTAATTCTTCAAACTCTTTTGAAGACCTTTCTAAGTCCGTGTCTTCAATCCTTAAAACAAAAGTAGCCCCTTCACTTCTAGAAAAAAGATAATTAAATAAAGCAGTTCTTATATTCCCTATATGAATAGCTCCAGTTGGGCTTGGCGCAAATCTAACTCTCAAATTGCTCATGTGTGTCACTCCATCCTTTTTTAGTTAATACTTTATACTAGATTTAATTATAACAAATTTTGCGCTTTTTAAATAGATGAAGTGACAATTGTGTGTAAAATTTCAACAAGTCGCTTGCTTTGTGCAAATGGAAGTTCTCCACCTGTTAAAATTTTACGCAAAATTCATGTATTTTACCTTCACTGTAGGAATAGCACTTAATTCCTCCGCCAATTCCTCCATAAATTTTTGTTCTCCTCTTACATTCAAAGTAATGAAACCGCTGCCATTTTGTGAATCATGTATTCCAAACCTTGCAATTATCTGGTCTCCGTGCTTTGTCAAAACTTCTTGAACTTTTGGGCCAAATTCGCTCCTTTTCTCCACACTAATACCCATTATATAAATATTCACAAGAGTCCCTCCTTTTTATCAACCTTTTGACAAATATTTTTTCACATACAAACTTTCTTTATGCAAAATAAGGGATTCCCTTCAAGGAACCCCTCACATCTTCTCTTTTATAATATTTTTCACCTTTTCTACAACATCAGAAATTTTTACCTCTTCTGCTTCTTCTTTTTCTCTCAATTTTATTTCCACTATTCCATCATCTACTTTTTTCCCTACTGTAATCCTTATAGGTATTCCTAACAAATCGGCGTCATTAAATTTGACACCAGCTCTCAAATCTCTATCATCTATTAAAACCTCTATTCCCTCTTTTTGCAAAGCAGCATATATATCTTCGGCTACTCGATTTTGAGCTTCATTAGAAACATTCACAGGTACTATAATCACATGATAAGGTGCAACACTCATAGGCCATATAATACCTTTCTCATCATGGTGTTGCTCTATAATAGCAGCAACCGTTCTATTAATTCCTATTCCATAGCAGCCCATTATAATTGGCTTTTCATTTCCCTCTTCATCTACATACTTAGCTCCTAATGCATCACTGTACTTTGTCCCCAACTTAAAAATATGTCCTACTTCTATACCTCTGTCAATTTTAAGCGGTGAACCACACCTTGGGCACTTATCTCCTTCAATAACATTCTTGATATCTGCCACAACATCAGCTTTAAAGTCTCTACCATAGTTGACATTTTTAATATGATAATCTGTCTCATTTGCTCCTACTATAAAATTCCTCATTTGCGGAATCTCATTATCTACTATTATCATTACTTCTCCTTTTAATCCTATAGGTCCTGCAAATCCCACTTTTGCTCCTGTAACCTTTTCAACTATTGATGCATCTGCCAATTCTAATTCCTCTTCTCTTATTCCTAAAATATTTAAAAGCTTTGTTTCGTTTAAGTCTCTATCTCCACGAACTAATGCTGCTATAACGTTGTCCTTTGCCTTGTATATAAGAGTTTTTACAAATTTATCAGGAGTAATTCCCAAAAAATTAACCAACTCTTCAATTGTTCTAACATTTGGTGTATATACTTTTTCTTTTGGCAACATCTCTTCATCTATTTCTTGGTTGATAAGGCATTCTGCCTTTTCCTCATTTGCAGCATAACCACAATTGTCACAGTAAGCTATTACTGCTTCCCCTACACCAGAAATTACCATAAACTCTTTTGAGTCTTTTCCTCCCATAGCACCTGAATCAGCTTCTACGACCAAATATTTAAGTCCACATCTATCAAATATTCGGCAGTAAGCCTCATACATTTTATTAAAGGACTTATCCAACCCTTCCCAATCCACATCAAAGCTGTAAGCGTCCTTCATTATAAATTCTCTACTTCTCATGACGCCAAATCTCGGGCGCCTTTCATCTCTAAACTTAGTTTGAATTTGATATAAAATAAGAGGAAGCTGCCTATAAGACTTCACTTCATTTCTAATAAGGTCTGTAAAAACCTCTTCGTGTGTAGGCCCTAAGCAAAAGTCCCTTTCATTTCTATCTTTTAGCTTAAACATCTCAGGGCCAAATACATCCCATCTTCCACTTTCTTTCAAAAGTTCTGCTGGAATAAGAGCAGACATTAATACCTCTTGACTGCCAGCTCTGTCCATCTCTTCTCTTACAATTTGCTCCACTTTTCTAAGTACCCTTTGTCCTAATGGCAAGTAAATATATACCCCTGAAGCCAATTTCCTCATCAATGCAGCCTTTAACATTAAAATATGGCTGGGAATTTCAGCTTCAGCAGGAATTTCTCTTAAAGTCGGAACTAACAGCTGCGATAGTCTCATTTTCATCCTCCTAAGTACATAATTTTAAGTAAATTTTATTTTACCTACTTTTTTATGTCAACACCTAATTCTTCTAAACTGACAATAACATAGGCTTTTATTCCCTCTTGTCTACCTGTAAAACCTAATCCTTCCTCTGTTTTTGCTTTTACATTTATTCTTTCTTTCTCAATTTTTAATAATTCCGATAATTTTATTCTTATTTGCTCTTTATAAGGAAATAACTTAGGCCTTTGCGCTACAATAATACAATCCACATTATTTACTCTGAATTTATTCTCTATTATTGCCAACACTTTTTTTAATAAAAGGCTACTATCAATATCTTTATAGGCTATCTCCGTATCAGGAAAGTGCTCCCCTATATCCCCTAAACCAGCTGCTCCTAAAATAGCATCAATTAAGGCGTGTATCAAAACATCTGCATCAGAATGGCCTGCCAAACCTTTATCATGGGGAATTTCTACTCCCCCCAGTATTAACTTTCTTCCTTTTTCAAACTTGTGGACGTCATATCCCAACCCTACTCTCACTTCAACCATCCTTTACTCTAAAATTCCCTTCTTTATCAACTTCTAAACTCATGCTTACACCTCTTGCAAAGCGAGATGTTTTAATCTTTTTTACAAAATTCCCCTTATTAGTCTCAATATATACCTCCGAAACAAAAGGCTCTCTTACAGAAATGCGATATTCTCCTTCAGGTTTTAAATTTAGATGCCATGTGTATTTTCCCAAGATATCATAACTTGTAGCATTTTTACTTCTGTCCAGCACCACAATTTTTTTGTCTGTTATCATGCTCAAATATGATACAACTTTTTCTAAAATAGAAACTTGTGGCCTTTCTTTAACACCCAATATTTGTTGCAAATAAGGAATAGAATCATTTAAAATCCCAATATGACCTGTTTTTACAATAAATTTTTCTCCTTCTACCCCTAACGCGCTCTTTTTAAGGACTGTACCGTCCCCTTTATCGTCCCTTATTACACCTACTGGCTTGCCATCTGGCCATACTATCTCACTTACTGGTTTTTCTACTTGAATAAACTTATTAGTATATATTCCATCTCCTGAAAAAACATAGATTTTCTTGACTCTGTCGTATAAAACTCCTACTTGCTCATTTAAACTATTCAAAAATTCATTTATAACTTTCATATACTCAATATTTTTAAACAAAATTTTATCATATCGAGTAGGATACATAAAAATATAATTCCCATATTCGCGAGAAGGCATTAAGTCTTTCACAGAGGGGATATATTTTCTAATAACAGTTATGGCATCACTCTCTCCTTTTATTTTTGAAAAAATCCACAAAAACCCTTTAAAGAGCATGTTTATAAAATCATCATCCTCTGGGGCTACAGTACCCCCTTCCCAACCATAATAAGCATTTGCCGCTCCAAAATGGGGAGTAGCTAAAAATATCAATCTATCCACATCAAATTGATATTTATCGCTTTGAATATAACTTCTCGCCAAAAGTCCTCCCATGCTATGGCATATCAAATCTACTTTATGGCTGCCAGTCTTAGCTTTTGCCTCTTCAATAGTCAGTTTAAGGGTATCAACAGAATCCGGCACACTTTTCCACCATTCATAATAACATATAAATAGATTTTTCCCTTCTACTAAGCCTAATTTGCCCAAATTTTCTATAAAAGGATTATAAGCATAAGCCGCAGGACCAAAACTCCATATTTTCCCTAAAGGAGTTGGAGTAAAAATAGAACCAAACATCCCGTGTACAAAAACCACAGGGTTATCCATAAAATCACCCTCATACAATTTAATAGAAAATTCTCTATTAAATTATATGAGGATTCGCGAAAAACGTTATTTTTTTAAAAAAGCCTCTGCTACAATCAAATCCTCGGGCGTAGTTATCTTTATATTTCTATAGTCCCCTTCAACTACTTTTACTTTATAACCCAATCTCTCCACTAATACTGTGTCATCTGTCCCCAAAAAACCATCCTCCAGTGCCTTTTGATGAGCTTTAATAATCAAATTCCTTTCAAATACCTGAGGGGTTTGAATTGCCCATAAATATTTTCTATCAGGGGTATTTAAAATAAAATTTTTCCCATCAACTACTTTTATAGTGTCTTTGACAGGTACTCCCAATGCTACTGCTTTATGCAAATAAGCTTCTTTTAAAGCTTTTATAACTGTTTCTTTCTCAATTAAAGGCCTTGCTCCATCATGAATTGCTATAATTTCGCAATCTACCTTTGTATTTGTAATTCCATTATAAACAGAATACTGCCTTTCACTACCTCCTTCTACTAATTTAATTGGTTTTTTGAAAATATACTTTTTTACTACATTTTCTTGGCAATATTCCATTTCTTCCTTTGATACAACAACAACAATTTCCTTAATCCAATCAATTTCATCAAAGGCTTTGAGAGAATAATACAAAACTGGTTTACCTGCTATAGTAAGGTATACTTTATTTACTGTGTGCCCCATTCTAATGCCTTTACCTGCCGCCACTACAACTGCACTTGCATTCATTTTCTCTACCTCACAAGTAAAATAATGCACACTCCAATTATATCATTTCCCCACAAAAAAACACAGGTTTCCCTGCGTTTTTTCATATAGCCTTTTCTTGTTCTGCTTGTTTGGGCTTTGCAAATATCATCCTCCCTGCGGCAGTTTGCAAAACACTAGTAACAAGCACTTCTATAGTATTACCTATGAATTTTTTACCACCGTCTACAACAATCATCGTGCCATCGTCCAAATAAGCAACTCCCTGCCCGGCCTCTTTGCCATCTTTAATAACTTGCACCACCATTTCTTCTCCAGGAAGAACAATTGGTTTTACCGCATTGGAAAGTTCATTTATATTCAAAACAGGGACCCTGTGAAATTCCGCTACTTTGTTTAAATTATAATCATTAGTTATTATTTTGCCTTTTAGCATTTGGGCAAGTTTCAAAAGTTTTGTATCTACTTCTGCCGCATCAATTTCCTTATCTACAATTTCCACTTTGATATTTAACTCATTCTGTATTTTATTTAAAACATCCAGTCCTCGTCTACCCCTATTTCTCTTTAAAGAATCAGAAGAATCCGCAATATGCCTTAATTCCTCTAATACAAAAGCCGGAATTATTAAAGGTCCTTCAATAAAGCCTGTCTTACATATGTCAAATATCCTGCCATCTATAATTACACTGGTATCCAAAATTTTTGGGATTCCACTATACTCGTTTTTAACAGTCTTTTGCGGTCCCAATTTTTTCATAAAGGAAAACACATTTAAAATATCTTCTTTTTTCTTTAAAGAAATTCTAATGCCTAAATACCCCAAAAATAAATTCAAAAGAATTGGCACTACTTTACCTACAATAAAAATAGAATAGAGAGGCGCGCTTAGCAAATTAGCCACAATAAGCCCTACTATTAACCCAAATGCTCCTATTAAAATTTCATCAATCGGCATATTCTGAAGTTTTGCTTCCAACCACTGTTCAAAGTCTTTCCCCCACTTTATAAATTTAGGAGAAATGACATAAAATATGATTCCACCTATTAAAGTACCTATAATATAAGCTATCACTGTTGAAAAATAATTTAACTGTATAGGCACAAAGTTCTGGTCTTTTACAAGATCTAGCAAAAGCTTTGTCAATTCAAAACCCGCCGCCATTCCCAGTAATCCAATTCCACTTCTTATAATTTTATACAACACTTTTTCACCTCCTATCTCTATTATTGGCTATTTTTCACATTATTATAAGCAGTTTGGGGGAATAATTAAAAATATTTCACAATTTTTACACGTATAAAGTGGTTGTTAATTACAGTATACTACTTATGTAGATGGATTGTCAATTTAACAAAAGATTAAAATTACATTAATGCTATATAATGTATTTAAATGCCATTCTAAATATTGACATGGTAATGGTTTAAGTCTATAATAAAAGCAAGAGAAATCTTAAAAACTCATAGAACGGGAGTGGACAAAAAAATGAAGGATATTATTGTAGACGACCTTCAAAACACAGTAGATGAATACCTTCTGCGCCATAGAAGTATTATGGACATACTTACAAAAATACAAGAGAGCAGTGCCCGCATAAATAGAGCTGTTGCTAAATCAGTAACCGAGTGCGGTTGCATAAGGATAAATGCTAGCAAACAAGAAACTCCCCCGGATGCAACTTTGGAAGAGGCCCACAAATATTTCAAAACCCATCTTGAGGGCCAACTCTGTGAAAACTGTAAAGAAGTTATAGAAGCAGAAATAGGTAACAATATCTTTTACATAATCGCTTTGTGTAATGTTTTAGGACTTAATTTTTACGACATACTCCTAAAAAAGCACAAAGAGTTAAACACTTTAGGCATATTTAACATGTTATAAAATAAGCGTCTTCCTTAGGAAGACGCTTCAGTTTGTTGACAAAGTCAAAAAATTTTAAAATAGGATATTTTGCATCGTCACTCCGATGTTCCAAAGCGACAAAACTAAACTCGACCTTCGGGTTCCGGCAGGGTACCGGGCACATTCGACATCCCTGTCTTAGTGCCCGCCTCCGCCATCCGTGGCTACGGCCCTGCCTCCACCCTCGGTCTTGTTAAGTTTTGTTGACGCTTTGTCACAAGTCGTTCCTTATGCAAAATATCCTATTTTCGAAAGTTTGTCTACAGTCTGAAGCGTCTTCCTTAGGAAGACGCTTATTGTTTTATCTTTCTTAAAAAATCCATAATTTCTTTTATATCTCTTACCTTAATAATTTTTATATTCTCAAACTTTTTTATTTCTTTTGTTTTCATCTCAGGAATAAAAACTTGAGAAAATCCCATCTTTTGTGCTTCACCTATTCGTTTATCTATATTGCTGACTCCTCTCACTTCTCCCGTCAATCCCACCTCTCCTATAAAACAAACATCTTCAGGAATAGGTATATTAAAATATCCAGAAAGAGATGAAGCAATTATTCCAAGGTCAGCAGCTGGCTCTTGAATTTTCATTCCTCCAGCCACATTTACATATGCATCAAATTGTGAAAGATTTATGCCCAGTCTTTTTTCTATAACTGCCAAAAGCAATATAAAACGATTGTAGTCAAATCCAGTGGCCATTCTTCGCGGCACTCCAAAAGTAGTCTTACATATCAAAGACTGCACTTCCATTAAAATTGGCCTCGTCCCTTGAATAGAACATACAACAGCAGTCCCTGAAACATCTTTCGGCTTATTTGAGAGAATAAATTCAGAAGGATTGCTTATCTCACAAAGCCCATCCTCCTCCATATCAAAAACTCCTATTTCGTGAGTTGCGCCAAAACGGTTTTTTACAGCCCGCAATATCCTAAAAGACTGGGTCCTATCCCCTTCAAAATACAAAACTGTGTCTACCATATGTTCCAAAACTTTAGGGCCTGCTATTGCCCCTTCTTTTGTAACATGTCCTATCAAAAAAATACTTATGTCTTTTTGTTTTGCAATCTCCATCAGCCTTTGAGTCACTTGCCTTACCTGAGACACACTTCCTGGTATTGTCTCACTTTCCTCAGTGTACATTGTCTGTATAGAATCAATAATAACAAAATCCGGCTTATTCTCATCAATTTTTCTCTCTATCTCTTCTATATTTGTTTCGCACAAGAGATATATTTGTTGCTTTTCTTTCAAAATTCTATCTGCCCTCAGTTTAATCTGTTGAATTGATTCCTCTCCTGACACATAAAGTACCTTTCTGTTATCAGAAATATTACCTGCTACTTGTAATAGCAAAGTAGACTTCCCAATTCCTGGGTCACCACCTATTAAAACAAGAGAACCTTTTACAATTCCGCCACCTAAAACCCTGTCAAACTCTTCAATCCCTGTCTTTATTCTTTCTTCTTCTGAAAAAGTTACATCTTCGAGAAGAAATATTTGCGATCTATCTTTATTTTTCCTAAAATTTTTTGAATCCTCTATCGTTTCTTCCTCAAAAGAATTCCAGCTGTCACAATTAGGACATCTTCCCATCCATTTACTGCTTTCAAAGCCACACTCTCTACACACAAATTTTGTAGTTGATTTGGCCATACCTCCACCATCTTTCGCAAAATTCTCTTTTAATTATATCACACTTTTAAACCTCTCCCATAAAAGTGAAATACAGAAGCAGCCCATTTAAAAAGATTATAACAGAAGCCACAATTATGCCAATGACTTTTTCAATGGGTGTGTTTACAAATTCTCCCATAAACTTTTTCTGAGAAGTAATTAAAAGCATTGGTATTATAGCCATAGGAAGTTCAAAACTTAAAATTACTTGGCTTATGATAAGGGTTTTCAAAGGGTCAATACCTAATAAAATAATTATTAGTGCTGGCATCATGGTTATAAGTCTTCTTACATTTAGTGGAATATTTAACCCTACGAAACCTTTCATTATAGTCTGCCCTGCCATTGTACCTACTGCAGATGATGACAAACCAGAAGCCAAAAGTGCAATGCCAAAAGCCCAACTAGACAAAGACCCTAACAATGGTTTTAAAGACATGTGAGCCTCTTCAATAGACTCAACCACCATGCCGTTTTTATAAAAAACAGCTGCTGACACTATTAACATAGCCGCATTTATTATAAATGCTATATTCATTGCTATTAAAATATCTATCTTTTCCATCCTCAAATGTTCCTTCTTTTCTTCTAATGTATTTCCTGTATTTCTATATTGAACTAACTGGGAATGCAAATAAATCACATGAGGCATTACTGTCGCCCCTAATATTCCCACAGCTATTAGCATAGCTTCTCCACTTGGTATAGAAGGAATTATAGTATGATACATCACTTTTCCCCAATCTGGTTTTGCCAAAAAAAGCTCAAAAGCATAAGAAATGCTAATAATAGCAACTAAAGCAAAAATCACTATTTCAACTATCTTTTGACCATATTTTTCTAAGTAAACAATGATAAATGTGATCACTCCTGTCAAAAGGCCTGCATACATAAGAGGAATGTGAAAAAGCAAATACAATCCTAAAGTACCACCTAAAAACTCCGCCAAATCTGTAGCCATAGCCGCCAATTCTGCTGCTATCCACAAAAGCCAATTAACTTTCCTTTTAAAAATCAAATTACACATTTCCGGTAAATTGCGTCCCGTTGCAATTCCTAATTTTGCAGACATATTTTGCAAAAATATGGCCATAATATTGCTACAAAGTACCACCCATATTAAATGGTAGTTAAATATAGAACCCCCACTTATATTCGTGGCAAAATTTCCAGGATCAACATAGGCAACACTTACCACAAAAGCTGGTCCAAAATATTTTAAAACTTTTTTAAAGGTCTCACGGAGAGAAAAAAATTTTTTAGTCGCTATGATGGACTCACGATTTTCCAAATAAATCCCCCCATTTTAGACAAAGCTAAATTTATTTGCCTTATTTAAAATATGTGTTTCTTTTTTGTCCTGTTACATAAAAAAACAACCCGCATTTACGGGTTATTTTTCTGATACTTTTCTTTTATTTCTGGATTTTCCTCCAAAAACCTATTAAATTTTCTCATTTTTTCTAGCGTTTCAATAGATATATTGTGTTCAATTAATTCTGTTTGCTCTAACAATCCCTCCTTAACCCCTAAATTTTTTAAAAATTCCTCCACAGTAGAATGCCTATCCAATAAAAACTTACCCATTTCTTTGCCCTTTTCTGTTAAACCTATCACTCCATATTTTTCATACTCCACAAATCCTAATTCCTTTAACCTTTGAAGCATTTTAGTAGTTGAAGGGGCTTTTACATTTAAAAGTTCAGAGAGAAGATTTACACGGATATATGGGTTTTTTAGACTTTCCCTATAAATCATTTCTATATAGTCTTCCATAGCTGATGTAAGATGTTTCCTCTCCCGGGAATGAATTTGGTAACCTCTTACAGTATAAAACCTATCTTTTTCCATATGCTCACACCTTTTTTTAATCCTTCAATAGCATATATATTATCTTTAAATAAAAAAAGACTTAGCACGAGGCTAAGCCTTTTGCACAGCATCTTTTTTTACAAAGTCTATTTTACCATCTTTAGCAGTTACAATAAGTTCATCTCCTGGTTTGACTTCCCCTTGCAACATCAATTCTGATAATTGATTCTCTACAATTCTTTGTATAACTCTTCTTAAAGGCCTTGCACCGTAGTTGGGGTCATATCCTTGTTTGATAATTTCCTCTTTGGCTTCAGGAGTAAACTCCAGTTTAATGTTGTTCTCTTTTAGTCTATTATTCAATTCTTTAATCATTATATCAGCAATCTTTTCAATATCTTCTTTTGAGAGTTGATGAAATACAATTATCTCATCCACCCTATTTAAGAATTCAGGTCTAAAGGTCTTTCTCAACTCTGCCATCAATGTTTCTTTTATTTTGTCATAAGAGGCTTTGTCTTCTTTTTCTTGAGGCATAAATCCTAAGGTAGATTGCTTTTTCAAAAGTTCTGCTCCCACATTTGATGTCATGATTATAACTGTATTTTTAAAGTCCACAGTTCTACCTTTTGAATCTGTGAGTCGTCCATCTTCTAATATTTGAAGGAGAATGTTAAACACGTCAGGATGCGCTTTTTCAATTTCATCCAGCAAGATTACTGAATAGGGCTTTCTTCTTACTTTTTCTGTTAATTGTCCTCCTTCTTCAAATCCTACATATCCTGGAGGTGAACCGATAAGTTTAGATACAGTGTGTCTTTCCATGTATTCTGACATATCAAGCCTAATCATAGCATTTTCGTCACCAAAAAGAGCTTCTGCCAAAGCCTTTGTAAGTTCTGTTTTACCAACACCAGTAGGACCCAAGAAGATAAATGAACCTATTGGCCTTTTTGGATCTTTTAAGCCTACTCTTGCCCTTCTTATAGCTCTTGCCACTGCTTCTACTGCTTCATCTTGTCCTATAACTCTTTCATGCAATACCTCCTCTAAGTGGAGCAATCTCTCTGATTCCTCTTCAGCTAACTTTTTAACAGGTATTCCTGTCCACAGAGATACGACTTGTGCGATTTCTTCAGGTCCTACACTTTTTTCATTAGAAAGAGAATTTTGTTGCCATTTAGCTTTTAATTTTTCTAATTCTTCTCTCAATTTTTGTTCTTCATCTCTTATTTTTGCAGCTTTTTCGTATTCTTGAGTTCTTATCGCTTCTTCCTTCTCTTTTATAAGGTCATTGATTTTATCTTCCAGTTCTTTTATCTCTGGAGGAGCTGTCACTGTCTTTAGTCTTACGCGAGAAGCTGCTTCATCTATTAAGTCTATAGCTTTATCAGGTAAAAATCTATCTGCAATATATCTGTGAGAAAGTCTAGCTGCTGCTTCTAAAGCTTCGTCAGTAATTTTAACCCTATGATGGGCTTCATACTTATCTCTCAAGCCCTTTAATATCTCAATAGTCTCCTCCACAGTTGGTTCATCTACAATTATTGGTTGGAATCGTCTCTCTAATGCAGGGTCTCTTTCTACATATTTTCTGTACTCATCCAAAGTAGTAGCTCCAACTACTTGAATTTCACCTCTTGCAAGTGCCGGTTTTAGAATATTTGATGCATCTATTGCACCCTCTGCTGCACCTGCTCCTATCAAAGTGTGCATCTCATCTATAAATAGTATCACATTTCCTGCCTTTATAACCTCATTTAATACTGTTTTTAACCTATCTTCAAATTCGCCTCTGTACTTTGTACCTGCTACCATAGAAGCCATGTCTAAAGTTACAACTCTTTTATCTTTCAAAATTTCAGGAATTTCTCCTTCTACAATCTTTTGCGCAAGACCTTCTACAATAGCAGTTTTACCGACACCCGGTTCACCTATTAGGACAGGGTTATTCTTTGTCCTTCTGCTTAAGATTTGTATAACTCTTTCAATCTCTTTTTCTCTTCCTATTACAGGGTCAAGTTTGCCGTCTCTTGCAAGCTCAGTTAAATCTCTTCCAAATTGATTTAAAGTAGGTGTATTGGTATTTTTAACTTTTGCAGCCTTTGCAGGTCCTCCTGCAGGCTCTTCATTAAGCATTTTTACAATCTCCTCTCTCACCCTATTGAAATCTATACCTTGTTCCATTAAAATTCTTACAGCAACTCCTTCGCCTTCTCTTAAAAGTCCTAACAAAATATGCTCTGTCCCTACATAGCTGGTATTAAATCTCCTTGCCTCACTAAGACTTAGCTCTAGTACTCTTTTTGCCCGAGGGGTATAACCTACGACGTCTCCTGGAATATTTCCCATTCCAATCAAAGACAATACCTTCTCTCTTGTAGTTTCATAAGTTACTCCCAGTTTTTTTAAAACTCTTGCTGCAATTCCTTCATCTTCTTTTAACAATCCTAATAAAATGTGTTCTGTCCCTACATAGTTATGATAAAAAGACCTCGCTTCCTCTTGAGCCAAATAAAGAGCTTTTTGAGCTCTTTCTGTAAATCTTCCAAACATCGCCATAACAAACACCTCCTATAAATTATCTTTTTTGTTTATTTGACTTACTACATATTCTGCCCTTTTAACATCTCTCTCATAGGGGTCTAATTGAATGCCATAAATTTTTTGTAAATTAGCTGGTTGTATATGTGTAGTGAGAACATCAATTTTATTTATATCCACATCTAATATTCCTAAAATTGCTCCTAATCTCACGTCAGACATTAAAGTCATGTATTCCTTTGTAGACATCACTTTTGCATGAGATAAAATTCCAAAAGCCCTTCCTACTCTATCTTCTATTTGAATTCTTTGTTTTTTGTATAAATCCTCTCTAGCTTTTCTTTCGCTAGAGATAATTTGTCTTGCTACTCCTTCAATATTTTCAATTATTTCTCTTTCGCTTTGGCCAAGAGTGACTTGATTAGAAATTTGATAAATATCTCCTAAAGCTTGAGTACCTTCACCGTATATCCCTCTCACTGCCATACCTATTTTAGAAACAGAGTTTAAAATATTGCTTATTTGCCCAGTGATAGTAAGAGCTGGAAGATGAACCATGACTGAGGCTCGTATCCCTGTTCCTACGTTAGTAGGACAAGAAGTCAAATAACCTATCTTTTCATCATAGGCATAGTCGATAGTTTCTTCAATCAAATCGTCAATTTTATCGGCAGTATCCCAGCTTTCATTAAGCCTTAATCCTTCTAATATACATTGTATTCTAAGATGATCCTCTTCATTGACCATTATACTCACTGTATTGTCATCTTTTATAAGAGCATAACCACTCTTTGTATTCTGTGAAAGGTCAGGGCTTATAAGGTGCTTTTCTACAAGTGATTGCCTGTCAATAGGAGTCAATTTCTTCATATCATATTCTACAAATTGGGTAGATAAAATAGTATTACTACCTAATATAGCCTTTCTAACCAAATCTATAACCTTTCGTCCCTGCTCTTCTGTCATAATAGTAGGGAAAGGAATATCTTTTATATTCCGAGCAAGTCTAATTCTACTGGACAATACCACATCTTTATCGTACTGTAGCATTTCGGTCACCTACTTTCCTAATTCTTTCTCCAATTCTCTGATTTTATCCCTTAATTCTGCTGCTTTTTCATAAGCTTCTTCTTTAATAGCTTTTTCCAATTGATATTTCAACTCCTCAATTTCTCTTTTTACTCTCATTTTACCGCCAGCTTTTTTAGGAATTTTCCCTCTGTGTTCTGTACTGCCGTGTATTCTCCTCATAAGAGGATTTAATTCTTCAGCAAAAGCATCATAGCAGAAACTACAACCTAATCTTCCAATTTTTTTGAAATCTTCGTAAGTCATACCACAGTGACTGCATTTCAAAGTTTTTTTTGTAAAGTCATCTACTCCAGGTAAAAAGTCCATTAACCCTGACAATAAATTTTGAACTGAAAAAGGTGTAAAAGTTGAAAAAACTTCTGTATTTAAAATTCCCTCTTCTGCTGCGCACTGGTCACACAAATGCATTTCAGTTTTTACTCCGTTTACTATTTTAGTGTAATGAACTGTAGCAGGCCTTATTTTGCATTTATCACACATCATAAAAATTACCTCCTTTACTTGTTGCGAGCAATTTCCATAAGCATTGCCTTAAGTAGTAATGCTCGCAACATATTCTTATCTTCCTGAGAAAAAGGAAGAATTTTATCATTAACTACAGCTTTCATAAGAGCTGCTTCCCTTGAAGTTATAATATTGTGGTCTAAAAGAGCATCAATGTAGTATCTAGCTTTACTCTCAGAAATATTATCCCCTATGTTTTCTATTATTTTATTTATCCAATTGTTTGATATAGAAGTTTTATAAATTTTTATATAACCTCCGCCGCCTCTTTTACTTTCTATGATGTATCCCCTGTCAATAGTAAAACGCGTCTCTAACACATAGTTTATTTGAGATGGCGCACAATTAAAAACATTTGCTAATTCATTTCTTTGAATTTCTACATAATGCTTACCAGCTTCTTCCATTAGCTCTTTTATAAAATTTTCAATCAAATCACTAAGCCTTGCCATCGCCATCACCACGTCTCTTACTTTTACTTTGACTTTCTTTGACTTTTGAATATATTTTTGCATTTTTTTGTCCTCTCGTCAATAGCTTTTTCACGCTAAAGCAAGTAATTTTTTCTAATATTTTCATCAAATAATAAAAATATCTCTCATATTCTAAAATTTTCACCATTTTTCATTCATTTTCATAGTTTTCTTCCTCTTCATCTGCCAACTCTTGACGGTCTTCTTGATTTATAAGAGATGAAAAATTGCTTTTTCCCTTTAAATTCTTTCTATCTGTATTTTGGTAAGTCTCTTCTTCAAAAAAATTCCCTCTTACAGATTTATATAGCTTTCCTTTGAAAAATTTTTGACTTTTATTCATATCCTCCACCTCTTGCTCACTTTATTATTTATTAAAGCTATTTTCAAACTCTTTTAAATCTAAATTGACTCTCGCTACCCCAGTCTCTATTGCTGCTTTCGCAACTGCTATTGCTACATTTTTAAGAACTCTTTTATCAAAAGGCTTTGGAATTATATATTCCGGAGTAAGTTCATTTTCTAAAATAGTCTGGGCAATAGAATACGCAGCACTAATTTTCATCTCTTCATTAATTGTAGTAGCCCTAACTTCTAATGCCCCTCTAAATATACCCGGAAAAGCTAACACATTATTTATTTGGTTTGGAAAATCAGATCTGCCAGTACCTACTACATAAGCTCCTGCCTCTTTTGCTTCATCAGGATATATCTCAGGCACTGGATTAGCTAATGCGAAAACTATCGGTTTTTTTGCCATTGTTTTTATCATTTCTTTATTTAATACATTAGGTGCTGATACTCCAATAAACACATCTGCTCCTTTTAAAGCATCTTTTAAAAGCCCTTTTAATCTTCCTTTATTTGATATTTTTGCAATCTCTTTTTTAGAGAAGTCTTCATCTTCTCTTCCTTCATATATGATACCACTTCTATCGCAAACTATTACATCTTTTATACCCGCCTTTATTAAAAATTTAGCAATAGCAATCCCTGCCGCTCCAGCTCCATTTACAACGGCAGTAACTTCTTTTAATTCCTTTTCTACAATTTTTAAAGCATTTATTAAAGCAGCCAAAGTTACAACTGCCGTTCCATGCTGGTCATCATGAAATACAGGTATATCCAAAATTTCGTCCAACTTTCTTTCTATTTCAAAACAACGAGGAGCAGAAATATCTTCAAGATTTATACCTCCAAAAGCAGGTGAAATATTCACCACAGTTTTTATAATTTCTTCAACATCTTGAGTAGCAAGACATATAGGTACTGCATCAACGCCTCCAAATTCTTTAAATAAAACTGCTTTTCCTTCCATAACAGGTAGTGCTGCGTAGGGCCCTATGTTTCCTAAACCTAAAACAGCTGAACCATCTGTCACAACCGCAATCATGTGGCTCTTTGTAGTATATTCATATACTAAATCACTATTTTTATGTATCTCCTTACAAGGCTCTGCAACACCTGGGGTATAGGCTAAAGCTAAATCTTTGTCATTTTTCGCTTCTACTTTGCTTATAATTTCAAGTTTGCCTCTATTTTCTTTGTGAAGTTTTAAAGTTTCTTCTCTTATATTCATTTCATAAAGTCCTCCTCTAATACCCGTGTTTTCTTATATTATAACTTAAATATTTTTTAGAAAAAAGTTATTAACTGCAATAAAAATAAGGCCTGCAAAAGCAGGCTTATTCTTCTTTTTCTTTTAATTTCTTCCTTTCTTCTATTATTTTTTGTGCCACATTAGGTGGAGCTTCTTCATATCTTGCAAAAGTCATTTTGAAGTCTCCTCTTGCTTGTGTCAAAGACCTTAAATCTGTCGCATATCTATTCATTTCAGCCAAAGGCACTTCTGCTGTGATTACTTCTAAATTGTCTTTTGACTCCATGCCTAAAATTCTTCCTCTTCTCTTATTCAAATCCCCAATGATATCTCCCATGTATTCTTCAGGTACCACCACTTCTACTCTCATAATAGGTTCTAAAAGAACTGGATTTGCTTGTTCCATTCCCTTTTTAAAAGCAAGAGATGCAGCAATTTTGAAAGCCATTTCAGAAGAATCAACAGGATGGTAGGAACCATCTACCAAAGTAGCTTTAATGTTTACAACAGGATAACGAGCAAGCACACCTTCTTTCATACTTTCTCTCAAGCCTTTTTCTACTGCTGGAATATATTGTTTGGGAACAGCTCCACCAAAGATTTTATCTTCAAACTCAAATTCACTGTTGGGATTTGGCTCAAATTCAATCCACACATGACCATATTGTCCATGTCCACCTGTCTGCTTTTTATGCTTTCCTTCTACTTTGACTTTACCCTTTATCGTCTCTCTATAGGGTACAATTGGGTCTGTCAAGGTGCATTCTACTCCAAACTTGTTCATCAACTTTTTAGAAATTACTTCTATATGCTGCTCTCCCATTCCATAAACTATCATTTGACCTGTCTCTAAATTCTTTTCTACTTTAAAAGTCGGATCTTCTTCCTGTAGCCTTTGAAGCCCATTGCTGATTTTCTCTTCGTCTCCTTTGGATTTAGGTTCAATTGCAAGAGCAAGTGTAGGCTGAGGAAACTCGATTGCTGACAACGTAACAGGATTAGAAGTGTCACATAAGGTATCTCCTGTCATTGTATATTGAAGCTTTGCAACTGCTCCTATATCTCCAGCTACTAACTTAGATACAGGCATCTGCTTTTTCCCTCTTAAAATGTAAAGCTGGCTTATTTTTCTTGCATCTGCTTATTTGAATTAAGTAGTGTAGAATCAGAAGTTAGAGTACCTGATACAACCTTAAAAATAGATAGTCTGCCCACATAAGGATCTGCTATAGTTTTAAATACAAATGCGGCTACTGGTCCATTTTCACTAGCTTTTTCTCGTTCTATATCCAGAGGTGATGGCAAAAATTCCACAATAGCATCTAATAATTTATCTGTTCCAATATTTTTAAGGCTTGAACCGCATAAAACAGGCATTAACTCTCCAATTCTTATGCTGTTTTTGATTCCTTCTTTCATTTCTTCTTGTGTAAATTCTTCTCCTCCAAAGTACTTTTCCATTAAAGTTTCATCGTTTTCAGCAATGTTCTCAATCAATTCCTCTTTGGCCGATAAAACTTTATCCATCAAATCTGCCGGTACTTCTGTCTCCTTTACCCCTTTTTCATCGTAAACGTATGCTTTTTGAGTAAGAACATCTACATAGCCTTTAAAACTTTGTTCGCTTCCAATAGGAAATGTCAAAGGAATAACCTTATTACCAAATTTCTCCATCAATTGATTTAATGTCTTAAAATAATCTGCATTTTCTCTATCCATTTTGTTAATAAAAAATATAATAGGCAACTTATTCTTTTTAGCCATATTAAACACTTTTTCAGTTCCAACTTCTACACCAGAAGCAGCACACACAGGTATTATAACACTGTCTACAACCCGCAAGCCACTTACAACTTCTCCAAAGAAATCAAAATACCCTGGCATATCTAATATATTAATTTTACACTCTCCCCACTCCACTGGAATTACTGATGTGGAAATAGATATCTGCCTGGCAATTTCCTCTGGGTCATAGTCAGATACAGTAGTGCCATTTTCTACGCGCCCCATTCTATCAATGACTTTTGTGTTGAAAAGGAATGCCTCAGTTAATGTAGTTTTACCGGCTCCACCGTGGGAAACCAATCCTACATTTCTTATTTGATTAGTTTTGTAATCCTTCATACATATCCCCCTATCTTATCGCAAATAATCTTTAATATTATTATTCTATACATTTTGAAATTTTCCTTTATTTTTTTTGATATTTTTTTAATAAAAAATCTCTGGCAAAAGCCAGAGATTTACTCAATGTCTTTAATTATGTCCTCCATCATTTTTTGTATCTTTTCTGCCTCAGCAATATTTAGCACCCTTTCCGCTATTTCTTTTGCTCTTTCATATTCCACATTTCTGATGATATTTTTAACTGTAGGTATAGAAGTTGCACTCATAGAAAATTCGTCTAAGCCAAGTCCTAACAATATAACTGTAGCTAAAGGATCTCCCGCCATTTCACCGCACATAGCCGCAAATTTGCCTTCTTTATGGGCTGCATCAATAACCAGTTTTATAAGTCTTAAAATAGCAGGATTAAAAGGTTGATAATAATCTTTTACGTGTTCATTCATTCTGTCAACAGCAAGAGTATACTGACACAAGTCATTAGTTCCTATGCTAAAGAAGTCCACTTCTTTAGCCAATATGTCTGCAGTTATTGCAGCAGAAGGTATTTCCACCATTATACCTACTTTTATGTTTTTGTCATATTTTATGCCTTCTTTATCAAGCTCAGCTTTTACTTCGTTTAAAACGGTATTTGCTTTTCTTACATCTTCTACAGAAGATATCATAGGATACATTATGTGAATATTTCCATAAGCACTTGCTCTTAAAATTGCTCTTAATTGAGTCTTAAATATGTCTGTCCTATCCAAGCAAAGCCTTATAGCCCTATATCCCAAAAAAGGATTCATCTCTTTAGGCATATCAAGATAAGGAAGTTCCTTATCTCCTCCTATATCCAGTGTTCTTATAGTAACAGGCCGGCCTTCCATTTTTTCTGCAACTTCTTTGTAGGCTTCAAATTGCTCTTCTTCTGTAGGAAGAGTAGTTCTATCCATGTATAAGAATTCAGTTCTAAAAAGTCCAACCCCTTCTGCTCCATTGGCCAGCGCACTTTTTACATCTTTTGGAGTTCCTATATTTGCCGCTAACATGACTTTTTTGCCATCGGGAGTTATTGCAGGCAAATCTTTTAATTTCTTTAATTTCTCCACCTTTTTATCATAATTCTCTTTTTTAGCCTTATATTCGTTTATTGTATTTTCGTCAGGATTTACAATGACAACCCCTTCCAACCCATCTACTATTATGGTATCTCCATTATTAACTTGAGAGGTAACATTACCCAATCCTACTACAGCAGGAATTTCTAAGGAACGTGCCATTATAGCTGTATGAGAAGTTCTTCCGCCTACATCTGTAGCAAATCCTAAAACCATTTCTTTTTTCATGGTAGCTGTATCTGAAGGGGTTAAGTCTTTGGCTATAACTACCACTTGTTCATCAAGTTCAGAAAGATTCACGCTTTTTACTCCTAAAAGATTATTTATTATACGGCTTCCTACATCCCTTAAATCTACAGCTCTTTCTTTTAAATATTCATCATTTAAACTTTCCATTACAGAAGCATTTTGTTCAATTACTTTATTTACCGCATTATCAGCAGTTATAAGTTCAGTCTTTATCATGTTTTCTACCCCTTCAATAAGTTCGGGGTCACTTGCTAGCATTAAATGTGCCTCAAAAATTTCTGCCTTATCCTTCCCAAATTCTTTCAATGCATCTTCTTTAATTTTTTGTATTTGCTCCTTCGTCACTTCTAAAGCTTTCTTAAACCTTTCAATTTCGTACTCTACTTTTGATTCATCTATGTTTTTCATGTTGATTTCTGCTTTTTCTTTAGTATATAAGAAAACCTTCCCAATCGCTATCCCTGGGGATGCCGCAACTCCTTTTAGCATTTGTTAACCCTCCTTAAAATTAGTTCTAACGTCTATTATAACATAGTTTTCGTCCCAGTGTGAAACTTTTGCACAATAATAAAATAAAAAATAAAGCAAATTTGACAAATCATTTTTTAGATAGCCGCAAAAGCAAAATCAGGAAAGGCAATCCCTTTCCTGACTCAACAATCAGTTCTTTATTTATTAACCAATTTTAATGCTTCTTCAATAACAGCTTTAGCGTTTTTTATAGCTTTTTGAGCTTCAACTTTATAGATGGGCTTATCTTTAAATCGAGATTCTTCTTTAACTGCTACATCTGCTGCGAAAATAACAAGATCTGCTTCATCAACTTCCTTCTGAGTTATTTTATTCTCTATGCCAATTGAACCTTGCGTTTCAACTTTAATTTTGTGCCCAAGTTTTTTTGCTGCATTCTCTAATGCTTCAGCCGCCATATAGGTATGAGCAATACCTGTAGGACAAGCTGTAACTGCAACTATTTTCATATTCCATCCCTCTTTCTATAAAATTTTGTAAATTATTTACATAATCTTGAAACTATTTTTAGTTTTACTCAGCAACTTCACTCTCATCTTCAACTTCTTCAATAACTGGTTTTTTTAATGCATTTACCATTAATGCAGTAACCGCAATACCTATTAGTACAGCTACTATAAACATGATTTTATTATCTACAACCGGCAACACAATAGGTCCACCATGTGGTGCATGGTCTCCAACCTTCCCTATTGCTGCTATCGCAGCACCTATAGATGAGCCTACCATTATAGATGGTATTACTCTTAATGGATCGGCTGCAGCAAAAGGTATAGCACCTTCTGTGATACCAATCATCCCCATTGCAAGTGCACCATACCCTGCTTCCTTTTCTGCTTTAGTGTACTTGTTGGGTGCTAACAATGTAGCAACACCCATCCCAAGCGGGGGAATGCATATTGCTACTGCTACTGGTCCCATAATTGTATATACGCCTTCTCCTATCATTGCTGCAGCAAATAAGAATGCAACTTTGTTTACAGGCCCCCCCATATCAAAAGCTATCATCGCACCCATTATCATTGCTAAAATCACAGCATTTCCTGTACTCATGGATTTTAACCAATTTGTCATAGCTGTCATTGCACTGCTTATAGGATTACCGAGTACATATATCATAAGAAAACCTACAATAAGTGCTGATAACAACGGGATTACAAAAATTGGCATTATAGGTCTTAAATTCTTAGGAACTCTCCAACTCTTTATCCACCTTGCAACATATCCTGCGATAAAACCTGCAATAATTCCACCTAAAAAACCTGCCTTCAACTGGTTTGCAAGCACTCCACCAACAAGTCCAGGAGCAAGTCCAGGTCTATCAGCTATTCCAAAAGCTATAAATCCTGCAAGAACTGGCACCATCATTGAAAAAGAAGCTGTACCAATATCCATCATACTTTTTAACACTGGATTTGTAACAACTGCACCTTTACCAGCCTGCACACCACTTAATGCAATTGAAAAAGCTATTAAAACACCACCTATGACAACTATAGGTATCATGTAAGATACGCCTGTCATTAAATATTCTCTAATCCTTTTTAATTCTTCCTTCATCGTATTTTTATCCTCCTTATCGATTTTATTTTTGTTTATTTTTAACTTACTTGGATATCACTTAAAGCATTTAAAATTTCCTCGACAGTTACTGCTTTTTTTAGCATTTCAATAAAACTATCATTCATTAATTTTCGTGATAACTGTGACAATATCTTAAGATGAACATTATCCACATTTTCTTCAGGCACCCCTAAGAGAAAAATTAAATTGACAGGTTTGCCATCTAATGAATCCCATTCTATTCCATCAGTTGTTTTACCAAATACTATCATCGCCTCCTTTACAGCTTTTGATTTTCCATGTGGTATCGCGATTCCATTCCCCACCCCCGTTGTATATGCTTTTTCTCTATCAAGCACACTTCTCGCATACTCCTCTACAGAAGTTATTTTCCCTTCTTTTTGCGCCAATTCCGCCAATTTTATAATTGCCTCTTCTTTGTTTTTTGCCTCAAGATTTAGTGTGACAAGATTTTTATTTATCAGCATTATAAACTACCTCCAATAACTTTATAATTTCCTCTCTGCTTTTCGCTTTTTTTATATTTTCTACAAATTCCGGTGATTCAAGCTTATTATATAATTTTCTAAATATATACCTGGACTTTGCTATATCACTTTGAGTTAAAGATATCATAAATAACATATCTACCTTTTCTTCATCCCAAGCTATAGGATTTTTTAGTCTTACCACTGTAAATACTGATTTATTAACATGTTCTGGTAAACCATGTGGAATTGCAATACCATTTCCTATAGCAGTAGAAGCTATTTTTTCTCTGGTTATAACATCTTGAATATATTCCTCCTTTACATATCCTTTTTTATGCAACTCCATACATACCTTATTTAATAAATCTTCTTTTTTTAGATAAATACCGTCAACATCAAGTAACTGCGTATCAATTAAATTAGATCTCTTATTTAGAGCTTGTATAAATTCATCAAGCCGTCTTATATCATTTTGAGTTAATAAAGGACTTATATTTATAAAAGGTTTATTTATCTCAATAGGTACAGTAGAGATAACTATATCTATGTCATTTAAGATGCTCTCATGTAGCGAAACAGAAGAAACTATGTCTTTTATTTCTATCTGTTTAAAAGATTTCTCAAGCCTTGCCGCAAGAAGTTGTGCTGTTCCAATGCCAGTTGTACAAACAACCAGGGCTTTAAGTGGTTTTTTAGCTCGTTCAACTGCAGCACCTAAATGTAGTGCAATATAACCTATTTCCTCTTCTGCAACTTTTTTACCTAAATACTTCTCAAACACAACACTTGTCATCCATGCAACCCCATATATTTCAGGATAATTCTCTTTAATATCGTTTAATAGTGGATTTCTTAGTGTTAAACCATACTTAAGCCTATTTATAGTTGGTCTTAAATGTAGTATCAAACCATTTAACAATTGCTTATCATTGCTTAAATCAAGAGATAATGCCCTTTCAGCAATATTTATAATTTCTTTTGACATAATAACCGCTAGCTCAATACTTTCTTCATCTTCCAACTCTAAATTCACATCTTCAATTTTATTTTGCTGCATTTTAGTACCAATGATATGCAATACAATATATCCTATTTCTGATTCAGGAAGAACTACATTAAATTTCGCTTCTATCTCTTTCGCCATCTGTTGAGCTATTACATATTCATCTTTTTGCTTTAGATTATTTAAGACCGCCTTTGATAATTTAACATCTTTTTTATGCTTTAGTCTTTCGATAGAAATAGCTACATGTATAACCAAACTTATAAAAGCCTCATCCGAAAATCTAAATTTGAGTTTTGATTCAGCATTACTAACTATTTTTTCAAGTTGCTTGTAATCAATATCAAAAAGTTCCCTTAATTGCATTAATGTTCTATAATCTATCCTACCAGTGTAATCATTATATAAAAATTCTTTTAATTCTTTTTGTTCTTTAGTTGAAACAATTAAGCTTGCCACTGCATTTCGCCAATTCTCTTCATCGCCTACCACTTCAATGCCATAGTTAGGTTTTTTTAGAAGTTTTAGATTAAATTTGTTAAGCCATTTTTCAACACTTTGTAAGTCTTTGTGTATTGTAACCCTACTTACATAAAGTTCCTCCGCTAGTTCTTTTGTAGTTACACTTCCTTTACTCATAAACAATCGCTTTAAAATGTAGTTTTTTCTTGCTTCAGGCGAAAAAGGTTCTTCAAAGTCTAAACTCTTTTTAATCTCATCAGCAAGCTCAAGCTTTTTATTTCTAGGCCCCTCTAGTACAATACCTACTCTTGGTTTTTTGATAATTTTTACGCCTTTTTGTTGTACAAATTCTTCAGCTTTTTTTAAATCATTCCTTATTGTTTTATTCGATACTTTCAGTGTATTTGCGATATAATCAACCGTAAGTGGCTGTTCGCTATTTAAAAGCATATTTATAATCTCAAGTATCCTATCCATAATTAATCACCCTTTTACCACATTTAATGTGGTAACTATATTAACAAATTTATTTCACCTTTCGATTAATATTATACCTTAAAAACGTTTATTTTCAAGGGATTTAAGTGTAACTTTTTATACCTTATTAATGTGGTAAAACTTTATTAATTATTCAAATCAAGAGATAAAACAAAAAAAGACCAGGAAAATATTCTCCCAGTCTTTTCTTTAAGCCTTTTTCACACTTCATATATGGCAATTTTGTTTCTTCCTTTACTTTTGCCACCTGCATATAAAGCTCTATCTGCATGGCTTATAAGTTTTTCTGCAGAATCAGCCTTTTCCGGATAATCTGCTACTCCACCCGTTATGGTTACATATATATCTCCTTTATCTGTCCTAATTGGCCTTGATGATACTTCATTTCTTATCCTCTCTGCAATCATATAGGCTTGTTCTGCAGTAAGTTTCGGCAAAATCACTGCAAATTCTTCTCCACCAAATCGCGCTACAATATCATCACTTCTCACATTGTTTTTTATCCGTTTTGCCACTTCCTTAAGTACTTCATCTCCAACTAAATGGCCATAAGTATCATTTATCAGTTTAAAATTATCCAAATCAAACATTATAAGGCTCACAGGCTCACTAGTCTCATCTGCCCTCATAATATTTTCCATTAATGCATCATTAAAATATCTTCTATTATAAGTCTTTGTTAAAGGATCAGTAATAGATTTTTTGGTGACTTCATAATATCGTTTAGCATTGGTTATCGCAACAGAAGCTTGATCTACGATTATCTCTATGATTTTAACAGAATCCTCATCAAACACATTTGTCTCTACATGCAACACCATAAGACATCCAATGACAGATCCCGAAAACCTTAAAGGAGCTACTACTACACTGCCATAGTTATTTAAAAATTGTTCTTTTAAAAATCTTTTATCCTGCTTTAAATCCTTAATTGCTATTGTTTTGTTAGAAGATATGCACTTTCCTATTATTCCCTCATCTTTGAAGTAATTTTCTTTAAAGCCTTCCTCTCCCTCTCTATTACCTATCGATTTTACTAAAGCAGCTACCCCATTAGAATCTGTCAAATATATTGCTGCTGCAGATACTGAAACAACTTGAGAAATAACTTCTATAATAGTATCTAATATTTGCTCCAACTCTAACTTCGAATTTATCATTTTAACCATCTCATATATGGCGTTAAGCCTTTTATTTGCCTTAATCAAATCTCTAATCATCCTAAAAGCATATGCTATGAATATAAGTGGAGTTAAAGATAACACAAAAAACAGAAGGCTATGTTTAAAATAAATATATGCAAGAAGTAATGAAACAGGAATCATAACTATATAAGTACCCAACTCTAATAATACACTCTCATTCCAATACTCTTTAAACAAAATCTTCCCCTGTACTTTTAAAGCATAGTACAGTATAAAATTATTCAAAAGGAAACTTATTATGACGTAACTTAAAATATATTTAACTTGCGAAAAAGAAACTATGCCAATTTTTCCACCTATGAATTCATAAAACCATCCTGCCACTAAATATGCAATAGAAAACATTCCTCCATTTAAAAGCCCATTTTTTATCTTTTTTCTTACTACAATAGTATCAAACATAACAGAGGATACCATGAGAGTAGCCGCTCCAACCGTGCCAAAAATCAAAAAAGTAGTTATTCCTATTGTAGGGCTTAAAGATAATTTTATATCTGTATACATTATGCCAAGATTATCCAAAATTATTGCGAAAGCTAATAAAATCAAAAAGACTCTCCAATCAATTCCAATACCACAGCGGTAAAGTGCCCACACAAATAATATACTTCCTATTGTAATTAAGGTTATATTAAAAACCAGTTCCCTGTACTTCCCCATACTAATCCCCTCGTTTTTCCGAATCATATTAGTATTCTACATTTATTTCAAAAATCCTTCTTGGGCTGATAAGGTTTATAAAATTGATCACATTTATTTATCAGAGCCAATTGTACCACAAATCCCCATCATAATATGTCGAATCTTGTACTTCCCTTTAAATATTTATAAAAAACCTTCTGTAGCAATTGCTACAGAAGGTTTTTTATAAATATCAACCGCATTTAGAATAGCCACAGTTTTTACACACCACACATCCGCCTTCATGCTCTATTGGGCTGCCACACTCAGGGCAAAACTTTTCTTCGTCTAATAAGTCAGCTTCACTCAATGCAACTTCTTCTTTAGGGTCATCTTCATCGCCATTATGATTATTTTCATATATAGGTACATCGATAGGTGCAAATTGCTGCTCCTCTTCCACCCGGATTTTCATCACTTCCTCAATAACCTTGCCAATAGCATCAGGGCAAGATAACACTTTTATTTCTTTGTTTGTAGCCATTTGCCTTAAAGTAGAATGACATCTTATACCTTTTAATTGCTCTACAATTGTCTTAGCATCAATGCCTGAGCGCAATGCTATAGATATAAGCCTACTTGTAGCTTCTGACTGTGAAGGGCATCCACCTGCTCTTCCAAGATTTGTAAATACCTCACATATGCCTTGGTCGTCATAATTAACTGTTATATAAAGATTTCCACATCCTATTCTAACTTTTTCAGTTATCCCTCTTGTCACAGGAGGTCTTGGTCTTGGTCTTAAAGGTTCATTTTTAGTTTGCTCTTCTTTAGGTTTTGCTTCTTCTTTTTTCTCTTTTATGCCCAAATTCAATACTTGCGATTCACGACTTCCATCTCTGTATATAGTAACCCCTTTGCAACCAAGTTTATAGGCAAGAAGATAAGTTCTTCTAACATCCTCTACTGTAGCTTCATTTCTAAAGTTCACCGTTTTAGAAACTGCATTGTCAACATGTTTTTGAAAAGCTGCTTGCATTTTAACATGCCACTCAGGGTCAATATCATGAGCTATCACAAAAACTCTTTTAACATCTTCTGGTATACCCTTTATGTCTTTTAGACTTCCCCTTCGAGCAATTTCTCGCATCAGTTCTTCTGAATAAAATCCTCTTTCAATGGCAACCTCTTTAAATACAGGGTTTACTTCCACCAGTTCTGTATTATCCATAACATTTCGCGTCATAGCTATTGCAAACACCGGTTCTATGCCACTAGAAGTACCTGCAATGATAGATATGGTGCCAGTCGGGGCAATAGTAGTAGTTGTAGCGTTTCGAATTTTTATACCCATTTTTTTGTAAATACTCTTATCATAGAAACCAAAGGTACCTCTTTGTTCTGCTAATTTAATCGATGCTTCTTTGGAAGTTTCATCAATAAACTCCATCAATTCTTCGCCTAACTCTACAGCCTCTTCAGAATCATAGGGAATGCCTAATCTCAAAAGCATGTTAGCAAATCCCATTACGCCAAGACCTATTTTTCTTGTCCCTTTTGTCATCTCCTCAATTTGTGGAAGAGGATATTTATTGGCATCTATTACATTATCCAAAAAATGTACTGCATCATAGACCGTTTCTCTAAGTTTGTCATAATCTATTACGTATCTACCTTCTACCTTTTTTAACATATTTTCAAGATTAATTGAACCTAAGTTACAAGATTCATATGGTAAAAGTGGCTGTTCACCACAGGGATTGGTAGACTCAATCTCTCCAACTTCAGGGGTAGGATTTTTCTCGTTTATTCTGTCTAAAAATACAATACCCGGTTCCCCATTTCTCCAAGCCATTTCTACAATCAGGTCAAAGACTTCTCTTGCTCTTAATCTATTTACAACCTTACCCGTATGAGGATCTATTAGATCGTATTCCCTATCTTCCTCAACAGCCTTCATAAATTCTTCTGTAATAGCCACGCTTATATTAAAATTTGTTATTTCATTGTTATCTTTTTTACACTGTATAAACTCCAATATATCAGGGTGGTCAACACGCAGAATGCCCATATTTGCTCCTCTACGAGTACCACCTTGTTTCACCGCTTCTGTCGCTGCATTAAAAACTTTCATAAAACTAACAGGTCCTGATGCAACGCCTCCAGTGGATCTGACTGTAGCTCCCTTGGGTCGTAAGCGAGAAAAGCTAAATCCCGTACCCCCACCACTTTTGTGAATAATTGCCGCGTACTTTACCGCGTCGAAAATCTCTTCCATAGAATCTCCCACAGGAAGAACAAAACAGGCAGAAAGCTGACCTAATGGCCTACCGGCATTCATTAACGTAGGAGAATTAGGTAAAAAGTCCAGAGCTACCATCATATCATAAAATCTCTTCTTTACTGCTTCTACATCAGCATTTTTGTCATAGATTAAATCCACTTCAGCGATAGTCTTTGCAACCCTTTCAAACATTTCCTCAACTGTCTCAATAGGCTTGCCATTTTCATCTTTAGCTAAATACCTTCTCTCCAGAACCTTCCTCGCATTCTCAGTAATTTTCACAGGAAATTCCTCCTCTTATGTAAAACCACAATATTTTGTATGTTACTTATTAAATTATACATTTTATTGTGGATTCTGCAACCTCCAAAACTATCCGATTAACTTTATTATCTCCCTTTACTATTAATTTTCGTTTAAAAGCTTAATAAATTAAACGAATTTAAAAAACCCGGCACAATTACCGGGACAAAATATTAACAATTTCCTCAATTATGTTTTTATCATATTTCCCTTTAAGATAATCTCTTTTCCACTCTCCTTCTCCACTTTTTGCAAGTTCTTTTACTATTTCAGGTCTTTCAATCCAATGACCAATTTCTTTAAAATCTTTATTCATAAATACAAAAGTGGGTATTTTAGCTTTACCATCTATATAATAAGGTTTCATGTGCTCTTCGTTACCTTCTCTTTTTAAAATTCTCAGTTTAAAATTTTTATTATAACTTGCGATTTTTGCAACTATAGGCACATTAACTTGAGAATCAGGACACCAACTCTCAGCAAATGCCAAAATATTTATCTCATCTTTAAATTTTATTTTCACTATCAAGTCTTCATCTAAGACTGTCTTTTCATATCTCTCTTTTATTCTTTTAGCAATGTTCTCCTCCGATTCTCTTACAAATTCCTCAAAAGTTATTCCTTTTTCAAACAATTCTCTCAAAGTTAATTCACCTCTTTCAATTTACTGCCTTTTAAATAACGATCCTAAAACAGTTTTTGCTCCCGAGACAGTAATCCCTAAGAAGCTACTATTTCTTGTGAGAATTTCATCTAAAGCATCTACAACTTTGTCAATTTGTTCTTTTGTCACAATTAAAGGTGGCTCTAATCTTATTACATTTGGGTTATTCAAAGTGTAAGCCGTTATAATTCTGTGTTTATTTTGAAGCTCTCCAGCAATTAAAGAGCCGAGGTATTCACTTGAAAGCTTTGAAATAGCTCCTCCAGAAATCTTGTCAAGAAGTCCACCTTCTGGTTGATTAAACTCTATTCCTATTAAAAGCCCCTTTCCTCTAACATCTTTTATAAGTTTTGGATGTTTTTCTTTTAATTCTTTCAGTCGACCTAAAAAGTATTCACCTTTTTCTTTTGCAGCATCAGGAAGCTTTTTCTCTATAATAGCTTGTATTGAAGCAATCGCAGCTGCACAAGCATAGGTATTACCGCCAAAAGTAGAAGTATGTAAAAGAGCTTTTTCCATAGTCCCATAAGCTTTTTGCCATATTTCCTCTGTGGTTATATAGGCACCGATAGGCATAACTCCTCCACCTAAAGACTTCGCAAGGCACATTATGTCTGGAACTACTCCTTCGTGCTCACATGCAAACATTTTTCCTGTTCTTCCAAACCCAGTTTGCACCTCATCTAAAATCAAATAAGCATCATACTTAGTACAGAGCTCTCTTACCTTTTTCAAATATCCCTCAGGAGGAACGATAACTCCGCCTTCCCCTTGGATAGGCTCTACTATAAAAGCAGCAACATCTCTACCTTTCAAAGCTTCCTCCAAAGCTTTTTCATCTCCAAATGGAATAGGAACTGTCTCCGGCACAAGTGGTTTAAAATACTTTTGATATTTTTCTCGTCCCGTCACTGAAAGGGCACCCATGGATTTGCCGTGAAAAGAGTTTTGGCAGTAAACTATTTTTTGTTTCCCTGAAGCAATTTTAGCAAGTTTTAAAGCTCCTTCTACTGCTTCAGCTCCGCTGTTACAGAAAAAGCTCCTTTTAAGATTCCCTGGTGTCACTTTTGCAAGATTATGAGCAAGAACTCCTGGCAAATTTCCAATAGCCGCTTGCAATATATTAGGCATATATTTTACTTTTTCTACAGCTTCAATGACTTCATCAGGGTTATGCCCCAAATTTAAAGCACCATATCCTCCTAAAAAATCATAATACTCATTTCCTTCATTGTCCCATACTGAAACTCCCTTAGCTCTTACAAAAAGTTTATCAAACTGAAGCATTGAAAGCATAGAGACAAACACTGAATTTATGTATTCTTTGTAATTTTCTCTGACTTGATTTTTGTTCAAAGTAAGTGCCTCTTCTAAAGTGATATATTCTGGAATGTCGTCTTTCACTTTCCCCTTTGTTCCTTCATACATTTTTCATCTCTCCTTTATCTTTAATGTCTGTGGTGGTGATGATGGTGATTATGGTCATGTCCACAATGGTTGCAACTATTTTCAGCATATTTAATACTATCCAACTCTCTTTTAACCCTTTCCCGTATTTCCTTAACATATTCTTGCCTTAACCTCTTCTGCTCTTCCTTCTCTTCTTCAGTCAGTCCTTCTGTTTGTGATTTGTGATAAAGGAAATTTATTCTATCTATCATCTCTTTTGTTATCATTGCTTCACCTCGTCGAATAAATTTTGACAAATATATTATATTCCTTTTTCCCAAAAAACAAAAGAATTTTTATAAAGTAATGGATATGACCATCACTTTTATGATATTATAACAATATAGTAGCAAATATTTAAGGAGGTTTTTGTAATGCCTTTAATTTGGATACTTTCCCTAATATTGTTGTTTCCTTTTTTGATATTTACATTTTTTGTGCAGGCAACAACTTTTTCTTTTGCAAAATTGGGATTATCTCCCCAAATGGCAGTTTTTGTTTTTAGTTTATCTTTAATAGGAAGTGTGATCAACATTCCTATATCTCGAAAAAAAATTATTGTCCATGAAGAAGAGCGGTATTTTTCCCCATTCCTTTTTTACTATCCCCCACGAGTGCAAGAGCAAGTAATTGCAGTAAACGTAGGGGGAGCTGTAGTTCCCGTCATTCTCAGTTTGTACCTTTTGCCGAGGGCACCACTACTCCCAACTATAATAGCTACTATAATAGTTACAATTGTAGCAAAAGCACTAGCTAAACCTGTACAAGGAGTAGGCATTACCCTCCCTGCCTTTATACCGCCTCTTGTGGCAGCTGCCTCTGCAATTTTATTATCTCCCCACAATGCAGCACCTGTTGCATATATCTCGGGAGTTTTAGGCACATTAATTGGAGCAGACCTTTTAAATTTGCCTCACTTTAAAGATTTAACCTCTCATGCCATAAGTATAGGAGGCGCAGGTATATTTGATGGAATCTTTTTAGTAGGTGTAGTAGCCGCTTTATTAGCTTAAAAAACGCCCTACTGTGAAAGTAGGGTGTTTTTATTTTACTTTAAATACTTATTAAACCACTCTGTTATCTCTTTAAGCCTTCTTATTCTGTGTTTAGGCTTGCCACTTCTTGAAAGTTCATGATTTTCACCGTGGAAAAGCACCAGTTTTGATTCCACGCCAAAATATTTAAGAGCGCTAAACATTTGCAGGGCTTCTGCCATCCAACATCTATAGTCTTCATCTGAATGCAAAAACAAAGTAGGAGTTTTTACTCTATCAGCGTATTTTAAAGGCGAATGTTCCCAATACTTTTCAAAATTATCCCAAGGTGTTCCTCCTATTTGGTCAGGGACAAAATAATAACCTATATCTGTAGTCCCAAATTCTGTTGTCCAATTAGATATACTTCTTTGAGAAACGGCTGCTTTGAATCTATCTGTATGACTTATAATCCAATTTGTCATAAATCCTCCATAAGAGCCCCCTGTCACTCCTACTCTTGAAGGGTCAATGTCTTTGTAATTTTCCAATACATAATCTGTGAATTTCATTATATCCTCATAATCTATTGTACCGTATTTACCTCTTATATCAGCAAACTCATTGCCCCTTCCATCGCTTCCTTTTGGATTGCAGAAAAATACAAAGTATCCTTCTGCCGCCCAGTACTGCATTTCGTGAAAATAAATTTCGCCATATACAGTTTTTGGTCCTCCATGGATATCCAATATAGCAGGATATTTTTTGCCTTCTTCATAGTCTATAGGTCTCATAATCCATCCATCTATAACATGACCAGCTCTTGTCTCTACTTCCACTCTCTCAGGTTTGGAAAGCTTCCTCTCTTTTTGAACCCATTCATTAAAATCTGTTAATTGCTTTTCCTCTCCATTTTTATACTCATAAAGCTCTAAAAGCTTTAAACCTCTAAAACCGATAAAGAGAATATTTTCCCCTTTTACATCAAACATGTCAACAGACCCATCTGATGCTATCACTTTTTCTATTTTCCCATTTACATCTATCCTGTTAAGGTATGCATTATACCTTTCTGTAGATATAAAGTACAGATAATCTCCTTCTACTTTAAAACTATAGCCAGAACCATATCTAGAATCAGATCCAACAGAATTGCCTAAACTCATATCCAAATCAGGAGTTATGCACTTTTTCTCACCTGAATCAACATCTAAAAGGTAAAACTTGCTATTTTCATTGATTCCATATTTCTTCATGTCAGTACCTGTGCAAATTATTTTGTCTCCTAAAAAGTCAGCATATCTATAGGAAAAATCTTCGTCTCTATTAATTTTCTTTACTTCATTAGATGCAACATCATAAATATACACATCGCTTACAAGGTCCATTTTATCTTTATAAGTCCGCCCTATGAATACTGCTTTACTTTTATCTCTGTTTAACTTAAACAAAGATACATCTGTGTATTCGTCAGTAATAGGTTGTAACTTATTTTCATTAGCACGATATAAATACAACCTCTCTCTATCCTTATTTATAAAACCTGCTCCATTTACCCAATAGGGAATTTCATCTAAAACTTTGTAATCTTTTTCTTCTTTCCTTTTCTTTAGCTCTTTTTGTTTTTCTTCCTCACTTAACCCTTCCAACTCTTTTTCATTTACGTTATATCTTGCTGTCAGTAAAAAAGTGTTTTCATCAATTGGTTCAATATTCATAACCTTCTTAGGAATTACAAAAGCCTCTAATGCCTCTCCTCCATGGATGTTTATTTTATAATACCTAGTAAATTCCTCTCCACTCTCTGCCTTTTCTTTATCTTTAGGATTCCTGCTACCTGAAAAAAGTATGTTCTCATTATCTAGCCACACAAAACCCCTTTCCTCATTAAAAGAAGTTAATTGAAAGTATTTCCTACTTTTTATATCTAAGAGCCATATGTTAGAAAGATATTTGTTTTCTTCTACATCCATTCTATGTACTACAAAAGCTGCATAATCGCCATTTGGAGAGTATTTCAAACCAGACAAAAATTTAAACTTTGTAAAGTCCTCAAGCTGTAATTTTTCCATTAAAATCGCCCCCATTAAAAATGTTTACAACTTCATTATAACATATATTTGCTAAAAATCTAAAAATAAAAAATTACATCAAGAGACGCTAAAAAGGACAGGGTCATAACACAACTTCCACCCTGTCTTTTAAAAACACGTAGTTTTCTCCAACATCACAGGTATAGGCATAGGCTTCTACTCCTTTACCTACAGCCTCTCTTAGAAACTTCCCAAACTCCGGGTCTTGCTCGTCATTAGGGGTAAAATATTTTATATCATCCATTTGAATTAAAAAAATTACTGCTGCCCTCATACCTTCTTTTTTTACTTTTATAAGCTCTTTTAAATGTTTCCTTCCTCTTTCTGTGGGAGCATCAGGAAATTTTGCAACACCTTCTACTTCCAGAGTTACTCCTTTGACTTCTACATAGCATATCTCTTTTCCTTTTGTAAGCTTTATATCAAATTTACTGTTCCCAAAAGTTTTTTCTTTTTCTACAATGTCATAGCCTTTAAATTCCTCAATAAGCCCCATCTTTATGCTCTCTAAAACTACTTTATTAGGCACTTGTGAATCGATAGATATAAGTCTTTTCCCCTTATAAGCAAAAGCCAACTCGAAGGGTGTTTTTCTGCCTTGCCTATCTCTTACTTCAAGGATAACCTCTGCTCCCGGGACAAATATCTCTTTACACCTTCCCGTATTAGGCACATGTACTAAAGTCTTTTCTCCGCTATTTAACTCTACATAAGCTTCAAATCTATTGATTCTCTTTATGAATTTCCCGTAAACAATTGGATTTGTAATCACCATTTTAAAAACCTCATACAAAATCTTTTTCAGTAATTTCTGCAAAACTTGTGGGGGTTTCCCACAATCTCAATTTATAAAGATGATAGTTATCTCCTTTTAGCACGGGCTCTAATTCTTTCCATATCCACAAAAGAATATTTTCGCAAGTAGTGTTAAATCCTAAAACTTCATTTAAATACTTATGGTCAAGCTTTTTTACAACTTTCTCATTTACTATTTCTTTAAGCTTCACAAAATCTATTACCATTCCTTCTCCGTCAGGCTTCCCCTCAACTGTAACTTCCAGCTTATAGGTATGACCGTGAAGCTCCTCACACTTCCCATTGTAATTTATAAGATTGTGGGCACTGTCAAAAGTAAAAATTTTTGTCACTTTCATTTTTTACACCCCATTGTACCAATTCTCTTTATACAGCTTAACTCCTTCTTTATCAGGCAACTCCGCTATTAAATCTTTAATATACACATCTCCTTTTTTTATAAAAGGGTTTATATCCGAAAGAGGAATCAACACAAAAGCTCTCTCCCACATTCTCGGATGAGGAATAGTCAACACTTCATCGTTTAATTCAATATCATCGTACAACAGTATGTCAATATCAATAGTCCTTGGACCCCATCTTATGAGTCTTTGTCTTTTTAATTTTTTTCAATTTCATTTACAACTTTTAATAAGTCATAAGGCCCAATGTTTGTCTCCACTTCAACTGCAATATTTAAAAACATATCCTGGTTTAAATATCCTACAGGTTTTGTTTCATAAATAGGAGAAAGCTTCTTTAAAATTATGCCTTCCCAGTGTTCTAACTCAAAAACGGCTCTTTTTAAATTTTCTTCCCTATCTCCTAAATTAGAACCTAAAGATAAATACACTTCACTCATCTTCTCACCATCGCATCAGTCATCTTAGCAACTCTTAACATCTGCTTTACATCGTGAACGCGTACAATATCAACCCCTTTTACAATCCCAACAGCAACTGTTGCAGCAGTCCCTTCCAATCTATCCTCTACTTCAAGGTTTAAAACTTTTCCAATCATGGATTTCCTAGAAGTACCTAAAAGCACAGGAAGTCCTAAAACTTTTAATTCTTCTAATCGATTCATGACCTCAAGATTATGATCTAAAGTTTTTCCAAAACCTATCCCTGGATCTACTACCATTTGACTTTTATCAATTCCTGCTTTTTCTCCTATCTCTATGCTTTTTTGTAAAAATTTTATTATATCCTGAACAACATCTTCATATTCTGCTACATTGCTGTTATGCATCATTATTACACCTGCATTGTATTTTGCAACTACTTCCGCCATTTTGGGGTCCCTTTGAAGTCCCCATACATCATTTACTATGTGAGCACCTGCTTCTAAAGCTCGAAGTGCCACATTTGATTTCATAGTATCCACAGATATAATGACATTTGAAATTTTTGAAAGCTTTTCAATGACAGGTATAACTCTTCTCATTTCTTCTTCTTCATCCACTGGAGTATGTCCTGGCCTTGTAGACTCTCCACCTATATCTATTATGTCAGCTCCTTCTTCTATCATTTGAAGAGCTCTTTCTATGCCTTTTTCTAAAGTATTATACTTTCCCCCATCTGAAAAAGAATCAGGAGTCATATTTAAAATTCCCATTATGTAAGTTCTTTTTCCAATCTCCAAGCTTTTATCCCTGCACCTAAATAGCATAATCTACCTCCCTTATCTTTTAGAGTTTATCAAAGACATTACCTCTGCCCTTGATTTTTCATCTGTTCTAAATATTCCTCTCAAAGCAGAAGTAACAGTCTTAGCCCCCGGTTTTTTGATACCTCTCATTGTCATACACAAATGTTCTGCCTCAATGACAACGGCAACACCTAAGGGATTCACTGCTTCCATTATGGTATCTGCAATTTCACTTGTCAACCTCTCTTGAAGCTGTGGTCTTTTTGCTAAAATGTCTACTATACGGGCTAATTTTGAAAGGCCTAAAATTTTACCCTTTCTAGGCAAATAGGCCACATGGGCAGCTCCTATAAAAGGCAAGAGATGATGTTCGCACATAGAATAAAGCGGAATATCTTTTACAAGTATTATTTCTTGATGTTCATCCTCCTGAAAAATCTTTATAACATCTTTTACATCCGTATGAAGACCCGCAAAAATTTCCTCATACATCCTTGCAACTCTATCAGGAGTCTCAAGGAGCCCCTCCCTATCCGGATCTTCACCTATGGCTTCAAGTATGTCTCTTACCGCTTTTTTAATCTTTTCTTTATCTATCATATGTGATACCCCTTTATTTAAAAAGTCGACAACTTTATTATATTATTTTTATCTCTAAAAAGCCAGTCCTTACAAAAAAGTTAAAAAGCAGTCTTTCGACTGCTTTTCTAATCATTTCTAGGTTTCATTGTCGGGAATAATATCACATCTCTTATAGAATAAGCATCTGTCATAAACATCACAAGTCTGTCTACCCCTATGCCCAATCCTCCAGTCGGTGGCATACCAACCTCAAGAGCATTTATAAAATCTTCATCCATCATATGGGCTTCTTCGTCACCGGCTTCTCTTTGTTTTAATTGTTCTAAAAACCTTTCTTTTTGGTCTATAGGGTCATTTAATTCTGAAAAGGCATTAGCCACTTCTCTTCCGTAAATAAAGGCTTCAAATCTAGAAGTAAATGCTGGATTGTCGTGTTTTCTCTTAGCTAAAGGAGAAATCTCTACTGGATAATCCATAACAAAAGTTGGCTGTATCAAATGTTGTTCTACCAGCTCATCAAAAACAAGTGCTATTACTTCTCCCTTTTTCATTCCTTCTTTTGTCTCAAGGTTTAATCTCTTCGCTATCTCTACTGCTTCTGCATCTGTCTTAACTTCATTAAAGTCTACACCTACATATTCTTTTATTGCATCCACCATAGTAATTCTCTTCCAAGGAGGTGTCAAATCTATTTCTGTTCCTTGATAAACTATTTTCGTAGTACCGTTAACCTTTTGGGCCACATAGGCAAATAATTGTTCTGTAAGTTCCATCATACCGTAATAATCCGTATAGGCTTCGTAAAGTTCCAACAAAGTAAATTCCGGATTGTGCCTTATATCCATTCCTTCATTTCTAAAAACTCTGCCCATTTCATATACTTTTTCAAGTCCACCCACAATAAGTCTTTTTAAGTGAAGCTCTAAAGCAATTCGCAAGTACATATCAATGTCTAAAGCATTGTGATGAGTAATAAAAGGTCGTGCTGCAGCCCCACCCGCAATAGTATGAAGAATAGGAGTCTCCACTTCTAAAAATCCTCTATTGTCAAGAAATTCTCTTATCGCCTTTATTATTTTCGTCCTCTTTAAAAATACCTCTTTTACTTCGGGATTTATTATTAAATCCGTATATCTCTGTCTATAACGCAAATCAGGGTCTTTTAAACCGTGCCATTTCTCTGGAAGTATTTGAAGAGATTTAGACAAAAGCTTAAAGTCTGTTACGCGAATAGTTATTTCACCAGTTTTAGATTTAAATACCTCGCCTGTAACCCCTATTATATCTCCAATGTCGAGGATTTTAAAAATTTCATAATTCTTCTCTCCTACTGTATCATACTTAACGTAAATCTGTATCCTGCCATCCCTATCTTGAATATCTGCAAAAGAAGCTTTGCCATGGGCTCTTTTGGACATAATTCGTCCTGCAAGAGTCACTACTTTGCCTTCAAAATTCTCGTAATCGTTTTTAATATCAGAGGATACATTAGTCCTTTCAAACCTGTCAATACCGTAAGGTTCTACTCCCATGCTTCTTAAAATATTTAATTTTTCTCTTCTTATTCGCAAAAGTTCATTGAGTTCTTCAGTGTTGTTCCAAATGTTATCATTTGAATTAGACATATTATACCTCCATCACCCTTTATTTGCGTATTTCTAATATTTTTAACTTTATAATTCCAGCAGGAACTTCAACAGAGACAACATCTCCTACTTTTTTCCCTAAAAGCGCTTTCCCTATTGGAGATTCGTCAGATATCTTGTTATTCATTGGGTCAGCTTCTGCTGAACCTACAATTGTATACTCTACTTCTTCATTATAGGATTCGTCATACACTTTTACAGTACAGCCAATGCTAACCTGGTCAAGTTTTATGTCTTCTTCGTCAATCACTTTTGCATTTTTAAGCATGGCTTCTAAGGTAGCTATTCTTCCTTCTATAAATGCTTGCTCGTTTTTTGCTTCGTCGTATTCTGAGTTTTCACTTAAATCTCCAAATGCTCTCGCTTGTTTTATCTTTTCTGCTACTTCAGCTCTTTTGACCGTCTTTAAATATTCTAATTCTTCCTCTAATTTTTTAAGTCCCTCATAAGTTAAAATTACAGGCTTGCTCATAGACGATTCTCCTTTTTATAAAAATTGAAAATTGTATTTTATTCATATGTAGCAATAATGAAATTTATGTTAATATTAATACACAAGCACTGCTTCAGCAGTGCTTGTGTAATTTTCCATGTGGATTATTATAAATCAGTTAACAAATAAAGTCAAGTCTAAATTATGCAAATTTCCACTCTTGTAATCTCTTTTTAGCGTTTTTTCTCACAGATTCTATCTTTTCCATTGTAACTTCTCGCTCGAAACTTCTAAATCCCGCCAATTTAAACCCATGCTTTTTAGCAAGTTTTGATATCTCATCCACTTGTTCTACAGTCAAATCTCGCCCTAAAGAATAATTCTCAATTCGTCCTTCCATAGCAAGAATCATTGTCTCTGCCATACAGGCATAACTTGTTTTAGGTGGAAAACCAAAGTTAAAGTGGAAGTCTACATCGCCAGGCACCTCTACTACTCCACCTTCTATGACTAAAACATCATCTCTTTTATCCGCAACTTCCTTTGACACATCTCTCGGTCTTGCTACATCGCATACAACAGCCCCTGGTTTTAGATATTCGGGTTTTATCACCGTATCTACTGCACTTGTAACAGTGATTATTATATCCGCGTCTTCTAAGGCTTCTTTTACATCTGAAGTGATATGGGCAGACATACCCGTTTTTGTTAAAAGATAGTCTCTAAAGTTTTGCAATTTTTCTTTATTTCGTGCTACAAGTGTCATGTATTTAGCATCTCGGGACAAAATTTCTGCACAGACTTTGCCGATTGAGCCTGTCGCTCCTATCACAACGACATGAGAATCTCTTACATCTTTACCCATCATCTCTGCGGCTTTTACTGCTCCTTCTATTGCTGTAGCGACTGTATAACTGTTGCCAGTAGTTACAGCGATGTTTGAATTTTTAGCAATTGTTATCCCTGCATCTCCTACAACAGAGGTCATAGCCCCCAAGCCGACAACTTCTGCACCTAAATTTTCTGCAATTTTTACCGCTTTTATTATTTTATTTAAAACATAGTCCTCAGGCAATTTTAACATTTGTTCAGAGGTCAAAGGAACCGCCACAAACCAACCTTCTGTCTCAGCATATTCGCTTTTAACCCCTGTTATTTCGGAAACTTTCATAGGAGGAAGAAGTCTTGTAAAACCTTCCACAACTCTTTTGGGAAACTTCTCCATTATTTTAAACTTGCGGCTTACATCTTCGTACTCTATAGGATGTATTATAAAACCAAATTTATGCATATTTATTACCTCCCTATTTTTGTAAATATTCTATTCTAGGTTCAAAACCTATTTTATCCAAAAGTTCATCGTAATCTTGTGGCGTCATTTCTTCTTGTTTTTTACCTGCTATTGCCACAAGAACTCCTTCCATCACATTTGTTCCAAAAGACCTGCCATTTATGTTGGGGGTAGTAGTAATTAATAGTTCCACCCCCCTCTCTTTTATCATTTCCACATCTTCCTGTGTAACTGTGTTAGTCACAATTATCTTCCCATCAAGCCTTTCAGGCATGTATTTTTTGATAAAAAGAAAATCCCCTGCAATTATGTCTGCTTCTTTATAAAATCTTTCATATTTTTTACTGTCTATTGATAATTGCTTTTCTCCTGTCGGATACAACATTTCAAAAGGCAATTTAACAATAATTGGAGCTAATATAGCCGCCAAACCATACAATAACTTTAACGAGTGAAGAGGAATAGGAATTCCTAATGCAAAAATTAAATCCCCTATAATAAGCTTTGCTCCTTCTTCAGAAAAAGTTTGAGCCATTCCAAATCTATCCATAGCACTTACAATAAGCACTTTTTTCCCTTTTAAATCAACTATACCTTTTTTCTGTATGTATTTTATTACTTTTCTTTCAAGTGTATTTTTAAGCCCCGAGCCGTCCACAATTGGCGTAATCTTTGCTGCATTTTTTAACGGCAATGCATCTTTTATGATATATCTTTTATTGCCTGCTGAAAGGTATAAATCTATTCCTCCCATTCCAAAAGCGTCAACTTTTCCATCCAACTCTTTAATAAGTTCTATGGCTTTTTTCAAGTCCCCATCAGTTCCTATTCTTTCTATTATAAATTTTTCTCCTAAAATCTCTACCTCTGCTGTTTTATTTCTTGTGGAAGAACCTATGCTTATACTTACAACCCTCTTCATATTTTCACCCTTTCAATGAATTCAATATCTCTTTTACTACTTCAGGGTCAACATATACATCTTCTGTCAAAGGAGAATGTCCAATATTTATAGTTATGATATCTCTGTCAAATATAGCTTCTACCAATTGGCTCCTTTTGTCTGAACCTAAAAATATTATCACGTCGTGAGATTGAATTTTAGCAATCAAGTCCATTACCATGTTAAAAAGCTCCACACCACTCATGTTTTCAGCCAAGCTCAATCTCTCTTTCTCAGACAAAAGAAGTGTAAAATTAACTCCCCACTCTCTTAAAAGCTCTTCCAATTCCTCTTTATTTTTTATAGGAAAACCTACTACAGCAATATTTCCTCCTTTTCTAACCTCACCTAAACTTTCTAGTCTCGATACAAAACTTCTGTCAACTTTAAAGCGAGAGGCAACCTCTTGCTGTGAAAGACCATTTTGTCTCATTTCAATTATTTTATCTATTATGCCGTGCAATTTCTCTAAATTTATAGTCTTATCACCAATTTTAATAAATTTCATTTGCACAACCTCCAGTGTGCACATTTTGTGCTCACATTAATTACAATTTTAATACTTTTTTAAAAAAATTTCAATACTAAAAAGAAAAATAATCCAGAAACTTTTCTGGACTATTGGCCCCAAAACTTCTCAATAGGTTTTAATAAATGATTAATTATTCTATTAGTGGAAGTAATTTGAACATTTAAAAGGTAAAGAAGATTAAATACATATCCTGCAATTAAAAAGACAAAAAACACAACAACCTCCTTGACCTTTTTTTCTCTTACAAGTCTTGGCACCTCAATAAAAGAAAAAAGGACAAATAAAAGAGTAAGCATAATCACTTTAAAAATCATTTATCTCACCTCGGATGTATAGGCTTAGAAGACAGTCCTGACCTTTTTATAACTGATTTTACTGCTACGTTAAATTTCACATCAGGGTAAATTTTATCCCAATCTTTTTCAACTTCTTTCCATAATGCAGGATTTCTTTTGTGCAAAATGTCTACAAACCCTACTACATCAGCATTGTACTTCTTTTGAAGTATAAAAAGGGCATGTTCTATGGCAGTTTTTATTTTTTTGCTTACCATGGTTTGCAATTTCTCCAGGTTTTCTGGCTCAGTTAACTCATATTTTGTTTCTTGCTCATTTAAATAAGCTTCTACATTTACTTTTATGTCGAAAGAAATATCACCATCTTTTATTTTAGGAGAAATTTGTGTGCGCGCTTTAGTAACTACAAGAGAGATATGGGCCTTTTCTCCTTTTAGACCTTTATCTAAAGTCAAGGTACTTCTTTTTAATTTATTCATAAGTGTAGCAACTGCTTTTGTATCTTGTTCTTCTAAAAAGCCAATTAATTTGTCATTGTCAAACACTGCAGAGCCAGACAGTCTAATCCCTGTGGCTTTTCCATCTTTTTTTACAATCACGAGTCTTCCTGTAATAGGCGCTTTTTTTAGGAATTTCCAATGTTTCAATAAATTCATTTAAATCAGAAACATAAGAAGAAGCCGTATTTGCCTGATTTGATATAAGCCCCATAACTTCTTTATAAGGATATCTTTCCAGTTCATTAGAGCTGGGAAGATTAAAAAGTTCTTGTATGCTTCCCCCTGTTACAACTAATATATAGGCAGTCCTCCTAAACTCAGGATTTCTCGTCATAAAGTCTAAAGTTTGATATATCCCTGAGCGCGCAAATTTTTCATCTAAAAATATTATTTCGTTATATTGCATAAAAAGGCTCCTTGGCAACTCATCATTTAAATTAGCAAAAGCTTTCGCAAAATCTACACCACTGGCTTGGAAGACAGCATAAGGTTTGCCAGCTGCACTTCCTCCTCCAGTCCCACCGGTACCGCCTCCACCTGCTGTAAGAAGGCCCGGTTTTAAAATTTCTACAATGAGATGTATCATGTCGTCTTTTCCTCTTTCAATACCTAATCCCTGGACAAATGCTAATTGATTTATTTCTCTCTTGTCCCAGCAACCCGTCAGTAAAATGGCAATTGTCAAAATTAATATTATAAATCTTTTCATATTATCCTCTTGTATCCTCCTGCCTTACAATATTTTTTCTCTGTATAGTTCGAGGTCTTAATATCTTTGCCCACCATGGTATCCTTATAAGCACATCAGACAACTCTTGAGTCTTACTTGGTGCCATAGGTGCAAGATATGACACTCCAAAAGATTCTAGTGATGCCATATGAGCTAGTATCATCATAACCACCATTATTATCCCAAAAAACCCTAAAGTCCCAGCCGCAATCATTATGATAAATCTTAAAAGCCTAAAAGTTATGGCTATATTAAAAGCCGGAATTGCAAAGGAAGCTATTCCCGTCAATGCCACCACAATAACCATTGCAGGCGATACAAGTCCTGCTTGCACAGCTGCTTGTCCTATTACAAGACCTCCAACAATGCTCACAGCCTGACCTACTTGCATAGGAAGCCTAATTCCTGCTTCTCTAAGTATTTCAAAAGTGACTTCCATGAATAAAGCCTCTAAAAGAGCAGGAAAAGGTACTCCCTCCCGCTGTGCAGCTACAGAAATAGCCAGTTGCGTAGGTATCATTTCTTGATGAAAAGTAGTCTCTGCAATGTATATTGAAGGAAATAACAAAGCCGTCAGCATAGCTATAATCCTCAAAACTCTAAGAGCTGAAGATAAAAAATATCTCTCATAATAATCTTCCCCTGCTTGAAAAAATTGTACAAAAATTGCAGGAACTGTAAGCACAAAAGGTGAACCATCTACCAATATTGCTACTTTCCCTTCTAAAATTTCTGCACTTACTCTATCCGGCTTTTCAGAATGAGCTATTTGGGGAAAAGGAGAAAAAGGATTATCTTCTATAAATTCTTCTAAATAGCCACTGTCAATTACTCCATCAATTTGAACTTTTTTTAATCTTTTTTTCACTTCTTGAACTACTTTATCCTCTGCAATACTCTTTATATAAGCAATAGAAACATCAGTTTTAGAATATTTACCTATTTTCATATTTTCAATTACAAAATCAGGGTGTTTTATTCTCCTTCTAAGCATAGAAGTATTTATTCTTAAAGTTTCTACAAAAGCCTCTTTAGGACCTCTTACATAGGATTCTGTAGTAGACTCAGCTATATTTCTTCCTTCCCATCCCTTTGTAGAAATGATTAATGCTTTTTCCACTCCATCAATTAAAAGTATTGTCTCTCCAGAAAGTAAGTCGTCTATTATATCTCCAATTTTATCTTTTACATTTACTTCTGAAGTTGTTATAAAATATTCATTTATATAATTAAAGAGTTGGTCATTAGTGTATATGATTTTATTCAACTTTCTTGTCTCTATCATTATTGGCTCTAAAATATTTCGAGTAATTAACAACTTATCTACCATTCCATCTACATATACTAAAAAAGCTTTAACTTTTTTATCTCCTATGCTAATTTGCCTAAAAACCATGTCATTATTCCCTTTTAAAAGCACTTGAAATATATATATATTTTCTTCTAATTCTTTGCTAAGAGTCATGTATTGATAATTTTCTTTTACATACTGTGGATCAGGCAATTTATGGGGCATTTTATACACCTCCAAATATTATTATTTCAAGTTTTTTTTAGAATATTATGTTAGTGTCGGACAAATAATAAAAAAAAATGGGTTTGGGAGTCGGTTATGTTTAAAAGAATGGAACAATATGAAAAGACTTCAGAAAAGAAAATTTCTACAAAACAAATGATATTTTTATTGGTCACAACTGTGATCTCAACAGCAGACGTTTTTTTGCCTTCTTTTGTGGCATTAGCTGCAAAACAAGACTCTTGGATTTCAGTCTTAATATCTTTTGTAACCTCCAGTATTGTCTTTGTCTTTTATTATAAACTAGCAATGCTCTTTAAAGAGGAAATACTTTTTTCTTATGTGGACAAGATAGTTGGAAAATTTATAGGCAAAATAATAGCTTTCCTTTATTTATTGTTTATTTTACACGGTATTTCTTTAGTAATGAGAGAATTAATAGAGATCATGGTCAATGCTTTTATGCCTCACACCCCCCCAATAGTTTTCTATGTAGTCTTGATGATATCAGTAATGTACACCGTCTCAAAAGGTTTTTTAGCAATTGTCAAACTAAATGAGTTTTTATTTCCTTTTGGAATGCTCCTATTGGCATTTGTAATCACTTTGGACCTTCCAAAAGTTGATATGACAAATTTTCTCCCAATACTTGAAGACGGCATAAAGCCGCCAATAATAGGTTCAATCCTCATTACTTCCTTCATGCTTGAAACGGTAATAATACTTCTTATATTCCCTCATATCTCAGAAAAAGAAAAGGCTTTAAAAGGAGGGATATTAAGCCTTGGAATATTAGCTCTTAGCATGATGTTGGGAGTTTTAGCAATAGGAATATTTGGAGCAAAAACTGCAGCGAATTTCCAATTTACAGCTTTGGAAATGGTGAGAAATATAAGAATTAGCGATTACATACAGCGATTTGATTCATTGGTAATGGCAATGTGGTTAATGGGAATTTATCTTAAAATTGTAATATTTACTTATCTCTTCGCAAAAGGATTGGCTGAAACGATAAAATCCCCAGATTACCGCTTTATTTTGCTGCCACTTGCTACTTTGTTAATCCCACTTTCCGAAAATGTGTCTGAAAGTTTAGATGGATTGTACACTTATTTTCAAAGATGTTTTCCCTTTGAGGTCTTTTGGTTTGAAGTGTTTTTCCCTATACTTCTTTATATAATCGCAAAAATTAGAAAAATAAAATGAGAGGAATTAGTCTACATTCCTCTCATATATTATTCTTAACCCTTCTAAAGTCAGCATATCATTTACTGTATTAATAGTTTTTGACTCCTCTGCAATCATTTTTGCAAAACCGCCTGTTGCTACTACATATGCATCTGGTGCAAATTCTTCTTTCATTCTACTTACTATATAATCCACCATTCCAACATGTCCATATATGATGCCTGATTGCATGCTGGCCACTGTATTTTTGCAAATAACAGTAGGCGGTTTTGTAAGTTCAATTTTAGGAAGTTTAGCAGTTCTTTGAAAAAGTGCATCAGCAGATATTGCCAATCCAGGAGCAATTATTCCACCTAAATACTCACAATTTTTAGAAATTGCACAAAAAGTAGTAGCTGTACCAAAATCTATTACTATCACAGGGCCTCCATATATTTCATAAGCAGCTACAGCATTTACAATCCTATCTGCCCCTACTTCTTTTGGATTATCATATTTTATGTTTATTCCTGTCCTTATCCCAGGACCCACGATTAAAGGCTTGGTATTGCAGTATTTTATAGTCATTGATTCAAGTGTGTGCATAATAGGAGGTACAACAGAAGAAATTATAACTGCATCTACATCTCTAAGCTTTAAACCATTGTATTCAAAAAGCTGATTTATCAACATCCCATATTCGTCAGAAGTTTTATTCTTGTCTGTAGATATTCTAAAAGAATGCAAGAGTTTCTTCCCTTTAAAAATCCCCATTACAATATTTGTATTTCCTACATCAAAAGCTAAAAGCAAATCCATCACCTTCTTATTAAAATTAAGCAGGCATAAGCCTGCTTGTTATTTATTATACACTTTTTTCAAAGACTTTACTATCATTGTTGTCAATATCACAGCTACAATAATCTCAAATATGCCATTTTTTAAAGCTACAAATAATGCAACCTTAAGTGGCATATATTTTAGAAGCACTGCTAAACCCAAAACACCGATGGTATTTGTTAAAGTACCTAATGCTGCTGCAATACCAACATTTTTAGTTAATTTGTAAGTATAATAAGCTACCACTCCTATAAAAATTCTAGGCAATATGGCAATTATAGGGTCAGCAAAAAGAGGTGTATTTTGCCTTATAAAGCTGGTAAGGCCAAAAATCAAGCCTATAAAAGCTCCTACAATAGGGCCTTCTAATACTCCACCTATAATTGCCGGGATATGCATTGTAGTAGCATTAGCAATCCCTAATGGAATGTAGCCCAAAATAGTGGTAGATAAAACAATAGATATTGCAGCCAACATCCCTGCTACAGTGATCTGCCTTAAAGAAATCTTCGTTAACTTGCCTTTTTCCTTTTCTCTAACTGCTTTAATTTGCAACCTACTCACCCCCGTTCCGGTTCCTTTTCAGGATACCGTTCCGAACGCCCAACAATATTAAATTTTTATCGGTTGTCAGGTTCGAAGACGATACCCGCAACTCTATTTTACCAAAAAAAGTCTTACTCATCAATAATTTTTTAATTCATAGTCACTAAAATATCTCCTGTGTTTACGGAAGAGCCTTTAGAAACATGTATGCTTGCTATAACTCCTTCTTCAGGCGCCATTATTTCATTTTCCATCTTCATAGCCTCTAAAATTACTACGACATCTCCCCGCTTTACCCTGTCACCTTCTTTAACTTTTACATCAAGAATTGTGCCTGGCATAGGCGCAGAAATTACTTTAGAGCCTTTAGCTGCCGGAGAAGGAGCTTCAGCTTTTGAAACTGGCTCTAGAGTCGTCTGAGTTTGAGTTACTTTAGGCTGTGAAACAGTTGCCATTTGTGTTATGTTAGAAACTTCATCCTTCTCTTTTATCTCCTCTACTTCAACTTCATATACTTTGCCATTTACTGTCACTTTAAATTTCTTCACAAAAATTCCTCCTTCAGTTACAATCTTGTTCTCATTTGCTCCTGCCGCCCCACTCTAGCCCAGACTGGAGCAGTCTCTGGAAATCTTACTATAGACTTTACATAAAAAGTACTTGTATCAGCTTGTAGATACAAAGCTATTGCCGCTGTAATTGCAGCGATAAGCTCTGTATCTTCTTCTTTTCCCTCATTTACTTCCTTATCAATACTTTTTACTTCTTCTTTTTCCTCATCACTAAAGACTTTTTTTAAAAACTCCAAAAAACCTTCCATAAAAGCACCACCTTATAGAGGTATATTGCCATGTTTCTTAGGAAGACGACTCTCTCTTTTGCTAGAGAGCATATCAAAAGCTGATATAAGCCTTGGCCTTGTCTCAGAAGGAATAATTACATCATCTACATAGCCACGAGCTGCAGCCCTGTATGGATTTGCAAAATTATCTCTGTATTCATTTATCTTTTGCTGCCTCACTTCTGCAGGATTTTCTGCCTCATTGATTTCATTTTTAAATACAATGTTTGCTGCTCCTTCTGGACCCATAACCGCAATCTCTGCCGTAGGCCATGCAAATACTATGTCAGCCCCTAAGTCTTTGCTGCACATTGCAAGATAAGCACCACCATAAGCTTTTCTCACAATTAAAGTCACTTTTGGTACAGTAGCCTCAGAATAAGCGTAAAGCATTTTTGCCCCATGTCTTATTATCCCGCCATATTCCTGATTTGTCCCAGGCAAAAATCCAGGTACGTCAACTATGCTTAGTATGGGAATGTTAAAAGCATCACAAAAACGAATAAATCTTGCTGCTTTATCAGAGGCGTTTATGTCAAGCACTCCTGCTAATACTCTTGGTTGATTTGCCACAATTCCTATTGTCTTGCCATTAAGCCTTGCAAAAGCTGTAATTATATTTTCTGCGTACATCTCCTGTGACTCTAAAAATTCTCCATTGTCCACTATTTCTCTTATTAATTCTTTCATATCATAAGGCTTATTAGGGTTGTCTGGAATTATCTCCATAAGCTTCTGAGATATTCTATTAGGATTATCCCCCGTCTCATATTGAGGAGGGTCTTCTAAATTGTTAGAAGGTAAATAACTCAATAAATTCCTCACCATTTTTAAAACTTCTTCATCATTAGGCCCTCTAAAATGTGCAACACCACTTACCCTATTGTGGGTTATTGAACCGCCTAATTCTTCAGGAGTAACCTCTTCTCCAGTTACTGCCTTTATAACTTGAGGACCTGTTATAAACATCTGGCTGGTTTTATCCACCATAAAAATAAAATCTGTCAATGCCGGTGAATAGACGGCCCCTCCCGCACTTGGACCCATTATCACTGAAATTTGAGGTATAACGCCGGAGGCTAAGGTATTTCTGTAAAATATGTTTCCATAACCTGAAAGAGCATCTACTCCCTCTTGTATGCGAGCACCTCCTGAGTCGTTAAGACCTATTATAGGTGCTCCCATCTTCATTGCCATGTCCATCACTTTAGTTATTTTTTTTGCATGATATTCTCCTAATGAACCACCTAATACAGTAAAGTCCTGCGCATATACATATACCAATCTTCCGTCTATCGTACCGTAACCTGTCACAACCCCTTCTCCAGGATATTTTTGCTTTTCCATGCCAAAGTCATAACAACGATGCTCCACAAAAGGGTCTATTTCTACAAAACTGTCCTTGTCAAGAAGCTTATATATTCTCTCTCTTGCAGTCAATTTTCCCTTTTCGTGCTGAACAGCTATTCTCTTAGCTCCTCCACCTTCTAAAACTTTTTCTTTCCTTCTTTTAAGTTCTTCTATCATATCATGGACGCTCATACAATTTCCTCCTTATAGCCTTACTGCAATTTAATAGTAGCAGTTATTATTAGTACCTCCCAAAATAATATACCACATACTTTCCAAATACACAATAAATTTAATCCCTCTGGCAAAGCTCTAAAAGAACTCCATTTGTACTTTTAGGATGTACAAAAGCTATTTTAGCACCTCCAGCTCCATATCTCGGTACCTCATCTATAAGTTTAATTCCCTTTTGTTTTAATTCTTCCAAAGTCTTTTCAATATCATCTACTTGAAGGGCAATGTGCTGTATACCCTCTCCCCTTTTTTCTATAAACTTTGCTATAGGGCCATCATCGGAAGTAGACTCCAAAAGCTCTATCTCACTATCTCCTACTGGAATAAAAGCTGTCTTTACCTTTTGCTCTTCTACTACTTCTACCCCTGTTATTTCAAGACCTAATACATCTTTATAAAATTTTGATGCTTCTTCAATACTTTTAACCGCAATACCTATGTGGTCAATTTTTTTTATCATTTTAATACCTCCTCATAAAATCTAATTAAAAACATCTTTGTACAATTCATCTGCAAAAGTGTAAGGGTCTATTTTTTTATCTATCACCTGTTGCAGCCTGGATGAAAATTCCTTTTCTCGAATTTTGTCAAAGATATTCTTCATCAATTTATTTTTTATGCTTTCAATTATTTCCATTTTTAATCTTTCAATTCTCCTTTCTTGAAAAGTTCCACTTTCTATCAAATAACTTTTATGGTCATCAATTTTATCAATAAGTTCATCAATCCCTTTATTTTCTTGCGCAGCCACTTTTACTACCGGTGGTCTCCAATCTTTTTTTTCATCCAAATCCAACATCATATTAAGTTCAACTACGGTTTTGTCTGCTCCCTCTTTGTCACATTTGTTTACGACAAAAATATCCCCTATTTCCATGATTCCAGCTTTTATAGCTTGTACATCGTCCCCCAAGCCTGGGGCTAAAACCATCACTACTGTATCGGCAATTTTTACTATGTCAATCTCTGACTGGCCTACTCCCACTGTCTCTATAAAAATGTAATCCATGCCGGCTATATCTAAAATTCTCGCTGCCATATATGTCCCTTTGGAAAGACCACCAATATGACCTCTTGTGCCCATGCTCCTTATGTAAACATTAGGATGCTGAGATAAATCCTGCATTCTTATTCTGTCTCCTAAAAGTGAACCCCCTGTAAAAGGGCTAGTGGGGTCTACTGCTATTACTCCTATTTTTTTACCTACATCAACTAAATTTTTAATTAATTTGTCTGTCAATGTGCTCTTACCAACACCCGGCGGCCCGGTAATGCCTATAATATAAGCATTACCAGACCTTTCATAAAGCTTTTTTATTATCTCTTTGGCTTTATCCTCATAGTTTTCCGCATAAGTTATAGTTCTGGCAATAGCCCTTTTATCCCCTTTTATCAAAAGTTCTTCTAAGTTCTCCATTTTTATACCGCCCTATTGACATGTTGTTTTATATATTCAATCACTGCAGAGGTAGGCGTACCGGGTGTAAAAATTTCCGCTATTCCATTCTCTTTCAAAAAAGGTATGTCTTCTTCGGGAATGATTCCTCCTCCTATTACTAGTATGTCATCTGCTCCTCTTTCTTTTAAAAGCTTGGTTATCTTGGGAAATAAAGTGTTGTGAGCTCCTGACAAAATGCTTAAAGCTACAACATCTACGTCTTCTTGTATGGCAGCTTCTGCAATTTGCTCAGGAGTTTGCCTAAGCCCTGTGTATATCACTTCCATTCCCGCATCTCTTAAAGCTCTTGCAATTACTTTTGCTCCCCTGTCGTGACCGTCTAATCCCGGCTTTGCCACTAATACTCTTATAGGTCTGTCCATATTTATCCTCCTTTACAGTATAATCTGCTGCTGATATTCTCCAAAAACAGAACGCAGCACATCTGTAATTTCACCTAATGTCGCATATTCCCTTACTGCATCTAATATCCAAGGCATCAAGTTGTCGTCTCCTTCTGCAGCTTTTTTCAATGCCTCTAAAGTCTTTTTCACACTGGCATTGTTTCTCATTTCTTTTACTTTAGCGATTTTTTGTTTTTGCAATTCTTCTACAGCAGGGTCTACTTTTAAAAGCCCTTTTGGCGGCTCCTCTTCAATTTGGAATTTGTTAAGCCCTACTATTACTCTTTCACCAGATTCTATTTCTTTTTGATATCTATATGCACTTTCTTGTATTTCTTTTTGTATATATCCCAAATCAATAGCTCTTGCCGCTCCTCCTAATTCGTCAATTTTCTTTATATATTCAAAAGCCCTCTTTTCAATTTCATCCGTCAATTTTTCAACATAGTAACTTCCGGCCAATGGATCTGGAGTCTCACAAACACCACTTTCATAAGCAATAATCTGCTGCGTCCTTAAGGCAATTCTCACTGAATCTTCTGTTGGAAGAGCAAGAGCTTCATCTCTACTGTTTGTATGTAGTGACTGAGTACCTCCTAAAACCGCAGCCAAAGCTTGAATAGTAACTCTGACAATATTGTTGTCTGGTTGTTGCGCAGTAAGAGTGGAACCTGCCGTTTGTGTGTGGAATCTCATCATCATTGACCTTGGGTCTTTGGCGTTAAATCTTTCTTTCATTATCTTTGCCCACATTCTTCTTGCTGCCCTAAATTTAGCGACTTCTTCGAAAAGGTCGTTGTGGGCATTGAAGAAAAAGGACAATCTTGGAGCAAACTCATCCACATCAAGACCTGCTTTTATGGCTGCCTCTACATAAGCTATCCCATTTGCCAAAGTGAAGGCCACTTCCTGTACTGCTGTTGCTCCTGCTTCTCTTATGTGATAACCGCTTATACTTATGGTATTCCACTTAGGAACATACTTGGAACAATACTCAAAAATGTTAGTGATAAGCCTCATAGAAGGACCTGTTGGGAAAATATAAGTTCCACGAGCCACATATTCTTTTAAAATATCGTTTTGAATAGTCCCATTCAACTTATCTGGAGATACCCCTTGCTTTTCTGCAACTGCAATGTACATTGCAAGAAGTATTGCAGCAGGTGCATTAATCGTCATAGAAGTACTGACTTTGTCGAGAGGAATGCCGTCAAAGAGAATTTCCATGTCGTAAAGTGAATCTATGGCTACACCGACTTTACCAACTTCTCCTTCAGCCATTGGATGGTCAGAATCATAGCCTATCTGTGTAGGTAAGTCAAAAGCTACGCTCAAACCCGTCTGCCCTTGAGACAAAAGATATTTAAACCTTTTATTCGACTCTTCTGCAGTTCCAAATCCTGCATATTGCCTCATAGTCCAAAATTTGCCTCTATACATAGTAGGCTGTACGCCTCTTGTATAAGGATATTCTCCTGGAAAACCAATCTTTTCGAGATAATCTATATCACTTATGTCGTAAGGTGTGTAAATCTCCTTAATCTCTATCCCAGACGAGGTCTTGAACTCCTTTTTCCTCTCAGGAAACTTAGTTAACACCTTTTGCCTTTGATTGACTTCCCATTCTTCTTTCTTGCGCTTAATTTTTTCTAATTCTTCCTTGTCAACCATAAAAAACCCTCCTTTAATTTTCCCCTTTTACATTATAACACAAATTTTTAACAAATGTTTACCTTTTCATTAGAAGTTTCTTTTTTAGCAAAAAAGCGGCCAAAGAGAAGACCTCTTCGCCGCCTATCTAGACATTTCCTCAATAACACTTTTTAATTCTTCTACAACTTCATTAAGCCCAAAATAGCCCTTTTGCATCTTAAGTTTTGCCAAAAGCCTTTGATATTGTCTTAATGTTCCCATTATAATAACGTCAGATTTTTCAACACTCATATTTACGCAACCTCTTGCTACAGCTGCTTCTCCTCCTATAGCTAGCATCTCCTGTTTTATTATGTTAGCAGCTGCTGGATGTACATCAAAGAGCTTGACAACCCTGAAAACGGCTTTTGGTGCCATAATATCTACAGAAATTTCTTCAGCTTTTATTTGGCTAAGTTCCTTTTTCGCCTGTGACAAATTTTGTATATCTAATATTTCTTTTTTCATCTACTTTCATCTACACTCCCTTAAAACAGTCCTGTTATTCTTCCGTTTTCATCAATGTCTATGTTTTCTGCTGCCGGATGCTTTGGAAGGCCTGGCATTGTCATTATATCACCTGTCAAAGCCACAATAAAACCTGCACCTCTTGAAATTCTCAGTTCTCTTACTGTTATTTTAAATCCTCTCGGACGTCCTAAAAGTTTTGGGTCATCTGAAAGAGAATATTGAGTTTTTGCCACAACTATTGGCATCTTGTCAAAGCCTAGTCTTTCAAGGTTTGCTATATCTTTAAGAGCAGAAGCAGTATACTCTACTCCATCAGCTCCATATATTTCTGTTGCAATTATGTGCAATTTATCTTTAATTGGAAGTGTTTCATCATACAAAACGTGGAAGTTGGAAGGTGTCTCACAAGCTTTCACAACTTTTTCAGCTAACTCTATTCCGCCTTCTCCTCCTTTTTCCCAAACTTCCGCTACCGCCATATCTACTCCTATTTTTTCGCAGGCCTTTCTTACCTCTTCAATTTCCCTTTCAGTATCAAAAACAAACCTGTTGAGAGCTACAACCACTGGTACCCCAAATTTCCTCACATTTTCAACTTGCTTTTCAAGATTTTCTATTCCTCTTCTTACTGCTTCCACATCTTCTTTTTGTAAGTCTTCCTTCTTAACTCCTCCATGCATCTTTAAAGCTCTTACAGTCGCTACTATGACGGCTGCATTGGGTGTTAGTCCTCCAAACCTTGACTTTATGTCAAAGAATTTTTCAGCTCCTAAATCTGCACCAAAGCCTGCCTCTGTTACAAGATAATCCGCCAATTTTAAACCATATTTAGTGGCAATTAAGCTATTGCATCCATGAGCAATATTTGCAAAAGGCCCTCCATGAACAAATGCTGGAACGTTTTCAATCGTCTGCACTAAATTAGGTTTTATAGCATCTTTTAATAAGACTGTCATAGCTCCATCGGCTTTTAAATCTCTTGCAGTTACAGGATTGCCATCTTTATCATATGCTACAATTATGTCGCCAATTCTTATTTTTAAATCCATCAGGTCTCGTGATAAACACAAAATTGCCATTATTTCCGACGCCACAGTTATTATAAAACCATCTTGTCTTGGATATCCATTTGCTTTTCCTCCAAGTCCTACTATTACTTCTCTTAAAGCCCTATCATTCATGTCCATAGCTCTTTTCCATGTAATAGTCCTTATGTCAATATTAAGTTCATTTCCATGATGGATGTGATTGTCAATCATAGCAGCTAGTAGATTATGAGCAGCAGTAATCGCATGTAAATCTCCTGTAAAGTGTAAATTTATGTCCTCCATAGGTACAACTTGAGAATATCCTCCCCCAGCCGCTCCACCTTTTATTCCCATAGAAGGACCTAATGATGGCTCTCTTAAAGCTATCATGGCTTTTTTACCTATTTTAGCAAGAGCCTGTCCTAATCCTACAGTAAGTGTAGTCTTACCCTCGCCTGCAGGGGTGGGAGTTATCGCTGTGACAAGAATAAGCTTGCCATCTTTTCTGTCCTTTATTTTCTCCCATAACGCAGGAGAAATTTTTGCTTTATACTTGCCGTAGTATTCTAGGTAGTCTTCCTCAATGTCTAACTTTTTTGCAACCTCCCTTATATGTAGCATTTTCGCTTCTTGAGCTATTTCAATATCAGATTTCATAAATTTTCCCCTCCAGCTTTTATTTTTATCTCTCACCTAAAATTATTTTTACAAGTGTACCTTTGCCTTTTTTACTAAAAATTTTAATATCACCATTGTACATCTCTGCTATGCTTCTGCAAATCGCAAGTCCTAATCCTGTTCCTTCTTTCTTAGTTGTAAAAAGTGGCTCAAGAACTCGTTTAAGATATTTTTTCTCTATACCACCTCCATTATCCGCAACTCTTATTATTATCTTTTTTGTGTGATGATTATATTTTGTATTCAATATTATTTTACCATTCTCTTCAATAGCGTGAAGGGAATTTTGTACAATATTTAAAATAAGCTGTTTAAGATGATTTTTGTTCATTTTCACAAGTGGAACATCGCCAAAACGCTTTTCTATTTTAACCCCTTTTTTGGTAGCTTCCGCTTCAAAAAGAAGCAAATACTGATTTATAACAGTATTTATGTCTATTTCAGCTTCCCCTTCTTCTTCACTGTTTCTCACTATGCCAAGGTAATTTTTTATTAAGCCCAATACTCTATTTACCTCATCTAAAATAGTCTCATAATAAGTAGAACTATCTGGATGCTTAGCCTGTAAAAGCTGTATAAAACCTTTTATAGAAGTTAGAGAATTTTTTATCTCATGAATAGTTGTTGCCGCAAATTCCCCAGCAATTGTGTATTTCTCAGTTTGCTCAATCAATTTTTTATATTTTAAATCCTCAGTTATATTCTTTACAGTGATAACTTTCCAATGGTCATTATTTAGCTTACCATACTTTAGTAAAAGCACTCTTTCTTCAATATTATTTTTGGAAGGAATTATAATTTTCTCACCTTTGACTAATCCTTCTTCTGATGCATTGAGATCGTATTTTTTTATAATTTCGAAAAATTTTTCATTTACAAATCTCGTATATTTTATACCAAATAATTCACAAGCCTTGTTATTTATATAAACTACGTTGAATTTGCCGTCAACTACTATAACTCCTTCTTCTGTAATATCCATAACATCTGTAGGACTTTTAAACAAATTAAAATAATGTCCTGGTTCTATTTTAAAATAATTTCTCAATTTTACAAAACCTAAATAGGCTATTTTATCCCCTGCAGTGTTAGTTATAGAACTCAACCTTATGCTAAATGACATTTTTATGTTATATTTTGCTGTAAGCTCTATAATAAGCCCATCCTCATAGGGCCCTATTTCCTTATACTTTAAGATATGGTAAAAAAAATAATCATAATTTTCTACATCATCAACACTATACCCCAATATCTCAAGAAGCCTCTTATTTATGTAGACCACTTTGCCACTTAAATCTTTCAATATAAAAAAATCATGGGCATTATCCAAAAGATTACATATCCATTGCAACGGATTTTTGCTAGAATCAGAAGCTTTGTATAACTTCACGGTATCCCCCCTTTTTCTCCCTTATCTTTTGTTTAAAAATTTACTTTTACTAATATATTAGACACAAAGGTATAAAAATCCTTCTTCTTTTCAATAATTTTTTTATTGTTAACTAAAACTTTTGTAAAAAAATAATGTATAAGTCTTACGACTTATACATTATTATGCAAACTGCACCCCATTTATCTCTTCTCCATGAAAAACTTTTTCAAACTCTTCTGCATTAAGTTTCTCTTTCTCAATCAAAGCCTTTGCAACTCTATGGAGCTTATCCATATTGTCTTTTAAAAGGGTTTCTGCTCTTTTATATGCCTCCTCAATTATCCTTTTTATTTCTCTATCTATCTCGGCAGCAACTTCTTCACTGTAATTTCTCGTTCTTCCTAAATCACGCCCTAAAAATACTTCTTCACTTCTCGTACCAAAAGTCATAGGCCCTAATCTTTCACTCATGCCATACTCTGTAACCATCTTTCTCGCAATATTTGTAGCTCTCTCAATGTCATTTTGTGCTCCTGTGCTTATATCATTTAGCACTAAACTCTCTGCCACACGCCCACCTAAAAGGTGAACTATCTCATCCATCATCTCGGACTTTGACATATAGTATTTATCTTCTTCCGGAAGAAGCATAGTATATCCTCCAGCTCTTCCTCTTGGAATTATTGTAACCTCGTGAACAGGTGGGGTATTAGGTAAAAGCTTAGCGACAACTGCATGGCCTGCCTCATGGTATGCCACCAATTTTTTGTCTTTCTCAGACATAATCCTACTTCTTTTTTCAGGCCCTGCTATAACTCTTGTTATGGCCTCCTCCAGCTCTGCCATAGTTATCTGCTTAAGTCCTCTTCTCGCCGCCAATAAAGCTGCTTCATTCATGAGATTCTCAAGGTCTGCTCCAGTAAATCCTGGAGTTCTTCTCGCTAGCACTTGCAAAGATACATCAGGAGCCAATGGCTTATTCCTCGCGTGTATTTTTAAAATTTCTTCTCTTCCTTTTATATCAGGAATACCAACAGTAATATGCCTGTCAAATCTTCCTGGTCTTAAAAGAGCAGGGTCTAATATATCTGGCCTGTTTGTTGCGGCAATCACAATTATACCTTCGTTGACACTGAAACCATCCATTTCAACTAACAATTGGTTCAGTGTCTGTTCTCTTTCATCATGTCCGCCACCTAAACCTGCACCTCTTTGTCTTCCCACTGCATCTATTTCATCAATAAAAACAATACAAGGCGCATTCTTTTTGGCTTGATCAAATAAATCTCTTACTCTTGCAGCACCTACACCAACAAACATTTCTACAAAATCAGAACCGCTTATGCTAAAAAATGGAACCCCCGCTTCTCCTGCTACAGCTTTTGCGAGAAGGGTTTTTCCTGTACCTGGAGGCCCTACTAAAAGAACCCCTTTAGGTATTCTGGCTCCTAACTCAATAAATTTTTTAGGGTATTTTAAAAATTCAACAATTTCTTGTAATTCTTCTTTTTCTTCATCCGCTCCTGCCACATCATTAAAAGTAACTCTTTTGTCTTTATCAGTAACCATCCTTGCTCTACTTTTACCAAAAGACATCACTTTGCTTCCTCCCCCACCTTGTGCCTGTTGCATAAAAATATACCAAAATATAACCAAAACAATAATCAAAAACAAGGAAGGAAGCATCTGAACCCACCAAGGTGGACCTACTTGCGGTTCATTTTTAAAGTCTAATTTTCCCTCTAAAATATATGGATTTACAAAATTCATAAAATTTGTCACATCCGGAATACTGCTCTTAAACTCTGTCCCATTTTTTAAAGTTCCTTTAACTTCATTTCCCGCAAGAGTGATGCTTTTTACTTGGTTAGAGTTAATATACCTAATTAACTCTCCATAATCTATATTTGCTAGCGGTGGTGTACTTTGAGAGTACAACTGTACCATAGCATAAATAGCTATAAAGATTAGCAAATAGAGCACCATGCTTCTAATTATCTTGTTATTATCGTTCAAATAAGGCCCCTCCTTCAAACAAGTCCAACTACCTTTAATCTATAATATCATATCTCCTTTAAAAAACCAAATCATTTATACAGCTCTGGCTTTAAAACCCCTATAAATGGGAGATTTCTGTATTTTTCATCAAAATCTAATCCATAACCAACTACAAATTTGTCAGGAATTTTAAATCCACAATAATCTACTTTAACGTCTGCTTCTCTTCTTTCAGGTTTATCTAAAATAGTGCAAATTTTTAAACTTCTAGGTTTTCTTTCTAATAAAGTCTTTCTTAAATAAGAAAGTGTTAAACCGCTATCTATAATATCCTCAACTATGAGCACATCTTTCCCTTCAATGTTTATGTCATGGTCTTTAATTATTTTTACTATTCCAGAAGACTGAGTAGAAGAACCATAACTGGAGACTGCCATAAAATCTATTGATAAAGGTAAATCTATCGCACGAGATAAGTCTGCCATAAACATTATTGCTCCTTTTAAAACCCCAAGGAGGACAAGGTCTTTCCCTTGGTAGTCTTTTGTAATTATTTGTCCTAACTCTTTCACTTTTTCTTTTAATTGCTCTTCCGTAATCAAAATCTCCTGTATATCTTGTGTTGGACTCGACATAAATTTAACCTCCTCTTTTTTTATTTTATCCTTTGGTATACTCTATCACAAGGACATTTTTTTGTATTTTCATCTACTTTAAATTTATCACTCATTCTATAACCTACAACCCACACAATTTCATTGTCTATGGCTAATAAAGGAATGCTATCTCTTATTTCGCGGGGTATTTTCTCGTCAATAAAAAATTCTTTTAATTTTTTACTCCCCCCCAGGTTAAGAGGAGAAAAAATATCCCCTGCTTGCCTATTTCTAACTACCACATCTTCCTGTATTTTATCATAGTCAAAAAATTTCGTGTATTTTCCTATGTTAAGTTTTTTTATTTCTTCAATCCCTAAAACACTAGCTTTAAATTGCCCAACACCACATATCTTAGTAATTCCAGGAATATTTAATTTTGCCCAAAAAGTCTTGGCCTCTTTTTCTTTTACTTTTCTCATTATAAGATTATTATAGCTTTTTAAAGCCTCAATTTCAAAGGGTAAATCAATTTTTGAGGAAGTTGGTTTGTCTAAAAGGCTTAAAACATCCTCTACATGGATGTATTCTAATCCATAAATATCTCCTTTTAATTTTTGGTACATAAGCCTAACTAAGCGTCGCTGAATAGCTGGATGCTGTGCCCTCAGTTTTTTTATATCAGAAAAAATTTCCTCTTGATTAAAATAGCAAACCTCATTAAAAATCTTTTCACACTCTTTTTCTAAATAGTCATTCTCCTCTAAAATAATTTTTGCCATCCTGTAGATATTTTCTATTATATCTACTTCAAAAGTTTCATTTATATAGGGAATTAATTTAAGTCTTACTTTATTTCTCTTATATAAATCTTCATAATTTGTAAAATCTATTACCGGCTTTAAATCTTTTTCCTTGATGTAATTCTCTATTTCTTCCCTTTCTATTTCAATGAGAGGCCTTATTATATTTCCATTTACCGGTTTTATTCCAATGAGACCAGCCATTCCAGAACCTCTTATTAAATTTAAAAAAACTGTTTCCACTACGTCGTTCTTATTATGGGCTACTGCTATTTTATTACCCTTAACTTCTCTTAATACTTCCTCAAAAGCCTGATACCTCACATATCGTCCAGCCTCTTCTTCCGAATATCCCATTTCTTTGGCTATTTTTTTTACATCTTTTTCAAATAAAAAAAATGGGAGTTTCAGTTTGCGGCACATATCTTTAACAAATTGCGCATCCCTTTTAGCTTCTTCTCCTCTTATCATATGATTAACATGTACTACATACAACTTAAGATTAAATAAATCTTTTAAATTGTATAAAATGTCCAGCATACACAAAGAATCAGGTCCGCCGGAAACCCCCATTACAATTTTATCATTTGCCTCAATCATTTTATACCTTTTAATTGTTGAAATAACCTTATCAATCATTTCTTAACCCCTTATAGCGATATATACTCATGTTATATAATGATTATATAATATCCTCCTTTTTAAATCAAACCTCTTTTTATATTCCTACTATATTTTCGGCATTTATCTCTTTTTCTTCAAAGAAAAGAATAAGTTTTTCCATTTCAAAGTCCATTAGCGTTTTTGCATAAGCTACGTACAAATCAATTTTACCTTTTCTTTTGTTAAGATATTTAAAAAGTTTTCTTTTATTATTTATAACATAATTTGCCTCTCCTTTGCTTATTTCTAACAAAAGAGCAAGTTTTAGATCTACATACTCACTTAAATTTGCGACATAATTTATAATTTGCACTTTTATATAAGGATGCATTTTTTCTAAACTTTTGCCACTAATATTTTTTATACTCTGGTCAATAACATTTTTTAAAGTCAATTTCACAGATTCTTCTACCACTTTGGACAAAGTTTTATCTAAAAGCTGAATAGATGTATAACATCTTATTCCCCCTAATTTTTCAATTGTCTCCATCATCTTCTCATTAAAGCTTTCCTTTTCTAATAAACTTATGACATTTACAATTACACCTCTTTTTCTCATCATCTCTATAATTTGCTCCCATTTTGCTGACAAATCAGTTATATCGCCGTCAGTAATAATGACCATTTCTTTTAAAATTATAGACACAAAAACCCCTCCACAAAAGTATTCCTTTAATCGCCTCGATATATTGTCTCCACATTGTGGAAGGGTTATTCCAATTTATTAACTTTTATATTTTCTTCCATACCTTTGAAACCAAAATTGTCATATCGTCCTTTGGAGTATTATTACACAATTCCAAACATTTTTTCATTAACGCATCTGCCATATCCTGAGGATTCCTCGTGTTGATTTCACTAATTAACCTTGAAAATTCTACTTCTTTATCCTTCTCAAAACACTCCAACACTCCATCAGTGACTAAAATCACAAAATCTCCATCTTTTAATTTTCTTTCATGTATATCTGCCTCTATATCTTCCAAAATGCCAATGGGCAAAGAACTGGATTCTATAATCTCAACCTCATTCCCTCTTTTTATAAAGGTAGCACAAGAGCCAATTTTTATAAATTCTGCTTCTCCAGTGAACTTGTCCAGAAACATTATATCCACAGTAGAAAACATTTCTTCTGCAGACCGCAAAGCCAAAATAGAGTTTAATGTTTGAATAACTAAATGTTTATCAAAGCCTGCCTCTATAAATTTCTCCAGCAAAGAAATGGTAGTAGTGCTCTCTGCAGCCGCTTTATATCCAATCCCCATTCCATCGCTTAAAGCTGCCATATATTTTCCATCTTCTAAGTCCATAAAAGAATAAGTATCTCCAGAAATCTTGGCTTTTGACTTGCTAACTCTGCTTATACCCGTTAAGACTTGCAAGCTCTCTGCTTTTGTAAGAGTAAGTACACATCTTCCATTGTGGTCTATAGAGCATAACCTACTTTTTCTCTCATATCTTTCCCCCATAATTTCAGATACAATAGGGACAATCTTTTTGTCACATTCCTTAGCAAAACATGCCTTTTTATATATTTTTACGTTAAAATTTTCGTCTCCTGTGTCATAAATTAGCACATCCTCCACAGGTATGCCCTTTTTGTCCAATTCCACCATCATTATTTGTTCTAATTCATCTTTAAAAGTGATATTCATGCTAATATCACTAGCCATATTAGATATTGCATCGGCAACTCCTTTTAACTGAGTAGCAATAAGTCCTTTAGCATCTTTTAGCCTTTCTCTCCACTGCATGCTTATTTTGTAAATGCCTAAGTAATATTTAGTTGTACTCATAAGTTCAGAAAATCTTATACATTTTCTATACAGTTTATTGTCCTCAATACTACTATTTTTTTCAAGATGTTCTATCAACTCAAACATGCTTTTATAAGTATTGTAAAACTCCTTGTCCCAACAAGTTTTATACATGACACATTGAGTACAGGTCTTATTGGCAATTTCCTCAAACAAATAAGAAATATCTTTGTGGTCTAATACTTTTTCATTTACTTGTTTAAAACTTTTAGAGAGCTCTTCAAATACTTGAGAATACTCTTTAAGTTTGCCTGTCACTACTTCTTTTAATTTTTCATTGTAATTTCTGTTGTTTAAATTTTTATTACCCTTTACTATTTCCTCCGCCTTTACTATGTACTTCTTAGGAAGTGCTACAAACATTAAAGAAGCTAACACAATATCATAAGGATTTACAAGCATATCCACAGTTGAAGTTACATAAAATGTAATAATAAAAATGGCAGTTAAAAAGCCTATAATAACTCCAATTCTATGCAATTTTTTCAAACTACCGGCCAACAAGCCTGCAAATCCAAAAAGCCCTATGGAGACTGGCATTTGGAAAAAAGATAAGCTTCCAAGAAGCCCCATAGTTGTGCCGATACTTGCTCCTACTCCAGCCCCACCTATATAAGAGGCTAAAAGTATTATAAATATCCCTAATATCCCATTGAGAGTAAATTTCCACACATTCAAATGATTCATTCCTAGAATAAATAGCCCTATAAATATACTCAAAGATATCAACTCTTCATTGGAAACAATTTTTCTGTTTATATTCAAAATAAATGAAACAGCGTGGTTAAAAATAAAAACCATTAACATTGCAGTGACAGACTCATATAGGCTCATCATAATGTCAAAAAGCAAAAAGCCATAAATATAGCTGAATATAAGATCTGCGCTAAAAAGAGAAATAAAAGTAATGAAAGAGGTTTTAATAATATTTTGAGGTTTAATTTTTAGAAGCCCTTCTAATGAAAAGATCAAAACAAGCGCTAAAAGGTATTTAAAACTATTGACATTTGGTAAAGTTAATATTCCCAACCATACTCCTATTCCTGTTAAAAGATATCGCTTTTTATACATTAAAAGGGTTGCAAAAAAAGCAATGCCGAAAGGCAAAAGACTATTGAAAATAACAGCTCGCCCTATAAAAAAGCTTATAACTGACAATAATATAATCTGTTGAATGTTTTTAGAAAGATTTTTTTGAGTATTTTCTGTCAAGGGAGTTTTTATAACTCTTTTATAAGGTAAAATATTTATATTTTGCATAAAAAAACCACCACCTCTTGTTTTTTTCTAAATTATAGCATCATGGTGATGGTTTTATTTGTTAATTTTTGCTATATATGTAATTTTTCTTTCGACATAAAAAATAATGTCGCACCTTTGTGCGACATTTTATTTCTTAACTTAAATGGTGACCCCGACGGGATTCGAACCCGTGTTGCCGCCGTGAAAGGGCGGTGTCTTAACCTCTTGACCACGGGGCCACAAAAGACATTACTTATTTTATCATATTTTCATGTCTTGTCAACGATAAATTTTTCCTTAATAATTGTCATTTTTTGGATATAAAAATATCTGTCCTCTCCCCTTGTTTTATTTCTCCTATTAAAGCATATTCGACTTCTAAATACTTTGCAATATCTTCAATGCTTATATTTGCTTCATGATAGCTTCCTCTTTCTTTGTGTCTTTCAGCAACAACTTTCCTCCCATATTCGTTTAATTCGGATATAAGAATACTACCGCCTTTTTTACAGACCCTCACCATCTCATCCAGTACCTTTTTATAATCCCTCATGTGATGCATGGCATTGTATGTAGCCACAACCTCAAAGGTTTCATCTAAAAATGGAAGATTGTGAGCATCTCCCTGAAGTAGCAAAATATTTTCCAAAGTTACACTTTCTTTCAAAAGGTCTTCTGCTCTTTTTAAAGCATCTTTACTCTCATCAATAGACACGACTTGATATCCGTATTCAGCCAAAGCGGCTGCCATTCGTCCCCGTCCTGTACCAATATCAAGAGCTTTTCCACTTCCTCTGCCTAACATTTCCACAGCTTCTTTTACATCTCTCTCCATAGTTTCACCTCAAAAACTTTTTATATTTATTATCTCTCTTTTTGTACTTTAATAAAACGCAAAAACATGCTATACTAATTAAAGTACTAATAAAATCACTCCTCTATAATAAATGCGGTATTTTTATACCGCATCCTTTTTGGACTAATATATGCCCCCGTATGGTATAGGGTTACGTTAAAAGTATATCACATTCTCTATGTAATGTAAATACAGAATTTCAGTGTGTTTCTTCTGAAGAAATAATCGGTTGAGACACTTTTCCAAAATAATTTGTCCCCCATACTCCTATCAATATCATAATAGCTCCTATTATATGATACCAATAAAAAGCTTCACGTCGTATGGTGATCCCCGCTATTACCGAAATTACTGTGGTCAAATTTGCAAAAACTGAAGCTTGAGATGCAGGCAATTTTGAAAGAGCGTAATTGTTTAAAAAATACGCTACAACAGAAGATAAAACACCTAGATATAGCACAGGAATAAGTACTCTGTAATCAGTTAAATCCCTGAAATAGTCAGAAATAGGATAGCCTTTTGCTAATCTATCAATTAAATTTAAAAAATTGAAAGAAATTGCGGCAAACCACATCATGACAAAGGTTATCTCAATAGGTGAAAATTCTAAAGAAGACTTTCTTGCTAAAATACTGTAAAAAGCTGCAGATAAGACTGCTCCTAAAAGATATACAAAACCTATAATTGACGTATTACGGCTTTCAACACCTGTCATAAAAATTATAAAAGCAACTCCTGTAACAGACAAAAGAATAAAGAAAAGCTGATACAAAGAAGGCCTTTCCTTTAAAAATACCGCCGCCAAAGCGGTAACAGCAACAGGAATTAAAGCTATCATCAAACCAGAAAGAGAAGAGGATGTATATTTTACACCATATGTTTCAAATATAAAATACACAACAGGCTCTGATAGAGACAATAAAAACAATGGCCACAGATTTTTCCCTCTATAATTAAGTTTAATAATTCCAAATACCCACAAAAGAGTAATCATAAATGCTGCAAGTAAAAAACGATAGGCTATAAGCTCCATAGGAGAAGCTACATCAAGCCCCATAGAGGTAAACATAAAAGAAAATCCAAAAATTGATGCCATTCCTATTCCTGCTAAATAAGGATAATAACTCTTTATCCTCTCCAAATTTAACACCCCCGCACCTTTTTAAAAACACCGATATAATTATATAGCACTTCCCACAAAAAATAAAATCCAGACGAAGGGGACGGTTCTTTTCATCTGAAAAATTCAGACAAGAGGAACCGTCCCCTTCGTCTGAAAAGTTTTTGTCACAAAATTGGTTTTAGATGTGTTATTATTAGTGAAAAGACATAGGGGAGGTGTTCAAAATAGAGGAAAGTTTCAAAGATATCTTTGAAAAATATTATCCAAAAGTTTTAAATCAAATTTCTTGGATGATAAAAGACGAATTCAAAGCGGAAGACATTACTCAAGAAGTTTTTATAAAGTATTTTAAAAATCCTCCCCGTCACAATGAAAATATAGGAGGTTGGTTATCCAAAGTGGCAATAAATCATGCCTTAAATTATATCCGCAGTGAAAAAAACACAAAAACAAGAGAACTGGAAGTTTTTAAAAACACGCAAGAGGAATTTTTTGAAGACCCTGAAGAAATAGCAATTAAAAGGTTTGAAAGAGCTAAAGTGAAAGAAGTCCTCCTAAAAATGAGTAAAAGAGATATGATGTGTCTAATACTTAAACATTCAGGATATAGTTACGAAGAAATAGCAATATCATTGGGAATTAAGAAAACCTCCGTCGGCACAACCATAGCAAGAGCACAAAAAAAGTTTAAAGAATTATATGAAAAGGAGGTGTAAGTATGTGCTACGATGAAGGAACTCTTCAAGCATATCTAGACAGTGAACTGGATGAAATCACTGCAAAAAATGTAGAAGAACATTTAAAAACTTGCGATGTATGTAGAGAAAAACTTGAACAACTAAAATCCATAAATGAATTCACTTCAAAAGCTTTAAAAGCAAGCAATATAGATTTAAATGAAGCTTGGGCTACTCTAAATGAAAAATTGAGCAAAAATAATAATAAAGGAGGAATGTTTGCCATGTTTACAAAGTACAAAAAGTCAATTGCCGCCTTAGTCGTAGTGGCATTTGTAGTTTCCTCAATGCTTTTCCCGCCCCTTAAAAATGCAGAGGCTAAAATTCTAAATTTATTGAGACTTAACAAAATGCAGATTATAACTATTACACCTGATGACATTACACAAATTCAAAATGAGTTCTATAATAGAAACATAAAGAACATTGACTTAAAAGAATATGGTGAAATATTAAGGTCTGGAAGTTATGAAGGATATGAAGTTTCAATAAATGAAATTGACAAACTAAAGTCCGATGTAGATTATAAATTTAAGCTGCCAACTGACGAAAATTTTGAAATTAACCATATATATGTATCAAAGGGTGATGGATTAGAGTTTAAACTTAATGTTGACAAAATAAATGAATTAATTAAAACATTTAGCGGCACACATCTTTTCCCTAAAGAGCTCAACAATAAACCTATTACAATAAATGTTGGCACATCTATAAATATTGATATAAAAGAAAAAAGGATAATAATGATACAGAAAATATCAAAAAAAGTATTTATCTTACCATAAATAAAACTCCTGAGATTGTAGTACCAGAAGGGGCAAATATAGATAAGGTAATTGATGCCTTGGCTAACCTCCCATTTTTGCCCGACAATTTAAAAAAACAAATTGCAAGTGTAACTGACTGGAAGGAGACATTACCTATACCAATGGATGAATCTAAAAATGTTAAAGAAATAAATATAAGAGGAAATACAGCTATTATTCTAACAAATAAATATTCTCCAAATATGGCATCTATAGCATGGAATGAAAACGGAGTAATGTATAGTCTATCAATCTATGGATCCTATGAACCATCTACAGACAAACAAACAATAAATGATGAATTAATAACACAGCAAAATATAAATACATTAATTCAAATTGCAAATTCAATGAGGTGATCAAATGGTTTTAGAGACACAAAATCTCACAAAGCAGTTTAATGGAAAAGGCGGATTTAAAGAAGTCACTCTCTCTGTAGAAAAAGGTCAGGTCTTTGGATTCTTAGGTCCAAATGGTGCAGGAAAAAGCACTTTTGTAAAGACCATGGTGGGGCTTTTACACCCCACCTCTGGTTTTGCATGGATTTTAGGGAAACCCATAGGCACTGTAGAGTCCAGAGAAAAAGTAGGATTTTTACCTGAAAATTTTAGATATCACGACTGGATGACAGGAAAAGAGCTTTTGAGCTTCCATGCTGAGCTTTATAAAATAAAAAATCCAGGCAAAAAAATTGATGAACTTTTAGAATTGGTAAAACTCAAAGGTCACGAAAATAAACTCATCAAAAATTACAGCAAAGGAATGCAGCAGAGAATTGGAATAGCAATAGCCCTTTTAAACGACCCTGAAATAGTGTTTTTAGATGAACCCACTTCAACTTTAGACCCTGTTGGAAGAATTGAAGTAAGAGAAATCATAAAACAATTAAAATCGCAAGGAAAAACTGTTTTTCTAAACAGCCATCTATTAAGTGAAGTGGAAATGGTATGTGATGAAGTGGCTATAATAAATCACGGCCGAATAATAGCCGAAGGAAAACTGGAAGAGCTATTAAAAGAACACACCCATGTAGAAATGATTGTATCAGACTATACTTCAGAGTTGATTGAAAAAATTTCTCGCTTATCAAAAGAATTTCAATTTAAAGAAGGTAAGATCTCTTTTAAAGTAGAAGACAGAGAAAAAATACCAGTTATAGCTAAAATGGTAATAGAAGCCGGTGCCAAGTTATATCAATTAAATACTCAAACTTCTTCATTGGAAGACTTATTCATAAACTTGATTGGAAAGGATGAGGTGTCGTGATAACTATAATAAAATATACCTTTAAAGAGATGCTAAAAAAACGGGCTTTTCTATTAGTCTCCCTTTTGTCCCTCCTCTACCTTTCCATATATACTTTTGGCTTAAGTAAAATATTTGAGCGTCCCAACGATTCTATATATGACATCATCTTTCAATCAGAAATTTTGTCTGCCGGTCTATTTTTCGCAAATTTCATAGTGGCTTTTCTTGTAGTTTTGACATCAGTAAATGCTATATCAGGAGAAATAGAAAATGGCACCATATACGCCGTTTTATCGAAACCTATAAAAAGATATGAACTGGTGTTGGGAAAATTTATAGGCTTAGGCGCTATGATTGTAATATACAGCTCCATCATGTTTTTGTCTGTAGTAGGTTTAAACATCTTTATGGGGTCTAAAATAACCTTTGAAGCAAGCAATATTTTAAGAGGACTTTTTTTCTTCGACTTAGGACCGATTGTATTTTTAGCCCTTATAATAGCTTCCAGCTCAATTTTTTCGACTGTAAACACAGGCATCATAGCTATTATGGCTTATGGAATTGCCCTCGTCGGAGGTGTTCTTGAACAAATTGGAACAGCAATGCAACAAAGTCAAGTCGGTGCCTTTGGCTTAAAAAGCGGAGAAAGTCTTATAAACGCAGGGATAATTACAAGTCTCATCCTTCCTACAGATGTCATATATAGAAAAATGACTGCAGAGCTTTTGACACAAAGTAGTGGGATAAGTTTTATGACACAAGGACTCTTTGGGGGCATGTCTCAACCCAGTATTTACATGTTCATATACATCTTTTTCTACGTGGTATTTCTCCTCTATTACGGTGCAAAGCGCTTTTCACAAAGAGACTTATAAAGGCGGTCACACACCGCCTTTTAACTTTTTAAACCCTTCCAAACAATACCCAAGACTAAACCATTGACAGTTACTGCATATCTTTTCCATTTTTTCTTCAGTCATTTTCTCTTTAATTCTATTTGTGACTTCCCTATAGCTCAATATCTCCCCTGGCCTTATATCTAAAACTTCTAAAACTGCCCTATCTTTTCCTTTTACACTTCCTGGATACTCTTCCTCTGTACATTCTCCATTTACATTGTTTGGACACATGCTGCAAATGTTATCCACACTATCCACAGCTTTTATCAACATATCATGTTCATTATTCAATTTTCTAATAATTTCATCCATATTTTTAACAAATTTTTCATCATAACCAAGCCCTCTAAAACCTAATATACATAAAAAATGATGTCCTCTTATCTCCATTTCAATCTCTCCTCATCCCAGGATTACAACAATAATTATACTGCTAATTTGAACTGTAACCTAAGAAAGAAAAGAAATTTACATCCCTCAGTTTATCACAATAATAGTCATAATTTCTTCAATTATCGAAAATAATACATTTAAAGGAGTGATTGTATGACTAAAAAACCAAAAAAACCTCACAAAGTGCCAATAGAAAATCATAAGACTGCTTCCTGGGCAAATATACAAAATGTAAAAGAAGAATCAAATGTGCCTATCCCAAGTAAAAATGAAGTAATAAATGCAAAAGAATGGGTAGAAGAAAACAAAAAATAACGATTCCGGGCATACGCCCGGAATCGTTATTCTGCCAGCTTTCTATATCTTTCGTATCTCTCTTTTGCAGTATCTTCTGCCTTCTGATAAAGTTTTTCCGCAATGTGAGGAAATACGTTTTTAAGTGAGGAATATCGTATCTCCCCCTCAATAAATTCTCTGAAAGATTTTGTCGGCTCTTTAGAATCAAGTACAAATGGATTTTTGCCTTCTTTTTTAAGCTCTGGATTAAATCTATAAAGGTGCCAGTAACCAGACTCCACTGCTTTTTTCTCCTCCATTATACTTGTCCCCATGCCTGACTTTATGCCATGGTTTATACAAGGAGCGTATGCTATTATAAGTGAAGGCCCTTTGTATTTTTCTGCCTCCACAAAAGCCTTTATCGTCTGGTTCATATTTGCTCCTATCGCAATTTGTGCCACATACACGTATCCATAGCTCATAGCCATCAAACCTAAATCTTTCTTGCTTGTCCTCTTACCTGCTGCCGCAAATTTTGCAACTGCCCCTAATGGCGTAGATTTTGAGGATTGCCCTCCCGTATTGGAATACACCTCTGTGTCAAGCACTAGTACATTTACATCTTCTCCTGATGCTATAACATGGTCAAGCCCTCCAAAGCCAATGTCATACGCCCATCCATCTCCCCCTATTATCCACTGAGATTTTTTTACAAGAAAATCTTTTTTGTCAAGTATCTCTTTTATTATCTCATTCTCTGTATACCCGCCTCTATTTATAATATCCAAAATCTTTTTAGAAGCAATTTTAGATTTATCTCCATCCTCCATCCCATCAATCCACTCTTGGAATGCAGCTTTTAATTCATCGTCAATAGGGATATTTATAGCTTCTTTCATCAAATCTCTAAGCCTTTCCCTTATCTGCTTATTTGCTAAAAACATGCCGTAGCCAAATTCGGCATTGTCCTCAAAAAGTGAGTTAGCCCACGCAGGCCCTTTTCCCTCTTTATTAGTAGTATAAGGAATAGAGGGTGCACTTGCCCCATAAATAGATGAGCAGCCTGTGGCATTTGCTATCATCATCCTATCTCCAAAAAGCTGTGTCAAAAGCTTTATGTAAGGAGTCTCACCACAGCCGGGGCATGCGCCACTGAATTCAAACAGAGGCTTTGCAAATTGACTGCCTTTTAGAGTCGTCTTATCTACTAAATTATCTTTGACATCAAGAGTTACAGCATACTCCCAATTTCTCGCTTCTTTTTCTATTTGTTCTTCAGCGGGTTTCATTATAAGAGCTTTTGTAGGTGCTGGACAAACATCTGCACAATTGCCGCATCCTGTACAGTCTAAAGGACTTACCTGTATTCTATACCAAAGCCCTTCTAATCCTCTTCCTATTGCTTTTTTCAGTTTAAAAGTTGAAGGCGCTTTTTTCATTTCTTCCTCTGTTAATAAAAATGGCCGTATTACTGCATGGGGGCAAACATAAGAGCACTGGTTACACTGTATACAGTTGTCTATTTGCCATTCGGGTATCAATACTGCAATTCCTCTCTTTTCATAGGCAGTCGTGCCAGTAGGAAATGTGCCATCTTCCATGCCGACAAAAGCACTTACAGGAAGGAGGTCTCCTTCATTTCTCTCCATAGGTCTTTGTATATTTTTAACAAAATCAGGCTCTGGCTTTACAATTTTTTGCCCTTCTTTTGCGTTTTTCCACTCCTCAGGCACTTCTACTTTTACAAGAGCTTCTACGCTTCTGTCAACAGCCTTTAAGTTCATATCCACTATATCCTGACCCTTTTTGCCATAGGCCTTCTGTATAGAATCTTTTAAATACTCAACTGCTTCTTCAAAAGGTATTATATTTATAAGTTTAAAAAACACCGTCTGCATTATCATGTTTATTCTGCCACCCAAACCTGCTTCTTGGGCAATTGATATGGCATCTATTGTATAAAAATTGATATTGTTTTTAGCTATATATCTTTTCATTGAAGCAGGTAACTTCTCCTCCAGCTCCTCTTTACTCCAAGGACAATTTAATACAAAAGTCCCACCATGTTTAAGTCCTTTTAAAACATCATAATTGTAAATAAAAGACTTATTGTGACAGGCAATATAATCAGCATGATTTACCAAATAAGAAGATTTAATCGGCTTTTTACCAAACCTCAAATGTGAAATAGTGGTGCCTCCTGATTTTTTGCTGTCATACTGAAAATATGCCTGCACATACAAGTCTGTGTTGTCCCCAATTATTTTAATAGCCGATTTATTCGCCCCAACCGTTCCATCAGAGCCTAATCCCCAAAACTTGCAGCTTACAGTGCCTTCAGGAGTAGTCTCTACAAATTCACCTTCTTCTAATGATGTGTAAGTCACATCGTCTAAAATTCCTATGGTAAAACGGTCTTTGGGGGAGTCCTTTTTTAAATTGTCATAGACTGCAATAATCTGAGAAGGAGTTGTATCTTTTGAGCCCAGACCATATCTACCTCCTACTATGCCGGGCTTTTTATCTTTGTTATAAAATAATTTAGCCACATCAAGGTACAAAGGCTCTCCTATTGAACCCGGCTCTTTTGTCCTGTCTAATACGGCAATCTTTTTAACTGTATCAGGTAAAACCTCAAAAAAGTGTTTTTCAGAAAATGGCCTGTAGAGATGTACTTTAATTAAACCCACTTTTTCTCCTTTTTTGTTAAATAATCAATCGTCTCTTCTATCGTGTCACAAACAGAACCCATAGCTACAATTATATACTCTGCGTCCTTTGAACCGTAATAGTCAAAAAGGTGATATTCTCTTCCAGTCAGCTCTTTGTACCTCTTCATGTAATCTTCTACTATGTCAGGAACCTTTTCATAAAATTTATTAGCAGCTTCTCTTCCTTGAAAATAAATATCAGGATTTTGTGCAGTACCTCTTACAACAGGATGTTCAGGATTTAACGCTCTGTCCCTAAACTCTTTTGCTGCCCTTAAATCTAAAAGTTTCGCAATTTCCTCATATTCCACCACTTCTATTTTTTGCATCTCGTGAGAAGTCCTAAAGCCATCAAAAAAATGCAAAAATGGTACCCTAGATTTTATAGCAGAAAGATGGGCTATAAATGCCATATCCATGGCTTCCTGTACATTGGCAGAACAAAGAAGTGCAAAACCTGTTTGTCTTACTGCCATTACATCCTGATGGTCGCCAAATATAGAAAGTGCATGGGCAGAAATTGCGCGGGCACTTACATGAAACACCCCTGGCAAAAGCTCTCCTGCAATTTTATACATGTTTGGTATCATTAAAAGAAGCCCCTGTGATGCGGTATATGTGGTTGTCAAAGCGCCTGCAGTTAAAGAACCATGGACAGCACCTGCAGCACCTGCTTCTGACTGCATTTCAACAACCTTCACGGGTTGACCAAATATATTCTTCTTGCCATGGGCAGCCCATTCATCAACATTTTCAGCCATTGGAGAAGAAGGCGTAATAGGGTAAATTGCTGCAACCTCCGTAAAAGCATAAGAGGCATAAGCAGCTGCTGTATTTCCGTCCATTGTAGCCATTTTTCGCATAAAATAATCCTCCTTAACCCTTAACATGGTCTTTCTATCCAGATATATTATTTCATTAAAAAATAATAATCATACATTTAGGCATTGAAGACAATTTTAAATATTTGTCTTCAGAGTTTTAATGATAGAACAGGTTTCTTTTTGCCTTTATAAAAAAATATAGTCCATTAAAATTTTTTTGTAATGCAAGAAGGAATTTGTACAAATATATAGAATATATTATGTAGTAAGATGAGTGTACAAGTAAAGGAGATGTCCATTATGGAAGGATATATGATCGCTGTTGTTAAACAACATCCCAAAGAAGGTGCAGATATAATAAAAAAAGAAATACCAAAAATAGGACCTGATGAGGTACTAATAAAAGTCAAAGCCACATCTATTTGCGGCACAGACGTTCACATTTACGTTTGGAATGAATGGGCAAAAAGCCGGATAAAACCACCTAAGATAATGGGACATGAATTTGTAGGAGAAGTTGTAGAAATAGGAGAAAATGTAACATCTATAAAAGTTGGAGATTTAGTAAGTGCGGAGACTCACATAGTATGCGGAAAATGCAAAGCTTGCAGAACTGGAAATGCTCACATATGTGAAAATACGCTTATACTTGGTGTTGACACAGACGGTGCTTTTGCAGAATACTTTAAAGTCCCTGAAAGCAATGTATGGCTAAACGATAAAGACATACCTTTAGAACTTCTCTCCATACAAGAACCCCTTGGAAACGCCGTTCACACAGTATTTTCTGGAGAGATAGTAGGAAAAACTGTCGCTGTAGTAGGTTGCGGTCCTATAGGTATGATGGCAATACCACTTCTTAAAACAACTGGTGCTTCAGCTATATTTGCAATAGAACCTGTCGAATACAGAATGGAACTTGCTCATAAATTAGGTGCAACACGAGTTATAAACCCACTTGAAGAAGACGTTGTCAATATAATAAAAAGTGAAACAGAAGGCTACGGTGCAGATGTAGTATTGGACTTCTCTGGAAGTCCCACTGCAATACGACAAGGACTTAAATATATAGCAAAAGGCGGAAGGATGTCTATTTTGGGTCTTCCTGACAATGAAGTTCCTATAGACATAACAAATGACGTCGTTTTTAAAGGCATAACAATAAACGGCATCACAGGAAGGCGAATGTACGATACCTGGTACAAAGTAAAGGGTTTATTGCGCTCTGGCCTTAAAGAAGCATTAAAACCAATAATTACTCATACCTTCCCTCTTTCTGAATATGAAAAGGGCATGGAACTAATGATAAAAGGCCAATGTGGCAAAGTTGTATTATATCCATAAACAAAAGGAGGTAAAAAAGATGCCACTTACAAGATTAAATGAAATTTTACAAAAAGAACTCGATGAGTTAAAGACTGAAGGTCGTGCTAAAGGAAAAGAACTTATCATAGTCGATGTAAAAAAACCAGAGGGTGAAAAAGGTCCACGTTTCTTTTTAAAAGGCTTTGGAGACAAAGAATTTATAAGGATGAACTCTAACTCTTACCTCGGAATGCAATTTAATGAGGAAGTAATAAAAGTAGAAGAGGAGACTGCAAGAAAGTTTGGCATTGGACCTGGAGCAGTGAGGTTTATAAGCGGAACCTATATAACACATAGAGACCTTGAGAAAAAGCTTGCTCAATTCCACGGCAGAGAAGATGCAATGATTTTTAGCTCCGCCTATATGACTGTAGTAGGTATCATCTCCTCTTTAGTGACTCCTGAAACAGTAATAATAAGTGATGAACTAAATCACAACTGTATTATAAACGCTATAAGACTTTCAAGACCCAAAGAAAGATATATTTATAAACACCTAGACTATAAAGATTTAGAAAATGGAATAAAGAGTTTTATTGGTAAAGCTAAACGCGCCATTGTAGTCACTGACGGTGTATTCAGTATGAGAGGAGATTACGCAGATTTAAAGAAAATTCAGGAGATTGCAGACAGATATGACAAAGATTTTGAAGAAAACATAATAACTATAGTTGACGATTCTCACGGTGTTGGCGCTTTTGGCCCAACTGGAAGAGGCACAGAAGAAATAACAGGTGGAAAAGCTGACCTTCTCATCGGTACTATGGGAAAGGCATATGGTGTAAATGGAGGTTATGTAGTATCAAACGAGGTTATAACAACTTACTTGCGAGAAAAAACTATAACTTATATTTACTCAAATCCAGTAACACCATCAGAAGCTGCTTGTGTTTTAAAAGTCCTTGAAATACTTGATAGCAAAGAAGGTCAAAAAAGACTTTCACACCTCAAAGAATTGGCAAAACTTTTTAGAGAAGGGATTGTAAAATTAGGATATGAAACTGTAGTAAGCGAGCATCCAATAGTACCACTTTTGGTTAGAGATGCAACAAGAACGATAGATTTAGTAAATTACCTCATAGATAACGGCATTCTCGCTACAGCTATAAACTATCCAGTGGTACCTAGAGGTAGTGAAAGTATCCGGTTCCAAATTAACGCCGACCATACAACTTTTGATATAAATTATGTACTGAATGTATTGGAACGTTACAGAAAAGAAAGGTGGAGCTAAAATAGTTAAATTTTATCTTCTCTTTGCTTTTTAAAAGGTCTCTTAAAGGGGCTTTTTGTGGTAGACAAATAATATTTTGTATGCTATAATTGTAGAGAAAAAGTGAAAAAACCCTTTAATTTAGCCCAGCGAGGCTAAAAAGGAGGAAAATAAAATATCTATATTTGCATCCTCCTTGAGAGGGTTTTTTTGTAAACAAAAAACTCAAAGGAGGTTTTTTTATGTCAAACAAAATATACGGAATCGAAGAAACCCCCCCTATAAAACAAGCAATTCCACTATCTTTTCAGCACGTATTTGCCATGTTTGGTGCAACAATTTTAGTACCTCTTTTAACAGGTCTTGACCCAGCTGTTACCCTCTTCACATCAGGGCTTGGAACTTTAATATTCCATTTGATGACAAAAGGAAAAGTACCTGCGTATCTAGGTTCTTCCTTCGCCTTTATAGCACCTATAATAGCTGCAACTAAGCAATTTGGTGTAAGAGGTGCTTTTACTGGTATGATAGCAGCAGGCCTTGTATATATAGTGGTATTCATAATCATAAGCTTGACAGGCATCGATTGGTTAGAAAAATTGCTTCCCCCCGTTGTAGTAGGCCCTGTAGTTATGATAATAGGTCTAAGCCTTGCTCCTGTAGCAATAGCTCAAGCGCAAAAAGATTTACCAACGGCTCTTTTTACAGCAACCCTTATCATAGTCTTTAGCATGTTTGGCAAAGGATTTATAAAAGTCATACCCATACTTTTAGGAACAATTGGCGGATATATATTCGCGATAACAAGAGGCCTTGTAGACTTCGGACCTGTTGCAAAAGCCTCATGGATTGCAATTCCCAAATTCTCCTTCTTAACAGGACATACTCCGGAACTGGCATGGGGTGCTGTCTCTTTGGTTGCGCCGCTGGCCTTAGTCGCTATAATTGAAGATTTAGGGCACGTCCTCGTAATAGGAAATATCGTTGAAAAAGATTTAATAAAAGACCCTGGATTTCATAGAGTAATGTTAGGTAATGGCCTTGCAACATCAATTGCGGCACTTTTTGGCGGACCACCCAGCACAACTTACGGTGAAAACATTGGAGTCCTTGCAATAACAAGAGTCTATAGCTCAAAAGTTATTCAAGGTGCAGCTATAATAGCAATACTTTTAAGCTTTATACAAAAAATAGGCGCTTTGATAGAAGTAATTCCGCAACCTGTTATGGGCGGAGTAACAATAATACTCTTTGGAATGATTGCGGCAGCAGGTATGAGAACACTTGTTGAAAATAAAGTAGATTTTTCTGACAGCAGAAATCTCATAATAGCTTCTGTAATACTGACTTTGGGTGTAGGCGGTATAAAAATAGCCTTTGGAAACTTCGTCTTTGAAGGCATAGGTCCTGCCACCTTAGCAGGAATACTTCTAAACCTTGTCTTGCCCAAAATCAACTTAGCAAAAGCAAAAAAGACAGAAAAAACTTCAACCTCAAAAGAAGCCGTTCACGAAGCATAAAAAAGAGGGGACTTCCCCCCTCTTTTTTATGCTTTTTTGTTTTGCCACAGCTCTTACAAGAAATACAAAAAAGAGCCCATACACTTATGTACAGGCTCTTTTTTTAATTATCTATAATCTCCCAAAAGTCTTATATAGTCCTCTAAACTTCCATCCTCTAAACATGTTTCAATAATCTTCTTACCAAGAGGGTCAAGTTCAGGTACTAAGAATTGCTTTAATTCTCTTTTGAAGAATTCATTTAACATCTCAGCACCTTTGTCATATCCATCATCCCCTACTTCGGGCTGCTTGTTAACTTGCAGCAATTCGCGAGGAATAAAACTTCCGTTTATTTTTAATGTATTTAAAGCATAACCGAGGAGACTGCTTCTCGCTGGTGTAACTTGATCTGGTCTAAATCTTACACTTCCTCTTCTTGCAAGATATTCACGAGCTATCCATTCGGGCATAAATCCTACTTTCCACACTCCTATATATTGATTTGGAACGAGAATGTATCGAGTACCCGGTGTATTTATAATCTGCTGCAATAAAAGATTAGCGTGAATTACTCTTTTACCCGTTGCAAAAGGCCAATAAGAACCTACACCTTCGCTTTCGAGTCCACTTGTTCCTACTATACTTGGATTAGCGTGACCTCTCGGTGCAACTAATCTCCACAGCCAAGCAAGAGCAGGAGGCAACAAGTGTAGCATGCCTATTATACCGTAGGAAGGCTTTTCTTTTGAAGAAGGGGGAGTCCTCACACCAAAACTCCTCACATCCACTTCTACAGCTTCATCAACTACATTTGGCATAAACCTTCTTGGCATAATTACACGAGGATTGGGACAAGGTTTGCCAGGTGCATCCATAATATGTTCCCATATAAGACAAGTGGATTTAGGCACTCCGTCTATGTTTAAAAAGATTAAAGGCTCTTTAGGATAGATACATAACTTTTCAAAATGAGGGTCCGTTCCATATTCATTCATATGATCTACACGTATAAACCAACCTTTTTCTGCATCTTTTATCACTAATTTTTTACCTTGTTGCAAATCCGGATGGCATAATGCCATATCATCAGTTACAGGTTGTAATTCACAAGCTTCTTTAAGGTCTACGTATATTTCGTCACCTGTCACTAAATTGCGCCCTACTTTTATGCGCCCATCAGGCTCCCTGTGAATTTGCTCCAGCATTTCACTCTTTCCGCCACCGCTGGCACCCTCATGCATAATAGTCAATATATTGTCATAAGGAGTAATTATTCTCACTGCAGAAGCATGAGCAGTAATCCACCCTTCTTTTTCTCCCATTGTTAAGAGTACCCCATATATTCCTTTTTTTGCACTTGGCCCAGGATACAAGTTATACGAAAAAAGTTCATGGAGATTTTCTAATCGGTTGTGCACAACTACTTGCTTTCCATTAAAATGAGTATGCCTAAAGGGAGGGGCTAAATATACTATTGCTTTCGGAGTAAAACCTTCCGGTATTTCCTTTTTAGGTATAAATCCTTGAATATCTGCAAGAGCCGTAGCGAAAAAACCAGCATTTTCAGGTGCCAAGAGAAGCGATGGATAACCGTACTCATCTCCACCAGACATAAAAGGCATGACAATTAAATTTTGCTTTTTCAGCCATTCAAAAGTTTTCTGCCTTAATTCGTCAAAATCATATCCATACCTATCCACAAACCTAGGTTTATCTGTCTCCCCATTATCAGCAACTACAAGACAATCTGGCTCTCTCCTTCTCATATAAGGCTCAGGATAATTAACTGCTAACCCATTTTTACACCTTGCCACAGTCGCTTCTAATACTTTCCCTTTTTCTGGAACATCATAAAAAATTTCAAAAAAGTCATTATTTCCTCCAACAGAAATTTCAAGAAGATGTTGTCTACTTTCTGGAATTGTTATTTTAGGACACACTTTTAATATTTCTTCTACTTCTTCTGGTAGTCTCATTTTATTTATAATTTCCATTGTTTCCTTATTAATAATGAGAGAAAAGTCCAACTTATACCACCTCACAATAATAAGTATAAGAATATTATACAAAAAAATTTTTAGCTTTGCAATTTGAATAATAAAATTTGCAAAATAAATTTTAGCATGTTCCTCTATTCCAAACTTTTCATTATAATATCGTTGTTTTGTAGGTACGCCTTTTGTAATCTTTTACATTGATGAAATTTTTAAATTGTCTTCTTGCAATTTTTATTAGTAATAGGTGCTAAAAATAAAAGCACCCATATAGAGTGCTTTTTTGTAATAAAGTTTTTTCATTATTTGTCCAAACCTTGTCTCTCCAAACCTTTTAATTTCAATATATAATTCATTTCAAAAACTGCTGCTTCTATTAGTTTATCGATTTCTTCGTCTGTTAACTTATTGCCAACCACTTTTTTTAATAAGTTAAAAACTTCCGCTTTTTTATCAGGTCCTTTACCTGGCCCTATTTGCTGTTCTATTGCTTGCACAAAAGTTTTTGCAATTTCATAGTATCTCTTCATTTTTTCCATACCAATTTTGGTATTTAAATAATCAATCAAATACCCAAGCGCAACCATTATAACGAGTTGAACACCAGCTGTCAAAATTGTCATGACCAAATCCCTCATTTATCTCCCTCCCAATATTTTCAATATTACAGAAGCAAATTCTCCCCAAGTGACATAACTTTTAGGGTCATAATGTTTATCTATAATTCCTTTCATCTGTAATTTTTCAATATCATCTGTTTGCTTATAATTTACGCTTTTTAAGAATTTAATTGTGCCATTTGCAATCCCTTGTGCAAAAGCATCTGGCTTTTGTAAAAGCAAATCTAAATTTTGTGGATTTGACATAAAAGCTGTTTCAACTAGTATCGCAGGCATTACAGTATGCTTCAGTACATAAAAACTTTCATATTTTACTCCTCTATTTGTTGTTTTTAACATTTCTACTATTTCATTTTGTACATATTGGGCTAAATTTCGTCCTGCTAAACTTCTGGGATACGCGTAAGTTTCCGTACCATTTGCGGAAGGATCTGTAAAGCTATTACAATGAATAGAAATAAAATAATCTGCTTTGCTCTTATTGGCAATATCACACCTTTGCTGTAAGTCTACTGTTTCATCTTTATCTCTTGTCATTATTACACCGATATTTTCCTTCACTAAAATATCCCTTATTTTTAAAGCTATATTTAGATTTATATCTTTTTCTTTATAATCACCCACAACAGCACCAGGATCCTTTCCTCCATGGCCGGGGTCAACAGCTATTAGCATATTAATCACCACCATCAAAATAATTTTTCCAACTTTTCTTTTATCATATAATATGCAGAAAAAAATAACAAGTTTATAAAAATTATCTTCTATCTCTTTCTAAATCAAAAATGACTTTTTCAATGTACCACTTTTCAGTTCGACCTGGATATTTAACTTTAAGACGCTGTATCTGAAGCTGAAGGGATTTTTCAGCTTGCTCCATTGAAGATAAAAACATAAGTTGCCTGTACTTTTGTTTAAGATGGTAAATTTCAATCCTCGGTTTTACTATAATAGCAATTACAATTAAAAATATTATAATAGCCACATATACCATTTATTTATCTCCTTTCATATACCTTTTCTTTTATCCAATTTAAAATATCTTCAAACACTTCCTCCCGATTAATCTCATTTAAAATTTCATGTCTCTTACTAGGATAAATTTTTATATCTACTAATGTACTACCCACGTTTTTGTAAATTCCATAAAGTCTATTTACTAATCTTCCATATTCCTCCACAGGATCCTCTTCACCTGAAATTATAAAAATAGGCAAATTTTGAGGTATGTTTTGCAGTCTCTCTTTTTTATATAAATTTAAAAGTGCCCATTATTAACATTTTCCCAACAATGAAGATATATTTTTTCTTCATCTTCGCCTTTTATAAAGTACCCCTTATAATCCTCCATTTAAACTCCCTCTTAAGGTTTTTGTTATACTACCTAAATAATTCCTTTCCAAAATTATACCACTTTTAATCTCTTTTACAAATAGCTTTTTTATTTTCTTTTAATAAAAATGACCCCTTTCACAAAAATTTCGTCTATATAAAAAACGGTAAAATATGATATAATATAAAATAGCTCTTGGCAGAGTAGGTGTCTCGCGTGAAGTGCCGGAGGATGGGACGTTGCCTTCATTCTGGCAATTAGTCATAGCCATCGGAATAGGCCAGCTTATATCTTCTGTAATACTTGTACCTTATTTTATCCAATTGCTTTTCCATTTGTCCATGAAAGTTACATTACCTCCTCGAATTATTACTCAAATTATTTAAGTTCCTCTATATGTCTTTTTTACGCAAATAATTTTGGAAAAACTACGTATAGTTTTTAACTTTAAAACCGAAGAAAAAGGAAAAAGTAATACAATATAATTGGATATAAAGGAGGCACAATATATTATGGAAAGTGAAGAATTTCTTGACTTTGCACCAATTAAATTTGTTGGCATTGATGACAAAGAAGAGCAAAATCGTATAATAGATGTTCTCATGTCTGTTGTTGATCCAGAAATCGGTATAGATATTATAAACCTTGGGCTTGTTTATGAAATTCACAAAGAAGATAATAAATTATACATTATAATGACACTAACAGCATTAGGTTGCCCACTTGCTGATGTGTTGTCAAATGAGGTAAAAAACGAAGTACTTTCAATTGGAGATTATAGTGAGGTAGAAGTAAAAATTGTATATTCACCTCCATGGGATCATGATCGTCTATCTTCATTTGCAAGAATGGAACTCGGATTATAAAAAGGCGGTTTAAAACCGTCTTTTTATATAGCTCAAAAAAACAATAATTAAAAATTTAAAAAGAATTGAATACTATCAATTCGAGTTATAAGTATTTTATATGGTATTGACCTATCTGAAACGAAGGATTATCTCGATGTAGAAAAATTATCAAAATTGATTAAGGATACATAGACAAAGGAAGAAAATTTTTCACAAGCCGATATAATTAGAAAGTTAGAATAAATCGCACTATTTATATTTAAAGATGAAAGATTAAAAGATCTGAGAATACCTGGTGATATACTTATAGGGATAAATTTTGAAGATGATGCAGAAGTGGAGAAAAAAATTGATAAATTAATATCATCTATGATTGATGACCAAATTTTAATAGAAAATTATCTTTTGGAAATTTCTTATGCGTTACAAAATTACGAATTTACTGAGAGGGAAATAAAAAATCTATTTCATTTGATAGGATTAGCTATATCAGATGAATACAAATCTCTCTTAAGAGTTATTGTAGTAAAGTGCTTTGCAGCTATAAGAAAAATTTTCAAGTAAAAATTTAATAAAGAACGAAGAAGGAGATTGCGTAGTGGTTGTCGAAATATAACATAGAGTTTCTTCCTTTGTGGGTTTTGGGTTTCGGTAATTCCTACCTTCGACACTAAAGGGAGGGAAGCCTTCTTTTTCTCAAATCTTTTTGTATCAAGTATTATAGGGTTTGATAACCCCCTAAATTAGGGGTTTATCTGATATAACTTGGTACGGGGGGAGAGGTGAATGAAAGAAAATTTTTATGGAGTTTATGAAGAAGTGTGGCATCAATGGAACGACTTTCAAAACACCATGACTATCTCAAAACAAATCGTTAGGTCGGAAATACTTAAATCTTGGGAAAGGAGCAAAATTGCAGGCGTCGATCCGTACCAGGAACAAGGACAAGAAATTATCGAGGGTGCCGCTTTAAAAGAAGTCAGAGAAAAACAAGAAGAACTAATTCAAGCTGCTAGGCCGATTATGGAAAAGCTTTTATCGCTGTCTGGTGACTATGGTTTCCTTGCAGTTTTAGTAGGAGAGGACGGTTATATATTAGAGACATTAGGGAACCACCAGGAAACTATAGACCTAGCTCGAAGAACCAATTTCATTCCTGGCGCATGCTGGCGAGAAGATAAAGTTGGCACTAACGGTATAGGAACTGCAATGGTTATAGGGCAAGCCCTTGATGTAACTGGGGCTGAACACTTCTCTCGTGGACTTCACTCTTGGACATGTACTGGTTCTCCAATTTTTAGTCCGGAAGGAAAACCTATTGGAGTTATTGATCTTTCGGGACCTTGGTACCGAGAAAATAAACTGGCATTAGCTACTATAGTATCTTCTGCAATTGCGATTGAAAACAATTTGAAGCAGAGTAAAGCCTTTAAAGAAACTTTACCTTACAGACAACTCTCAGAATACTTCTTAGAAAACAACAGTGATCCCTTATTAGTGATGGATAATACAGGAAGATTAATCAAGGTTAATTATGCATCTGAGAAAGTTTTGGGATGGAAAAAAGAAGATTTAATAGGACGAAGAGCTGATGAAATATTTGACAATTCGCAGGAAATCCTATTCCTCATAAAAGCGCGGCAGAGTATAAAAAACAAGGAAATATTAGTGCAAAGTAGAAAAGGTATCTTGCGGTGTAGCGCAGATGTTTCACCTATAAGTGGTTATTACAATGAAAATGTAGCGGCTCTAATAGCTCTAAAAATGCATGAAGGTAGTCAATTTTATATAAGCTCTCCTCCAGCCTTAAAAGGATTCGAAGTAATATTGGGAAATCATCCCTGTTTGCGTGAAAGTATACGATTAGCCCAAATTGCAGCAAATAGCGATGCACCAGTCCTTATTTTAGGAGAGACAGGGACAGGGAAAGACCTTTTTGCAAGAGCCATTCATGAGGCTAGCGGTAGGAAAGGACCTTTTGTGGCGATAAATGGTGGTGCTTTGCCGCGAGAATTAATTGGAAGTGAGCTTTTCGGCTATGTAGGCGGAGCTTTTACCGGTGCACGACCAGAGGGCAAGCCAGGTAAATTTGAACAAGCACAAGGAGGTACTTTATTTTTAGACGAGATAGGCGATATGCCTATGGATATACAGGTTTACCTTTTACGAGTGTTAGAAGAAAAAAAGGTAGTTCGAATAGGCGGACATAAGGAGATACCGTTAGATGTTCGAATTATTGCTGCGACCAATTCGGATTTAACGAAGTTAGTAAGAGAGAAAAAATTTCGAGAGGATTTGTATTATCGCCTGAGAGTTCTCACTATTCATTTATGCCCGTTACGAGAACGCAAAAGTGATATACCTCTTCTTTTTCAACATTTTGTCAATAAATTTTCGCAAAAATTAGGCAAAAATATTACCAATATTGATCCATCAATTTGGCCTTTATTAAGTAATTACGACTGGCCAGGAAACATTAGGGAATTACGAAATGTGGCAGAATGGGCAGTGAATATAGCAGAGGGTAGTACAATTTCTGTTAATCATTTGCCACCTTACTTGTCTGGCTCTCAAACTATCCGCGAGAACAGCTGTACTTTTTCTTCTACCTCTCTTATTGAACTGGAAAAGCAGGAGATTAGTCGACTTCTCGAACATTATGGAGGTAATATAACCAAAGTTGCTGAAGCCTTAGGCATAGCACGGAACACTTTGTATAGGAAGCTTTATAAATATGGGCTAAAGACTCGTTATGGTGTTCCAAAATCTAACGTTACAAAAAGAGACATAAGTTACAAAGAAGCAGATTAAGATTTCATAATTTCTTGTAAAAATCAAGAGATGAGTAAACCAGCACTCAATAATGGGTGCTGGCATATTTTTTGCAAGAATATATTTAATGCAAAATCTAAAAGGGGGGGATGTAACAAAAGAAATTAAAACATATTCACCTTCTTTGATATTATAAAGCAGGGTAGTATATTGTAAAAAATTGAAAAATTGTAAATAGATAGGAGTGAAAAGGTATGAACATTCCCAAAGAAACTCTTATGCGTATGTACCTTGAGATGGTTACAATTCGATTATATGAGGAAACCATGGCTGAAGCCTATCAGGAAGGGAAATACCCAGTATTCAACATTGCATCAGGCCCAGTCCCTGGTGAGATGCATTTAGCTGCAGGACAGGAGCCTGTAGCTGTAGGGGTATGCATGCACCTTAATAAGGAGGATGCTGTAGTCGGTACTCACCGGCCTCACCACTTTGCTATTGCAAAAGGAGTAGATCTCAAACGCATGACAGCAGAAATATTTGGCAAAGTTACCGGTTTAGGCCGCGGCAAAGGTGGTCACATGCACCTCTTTGACCCTGATGTACACTTCAGCTGCAGCGGTATCGTCGGTGCTAGCATTCCCCAAGCAGTAGGGGCAGCTCTAGCTTTCAAAATGCGCAAGGAAAAACGTGTAGCTGTGGCCTTTTTTGGTGACGGTGCTGCAAATCAGGGTGCTTTTCATGAGGGGCTTAACTTAGCTGCAATTTGGAAGCTACCTGTGGTGTTTGTATGTGAGGACAATAGTTGGGCAATTTCTGTACCAAAACAAAAGTCCACAGCTATTAGTAGAAATGCTGACCGTGCAGTTGCATATGGTATACACGGAATATACGTGGGAGAAAACGATGTCTTAGCTGTCTACGATGCTGCTGGCGAGGCAGTAGAGCGAGCGCGCCAGGGGGAGGGTCCAACTCTTATTGAAGTTAAAACAGATCGTTTCTTTGGGCATTTCCAGGGTGATCCAGAAGTCTATAGACCCAAGGACGAAGTTCCACGTCTAAAGCAAAATGATCCAATTAAGCGGTTCAGGAAATACCTTATTGAAAATGGCATAGCCAAAGAAGCTGAAATTAAACAATTAGACGATGAAGCACGGAAGCGTGTTGAGGATGCTTTCTTGTTTGCTCGGGAGTCACCCTACCCAGCACCGGAAGAAGCTCTACTTCACGTGTTTGTAGAATAGTGAGTTACGCGTTTAGTGGTGAATAGTATGTAAAGGAGGAGAAAATTATGTCTGCGAAAACCACGCGAAAGCTTACTATGGCAAAAGCAATTGCTGAGGCCATTAGTTTGGAGATGGAAAGGGATCCGAGAGTTTTTGTCATGGGTGAGGACGTAGGTGTATATGGAGGTATATTCAGTGCCACAGCTGGGCTATATGAAAAATTTGGGCCAGAAAGAGCTATCGATACACCCATTTCCGAAACAGGTTTTATAGGTGCTGCTTTAGCAGCTGCTATGGAAGGTATGCGTCCTATAGTAGAATTAATGTTTGTAGACTTCTTTGGCGTGTGTATGGATCAAATTTATAATCACATTGCCAAAAACACTTACTTTTCAGGGGGAAATATTCGGATACCTTTGGTGCTCATGACTGCGGTTGGTGGTGGTTACAACGATGCAGGACAGCATTCACAGTGTCTTTGGGGGACTTTCGCTCATCTGCCTGGTCTCAAAGTAGTTGTACCTTCTACTCCCTATGACGCCAAAGGTCTGATGATTTCAGCCATACGGGATGACAATCCTGTTCTATACATGTTCCACAAGGGGTTACTTGGTCTGGGTTGGATGACCCTTATTAAGGACAGCACTGGCCCTGTCCCTGAGGAGCCTTATACGATCCCGTTTGGTAAAGCAGAGGTAAAACGGGAAGGAAAAGATGTTTCGATAATCAGCGTGGCTATGGGCGTCTATCAAGCATTAGAGGCGGCTAAAGAACTGGAAAAAGAAGGTATAAGCGTTGAGGTTCTGGACCTCAGGACATTGGTGCCATTAGACCGCGAAGCCATAATAAATACTGTAAAAAAGACTCGTAGAGTATTGGTAGTGGATGAAGACTACTTGAGCTATGGTATGAGCGGAGAAGTTGCTGCAACTGTAGTTGAGCATGCTTTTGACTACTTAGAAGCGCCTGTCAAACGGTTAGCAGTTCCAGACGTGCCTATCCCATATTCTCGTCCTTTGGAACAGTTTGTATTACCTTTAAGTTCTAAAATTGTGAATGCAGTTAAGGAATTGCTCAGGTCATAATAATGAAATTTCAAAGCAGGAGGACTGATATCTTATGCCATACGAATTTCGCATGCCTAACGTAGCATCAAATGGAATAGAAGGGTTTGTGGTGAATTGGTTCAAGGATGAAGGACAGCCAGTACAAGCAGACGAATTGCTGCTGGAAGTACAATTTGAAAAAGTAGTTGTTGAAATCCAGGCTCCAGTAAGCGGCATACTTACAAAAATCCTATGCCCCCAAGGCCATGTAGTTAAGGTTGGGCAGCCGCTCTGCTTGATCGAAGAAGAGGCCACGGAGGTGGCTGGAGGTAGTGAATCTGCGATACCTCCAGTCTATGCGCCAGAGGAAACGACCCACATCCACGGCGAGACGGAGCAGAGATCCCAGAGTACTCCAGTGGATACCCAGGATCCCGGTAACAGGACAGGAGATGTAAGAGCCACCCCTGCAGCCCGTAAGCTTGCCCGTGAATTGGGAATTTCTCTGGAGGCAGTACCGGGAACCGGCCCGGGCGGTCGTATTACTGAGGAGGATGTTAAGAAATTTGCTCAACGTTCTGAAAAGACAGATTTAAAAGCAAAAAGGGTACCCCTCACTCCTACTCAACGTTTAGTTGGTGCGAGGATGTTACAAAGCCTGCGAGAAACTGCACAGTTTACATTAGGGCGGGAGATAGATGTAAGCGCGTTAATCAAAGTCCGCATGGAGCTTAGACAAAAAGGTTCACCTGCCAACATGACGGATCTTATACATAAAGCAGTGGTTCGGGCGATTTTAGAAAATCCTGAAATGCAGGCTATTATTGATGGAGACGATATGATACTGCCTGCAGAAGTTCACTTGGGATTTGCTGTTGCCCGTGGCGATGAACTTTTAGTGCCTGTAATCAAAAATGCTCATAGACTCAATCTTAATGAAATGGCTGTTGAGAGACGCCGGCTTACTGATGCAGTTCTGCAAGGTATTATAAAGCCAGAAGAGCTACAAGGAGGTACCTTTACGATTACAAATCTGGGTACTTATGGTATTGGTTTCTTTACCCCTGTGCTATATCCAAAGCAATCTGCAATTCTCGGTATTGGAAGAATAGTGGAACGACCAGTTCTTGAGAATGGAAACGTCCGCTCCGCACAATTTATGACTCTTAGTCTTACTGTAGATCACCAGGTAATAAACGGCGCACCTGCTGCGAGATTCTTAACTCGGCTGGCGGAACTTCTTTCTCAACCTGAAGCGCTCTTGGAGTCGTAATAGCAAAAGGGCAATGCATGTGCGCTGCCCTTTTAGAATACACGAAAAAAAGACAAGAGGAGTGGTTTCAATAAGGTGCATTAGGTGGTACCTGGATTTATGTCAATATAGTAGACACAAAAACTCGAAATTTTTATACTAAGTTTTTAATTATATCTTCATATTTCTGGTCAATGTTGCTGCCATCAGGGCAATTTATAAATTCATTTATTTAAATTAAAGAGAATTTATAAATATTGTCTCTGTGCAAGAGCCCCAGCTTTTTGTAAAAATAAAAAGCTGGGGCTCTTATACGATAATTTAGGGAGTCATTTGACCTTTTTCATTAAACAACCTTATTGATTATTTTTATTAAACGTTCCTCAATTTCTTTAGCAATGTCTTTAATTTCTACATTATCGCTGTCCATATGTGAGAATAATTGAGCTAATTTTAAAACACCTACTTTTGTTTCTTTTGTATCTTCTATAATTACAATTTTACATGGTAGAAAGTAGCTTGCCATTGGGTCAATTGCGATAATTTTTGCAGCGGCATTAGGATTACAAACTTCTAAAATTGTTACACTGTGATTATAAGGCAGCCCTTTTTCAGCGAGTTTTTTGTGCAATTCAAATTCCCATAACACACCAAAGTTTTCCTCTTTAAGTTCTTTTTTTAAGTCCTCAATCAACTCTTTTGTTTTTTATAGGTAGTTAACGTGAAGTCAAACATAGTTTTTTCTCCTCTCATTTATCTTTTTTCTTTGATGAAAAATTTGTGTGTACTCTTAGTATAAGATTATTTTAAATTAAAAATTTGAAGAAAATGTGAAGGAAAATTTACTAAGAGATTATTTTATAGACATTAGAACTCCTTAGATACTTGCGGATAAAAAGGCGTGAAATAAATCCCATCTAACAGGCGGTCGGCTTTGGATATTTGTGGGTATTATAGGGTTATTGGATTCAATTTTTAGCGGCATGTGGAAATTCATTTTTTTGATTGTTCCACAATTACTAAATCAAACAATTCTTTTCTACTTTTTACTTTCAATATTAGAATGCTCTTTCTGTCTTTTCTTTCTCCCATAGCTCTTTTATTGAGGCTACTTATAGCCTCTTCCTTATCCTCCTTCTATGTCAAATTTACAGCTTTTTACGCAATTTCTTCCTGCGCCTTTTGCTTCATACAACATGTTGTCTACTCGAATAAGAACTGTGTCAATGGTATCAGTGTCCCTATATTCAGTTACTCCAAAGCTTGCTGTTACATCCCCTATTCCTTGCAGTTCCATCCTACTTATCTGTTTTCTAAGCTCTTCAGCCAGATCAACTGCATTATTCAAAGAAGTTTCAGGCAGGAGGATTATAAATTCTTCTCCTCCCCAGCGCGCAAAACAATCTGTCTTGCGTATCCTTTCTTTTACTGTATCGGCAACACTTTTAAGAACCATATCTCCTGCAGCATGCCCAAAACGGTCATTTACCTTTTTGAAATGATCTAAGTCAAACATAATAAGGGAAAATGGCCTTCTATTTCGTTTTACTCGCTCTATTTCCTGCTCCAGCATCTGCATGAAAAAACGCCTGTTATAAGTATTTGTAAGGGGATCGGTAATAGATTGGTGATAAAGTAATTCCTCCAATCTTTTGCGCTCGCTTATGTCGCGAATTATGCCTATTGCATGCCATGCATCTTTAATTTTTACAGCAGAAAGTGAAAGTTCTACATCAATTTCATAGCCGTTTTTATGTCTTGCTTTTAGCTCGATTGTTTTCCCTACAGTATTCCCCTTGCCGGTCAAGCGGAATCTTTTAAATGCTTTTCTATATACTTCGTACAGTCGTTCATCTTGAATCATAAGTGCGTGTAATTCTTTTCCTATTATTTCTTCTCTTGAATATCCAAGTATACGCTCCGCTGCAGGGTTCCAAAAAGTTACGTTCCCTTTGTCGTCAATCATAATAATGGCATCTCCTGCAGACTTCATTATAGTGCTTAAAATCTCATTCCTTTCCTTCAGTTCTTTTTCCATTGTTCTACGCTCCGTTATATCAATCACAAGTGCTGCATATACTTTTTCTTTCCCAAATTCTATAAGTTCCAAGTGAACTTCTACTGGATAAAGAGAACCATCTTTCCTGCGGTGTACTGTGTTAAAGATAATTTGCTTCTGTTCTCCTTTAGAAAGAGGGGCAAGAAGTTCTTTAAAGCTTTGCAATGTAAACTCCGGTTTTAAGTCAACAGGAGTCATTTCTTTGAACTCTTCTTCAGTATATCCTAAATTTTTCTTCGCACCCCCGTTTACTGCAATGAATTTTAGTGTCTGTGGATGGAATATGTAAATTTCATTGAGTGAGTCTTCAAAAAGATTTTTATAAAATTCAAGCTCTCTCTTTGCTTTCCATTGTTCAGTAATGTCAAAGATAATCAGATGCATCAGTGTTTTTCCTTGATAATCTACAGGGGATGAATATACTTCTACTAATCTCTCTTCTCCGTTAGCTAACCGTTGGAAGCAAAGGCAGGGATTACAACCCTTCTTTAAAGCTTCCGAACACTTTTGACCACCGTCTATGGTAGAAACGCCAACAACAGCTTCTATGTCCATCTGCAGCATAGTTTCTTTGGAATAACCGTAGAAATGACAGGCAGCTTTGTTAGCATCAATAATGCGTCCTGATTCTGGTTCGATAAGTAGCATCACTACATCATGGCTTTCAAACATACTGTGGAATAACTCTTCTCTCTTTTTTATCTGTATTTTAGCCTCATAAAGCTTAAAAGCCATTTCTATTTGAGATATGAGTACATACTCATCTACACCCTTAAGAACATACCCATAAGCTGAAACTGACTTTATTTTTTCCATTATTTCTTTACTGGCATTAGCAGTTAGAAATAAAATTGGGATATCTTTATGGTGTTGAATTATTCTTGCTGTATCTATCCCATCGATTGTTCCTCTAAGTTCTATGTCCATAAGAATTAAATCTGGACTTTGAACACTATTTACTACTTTTTTAACAGTCTCCTCTCCTGATGTGATTATCTCTGTTTTGTATCCGTATTTATTTAGAATTTCTGCTGCTATTTGTGCATTAAGTTTGCTGTCCTCTACAATAAGGATTTTCTTTGGAAAAGCAGCGTTCATCAGTTAGTACCCCCAATTAATGCGAAGTAGATGGAGATTATAAAACCCTTTATGTATTTTCGAAAAATTACTCAAGAGTTTTATTTTCCGAAATATTATTATACTTTTTTCCCTCAAAAAACACAATAAAAATTTTCCGTTCAAGTGCAAATTTTGCGTAAAATTTTCCTCATTTATAATTGTGTATTCCCATAAAAAAAATTTGTAAAGTTGCTATTGATGTGAAATGCATTAAAGTTGTAAAGTTTAAAATCAAAATAGTAGATAAATCTTTCAATAAATAAAGCATTTGAACGAATTTTAGAGTAAAAACTTTTGACAATATCCTACCTGGAGAAGGAAAGCACAATATGACGAAGGGAAAAGTATTGAAAGACAAAACACCTGTATTGAGTATAGTTAGATATTTATTTCCCGTATTTTATAAAGGCAGCATGTTTGAGCGCACAGGAAGATAATACAGTAAAAATCAAAGTATATAAAAACAACAATTGGATGTGGCATAATATAGAATTTAAAACGAAAAGTCTTGAGCATAGAGATATGAAAGGCTTTAAAGAAATAAATCCTAGTTTAGTAAATAGTGATAAATATTACCAAATCTTTCTACAAAAATTATTTATTTTTTGGGAAAGGATTAAATATACAATTAGTGAAAGAGAATAAACAATTTTTTCTGTAATTTTTTTTTTTTTTTTTTTTTTTTTTTAATTTTTTAAGAAGGAATTATGCTTTTTTTGTCGAATATAGTACTTTAACAGATAATAATGTAAAAAACAAAACAGTTAACTATTTATATTGTATATCTTTGCTTTTGTAAGTAAGTTATAACTTGAAAACAACTAAAAAAATTTATATTGTCTTTTTCTCAAAAAAAAAACGAAAATAATCATCCAAATTACATTAGATGATAAATCCCGGCCCGATGACCAAGAACTGCATATAAGGCTGACTTAAAGCAGACGAGTTTGTCAAACAAAACAAAAGTCCAATATTGCCTGAACCCCATGCAATTTGTTTTTTAAATAGTTTTTTAAATAGTTTTTTAAATATTTATCAAGATAATAAGGGCGAGAAGAGTTCTTGCATTTATGGATATCACATTCCCTACGAGCTTTGATTTTTCAAGAGTTTTACCACAATAAGGACAACGGAAGATAGCAATTTCAGAATAATAAGTTTTGAAGTTAATAGATATAGTCGCTTTGAGCTTACAATGAGGCAGAATATATATTTGAATATAGAATATCCATTAATATCCATTGGGGCGCCTAACATGCGGGGGTGTTTTTATGAAAATAGAATTAAGTGATGTTTTGAAGAAAATGGGGGTTATTGTAGAAATTTCGGATGATGAAATGATTGCAACCTTAAAAAAAACCTTTTTTCTTCCTGGGGTGATGTAGATATTCATGAATTTTTAAATATACTGGAAAGCGATCTTCGTAAGAATGGAATTATAGTGAGTGTAGATAAAAGTGCGTTAATTAGCGTATATACCCAAAATAAAAAAGAAGCAGTAATAGCAAGAGGAATACCATATAAAAGTGGCAGGGATGGTTATCTGGAATTTATTATAAAAACCGATAAACCGAGAATTCTTTATACCGAAACATTCTCTGAAGAAGATATATTTAAGATGGCAAGTATACCCTTTGCAAGAAAAGGTGATGTTATCGGAAAACTACATAAACCCATAAAAGGTGAAAATGGAATTAGCGTAAGAGGTAGAATTATACATGCACCGCCTGTAAGAGATGTTGAAGTAAAAATTCTCAGCGATTCCATAGTTTTTAAAGAAGATGAAGATAAGATAGTTGCGATAGCTGACATAAGACCGGTTGTACATAAAAAAGACGAAAATGATAAAGTTGTATATTTATTTAATTCTATTCCCATGTTAATTTACGAAGGAAGTATCACGAAGAATTCAAGGCCTGTAACATTCGATGGTGATGTTATAATAAACGGAAATGTCGAAAAAGGCAATCAAATAATTGTTTCAGGAAATGTTCAGATACTTGGTTCAGTTTACGAATCAGTAGTTCAGGGAGGGCAAAATATTATTATCCATGGCGGAATTGTTGATAGCCAGTTACATGCCGGTTTTTTACCAGGAAACATTTTTGATAAAATAGAACTTCACGCCGTAAATCTTATTGTTGAGAAATTATCGGCAATTTTTGTCCATATTAAAGAACTACCAACGGTTATGAATAATTCCAGACATTTAAGCGAGAAAATCAAATTAATCGAAACCTTAAAAGAAGAGTTAAAAACATCATCAAGAGAAATAAGTATGATACGTAGTTCAAATGTACTTCAAAATCTTCTGGAGTATTTAAAAAGTCTCGTTAAAACGCTCAACAACATTTTGGATTACGATATTATTGGTCTTATAAAACATTTGAATTCATTAAAAGAAATTTATGAAAAAATCCTCTTCATATCAAGGATTTTAGCCGAGGAACATGAAAACAAGGGGCGTATACTTGCAAAATGGGTTCATGACAGCAAAATTTATGCTATGAAGGACGTAATTATAACCTCAGAAGCAGGCTGTTATAACACAAAAATTTCTACAAATGGTTCGGTTTCTATTAATGGTAAGGTTAAAATGAGCACGATCGAATTTGCCAAAAATATCTTTGTAAAAGAAGCCGGATCGCACGGCGTCGGTAGTTACGTATTATTAAAGGGAAGTAAAAATTCAATAGTAAAAATCCTTTACGGCTATGAAGGAGTCGAATTATACTTTGATAAAATAGGCTACAAATTAAAAAATGGTGAAAAAATAAAATTATATTTAGACAAAGATGAAAAAGTCGTTGAAGACATTATTTAATTTGTTTCAGTTGGCTTTTGAAAAATTCACCGTGGGAATGGGAGCCTTTCCCATGAATCTGTTTGATTTTGAAGAATATATCATTTCTGTCCGGCATATCTTCGATACCGCCGACCGAATATGAAAGGATGATTTATGTGTTGAAGAAAAAGGAACTTAGAGATAAGAAGTATTATTATGATTATTTGACCCACCTTCCAAACAGATATTTTTTATATGAGTATTATAGCTCTAGCAATTGCCAATTTGTTGTTGCACTCCTTGATTTTGATAATTTCACATACATTAATGATTCCTATGGACATCATTTTGGGGATAAAGTGTTAGTTGAAATAAGCAAGATGCTGATTGAAATAGTAAAAGAAAAGGGAAAGATTTTCAGGTTTGGGGGTGATGAGTTCGTTGTTCTTTTTCACTGTAATTTGGATGAAGCAATAAGCGTTATAGAAAATGTTATAGAAAAGTTTAATTATGTTTTCAAAGTTGAGGAAAGAGATATCTTAACAACAGTGAGCGCAGGCATTTATGTATCAAAAGTAGGCGAACATATGGATGATATTATAAGAAAAGCAGATGCTGCAATGTTTGAAGCTAAAAAATTGGGCAAATCAAAATATGTCATTTTTGACAAAACTATAGAGGACAAGATAATCGAAAAAGCTGAAATGATGGTAGATATCAAGAAAGCGATGTTAAACAACGAGTTTTACCTTTTATTTCAGCCTATTTATGATTTGAGAGAGAATAGGATAAGGGAAGTTGAAGCCCTTGCAAGGTGGAGGAACGACAAATATGGCGACATCTCTCCTTCTCGATTCGTTCCAGTGCTTGAGGAGACTGGTCTTATCAAAGAATTTGGTATTTTTATTATTGAAGATGTTTTTAAACAAATAAAAGATTGGCGGAATAAGGGTATCGAGCTTAAGGTTAACATCAATGTTTCTCCCCTTCAGCTTAGGGACGATGAGTTTTTCTTTAAATTTGATGAGCTTATTAGTAAATACAATATACCATCAAATCTCATCGGCATAGAATTTACTGAAACTCAAATATTAGATATTAAAGAGCAAAAGGTAAATAAAATAGACGAATTTTTAAGAAGGGGAATAAAGATTTCGCTAGATGATTTTGGAGTTGGATATTCTTCCTTAATAAACATGATAGAGTTTCCTATAAGCACTATTAAGATGGACAAAAGCCTTATTGACAGGATTGACGAAAACAAAGTAAAAACATTAATTAAGGGAATTTTGTATATCTCAAAGGAAATGAACTATGAAGTCGTAGCGGAAGGGGTAGAAACAGGGGAACAGCTTAGTATGCTAAAGGAATGGGGTTGTGACAAAATACAAGGTTATTATATATCGAGACCTAAAACTTCAGAGGAGATAGAACTGATGTTCAGAACGTGAACGTAAAAGGAAGTAAAAACATACTGAAAAATGTAAAAATAACAACTTTACTTTTTATTCTAATAGGAATAGTTGCCATTTCTTTTGGAATAATTTCATTTTTTGTTATAAATAACATGAAGATTTTAAGAAGCTATGAATAATTTGTATAATTCTAAAATGGCATAATCAGTTGAATTAAATGCTAAAAATTTAATGGAAGTTGTAAATAAAGCAAATTTAGCTTTTCAAAATCAAGAGGTATCTTTATAGGAGTATTTATCTTGTTGACGGTAATATCAATAATTGTAGGATTTGCTATAACAAAATTATTAGGAATCTCAATGAAGCAGATTAATGTTCTTGTTGAAAAACTATCAAATTATGACTTTACAGTGGAAATTGATAATGAAGGTAAGAACGAATTTGCTGAAATGAATAGTTCATTTAAAATATCGATATGCGAAAGAAGAGCATTCCCCTGTCACAGGACACTTTGGGAAATTTTACATAAATTTTAAATGTAGCTTCTTTTGCTGCATGATAATAATCCCTATAATTTCTAATCCGATGCCTACCCCGTTAAATATCCCTCGCAAAAAATCAGTAATATAAATATGTCTGCTTAGATATGTTGTAGTAGATATTACAAATATTCCTAATAAAACTACAAATAAGCCTAATTTATTATTTCCCATAGTATTGTCTACTTTACTTTTCTTTGTTTTTGAAAACTATATAAGAATATACAATCGGTACTATAACAGCAGTAATTAACAGCACAAACATCAAAACAGCCACCCATGTACCGGTGAAAAAGGAAGCAAATAAACCGATAATACCTGCAATAAGCCATAGTTTTCCGCCTAGCTGGTGTGTCTTATTCCATACCTCTTCATCCGCCAACGTCCATGGAGTTCTTATCCCTACAAAATAATTATGGCGAAGTTTACCCATAGCACTTCCAAATCCAATCAGCATAAAAGGAATAATAAGATTGCCCATTCTATTTATATCAATCTTATAACCTAATGCAGAATATGTAGAAACAAAATATACTTCTGATAAAATAATTACTAAAACTGCCCTTATCACTCTATAAGCTCCAGCAAATTTACCATAATTGGCTCTTTTAGGGTCAATAAGGGGTATATACAACATTGCGAAATATATTCCAGTAATAATTGACGGCAAAATAAATATATCATGTTTTGGACCAAAACTATCCACTTGGCCCGAAATATTCCAGTGCATTGGAATTTTATCCGGCAAACGTCCAAAAACAGTAAACGTAAAAATCCATATCAATATGATGATCGCAATTAACCACCAATCTTTTTTGATTTCGTATTTCACATCGTAGTTCTCATACATAATATTCATACTCCTTTCCATGTTTATGATAAACTCGTTGTACATCTTACTTGTTTAATAATTTTGGCAAACATATTTAACATACATTATTCCTCTTTAAACAATTCTTTTGCAAGGTCTTCCATTATCTTTTTGCGGTTTTCTGTTTCTTTTTCGTCTATTATGACGTTAAATATAAGCACATCTCCTTCTTTTGCGTTTTGAGGAAGAAGTTCTTTCGGAAAATTGAATGTTTTATTTCCATATTCTATTACTGCCCAATCACCTTCAAATCTGTCTATAATGCAGAGTCTGGATGTTTTTTTAGACATTATTTGCACCTCTCCATTAAATTCTGTTATATTTGATTTTAATGCTTTATTTAAGTAACATTCCTGCATCTTCATATTTTTCCCATGAATTTTATAATATCTATATTCATATATCTATCACATTAATATATCCCGCTTTTTAGTTTGAAGAGCGTGCATATCCGAAAAAATTCTCTCTATGACTTCCCTGCTGTAAACTATACCCGATAATATTTCTGCCTTAAAAGCTATGTCTTTTTTCTTGGCCGTATCTACAGGCATATTCTTTATTGAATTGCTTCCACACACTCTTTAAGATAATTTTCTCCTTCTCTCTTTCTTTTTTCTTTGTCCATTAAAGGCAAAAGTGCATATAAGTCATAATAATCTGTTTTTGTAATGTCTGTAAATTTTATTTCCTCTACATCAATTATTCTATACCTGTAGTCTAAAATATTTTGTTCTCCTAAGTTGTAATTTAATTTGTCTTCCATTTTTAACTCATTTTTTCCCATGTAAATTACTATTTGATAAGGTATTAGATTGTGTTTTTCCATTATTTCAAGGGAATATCTTAGCATCCTGTAAGGCATCTTATCATCATTGCTGGATTGAAATTATATATGTACAGCAATATCTCCTTTCTCGGTACTGCTTTTAAAGACCATGTCACTTTCTCTGTTTTCAACTTTCATAAATTCAATGTTGAGTTCATCTTCTTCCTCCCGTTTCTCCTTAATTACCTTCTATTGTAATTATAACACACTTCACAGGGATAATAAATCCATTACACTCTCTAGATAGTGTCAAGATACTGTAGGATAATTTTTAGTGACAACCCATGGAATATGTAAGATCAGGGTTTTCCTGTTGTATTCGTTGAAACAGTAAAAAATATATCTATTGAAATTCGTCAATAGTTATTCGGAAAGTTCACTTTTAAACGATCTTAAAAGTTTGAATTTACCTTATTCTGAAGAAGAAATTACTAAAATCAAAAACAACCTTAAAAAAGAGCTAGATTTTTTCAAGTAAAGGGAACTACCACAAGAAGCATTTGCTATAATTATTGATGCTTATCATTGTGAAATTAAAGATTCTTCCAAAGTTAAAAAAGCTACCTGCTATATTGTTCTTGGTATTGATCTTGACGGCAAAGAAAACAAAGCTGATTGGAACAAAGTCTTCGAAGATTATTATACAGCTTTTCCAGTTACACTACTATTATCAGACAGAAGATTTTTGATAAGTCTCTTTTGTCTGAATTATCTAAAAAAGTATTTTTTGAAGCTGCACTACCAAAGCTTGTCGAAAAACTAAATGAAGAAAATAAAAAAATAATTCTAGAAAGAAACGAAGAAAGAAAGATACTCGCAAAAAGATATGAAGATGTTGTAAAAGGCATAAATATGATTGTAGACGTAATAGCACGAGGATATTTTCATCCCAGTCTTGATGATAAATTAACCGAACTTGAGCAGCAAAAAATCGAAATAGAAACAAGATTAAAAGAGATGGATAACTTACCTGATTCTTCTTTTGTAACAGAAGAAAAGATAAAAGAATACCTTCTAAAAGGCAAAGAAGTGTTGGAAGCGGGTGACCCTCACAAAATTAAACAAATTTTACCAACATATATCAATAAAATAATCGTCTACCCTGCTAGAATTGAAGCCCATTTCAGGCTTTCGGTAGACGATACAGTTTGCGCATGGATGGTAGCGGCGAATCGCTCTCAACTTTGAACGTACTTTATCCTACCTTCATCAAGAATCTTTTTCTGTTTTTATAGAAATCTTTAAAAATTTACTTTTGTAATCAAAGTTAATATTGAAGAGCACACAAGAAGCAATAAATACTATTAATGCAGTTATAATACTTAAAAAAACGGTCAATATTTTTGTTTCCCCCTTTTAATTTCTAAAAGATGTGGTATAATAATAAATGAAGGGACACTTCGGGTGTCATAGATATGTGGGATGTGGGAATAGGTAGATGTGAGCTACCTATTCTTTTTTTGTATTTATCTCTATTTTAAAATTTGCAATTTCTACTTTAATTGTTATGGATTTGGGTGCATTAACTACAATGTACAATCCTACAACTGCTGTTACCATAGTTAGTAGATTGATTATACTTTTTTCCACATCGGCATTCCCCCTTTCCTTATGTGAGATTTCCCGAAGTGCCCCATGCAGGGGAATGCCTTTTCCCACATATCTCGAAAATCTTTCTTCACATTAATTATTATATCATAACATATTCCAACATTTCTATACAAAATTTCTCAAAGTTTTCTCTTTAGTGCCATGGTAAAGTTAACGCTCTACTATTGCTATATCTTTATCTTAGTAAAATCGAACCCGTATTGATATGCTAAAATTGCTAGAGCTTCACTTAGCCCATATTCGTCAGCAGCATAATAGCTTTCAATGTTGTCCAAAATGCAGCTCTGCTCATTTCTTTTGCACAGTTTAATATGAGGGTAAGTTCCATTATGATGAGGCTGGTATAGTAGCATTAAATCTTCTTTTTCTGCTAATCTCATTAGTTTATCTTTTTTATATTTGTCTTTCTCTTTCAGTATTTTTCTGGCTGTGTTTCTAAATTTTTCAGCTTTCTCTCTTAAAGTTTTGTAGTCGAAGTCAACAGTAACGTAAGTATTGCCTCCAGCAAGTATGTCATCTGTATAGTCATCCCACCTTATATACTCATACTTTTTAGCAAAAGCTTCTACAAGCTTTTTAGAGACCTTCAAGTCTTTAATTCTAACTTCAATTGACTTATCTAAAAGGTATGTTTTAGCTCTGACGCTTACCTGCTTTGATGTTATGCCGTGCTTCTTTAGATTTTTTCTTATTTCCTCAGCAATTTCTCTAGCAGCCATTTTGCATTCCCTCCCCTAAAGTTTTTTACTCGCTCGTATTTGACAACCCAGCGCTATAGCTTACTTTCTTACGCCATGCACCCACACCTCCTCATTTTTTGGTTGGTTGTTGTTTGCCCCGGCAGTAAAAAACGAAGCAGCCTGCGAGCCGAAGGTCAAGGGGTCGGGGAGGGATACCGGATCGAGCGCAAGCAAGGGAGGATATGCTCACCGACCTACTAGGGCTTGCCCCTTGACCGATAGGCGAGCAGGCTTATAATTTCTCGTGCGGTGGCAAACAAAAAAGCACGACCGCTGCGGCTTTGCCGCCTGCGGTGGTGCTGTATTGATTCGGATTTTTGATTTGAGCGAAGCGAAAATGAAAAATCCGTACCGATGCTTGTAAAATAAAAAAAAGCCTTGATTTAGGCTCTAATTTAATAATTTTTTTATTTCTTCTACAGATAATTTGGTAATTTGAGCAATTTTGTTAATATCCATTCCTTCTTTTAGAAGTTCTTTGGCTATCTCTATACTTTTTTCTCTTTCCCCTTCTTTTTTACCCTTCTCTAATATTTCTCTGTATATTTTTGATTCCTCAAGTATAGACATTCCTATCACCTCCGAAAAAATCCTTTCTATAATTTCCTTATCATACACTATCCCTGCCAGTATCTGGGCTGATGTCACTATATTTTCCTTCTTTCCCTTATCTACTGGCATATCTCTTATTGCTTCAGCGCATTTCTTAAGATATTCCTCTTCCTCTTTTTGTCTCTTCTCTTTGTCTACCAGAGGTAAAAAAGCATATAAGTCGTAATATTTAGTTTCAGCAATATCTTCAAATTTTACTTCTCCCATGTCTATTAGCCTGTAGTGAAAGTTTAAAAAATTCTTTTTTCCTAAATGATAGTCTAATTTATCCTCCATCTTTAATTCATTTTTGCCAAAATAAATTACTACTTGGTACGGCACTAAGTTATGTTTTTCCATTATTTCTGTAGCGTATCTTAACATTCTATAGGGCATTTTATTGTCATTATATGTCTGAAATTCCATATGTAGAGCAATGTCACCGTAGTCAGTAGTGCATTTAAATATCATATCACTTTCTCTGCTTTCAACTATTGTAAACTCGATATTAAGTTCATCTATTTTTGTGTATGTAAGTCCTAAAAAATATGATGCTATATCATCAGCAAGATTTGAAAATATACTTTTGGCAGCAATATCGTATTCTTGTCCCATATGAAAATTTCCCCCTTTGCTTCTACTGTAATTATATCACAGTTGAGTCAATTACCAAATATTAAAATCTCATTTGATTGCATACAAAAATTTGATCTTTTAAAATCCAAAAATTCATCATACTTGTTCAAAACAAAAAATCAACATAGACTTGACATTAATTACTTCTAAAATTCCTCACTTCAACTTATTAAATTATTGAATCGCATTCATGTTAGTATTATAATGATGAATAAAATATCATTCAGGAAGAAGGGCAAAAGTATGGACAAAACCATGAAAATTATTGAACTTTTACAAGAAAACAGCCGGCTTACGGAAAAGCAAATTGTGGTAGCTCTTGAGCTTACTGAAGAAGAAGTAAGAAATACAATAAAAGAGCTTGAAGACAAAAAAATAATCCTAAAATATTCTCACTAATAAACTGGGAAAAAACAAATTGTGAAATAGTTACCGCTCTCATAGACGTAAAAGTAGCACCACAACAAGACCTGGGATTTAACGCCATAGCTCAAGAATATGCCAGTTTGAAGAAGTAAAATCTGTATCCTTGATCTCTGGAACATATGACCTTTCCGTAGAAGTAGAAGGCAAAACTATGAAAGAAATAGCGCTATTTGTGGCTGAAAAGCTCGCTCCTATTAAAGGAGTATTGAGCACCACAACCCACTTTATACTGATAAGGTATAAAAAAGATGGTGTTTTATTTGAAGAAAATCAAGACGACAAAAGACTGGTGATAACACCATGAATACAAACAAATACATATCTGAGGTAGTAAAAAGTATACCATCATCTAGAATTAGGAAATTTTTTGATCTTGTAACTAACTCAAAAAATATAATATCATTAGGAGTTGGCGAACCAGATTTTGTAACTCCATGGAAAATAAGAAAAGAAGAAATTGAGACCCTAAATAGGGGAAATACCACATATACATCAAACTTAGGTCTACTCGAACTTAGAATAGCCATCTCTTACTTTTTAAAAAGAAACATTATAACTTAAATTACTACCCTGAGAAAGAAATTATGGTTACTATTGGTGCTTGCGAAGCTATTGATTTAGCGCTTAGAGCCCTTTTAAACGATGGTGATGAAGTCCTAATTCCCGAACCCAGCTATGTCTCATATGCCCCCTGCGTAATTCTGACAAGAGGTGTTCCTGTATTCATACCTACTGATGAAAAAAACAATTTTATACTTACTCCTGATGACCTAAAATCAAAAATAACTTCAAAGACGAAAGTATTAATTTTGCCTTATCCCAATAACCCCACAGATGCAATCATGAAAAAAGAAGAATTAGAAGAAATTGCAGATGTGATAATTGAAAATGATTTGATCGTAATTTCTGACGAAATATATAGCGAACTGATCTATAAAGGGAAACACGTAAGCATAGCCTCGCTTCCAGGGATGAAAGAAAGGACAATACTTATAAACGGCTTTTCAAAAGCTTTTGCCATGACAGGCTGGAGGTTAGGATACATTGCAGCAGAGCATGAATTTATAGAAGCAATGAACAAAATTCATCAGTATACAACAATATGTGCTCCAATCACTGCGCAGTACGCAGCCATAAAAGGGATATACGAATGTGAAGAAGATATAGTAAAGATGCGTGAAACGTACAACCAGAGAAGAAAGTTTATCGTAAATGGATTTCGTGAAATAGGTTTTGACTGTTTTGAACCAAAAGGAGCTTTCTATATTTTTCCTCCAATAAAAAAGACAGGTATGACTTCTCAGGAATTTTGTAAAAAGCTCCTAAAAGAAGAAAAGGTAGCAGTAGTACCCGGAAATGCATTTGGTCCAAGCTGTGAAGGATACATCCGCGTATCGTATGCATATTCTATAGATAAAATAGCAAAAGCTCTTGAAAGAATAAAACATTTTGCTGAAAAAATATTGTGAAAAGTAAATATTCAGTTTTATACATCTTATTTGTATCACAATATTTCTACCTAATTTTCATCTATCCTAACTAGACAACATTTAACTATACTTTAATTTAGCAATCCGAAATTTTAACTTTAAATCTTTTCTTCATTTTTCTTATTTTGTGTTGAATTTAAAAATAAGGCTTCTCTCCCTTGTATATACTATGAGGAAGAGAAACCTTGTATATACCTTTATTTTCCAATTTTTGTACTTTACATTATTCACTTGTAAAAATTTCATCTAATATATCATTTTATCTTTTAATTCCCTTTCGCGTCTAGAGTCAGAAAATATTTAATCTTATAAAAATCAAACTTATCATTCTCAGCAATAGATTTAAAAATCAGGTAATCGTGGATCAAACTGGTTTGAGTAAGTAAGAACCGCCATCTGAAACCAGGAGCCCGTCACTGGTTCAACTGCCGTACTGATAAGCGGTTGACCATTGGTCCAGTCCACAGCTTCACCGGGTGTGACATAGCCACGAGCAGTTCGGCTGACATACCACTTAAGCCGAGCCAGTGCAGTGGCATCATCACCCCTCCAATGCTCAATCATAGATGCGTACATAGTCATTTGTGGCCAAACTGGTTCGGCTGCGCCAGCCTCATACTGTCCACCGGGGCTATATGGACTAGAATAATAGAACTCATCGTTTTCATATCGAGCAATGCCGTACCTGTCATGGGTCAGCCGTGATAGTACCTTAATGCGGTGATCTCGAATCCTAGTATCAGTCGGTGAAAGAAGACCAAAGACCCAAATCAAGTCCGATGAAGCATCAACCGTCGTTCGCGCTGTACCGTCTGTATTGATCGCCCGATTAAAATAGCGATTAGATTCATTCCAGAGACCTCGTGGTGAAGACAAAAACGATCGTAGAATCGCATCCTTGATGATTTGAGCACCCGACAAATAGTTATTTGCACGAGTAATATCACCTTTTTCTTGGGCTAACAACCGTCCAGCATTCAATCCTGCGGCATAAGTAACTTGAGTAAAAATATTATACTCGACCTGCTCCTCCCAGATAGAAGCATCAGCCGGACCAAACCCAGAAGCACCAATGTTTTTGTAGATGAAATCACCAGCGCGGGTTACCTGCGTCCAAATGTTATTCAGAAAAGTCGTTGCTGCCGAAGGATCGCGGGATTTAAGTAAACTGTAATGCTGGTAAACCCCAATGAGAAAAAGTCCAATGGCATCGTGTTCAGGCTCCACAAACGAGATCCATTCATTTGCCTTCCATACATTGTAATTTGTATGCCATGTCCCATCTGTATTTTGAACAGAGGCCATCCAGTTCCAATACTTTTCTGCCTCAGAAAGATGATTAGCAGCATCCATTCCCATAGCCGTTACAGCCGAGTCACGAACCCACACCTTGTATTGATAAGAGGGATTTGTAGCCGCGGGCCAAGAACCAAACTCCGGATGTTGTGCCTGTTTGTTTATGATGAGGCTCCGATCAAAGGCAGTATTGATACCAATATCAGACGTATTAACCCGCTGGCCGCTGTTAAGCCAATTATTATACTCGGCAGCAGTTTGGGTAAACCAGTAGTCAGCTGTCTGAGATCGAGCTAAATCTGCTGCTGCTTCCGCTTCCTCCTGGGTTGAACCGATAGCATAATAAAAAGCCAATGTTACGCTGCCTCCAGCAGGCACAGTAATAAGTTTCTGAAAACCCATGCTAAGATTCTGTGACCAAAGATCACCGCACCTATTTAGAACACCGTTGGCGTCGAACTGATACCACGGTGATGACGTCTGACTGTTAGGATTGGAATCGGCGTCATTACCCACCTGATAACTATCCATAGTCTGAAAAGCACCCAATTCAATATAGAACTGACCAGTCTGGCTCATGTCAGTACCAAGTGCATTTCGACTCACGTCCCACCAGCCGTGTTGCCACCCTGGATTCGGATCGCTACTAGTTTTGTTGTTCAAATGAACTTGTTCTAGAAAGTTTAAAGTACGTGCGTTACTTGTCTGGTTTAAAAAAGTATATTTGATCACAAGAAAATTTTGGTTAGGCACCATAGCGTATTGTTTGGTGATCTGTACTGGCAAGGCTGAGCCATTATAGTTCAGATATCTCACGGTAAGGGTCCCGTCGTTTTCAAACCATGCTTCAGAATCAAAACTATGAGCATTAGTATACTTTATGGGAGTAAGATCCGTTTCATCCCGGAAAAAAGCAGTTGCATCTACGATTTGATTAGTAGGCCAATCGCCTCTGAAATGAAGTTCAGCCAGGCGAGGACCATAATTTCCATTATCAGTCGGGCTTAATTTGCTAGCCATGTGAATACCTATCAAATTGGACCAGTTATTCATCCAAAAGGAGCGGGCTGAAGTTCTTGCTGAAGTAGTTTGTTGTAGAACAATCAGGTTATCAAGATTGATAGCACCATCATTTTCAGGACTGTACCAAAGTACCACTTGATGAACACCTGCTGAAAGCCATACAGTGGTTTCCACTGTGTCCCACACATCCCAGTTATAAAGATTTCGGAATTGGAGAGTACCTGCATACTGACCATCAATAAATAAATTTCGCGTAGCAATAGTAGTACCGCCGTTCCCATATCGGAATCGAAGCGTGTAAGTATCACTAGTTGGAACATTTATAATAAACGATACACCTTTACCACTAGCATCAAAGTTGTCTACAAAACCGCTGCCAGTATATCCTGTATGATCGGTATTGATGTTAGTGCCACTTTTAATAGCATATTCTGCTTCATACTGTCCATCTGGCGGTGTGGTTATCGTACGCTTTACATAAATCATATCCCAGTACTTTAGGCTTGGCACAGTAAACTGGATATAGTTACCTCGGCTATCATTACCCGTCGTATAAATGAGTGGAATGGTCATGCCGTGATCGAGGTCCGGACTGGCAAGATATACGCCACTGACGGCAGCATTAGGTCCTGGATAGTATTTAACTCCAATGTTGCTTTGGAAAGTAGGCTGAACAGCTGGGTTACGCCACTGGTCATCATTACCCATTAGGTTAATCAAGTGTATGATATCATAATCAGACTTGCGTTTAACCATTTGCCAAATAGTACCAGAAGTTCCGTTACCGCTTAAAGGTTGTCCGGTGGTCAGTGCAATCCATTGGTTGCCTTGGTCAGCTGGAACTATATTAGGATCAAAGAGTAAATTTTCATAAGCAGTAGCAAAACTATAGTAGTCTCTCATCGCTGCCTTGAGAGAATTACGCATTGACTTGGAACGGTTCGGATAGTATTCATGCGCTAACATCTGATTAGTATCACCAAGCTCAATGTGTGTAGCACCGCTAGCAAACATCATTGCATCTGCCAATCGAACTGAATGTTCCTCAAACTCTCCAAGAGTTAAATGATCAACGTTTATAGCCCCTATATTGTCACTGTCGTACTTTAATGTCACACTATGAGTACCAGCAGTAAGTCCCTCTATTTGAATCCAGGCGTCTGCCACCCAAGTATCCCAATTCACCTGATTAGCAAATGAGACTTGTCCCAGCAATCGTCCATCTACATAAACATTACGAGTAGCAGTAGCACCAGTGGCATTTGCATAACGGAAAACAAACGAATAATCACCAGTCTCAGGGAAGTCAATTGTCCACGTGATAGAATCACCCACCGTTTCAAATCCATCGACAAAGCCAGTGCCCGTATAACCAGGATGGTTTGTATTGACACTAACACCTGATAGAATAGCGGATTCAGCTTCATATATTGGACCGTATTCCTGGTTGTAATTCATATAAGCTGCAAGTACAACAGGCTTGCCACCATTGTTTTGCCTGAGCCATTCGATGTAATTTCGGAGATCATTATATGTGTTAGCTTTCCACCAAATCTCGCTGAAGTCAAAGTCGCTGGCACCATAACGAGCAATTTCTCCCGCTGCCCAACCATTCACTGTGCCATCAACAATATTAAAAGTAACAACATTCTTTTTTGCATTATTAGATTCTAATTCTGACTTAACTTGTTGAAGAAACTGAGCGAATGTACTAGGCAAAGTAACGGAAAAGCCAGTATAATCGTAAACATTGTCTCGCTGCCCCATTTGATCGATCTGTATGCCGTCAAAACCTGCCGTATTGATAGCATCTTTGTATTCACTAATGATCCAACTCTGCCAATTCACATTTGCTGGATTAAAAAGCCACAGAAACTTGCCATTATGAAAATCCACGTTAAACTGGCTTTGATGTGCCGTATCTTGAAAGATACCCCAGGTAGGGCTGATTCCCCACATTTGTTCATATCCTTCACGAGCTGCATAACTCATAGCGTAAGCCATGGCATAAGCATTAAAGGAGTGAACTGCTGCAACATTGTTTTGTATAGTTTGCCAAGAAAGTGTGCGATCAAAAAGATCAACCCAAGTAGAATCTATAACTCCATTGGTTCGCTTAATTAGCTTCTCATGTCGCCACATCCAGTCGTAAAATTGAAAAAGATTAAGATGATAGTCTTCCACCATCTGTTTAACCATATCTGTGGATTGCTGGACAGTCTGTGAAACAGGAAAGTTTGAGATAAAACCATAGCGAGGAAACCGAAGCGGAGAGGAACTTACATCGATACCTGTTCCATTGAAATCTGTACTTCCTGCCGCAATTCCGGCATAATAACCAACAAAGTCGGTAGGTGGAGCAGTCCATGTGAATGTGATTGTGGTTGAATCCCCATTGGCAAGAGTAACTGACTGACTTGCAGTGTAAATTTGGCTTTCTAGTTTATTAATCTGAAGAGTTAAAGTGCCTGACCATGTTGAACCAGTTTTATTAATTAAATCAGCACTAATAGTAACAAGATCCCCTGGATTATATCGAGCTTTATCTGTATAAACCCGTTGAATCAAATTACCTGTTGAAGCAGCATAAGCAACAGAAACTCCTGGTGAGATAGGATAAGTAAATAATGTGAAAAAGTTAGACAACACGAAAATTACTATTAAAATTGTTATAAAGAGTTTTCTTCTATAAAGAGACAACATAATCAAAAACACCTCCTCATTTTATTTTTTGGTTTCCGGAGAATAACTTCAAAGTCATCATAAAATTAGTGGTTCTGCTATATATTTTCAAAGGAATTCCCCTGTTTTTGGCGAATTTTTGCACAAAATACGCACAAAAACAAAATGAAGGGAACCCTATGAAAACTAATAATAACCAATTGTTGTTTTTAGATAGATAAATAGATAATATCTAATACTTTCCTCAGACTCTATTCCTCTCACTTAATATTTCAATTTTTTTATTATGAAACTGAAAAATGTAGTATATGTACTTCTTATTGACAATACATATATCTACCTCGCATAATTTCTCTCATTTTTTATACCATAACTCGCCAAGTTTATATCGTTAGCATCATTACACAATGGTAGCAAATAGGAATACCTCAGTTTCTCAAAAAAATTTTTATACAAGGTTTGTGCTTATCCTAATCTTCTAGATAAAAATAGCAATAAAATGAAGAGAGCTTAAATATAAGAAATAGCTCAAATATGTCCCATTTATCTATCTTTGAAATATTATATTAGTTTAACTCTCACAAACTATATAAACCATATCCCAAACTCTTAATTGTGGTATAACAAATCTAATAGCTTTCCCATGTTCATGAGGTACATATTCATAATCCAGTTTCTTCGGTTTACCAGAATCGATGTCTGGTGATGCTAAATATATACTTTTTACATTTTCTACTACAAGAGCAATAACTTCGATATTATTTATAATTTTGGATCTCTTTTCTTTCCCTTCATTCCACTTTGTGCTTTCTAGTCCAGTAAAGTTAATAAAATGTATTATTTTATATCCCGGTTTTTCTTTTATTAAAGTCCATACGCTATCCTTTTCAGCTTTTGGTGAAAACTTTGTACCTTTAAATACATACTCACCATTTATTCCTCCTGTATGTGTCATAGTATTATCAACAATATTAAAATCATATAAAAGTTCTTCATATCTTACAATGAAATCATAATAATTTCTTAGCTCTCTAACGAATCTCTCATTGTCTATCATTGTATAATTAGGATAATAGGCCTCTGTTAATATGCCGTTTAATTCACCAAGCAAAAGATGAAAGCCGCCACTTGCAAATATTGTAGCCATCGTCATAATTGTCGCATTTTCTGCATATTCTACTGGGACATTTGATCTTTTTGAAAAAGGCTCCATGTATGCTGCAAGAATAACCTGCTTATCAGGAGCATATTTTTTCGCATTTGTAATTAAATTATATAAATCCTGATATGTATCATTTGGAGGCCATACTTCTATATATACAACATCCTGTTTCGCACTTGCTACTGTATCAATAGGCCAGTTATTTACAGCATTAAAAATTAAAGCAGGTTTATATCCATTTTTTTCGATATACTCCATTGTGTCATTAATTAACACAGGAAATTCATTCCTTAGTCTTCTTATCTTTTTCACACCACCAGCAATACTTAAAGCCTCTTTGGGGAAACCGTACTGGTCCATGTGTATACCATCAAATCCAAATTTAATAGCCTTTAAAAATTCAGATATTATGTGATCATGCCATCCAGATTCCTTTGATATATCCATAATGTAAATCAAATTTATAAGGTCAAAAACAGTTCCATCATTTTTATACAGTGCCCAATCTTTATGTTTATCATAAAATTCTTTTTCACAACCGTAAACAGCACCATAAGCAATAGCTGTCATACCAAATTTATGCGCATAATTAATTTTTTGCTTTACTACATCAATTAATAGGTTTCTACCAAGAGGATCAGCAAAACTATTAGTCGGGGGTAACAGTTCATGATGTCTATACATCCAGTCATAAAACTGTACTACATTTATATGATATTTGTTCAACTGTACTAAATCTTTATCATCGTTTTTATCTCTATCAAAAAAATCCGATAGAAAACCGTATCTCGGTGCTAATTTCCATGACTCGGTAATATCAAACGATGTTGATAAACTGTTAATCTTTTCATTATTCCTGTACAAATCCACTTCAACCCCAAAGCCCATCATTTCTTTTTCGTTTTTTCTATATTAAACTCAAAAACAACTTTTTCGTCATGCAATTTTAATTCTTTTTCTGTTTTATAAAGTATGTCATGAAAATTTAAAACAGTACACGATACAGTATAGTTACCTAAATCATCCGTTACCTCAAATGTTGCAATAATTTCAACTTTTTCACCAGGCCTATATTGTGATTTTGACGGATACACATCTTTAATCCTCAAGTTGTACACCTGCCTTTTTAAGTTCATAGTCAAGTACTAAATACATAGCGTGTGACCACAATAATGGCTTTGCAATATTACCCCACTTATTAACCCAATAGGGATAATAAACTTCATTATTTAAATGATAAGGTACCTGTTCTGGCAGATATCCATTTTCATCCGCTTGCTCTTCTATCCATTTTTTTACTTCTTCCGCTTTTTTATAATCACCTGATTTGCAATAGTAAAGCCCCATCCATGCAGATAATAATATCCATTGGCCGCCACCATAATAAGTATCTTTTCTATAGCGGTGCATTCCCCCATTGTGTAAAAGTTCTTTTTCTATTCTTTTAATTGTATTTAGAAATATCTCATCATTTACATCAACTACTTCAAAAGGTATTGCCAGCCATATCAAACTACTGTCAACATCCTTACTTCCAATGTATTTTACAAAACTATTTTCAACAACACAGTTTGTCAAAATATAGGCTTTTATTTTATTCGCTAATTCTTTAACTTTATCATCATTTAAATACTTGTTTATAGAATTAAGTCCCCCATAAAGGCATGCTAGCGTAGAGGTATGTATTTTATCACTATTTTCTTCCCATACATCAAAATTAGGATAATACCATAAATTATCAATGTATTTAATTGTAATATCTATGCTTTTGAAAAAATCATTTATGAGTTCCGTCTTACCTGTAATTTTTATATGTTCTGATAATCCCCAAAGCCATGTGCCATATCCATCAAGTTGAAAATTACCCCATCCACTATCTTTCTCTTCATAACCTTCCAGCGTATATCGCGCATAAAGAAAGTCATTCGGTTCAAGTTTATTGCCATTTTTTATTTTCTCTATAATTTTATCCACTTTATAACTATATCTTATTATCACTTCATTTAGCCAACGATAAAATTTCTTTGCTTCAGCATACTGCTCCACTAAATCCATAGAATACGCAATGAAACTGCCATCTCTCAACCAACTGAAATGATATGTTGGGAATGAAGGTGATGCTATAAATGAACCATATTCTGATTGATTATTTTTAATAATTTTAATACTCTTTTCTACCAAATTCTCCATTTCAATTCCTCCAAAAATTATTTTTTAATAAATATCATGTCCCAGTATTGCAGTTCAGGAACAGATATTTCCAGATATTTACCTTTACTATCTTCCTTCTTTTTAAATTGAAGTTTCATAACCTTACCATTATTAATATCTGGTGAAGCAAGATAAACATTTTTAATATTATCATCTTTTAAGTAATACTTCACCTTAAAATCTTTTATTATAGGTGGCGCACTATAATTCCCTAGATCATCTCTCCAATTCGAAACCTCAATACCAAGTAAATTTATCATGTGTATAACATCATACCCTTCTTTTTGTTTCGCATATGTCCATACTGTTCGTGCTGAACCGTTATTACTTATCTCAACTCCAGGTATTTCTATTTTGTTATCTGATTCTTTAAGCCCATCTCTTAACAAATTTTCATATGCTGTTAAAAAGTCATAGTAATTTCTCATAGCTTTTACAAGTGATTCCGACATTTTTAAATTTGCTGACGGAAAATACTCTTTTGAAAGCATTCCCGTATCACCAAGCTCAATGTGGTCGCCACCAGCAGCAAATATTGCAGCATCAGTAAGTCTTACACTATGTTCATTAAATTCACCACTTCTATTTGCAATGCCATAATTCATATACGCAGCTACAACGGTGGCTTTCTTGCCATCAGAATAATTATATCCATTATCGACAGTTTGTTTTAAAAAGTTATAATGAGCTCTTGCCGGCGGCCAAATTTCCACATATAAAAAGTCTACGTCAGCACCAGACGCAACATTAATAAGACCATATTCATTTACAGTATTGCATACTATTCTTTTCCCTAATACCTTTTTCGCATTGTTTAAAAAATCTGCATATGTCATAGATAGTTCTACCGGATTCCCTTTGTAGTCATAAACTGTGCCTCTCGGCCCTAATGTATCGACATGCCATACATCAAAGTTATAAACCATAAAAACATCTTTTTCAGCACTAAAAATGTAATTTTGCCAATCCTTATTTTCAGGATTAAAAAGGTACAATCTATCTGTCGCCCATGTATGTGGAAGAGGGTGGTTATCTTGTTCTTCATGATTGGGCTCTTTATAAAGACCCCACTCTGGTTTCGCCCCGTCTTTTACATAATCGAAATATCCTCCATACATAAGATTATAATTTGCAGCCATCATGTTTTTAGAATGAGCAAGTTCAATGTAGTCCTTAACTGTCTGGCCATAGATATCCCTGTTTGCTATGTCTTTCCATTTTGGATCTGGGTTTTCAACTGTCCCGGCTAACGGCTTGTTATGTTTGTATTGCCAGTCATAAAACAATAATCCGTTTAAATGATATTTATTAAGGACTTCAATAATAAGGGCAGATTTTTCCTTACTCTGTTCCGGAAAATTAGCTATATATCCGTATCTTGGGAATTTTGACCAATCAGAAGAAACATCCACAGCAGTATTCTTGTTATCTATTGCTTTATTTCCTTTTACGGCATAGACTTCCACTAAATATCCTTTAAAATCATCTTTTGGAGCTTCCCAAAATATATTCAATTGTTTTTTCTGACCACTTTTTATATTTACTTGTATTTTTGCTTTCCCCACAATACTCTCAAGATGTTTATAAAAAATATAAATCGTTCCACGAAAATCTTCTTGTAGTTCATTATTCAATTCTATCTTTACGGTTACTTTATCACTTGGATAATATCTTGCTTTATCTGTATATACATCGCTTATTAGTTTGCCTTTTGTTAAAGCTACTATATTATTGTCATCTTTAAAACTAAAAATATTTCTATACATGTAGAGTGCTCCAAATATAGCAGTTGATATTATTAATATTAACGCAATAATCTTTTTACTCAATTTTTAATCCTCTCCCATATTTATGAAACTCTATTATGCTCAACCTTTCAAAGCTCCTTCTTGGATACCTCCCCTTATAAAATACTTTTGGAATATGATAAATATTAAAATTATTGGTATAACAGCTATCAATGATGCTGCAAATACAAGTCCCCATTTTGTTGCAAACTGTCCCTGAAACATTCTTATCGCAATGGGCAATGTTCTTTTTATTGGGGTCTTTATTAATGTCAATGCAGTGAAAAACTCATCCCATGTACCTGAAAAAGCAAAAATTGCAAAAGTTGCTAATGCAGGTTTTGAAAGTGGCAGTATTATGTGTCTGTATATAGTCCACCTAGAACCTCCATCAATAATAATTGACTCTTCCAATTCTCTTGGTATCTGTTCAAAAAAGCCCTTCAAAAAAAATGTATTTCCTGCAATTCCTCCTCCTACATACAGGAGTAAAAGTCCTGTATATGTGTCAACAAGATGCATTCCATTAATAACCGTATATTGTGCTACAATGTTTAAAACTCCTGGTACCATCATTGTAAAAAGATAGATATTAAAAATTAAATTTTTGCCAGGAAAATTGAACCTTGCAAACCCATATGCTGATAAGGTAGAAATAAAGAGAGACAATATTGTATTCGTTATTGCGAGAAATAAGCTATTTAAAAAGTATCTTTCGAAATTGTTAGCATTCCACGCCTCTATAAAATTGCCTAAGTATAAAGATTTTGGTATTAAAATAGGAGGATATGGCATAACATACGTATCTTGTGTCAAAGCTGTAGCTACCATGTACATAAAAGGAATAACCATGGCAGCAGAACAAATCAATAGCAAAATATGAATAATAAGTTGACCAAATTTGCTTTTAACCATAAATATTGCCCCTTTTTAATAATTAAACTCATCATACTTCAAGAGTCTTTTTTGTAACAAAGTTATAGCCATAATTACTATACCAATTATTACACTAATTGCAGATGCATATCCGAATTCAAAATCTGAAAATGCCCTATTATACATATAATTCAAAAGCACATCCGTTGTACCAAGTGGAGCACCATTTGTTATCATCATAACTTGTATAAATACTCCAAATGCACCTATAATTAGATTTATCAATATAAAAAAAGTGGTAGGTTTTATTAACGGTATAATAATCTTAAAAAACGTTTGAACAGGGTTAGCCCCGTCTACTTCAGCAGCTTCGTACAGCTCATTTGGTATACCTTGAAGTGCTGCCAAGTATATAACCATTACCCATCCTATACCCTTCCATATGCCAAGAACCCAGATTACAAAGTTAGCTGTCCATGTATTCTGAAGCCAGGAAATAGGATTAGAAATTAAATGTAGCTTCAACAATGCATAATTAATTAGACCTTCTTTACCATCTGTAAATAAATATTTAAAAATTAATGAAACAACTATCCAGGAAGTAATTACAGGTATATATATCATAACTTTATATAAATTTTTCCCTTTGATTACATTGTTAATTAAAACTGCAACAATAAGCCCTATCGCCATTTGACCAGGTACTGTAACAACTCCATATAAAACCGTATTTCTAAAAGCTAACCAAAATTTTTCACTGTGAAACGCTCTCATAAAATTTGCAAACCCTACAAACTCACTGGGTTGCCCTGGCATTATATTGTAATTTGTAAAAGCCATATAAATATTTTTTATTTGTGGATAAACAACAAATACAGATAATAAAACTAACCCTAATCCTATAAAAGGCAAAACTTCAAACCATTCTTTAAATTTTTGCTTAAAATGGCTATTCTTTTTGTTATTTTTACTTTTATTTTCTAATATAGACTGTGATAACATTGAATCCAACTCCTTTTTGTAAGAAGGATTAAGAGTACACTCCTAATCCTTCTTACAAAACTAATTTTAATTATTTTGCAAAAATTCATCTATTTGCTTTGCAGCTTCATCCAACGCCTGCTGAGGTGTTGCTTTGCCTCTAAATACTTTCTCAAAGGCTTGACCTAAAGTTTCGTCTATCTTACCCCAATTTGGACTTGGTGTCCTTGGCCATGCAGTTTTTAATTGTTGAACATAAAGGCTAATAATCGGATCACCGCTGACATCTGATGAATTAGCTACATCCATATTTGTCGGTATAAGCCCTGCTTGTTGCGCTAACAATTTTTGAGGTGTTTCAGAAAACATATATTGCATAAAAATCCATGCCTCTTTAGGATGTTTAGTAGTTTTAAATAAAACAAGGTCTTCACCGCCTACAACTGATATGCTTCCTCCAGGTCCTTGCGGAAATAAAGCAGGTACTGTAGATTGCTTTGCAGCATCTCCTTGTATGCTGTAAAACCATGGACCATCGTCAATCATGAGATAATTATTACCTTTCATACCACCCCATGTATCTGGCTGTCCTCCCAAAATACATGGTCCAATTAATTTTTCATTATACAAATCTATTAATTTCTGCAATGCTGCTACACTTTCTGGACTGTTTAAATATCCAGTTGCTTTAGTATACTTATCATCTGTAACTTTACCTCCTAATGAGAGGAAATAGGGAGCAATTCCCCAAGGTCCTGTTCCACTGATTGCTATACCCCATCTATCTTTTCCCTTTATTTTTTCCGCAGCTGCAACAAGTTCATCAAAAGTCTTTGGCGGTTCTGTTAATCCTGCTTGTTGTAATAACGTTTTATTATATATTGCTATCTTAGTATTTGTATCTTGAGGAATTCCATAATAATGACCATTGAAATAGTTAGTTTCCATAGGTCCTTTAAATGCTTTTTCTTTTATAGCATCAAAACCCTCAAGGTTATCCACCGGTTGTAGTGCACCCAATTTCGCAAATTCTGGTACCCAAATTATATCCATCCTCATTACATCTGGAGTTGCATTACCTGCAACTGCTGATATTACTTGTTGTTTTAATCCATCATAAGGCATGCGCGTAGCTTTTACTTTAATATTGGGATATTTCTGCTCAAAATCAGGGATAATTTGCTCATTTAGAATCTTATCTTCCGTATCACTGAAAGTATGCCAAAATTCAATTGTAACAGGTTCTACTTTCTGGGTATCGTTTACAGAACTATTGTCAGTTGTCTTTTTTGTGCCACTATTTGAACTACATCCCGCCATTACAAATGTCAAAGCCAAAATAGCTGCTACTAAAACACTTATCACCTTTTTACTCATTCTAAATTTCCCCCTTTTATTAATCAAATTTATAAGTCAAATATTTATTTAATTTGTTCCCTTTACCCCTCCCTTCAACTTTTTTCAGTGAATGAAGTATTAAAAATAAATTAATTAAACTCACTTAAAATACTGTTAATGCATTATCTTGCCCTTCATACAAAGGTATTTCAAAAAGTTTGCTAATCGCTAATGTTGAAGCACCAATCACCCATCCTTCATCTCCAAGTTCAGATACTTTTATCTGTACTTTTTTTTCATGCATTTTGAAAAAATTATTTTTTACAATATCATTTATAACAGGTAAAATAATATCTTTAGCAATCATTCCTTCTCCTGCAAGAATTATTGTTGATGGATTTAATAGATTTATCACGCTTAATAAACCATACCCCAAATATTTTGCAGACAACCTTAATACATCAATCGCAAGCATATCTCCTTCTTTTGCATATTCATAGACTTTTTCAATAGATAAATCTTCTGTTAAATCTATTTTACTTTCACTATACATTTTTATATTATCTCTAATATAATCTACTATGAAATCTTCTGAAGCATATGCTTCCAAGCAACCCCTTTGTCCGCATTCACATATTCTGCCTTCAGCAACCAACACCATATGTCCTATTTCTCCAGCACCGCCAAAATCACCAGTATACAATTTTTTATTAATTACTATTCCTGAACCAATACCAGAACCATAAGTTACCACTATAAAATTATTTAATTCTCTTCCATGTCCATACCACAATTCAGCTAATGTATAGGCATTCACGTCATTATCAATGTATGCAGGAACGTTAAATTTATTTTCTAAAATATTACCAATTTCAACATTGCTCCAATTTAACATACCAGAATATATAAGTTTTCCTTTTTGTTGATCAACTAAACCAGAAACTGCGACTCCTATACCCATCAAATTTTTGTTATAAGGAATCTTTGTAATTAATTTTTCTATGTTTTCAACCACCATGTTTAATACCGTATTACTATTTGTCCCTTTTTTAAATGGTACAACTCTCTTTTCAATAATCTCACTTTTAAGATTTGTCAAAGCAAATATCAAGTTATTCTCCTCAATTTTAATGCCTATAATATATCCGTAATTATAATTAAATTCCAAAAGAATAGGTTTTCTTCCACCTGTAGAATCAGCCTCTCCTACTTCATGAACGAGATTTTGGTTTTCTAATTCTTCAACAATGTTTGTAACAGTAGATAATCCTAAATTAAGATTTTTTGAAATATCAGTACGGCTAATAGGTCCGTTCATTCTTATTTCATTTATTACTAAAGAGCGATTAATATCTTTTATAAGTTCCTTGTTTCCTATCCTTAGTTTCATTTGCCATCACCTGTATATATAATAACATACTTTTTTCACTGAATCAAGTATTTTTAATTAAAAAAATATCCACACATTACTTTGATAGGATATAAAAAAACAATAGTTTTTATGGAAAAAATTGGTAGCGGCGAATCGCTCTCAACTTTGAACGTACTTTTATTCTATCATTATCATCAAGAATCTTTTTCTGTTTTTATAGAAATCTTTAAAAATTTACTTTTGTAATCAAAGTTAATATTGAAGAGCACACAAGAAGCAATAAATACTATTAATGCAGTTATAATACTTAAAAAAACGGTCAATATTTTTGTTTCCCCCTTTTAATTTCTAAAAGATGTGGTATAATAATAAATGAAGGGACACTTCGGATGTCATAGATATGTGGGATGTGGGAATAGGTAGATGTGAGCTACCTATTCTTTTTTTGTATTTATCTCTATTTTAAAATTTGCAATTTCTACTTTAATTGTTATGGATTTGGGTGCATTAACTACAATGTACAATCCTACAACTGCTGTTACCATAGTTAGTAGATTGATTATACTTTTTTCCACATCGGCATTCCCCCTTTCCTTATGTGAGATTTCCCGAAGTGTCCCATGTAAGGGGAATGCCTTTTCCCACATATCTCGAGAATTTTTCTTCATAATAATTATAACACAGTATATCATGGCATTTCTACACAAAGTTTCTTAAAACTTCTTTTAACTTGGATTCGGCAAGTGAATTTATGAAATGCTCAAATAGAGCCATTTGAGGACTAAATTAAGTGAAAAATTTTTTACAAAAAATATATGGAGATTCCCCTTTTTCTGATAAAATTTAAGTGACAAACAAAAACATTAACAGAAAGGAGAATCTCCATAGTATGAGTTTAACACTTAATCTTACAAAAGAAAAGGGGTTTTCAAAATATATTTTGCCAGCAACTTTTGACAATTTTACAGTATCAAACAATGTAACTTTCACATAAATACAAGCATTTAAAGAAAAAATTGGCTTTAGTAGAATTCTTTCAAGCATATTATCCTTTAAAAAAGCACCAAATGCTGTTTTCCAACCAGCAGAAATTATTGACTTTATGGTTGATTCTATAGTCCAAGGGAATACTCGCTTTCTTCACATGGACCAACTAAGATATGATAATGCATACACAGAAATTAAAGGACATAAAGTTCCCAGCGAAAAAGTATGCAGAGACTTAATTAAAGCCATGCCTGAAAGTTCTCTTGAAGAATTAAGACTTATTAACAAGACTTTGCTTTCCTTGCAATGTAAAGGAACGAAACGTGAAGTCATTATGAATTTTGATGATACAGTTTGTACTATATTTGGAGAGCAGGAAGGTGCTTCAGTAGGTTATACAAGGTACCATGGTCGACCATCTTTCAAAGAGAAAATCGGCATTATTGCTAATACTGATGAACTTGTTAATGTTACTCTTGAAGAAGGTAAGCATCACACAAATCATGGTTTCTTAGATTTTGTAAAATCTTGCGAAGAACAGCTTCCTGAAAATTGGATAATTAAGCGAGTACGCGTTGACCGTGGAGCATTTGATTACGATAATATGCTGTATTTTGAATCTAAAGATTATGAATATGTAATGAAAGCTAAAAATCAGGCATGGATCAGATGCTTTATAGACTATGTCAATCAAAGAGAACACCTTTATCCTTGGACTGAAATAGATAAAACCTTTAGTGTAAATGAAATATATGCAAAAATGCCTAAATGGGATAAAGTACGCAGAATTGTGATTATACGCAAAAAACTGCCACAGCCCAAAACAGGGCAGATTTGTATAGATATAGAGGAATTCAAATATGAATATCAAGCTATAGTAACAAACATTGAGTACATGACACCTGAAGAGATATTTCATGAATACAACCAACGCTGCGACATTGAAAACAAAATAGATGAACTAAAAGAAGGATTTGCTTTTGATCAAAACAGTCAAAGAAACAAATTTTGCAACGAAATATTTTTGCTTATCAAAATGATCGCTTACAATCTCCACAATTGGTTCAAGGGGACTATCTTGCCAGAGTTTATGAGGCATCATGAGAGAACCACAATAAGGCGAATAGTATATAATGTACCTGGTAATCTTGTTGGGAAAGGACGTTATAGGCATATACGTTATCCTAATAATCCGTTTCTTAAAACTGTGATAACGTATATACGAAAAGCACTAATGGTATTTTGCTTAACATAGTAAACACATAGAATATACCAAAAAATACACCAAATGATAGAAACCGCCATATCAAATAGACGGTTAGCTTTGCTATACCTTAAAAGAGTAAATTAACTGTAAAAAACGATATAGCTTTTATTCTTTCAATGTAAATATGCAGTTATCAAAGTGCAAAACTTATAACAAAACACCTGTTTTTTTACATTCATGGAAATTGAATTTTTAATTTGCTTGCTACTTGCCGAATTCAAGTTTAAATCTTTAAGAGTTTGTTTTGGTAAAATCGAAGCCGTACTGATATGATAAGATTGCTAAAGCCTCACTCAGTGAATTTTCATCAACTGCATAATAGCTTTCAAGATTGTCTAAAAGGCAGCTGTCCTTACTTATTTTACATAATCTAACATGAGGATAAGTGCCGTTGTGATAAGGCTGATATAATACTACTAAATCATCTTTTTCTGCCAGCCTCATTAATTCATTTTCCTTGTATTTGTTTCTTTCCTTTAATATTCTTTTAGCCACCTCTGTAAATTCTTTAGCTTTTTTTCTCAGTGCTTCATAATCGAAGTCTACACTTACATAAATGTTGCCGCCGTTTAGTATCTCGTTAGTAAACTCATCCCATCTGATGTATTTATACTCTTCAGCAATAGTTTCAACGAGCTTTTTAGAGACTGATAAATCCTTAATTCTAACATCAATAGCTTCATCAAATGTGTATGTCTTTGCTCTAACACTCACCTGCCTCGATGTTATACCGTGATTTTTAAGCCTTTTTCTTATTTCCTCAGCCATTTTTTTTGCACTCATTTTTTCTTCCTCCCCGCATTTTTTATTTTTGTAATTGCTTTACATTCATGGAACATCTTTATTTTCGCCTCTGCCTGCTTTCACCTCCTTCACAGACTTTTTCATTTTGATTTTGTTTGCCCCCGGCAGTTAAAACAAAACGGCCTGCGAGCCGAAGGTCAAGGGGTCGGGGAGGGATACCGGACCGAGCGCCAGCGAGGGAGGATATGCTCACCGACCCGGCAGGGCTTGCCCCTTGACCGAAAGGCGAGCAGGCTTATAATTTCTCGTGCGGGGGCAAACAAAAAAGCACCTCTGCTTCGCAGACGTGCTCTAATTTATTCGGATTTTTGTTTTGAGCAAAGCGAAAATGAAAAATCCGTACCGCTGATAAAATAAAAAAGAGCCTCGTTTTTGAAGCTCTCTTTACCTTTTGAATGTAGTTAATTTTGCGGTTTTTCAAGAAGAACCTATAATAAAGATGTTCTAATGATGGAATTTCTCAAATAAATAATCCTGCAAAATAGCATAATCCATTTTATCAGATAACTTTGACCATTTATCTATCCTGATGAAATCAGTTTCTATTAATTGATTATTGTTTATTTTAAAGATCCATTCATACAACCAGCTGCTGTTGTTTATTCCATAATAATTTGACAAATCCAAATATACATGAACATTTTTGTTATTAATTATAAAAGGCTTTACAAATTCAAAAATATCCATAACATATTCAGCTGGATTTGTTTTATTATCAGATTCCACAATTAAACACTTTTTAAAATTATTTATTTTTATATGAATATATGCATTGCCAAAAGATTCGCCGTATTTATTGACCAGTTTTATGGTTTCTTTTTTACTTTTTATTTTATTTTCTAACATTTTTACCACCTTCTTATAAATCAATTGGTTAAATCCTGTTATATGAGAAACTGTTTAATTTTTTTATATGAGGAATGTATGATATTTAGCACGTTTTTGTAGTATTCAACGGCATCTTCAAAATCATCTACGTAAATAAAAGTAGGAATTCCACTATGAAAAATATCGTCTCTTTGTTTTATAAACCCAAATAGTTCTTCTAATTGATTTATAATTATCTCGTTATTAATTTTATCTTTAAATTGATCTTTCATAACTCCTTTTCCTCTATCAAAAATATTACCGATTCTCCAATATTTATCTATTTTAGCTTTTGGATAAAAATCTAAATCATATATTATTTTTCTGAAATATCCTTCAAATCCTTTAAATAACGGCATTATTACTGGAGAATATTCAGGTAGTTTAATTTCATTTTTAACAAGATAACAAGATGAAGTTAAATAAGTTCTGTCAATTTCTTCAAGATAATCGAAAGCATCGGTCCCAAGTATTTTTTTAATTTCATTTCTATATTCTTCGAAATTAACTTCTTCTTTTTCTTTTTCTTTAAATAAAATTCTATTTATTGTTTCAGATACACTAAAATTATTTAGGTTTTCTTCAATTACTTTCGCAACATCCTGCCATAAAATGTAATATGCTCCTTGTATCATTATGGTTCCCGTGTTGAATAGACTTATTATTATTTTTTCGTTGCTTACTTTATCTTTAATTTCTATAATCTCCTTTACATCATCTCGTCGAATATTAAAGCTATATTCATTTCTATTGAAACAATTTTTAAGATTTTTCTTAACAGCCTCAATTTCATCTTTTGTTCTATTTTTATAAGTATAACTTTTGTTTTCTACTATATCAACATTATTAAGTATTTTTTTAATTCATTACTAATAATTTGCCTTAAATTTTCATCGCGACAGATGGAACAATCAATTGTTAATCCTTTTTTTGTAACATAAACTCTAATTAAGTTCTTGAATACCTTATAATGAATTTCTTTACCATTATTTTTGCTTTCTTTTTCTTCTATAAAAATATTATTATCTACACATATGTTATTTAAACAATTTTCAAATTGTTCAAGTGTTAAATTTAGATTTCTAAAAACAAGTTCTGAATCTTTACCGCTCATATCTTTCACCTCAATTAATAAACTTGCAGTTAGACTATTTCATTATATTGTAACCTAGTTCTTGTTTTTAGAAAAATAATTTTTGATTAATAGTTTACTCCTCACAAAATATTCAAAAGCAAAAGTTGATTTTATGCAATCTGCTTTTGTGTTATTTTGATATTTATATCTGTTATTTCTACATAACTTCTCAAAATCCTTCTTTTTTATATTTTCCTAATTTTTTATTTATACCGCCATAGCCATAATAAAAATTCCGTATATTTATAATTCACCTTTTTGGCGGTCTAAATCCTGCAGCCTGTGCTTCTGCTTCTGTCTTAAACCATGCTTCTGCTTTTGTTCTGTCATACCACGGATCGCCTGGAATATGATAGATTTTCTCGCCCTTGCTGTTGATGTTGCCCTTGATTAATCCTCTCCCATTGGAATCAACATACACTTTCCCTGGTTCTCCATAATAACCGTACGGCAAATTCTGATTTGAATCGCTGACAAAAGTCTTTGCTGAAGATATACTTGACGTACTTTTATTTCCGCTGCTACCGGCTGTGTAATCTCCCGGCTTGACGTTGAATGATATTGTCTTGCCGTCACTGGTAGCAACGACTGTTCCACATTGGTCTGTCCTGTATACTATCACGCCCAGCGATTTTAACTTTTCCATTGTTTCTTTGTGTGGATGGCCATAGTCGTTGTTTTTGCCAACTGAAATTACGGCATATTTTGGATTGACTGCTTTTAAAAATGCCCATGTTGAAGCTGAAGAGCTTCCATGATGTCCTACTTTTAATACATCTGCTTTCAAGTCATATCCTTTGCTCAACATTTCTTGTTCTGATTCCTTTTCTGCGTCACCTGTAAACATAAATGCCGTGTTTCCATATGTTACTTTAATTACTGCGCTGTAGTTGTTTAAATCATCATAGTGAGTACTGTTTGGTGCAAGCATTTTAGCTTTTATTTCTTCACCCAAGTCAAGTGTAACTCCGGCTTTTGCAACGCTTATTGAGAGGCCTTTTGCTTTTGCTGCTCTTAAGACATTTTCAAATGTTTTTGTGGTTGTTGTTACTTTAGGCATGTAAAATTTGCCTATTTCAAAGTTTTCTATCACTGCGGGTATGCCACCAATGTGATCTGCATGAGGGTGTGTGCCGATAAGTATATCTATTTTGTTGACTCCACGGCTTTTTATGTAGTCCACTACTTTGCTGCCCATTTCGGGTACTCCTGCGTCTATCAGCATTGTTTTGCCTGATGGTGTTTGAATGAATATGCTGTCTCCCTGTCCTACATCTATGAAACTAACTATGAGCTTATTAGATACTGATCTATTTGTATTTTCATTAGACTGCTGCTGTGTTGCCTGATTGACCTCTTGCGTATTTGTTTGTTGTGTCTGGACATTGCTTACTTGTTGTGTTTGTGCTGATTTTGACTGTTGTTCTGTATTTGTTGTACTTGAGCAGCCAGCAAAGGCAAATAGGAAAATAAAAATTAAAGATAATAAAAGTAATTTTTTCAGCATGATTTGCTACCTCTCTTTTTAGGTAATGTTGTGTTTTCATAACTCACGAATTACTAAAATAAATTTAGCTGGTTAATGCTTTACTTATTAATTCTACCAAAAAGTTTTGTATTTCACATATATTATCTTCAGTGATAATGACGGGTGGTTTTTTATTATGGTGTGCAGCAACAGCATTTCTCAATTTAAGAAAATGTACTAAGAGTTCTCCATATCTTACTTCTTCAGTCTCTCCAGAAAATATTTCAAAACGTCTTTTATAAACTGTATCAAAACTAATATCGTTATAATCAATATTATTAAACAGTTTTTCTATTTCATGTTTCCTAAAATCATTTACCCTAAAAAAACTTTCAATTCCTTTAAATGCAGAAACAAAAGCTGTTTGATATCTATACCTATTTTCGTAAAACATCTTCTCTTTTAACCACTCAGGCATCTCAGTTCTATCATATTTGTAATGATATTCATAATAGCTATTTGTCATAAAACAATTAAAAAGAAATCTACTTTCTAATAAATGATTGAGACTTTCGCATAAATCGTCATTAAGATAAATTCTAGAAATAAAGTTTTTCAAATCTTCTAAACTTTCTTTTGTTAACTCTACTCCAGTATCTATTGATTTAAGATTTGCCATACTTATATCTTCATCCATAGTTACATTGTTTATATCCTCAGTTGTCCATTTTGCATCTGGAATATTACTTATTTTTTAAATAAAAATTACTTATTGTCTCCGGAGGTATCCAACCATAAAATACACTGTAAAATACTCTTATTATATCAGCTAGATAATAGGCTTCCGCCATGCTATCACTTTCTATAACAAAATTTCCCAAGAAACCATGCCATGATTTGTGATAAGCAATATGAATTTTAGTACTCTGATTTAAGTCTAAAAATGTATAATTTTCGGGAGTTTGTTTATTGCTTCTATAAATTTCATCCTTGTTTATTTTACTCTTGTTAGTCTTACCTTTAATTTTTGTTTCAACATCATGAGAAAAAACAATATAACCAGTTAGTAAATAATATCCATTCATAATTTTCACCTCAAAACTCTTACAGTCGCAAACGTTAGTATACAATTTATAAGTTAAGTTCTCCTTTTGATTATTTTATCTCAGTTATTTATCTGCTTTTTGAACTTATTGTAACACGCCTAACACGTAAATAAAATGCAATTTCTTATACAATCGATAATAAAATATTTAATCTATTTGCTATTCTTTTTACAATTATTTGCGTACTTTAAATTCTAAATCTATTCCTACTTCTAAATCATGGAGCAATATGAAAAATGAAATCGTTAATATTACAATAAATTACAATAATAAAACTTTTAATATCATTATTCATCTACAAATAAATCTTTTGCAAGGTCTTCAATAGCTTTTTTGCGCTTTATGGTTTCTTCAGTGTCTACTTCTACATTGAATTTAAGTATATCGCCTTCTTTTGCATCTTTCGTGAGAAGCTCTTTTGGAAAGTTAAAGAATTTTTCCCCGTACTCAATAACTGCCCAGTCGCCTTCAAATTGGTCTATAATGCAGAGTTTATGTGTATTTTTGGACATCGTTAAAAACCCCCTTTTAACTTATCATACCACATAAAGCTACCAAGCTAAAGCTACAAACTTAGTTAGATTCCTCAATAAGCACAAATTCCCATAAAAATCCCTCCGGTCCATTTATTCCTCCCGTAAGGGCTAAGTCCTCTAGAGACTTTCTTTCAGTTCTAAATTTTTAATGCTCGGGCAGAATGCCTTATTAAACCTACCCAGGATTTCAACTGCCCAATTTTATAATTCATTTAAACGGCCTGGTGTAACTTTACTGCTCCCTTCAGTATAAACTGCTATCCGCCGTGACCGTTCTGCCTCTTCCCAGGATAACTGTTGCCCCTATCTCCTTCTTTATGTGAGCATTCCCTAGCAAAATTAGATCCAATCGTGGCGTTAAAATATTGCTCTATTAAAATGTAGAATTTAAAACCTAAAACGATTATCTTATTTTAAAGACAATTTATACCCTTCGAAATCCTGATGTTTTTTAAGCTCAAATCTTTCAAAAATACGTATAAGTACACGCTCTTGTAAATATTCTTTCTGCTTTTGTTCGTCGACTATCTCTACCAACCATTTTGGCGGAGTTTTGATAAATTGTTCCATTAATTCCTTGTTTTCTGAAAACGCCTGGATATCCATATAGAAAATATCTTCAATAAGTTTTCCCTCTTCTCCCTCATTAAGCGGCGAAAGCTGAATAATCTTTCCAAGCTTTGTTTTGTCTAAAATTAAAATCTGGTTATCCACTTGGCGGAGATATATTTCGAACACAGGAATTGATCGACCGTTAAAATCATACCAGCCACTAAAACCTTTTACTTCAAGTCTATCAGCATCTTCATACCAGTAAGGTTTGAAATTTTTAGGCTCTTTTAAGAGATACCACACAGCTGTATTTGGTACAAGTATTATGATATCTTCTAAATTTTTAGATTGAAGAAGCGCCTTATCAAAATCTTCCCTTAAAACTTCTTTGCAATCTCTTACTATTTCATTAAAGAGGTGTAAATCCTCTCTAGCAGCAATACCACGTCCGAATTCAATCCCCGGATTGTCAAAAAATATATACCAATCTTCAAAAAACATTGCTTTGTCCGCAACAGTATTGATACCAAATCGAGCTTTTTCGCCTTTTGTTGATGCATCAAGAACCTTTTCTAGAAGACCATAATGTCGAAAAATATCTCTTAAAACAGCGTTTTCATAAAATCCCTTAAGCACATCTTCTTTAAATTTCTCAATTTTTTTCTGTGAAATTTTCCGCCTTATTTTTCCTTTAATTCTTCTTGTTCCTGCTTCTTTCTTGTCTCAAAAAGCAGGTTCTTAAAGACGTCAATTTTCTTTATTGCGCTATCGGATAAAACCATTTTCCAGTCGTTAACATTTCTTTTTATATCATCTAAAACATTTATCAAATCTCCATTTTCACTGCATAGCTCAGCAAAAGTTCTATTGTAAGGTAACTCTATTTTTAGGATCTCTTCATCAGGTCTATTGGCTAACAAGGAGAGTGATTTAACAATATAAAGTTTTTCTAATTTTTCCGAAAACTGAATAGCATGCATTACTCCTTCCTCTCGTCGCTCCAACTCCCACATATCCCAACTCCAAAAATCCTCGGTCTCAAACTTATATGATTCTATAAACAGGTTTGTAAATTCTTCTAAATCAGATGGGAGAAACTTTTGAATAGTTTGGTAGAATTCTAAAACCTCTTGTTCTGTTTTGTTTTTCAAAAGTTGGTCAAGTATCCAACTGGCCAACCCAAAGAACATCTGATTTCTTCTCATTGTTATTTCTTTTTTAATATTTTTCTTCTTTATACTATATGTATTCTCTAGTGATTCATTGGGATGAAAATCGCTAAATAACTCGTGTACTCCCTCTATAAACTTTTTAAAACTATCAAGGTCTCTGCTTTCAAATGCTGTTTTAAGTAGCCTTTGAAAAACTATAAACAAGTAGATACCAAAATCTTTTAGCCTCTTTAATTTTTCCTCATCTAATTCCTCTTTTCTTAATTTCGGCTCAATATAAAATAGTGAAATTTCTTTAAGCCAGCGCCAAGACCGATCCACAAGAAAATCTATTAAAGATCTGTTATTTTCGGTTATTTCTTTTGAGTTAATATACATCAACACGGCAAAATTTATAAATTCTTGAAACAGATAATGGTCATAACTTTCAATAGCGCGCACTGCAATTGCTATAGGTAAATAAGCAATCTTTCTAATTACTTCCTGGTCACGACTTTGCATAGCTTTTTCAAAAATATCTCGAATGTCAGAAGAAAGCCAGCCCACTTCCTCCCATCCCCCCAAAGGAAAACGTAGTTCCTTACGAGCACCCTCAAAAGAATAGCCTCCACTACACTCCGTAATGCATTCTAAAAAACCATTAGCAAGTTCTATATAAATATCGGAAAGTTCCTCAATTTCACCCAAATGCCTATTGAGTATAGCGGTAATAAATTGCTCTTTAAGCCCAGAAATTTCACTTCGTACTTCTTTCGTGAAACTATCTATCGGTTTGATAACAAAAGCTTTCTTTACAAGGCCTTCTAGATCATCAACTCTTTTACTCCCATCAAGGAGTTTTTTATCAACACAGATAAGTGTTTTATTTTCTTCTTTTAAAGTATCATGAAATTTTTTCATAAGATAACGTCGATCATTTTGAAGTAACTTTTGAGATTTAGCTTTTTGAGTTGCTTTTATCTCCGAGTCCGCCTTAGTTTCCTCTTTTAGATCTAGTTCGACTATCTCCACTCCATCAAAGGAGTATCCCTTTCGGTTTGCTTCCTGCTCTATAATCTCAGCAAATTTTTTTAAGGCTTCTAAATCAATATCAGAAACAATCCCAATCTTCTCTGCATTGAAACAGTAGTATTTTGATTGATCATCAATTGAGAAAGGCTTAAACTTTAACTTTATTTCTTTCCCATCTAGGAATGATAACAATATGTTATTGCCAATTCTTTCATCAATAGCTAAATCAATGCTTTTCTGTAATAGTTCTTTTAACAATTCAGCTCTTTTCTGGTTAAAACGATGTCTACTCAAAAGCACAGTAATTGTTTTATATAGAGATTTAATTGTAAGTAAACCAACTATCACAATAGGTATGACACTTAAGAAATTGACATCACCCCAAATAAAGATAAAGAAGGCCAAAATTTCAGCTACTGCTAAAGGAAATATAAAGCTCTCTTTTAAAAGGACACGGATTTTCTCCTTTGTTTTATCGTCTCTTCCACTTTCTGCAACAAAAATCAATATCCCAAAGATAACCGTGGCGATTCCTGCATGTATTGTAATTAAATTTTGATGATGATTGCTACTAATAAAAGGCAAGTATTGAACCGGAAGAAAATGAGAAAGCAAAAACAACAGTAAAAAAGGAACAACAATAAAAAGAATAGACTTTGAGGAAGGGAAATAAAGCTGATTTAAAAGAGATCTTTTCTTTGAAGGGCAAAGTTTATTTTTTCTTCTGTAATACGCCATGTTAAAAATCGACTTCGACTTTTTGGTGGTAATATATTTTTCCATTTTTTAACTAATTTATTAATCACCTTTATCCCCAGCACAATTTTTGTTCCCTCCTTTGTAAACCATAAAGCTTATACACCATCGGGTCTTATTTTTTGACTTTGGCTTGTTTTTCAGATTTCTCAGGATAACCATCGAATTGAGTAAGTAGGAGGATTTTATCAACGAAGTCTACTTAAGTCATCCTGACTATAGAATTGCAAGAATCCGACCAACGGCAGTCTGGATAAGGTGTTCCTGATGAGAGACCCATATTCTAATTCTTCTGTTTGAGTAACTAATTTTTTATTTTCCCCTTTAGAAAATTTTAAACGTCCGTAGGCTTAAAATTCCCATTTAGGATCCTCCATTTTGGACAATCTCCCAAAAATCGTGCCACGCGACTGCCTTTGTCAGCGCTTCTCACTCATCTTTCATTTTCTCATGCCACCTAAGAATATCATAATAAGCAATAGCCAGGAGGTGAATTACAATAAATGCTACGCGAGAATCTATCTGTAATTGGTCTCTTTTTTGTGCAAATAGATGTACTAAATTGCGGTAATTTCTCACAATATCAGACAGTTTAGCTGCATCAGCACCAAGAATACCTTGTTCCTTCGCTATATCAATGAGTTGATACATTTTCCAATTTTCTATTTCTGGAGACTTATTCACTTTGTCTTTGCTTTTAAGATATTTCTGACAATAATTAAACTTTGCCTCCTTCTCGACGCGAGATAAAGTATCAATTAGCAAGGATTCGAGAATTGTTCCACAGAGTAAAACTGTTGATTTATAAAATTTATTCTGGAACGCTCTCTGAGCTTCTTCCCAATCCCTGATAAGCAGGTTTTTAAGCTCTTCGTCCCTAATAAATTTGAAATCAAATTGTGGTATTTCTATTTGAGCTTCTTCTTTCTTCTTTTCCCAGCTTCTTTCCTTTTCCTCGAGTTTTTTCAACCACTTCTCTTCGTAATCTTTTTTGTAGCTGCGATATTCTTTTAAATAGGTTTGAATGTAAATTAGCATCTGTCGATCTTCGCTACTTAGAGAATATGTCTTCTCTCCGCCCTTAAGGAAAAGCTCTTCTATAGCACTCATAAAGTTACCACAAATCTGCTTCCCTATATATTCCCACTCAATGTCAGCGGTATCAGGGGCAACAACTCTCAGATTATCAAAAGGTTGCCATTCGTATTGAGCTAAATCTTCAAAGCCCGGTTTTTCAAGGATTTCTTTGATCCTGGTACAAAGCCGTATATAATTTCTGTTAATTTCATCGTTGAATATCATTAAACATCCACTAAAATAAATCTCAAGAAGTTGATTCAACTGCCTGTAGAATAAAAGTAGACGATAAATCTCCCTGCTGAAATCTTCTTTTTTGGATCCAGGGTTAATAATTTCAGCCATTATTTACTCTCCCTTTTTGTTTTAAAGTACCAAGCAAAATATCGCCTAACGTCTCGTGGACATACGAAGTTGGCAAACAAAGGCGAGCTAATTTGGGTAGAGTGAAGCGGAACCATTTGCCTGCTGTTATCGGCAGCAACTTTCATCTTCCTTCCGTTGTTTCAGAAAATTCATATTCTTTCTAGCCTTCATAGAAAACTGAATTTAGTATGCATTGATGAAAGAGGAAATAGACTTTCTTCTCCTGTTTCCTTTACCAACAATTTTGAGTGAATCTTATCTATTTCTCCACCTGGCAAGATAAGCTCTAGTTAATGCTCTAAATAATGTCCCATGATTTGGAATTTTTAAATGTAAAAGTTCATGCACTATCACTTCAGTGCGGAAGTCCGCAGATTGATGTAAAAGTTCAGTATTAAAAGTCAAACGTCCTGATGAAGAACAGCTAGCCCACTTTCTTTTCATGGCACGAATATGAATTTCTTTTGGCATTACTCCTATGCGACGAGCCCAAACCATTACTTCCGATTTGAAAACATCTGCATGAACTATTTCTTCAAGTGGTACCCATTCAGAAGCAGCACCCTTTTTCATGTTGATTGCCTCCTTAACATTTTTTTAATACGTTCTGTGAAATCAAGTGCTTCTTCAATTCCTGATTCCAATAATACTTTAATAAGAGCTATATTTAGATTTCGTTCTTGTTCGCTATTTTGTTCCCAGTAAGGGTATTCCTTAAAGATGCTAGCTATTTTTTGTGCAGCAGTTTCAGCCTTCGAAATTCCTTTACGTTTTAAAAGCCAAAATATAGCAAATTCTTCTGGTGACATATTTGATTCCTGTTTAGTTTTTTCAGCTCTTATTATGTCTTCTTGGATCATAATTTCTAATTGTTTAAGAGCTTCTTGTGTTGTTGTTTGTCTTTCTTCAAAACTGCGGGCAATTTCTTCAGCACGTTCGCCAATAGGACGTAAATAAGGGGAACGCAGTCCTTCCTCTTCTATTAGATCGCGGATTGCTTTTAATAAATTAAATACTTTTATAATATCGGGTTTATCTTCATTCATAATTTTCCTTAAAGTTTTTTCATCAAGTTTATAAAAAGCATCTGGCTCTTGGATGATACCTGTTTCAGTATGTTCTTGTACAAGTTGAGCAGTTTTTCGTAAAAATTCCCTATCTAGAGGGATACCAGGTTCATAGTTGGCACGCAACAATCTATACATACGTCCCAATTTTTCGTAATCAGTTATAAAAGGTCGTAAAAATGGATCAGGCGAAAGAATTTCATAAATATCCTGAAGTTCATGAAAATATTGATAGAACTCATGACGCACCTCTTTATCACGAAAATGTTCTAAAACTGCCTCTACTGCCTTATCTGCGCTTTTATTATTAATCAATTGCAGATATTTTTCACGTCCTTCTGTCATTAAGTTTTTAAATCTTTCTTTAAGGACATCAATACCTTCTACAACACCTTGAACATCCTTTGAGTCAAAAGCAAGTGCTTTTTCAAGATTTTCAAAAATACCTACAAAGTCCAGCACAAAACCAGCAGGTTTTCGGCGACCTTTCTCATCCTCATAAGGCCGATTAACTCTTGCAATAGCCTGTAAAAGTACATGGTCACGCATAGGTTTATCTAAGTACATGCAATAAAGAATTGGAGCATCAAAACCTGTCAGGAGCTTTTCAGTAACTATTAGAATTTTGGGTAATGCATCGGGATTGCGAAAATTTTTTCGTATCTGCTCTTCTTGTTCTTCAGTTCTATGGTACTTAGCAAGTTCTTCTGGATCATTTGGTCCTTTACTTATTACTACTTCAGAATATTCTGGGGGTAAATACCTGTCTAGAGCTTCTTTATAAAACGCACAGGCTTCACGATCTACAGCTACTAAAAACGCTTTATACCCCATTGGTTCTATTACTTCACGAAAATGTTCTGCCACAAACCTCGCTACTTCTTCCACACGATCCGGGCTTTTAAGCATATTTTTAAGTGTTACGGCTTTGTCAAGTACTTTATTAAGTTCTTCTATATCACTTACACCTTCAATTTCTTTGAGATTTAAAAATTCTTTTTCTAACGTTTCTTTATCAACCTGAAATTCATTTGGAGCTAAGGAATAATGTAATGGAACAGTAGTACCATCTTCAATAGATTCTTTGATAGAATATTTATCGAGATAACCTTTTGGATCGTCTGTTCCAAAAACTTTAAATGTTCCTTTGCCATGAGCTGTTTTGTCAATAGGTGTTCCGGTAAAGCCTATGTATGTAGCATTGGGCAATGCTCCCATTAGATAGTTACCAAGTTTTCCGCCGGTACTGCGGTGAGCCTCATCTATCAACACAAAAATATTTTCTCGAAGATTAATATTAGCGGGTATACCTTCGAACTTATGAATCATTGAGACAATAAGTCCGCGATAATCGCTTCGCAATAATTCAATTAAGTGACGCTTACTTCTAGCAATTTCTACACGTCCAAAACCTACGGCTTCCAGGTTACCAAAAAGCTGCTGTTCAAGTTCATTTCGGTCAACAATCATAAGCACCGTAGGATTAGCAAAAGACGGGTCTTCAATAAGCTTTTTGGCAACGGTTATCATAGTATAAGTTTTGCCAGAACCTTGAGTATGCCACACCAGACCGCGTCTCTTTTTGGGGTCTCTTGCTCTTTGGACAACCCGTTCCACAGCCCGCATTTGATGTGGCCTTAAGACAACTTTAGACAGTTCTCCATCTTTGCGAGTAAACATAATAAAGTCAATAAGTACCCGTAAAACACGTCGTGGTGCAATAAACGTTTTTATTAAAGTCTCAAAATCTCCAGCCTGTTCTTCACGCCAGTTGTATAGGTTTTTGCGGGAAGTATTCCATGTAGCCCCATAATAAAACTGAATAAGGTGTGTTAAAGCATAAAGCTGGAGAACTGCTAGAAGTTCAGCACCCTCATAGTGATAGCGCCGAATTTGGTCAAGAGCTTCAGCAATTCCTTCTATATGAGTTGCAGCCTTGGTTTCAACCACAATAACTGGTATACCATTGATAAAAAATACTACATCACCTCTGATTGGTTTTCTTCCACCAGTAAAACGGAGTTCATCTGTTACATGGAAATTATTGGCTTCTGGATTTTCTGGATTTAAAAATTTTACATTGCGTTCTCTGTTCTCGGTATCTAAAAATACTGTTTTTAATCCTTTTAAATACTCCCATACCTCAAAGTTACCCTCAATATTGGGACGTACTGAAGTTAATTTACGGATTATATCTTCTGCCCTAAGATGGTCTACAATGCCGGGATTAAGACGCTGCAATTGTTGAAGTAAAATATCATGTAATACTATACCCGAATCTCCCCGCCGTAAGCGCAGGGCTTCATCAGGGGAGAGATAGGTCCACCCTGCTTCAATAGCGTATTTAATCAGGGGATTTTGGACAGTTCGGCGCTCACTACCAAAAGCCATAAGGTTATTCCTCCTTTATTTCGTGAAAGATAATGTCCTTAACACGGAGCTTTCCTGTCATTAAATGATGCAAGAGGGCCTGGAATAAGGTTTCTAAAGCCTGCTTTTTGGCTTTTTCCGCCTGAATCTTTTGGTCTACTACTTGGAGAATGCGAACAATGGCCTGTTGGTTGTGGAGAGGAGGGAGGAGAATTGAAATGTTCAGTAAATCACGGCGCGTTATGCCCTTAATGGTTGTACCTCGTGTGCGATTCTTTATTTGTTGCTGCAAACAAGTGGACTTGAACAGATATACCAAAAACAGAGGTTCTATCTTTTCTTTATTTAGAATTAAAGCAGTAAGATCTTGGTTAATTGCTATATCAAAAGTTGCCACAACAGCCTTACCAACTCCAACGCGAGTTCCCACTATTACCGATTCTCTCGGAGCAATTTTTGATGACGAGTTAGCCAGGCCCAAGTTAGTAATAGCCCGCTGATGCCTCGAAAGAAGAACTTCATCTTCGCTAATTATTGCACTCGTAGTCCAGGGGATAGTTCCGTCCCAATATTCTCTAACGTTTGTAGGTGGCGTTCCCCCGCTAAAGCTTTCTTGGATTACCTCCCCCAGCTTCACCACTTCCCAATGTCCCGGCACCAACCCAATTTCTGTTTCTTTTAATTGTACCTTATCAACCTCATCAACAGACACAGGACCATAAGTAAACAAATAGCGCATTAGGCTCTTTTTTAGTTCCTGCATTGCCTTGATAACTTTTTCTGTGGCTTCCTTGGCGCGTTGTACTGTTTGGAGAATGTTTGCAATAGTTTGTTGTTCGGAGAGAGGAGGGAGGGGAATAAAGAAGTCTGACAAATCTCTGAAGGCTAAACTTCTTCTTACACTACCTCGTGACATTGAAATTCTTTTAATTTCATCTAAATACTGGGGACTTTTCAAAAGTCTATATAAAAAAATAGGATAAAGATAATGCGGCTCTGAAATTTTAAAAACAATATAGGCAGGGCTCACTAGCCCCACTTCCTTGTCGAATAGGGCAAGAGAACCTACATTCACTCTATAAGGATTATAAGCAAAATATCCTGAGCGAACGATTTTATAAGTGCTAAGGTTTTTGCTATACACTTGCTTATCAAAAAAAACATCTGATAAGACAAATCCATGAATGTTTGAAATCGTAAATACTGGATACTTAAAATTTGATCTGTTTCTTTCTTTTACTTCTTCTATTACCTCGCCCAACCTTACCACTTCCCACTCCTCAGGAAGTGGCCCCAATTCTGTCATCTTAAAACCTTCTGGCAGGTCAGAAACTGTATCATTTATATGCTTCGCTTTCGCCACTTATTAACCCTCCTAACCCCAGAGCCTTTAATACTTCTTCCAGTTCTCGGTCAGCATTAGAACATTCTTCCTCCGCTTCTTGCAACTGAACTATAGTTTCTTCTAACGGTAAAACTTCTTCTGTACCATTTTGAGAAACATATCTACTTGGAGAAAGGTTATAATCATTTCGAGCAGCTTCTTCATTGGTAATAATAGCCGAAAGCCCTTCTTCTGCAGTCCAGTTATGATAAATAGTGACAATCTTTTCTATATGTTCATCTGTCAGGTAATTTTTTGGACGACCTTTGGAATACAACTTTGAAGCATTAATGAGTAGAATTTCTCCAGGATGACGTTTATTTTTGTTAATTACTAAGATAATACCAGGAGCACTTGTATTGTAGAAAAGATTTTCTGGTAACAATATAACACTTTCAATCCGGTCTTTTTCAACGAAAACTTTGCGTATATCCCGTTCACGGTTTGAACCTTGATTACCACTGCCCCTACTTACTGCACCAGTATCTAATACAACAGCCATTTTCCCTTTTTCGTTTAAAGAAGCATACATGTGCTGAATCCAACCCCAATCAGCACTGGACGATGGTGGAATACCAAAATTAAATCTATTATAAGGGTCATGTTCATAAACTTCAGTGGAAAACTTCTGGTTCCACATTGGATTAGCAGTAACAAGGTCAAACTGCATAAGACTGCTATCACTCTTGGTGAAAGCAGGTCTTCGCATGGTATCTCCTAAAGCAATTTCTGAATCCATTTCGTGAATAAAAGCATTCATTTTAGCCATAGCAAATGTGGTTGGATTAATTTCTTGCCCATAAAGCCTCAATGGTGCAAAATGGGTTGGTAATTTTAAACGGCCGTTTTGTCTTTCACCATAAACTTCTAAAAGTCTCAGATGACATTTAATGAGTAAGCCCCCTGAACCACAGCAGGGGTCATAAACTGTCATGCCAGGTTGTGGTTCAAGAATACGCGCCATCAATATTGCTACTTCTTTAGGAGTGTAAAATTCGCCTGCACTTTGCCCTTGCCCCTCAGCAAACTTTCTTAGCAAATACTCGTAAGCTCGTCCTAAGATATCCGGTTCAACATCATTGATTCCCAAACGGTATTTACTCAGAACTTGTATTAAATCAGCTAATGGGCCATCATCAATTATACGCTGTCCTGCAGCAGTGGCATTAAAATCTACTACATCTATAACACCCTGAAGTTTTGGGTTTTCTCTTGCCACTGCCCTCACTACATCAGTAAGATACTGGCCAATGCCAGTGGTTTTCTTGCGTATTTCTTCCCATCGAGCCTCTGGTGGTAGATAAAACCGCACTAACGGTTGTCCACGACGATGAGCTTCTTCTACTAGTTTCCATGCTATTTCAATGTCCCCAAATTCTTCTGCAAGATGGTTTATCTCATCTTCAAATACATCCGATAGACGTTTAAGAAAGATAAGAGGTAATATGTAATCTTTAAACTTTGGTGCATCTACAGGACCACGTATTTTGCATGCTGCCTCCCACAGCCAATTTTCAAGAGTACTTAAGTCTAACATATTTTTCTCCATATGTAACCTCCTAAATGCTTTTAAGATCTCATTGCTATATTTAGATTATATCATAAAAATTGTTGTCAAGTTGTGGTGTTAGTATCATAGTGTAAAATTATCGTAGGATTTTTTGAGTGAAAAAAAACAAGAGACAACCCCTGTGATAAAATAGAACTTGGAAACAAAACATCACAGAAAGGGGTGTCTCTTGTGAAAAAACATATCTTTGAGGATATTATACTACAAAATGCTCTAAATTTCACTAGAGAAGTGATAGAAATTTTTAGCGATTTATTAAATAAAGGAATGAATATTACAGAGCTTGCAGCAAGGATAAAGGAACTCACGGACAAACTAGGTAGAGAGGCAATAGAAGCAATTATTGAAGAGTTAGATAGGATAATAAAAGAAGATAAGAGAAGGAAAGAAAAATGGGTAGTAGAGAGGAAAGATAAAAAGAGGTTAACGACAATTCTTGGGGATATTGAATATGAGAGGACATATTACAAATCTAAAGAGGATGGAAGATATACATATTTGGTGGATGATGCATTAGAGATAGGACGGCACGATAGGATAGAAAAGGGAGTAAAAATAAAGTTAGTAGAAAACGCGATAGAAGAATCATATGAGAGAAGTAGTAAAAAAGCATGTCCAGAGGAGTTAAGTAAACAGACGGTATTAAACGCAATAAGGGAAATAGGAGAAGTAGAAGTAAAGAGAGAAATAAAAGAGAAGAAAGAAGTAAGGGTATTATACATAGAGGCAGATGAAGACCATGTACCTTTACAAGAGGGTAGAGATGAAACACCACGATTGGTGTACATACATGAAGGGAGAGAAGAGAAAAACGGAAGGAACGTACTGAAAAATGTGTATTACAAGGCATACGTAGGAGAGAAAGCTGAAGACATATGGATAGATGTAGCAAATTACATAGAAGAAAATTACAAGGAAGAGAAGATAGAGAAGATATACATAGCAGGAGATGGAGCACCGTGGATAAAAGAGGGATTAGAATGGATAGTAAAATCAAGGTTTGTGTTAGACAGATATCATTTAAACAAATACGTATTAAAAGCTACATCAAAAGAGCCAAAGTATAGGGATAAGATATGGAGAGCAATAAATGAAGGGGATAAAGAGGGAGTGAAGAAGGTATTTGATGAGCTAATAAAGGCAGCAGAGGAAGAGAGAGAGAAAGAGAAGATAAAAGAAGCAAGGAAATACATACTAAACAATTGGGAAGGGATAAAAATATACAACGAAGACAAAGATGTAATAGGGTGCAGTGCAGAAGGGCATATAAGCCATGTATTTTCAGCCAGATTGAGCAGGAATCCATTAGGGTGGAGCAGAGAAGGATTAAAACTAATGGCGAAATTAAGGGTATTTAGCAAGAATGGAGGAGACTTAAGAGAAGTAGAATGGGGCAAGAAAAAGAATATAAATGCAGGAAGTTACAAATTAACGAAGAAGCAAATAAAAGAAGCGGTAAGGAGAGTTAAAACGTCTACAAATGAAAAAATAAACAATATTACGGTTTTGAATATAGGGAAAGTAACGCCAATATATAGGGTTTTAAGAGCATTAAAATATGCACAAGTTATATAAAAAGCATGATAAGTTGAAGGCTGAAATTAACTAAGGGGAGTGAAAAATATTTTGTGTATTTAGATTAATTATATCCTCTTTCTCAGTAAGAATCAGTTAACATTTTTATCTGTTCTATCTTTAGTATAACCTTCTTTCTATATCTTATGCATGAAAGTGAATAATTTTGGTTAAAATATTTAATTAGGGATATTGTAAGCTTTTTCTCTAGAACCTTTGAAGACCTAGGGATTCAAAGGTTCTAGAGAAAAAATTTTTTCGGGCTTCGCCCACCTATAGGTATTTTTCAAGTCTTCCAGGATACATTATAATTAATTGGTTTAATACTATATCCCAGTTTTTATACCTCACTGTCCATTTCTTTAATACATTCATTGTTACTAAGTATAGCATTTTTTCTAATGCTTCATCAGATGGAAATATTGTTTTTGATTTTGTAACTTTCCTTAACTGCCTGTGGAATCCTTCAATTATGTTTGTTGTATACATTATTTTCCTTACTTCTTCAGGGAATTTGTAAAATGGACTTAATACATCCCAGTTATTCTCCCAACTCTTTATGGCATAAGGATATAGATTCTGCCATTTGTTTTTAATTTCTCAAATTCATCCCTTGCTATTTCTTCATTAGCTGCTTGATATACTGCTTTAAAATCTTTACTGAATTCTTTAAGGTGTTTATATGACACATATTTGAAGCAGTTCCTTAATTGATGTATTATACATCTTTGTATCTCTGATTTTGGAAATGCTGCTTGTATTGCTTCTTTTATCCCTGTTAATCCATCTACAGAAAATACTAAAACATCTTCTACTCCTCTGTTCTTTAGCTCATTTAATACTCCAAGCCAGAATCTTGAACTCTCATTTTCTCCAATCCAAATCCCTAATACATCTTTTATGCCTTCTATCGTTACCCCTAATACTACATAAGCTGCTCTATTGATAATATGAGCGTCTGTTCTTACTTTGTAATGTATGGCATCCATAAATATGAAAGTGTATATCTTTTCTAATGGCCTTGATTGCCATTCTTTTATTTCTGGTACTATTCTTTCGGTTATTTTACTTACCATTTCTGCGGATAGTTCTATTCCATACAGGTCTTTTATCTGGTCATGAATATCTCTTGTTGACATCCCTCTTGCATATAGAGCTATTACTTTTTCTTCAATTCCTGATATGTCTCTTTTGTATTTTGGAACTATTTTGGGTTCAAATTCTCCTTGTCTGTCTCTTGGAATATCAATTTCCATCTCACCAAATTGAGTTTTTACCGTCTTTTGAGTATAGCCATTTCTTGAATTTTGAGTATCTTTGTCTTTTTTGTCATATCTTTCGTAGCCAAGTTCTGTTGAAAGTTCTGCTTCAAGCATTTCTTGAATAGTATCTTTAAAAAGGTTTTTAATGATGTGTAAAGGTCTGGAATAGATTGAATATTGTTTTCACTAATGAAATTTCTTAATTGTTCTTTTGTCAATAGTGACATTTTTAAAACCTCCTTCTTGGTTTTGTATATATTCTAATTCTTACCAAGAAAGAGGTTTTTAATCAGTTTACACAAAATTTTTTACAGTCTCTAACTAAGTTTCAGGGGTTGTCTTAAAAAAATCCTACAGTATCTTGACACTATCTGTTAGTATATTATTGTAGACACTTTAACTCGAACAGGATAAAATAAAAATATAAAGAAAAGAATTGAAACTTGGAGTATGTTACACTTAATCAATATCTTTATATTCTATATTTACTTTTTTATTTTTACGTGTTTAATACTAACAAACTCAAATTTTGAATCATCAAAAAATACATAATTTTTACCATCTTCTTTAAGAGAACTATCAAAAACAAATCCATCAAAAGACTTATTCTTTATATATTCTACAATATATTGAATTGGTATATATCCTAATGTTTCTTGAGAATTTAAAGGTTTTGATATTTCTTTTAATATTATCTTTAATAGACAGCGTTCTTCTTCACTTAAAGCAAGCTCTTTGATTGGATTACTTTCAGGTATATTAATCATATTTAAATAACATATTTTCAAATCTAAAGGATTTTTAATCTTAAATTTTCCAATTGTTACAATTTCGTCTATTTCCGGTTTAATTTCATATATGGCTGTAGTAGGATCACCTGCTACATAAAAATATGATATTCCTCTTGGATTACATCTTTGATCACCAATAGGTACTTTTTTAGGGTCTGGCTTTCTAATATCTTCTTCTTTGTCAAATTTTCCTATTCTGGCACGATAGAAATCTCCTCTAGTCAAAAAACGTCCACTAGCCATTTCAGACAATTTTGATAGAGTATCGTTTAATTTCTTAATCAATTCCTTGTTACTAGGGAAAAAACGATTATTATACATTATTTCTTCTTTAAAACTTTTCCATAACTTTGAAGCACTTTCATATTCATTCATAATAATTTCTCCTATCATAATAATATGATTTGCAATTAGTCAAAAATTAACTTTCAAATTTGTCTGTTAATAAAAATAACAAAAAGTTTTGAACTTTAGTTTGTATAGAAAATTTTCAATTTAATTAATATGAGGACTTATGATTTTGATAAGTCCTCATATTAAAAAGAGATGATTACATTACTATACATAACATCTCCCTTTTATTATAACATATTTTTCCCAAAATAAGTGATTATAAAATTGATTATATAAATGGTGACTAATAGGGTTTAAAAATAATGTAAGGGTTAATAATTAAATTATCTAGGAGATGATTTGGGATGAAAAAAATAAAAAAATTCGATATGATGATATATTTTCTTTTATATTAATTTGGCTTCAAATTATTGCTGCATTAATTCAGATTTTTAAATTATTCTACGGTAATTAAAAAATAAAGCTTCTTGTCAATAGTTGGGGTAGGTATTCTTTCTGAATGCCTGCCTTTTAACTTCAAATTGAAATTAAAATAATTATTATAATTTTATAACAAAATATCAAAACCAAAAAGAAGGGTGGGTGTTTAGTTACCTTCTATTGGATAGTAAACCATTAGTTCATTTACTGCAGAAGTTTCGCAGCTAAAAAAATAAATAGGGCATAGCTCCTTGATATGTCAAGGTTTAGATGAATAATAATTGAAATATGTAAATTCCGATTTTTACTAGAAAAAATTTAGTGTTTAAAAATAAAAACATCCTTTCTATAATGAATTTTGTAACAAACCCAATAGAAAGGATGTTTTGAGATGAACAAGCGCTATTTAAAACAAATGCTCACCTACTTCTCTAGGGTATACCATCTTGGAGAAAAAGTCAAGGGGTTAAAAGATGGAAGAATAAATCCTCAAATTGAAACTTCAACTATTTCATTTATAGTTCTGTTCACATTTATTTGTAGACTTAAAAGTTTTAATAGACTCGAACATTGGTTGGAAAAAGGAAGATTTAAAAATTTATTTCCAAAGGGAACAAGATTGCCCCATATTGACGCCGTTAGGCGTTCTTTAAGTAGTTTTGATATAAACGGTTTGAATGGTATGCATGATCATATAATAAAAACTATATTCAAAAATAAGGTATTTAGAAACGGTACAATTGATGGTATAAAGGTTGCCGCTATTAATGGAGTCGAGATATTTGAAAGTACTAAAAAGAGCTGTGAAAAATGCCTTACCCGTGTTGATAAGCAAGGAATAACTCATTACTTCCACAGAGCAGTTGTTTGTGCAACTGTGGGTTCTGATCCCCATACTGTATTGGGTTATAAAATGTTAGAACCTAAAAAAGATTGTTCTGATAAAGATGAAGGTGAAATTACCGGAGGTAAAAGACTCATTAGATAGCTTTATGAAAAATATCATCACTTTGCAGATGTTATAGTTGCAGATGCTTTGTATTGCAAAACATCATGGATTAAAGAAGTCCTTGCAATTGGAATGGATGCAGTTGTTAGAGTAAAAGATGAAAGGCTTCATATTGTTAAAGACGCATTAGGATTATTTAAAAAGCGAGAGGCTAATAAAAAATAGATCGTAGATGAGGAAAAGAAAAGCAAAATTATAGTTAGTGCATGGGATGAGGATGGATTTGAAATGACGGGTATGGAAAAGAAAGTAAGATTTATAAGATTTGTAGAGGAGATTTATGAAGGCAATGATAAAAAAGAATCAAAAGAGGTATGGATTGTAACTACGAACAGAAACATTGAAAATAATGTATTTCACCAATTGAAAACAGAGTGTCATTTTGACCATTGCTATTTGCATAGTCCTACGGGCATAGAGGCTATAGTTGGATTCATGATGATAGCCTTTAACTTAACCCAATTATACTTTTTTAGAAACATTCGGGGATTCAGAGAAAAAAGGCTTTTGCAGATAAATATAATAGAAGATCTGAAAGATGAAATGTTGATAATTATGAATTGGATTAATCCAATTTTTAACACTGCATAGTCGATAATAAAATTGGAAATATTGCTTTTCATTATGATGGGGAGGGGGAAGGTGTATCTATATACACGGCCTACGGCCTTTTCAAATTCCAAAATTTCAACAAAATGGAATACGTCTAATTTCCTATCAAGAAAAAAGTTTTATTGGAAATTAGATGCGAAATCTCTGCATACTCCTGTGTTTGGTTTATCTTTTTTTTAAAGTGTGTTAAAATAAATATAATTCCCTTAAAGGGAGGTTGCTCAATGTTAACCAAAATATTGGGCATGCCCCTTGCCGTAAAGGAACCTATTTCACGGCGCTCCCGGGGCAGGAATTAAAAAAATAAATAGGGAGGTATGTTAGCTGACAGGGGGTAGGCTAACAAAGAAACGCAAAGTAATGTAAAGCAAGAAGGGTTCCTTCCCCCATTTTGTTTATGTATAAAAATAGTCTTGGCAGTATGCTCTATTTAATATTCAATATTCTCATACCATTTTTTAAATACTCATCTAATGGCATTTTACTTATCATTTGCTCAATTTCAATCTCTTTCGTTGACCACCCTTGGCACCACTGAGAAATAGCCAATGATTAATATATCTTTCTACTGGTGATTCTCCTTTTTTATAATCTTTATCTCTTCCCAAATACATAATTGTTTGTATTGTTTTTATGGTCTCAAAGTCTAAATTATTTAAAAAGTCTCTTAATTTCTTTTCTTTATCCGATTCATCTAAAAGACTTTGCAACTCAAAATCTTTTAGATTTTTTGTTTTTTCTTTAGCTTCTTCAGCCATTCGACGTTTTTCAGCTAATTTAATTACTTCCACTAAAATATTTTTTATGTTATAAGACATCCAATTCATCCCCTTTTTTATTGTAATATAGGCTTGTGCACAATTTGAAATCCTTCATTTAAGCCACGTTTATGATATTCTTTTTGTCATTACCTTTAAAATCCTTCATTTTTTATATAATATTTCCTCTTTATACTTATTATTCTGTATAACTTCTCAAAATCCTTCTTTTTTTGCAAAAAGTAAAGACGGCCTATACACTTTTTTCAGATTGTCTAATGTCTTAACAATCTGCCTGTAATCCTTCGTTTTCCATAATAAATTTCCTTAATTCTTTCATCCTCAAAAGGTACCAGAACCATATACGGGGTTCCATAACCTTCCTTTTTGATGTTTATATATGCAATTTTCCATTCAATAGGCATCATGACTATCTTTAACACTAATAAATTCAGCACCAAAATATACTATTACACATTATTCTAGTTCAAAATCCTATTTCCTTTTCTTTATCAATAATTTCCTTATATAAAAATAAGGAAATTTCTTAACAACGAAAGCCTCTCCTATTTTAAGCCTTTTTATTTCATCAGGAAATATAAAAATATCATGAAATTTGTGCTTATAAAAAATTATGCCCTGTATAGAGTAACTGCTCTATACAGGGCCTTCATATCAAAATTTAGGACCAATGATTTGTGATTTTGAATTATCATATATTGTGCCCTTCACTCTGACGGTAATAGTATCTACAGCTGTTTTTATTCCTCCACCTGCCAGCTGCTTATAAGCCGTAAACACTATCTTGTAAGTACCGTCAGGCATATTTTGGGGAATAATTACTACAACATCTCTTCCTTCTTCCTTGGTATGTTTAGTATGCCATGTCATCACATCCTGCGGTGGAGTGGTTAAAGGTATATCAGATACTAAAGTAGTCACATTGGAAGAAGTAAATTCATTTTTCGGGTACCACATTTTTGCTTCTACACGGTAGGCCTTTCCTTCAGTTCGGGCATAGAGAATCATCGCTTCTCCTGCTTTGTATGTGGTCTTGTTTGAACTTCCGATAACAATAAGCTTTCCTTGAACTTGTACTGTAACTGTGTAAGGATCTGACCACATCGGTGTGAGGTTTGGATTTCTGCCTGTTGGGTCATCCAATACTCTCAGCTGTATCTTGTATGTTCCATCATCTCCAAGTCCCATTTCCTCAAAAGTAGGCTTCCATTGATTTATTGTTACCCATGTCCCATCAGGCTTCTGCACTTTCCACTCTCTTGCCACAATCGGGTCACCGTCGGGGTCATAGCTCTGGTCTGTTATCGTAAATGGCTCATCAGCTACTACTGGATTAGGACTTATTGTAAATTTAGCTACAGGTTTATTATTTTCAGGTATTATCGTTACTGTTTGTGTATACGGCTCTGACCAAAGTGGTGTCCCAACACGAGGATTATCCCTAACCTTAAGCTCTATTGTATATGTTCCAATTCCTAATGAAGGTATATTGTTAGGTACAGTGCTGCCGTAGTTTATCCATGTCCCATCGGGTTTCTGCACTCTCCACTGCCGTTCTGCAATGGGATCTCCATTAGGGTCATAGCTTTGATCAACTATTGTGATTGTCTTGTTTACAACCTGAACAACAGGATTTACAGTAAACTGTGCAACAGGCGGTAAATTTATATTCTGCGTCGTTATTGTCTGTACTTTTGGCTCACTCCATGCTCCTTCTAGATCCTGTACCCTAAGGTACACTAGATAAGTTTTTCCTACAGGGAATGTCCCTGACATTTTTCCATCATGCCATGTTGTTTCATTGACTTCTTTCCACTTCCACTCCCAGGCCTGTATACCTTTGTTAGGCAGTGACATATGGTCTGGGTCATAGCTTTGGTCTGTAATTGAGACAATGTAGTTTGAGCCGCTTGAGGTCATAGTCACAGCGAACTGTGCAATAGGCCTTCTGTGAACATAGATGTACATAGTGCTCAAAGGCTTATAGCTCCACAGCCTGTAGTTGTCAAATCTATCATCATCTTTTGGATTATCTCTTGCCTCATACTCCACTTCATATTTCCCAACCTTATCAAAGACAGTTATAGGAGCATCTATATATTTTCCATTAAAGCTTGCGAGTCCTAAACTGTTTTCAAAGTAATTCGGGTCATGCAAGTACATCCATCTTTCCTGGTATTTTGGGTCATTTTCTGGGTCATTGTAGTAAGTTTTTATCTCAATTGGTTCGCCTAATATAACATATTTTTCAATTATCCTTTGCTGGTTTTCTAAGTCTTTTGCAATATACTCTGCAATAGCAGTCAGTTGGTTGCTTATGCTGTTATCAATAACTTTAAATCCGCCATTTGTAACTAAATTTATAAGCCCGTCTGCTTGTGATGCAGGAAATGTTGTCTGCCCTGCAATTACTAATTTTGAAGATAATTGATTTATTGCATTTGCAAACTTTGTTTTTGCATTATTATCGTTGTAATCCAAGAAAGATAGGTCATTAAAAACTAGTACATATTTTCCAGCATTTAAATTATTAAAAACAACATTTAAGAGGCTATCTCCAAGCATATCAAGTTTTGCTTCTGTCGGTCTTTCTATACCCAGCAGTGTAGTAATACTTCTCTGTTGATTGGATGCAACACTCTGTGAGTGCCACCACAAACTTATTGCCGTATCACCCGTCTGATATGTTTGTCCAACGTAATAACTGCTGCTGAAATGTGCTCTGCCGTCATCGTAAGGGAAGTCGGTTTTCATGCTGCCGCTCCATGTTTCCATTCGCCAGTCTGTAGGAGGAGTAATTACTGGATTATCTTTCAATATCCCTACTGCTCTAACCTGATATGTGTCATTGTAAATCTCAAATCCCTTATTCGTTACTTTTATTGGAGAACCATCATTACCTGCTACGCAAGTATCATAGTATACCTTAAATCCTATGTTCTTTTGTACAGTAGTTTTATTCGTCGCAACAAAATTTATGAGCACATATTTATCGTCATAGATTGTGTATATTACCTTTATCTCTACTCCATTTATTGTACCGTAATTAACTACTATTTTGCCATTTTCTGTAGTAATTGACGTGGGTGTGTAATTATACAGGTTATACAAATTCCCATCAATTTTCACTACAAGTGCTGACGTAGTTGATACGTCTCCTCTATAAAGCAAGTACTGATTATCATCAGAAGTAATGCCCGGAAAACCTTCCACAGTGGTAATCCCGAATCTCCCTGCAGTATCTACAGTAGCTTTAATTACATAGCTTGATACAGTATATCTGCTGCCATCAAAACTCGTATTTCCTCCATAAGTTCCTGTCCCAAAGTCACTGTCTATCACTTTTGCATCAATGTTTTTGCTGTTTAAAAGAGGTATCAGCAAATTATTTATTCCATCTTCCAGCTGTTTTACCCTTGCATCATAATTGTTCAATTTACCAACCCTTATAACCAACTCTGCTTTTTTCTTTTCATACATTTCAAAATCCACAACAGGCTGTAAGTTTATCACTTCACATATTTTATCCTTCATCGGCTTATTTGAAGTATCGCTGGTTTTATAATCCGAAGGAGATATAAACTCTGGTATGGTTTCTTCTCCAAAATCTTCTTTAACTGAAAGTTCAAATAAATACTTTCCTACATCTTTTGTATAGAGTACTGGGTGAGTATTATTGCCACTGTCCAAAGTTATCCACTGCTCATCATCAAAACTGCCGTTGTTGTTGCTGTCATACTTATATTTCCATATTCTCTGCACTATTTTATCACCATCTGGAGAATAAGAAGCATCTATAAGCTCTATTTTGGCCATATTGCCGTTTGAAGGGTCCCTCAAAGCAGTGGTCATTACAAAGAAATCTGCAACAGGAGGTAAATCTTCTACAACAGTTAATGTCCTTTCATACCAGTCAGAATAATTTCCTGCACTATTTTTTACCCTTACTCTTACTCTGTAATCTCCTGCTTTCTTAAAAAGGACCGTTCTTGTTTTCATATCTGTAGAAGGCACTATCTTTATATCATCCTGTGTCAAGCCGCTGCTTACAGGTGTTATCTCCCACTCTGTTGCATCCCATACCATTGGATACTTCGGTGATGTATAGCTGCCTGACGCATCTAAAACTACTTTTCTATTTTCTTTCAGAGCACCCGTGTAGTCAAAAAATGCTTTAGGTACTGCAGGTTTTACTTCTATAGTTTTTTGTGCCGTATCTGTTAACCCATCATTATCTGTTACCGTTAGCCTTACTGTGTATGTTCCTACTTTGTCAAAGTATACCGTACCGCTTTCACCTGAAAGAGTACCTACTACACCACTTGAAGGAGAAATGCTCCAGCTGTAGTTGACAATATTTCCATCAGCGTCATAGCTTCCAGAGCTTATATACACATCATCACCCTGAATCACTTCTGAAGGAGCATTTATAACTGCAACAGGAGGTACAGGTTCTGGTGCAGGAGGTGGTGTCGGCTCTGGAGTAGGTACATCTTCATACTGTCCTATTACTTTTGTCGTCTCTGCCTCTGAAGTTTTATTTATGCTTGCATCCCATACTCTTACCTTTGCCCAGACCTTATCGCCGGGCTTTGCATTAACAATAAGCTTTGTATATTTTGCTTGAGAAAGAGAAGTCAAATTCTGCACAGCCACACCGTCTGAACCTAATAGATCTACTCCATTCACCTGCAACCAAAATCTTGCCGAATAAGGACCTGTTCCGCTTGACACAGAAGATGTCGCATCTATTGTTGCATTCACATCTCCTGTTGTTCCTGCTTTGAGAGATGGCGGGTCTAAAATAAGATTTATCTTTGCCTGTATGCTTCCGGGAGGAGGCGGTGGTGTAGGTGCAGCACTTACTGTGAAGGTATAGTCCTTCCTTGTAAGTCTGTCTACTGCATCTTTCACATATAGAGTTATAGTATGCTGTCCTGCGGAGAATTTCCTCGTAATAGTTTCAGTAAAACCTTGTTTATTAAACAATGTCTTAGCACTAATTACTCTTTGTCCATCTATATCCACTGTATATACAATTTTATCTTGAAGCCCTAAAGCATTTTTTAAATCGGTGTTCCAAAAATTAAAGAAGGAGGTACCCGAAACTGTAATTTTTACGTCATCACTTTCTCTTGGATTTGTTGGTGAAATAGATATATTTGCAGAAGGAGGTCTTGTTGTAGCAACATATACCTCACCATTACCGGCTTTTTCATCCAATACTTTATATCCTGTTACATGGGCACCGGAAAGTTCAGCCAAATAACGTATATACACACGGTCTGAACCTGATATGCTCAATCTAATTTGACTTAAATAAGAATTCACAAAAGTAGGGTTACCGCCAAATACATTTATCCATTGAGAAACAGTGCTGTATTTAATAAAATTGTACTGCTCTGCTTTACTGCCTGTGTAAATATGCTTTATTACCTTGTCATACCCAGCAAGTGTACCGTCAACATATACACTCCATTTACCGGAATAGAGTTTTTTGTCGTTAGATTTTTTAGGAATCGGATTAGGAACCAGATTTGGAGAATCAGTTGGGTTTAATGTTACAGGACTATCAATACTTAAATTTAAATCTCCTACATCGTCGATTACCGCTGCATAGGCATTTTCCAACTTGGGAATGTATATTAACCCTGCCAGAAATGTAATAAGAACAACTACAGAAACAATTCTTTTGAACAAAAACACCATCTCCTTTAAGTAATTTTTAGAAAAAGAAAAGAAGCTTCAGACTTAACTGAAGCCTCTTCATATCCTTGGTGGTGTAGTGTATTTTGCCCTCCAAATCATTATTGTGCCGTCATTCAAGTATTCTACTGCATGGTCTAAATTTTCAGCAACAAACCTTAAAGGAAGCATTGTGTATCCATTTTTCACATATACTTTTCTTGGCATTTTAACTGCTTTGCCGTCTACTACTGCTGTATCAGACCCTATTTTTAGTACCACAGTTTTACCTTTATCTTTTATAGTTATCTGCTGAGTTTTAGCGTTATAATCAACAACTGCTCCTAATTCTTCCATAACACCACGTAGGGGTATCATCGCAACACCATTGTCTGATATGACTCTTGTAGGTAATTTTCCCTTGTTTTCTTTCAATTCATATCTTACGGTAATATTGTCTTTACCTATCCATACATCTACACCATCCCAATTATAAATGCATTCCATAGTATATCCATTCCATTTGGGGTCAATCAAATACTTATTATATGCAGGGTCCTTTAAACCTTCCCATCTGCTGTATAAAGCTTGTAATATTACATCTTTATAAGGTGTTTTCTGCCAATCTACACCATTCACTGTAATTAGTCCCACAGTAAATTGTTTCCAAAGCGCTACTTTAAATGTATCTGGGTGATTATATCTTACTGTTCCTATATAATCATTTGCTAAGTACCCATCCAAATATCCTATTTTTGTTGTTAAATCATATAAACACACATCGCTAAATCCTTGCTCCTTATAAATTTTTACGAGTTCTTCTAAAGGTTTATCATAATAAAGAGACCCTGCTACAACAATTAACCTATCTGTATTCTTAAGCTTATCACTGTAAGCTATTTCTTTTTCTTTTCCGGGCATAATGTAGTACCAACCTAATTTATCATGGCCTTTCTCATCAGGTGATACTGCTTTTATCCATCCTTTATCTATCCACTCTTGATAGGGAAGCTCTTCTTCTTGACCTCCAGTTTGCGCAAACGCAGGAATGGATAAAAAGATTAGTAAGACAGCAATTATCGCTGAAATTATCTTTTTCATAATGAAAACTCCTTTCTATTTAAATTTTTTAAATAACTTTCATTAAAGGAAGAGATGCAGTCAGTATCGAACACTACAGGATACCTAACAATCTTCATACTCCTGCACCTCTTCCCCAAACAATACATTCTCAAACCCTGCTTCAATTAAAAGTTCCTCATATTTCCCCTCAGAAATAATACCTTCCTCCAAAAGTACTCTTGCTTTTTCCACATAATCTGACACAATTATATCTTTTTCAGTAGGTAAATAGAGAGAAATATCATACCCATACTTTACTGCCTCATTGATTATTCCCTTTTTAAAACGTAATATATCATCATCATCTAAAACCCCAATTTGCTGCAGCCTAATGAGCATTACAGAGTGGCTGACTCCAAACAAAGCCTCTAAATAGAGCAGGTCAGGAAAATCCGGTTTTCTCTTGGATGAACCCATTCTTTTAAACAACTCCAGCTCCAGCGTTTCAGCAGGCATCAAAAAATTTGCAGCAAAATAATCTGCTTTCTTTTCGCTCGGCGACTTCTGCTCAAAAATGCCGGCTACACACACACTTCCTGTCTGACCTTCTTCAAATAAAATGTGGTATAACTCATGGGCAGCAGTAAAATTTTGATGTCCTTTTGTTTTTGATGAATTTATCAACACAAAATTGACATTTCCCTTTCTTAAAAACATTCCTGAAATGTTGCTCTTTAAAGGCTTTTTAGCATATGAAATATTTTTTCTTTAAAAATCTTAAATACATCAATAGATCCATCTCCAAGTCCCATTTCCCCTCTAATCTTACGAGCATCCCTTTTTCCTTCAATCTCAAGCGTTAACACGACTATCCCTCTTTTCCAGCAGCTTCTCCATCTGATACAAATTATTTACAAAATTTTTAGCCCACCCTATAACTTCTATATCCTCCTCCGTTAATCCATCAGTTCTGAAAGCTAGGGTAACCTCCGGCTCTTCAGTATTTTTTATAAAATACTCTATTGAATACCCATAAAAGGATGCAAGCTTTTCAAGTGTAGCAATATCTATTTCTCTCCTGCCGTTCTCATAATATGAGAGCAGTTCCCTTTTAATCCCTGTAGCCTTTTCCACTTCAGCCTGAGTATAACCGTTCCTTTCCCGTACTTCTTTTAACTTTTCTCCAATTGCTCTATATACTGACATCCTGTTTCCCTCTTTTTGTTACACTTATATATTTATTCTATTATCATTGTAATATATTTGTTATAAAATATCCATCTATTTTTGTTTTATATAATCCTTCTTAATATATCGTTAACAAATTTATCAATACTTTTTTCCTCCTTTTCGGCTCTTTCTTCTAGTACTTTATAAAGCTCTTCCGGAATCATTATCATTTTTGTTCTTTCACTCATTTCTTCTAATTTCCGCAGAAGTCTTGCTTTTTCTCTCTGGCTTAAAACATCTTCATTTTTCTCAAGGAGCTTCTCCATATTTTTTGGATCCTTCAAAAGCATTATCATATTGCTCAAAGACTTTTCAGGTAGAGCTCCGGTTTCGTACCTTGCAATAGAAGCTTCGCCTATACCTAAAAGCTTGGCAAAGGCTCTCTGACTTAACCCATAACTTTCTCTAATGTTTTTTATCTCATCAGGTGAGAGTATGCCGTGCTTTTTTCGATATATATCATAGACCCTCTGTATATTCTCTTCTTCCAGCTCCTCATCAAACAGCTCCTCACCACAAATACTACATATCCTTATCCTTGCTAAAGCTTTTATTTCATCCCCTCTGATGTTTGATACTTCTTCTTTTTCAATCACTTCTGTTTCTTGTTCTTTACCACAGACTGGACAGAATTTCTTCACACTCTACACCTCCTCACTTATACGGATAAACTAACGGCTGTTCTGCTTTGTGGAAAGAAAGACATACTAAACATTGCTTTTCTCCTCTTTTTTCGATTTTAAGCTTTATGTAAAAGTCTGTTCCTTCAATACCATATCCAAACTCCCATACAAAACCTTCCCTGTTGCTTCCCAAATCTTCACTGGGACCTCTGTAATAATTTTTGCAGGTTAAATCCATAATAATCCCTTTAACATGCTTAATTGTTAGGCCAGCTTCTTTAATTGAATCCATATTTTTCTTTCGAGGAACAAAATCAAAAGCACCTGCTTTCATTAAATTTTTAGCAACATTGAGGAATTTTTCAATTTCCTCAATTTGAGTCATAGCATATACTCCTTTCACTTAGTATTTTATCACATTCCAAATAATTTTGCAATCATTTGATAGTATTTTTTATAAAATTCTTTAATTATTTTTCATCTTCAAACCAATAATCCACTTTATCTTTCATAAAATCGTAAAAAACCAGCATACTTTTACCTTCTCTGTCCTTTACAAAAACACCTCCCGGCATAAGGTCGCATTTCTCTAATATAAACTTGTCAAGTTCCAATTGCTCTCTCAAAAACTCCATAACCCTTTCTCTCATCTCTTTCATACTCACTTAAGAGCACCTCCCTAAAAAATTCAATATCAAATTTTGTTTGCCCCCGGCAGTTAAAACGAAACAGCCTGCGAGCCGAAGGTCAAGGGGTCGGGGAGGGATACCGGACCGAGCGTAAGCGAGGGAGGATATGCTCACCGACCCGGCAAGGCTTGCCCCTTGACCGATAGGCGAGCAGGCGTATAATTGCTCCTGCGGGAGCAAATAAAAAAAGCACGTCTGCGAAAGCAGAGGTGCTCTCCTAACCGGATTTTTGATTTGAGCGAAGCGAAAATGAAAAATCCGTACCGATTTAAAATTTTGAAATCTTATTATTGATGTTAACCATATATTCCTGTAAATCTAATTGCGCTATAAAATTATCTAAGGCAGTGGAAAAAAGAAACACCACTGCCATTAAAATTAAAAGTGTTTTTTTCACTAATACCACTCCTTAATTGCCTGTAATATTAACTGTACCCCAACCAGCTCTTTGCCCTGGATCTGGTATCCATTCAACTTTATAACCAAGTCCTTCAGAAACAAATCTCAAAGGTACAAAAGTCCTATCAAGCTTAAGTTCTGGAGCTGTATCTAATGTATATGGTTTCCCATTGATGTATGCTGTTTTATTACCTATTTTAAGCTTAATTGTTGTGTCTCCTTTTATTACAGTAACACTGTAGTCTTTATCATTCCAGATAACTTGATTTTCAGGAAGTCCAAAACCAAGTTCAAACAAGGCTCTATAAGGTATCATCATTCTCCCATTCTTTATATATGGCATTGCACCGTACTGCTCATAGTGTATTTGTTTCCCATTAACGTTTATAGTATAGAAAATGGATGGCCACTCAAAAGCAGTTCCATCAATAAATCTGCTTGCAAGATATTCTCTTTCGCTTTGAGGAAGAAAATTAGCAAAATACCAGTATTGTGTACTTTTTATAGGTGTACCATTAATTTTGTCTATACTTAAAACACTTGCATCTGTATATAAACCTTCTAAATAGCCAAGCGTTTGTATATCATCAGATACATATTTATTGCTAAGCATATCTTCAGTAACCTGTCCAACATTTTTTTTAGTATATGTGACAGTGCCTATTTTGTGAGGGACATAGGGAATATAGTATTTTTGTCGAGATGGTGGATCATTGTCCCAGTTCGGTTCATATGTTACTTCACATAAAAGATAATTACCCTTTTCGTCAGCCCCTTTTTCCAAAACTTTATAAGTCGTTTTACTATTATTCCCTGAATAAATAACTGTCAGTTTATCTCCTACATCTTTCAAATAATCAAAAATATTAAACACCTGCCCTGGTTTAATTGTAATTGTTGTATCTTTCGCAAAAGCACTTATTTGCAGTAAAGAAAAAATCAAAACAACTGTAATAACAAAGTAAATAAGCTTTTTAAACATACACATCACATCTCCTTTTCATTATTTTTAAAGTTTTTCCCATTTAATTTGTGATATAAATTCATTTATGAAAATATCTGCCTGTTTATTACGAGTCTTATAATCGCTGTTATTTAAAATTAGTTGTATTTTTTTATACAGAATCCCGCCTATATTTTTATAGTGACTAGAAGGTAGCTCAGCATAATAACTCACAAAATCATCAAAACATATATCTTTATCAACAGCACAACTTTTAACTTCCTCTAAAGACTCTTCTAACGTAAGTTTTTTTTATGGTTGAATTCAATAGGATTAAAATCTTTTATTGTATAATCAAATTCATCTTTATCTGGAAGTAACAAATCTTTACTAATTTCTATTCTAAAAATAATTAAATAAGGATCATCGTCGTACAATACAGAAGTTTTATTTCCGTAATATAAAGCAAGAGCAAAATCGGGCGTTAAATAAATAAGATTTGGAGTTGTAGGCATGGGATGCTTAGAATTATAAACCTTTGGAGCATCTATTCTTATTTTTCTTTCTCTGATAATATTTTTTCCCCTTATAGAAGAAGTTCCATGAAAGAGTATCAAAAAACACAACTCCTTTCTACATTCTTACTTAATTCTGTAAAATGCCTTAATAAAATTTATTGTGTAGAATTTTTTAAGACTCAATATACACAAAAGATTGCGGAACAAAGCTTATTCCCAAATCAGTTAGTTTGATTGGTTTAAGATATTTTTTTACGTTTCCAAGCCGATAGGCAACAGCCTTTTCTTTATTTTTGTAATAGTCATCAAAAAGTTTTTTATCAATACCTGCATAATCTTTGGTTTTTTCCCATACTGCGGAAGGAGTATCTTCAATAACATCTAGTATTTCCGCTTCTCCAACAACTTTCATAACTGGTGCAGTACAATAAATTAATATTTTATTTACATCTTTTCTAGCAAACTTTATTTTTCTGTATTCAAAGCGTTTGGTACCCTTAAAAATACTTTCTACATATTCAGGTCTTATTGATAATAATATTTGAGACATCCTTACCACCCATTTCTAATATTGATATAAACTGTTCTCGTGAAAGTACAATATTATATGGATAATCATTGAACAGACCTTTTTCATTTAATTCTTTAAAAGTTATATTTTCCCCTTTTCCAAAAAAACCGTTATAAACCATTTCTATTAAAACTATATTTTTCTTCTCATAAAAAAACTGTTCCAATTCCTCAGGAGAATAAACAGTTTTATTTCCTGCTAGTTTTATAAATTTATCTAAATCAATGTTAGGAATGTTATCGCTTTTAATAATGGTCAAATTAGTTAAAGTGCAAAAAGAAGTAGCAGCAGACTTATACTGTTTATTTTTTTCTGCCTTTGTATCAATCCTATAGATTATAACAGGTTCACCCACTTTATGGTGTAAATTTGAAGTAGGGAATCCTATAAATACTTTCGTAATTCCATTCGCTGCAGCTTTTTCCTCTACTTCTTGTTTAGTATTATAGAGTTCAGAATACGGAAAAAGTGTATCATGGTAATAATCATAAATAGGTATATATCCGGCTTTTTCAAAATACGGATTTAAAAACGGAAACGCCTTAAAAGGGTCACTGTAATTTATCTTTTTCTTGCTCTTTAAATAGATATTTTCTCCTCTCTTATTTTTACCCATATATGTAAAACCAAATTTTTCAATTAATTCAATCAATAGAGTATGTTTAGGAAATACTGTTAAGTATATCTCTTCTGCTTCAGATTCCTGCCATCTCCAAAGCGCTACACCTACAGCACCTTCTCCAAGCCTTTGTCCTTGGATTCTCTCATCTAACTTAAGAGTTCCTATTTTTATTCTCTTTTTGCTGGGTAAAATCTGATCAATAAGTTCAATAGGCTCTTTTTCTTCTTTCAAATAAAGAAACGCACAAAGGCCTTTTTCGTCCTCACATACAAGAGCACTTTCTCCATTTTTACTTTTCTTCATAAACCACTGAGGGAATTCTGGATAATCTTGCTTGAGAGAATTAAAAAAAGGATCATTAATATCGCAGTTTTCAAACTTAGTCCATTTAAACTTCCCTCCCATACAATAACCCCCTAATACTTCTCTATAAATGTTAAAACCTAACCACTTTCTAGTATATATTTCTACATAAAGCAAAGAAATCCTTTATTATTTTTCAAAAATTTTGCTTTTAAATTAAAGAACAATACACTTTAATTTAAAAAACCCCAAACAAAATTCTCTTTTTTCTTCTGCTTGGCAGTACAGGAGCAAGCAGTTTTGAAAAAACAGAATCATTTTCTTTAGCAAAAGGATTTGAGCAGTAGGGTAAAGCTGTTCCTTTAATTTTTGCATAAAAAGAAATTTCTTCTGCATCGTTTTGCGAAGCTAAAGGAAAAATAACACTAAATTCAGAATCAATCCTGTCAATAACCTCATGCCACCGCCATTTTGCAGCTGAAGCCACGACAAAAGCTATATCAGCTCTATACATTTCTCTTTTCCTTGCTGAATCCAAAACTCCAAGGTCTCTAACAACATATTCATACTGCCCCGCCTTAATTTTTTTAAGAAGCATGTCGTAATTCCAATTATCGTTATTTTCACTTTCATTTAGTGGGAAAATATCTATTCCATAAACCGCATAAGAACCTTCTGCTTTTCCTTCTTTTGATTTTAAGACACTGCATAAAAAAGAAAATACAGGCCTCTGGCTGTCTTCTATAACTGCTGTAGAATGTCCTAAACGGGCAAGAAATGAAGAAATAGAGAGAGCTGTATGAGTACATCCTATACCGTGAGCAGTACCGGCTATTGCTATAGTGACAATACCAGCCGGCCTTTCTTCTATAATAACCCTTTCCTTTGCCTGTATAGAAGCATTCAAAAACTGACCCGTATGCCATCTTGCAGCTTGAGCATATGTGGCTGGAGGCGAAAGTAAAATATTTTTAATTATTTCACTCCAATTGGATTCTTTTTCTCCTGCTGCTATATCATATATGCCCAAGCCAACTATGGAAGAAATTATTTCATCACCCGGTTTCCTCTCAGGTGCAATTACAATTATTCTGGTATTAGGTCTTGCGATTCTGAAACCTTGAAGAGCAGAAATAATTTCTTTCCCATAGAAAATATCAAGATCTACAATAAGTACCTCTGCAGAAACCCGAGAAGCAGAATAAAATATTTCTTTAACACTCTCAGAATCTAATTTACCATTATGTTCAAAAACAATATCTCCTGCATCAGCTAAAGCTTTTTTTATCTGCTCTGCCATCTGCTTTGTAGCAATAAGTGAAACAAGCAAGTCCAAACCTCCTTTCTTACTTAAAAAAGTCAAATGGATTTACAGCCTTTCCTCCAACTCTCACCTCAAAATGCAAATGAGGGCCTGTGCTCTTTCCTGTAGAGCCTACATATCCAATCACATCACCGGCTTTTACAATTTGTCTCTGCTTAACTGTAATTGATGATAAATGAGCATATCTTGTCTCTAAATTGTTGTTGTGCCATATAAAAACAACTAAGCCGTAACCGTCATTCCATCCTGCATAGACTACTTCTCCATCCAAAGCAGCTGTGACCGGTGTTCTTGCTGGTGCACCTATATCCACACCAGAGTGAAATCCTTCTACTCCGTATACCGGGTCAATTCGAGGTCCAAAGTGAGAGGTTATAGTGTAAACTCCCGATACTGGCCATTTAAGAGTTTTCTCAACAGGAGACCAGTTTTCTGGCACAGCATAGTCCAGTAAAGCTGAAAAATCGATACTTAAAAATTCTTTTACCTTTTCCTTTTCTTCTCTAGAAAAATGTAAAATATTTAAAACTTCATCAAGACTTCTAAGCCTATATATAGGATAAATTTTAACTTCATCACCCTCTTTTACTTTTACCTCACCTACTTTTTCTAAAAACAGCTTTGCAAGCTCTTCAACTTCCTGAGGATTTGCTTCACTAAAATCCTGTTTGAACCTTACAGCATCTATAGCAACAAGCTGCCTCCAGTCAATTTCTACACCCTCACTGTAGGGATTTTTAGTACTTTCACTCACTTTTTTAGCAATACTAATATACATTTGAATCTGCTCATAGCTGACAAGAGGTATTTTCTCAACAGCAGTAATAGGTCCCGCAAAAGCGAGGGTGAGAAATACAATTGGGACTAAAATAAAAAGAAGAGCGAACTTAATAACACTCTCCAAATCATCTGGCAAGAAAGCCAGAAGCACTTTTCCCAAAACGTTCATCAGTTTCCGCCTCCAGTTAAATACTGCATTTCATAAGGTGCTGCCTCAATCTTTATGTGAATTCTCTGTGTACCTGCAACAAGAAGACCTTCTCCTCTTTTTGCATTTGCGAGAAGGTCATGCTCTGCTTCAGAAAGGTTCATAAGGGCCGTTATTGCTTCTAAGTCTTTTTCTCCCTGTGCTAAAAGGAGCTTATATGTTGGATTATCCAGTAAAGCTTGGCCGTACCTCTGCACTTCAGGAGCAAGGAAATCTATAACGTTCTGGCTTATGACAATTAAGCTTCCGTTGTACTTCCTTATCCTCTTTGATGTGTCTCTCAAAAATGCAATTGCCTGAGGCGTTTGAGGGTCAACAAGCATCCATGCTTCATCCACAACCAAAACAGTTCTCTCTCTTCTATCCCTTTCAAGTATGTTCCATGCAAAAGAGAGCACATTAAAATATTGTGCTCTTTTAACTTGGTCTTCAGCATTCTGCAAATCATGAACGTCAAAGACAATAAAATCAGAATCAGCCTCTATGGCAGTTGGACCTGCCCAAAGGTATGAGTCTACTCCTTCTGCCGCTCTTTTTAAAAGTACTGAAAGCCTTCCATAGGCTTCGGGATTTTCTTCTGCTTTTTTAACAAGGTATTTATATAATTCCCTCACAGTTGGCCACTTTTCATTTGGAATATCTTTCGGGTCTGTATCCCATGTAATTCCCGCTTCCTTATACACTTCCACTAATGCATCCTCTAAAGCTGCCTTTTCTGTGTCTGTGAGATCTCGGAGATACAGACTAAAAAATGTCCTTAATGTTTGGACATGTAAGGCTAACGGACTTTGAAAGGTTGTGTTCTGCTTTTTTTCATCTTCCTCTTCATCAATCGGTCTCAATCTCACCTGCAGTGGATTTATCTTTCCTTCTCCACCTGTGCAGTTAATCCACACTCCTCCAAGCTTATTACACATATCTTTGTACTCTCTTTCAGGGTCTATGATTATGACTCTGCTTCCCTGCATGTACTCTCTTAAAAGGAGCATTTTAGCAGTGAAGCTTTTTCCTGCGCCGGGCTTTGCAAGAATAGTCCAGTTAGAATTTGTCCTGTCTCCTCCTCTTTTCCATATATCAACCAGTACTAATCCTCCGTCTCTGTCTTTTCCCAAAACAACACCACTTCCATCGTTTATACCTGAAGCAGTAAATGGAAAAGAAGCTGCAACAGTTTCAGCGGGCATATTCCTTGCTCCTGCTTCTTTCACCTCGTCAGGCAGAGTGCAGAAGGGTCCTGCAGCTTTTAAGCCTTCTTCCTGACGGAATATAAGGACTCTTCCTCTCATACCTGAAGCTGCTAGAGCTGCTTCAACCTGACGTGTTTTTCTATCAAGCTCCTGCTGATTAGGGGCAAGGACCATTAAGACGACTGTAACATAAAACACCTGCTGCTGCTCTTGATCTATTTTTCTCATAAGCTCTTCTGCATCTTTTAAAGCCTGCTCTGTCCTCTGCATTGTGAGGGCATTTCCTCCCATCTCAAGCCTTCCTGCATATTCACCAATAGCCTTATTTAAACTCATGATTAAATTTGTAGGGTCAGTAGGCTCAATGTGAACTGAACACACCACACCCGGCATTCCTGCAATTCTTGAAAGCCATGCAGCACTAACTTTAGGAGGATAGCCTGCTATAACTAAAACTCTTGCAAGCTGATCGTTGAATACAATCTGCCTTGCATTAAACTCAAGAGCCTGAGGCGAAATCATATCTATTAAGCCTGTAAGTACACTTGTATTCTCTTTTTTCTTCACATCTTTCACCTCACTTAAGAATACATAGGTGGTAAGTAGGGTCCTGAAAATAAAGGCGCTCTTTCAAATGCTGCCTGTGATGGATGGCTGAAGCTGAAAAGAAGGTCTATTATGTCCTGATCTGCTGCTATTTCCACCTTTAACCCTGACTTTTCAAGATTGTTGGCAAGCTCATGGGCTTTTGCTTTTAATTCGTCTTTTTCTTTACTTGAGAGCATAATAAAAAAGCGTCTTTCTATTGCCTCACCGCTTGTGACAATAGAAGCGACATATTTCAGGTACTCCTGAAGAAGTCTCTTTTTAATTACGCTTGTTTCCTCCCTTGATTTTGTCTGAAGAAAATTAATATAAGGGTCAAGGTCTACTGGTCTTCCCATAGAAAATATCTGCATAGAATCCTTAAAGCCGTTTAAAGCTTCATAAACTGTCTGTATTATTCTCTTCTTTTCATTTTCGCTTTTTAAGCCGATGTTCAAAGGCATAACTTTTAGAACACATACATATCTTCCGTCTTTGAGTAAAATCATATCTTCTGCAACATCTTTTACAGGAAGCCACTCCTGAACAGCCTTTCTTTTCTGCTCTTCTATTTTTGCTTTATCTTTTTTTACAGCTTTTTCTTTTTTAAAAATTCCAATCAATCTCTGCAACCTCCCTGCACATAAAGGTATCTTTTTTGCTTTTTAGTCCAATTTAGATAGTATTTGATTAAACTAAATACGCTGTTTCCATCTGGACCGGGAACAACTGCAAAGTAAGAAAGCCCTGTTAAAATAAGTACTATCAAATACCTTATGATAGACTTCGTAAAAATTGATAATATTAAATAAACAAATAGACCTATTGAAAGTCCAATAAGTACAAAAAAGAGCTCTTTCCATCCAAAGCCCGGAAAAAACTCAAACTTTGCAGAAATATTTTTGGGCACTTGATACAAAAACATCACCCTCTCATAATCATTTTTCTCATTAAATACATGCTTCCTGCAGATTGTGCTGTCTGCCCAACTGCACTCCCAACGCCGGTATGATATGCAAACTGCCTCAAAACAGACGGGGTCTTAAAAGCTACCCACAGCCAGCCTATAAGCATTAATTTACTCAAAATCTCACTCGTAAAATACATATTTGCAATTGTAGATAAAAATCCTCTAATCATAAATGTCTGTACCGCTTGAGATAGTGACAATACAACAAGCTCTCTCCACCATACAGACCACACACCTTCATCTGGCCGTGTAAGTCCCACTGCCATAATTGGACCTGAAACAGCTATAAAAGCAATTTCAACAGCTCTTATTGCAGTTTGAATTAAAATTAAAATCCATATCACTATTACTGCTAAAAGAATTAGCAGTAAAGCAGTTGACATTTGCGAAATGCCTGAAACTATATTTGAAACAGGATTTTCAAGATTGACAGCAGGTAAAGCAGCTACTTCTTTTGCTAAATCTGCACCAAAAGTATATACCTTTGTAACCAACCACGGCGAAGTTGAAACCATTGCAGCAGCAAAAGCAGTTCTTTTGACAAGTTCTAAGGGCTGTGCTGAGGAATCTCCTGAATTATATAGAATATATGTCTTTAGTGCCTCAGCCGCAACCTTTAAAGCAAGTAATGTTCCTGCTATTATCTGAGCTAATTTAATCCCATTTGTAATGTATGGAGTATTGAGTATTTTAAGAGCAACTGCCATTTCATCTCCAAAAAATGAAGTAAACATGCTTACTAAACTTTCAAGCAAATTCTGAAAAAAGTTTGTAACTGCATCTGAAATCATGTTTGTGATAGCACTAAACAAAAAAATCACCTCCAAAGAGGACGGATTTCAAACCGTCCTCTTATTTAAAATAAGCTAAAACAACTTTAACAAGTGATGCTGCACTCATTCCTATTGCTCCAGCAATTAAAACATTTCTAATAGCTCTGTTATGAGCTGCTGTTACAGAAGGATCTCCATCTCCCATTTGTTTCATCAAAGCATGATATCCTATAGCTGCACCAGAAGCAGCAGGAATGAGATATAAAATCCATGTAAGAGCATCATTTAAAAGTTGAAAAGCACCTGTAACTAATGTTGGCATAAAATCTCCTCCTCATCTTAATTTTGATAATAAATTCTCATTAGTTCTCTCTACATCTTTTTCTTTTATACCTTCACTCTCAACATCAGGTATCCATACAGGAGCATGCACCACCTCCCTTGCAGTTTCTTCTAAAGCAGCAGGAATTAAATCTTCTACTGCAGGCCATTTAGAAAGGTCAGGTAAAGGAAGCCATGCGGGATTCTGCCTTGCCTGAAGTATTAAAGCTCTTCCTTCTGGCCATTTTAAAACTTCATCAGGTAGTAAAAGAGGCCTTCCTGTAAGGCCTTCCGTTGTGCCGTGGCTGTAATCTGTATGTTTAACTTGTGAAGAATAACTTTCAGTCCTTATTGTGTACTGTCCTGTTTTTCCACTTATTATCCTTGCTGTTTCTAAATCTGTTGTTAGTATATATACCCATGTTGCACAGTTTCCTGTGATTGTTTGAGCTAATTCTCTGTATTTCGCTTTAATCTGTGATATATCCTGAACAGCCAGCAAAAACCTCATTCCACGTCCTGCTGCTACAGTAATTTTTTTATCAAAGTCAGGCATTGGAGAAAGGTTCCCAAATTCGTCTAGAATAAAGTTAACTCTTTGAGGAAGTCTTCCTCCATTTTTATTTGCAAGGTCAACTAAAGCTTGATAAGCTTGCGAGATATAAAGTGTTGCTAATACGTTTCGTGTGCTTCTTTCATCGGGGATAACTATGAATACTGCTGCTTTTTCTTTCCCTACAGCATCTAAATCGTGGTCCCGCTTAGATGTAAGGTAAATAACTGCAGGGTCGCTCCAGAGCCTCAGCTGTGCTGCTGTTCCTGTGAATATTGAACTTCTTAGGCGGTCTTCTGATAAAGCAGTAACTCCATAAGCTGATGCTGCAGGGTGTGTATGAGGCAATGACTTAAAATACTTATCTAATAACTCCCCTCCATTTGCGCCTAAGCGGTGAAGTATCTCATAAGCACTGCCTAAATGCCTTGCTTCCTTTGGCGCAGAAGAAGCAACGGCAAGTATTAAAGCAGCAGTAAGACTTTCTTGTGACTGAGGCCATATAGGATCTACCCCTATATGTGGCTGTTGATTTGTTATTATATTTGCTATGTCCCATGCATTTTGACTTGCAGCAGAATAATCACCGGCTTCAAGTTTAGAAGCCACTTCTAAAACTGGATTCCACTGATTGCCTCTGTATGGATTTCTTAAATCTATTAGTATGACCTTATACCCAAGCTTTTTCAAATACTCTGATGAATATCCATATAACTCCCCCTTCGGGTCAGATACAATCATGCTTTCCCCTGCTTTTGCTAAAGTCCATATTGTAGGGAGTATTATTCTTCTCGACTTACCGCTTCTTGTTGAGCCTATAACTAAACAGTGAGTATCTCCTGTATCGAGCCATGTTTTTCCTGTAGCAGGATTAAAGCCTACAACAAAGCCCCCTTTCGGGGGGTTGTTGTTGTTCAAATTCCACACTGTAAAAGTTTTTGATACTTCTTTTTCTGTTCTCCACCTTGCAGTTCCATATTCTCCTCTTCCTGCAGCTTCAGGAAGCCCTAACTCATCAGTTTTTCTTTTTCTCCTTCCATACATAGGAATAAACACTGAAACCAAAGCTGCAAAAACAGCAGGCTGTAACCAGAGCCATGGGGTCTTTACATCTTCTCTTTTGAGCAGTAAAGATATTCCTGATAAAGGTCTCTCTTTTATATATGCCTCCCATTTAAGAAGGCCTTCTTTTAGACCGTAATCTTTAGCGTAAATCGGCAAAAGCAGTAGAAAAGGTGCAAATAAAAAATCAAGCATGAGAATTAGGACAGCTATTATAACTCTAAATCTCACGGCTTTCACCTCTTTCTGTTACTCTTCTTTTTCTCTCCATTTCTCTTTGAGCTGCAATGCTGGCCTCTGCTTCTGCTCTTAATCTTTCTCTTTCTAAAGCTCTCCATGCTGAGCGCCATACTGAGTTTGTGAGCCTTGCTGTATCTACCGTTTTTTCTTCCTGCAGTGCTGCTGCACCTTTTAATATAATCTGAGCTACTCTTTTCTGTATGTCTTCATATGCCTTTTCTGCTACCTTTTCTAAAGCTTCAGGATTTGATGTGTAGTGGCTGGCCAGCTCTTTAGCAAGGTCCTTATATCTTTCAACAGATTGAGAAAAGCCGGGCTGCTTTAAAAGCCAGTCGGCAACTTCTTTTGCTTTTTCTTTTACTTCTTCAGGCATATATGCAAGAGCAATGCGTCCTTTTTGGGGCATAATTTTTGACAGCTCTTTGAGCTTTTCTAAAAGCTCCTCTCTTACATGAGGTTCAAGTGTAGGAGAAAGTCCAGCTTTGCCTCCGTTTAATGCTCTTATTTCTATTCTTGCATTTTCTACTTTCTTTAAGATATTTACAATATCACTTCTTGCAGTATCTCTTATCAGGTCTCTTACTGCTGTTTTTCTGCTGTAAGTGCAAGCCTTTCTTTTGCGTATATTTCACGTACAAACACTTTTCTTATGTCTTTTCTTTCTCCATGCGAGAGTACCCCTCTTAGTCGCCTTGGCTCTTTCTCAAATAAAATTACATGTACATGAGGATGTCCCTGCGCTTGATGAAAAGCAGCTGCCCACTTTAAATTTGACTCTGGAATGCCCATTTTTGCTGCAGCTTCAGGCATGGCAGCTCTTAAGACTTTTTCCCATGACTCTCTTGTTGTGTAGCCCAATCTTACGGCGTCATCTTCTTTCAAAGATAAAACCATTCTCCAGACAATACCTTTGTGATTTTTAAGCTCCCTCTGAACTTCTTTCAGGTCAGGTATTTCTTCCTCCTCAGTGAAAAGGCCGTGACTTCCCGGTCTTTCATCCATGTATTTAGCATGACCGGCAGGAGTATCAGGTTCAATCTCATCCCCTATATCAATTTCTCCTCTATCTGCGCCCGGTCTTGTAGCAATGTACTGCACATGAGCACTGTTTCTTGCTTGATTTTTACTTGTGGGTGAATAAAAAGCTATCTTCATTACAAAAGGGGAACTCATTCTTCATCATCTCTTTCTTTTAAGTAGGCAGCGGCTTTTTTCCTTGCTTCCTGATAGAGCTCTACAGCATCATTTTTGCCCATGTCAGCAATAGTTTGAACATTCAAGTACATTGCAGTAGCAGCAGCAACGGCCGTTTTAGCTGATAGCTTTGCTAATCTATCTTCTGCAGGTTTTAATACGTCTCGCATGGCTTTACGGACTGCTTCGGTAACTTTATCAATTCCGTCATTTGCAGCTTCAGTAGTAATTGATTCTGTAAGCATTCTTCTTGCAACAGCTGAAATGGGCTCGCTTCTTCTAGAAGCTAAATTAACTAAAGCGTCATAAATATCTTCTGGTAGCCAGACATATATTTTTTTCAGAATTATCCCTCCCTCAAAATTTTGTAAAAAAATGAAACGGGAGGCAATCCCGTTTCATAGAAAACCTTAATAATTAAGTTTCACTTTACAGCTATTTCTTTATTAGTGAAAAACAATTCTCGTGTATCTTTTTTATACCCTTCAAGTACATAAGGAGCATCTTCTGTAATAGTACCCTCTTTTATATGATACTCTATATTGTGTTGTTCACAGAATTTTATTACTACATCACTGCAGTAATTATAAAACTCTTTATACCACAAATATTCACTAACTTTTTTATTGTAGTTAAGTCTGCCAAATACGATTTTATCAACAAACGATATTTCATTTAAAATATCTCTTAAGTCTTGATTAACAATATTTGGAGTTGGATAAGGCTCAATACTCACCCAAGTTTTGAGCCCTGCATTGTGAAGTTTTTTTAAACTTTCTATTCTATCTCTATAATTTGAGGAATATGGCTCATAAATCCTTTTAAAATTTTCATCCAACGAAACTAAGGTAATTCCGTATTCATTACCAGTATCATAATTTGTTTTGTCTAGTAACTCGTCAGGATATAAACCCTTAGTCAATGTGGTCACCTTTATTCCATTTTTATTTAATTTTTTTATTATCTCTAAAGATAATTTAACAACTTCCGGATACCCCATCATAAACGGATCCGTCATAAAACTTAGGTGCACAAAGTGAATCTTATCTTTTAATTTTGGTATCTCTTTATCCAAAAGTTCTAAGGCATTAGAAACTATCTTAGGTTTAATCCATTCTTCATAAGACTTTACTCTTCCAAATCGTTTGGATAGCATAAACGCATAGCAAGGAAAATTGCAGCCATGAGAACATCCAATAACATGATTTATTGTATAATCTCCATATTCAACCCCAGATTTATAGAGTAAACTTTTCCTAATAATCTTATCCATTTTATTTTCACTCCTTAAAAACAATAATATCATTTTCTTCAATACTTTTTCTTTCTCGCTTTTTTGAAGTATGTGGAGGTATTCGAATTATTTGAATTTTTCCTTCCTCTTCCAATTTATATAATGTTTTTCGCACAAAAGAACTAATGTATCCTTCTTTAATTCCTTCTATAGATATCTGCAAGAAACTAACTCGTTGCCCTTTATATTTTTGAAGTAAGAATTCACTTATTTCCTGTATTCTATATTCCATATTTTCTAGAAGTGAAATTTGCCCCTGTTTAGGCCCTTTATGTTCTAAATTTCCATCATTATGACTTGCAAAAGATGCACTCATTACATCAATTCCTTTTGGATGATTACATCCATGAATTAAATAATAGTATGTTCTATCTTTATCACGGAATCGAATCTTATATTCCTTAACATAGGAAAAGATTTTTTCTAGCTGTCTTACAAATAAACCAACAGCTTCTTTCTCACGTTCATACCCTTTTAAATCTTTAATCTTTTCCCACTCATCTGTCCCGTATAAATTATTTATCGTTTGTTTTACTTTCTCAACAGAGATTCCTCTATTCAAGCCGTTGTACATAAAGTTTACTAATATCTCTGACCTTTTATCATTCTTTGTCATTTCAAAAAACTTATAATCTAAGGAATATCCAAAAGGATCTATTAGATAAAAAGTAGGAGTAGATGGATATTTTTGTAGAACTTTTTCTGTGCCTTCTTTGTAGTTATCATTGATTAATTCTATAGGTATTTTTATATTTTTAAATTCAATTATTTTTTGAAGATTATCTAAATTCTCTTTATCTGTATCTACAACAAAAATCCTAATCTTACGATTTAATTTTTCTGTATTTTCTTGTGCTATGAATGCTGCTAAAATAGGAGATCCAAAATAGATATCTTGATTTTCATCAACGTATGCTCCGCATCCTCCAAAACAATCAATATAATTAATATCGTAATATTTCCCAACTATTTTTACATAGTTGTCAAAATATTCAGCAAAGACCCTATGTTTAACTTTAGTGTGGTCTTTAATTTCCCAAAAATAAAATGGATATCCCTCAATATATTTCTTTTCGTTTGCCATAAGCCTACTCCTTATCCACTTTTAGTTACATATTTAAATTCGACATCTTCTTTTAATTTCCTCCTTCCTTTTGAAACTTCTAAGTAAAAATATTTCTCTGTCTAATACTTATCTTCTAATACGCACCTTAAAAAATGTAGAATTTAAGATATTTGATGCTTAACAAAGGTGTTTATACGCACCCTTAAATTTTAAAAAGCTCCTTGAAAAGCACCTCTTATAAATTTAGTTCCGTCGGGCACTGCCCGACGTGTGTGCAGCGCAAAGCGCACCTTCTCTTATCCTGCATTATAAAAAACAAGCACAATAGCTCAGCAGGTTTTGAAAAATAGAAAAGCACCCTTGCATAATGCAAAGGTGATTTTAGGTAGGCTCTTGCTCGATATGATGTTTCATTTTTGAAATTTCATATATGACTCCTATGCGGAAATCTAGCGAATTATCTTCTAATTTTTGGCTCTTTAAATCCTCTCTAATCACATCAAGCATAAAATCCAATATCAGAATCTTATCCTCTTTTGTCTTCTCATTTTTTAAGACCTGATGAGCAAATTCAAGGACATATTTAAACTCATAAGCTTGGTCCACTCTGTCTAGAAAGCCCTTCTTTTTTACTTTCTTTTTGAAAAAATTTTTAAGCAGAATTTTGAGCTACCTCCTTTTCTAGAAGCTTAAGGACATTGTAATAAATTCTGCCTTGAAGAAAAGGTTCATAGTGCATTAGTGAGATTAGTTCGTTACATGCCCTCATGTATTTTCTCTCGTCGAGAGCTTTTTTTATTTTAACAAGGTACGGAACATATGAAAAGTGAGCTATATTTTTCTCATACTTTTTAGAAGGCCTTAACTTTTTCAGCTCTTTATAAAAATCCTGCAAAGCCTTTCTTGCTTCTAAATTTTTCTCTTCTCCTTCGTCATTCCACCAGCTGTCATAAGGTTTCAAAATAGAATAAAGCTTTTCCATCTTTACACCTCCAGTAAGTTTACCTAAAGGGAGAGAATGTCCTGCAGGCTCTCAAGAAGAATTTTCTCATCATCGGAAGTTTCAATAACTGGTTCATGTTCTGGGGACTGCAGCGGTGTTTGTGTTTGTATCCCTGACTGCTCCAGCTTTTCTAATATGGCTTCAATTTTTGCTATTTTAACTCCAAAGTCTCTGTAGAAGCGCAGAGCATTCTTTATGTATTGACTTTTGTCTTCCTTTAATGATTCAAGAAGCTCCTCAATGTCCTTATCTTCTTTATTTGTGCGGAAGCTGTAGACTTTCAATTTACTTCACTCCCATTTATGTTTACATCTTCAAAAGCAGTTAGAAGAGTAGGGGAGAGGAGGTAAACTGCAAAATTGTATTACAACTCCGATTTTTAACTGCTTAAAGATGTAATACAAAATTAAAAATAAAGCTTTGTAAAAGCAGTTATTTCAAGGATTTAGTTGTGTAAACATATGCTCAATCAAAGGCGTAATACAAAGTATAAAAATAAAGCCTTTTAGGTTAGATAGTATAAGGCTTAGAAGGTGTAAACACTATTTTAAAGTGGTTGTAATACAAATTCAGAAAAAACAATCTCTAAACGTCCATTTCTTCTGGGTTTAACTCTGTAAACACATCTTCATCTGCAGCGCTCCCTCTGGCAAAATTTACTTCCTCCACTATGCTTTCCTTAGGAAGTTTTTGCTTAAGTAAGCTTAGGGAAATCTCTTTTTCAGGCTCCAGTGTTATAATATAGTTTTTATCCTTCTGCTCTATAAGCATGTGGCCGGTAAGTTTTAATTCCTCCCACATTTCATAAACTTTTTTCTTCATCCCTTTCTTTTTAGAAAGAGTTATTTTTATCATACCCTCGCTCCTCCTTGGTTTTCATCCTTTATGGGAATAACCTTCACATCTTTATTTTCGCACACCCGTATGATGTACTTTATCTCTCTTCTAGTAAGATACTTCTTCTCTTCAGTGTAATAATCCACCATCTGCTTCATGAGTTCCCATACACTTTTGTAGTCCAACTCCTTTTTTTCAGCCATACCCTACCCCCCCTCTCTTGGTTTTTCTCCTCTAGTTCTGCCACTTTGAGAAACCCTTTAGCATTGGCAAGCTGTGGATCTTTAACCATGACGGTATTTTCGTATATGTCTGTTAAAAACTCCTGCAGATCTTTTGCGCCTCCTCCTGCAAGAAAAACAGTGTTAAAAAAGTCCAACTTACTTCCCCATACTGCTTTAAGCCTGTCCTTTATTACCCTTGCAGTCTCAGCTTTAATACTTCTCAACTCCTCTCCAAAATCCAGCTGCCTGCCTTTAAAGAATATTCTGCCGTCGGTTGTGAGTCTCATGAGTTCCGGTACATCAAGCTTGCTGCCGGTCTTCTGCGTAAAAAGCTTATCAGCAGCATTGTAAACAGCTGATATGCCGGCATCAATAGTACCTGATAGGTCTTCTCTTAAGATTAGGCGGTCTTCCACTAAGAAGACTATAAAGTCACTAGTTCGAAAACCTATATCCACTAGTCCTAAGTAACTGCCTTTTATTAAGTACTTATGAATGTCCTCCATGACTGCATAATACACTGCTCCGGCTGCCTGAGGAAAAATAGTGATTTTATCAAATTTAATCCCTTTTACTTTTTCATCTCCTTTAAAATAGGCCAGCACTTTATAATCCTTAAGCATCTTCAAAAACTCATCTCTTTTGTGGATGTACTGCTCCAGCGGCAAACCGGTTACCAAGTGGACTGGCTTTCCGTCTTCCGGGAAAAGGAGAAGGCCGGAAGCAGCTATTAGTGCCCTGGTATTTGGGTGATTTATTTTGTCCTCATCAAAAGCATAAGAAACATTTCTGCTCTCCCTCCTTGCCAGCTCTCCTACAAAGCATTCATATTTTTCGCCGTTTGTAATTACAAGGTGCATGTTATCAATTCTTCTTTCAAAGTTGCTTTCAAAAAGACTTTTAAGATTCCTTTCATACGCATTCCCTACCAACGAGGGAAAAACAACCACCCTCCCGTCTTCATTCACACCCTTCACATAGCCGTATCCCAAGTCAAGCCCAATTTTGAACATTTATCATCTCCTCCTTATCTAAGATTTCAATCAGTACTTTAGCTGTATAACTGTCAAACTGAGTTCCTGCTCCTTTTTTAAGCTCCTCAAGTGCTTCCTTAATAGTTTTAGGATTTTTATAGTGCCTTCCGCTTATCATTACCTCAAAAGCATCACACACAGAAAGAACTTTAGCTAAATAAGGTATCTCATCTCCTTTTAGCCCGTAAGGATAGCCTAAACCGTCTACTCTTTCATGATGACTTTCAACAACAGCTGTTATATCTTCAGAAAAACCTCTTTCTCTAAGCCATTCAGCACCCTTTGAAGGGTGAAGCTGTATTATTTTCTTTTCAAATGGTGAAAGAGGAACGCTTTTAGAAAGAATTTTAAAAGGTATGAACAGTTTTCCTACATCATGCAGCAGTGCAGCTTGTATGAGAATTTCTTTCTCGCTTTCAGTAAGAGAAAAAGCTTCTGACGTTTTTCTGCACAGTTCAGCAGTTTTTACTTGATGATCCAAAACATACTTTTGATAAAACTTTGCATTTTCTTCTCTAATAACCACAGCGATGTTCCTGTTGTTTATGCACTTCCTGCATATGCTGCATCTTCTATCACAGTAGCCACCTGCTAGTTCTAATTTGTAATATCCATCATCATCTAATACAAGAAGTGCAAATTCCACGAAAACACCTCCAAGAATAAATAAAAAAGGTATGAAGCAAAAATATAAGGAACAAGAGGAACAGAATATTTTAGCCCTTTACCTTTGATTAACCCGTAAATTAAAGAAGCTATAAGAAGTGTAAACATTGGAAATGCCAGTAAAGAAAAATCTTTTCCCATAAAAAAAGCTAAGGCAGTCAAAAGCTTTATATCTCCTCCGCCAATACCTCCTTCAGTTATAAGTGACGGTATGAGGAGAAGTATAAAAACTAGCACTGCCATTAAAATGCTTTCTTTAAAATCTCTACAAGTAAATAAGGAATAAATAAAAAGGGCAAGCACCGCAAAGTCCGGAACTTCCCTCTTTTTTAAATCTGTATGGCTCATGTATGAAAGAATCAATAAAACAGGTATATGTTTTATCTCATTCACCTCCAAATATAAGAAAAAGCCCCGCATATTTTTATGCAGGACCAAAAATTGCATTTTTGCAGTAAGAAAAAATTTCGTTAGCAAAAGCCATTGCTTTTTCAGCTGTTTTAACATCTGGCATTCCCAAAGCCATCGTACCTGGCAAAGCAGTAGGATATCTTGTTGGAATGTAAAACTGGTTTAATATCCTTACCTTAGGCAAAAGGTCTTCAAAAGATTTATTATATTTAGCAGATAGATTTACAAGATCCACTAAATTGTGGGTCCTAGGCGGATTATGCTTTTGACTTACCAAAAATGCCTTTATAGCCTTTTCTGTAGCTTGATGTGCAAAGAAGCAGACCATGTTGTATTTACCGGCTTTAAACATAATTTCAGCCGAATCGAGGTCATCCATAGAAAACTTAAGCCACTGATTTACCTCTTTCATAAACAACCTTCCCTTTTTTAATATCTCTTCAGTATAAAATAGGCTTCCTTTCATTTCTTCTATTTCCTTCGGAGTATATACTATAATGTCAGTTCCGACAACCGGCTTCACAATTTCAACAACTTCCTCTAATCGTTCATAAAAAGGCTTATCAGTATCTTTTATGACTATCAGATCAATGTCACTCCAATCCTTCACTTCGTTTCTTGCCAGCGAGCCAAACAATATTATTTTTTCGGCCTGATATTCTTCAGCAAGGATTTTTGTAATCCTTTCAAGTTCATAATTCAACTGCTCTATTCTACTCATAGAAACACCTCAACTTGTAATTTTATCCTTCTTTCCATCTATTATACCATAACTGCTTTGCTTTTAGTATTGCTACTCATCAAACCAATAGTCTACTTTATCCTTCATAAAGTTGTAAAAAGCCAGCATACTATGCTCTTCTTTATCTCTAACAAGAACACCTCCTGGCATTTTGAGCACAGCGAAAATGAAAAATCCGTACTTCATACAAAACTTTATTTTTCAATAACCTATCAGGAACAAACTGCCCTTGGCTTCGTACTCCTTTACAGCAACTGCCTGTTCAGGTGTAACAATTAAAGTTACTGCTGCGGGAATCAAAGATTCCTTATCATACTGATTGTTCTTATCAGCTTTTTTAATATCTTCTCCGGATTTATTTACGACATCATATATTTGAACTTTTTCAGCTATTACTTTAGCAGCTTCTTTTCCCTCATCTTTGGGAACCCATCCCACATCAACCACATCGCCCGGCCTGATTTTACCACTCAGCGATGAGGTGAGATTTACATTTATTGTTACCCTTCTCATACCTTCTTCTAAAACAGGCACTTTTTCTTGAGAAACTAAACTCTTAAGTATATATGAGCCGGCAGGAATATCTACTTTTGCATATCCAGCAGGTTTTTCACTTACCAAATACATATCTTTCACATAAGCCGACTGGGGTATAACCTTTATTCCCAGCTTAGAATCTATTTTTTCACCTGCTTTAATGTCAGAAGCAGCAGCAACCACCTCAATTTTTTTATCGCTTTCGGTCATCTTTTTAAAATACTGATACTGCAAAAATGAAAGTCCTGCCGCAAGAACTAAGCTTAGTGCAATCAAAATCATTTTTCTCCTTAACATCTATCATTCCTCCTGTAAATTATAGAAATTATCAACATCACGGTGTATAACAATGTCAACATATTTTCCAAACAAACCTGTTAAAGCTGGTCTTTTAGCTTTAAAGCTTACAACAACATGAATAGACGTGTTTTTTATAAACGTTCCTCTAGTGCAGAATGTCGGGTAGCTGCCGGGGTTGTAAACTATAAACTCGTCAACATGCACCGGCCCTGCTGCAACACTTCCCGGCAGCGGATTCATATTCTCATCAAGCTTCATGTTCTTCTTAAGATACTCATAAAAAGTATCCCTTGCAGCATTGGGGTCAAGAACATATTCTCCATATGCTATATCAACTGGATTTGTGCTTTTTAGTGCTGCTAGGGCTGCTGCAACAACAGCATCATCAGCGCTATTTTTAATGGTATATAAGAATCTACTTTCTATCAAAAACATGCTGAATATCATAAAAGGAATTAGAAAGAGCAGTGCAATAAATATAGAACTTATGCCCTTTTTATCTTTCATACTTCTTGCTGACAGACGAAATAGGCCCATAAACCATCTGAGTACTCTCATCAACTCTTTTTATACCTCCAAGCGTAATAGTGTACCTCCTCATTACAGTATCCATAGCTATCCTTATTTTCACTTCCTCCCCATAAGGAACAGGGTAGGGGGTATAATCTATATGCACCTTACTAAGGTCTATGCCTTTTGACTGAAGAAAAGCCTCAAGATTGTAAAGCCCATCAGAAGTTAATCCTCCCTCAATCTCCATCCTTAAAACTGCCTGTCTTGCTGCCTGACGCAGCGTATCGTACCTCACCAAATCTGTCAGCATATTAACTGTGTTGGCAATTGGGAGTATAAGAAAAGGAAGCACAAGCACAAAAGCAATTATTTCAGCACTTCCCTTTTTCCAAAATCTTTTATTTTTCATAGTTCAGCAGAGAGATTAAAACAATCTCCCTGCCTTCACCTCCTTACTGCCCATCTTACTGCCCATTTAATACCTGCTGCATTTGGGTATTAAGATTTGAAATCCCGCTGCTTGTGGTCTGTCCAAGATTTCTAATAGGCGTTGCTGCAACGAGGATTACGAATAAAATTACCAAAGCCACAGCAACAATTTCACTAAATCCTTTGGAATTTCCTAAAGTCTTTTTAATTGACTCTTTAATTTTTCTGAACATCAGATCTACCTCCTTAAAAAATTAATCTTAATCCACCTTGAATGTTTGTAAAGTATGAGTAAATATAAAGCGTCACAATAGAAGCCATTAAAAAGAAAACAGCTGCAAGGACTTTGTACTCCATAGATTTATCCTGACGTGCTATTTTGGATGCTGCAGTGTTAAAAAGCGAAGTAGAAAGAGTAGATAAAATTTCTAAAGTTCTTCCTGTCCTTTCTCCCTGCAGCAGTGCCATAGCCAAAACATTAGCTTCAGGCAAATTCACCTCATTTCCAAACCTTTTTAAAGCCACCTCCTTTTCTCTGGTCATGATGTACTCTGCAGCAAGTTTAGTTAGTGCATTTCTCACCTCCTTTGCTTGGGCTGATTGAGCCGTAATTAAAAATATATCCTCAAGCGGCACATCGGCCGCTGCTCCCAGCTCAAATAAATCTACTATTTCAGGCATTTCTCTTCTGAACTTTTCCTGCCTGTCTTTTTTTACAGATGAAATGTATATGTCAAGTCCAAAAAATCCAAGAATAATTAGTAAAGCAGCCTGAATTCCGCTCATTCCTGTCAAATAAGCGTAAGCAATTGAAAATAAAAAAAGCCCTGCACGAGCAAGGATATATGTCTCAGCAGTAAGGCCTAAGGGATTCCCTGCCGCTTTAAGCTTATCGTTTATCTTTTGCAATACATCTTTTTTTACTGTTTTACCCACAATTTTTGAAATCTCATCAACAGGTCTTATGTGGTAAATTCTTTTTTTAAGCGAGTAAATTTCATACTCTTTTATTAAGCTGTATATCAAAAAAGCTAGTACTGGTGTAAGAAAGACACTATAGATAATCTCAATCCCTCCTTTTTACGCAGAAGAATTAATGTTTTTAATCATGTAAAGCCCAAATACAATTGATACAGCATTTGAAATGGCTATAGCCTGTCCTGTTATGGTGTTTTTCACAATATACACAATGTCCGGGTCAGTAGAAATATTCATCATCAGGAGAAGATTTATTATTATCATCACAAGTATAACCATACTTCCTACAGAAGCATTTGCTGCTTTAATAGACTCAAGAGAGAAAAGTTTTTCACCTTGCTCCCTGAGCTTCATAAGCGCTTTATTAAAATTCCCCCCATATTTTGCATTCATTTTGGCAAAATTTATAAACTTCCTGAACTCTCTATTTCCTGCTTCAACAGCCATATTTTCAAGACATTCATCAACACTCATTTGAGTCTTTTCATACAAAAACACGTTTCTCTTGATGATTGACCTCAAAGGTTCAGAAATATAAGGTGTTGTTGATTTTAAGGCATTGATAATATTTCCTTCAATGTTGTAAAAGCCCATAAATGTTGTCAAAAAAGACAAATACGCTTCTTTAATTTTCTTGGCATTTACAGACGACATAAGCATCATAGCAGCATAAGGGACATACACAACAGCAGAAGCATAAAACAAAGCTGCAAAACCTAGCCTGCGAAAAAGATAAATCCCTATCGCAAAAAGCACTGCACTGACAATCATCATATTTTTTGCATCAAGAAAAGGTAATTTACTTTTAACACCTGACCTTGCTAAAATCACATCTATGCTTCTTAAAAGTTTAGACCCTTTTTCTGATAAAACTCCTGACTTTTTAAACTGCCATTTGGATAAGCGCTTTTTAAATTTTAAACGCTCAATGCCTAATGCCACAGCATATATAACTACAGCCAGCAGAGCAGACTCTATAAAAGCCAAATAAATCACTTAACACCTCCTCCCCTCAAATCCAGTATTTCTTTAACTTTGTAGTCCTCCATAAAAACAATCAAGTCAAGTGAAGCAAAGAGCATTTCTCTTAAATCATCCACCGGCACATCAGTACCTGAGCGCTTCATGAGGAGAATGAGTCTGTTTACGACTTCTCCTGCAGAATTTGCATGGACTGTTGCCATGCTCCCTCGGTGTCCAGTGTAGACTGCATTGAAAAAGTCCATCGCTTCTCTGTCCTTTATTTCACCTATAAAAATCCTGTCCATACTCATAAGAAGACCTATCTTTGTGAGTTCAAACAAAGTATAATCTTTTACTTCAGGATTGTCAGAAATCCTTACAAGCTTGCAGACAATATCAGGGTGTCTTGGCTTAATTTCAAACGTCTCCTGAATCAAAAGTCCTCTTTCTTCATGCGGGACTATGTCAATTAAAGCACCTAAAAGAGTCGTTTTTCCACTTCCACCCTTACCTGCTATGACAATAGTTTTCCTGTCCAGTACAGCCTTTTTAAAAAATTCTTTCTGCTCATCAGAAAGCATCCCTTTTACAACAAGCTCATCTAACGTAAAGCTTGTGGTAGGCTTTCTGATTGAAATAGAAGGTGAGAGGACATTAATTGGCTTAAGCGATATGACAATTCTTAGGTTTCTTTTTCTATCAGTGAGCACAGCTTCAGCATTGGAGTTCTCATCCAGTTTTCCTCCGCACATTGCAGCTATTCTGTAGCAGTATCTTGTCAGCTTTTCTTCACTTCCAAAGTCCACAGGGACACGAAATTTTCTGCCGAACTTTTTGATATAGACAATATTAAAGGAATTCACGAGTATATCTGACACTTCCGGATCTTCAATGTAAGGCTGCAGGGGGCCGTACCCAAAAAGTACATCAAACACCTTTTGTATAAATTCCTCAACACTGCCTTTGTACAGCTTTTTATCAATCACCAGCTCTCTTATTTTGTTTTCTAGCAGTGCCCGTGACTGTGTTCCACTTTCTACCCCTGCAACAAGCTCAGGATACTCCTCAACGATTTTAGTAACAATCTCATCAACAGCTGTATTTACAGTAGAGTCTATCTCTTTTCTGCTGTGATAATCAATTTCTTCTGGCACAAAAGGATTAATTAACGCCAAAGCTTTTCGCCTCCTCAGCTTTTTTGATGTCAATTACTTTCTCTAAATCTTTTTTAAGCAAAGACTCTGCTATTCTGCTTATATCCCTAAGTATATTTTTCTGGCCGTATCTTACACTGAAGGCTTTAATTTCAACGATTTTTTCAGCAGTAGAAGCATCTACTTCTTCCTTGCTGACAGCATTTAATAACACCTTAAACCTCTCTTTTCCAACACTCCATCTATTTGAGACAAAATCAATCATTTGTGCTGTATCTTCAATGCTCCAGATAGTAGGTGCTGCAACAGCAAAAATTACGTTGCTGTTTTTCAGTGCAGCGTAGGTAGAAGAGAAAAATATCCCTGCACTTGTATCAATAACAACATGCTCAAATTCATTTTTCAGTACTTCAAGCACGGCAGAGAAGTGCTTTTCTTCAAACTTTGTAAAATCATTCATTCCAAAACCGGACAGAATCCATATACCCTGTTTTTTCTGTAAATGCTCATTAACTGCTTCTGCTATACTACTTCCATTCTCCACTGCCTCGTATATATTCGATTTGTCACGAAGTTCAATCCCAAAATACTTGTGAACGTGCGGTATAACCTCCTTAAAATCAGCCACAACTATGTCTTTTTTGTACTTTTTTAAAGCTAAAGCAAATGCAGCAGCTAATGTTGTTTTTCCGGTACTTCCTCTTGCACTCCAGAAAGATATTATCTTGCTGTTCAATACTATCACCTCCAACTTTGTACTATATTGCGTCTCTCCTTCTCATGAAGAGTCATCAAATAAAGTCTCTTCATCCATTTCCAAAAGCTCTTTATTTGAGAAAAACTCCTTTCTGCTGTGTTCAAGAAGCCTTCTCTCAAGTTCTTCTACGTCGTAAGTCCTCTGGGTATAGCTGTTGAAGTAGTTTCTAGGAGGAGTGAATTCTTTCTTCAATTTTTGTTCCTGCTCAAAAGGCTGTGTGTCCCAGTTTTCTCTGAGGGCAGAAATGATAAAACCCTCTGGATTATCAATTTTCCCTCGTAGCATTGCTTTCTCTAAATAAGCTACAGCGTTCATTACTTTTTCAGCGGGATATTCTTCTAGAAGAGCGGCAAAAAAGGAGACTTTATCTCTCCCTGTAATTTTTTTGTACTGTTCATTTATTTCAACAACAACCCCAGCCGAAGGCTGGGAATTTGTTCCGCCGTTAGGCGGGTTGTTGTTTATATATTCTTCTGTTTCATATTCTTCTGTTTCTTTATTATTCTGTTTGTAGGGGTGTTGTTTTTTCACCCTCCAGGGTGAAATTTTTTCACCCCCGAGGGTGAAAATTTTTCCCCCTCCCTGTGCAAAATTTTCACCCTCCCTTTCTTTATAATCTTCTTCACCAGTTTCTAATATGTCTTCTTCAAACGGATTTGTCTCTGGTTCTTCTTTTGAAGAGAGAATTTTTATAATTCTTTCGAAAAGGCCTGTAAAGTCGTAATAATTTGTCGTTTGCCTTCCCTGTTCATCTGTCCTGTTTATAATGCGAAGATAGCCTTTTTCTATAAGAGAATTTTTGTAATTGTGTAAAGTACGCACAGAAACTCCTGTATAGTCGGCCATCTTCTTAAGAGAAGGTTTAGGCAGTTCTGTCGTCCATTTAAACCGAAGTATCTGAGCTATAAACCAGCATTCTCCTACTGACAATCCTAGTTCTTTTTGAAAAGAAAAAACAGCATCTGGGATGCTGGCAATTCCACTTCTGACAATAACCTCACCAAATCTAGCAGTAAAATTGGAGGAAAGCATAACATTAACCTCCTTATGACTGAAAAATTCCTGATAGGTTCCCGAAGGGGTTCTATCAGGAATTTTTCAGGGTAGTGTTTTATTAAATGAAATACATGTTCTCAATTTTTTAGTATATTTCTCGATAATATAGTTGTAAAACTAAATAGGAGTGTAGAAAACATGAAATTTGATCTTAGTATAATATTAGGTATTATTAGTATTCTTCTAACTATTCTTTTTGGGATAATTCCTTTATTCCAAAAACAACCATGGTTTATAAACATTATTTCAGACAATGCTTATGTTTATCAGACACGTATCAATATATACTCCTCGCAAAACATATACAATAAAGAAAGTAGTTACGATTCAGATTATCTTTACATAATAGTTGCCATTATTGTTTCTTTTATTATCGTAGTTATATATTTTAGATTTAAAGACATTGTTGCAGCCGTGCTTTCAATATTTAATTTTGTGGGTCTTCTTATTAGTTTTTATATTTTGTTTAAAAAAACACCCCAAAATTACATACGTTTAAGGTTAATAAATATATTAGGATGGTTGCCTCTTATTTTTTATTCCATATTTTTAAATTATCCATTATTCCAGCCAATAGATTTTTTACAAATTCAAAACAACATTATAAATTTACACGGAACAGAACTTAGTTTGTATATATGGAAAATCTTTACGAAACGTGCTGACATATCTGGGTTAATAATCTTACAATTTATAGGACTTATATCCTACCCGATTTTCTATTATGTAAACCTTAAATATTTAAAACTAGAAAAATTAGTAAGAGAATATAAAAAATATATTTGCTACTTAATCTTATACTTTGCTTCAGTAAATATCTTGTTTAGCGGGCTTATATTGAGATTTTGGTATTAATAAAAATTACTCCTTTTATATATAAAGCACCAATAAAACACCACACAAGCCACAAAAGAACGATTAAATATGCTAAAATACCTGCAGCTATCATTATAACATACAACAAAGATTTTATATTATTTCTTTTCTGAATTGCTTTTATCTTCTTTACCATAATCTTTAAATCATGAAATATCGAAAGTACTGTAACAAAATTAAGTAAACTAACAAAAATAAAATTTACATACACATTCTTTAGTGTAGCTAACGGAAAAACAATAATTAGCATCGGTAAGATAATAAAAAATATTTTCTGTATTCCCTTTATCACAATGAATACCTCCTATATTTCATTTTGCTCACATTCATTACCTAATTACCTGCTTCCATACTTTTTTGAGTTGAGTAAAATAACAAAGCTTATTACTAGTCCCAAAACTATCCCAAAGAAAATACCGGCTGCTAGGCCGGCAGTATAAAGAGTATTCAAGTTTTCATCTCCTTTCATAAAAATCCTCAATAAAATAGAAAAAACCGGGCTTATTAAACACCCAGTTTTTTGCTCAGCTCTTTTATGCGGTTATCGTGATATACTGTCTTAACTGTTAGATTATTTACATCCAGCTGAAGCATGTCAATTTTTCCACTTATCTCATCAAGTTTTTCATGCAAAAGCTGTCTGTCATCGAATAATGCCCTTACTTTATCGCTAATTTCGGTATCCATCTTAGTACCTAACTTCTTTACATCGTCTTTCACTTCGCTTACTTCACTTTTTAATCCGTGGATTTCTTCTTCTACCACTTTTAGTCTTTCTTCTACAATGCCAATTCTCTTTTCTACTACAATCATTCTCTCTTCTATGGTACCTATTCGTCCTTCTACAGCACCTATTCTTTCTTCTACCACATCAAATCTGACGTTAAAGTCATTATAAATTTTCTCTAAAAGCCCTAGAATTTTATCTTCATTATTCATAAATAATTCCTCCACCTGCTTTACATGGTTATAAATCTGTTACGCCTAATCTTAGATACATTTCAACCATTAAAGTTTTGGTTATATTTCTGCTAACAGTTTTTACACACACTTTGCCCGTTTTTTATGCTCTTGTTTCCATTCTATGATATTTTTAAAAACAATTCAAGTCCTATTTTAGGCTCTAAACTGCTTTAACACATTTTTATGCACATAGACCGACCTAGGCAGGTCCGCAGGCCTTTTTCCGGCACTTTCGTTGAAGACAAGCCTTTCCTTTTCTTTGTTATAATCATAGTGAAGAATACATAATTTTATAAGAGCGTCATCGCTAAGTTTTCCTTTCCTTGAGAGGGCTGCTGCAGCTTGCGCCTGCTCTCTTTTCATTGCTTCATAATCTTCATCATTAGCTCTTTCAGCCATTCTTTTCTGCTTTATGTATTCTGCTGTTTTCTGGGCATGCTTAATTTTATTTTCTTGTTTTCTGCGCTCTTTTTCCTGATGATATTCTGGAAATTGTTTTAGTATCTTTGATATTGCTTGTTTTGTTACATTTTGCTCTTTTGCAATTTCAACAATGTTTTTCTTTTCAATAAAATATAAGTAGTATATTTTACTTTTATCAACCATTTTTTCACCTCTAATTGTTTTAAGTTGACTTTTTGCTAACAATTTTTGAGCATACTACGGCTATATATTAGGTTTTTATCATCAATTTCCAACCTTCCTCGGCTTTTTCTATTCTAATTTGTACTACCTTCATAAGTCCCTCTGCTACTTTGAGGAGTAAGTCTTTATTTTTCATGGGCTTAAATTCAATCCACATCATCTTTCCCCTGCCTTTGCTCCTCAAGATATTTTTTAATTCTTGGATACAGGAATTGAGCAAGAGGTCTATAAAATTCATCTTCATTTACTTCTTCATAGCCAACTATTTCTTCGCTTACAGGAGTAAAATCATCTGCCATAAGTTTTTCTCTTGTTATCACAGTTCTTACAATTGCAACTTTCATGAGAATCACTTCCTTATCAGTTTTTGTTTCTGATGTATGTAAAACTGGAAGAAATAAGGGTATAATAGAGGTATGAAATTGGCTTTATTGCCTTTATTCTTTTTCATTAACTGCAGTTAATACATCTGGCAAAAGAATTAGTTTATCATAATCAATGCTATTATTCTTGCAGTAAACAATAAGCTTACCGAGAAATTTTGCACCAGCATTACTATTACTTTCTAATATTCTATAAAGTTGTGCTGGACTTACATTAAGAGCTTTTGCCATTTTGTTATAATTTCCGTTAAATTTTTTGATTAATAACTCTTTTAGAGCTACTTTATTGACATTCATTTTTTCATCTCCTGTGTTTACTGTAGTCAATGTTGTTTACAGTTAATACTATACCATATTTATTACATACAGTCAATACTTTTTTATAAAAATTCTTTTACATTATTGATTGCAGTCAATACTTAGTATAAAATCTTAAACAAGAGGTGCATAAAGAATGGGTAATTTTGATAAGAAAAAGTTTGCTGAGTTACTAGCATTAGCAAAAGGTAATAGATCTATAAACCAATATGCTTTACAATGTGGTGTTAGTTCAGCACATATTTCCAGGTTGTTAAGAGGATTAGTTGATACTCCTCCAAACCCTGAAACAATAAAAAAATTTGCCAGTAAAGCACAGAATGGCGTTACATATGAAGAACTAATGGAAGCTGCTGGCCATATTAATTCATCTTCTCAAGCCATTAAGCAAGACCAGCCCCATGAATGGCAGCCGAAGCTTACAGAGAAAGATAAAAAAGACATTGCTAAAACTCTAAAAGAGTGGATGAAAGACCTCACAAGCTCGGAGGGACTGGCTTTCTTTAATGGTGAGCCGATTGATGAGGAAACTAAGGAATACTTGAAAGATTCTTTTGAAATGATTTTAAAACATGCCAGGTTAATGAATAAGAAAAAATATACTCCTAAGAAGTATAGAAGGTGATATAGATTGGTTAAATATTCTCAGGAAGAAATAAAGCAGCTGGCAGAAAAACTCATTAAAAAAACTGATTCTGCCAGCCCCTTTGAAATAGCTAAATATTTAAATATTAACATTGTAGAATGTGAATTGGGTAATATTCTTGGTTACTATAAATATCATAAACGTAACAAGTACATAATAATTAACAAAAATCTTGATGAGGCTATGAAGCTGATTGTATGCTCGCATGAGCTCGGGCATGCAGTTTTACATACTCGTGTTAATACTCCATACCTAACTAAATTCACACTGTTTTCAGAGAGTCGAATTGAAAGAGACGCTAATGTATTTGCTATGTATGTTTTACAGCAACTAGGTAAATGGAATTACTATGTATTTGTTAATATTTTGAAATTGCCTGAAGTATTAATAAAAAATTCTAGTTGTGTAATCTAAACAAAAAGCTGGTTAAAAAGAAAACTGGCTTTATTGTTGAAGAAAATTAGAATACTTCACAAAAGCGGAATAAGTTTCGGGAGGGGATTTCTCATGGCTGAAGCAGAAGTAAGAGCTGTTGCATACGCAAGATACTCCAGTGACAACCAAAGAGAAGAAAGCATTGAAGCTCAATTAAGAGCTATAAAAGAGTACTGCGAAAAGAATAATATCCAGCTAGTAAAGATATACACTGATGAAGCAAAAAGCGCAACAACTGATGACAGACCAGCATTCCTGCAGATGATAAAGGACAGCTCATTGGGTCTTTTTAATGCCGTTATTGTTCATAAATTGGACAGGTTTGCCCGCAACAGATATGACAGCGCTTTTTACAGAAGGCAGTTAAAAAAGAACGGAGTAAAGCTTATTTCAGTACTTGAACAGTTAGACGATTCACCTGAAAGCATTATCTTGGAAAGTGTTTTAGAAGGAATGGCCGAGTACTATTCTAAAAACCTTGCAAGGGAGGTAATGAAAGGATTGAAAGAAAATGCTTTTCAGGCCAAATTTAACGGAGGTATACCACCTTTAGGATATGATATTGTAAATGGAGAATATGTAATAAATGAGAAAGAGGCTGAAGCAGTAAGGCTGATTTTTGAATTGTATGCACAGGGGTATGGATATAGATACATAATTGATGAATTAAATTTAAGAGGCTACAAAACTAAAAAAGGTAATTCTTTCAGCAAAAACAGCATTCACGAAATTTTGAAAAATGAGAAATATATTGGTAAATACATATTCAACAAAGGCACAAAGAAAAATCACAGAATAGTAAAAGAAGACGTTATCGTTATAGAAAATGCTATCCCTGCAATAATAGATAAAGACCTGTTCGAACAAGTACAAAAGAAAATGGAAGAAAGAAAAATAACAAGAGGAGCTAATTCTGCAAAAAGAGTATATCTTTTGTCAGGCCTTGTCTACTGTGGATTATGCGGTTCTAAAATGGTAGGATGCTTAAGTAGAGGAAAATATGTAACTTATAGATGTAGCAGAAAAGATAGAACTAAGCAGTGCACAAATAGAGACATAAATAAAGAAAAATTAGAAACTTTTGTTATAGAAGAACTAAACAGAAGAATATTTGACCCAAAAGTAGCACCAGTGTTAGCTAAACTTTTAAATGAAGAAAATCAGAAGTTAAATAAAGAAAGAGTAGAAGAAATTACTCTTTTAAAAAAGCGCTATAAGGAGATTGAAGAGCAGATGAAAAACATAGTAGAAGCCATCGCTCAAGGCATGTTCCAGCCAATAATGAAAGAAAAAATGAATGAGCTAGAAACATTAAGAAATGAAATTATCTATAGACTTAATGAATTAGAAAATAAAAAAGAAACAAGTTTTATTACACCAGAAATGATTTTAAAAATCTTTGAAAAAGATAGAGAAAAAATTAACTCATCAAAAAATCCTCAGGAAATTAAAGAAGTCCTCAAGAACTACATAAAAAAAATAATCGTCACTCCAGATGAAATAAAATGTGAACTCTATTTCTGGATAGGTGACGATTTCCGTTCTTTGATGGTAGCGGCGAGTGGATTTGAACCACCGACACTGCGGGTATGAACCGCATGCTCTGGCCAACTGAGCTACGCCGCCATATTTTTGGTTGCGGGGGTAGGATTTGAACCTACGACCTCCGGGTTATGAGCCCGACGAGCTACCGGACTGCTCCACCCCGCGCCATTGGTGCCGGAGACCGGACTCGAACCGGTACGGGCTTTTAGGGCCCGCAGGATTTTAAGTCCTGTGCGTCTGCCAGTTCCGCCACTCCGGCTTCATCTCCTTGAGACAGTATTTATTATATTATATCTATATCTTTAAGTCAATAGTTTTTTATCCACTTTTGCAACTTCAAATGAAAATTCCATTTCTATAGCTTAAATTCCCCAAATTTATAGAGGACTGCTCCTTCTAAATTATCCCACTCACTAACCGTTATTTCTTTGAAACTCAGCATTTCTAATATAGTCAGTAATATAGCAGTTCCCGCAATTATTATATCAGCCCTTTGGGGCTGCAATCCAAAAATTTTTTTCGTTCTTCCAATGTAACAGACATAAATTTATCTAAAATCCTTTTAATTTCTTCCTTTTTTAACTGATAGCCATGGACTTTTTCTTGAGAATAAATTTCTAATTGCTGAGAAACTGCGGCAAGAGTTGTTATCGTTCCTCCTATGCCGATAACATTTTCAACCTCTTTGTACTTATCAATGGAATTTACCACTGCATCTATTATGTGTAACCTAATTTCATCATATTCCTCAGTTGTAGGAGGATCATTTTTAATAAATTTTTCAGTAAGCCTCACAGCCCCTATATCAAAACTTTCTTTTACAAATTCTCTACCTTTGTACGCTAATTCAGTACTTCCTCCTCCTATATCTAACACCAGAGCATCTTCCTTATTAACTCCCATCACCGCTCCGATGTATCCAAACAAGCTCTCTGTTTCTCCATCTATAATTTCTACCTCTAGCCCAAGTTTTCCAATTTGCTCAAAAAAAGCATCTTTATTTTTAGCATCCCTCATCGCAGATGTTGCAAAAGCATATATAACTTCTGCGCCTTTTTCTTGGGCCAATTTCACAAAGCGTTCAATCACTTCAATGCTTCTCTGTATCGCATTATTATTTAACTTCCCCGTTTTAGAAATTCCTTCCCCTAATCGAGTTATTTCAACGTCTTTTTGTATCTTGTTTATATTTTCATTATCTATGTCACATATAAGTTGGCGTATTGAATTTGTCCCTATATCAATCGCACAAATTCTCATAATAACCCCCAACTATCACAGGTAAAAACCCTTTATGAAAAATCTTCGGGCATAACCCGAAGTTAATATCCATTGCTTCTTCTGTAGCCTGTGTTTCTTCTCTTGGAATCAAAATTCTTTCGCAGCTGTTGCTGTCTTTCGTCTGAATCCTTTAAAAACTTAAGCAATCTCTCTTCAAAAGAACTATTAGTATTATAATTCCTATTGCTCTGCCATACAAAATCCTTTGGATCTCTTTCTTTATTATTATTATTTTTTTTAGGCAAAGCCTTTTTGATTGACAAACTTATTCTTCCATTAGCATCCATGGACAATATTTTTACTTTTACTTTATCATGCTCCTTCAAATGCTCCCTAATGTCTTTTACATAGGTATTAGCAACTTCCGAAATATGCACCAACCCAGTTTTTCCCTCTGGTAGCTGAATAAATGCTCCAAAGTCTGTGATGTTTAACACAGTGCCCTCAACAACATCTCCAACCTCAAATGGCATATAAATAAAGATCCTCCCTCTAAAAATTTTATTAATGAGTTCATTATATATTAAAATACAAAATATTTCAAGATAAATTTTTCGAAATCACTTTTTTGTCTCTTGTGTCTTAGTTTTTGAAATATCTACATAAATTATTTCTCCTTTTTTAACCAACCCCAATTTTTGCCTTGCCTCATTTTCAATAAAACTTTCACTATTTATCTGGTGAAGTAATTCATTTAAATACTTATTTTCTTTCATTACTGCAGCTTCTTTATTTTTCAAATCCCTATACCTATTATTAAGTTTCTCTAATGCAACTTGCTGCTGAAAAAAAGTAAATCCAATATATGCAATAAAGGCAAAAAACAATATCTTCTTTAGTTTTTTCACTCAAAACACCTACTTTCACAATGCGGATTAATCTATTATTTTTATTCGACATCTCTTTAAAAAATCCTCTATTTTTTCCTCTTAAAAATCTTAAAATAGGTTAAATTATTTTTTAGAAAAGCACCAGGCAAAGTTAAAATTTTTCTTGTAAACCTATAAGGAACAATAAAAAAATTGACTACTATTTTAACAGGGTATATAATAATTTCTGCCATCTTTTTTAAAAACTTTATTGTAAATTCATAAATTCCAATTAAAGCTTGGGTGATGAAATAACTTAGTAACACATAATAAAGAATAACTCCAATTGCAAATCCTAAAAAACTATAAAGCCTGATTTCAACGTAATTGCTTATATACATAAAATAAAGCATAGTAATTGTCCCAAAAAGCCAAAATATAATATCGGCAATATTAGAAAAAGTTTTTTTAAGCCTAAAAACTTGCCTTGTCACTTTAAAAATATCGTATATAAATCCCAGCACAAAACCGCCATACACTGTAACTAAAAATGCATAAATTTGACTTTGTATGGTTATTACCATTTACATACCCTCCTTTTCTTGTTATATTATATTTATCCACTGCAACAAGAATGAAACTAAAATAGGGGCGATGCATCATGACAACAGTATATGTTTCCGGACATAAAAATCCAGATACCGATTCTATTTGCTCAGCTATTGCTTATGCCTATCTAAAGCGCATATCTGAAGGTATAAATGCTATACCTGTTAGATTAGGTCCTATAAACCGAGAGACAAAATTTGTATTAGACTATTTTGGAGTAGAAAAGCCTACTTTTATTGAAAATGTATATACCCAAGTACAAGACATTAAATTTGATAAATCTCTTGTTTTTAAAGAAAACACCTCCATGTTTGAAGCATGGAACGCTATGATGGAAAAAAACATTAGAACAATAGCAGTAGTAGATGAGGAGAACAAATTAATAGGAATTGCAACAGTAGGAGATTTGGCAAAGGCATATCTTTCCTCTTCTCATGAATTATCTAAATATAAAATTCCTATTGACAATATATTAGCTACTTTGAAAGGAGAAGAAATTTTAAGATATGTAGATTATCTTGAAGGCGACATTTTAGTAGCTGCAATGTCCAAAGAAAATGTGTTAAAAAGAATAAAAAAAGGAGATATCTTAATCGTTGGAGACAGAGATGATATACAGCAAGCTGCAATTCAACAAGGAATAAAAGCTCTCATAATTACTGGCAATAACGGAATTTCAGAAAAAATTTTTGAACTAGCTAAACAATACAAAGTAACAATTATAAAAGTTGTACCAGATACTTTTGACACTGTTAAATTATTAAACCAAAGTATACCATTATCATATGTAATAAAAAAAGAAGACCTAGTAACATTTAGAGTCAGCGATTATATTGATGATGTAAAAGAAGTAATGTTAAAATATAGATACCGCAACTTTCCAGTTGTCGATGAAGAAGGAAAAGTTGTAGGACTACTTGCAAGGCGACATATTTTAGACTATGAAAGAAAAAATGTAATAATGGTAGACCACAATGAATTCTCTCAAGCAGTAGAAGGAATAGAACAAGCAAGAATATTAGAAATAATTGACCATCACAGGATTGGGACGATAGAAACAGAGCAGCCAATACTATTTAGAAACCATCCAGTAGGCTCTACTGCTACAATTATAAATCGAATTTTTGAGGAAAAAGGGCTAATCCCAGAACCGAAAATAGCGGGAATAATGTGCGCTGCTATTTTATCAGATACTCTTGTATTTAAATCCCCCACTTGCACACCAGAAGACGTAAGAGCAGCTAAGAAACTTGCAGAAATTGCTAACATAGACATAAATGAGTTTGGAACTGAAATGTTCAAAGCAGGTACCTCTTTAGAAGGGAAAACTGTTGAAGAAATATTTTATACAGATTTTAAAGAATTTACAATAAATAATTATAAAATTGGCATAGGTCAGGTGAATACTCTCACAGATGCAGGAAAATTAAAACAAGACCTAATAAATTTTATGGAAAAAGTAAAAAAGATAAAGGTTATGATATTTTACTACTTATGCTTACAGACATAATAAACGAAGGATCTGAAATACTTTTTGTAGGAAATAATAAAGAATTGTTGGAAAGAGCCTTCAACGTACAAATAAAAAATAACAGTTTTTACCTCCCATATGTCATCTCAAGAAAAAAACAAGTATTGCCACCTATTATTAAAGCGATAAACTCCCAATAAGTTTATCGCTTTAACTTTTCTATTATATCGCCAAAATTTTTAAAAGAAATATATGGAATATCATTTTCTTTGCAATATTTTTCTAAAACCCCCTTTGCAAAAACCTCATCAGCATATTTCACAACACAAATATCTGAATATCCATCTCCTATATATACTACATAATACCCCTCATTTTTGTATCTATTCAATACTTCCAGCTTACACATACCACATTTGTTGCAATCCTTGCTCTTATATGGAAAATCCACTTTTATTTCTCCCTTATCAAACCAAAGCTTATTGCTATAAAACTCTACATTAAACCCATACTTATCCATAATGGCCTTTATATTAAAGTCATATCCATCACTCACTATTACAACTTCATAATTCTTTACTTTGCAAAAATTTAAAAACTCCAAGAAATAATCATCTATCTCAATAGTGTAAAGCAAATCCAAAAGTTTTTTCTCGTTCATTTCCATAAGCTTTAATGTCTCAATTGCGCATTCTTCAGTAGACATTTCCCCCTTTTCCCATAATTCCTCATAATACTGCCAACCATCCTTTGCAAACTTATTCACCATCAAATCAACAGTATCTACTTTAGTAACAGTACCGTCAAAATCTACTAAAAAGACTTTCTTCAATTAATTTTCTCCCCCTTTATTTTATATTCAAAAGCCATTTTACAAATTTTATAGCCAAATCTTTGTGCTGTCCATTCGCAATAATTGCAACAATTTTATCATTATAGTCATATCCTAAATTTTTTAAATATTTATTATTCCATCCAACGTATATTCCGTAAGCACCTGGTTTTACCTCATTAGAGGGTTCCTCTACTTTTGCCACATTTAACCCTGATAAATTTAACTCCTTTATCTCATCCAATCGCAAAAAAGCTCCTTGACTTGCCAATATATCAAAATTATTTTTATCTAAAATAATGACATCTATATCTTGCGCTCCCATTCTGGCCATTAATTTTTGAGTTGAGGCAGGGTCAAGAGTAAAATTGCCATTTGGATTTTTTACAAGCCCATAAAAATCAATAGAAGCTTGTTTTTTGCCTGAAGGATCGCCAATCAATTCTTTAGTAACCTCTTTGCTAAATTCATTTAACCTATCAAAGTCCATATATTTCCCCACGAAGGCAATATTCAATACATATTCTTTTCTATTTAAGACACTGCTTGTAAAAGCGCCTAATAGATAAATCACCAATATGCCTGTGATAATATGAACTTTATAATAGTCCCATATATATTCCACTTTTTCTTTTGTAGTCATGTTTCTAAACCAATTTTTTCTCTCCTCACTCATTTGTTTCACACCTCTCTACTTCCTTTGCGCAAAAATATCCAAATTTATTATAGCAATTAAACTTTTTAAAATCGAGTATATAAAACAAAATAAGCCGCAACATGCGACTTATCTAAACATTCTACTTATGAATCCCCCTGATTTTCCTATAAGGCCACTTTTGTCACTGTAATTTAAATTTACTATTTCTCCATCAATTGACACTTGTCCGTCATCAAGGTTCAATTTATTAATGTGAAGCCCTTGACCTCTTATTGTCAAAATTCCCAAATCCGTCTCCAATATTACGGTTTCTTCGTCAAAGCTTACAACATTTGTTACCCCAGAAATACTGATTTTTTCTCTATTTTCAATTGTAATATTATGAGGTTTCCCCGCTCTTAAAAAGTTCCTTTTATCTTCCATTTTAAACCTCCCCTCTTTTTAATTGACTATTATTATCTATGAATCTTGTACTTTTTTTAGAACAAAAAAATCCTCCAATAGGAGGACTTCAATCCCAAATCTTGACTATATTTATGCTTTTAAAGTAATAGTTTAGTATGTCTTTCGCCTTTTTCCCCTCTTTAGCCATTTGATAAGCTCCCCATTGAGACATTCCTACACCATGCCCAAACCCTCTTCCTTTTATCACTAATTTACTTCCATCATAGGAAACCTCATCTATCATGGTAGATTTTAGTTTTTCACTTCCAATTGCCATTCTAAAATCGGGAGCATTTACAGGAATCTTATCGAAAAGAAGGTTTATCGTCCTGCCTGAAGCTCCTTTTGTTCCTATTTTGACAGTTTTAAAGTCATTTATTCCAAGCCCCATTTTTTTTAACGCATTAATCACTTCACTTTTTGTAAAAGTAGCTGTCCAATGCTTTACATTAGCCGGTGCATCAGGACTATCATTTGACTTTACACTTACAATGTAAGGAGGTTCCGCCTTTTTATAATTAAGGCCTTCTTTAGCTAAAGCAGTTTGTCCTGCTGCATGAGAGTGAAACCATGCATTTATAAATTTTCCGTCATAGACAGCAACTACACCTCTTGTATCTTTTACTGCTTCTTTTATTTTAGAATTTATATTTGAAGGGTTCCAAGCTTGAGCCTCTTCAAAATCTGTTGATATATCAGCTCCTGGATATTTAGACTTTTTAGTGCTTACAAAATTTAAAACATATGTCCTTGCTAAAATCGCTTGTGCTTTTAAAGCCTCAATTGGCCAGTCATTCTTTATTTCTCCTGCCACCGTTCCTTCAACATACTTTTCTAGAGGCATTTTTTCTATTTTGCCCGTTTGCACAACATAAACTTTAAGAATAGGCTCTTTCTTCTCTCCTGCATTTATTTTGGCAGGTATTTTAGGTAGTTCCATTCGAGGCTTTTTTATTGGTTCAGGTTTTTTGGCGGGCGGCTTGCAGGAAGTCATGGCAAATAACAAAGCTACTAACACCGCAATTAATTTCAGTATGTTCCTATACAATTAAAATCCCTCCTATACTTTTGTTTATAGTATTTGAGGGATTTTCACAAATCATTCATTCTTCTATCAATTTATACATTTTGTAAGCCTCGTCTTTTAAAGCATGTTCCTTTACATCTATAACCTCTATTTTGACAATTTTATTTCCAAAGCTTATCTCTATTATATCATGTTCTTTTACTTCGTCACTAGCTTTTGCCTGCTTGCCATTTATAAAAACTAATCCTTTGTCACAGGCCTCTTTTGCAATCGTACGCCTTTTGATAAGCCTTGAAACTTTCAAAAACTTATCAACTCTCATGTGCTTTTTACCCCCCCATGCAAAAATCGAGTAGGAGCTGAATAATTATTTTATTCAGCGTCCTCTCACACCACCGTACGTACCGTTCGGTATACGGCGGTTCATTAGGAATTGTGTACAATTAGATATCTTTGGGATAAACTCTTATAACCTATGCTTTCAAAGTATTTATTTGTAAGAGTCTTATTTAGGATTGGGCTATTGGATATTCTCCAGTAGCCTTTCCTTGTATTGGCGTATTCCCAGGCTTTTTGTTCTTCTACTCCTAGTTTTACTAAGTTATCATGCTTCGTTTTTATCTTCTTCCATTGTTTCCATATACATGCCCTTAGTCTTCGCCTTATCCATTCGTCAAGGGTTTTCATTATGCTTTTCGCGTCTGCTAATCCAAAATAGTTGACCCATCCTGTTGTTATTTGATTTAGTCTTTTTATTCTGTTTTCCATGCTTATTCCCTTGTTCCGATTGGTTATTTCTCTTACTTTTTCCTTAAACCTTTTGATGGATTTTTCATGGATTCTTATTCTTACTTCGTTTTCTTTTGTGTAGAATGAAAATCCAAGAAATTTTCTTCTTCATGGTCTATCTACAGCACTTTTTGCTTCGTTGACTTTTAGTTTTTAATTTGCCTTCTATGAATTTTCTTTATGCTCCTCATTACTCTGTTTCCTGCAGACCTGCTTTTTTCCATAATATGTTGCAGTCATTCTCCATATCGGGCAAAATTTTGTGCCCTCTCCCTTTAAATTTCTTTGGTCTATTTCCCCCCAACATTATTTTTTGCCAAAAAGGGGAACTTAAAAGGCCCCCCCCTTTGGGGGGGTCCCCCTTCCTTTTTGTTTAAAATTTTTTGAATTTCCGTTTTTTAACAATTACCCCCCCGGAAATTTTTAAGGGGAATTTTTTTCCAAAAAATAAAACTTTTTTAAAAAACCCCCTTTTTTTTTTTTTCCCCCCCCCCATAAATCCCCCCCCCCTTTTTTTTTTTTATATATGAGTTTT
>NZ_CM001486.1:976801-1309301 GCF_000262445.1 Thermoanaerobacter siderophilus SR4
CGTCCTGGTCTGAATCCATAACTGCTATCTAGAAAATGTATGGTTGTAGTACTTTATTCTAGTATTTGGGCTATTGCTTGTTGTATTAGTCTATCTAGTGCTGTAGGTATTCCTAGTAGTCTTACTCCTCCATCTGGTTTGGGAATTTCTACTCTTCGCACTGGTTGTGGTTTGTATTTCCCCTCCAGCAGTTGTTGTTTTATGGTTGGCCAGTTTTCTTTGAGATACGGTAGAAGTTCATCTACTTCCATCCCATCGACTCCATGGCTTCCTTTATTTGCAACAACGCGCTTGTATGCTGCTTCCATGTTCCCTCGTTCTACTATCATTTCAAGCATCTTGCCGGTATATCTTTGTACCTCGTTTCTTCCATCTTCCGACGCCGATGATATACTATGCACTTCCGTTGTCTTTTGAAATTCCATTTCTCTATTCAACGGATAGCCTCTTTGTTGAGTTGTCTGCAGTCTCTGCATATCTTTCGAGTCCATAAGATTTCCAAAACCTCCTAACGTTCGGTCCTTCCTTATCTATTCATGTCTAGATAAGTACTATGACCTCTGCTGACTTCTCAAGGTTCAACCATACATCACTGTATGGGTTGTCACTTCAGATTTTACTTCCATGACTTATCCTTGAGACCTCCCCGGGTAAGAACGATAACTTTCATCTCATATATCTGCCAGATTTACTGTATGGGATTCGGGTAGTGTTGGACTTCGTTTTGTTACGCAAACTCATCCATCCCAATTCAGCCTCTTATCTGGTTCTTGTTCATCAGACCGAGATTTTGCCTTAAGCTTCCTTCAGATTCCACCTCACGATGGACACCCTTGCTCTTGGCTAGTGGTTCCCACTACCAAGCCCACAGCGGACTTTCACCGCCTAGTTATCGCCCATGCCGGGCGCACGTAAGAAAATCAGGTCATAAAGACCTGATTTTCTTAAGAATTTACTAAATCCTTCAACGCTTTTCCTGCTTTGAAGATAGGAGCTTTTGAAGCAGGAATTGTTATTTCTTCTCTTGTCTGAGGGTTTCTTCCTTTTCTTTCTGCTCTTTCTCTTACTTCAAATGTACCAAATCCTACTAATTGAACTTTGTCACCGTTTTTCAATGCTTCTTCTACTGCCTCGATGAAAGCATTCAATGCCTTTTCAGCATCCTTTTTTGTTAACTCACTTTTTTCTGCAATTTTCGCAACAAGATCTGCCTTATTCACAACAATACCTCCTTAGTTTTAAATATGTTTTACTCTTATTTATTCTTCACAAAATCGAAAAATCCTGCTAATATACGCTTATTTTTCATTTTTTTTATCAAATTTATTCATCTTTGCTTCATTCCATAGCTTATCCATGTCATCTAATGTCATTTCATCCAATTTTTGTCCATTTTTTGCTGCAGTTTTTTCTATGTATTCAAATCGCTTTATAAATTTTTCCACTGTGTTGTGAGTTGCGCTTTCTGGTTCTACATCTAAAAATCTAGCTACATTTACCACTGCAAAAATTAAATCTCCAACTTCCTCAATAATCTTTTCTTTATCTTTCCCTTTATACACCTCCTTTAATTCTTCTAACTCCTCATAAACTTTAGAAATTGCATCCTCAACCCTCTCCCAATCAAAACCCACCTTTGCTGCTTTTTCCTGGACCTTATAACTTCTGATAAGAGCAGGCATATGCTTTGGCACATCTTTTAAAACTTCCGTATAAGAATTTAAATTCTTCTCCTCTTTTTTCAACTCATCCCATTTTTCTAATACGGCTTTAGAAGTTTTTAATTCTACGGTCCCAAAAACGTGAGGATGCCTCCAAATCATCTTTTTGCATATGCCATCTACTACATCGCAAAAATTGAATGTTCCCCTCTCCTTTGCAATTTGTGAATGGAATACAACTTGTAAAAGCACATCTCCTAACTCTTCTGCCATCTTATCCTCAGATTCTTTCTCAATCGCATCAATTAACTCATAACTCTCTTCCACCAAATATTTTTCAAGGCTTTGATGAGTCTGCTCTTTATCCCATGGACATCCCTTTTCACTTCTTAAAATTCTCATTATCTCTAAAAGGTCATATATGTCATACTTTTCTTGAAAAATTTTTTGAACAGGAGGAATATATAGCGAAGTAAGATAATCGATCCAATCAATTCTATCAATCATATAAAGTGGCATCGTTTCTATCACTTGTCTACCATTAATTCCTGCATTTTTTATTAAAGTTACAAGATAATTATCGCCATATATTTCTGACAGCTTTAATTTCGCTTCTGAGGCGACAAATTTATCATATATTTGCACTACTATATTATGGCATCTTTTATCCGGCTTTTGAGTATCTAAAGATAAAGCGTCGATTATTTTCAACCCATAAATAGGGTCAATTTTTAAATCGCTTATAATTGCATCAATAAAAGAAACAGCTGGTATAACTTCTACTGATATATCGGCACAGTCTTTGCAAAAGTTTAATATGTACTCTACTGATTTTTCTGCAACATGGGGATGCCCCGGCACAGCATATACCACATTTCGATATTTTCTTGCTATATCTATTATTTCCCGAGCAATATTTTCATAAACTTCCTCAAAAGTCATACTTTTTTCGTATATTTTATCAAAAGTTTCAAAAATAATTTCTTGCTCTTTAAGATATGAAACAATAGGATGTTTTTCGGTCCTCAAAAAGACTTTATCAGCTCTTTTCATCTTTTCCAATACTCCTACTGTAATAGTATCTGGTGAGCCCGGTCCTAATCCTACAATAAATAGTTTATTCACAAAAACCACCTCTAACATTAAAATGTACAAATAATATTATATCACTTATCATAATTTTTATATAATTAAATTTACTCTGTACAAATCTGTTGAAAAAGTTGCCAAATTAAATTATAATATATTTTAGCATCTGCATTAAGGAGTGGTATTACATGGATATGGTAGAATTAGGCAAAAGAATCAGGGAAGAAAGAAAAAGGCAATTCTTAAAACAAGGAGATTTATCAGGGGATGAATTTTCAAAGGGCTATATAAGTCTTATAGAAAAAGGTAAGATAAGCCCTTCCTTGAAAGCTTTAAATTTCATAGCTCAAAAGTTAAATAAGCCAGTTGTTTATTTTTTAGATGAGGATTATGTCGAAAAAGAAGAATTAAAAAAAGAACTTGCAAAATACAAAAATATTTTAGAAAAGTTCTTAACTGCTCAAAAAGCTTTTGATAACAAAAATTATGAGGAAGCTATTAAATTATACATCGATATTTTAGACAATGCAATAGATGAGTATTCAACAAATTTGATAAATTTTTACCTAGCCAAATCTTATTTTGCTATCAAAGACTATACAAAAGTTCTTGAAATTTTAGATAAAATATCTCCATATTTTGAAAAAAGCTCATTGACTGAAATTATAGTAGAAATGCATTACATGAAAGGATTGTGTTTGGGCAATCTGCAAAAATTTCAATCATCATTGGAAAATTATTTAAAAGCTTTAGATGGTTTTGAAAAATACTCTTTAAAACACACACAGTTGAAATCCCGCATACTTTATAGTATAGCAAATTTATACAGTAAAATGGGAGAATTTATTAAAGCAAGAGATTATTATATGAAATGCCTTGAATATTCTACTCAAATTAAAGCAGTAGATTTTATTGCTTTGTCAAATAATGGACTAGGACTTGTAAATCACGAGCTTAAACAATATAAGGATGCTTTAAAATATATAAGGCGTGCTATTCTGATAAGTAAAACCCTAAACTTAAAAGAAGATATTGCTAATGAATACAATTATTTAGGTTTTGTATATACAGATTTAAAAAAGTATGATATTGCAGAAAAATATTTTGTAAAGAGCTATTCGATGTATAAAGATTTAGGAAATGAAAGAGGAATGGCATACAATCTCACAGAAATCGGAAGAATTTACTATTTAAAAGAAGATTATCCCAAAGCATTAGAATATTTAAATCAATCTTTAGAAATCGTAACAAAACTAGGAGAAGAAGAAGAAATGGGTAGAATTTATACAATATTAGGAAATTTACATTTAAAACAAGGCCAGTTCGAATTAAGTGAAAAAGAACTTTTAAAATCTGTAGAAATACTCAAAACCCTTGGCCTTAAAAAGGACTTGTCCGAAGCCTATAAAGGATTGGGAAATCTGTATATTGCCCTAAATAATCCAGAGGAAGCTAAAAAATATTTTAATCAATCAATAGAGCTGTTATATGAAAATTAATAGCAAGGAGAAAAATAAATGAATACAGTGGAAAAATTAGAATATTCTTTTCCTGCTCTTAAACACAGAAATTTTAGGCTCTTCTGGTTTGGACAAATGATTTCCCTTATAGGCACATGGATGCAAAATATAGGCCAAGGTTGGCTAGTTCTTAAACTGACAAATTCGTCTTTTTTATTGGGGCTAGTAAGTGCTGTTCAGTTTTTACCTGTGATGCTTTTTTCTCTATTCGCAGGCGTTGTAATAGATAGATTCCCAAAGAGAAAACTAATTTTATTTACACAGTCAAGTTTTGCAATTTCTGCCTTTATCTTGGCCACTTTGACTGCTTTAAAGATAATAAATTATTGGGAAATCTTGGCTTTGGCTTTGTTTAATGGCTTTTTGAATACAATAGATATGCCAGCAAGGCAATCTTTCATCATTGACTTAGTTGGCAAAAAAGATTTAATGAATGCCATTGCTTTAAACTCTGCAGTGTTTAACGCAGCAAGAATAGTAGGACCAGCAATTGCAGGAATATTAATTGGCAAATTAGGATATGCTGTATGTTTTTATTTAAATTCTGCAAGCTTTATTGCTGTAATAATAGGACTCATATTAATTACCGTAGAAGGAAAAACGCCAAAAACTAATGATGTCAAAGCAAAGATTTTTGATGACTTAAAGGACGGGTTAATATACATCAAAAATACTCCAATTATACTCACCACGATACTCATGATTGCAATTTTAAGCACTTTCTCAATGAATTTCAATGTATTAGTTCCCGTTTTTACTAAAGATGTACTTCACAGAGAAGCTACTGGTTATGGTATGCTTATGTCAGCAATGGGAACAGGAGCACTAATTGGAGCATTGGTACTGGCTTCAATAAGCAGAAGAGGAGTAAAACCCGTTTATTTGTTTGGCGGTGGCATAGGTCTTGGAATTTTTCAAATCCTCATAGGAATACAGAGTAATTATCTATTAACAGCTTTACTTTTAGCTTTAGCAGGGTGGTCTATGATAACTTTTAGTTCCTCCGCAAACACTACTATACAAATTAACTCTGCAGATGAATTCAGAGGAAGAGTAATGAGTGTTTATTCTTTGGTTTTTGGTGGAGTAACTCCTATAGGCTCATTGTATGCTGGTACATTATCTCAAAAGTTTGGCTCCCACATAACTTTTATAGTAAGTGGAATAATCGCCCTTTCGTATACACTTTATGTCTTAGTGTTTCAATATAAAAAAGTGTATAAAGTATAATGTTTTTCCCATTCTAATTTTTTTCTACTCTTCCTCATATATCCTTTTTGCCTCTTTAAATATTTCAATAGCCCTTGGAAGAAGCCCATTGACATAAGCAATTAAAATTCCATAATTTACGATAGGTATTTTTTTCTCTTTAGCGTAAGAAATCCTATAAAGCATCTCTCTTCTATTTAGCATACAAGCTCCACAATGAACAATTAAACTGTAAGATTCCAAATCCGCAGGAAATGTCATACCACTAGACCAGCTAAATTGCAAATTCTTTCCTGTTTTTTGTCTTAGCCAACGAGGTATTTTAACTGTTCCTATATCATCTTCTTGTCTGTGGTGGGTACACCCTTCTGCAATTAAAACTTTATCGCCCTCCTTTAATTTTTCGATAACTCTTACCCCTTTTACAAGCTCCTCTAAATCTCCTTTATATCGGGCAAAAAGTATTGAAAATGAAGTGAGAGGTATGTCAGGAGGAACAATAGCACCAACCTTATTAAAAACTTGTGAATCTGTAATAACCAAAGAAGGCTTATTATTTATGCTTTTTAATGCTTTGTCCAATTCTGTATCTTTTACTACTAGTGCTATACCGCCAGTGTCAAGAATGTCCCTTATAGTTTGTTGCTGGGGAAGTATAAGCCTCCCCTTTGGAGCTGCTTTATCAATAGGCACAACTAAAATCACTAAATCACCAGTTTTTATCAAATCCCCTACCAATTTTATACTATCATCGCTTGGTGCTTTTTTTATTATCATCATTTTAAGTTCTTCTATTCCTTCTTTGTTTCTAGCAGAAACTTCTATCAGTTTTAGATTTAATCTTTTTTCCCATTCTTTTTTTGTAATTGTGAATAATTTGACAAATCTTTTTTATTAATAACCCCTACAACTGGGATGTTTTTCTCCGTTATTATCTGTAAAATCTTTTCCTCAAATTCTGTAACTCCTTCTGTACCATCAATCACAAGAATAGCGAGGTCTGTTTTATTTAGAACTTCATAGGTCTTTTTTACTCTCAGCTCTCCAAGAGGCCCTACATCATCTAATCCTGCAGTATCAATAATTACCACTGGTCCGATTGGAAGTATCTCCATAGCTTTTGAGACAGGGTCAGTAGTAGTGCCTGCAATATCAGACACAAGAGCCACTTCTTGATTTGTTAAAGCATTAATGAGACTTGATTTTCCCGCATTTCTTCTACCGAAAAGCGCAATATGAAGTCTAGATGAGGTAGGCGTGGTATTCATATTTAAATCTCCTTTCATAAAAAATAACCTATATAATGAATAATACAAATCAAGGAGTTTGTCAATAATTTATCTATCTTTTAAAGGCAACTCAATAGTGAAAACACTACCTTTTCCTACCTCGCTTTCTACAGTAATAGTCCCTTTGTGTTCTTCAATTATCTTTTTAGAAATAGCAAGTCCCAATCCTGTGCCACTGTATTTATTATTTTTACCTCTATAAAATTTATCAAATATATATTTTATTTCCTCTTGCGGAATTCCTTGTCCCTGGTCTTCAATCCTTATTACAGCTTTTTTGTCCTTTATGTCAAGAAACACCTTAACATATTTTCCTCTACTACAAGCTTTTATTCCATTGTCAATTATATTCACTAATACTTGTTTTAATCGATTTACATCCCCATTTATGACAACCCTATCAATCTTTTTTTTGCAAATTAAATTTACTCCATAATTGCTAGCATGAGGTCTTAAAATTGCGACTGTATCCTCTATCAATTTATCTAACTCTACTTCTTCAAAACTTAGTTTAATCTTATTTAATTCTATCTTAGAAAAATCCAAAAGTTCATCCACTAAACGAGAAAGCCTATCTGTTTCTTCATCAATAATGTTCAAATACTCATATAGTTCACTATTTTTTTCTACCAAATCCATCGCAGTTATCGCGAATCCTTTTATGGAAGTAAGAGGTGTTTTTAATTCGTGAGAAATATTGCTTATAAATTCATTTTTCATCTCTTCTAAGTGTCCCAATTCTTCGGCCATTTTGTTAAAAGAATCCGCAAGTATTCCTATTTCGTCATTTGAAGTTTTCTCCGCTCTCACTTTAAAATTGCCCTTTGCCATTTCCTGAGTTGCCTTTTTTACCATTTCAAGAGGTTTTGTTAATTCATTTGCTATAAAAAATCCTATTATCAACGCAACTAAAGAAGACACTGTCAAAACAAGCGCTAAAAATAAAACCAGTCTTTTTATTATGTTGGAAACTTCCTCCAAAGAAGAAGAAAGCCTCAAAATTGCCACATAATTTAATTTGTTTTTTACAGGAACCGAAACGTGTAAAACTCTTTCATTATTGATTTTTTCTGTATAAACTCCACTTTCTCCAGAAATAGCTTGTATGACATCCGGGGTGAGTATTTTGACAGGGACAGGAGTAGATGAAAGTGTGGAATCTCCTAAAAGCATACCTTCCATATTTAAAACCTGAACTTGAGCATTAGTATCTGTAGCAAGCTTTTTAACTACATCTTGGCTTATTGTATATATATCTGCATCAATGTAGCTGTCAAACACACGAGAAAAAGAAGTGCCCTGAGAAGTTAATATCTCAATTATATTGTCAATATAATATTTTTCAAGAGTTAAAGTAGATATGACTCCGAAAAAAATTATTATCATTGTAATCAATAAAATATATGAAATGGTAAGTTTAATCTTTATACTCATTTAGTTTCCCCCAAAATAGTACCCAACTCCCCATTGGGTATGTATATATTTCGGCTGGTCAGGATTTACTTCAATTTTCTCCCTCAATCTTCGTATATGTACGTCCAAAGTTTTCGTATCCTCGATAAAAGAATCGCCCCATATAGAAGCAATAAGTTCCTCTCTCTTTACAACTTTTTTCCTATTTGTCATCAACATCTTTAAAATCTGAAATTCTCTCGGAGTAAGAAAAACCTCCTTTCCTCTTACAAAAGCCTTATTCTGGATCAAGTCCAATTTTATTTCATCATATTCCAACAAATTGATACTTTTACTTGAAGCATTAAATTCATAAACCCTTCTTATAACCGCTCTTACTCTGGCGACAAGTTCTCTCGGGTTAAAAGGTTTTGTTATATAGTCATCTGCTCCTAGCTCTAAGCCCAAGATTTTATCCACATCCTGGCTTTTGGCTGTCAAGATAATTACTGGAGTATTCACTTTCATGGCTCTTATCTTTTTCAAAAGTTCAAAACCACTTATGTCCGGAAGCATTATATCCAACACTATAACAGAAAACCTTTCCCTTTCTAATAAATAAAGTGCCTTCTCACCCTCATGCACTATTTCAGTCTCGTAGTATTTATCCAAATTTATTTTTACAAATTTAGCTATATTAACATCGTCTTCAATTACCAATATTTTGTGCATTTTACCACCTCCTCACCATTATATTATCATACTTTTATAAAAATTAACAATTGCATTTTTCAATTGTCCGATATTTGTAACTCAATTTATAAAAAATTTTTCCCTCCCTCTTGAAACTTAAAAAATTTTAATGTATTATAAATATAGAAGATAATATATTTCCGTTAAAATATATTATCTTCTGAAACTTAATTTTAATTTCACACTTTTACATAGAAGGAGGAATAAAAATGGCTGATTTATATGGAGTTTACAAATGTGAAAAATGTGGAAATATAGTAGAAGTACTTCACGAAGGGGTTGGCACTTTAGTCTGCTGTGGTGAACCAATGGTAAAAATGCAAGAAAAAACAGGAGATACAGGCACAGAAAAGCACACACCTGTTATTGAAAGAAATGGAAATATTGTAACAGTAAAAGTAGGAAGTATACCTCACCCAATGGAAGAAAAGCATTGGATTGAATGGATTTCTCTCTTAGCTGATGGGGTATACATGAGAAAAGTATTAAAACCAGGTGAAAAGCCTGAAGCAGTTTTTGTAACAGATGCAAAAGATTTAAAAGCGTGGTCCTACTGCAATTTGCACGGTCTATGGAAATCTGAATGAAAATAAGGGCAAAAAGCCCTTATTTTTTACTCTCTAACTTATACCTCTCCAATTCTTTTTCTGTCAAAGAATATTTATTAAACACAATTAAGCTTAGTATAATTATAGCACCTGCTAAAGGCCCACAAAGCTGTAAACCAAGCGGATTTTCTGCATTATACCCAAAAATCTTAAATAAAAGTGGAGTTACAAGAGAAGAAATCCCTATTACTATTTTTATTATAAATCCCTGAGCTCCAAAAAACATTCCCTCTCTTCTTTGCCCTGTCTTAATCCCATCCAATTCCGCTATATCAGCAATCATTGCATTAGGTACTACAAAGAATACAGAAAGCGGTATACCAGCTAATAAAATGATAATTATAGAAACTGTCTTATTAAAAACAGTCCCAAAAAGTCCAGTAAGAGTTAAAATGAAAGCAAATATTATAGAAAACACCATAAGAAGTTTTTTCTTTCCGTATAATAGTGTAAGCTTCGGCACAAAGAAGCTAAACAAAACTGCCACAACAAATGCACCTGCAATCATAAAGCCAGAATCTTCAGCTGGAGTCTTTAAAAGCACCTCAGTTATATAAGGCATTGCTATAGTCAAGGTATTTATGCCAAACCACAAAGCTGTTGCTGCAGTAAGGTAATACATAAAATCCGCATTTGCCAAAGTCATCTTAATAGAAGTAAACATCCCCACTGTAGGTATATTTTCTTCCTCTATTTTTTCTTCTTTTACAAAAATAGGCGTAAGCATTAAAGTAATAAAAGCAAAGATTCCCAATATAATTCCCATAATTTTAAAATTAAAAATCCCAATCAGAATTCCCGACCCTGCTTCTGCTACCATAACACCTATAATCTGCGTTATCCCTTGCATCATAGTAAGTGTAATTCTTTCTTTTGCATCTTTAGTTATTTCAGGTATGAGAGCAAGATACGGCGCCACAACTGCAGTAAAAGACACAAAAAATAAACTTAATACAAAAGTGAGATAAACAAAATTTACTATTGACACCTCAGAAACAGGAGGAAACCATATCATTATAAAAGAAATCATCAAAACAGGTGAGCCAAATAGCACAAAAGGTATTCTCCTGCCCATTTTGGTATTTAATTTGTCAGAATAATAAGCAACTATTGGGTCAGATATGCCGTCAAATATTCTCGCAACTATCATAGAAAAACCTATAAGGCTTATTGGTACAAGTATCTTAAGCCCTTGAGTATTAAATGCTGGAGGAGTGTAATAATATTGATACCACTTTACCGCAGTCTGTGTAAATATGGAAATTCCTAAATACCCCAAAGAATACATAAAAAGCACAAAAAATCTATTATTTTTCATCTTTTACCCTCCTAAAATTCTCATACACCTTTTCATAATAATCCTTCTCAAATTCCTCATTCACATCTTTAAAGTATTCCGCTTTTTCCCTTACTTCATATAGCCTTTCAATGTCTAAATCGGAAGTTACGACATAATCACCTTCATAATGAGGCGCAATTGCAATTATTCCATCTTCATTTTCAGTCATATCAATGGGAGCAAAAATAGCTGCTTTCCCTGTAAAGTGAATTCCTCCTATCCATCCGTTTAAAGAAGCTTTTGCACCATAAACGTACGACTCCTGTACCCTTGGCCATATTCCCCTTAAAGCTCTCCAGAAATTGTACTCCTCCATATTGGCAATAGGCAGTATTACAATTTCCGCCCCCTTTTCAAAAGCCATTCTAAAGGTCTCAAAATATGTGGCATCCATACAAACAGGGCATGCAATCTTACCTATATCAAGAGAAAATACTTTAAGTTCCTCATCCCTCTTTATACCAATCTTCTCTTCAAAATCTGTCAAATGAATTTTCTTCTGCCTTCCTAAAATCTCACCTTCTCTTGATATTAACGTGCCACCATTGTACAAATTGCCATTTTCAGTGATAATATAACTTCCTGTGTAAATATAAATTCCATACCTTTTAGCAAAATCCCTCATTATCTTCTCATAAGCCTCTTGATAAGCTTTTGATATAGATTTAAATATAACTTTGAGTAATCCTTCTCCACCACCTTCGCTATTTGAAACCTCTTCACTTTTTGCCTTTTTATTTAGAAAATTATTTAGCTTGCCAAATCCGGGAATAAGCCCTAACAAATCAAAAAAATTGTATTCAGGAAAGGCTACTATATCACTTCCTTTTAATGCTGCCTCTTCTACAAATTTTCTCATCCTTTCGGCATATTCTTCAAAAGAATTTGTAACTTTTATTTCCCTCTCCACACATGCGACCCTTACTTTCCCTTTTTTCTTTAAAATAAAATTTCCTCTTGAAAACCCATGTAATCTTCTTAAATAGTTATTAACTTTTTTCTCAGACATTTTGCTTTCAAAAACAATCTCTAAAATGTTTTTCATATCAATCACCTAAAAATCCCTTTATAGGAGTTTATATTAAGTTGTTTTATCACATCAAATTTAGAAATAGCTTTTTGTCTCTCTACCTCATTAAGTTCCGCAATTATTATATTAGAATCTACTTCCTTGGCAAGAAAACCATCATCGTCTTTTGTCATCTCTAAAGGAGCATGTATAGCTGCCTCTGAATAAAAGTTATTTCCTTTATACTCTCCTTTAAATCCACTTTCAATTGCAAAAAACAAATTTTGCTGCACATTTTGCCATACCCCTGCTATCTGCCTTGCAAAATTTCTCTGTCCTTTTATTGCAACAGGTGAAAGCACCAGATTGACACCTTTTAAAGCCGCATATCTTGAAACCTGAGGATAAAACACATCAGTAGAAAGAATTATGCTAATTTTATATCCCTTTATATCTACAATTTTAAGAGCCGTATCTCTTGATAATCCTAATTCTCTCTCCCACCTTGCAAGGTATAACTGCCTTTGAAATAGTTTAATCTCTCCATTTAACATTACAAAAGAAGAATGATAAACTTTTCCGTCGTGGTTTTCAAAATAACTTCCCGGATTTATAGCTATGTCTTTATACCTCAATGAAAAATCCCTAATTTTTTCTATAAAATCCTCTTCAAAATCACATACCTCTCCAGTAAGAGCGGGAAAAACCACAAGGTCAACTGCCTTTTCCTCGCATTCTCTTAAAACCTCCTCATATTTTCTTATACAGCTTCCGCTATCACCCCTTTTAAAAACTGCTGCAGCTACTCTCATAAAACTCACTCCTCAAAAAGTATTCTATAAAGAGCCATTGCAAGATATCCTGAACCAGTTGCAAAACCAACTCCTGTCTTTGCTTCCCCTGTATCTTTGTCAAAACTCTCTGCTAAAAGCCCATAATCCATATTTGCCATCTTAAGCCACTTCAAAGCTTCCTCCCTCATTAAGGGATTTAATAGGCTACCACAAAGCCCTAAACCTGAGGGTGTATTGGGATGATGGTCACAGGCAAGCTCTTTTATTTTTGCATCTTCAAAATAATATTTGTATTTTCGAGAGTAATAGTAATCAATTGTATTTTTAAATACTTCATTTTGATAGTCTACAAAGTCATAATAATACATAAGCCCTAAATTGCCGGGTGGGTCATTGTAGAGTTTATAATTCCCTTCTCCATCAGTAGACCAAGCAAAAATCCTCTTACCTTCTACCTCTGTCACAAGGTATTTGTATATTCCATTGTAAATGCCGTCTATCTTTTTCTGAAGCATATCCGCCTTTTTATACCAGTTAAGCTTTAAGTAAAGATTCTTTAAGTTTATAAACCCTCTCCAGAGTATTACATTGTCTATCGTAACAAAGGGGTACTCTGAAGGGTCGTCAGAGGGAAGCAAGAAAGTTTTATAAAGTCCTATCCTACTGTCATATTCTTCCTCAATTCGGCTGTATACAACTTCTAATGCCTTTACAAGCTCTATATCATCTAAATCCACATCCATATTCTCAAGTAGTATAAAATAGCTGGCAGCCTCATCCAACTCAAATCCGGGATATAAAACCGTTCCATCTATATAATGGGCATGTGCCCCTGCATTTTTACTGTGTCTTAAAATCATCTCCCTTGCAATGTAATCGTGAAAGCTTTTATCAATAATTTTTACAGCAGGAAAAGACCATAAAAAACTATCCCTTTCCCAAAAGGCTCCTGAGACATAATATCTTGGACTTCTTGATGTTAATGCAATATAATTGTCGGATTCCATGTCTTTTCCTATAGAGAAAAAGTAGTTAAAAAATAGGTTTTTGTTCAATAAACTTTCTAAATCCTTATCTTGAGAATATTTTATATACTTATTTTTAAGCCAGTTGTAAAACTCTTTATATATATTTTTAAATCCTTTTCTTTTTAAATGAATTAAAGTAGTTGAAGCCCCATCCATATCGGAGTTTACACTTATATAAAAACAGTTTGTCCCATTGGTTTTCGATTTAAGTATTATTTTTTCATTCTTTTCCTCATAATCAAAATCTTTTTCTCCACCAAAAGCAAGTGAAAAAGCTATATTATAAGAATAAATGTTTAAAGCAGGGTTTTTAAGCCATTTGTCAATTTTAAATTCTTTTTTAAATTCTATTTCATGAGAGTTAAATCTTAAAAAGAACAGTTTATCAAGATTTACTTCTAAATAAACTTCTATTTCTTCAGAGCTTTCAAATTCATATACAAAACCTTTTTCCTTGATATCTGCATAGATTTTTATTATTACAAAATCCCCGTTTGAAAAATACAGTTTAATATTAGGTATGTAATAAAGCTCTTCTGATACTTCACTTTTTACAATTTCAAGTTTTTCACCTTTTTTATAAAATACAGGTTTAAACAAAGCTTCTTCTCCAGAAAGCTCCACAAGTCCTTTATTTGAAAGAGAAACAATATTTAAATTTTTTATTGAAGCCTTCTCTACATCTATCTCAGGTAAACTTATATAGTGATTTCCCGCATACAGCACTCTAACATTTTTATCAATCTCATGAGGCCTTGTTATGATTTTATTCACCCTAACCCCTCCTGCTAATTTTCTATTCTCTTAGAAAAAATTGTTTTCACCTTAATTGTACTATTTTTTCTAAAATAGGTAAATAAGAATATAAAAATAGGCGAATACTCTTCGCCCTTTATACCAAGCCACTGCGAATATTCAAGCCCTTATCAATAGCTTCCTGCACTATTTTATGGCAGCACTTGCCCAACGGATTTTTTCTTTGACAATCGGAATTGCTCATTGCACCCGTAAGTTTTAAAACTTCTTTCATAGTATTAGCGCCATATTCTACTACCGCCTTTATAATTTCTTCTTCTGTCACACTGCTGCAATAACACGCATATTTAATACTGCAATAATCAATGCCAAAAAAACAACAATAGAAGTGTAATATTTCGCAAACTTTGTCATAAATTTTTCTGTAGGAGCTTTCTTACTGCTAGCCTCTTCAATAAATTCTAGTATTTTTGAAACAGTGGTATTTTTTCACCAGGCTTTACTATGATGACGTCTCCCGGTCTTACTTCTTGTGGTGAAACCCTCTTTATTTCATATCCAATTTTTAAGTTAGCATAATCGGGACGAATATTCATTAACTCTATAATAGACCTTTTCGAATGATCAACAGCAATATCCTGCAGAAGTTCCCCAATTTGGTAAAAAAGCATTACGGCTACACTTTCAGGATACTCTCCAATAGCAAAAGCACCAATTGTCGCTATGCTCATGAGAAAATACTCATCAAAAATCTGCCCTTTCAAAATATTTTTGGCAGCTTTTAAGACGACATCTCCTCCTGCGATTAATAACTTATAAAAAATAAGGTAAATTTGATATAAACCAATAAATTAAATAGCAATGCTATCGCAAACAAGATAGCAGAAATCCCATATTGAATGATTCTCCTGTATACTTTATTAGAGTCATCATTCTCAAAAAAAGCTTACAACTATCAGAATCACAATTCCTTTTGCTTCTGTAACACAACTTCCACAACCAAACCTCTCTAAAACAAAGGCCCTTTTATTATTTTGCATAGTATTCACCTCTCCTGATTCATTCATTAATATGTATTTGTTGAACATTCTACTTCCTTTTAAAATTCTTGACCGAATAGTTCAAATGTGTTATAAATAATTTTATCGCACAATTTTCGAGATTTGGTTCTACGGGGGTATCAAGAATGACAGTAATATTTGTAGGAAAAGACAATCAAATTACAATAAAAGCTCCAAAAAATGTTGAAAAACTCGCGAAAGAGTTGAATATAAATTTAGAATCACATGTCTTTATAAAAAATGGAGAAATAGTTACTCCAGATGAAATTCTTCAAGATGATGATGTAGTAGAGATAATATCAGTAGTTTCTGGAGGTTAGTAGAAGGAGGCTTTACCAATTGAAGTGCATAAGATGTAAGAAAAAAGCAGTTATCACTCTAAAAAGGCATAATGCAGCCTTCTGTGCTGAGTGTTTTTTACATTATTATAGAAACCAAGTCTTAAAAAACATTCAAAAAAATAAAATGTTTAAAAAAGACGATAGAGTTTTAGTGGTAGTATCTGGCGGCAAAGATAGTATGGCTCTGTGGGACGTTCTAGCCAAGGAAGGTTATAACGTTGTCGCAATGTATATAAACCTTGGAATTGGAGAGTATTCAAACAGGTCTCAAAAGGTGGTTGAAAATTTTGCAAAGAAAAACAATCTTCCACTCATTGTAAAAAATATTAAGGAAGAATTCGGGCTTGATATATACAAGCTTTCAAAGACTTTAAAACGAAGCCCCTGTTCCGTATGTGGAACAATTAAAAGATACCTGTTTAACAAAGTAGCTTACGACAATGGATTTTCAGTTATTGCAACAGGTCACAATTTAGATGACGAAGCAGCAACACTTTTAGGCAATATTTTGAATTGGGGAGAAAGCTATCTTGCAAGACAGGGACCAGTTTTACCTCAAACTCACCCGAAACTTATAAAAAAGTAAAGCCTCTTTATACTTTAACAGAAAAAGAAAACATGTATTACGTACTTTTAAACAAAATTGAATTTTTACATGAAGAGTGTCCTTATTCAGTTGGAGCTCGTTCAATTCTTTATAAAGAATTGCTAAATGAACTGGAAGAAAAAAGTCCTGGCACAAAACAGCGTTTTTTGATTGGCTTCCTTGAAAATGGCAAAAAACATTTCAAAGAGGTAGAAAATATTGAATTGAAGGAATGCAAAACTTGTGGCCATGTCACAACAACGGAAGAATGTTCTTTTTGCAGACTTACAAAAGTTTCTAATACCGTTAGCTAGTATAGAGATTGTACCTAAGGCTGGTAGTATAAAAAATTTTTAAAACCAGCCTTTTTTCTTACACAAAAGTCAACATTTAAAATTACAAACAAAGTAAGGAGAGTGAAAAATGCATGAATCTTTTTGATGTAATGCTTAAAAATTATTTTGATGAAAAGATGCTTGACAAGCTTTCAAGAGTAAAAATTCTTCTCATTGGCTGTGGTGGACTTGGTTCAAATGTTGCAGTAATGCTTATAAGAAGTGGCATTAAAAACCTCACAATAGTTGATTTTGATGAGGTAGACATCTTAAATCTCAACCGACAAAATTACTTTTTACACCATGTAGGAGAAAAAAAGGTATTAGCCCTTAAAGATACTCTCTTTAAAATCAACCCCCACGCAAACATAGCAGCCAAAAATATAAAAATTGATGAGTCAAATTTAGATGAGTTAATCCCTCAACATGATATAGTTGTGGAAGCTGTTGACAATGAATTTACCAAAACGCTGATTTTTAAAAAAGCCCAAAAACATAATAAAAAAGTGGTTTTGGCTTCAGGTGTCGCAGGATTTGGTGATTGCGAAAATATTAAAATAAAACGGGGTAAAAACTTTTCAATTGTGGGGGATTTTGTTACATCGATTAATGAAAAAAAACCTTTGGCACCCAAAGTCATGGCAGTCGCCGCAATACAAGCAGATGAAGTATTAAGGATGATAAATGAGCTGGAGTAAAAATGATAATATAATTATTTTTTTCAAGTATTTTTTTCTTTCAAGATATTCCTTTTCGCTTATTTCCCCTCTTGCATATCTTTCTTTTAAAATTTCTATCGCATCCCTCTCTTTGTTTCTATGTTTTGTGCCTCGAAATAATGATATAATAAAGTATATTGCAGCTGTGAGCTTAAATAGCTCTTCTTCTTTAGGTATATCATATACCTTTGCAGTAAAATCACCTTTTTCAAGCTTTTTAGCAACTTCCGTAATATTAACTAACGGTCTTGTAATATAATTTGACACATAAATACTTATAATCAATGCTATAAAAATAGCTATCACCGTTGCTATAACATTATATCTGCTAATGTCATATAAAAACTTAAAATCCAAGTCACTCATCATCATCGGCTCATAATAAATTATATCCACATATCCCACTGTTTTTTTCATCTACAATGATGGGAAGAGTTTTTTCAGAAATATTTTTCTTATTCCATTTTCCCATCATATTCATCATATATGACATTGAAGAAAAATCCCATATAATCTTGCCATCTTTATCTCTAAGTCTTAATCCATATCCTTCCATCATAGCTGCATGACCAATTAGAATAAAAAAAGAAAATAAAGAACTATACCCTTTGTTGAAAAGCTACAAAAGCAGTAGTTGGAGAAGCCAGTGAAGTCTTAATTTTATCGTTAAAAAATTATTTTAGAAGTTCTTGTCAAAAATAAGAATTGACATTATAATGGAATCGTAATCAATATAAAATTGTAATGTGTATTAAGGAGGAAAAATAAAATGGATGCCAAAGAGATAGTATTAAAAACTTTAAGAGAATCTTCAAAGCCTCTGCGTCCTAGTGATATTGTAGAAAAATCCGGCCTTGACAAAAAAGAAGTTGAAAAGGCTATTAAAGAATTAAAAAAAGAAGATTTAATAATGTCTCCTAAAAGATGCTATTACTCTGCAAAATAATTTGTAAAAAAAGAGAGTGCAGGTTTTACACTCTCTGATTTTTTATTACCTTTTTCTATAGCCAAAACTTTTTGAAACTACTCTTCCAATACTATTTATTCTGGCAGTTATACAAAAGCAATGAGTCGGAGTATCAGCAACACAATTTTCCTCGGATAGAATGCATACAATTTTCTGTATTCTCCCTCTGTCATATTGGGTAGACTCCTCACAAAATTCACCCGCCCTAATGTTCATTACTGCTTTTTCTAATTATGATTTTATTTTAAGATATCACAATCTCAGCAGATTTTAAACAGTTTAGCAACTCTTTATAAGGCCTTTTAGATACAAAAATTCATAAAAATTATTTAAATTTGTGATATACGTTACAGTAAAATTTTCAATACAGGGTAAAATATAATCAGGTATGTTAGAGAAAAGGAGGTATTTCCCATGAGTGAACTTATTAATAATAGGGAATACAGAAGGAAACTTTTAAAAGAAGTTATAAAAGAACTTCATAGGGGTAAAAGCGTTGCGGAAGTTAAGGAAAAATTTAAAGATGTCATAAATGGAATAACTTCTACAGAATTGCCAGCAATAGAACAAGAACTAATAAACGAGGGACTGGACGTAAAAGAAGTACAGAGGCTATGTGATATCCATGCTGAAGTGTTTAGAGATTCATTAGAACAACTAAAAAAGCCCGAAACAATTCCGGGGCATCCAGTGCACACTTTTAAAGAAGAAAATAGAGCAATAGAAAAGCACATTAATGAAAATATAAAACCTACTCTTGAAAAGTTGAAAAACAGCGGAAGTTTTGAAGACGCTCAAAAGCTTTTAGAGCATATTAATCTTTTAATGGACATAGACAAGCATTATTCGAGAAAAGAAAACCTGCTTTTTTCATACCTTGAAAAATACGGTATAACGGGACCTCCCTCTGTCATGTGAGAATATTTGCAAGGACAAAATCCGTCATTGGCAGAAAAGTTCAATATTGTCACCCACCTACAAGTGTCCATATTGTTGAACAGCTGCTTCAGGACTTCAAGTCAGGCAAAAAAGTCATGAAGACTTCTGGATAAAGTTGGGTGACAAATATGTATTTATAAGATATTTTGCTTTAAGGGACAAAAATGGTGAATATATAGGTACTTTAGAGGTAACACAGGATATCGCTCCTATAAAAGCAATAGAAGGAGAAAAGAGGCTTATGTCTTAATAAATTTTAAAGGGGTCAGCTTTAAAAACTGTCCCCTTTATTTTCTCTACTCAAAAATTACTTTGCACTCTTTAAAGCCTCTGTAGCTAATTCTTTAAAAGTTTTCGAAGTTTCTGTAGCCCCTGTTACTGTATCTACTTTAGCAGGATCTTGCTTTTCTATTAGTTGTTGCTCTAACTTTTCATCTGCTTCTTTTGGAGTAATATTAGTTTTTTCTTTCATCTTTTCGGCATATTGTTGATCATTTCTCTTAAATTGCCCATCTTTGTTAACTTCATTATAGGTTACAGATGCTATTTTGCCATCCTTTACAGTTATTTCTATTTGTCCCTTCCAGCCATGACTGTCAAAATTAGGCTGTTCTGCTTTGTAAGTACCATCTTTGTAACCACCGCTTGCTGTTTTTGAAGAACAGCCACTCAGTACAAACAAAGCAAACACCCCTACCAACATAAGAACCAAAATCCTTTTCATACAATTACACCTCTCCTCAATATAAATTTTTATTTAAGAATATTATACCATTACGTTAAAATAATATCAAGATATATAAATTAAAAACGTTTCCTTTACAAAAAACTCCATCAATTTGTCTCACTAAAATTTTGTTTTGGACAGCAATGAAGCTAAAATCATCATAATTCCTGTAATTTGATATATCTTCACAGTATTAGCATTCGCTTTTACTAACTGTGGTATATTGTCATAATATTTACGAGCAATATTTACAGATTGTACTGCTAATGGAATTGTTATAAAAGATAATAACCATAGTAAGTTTTTGGTAACAACAGCTATTACAATGAAAGAGAGATATGCTGCTCCATAAAGGGCTGCATATACCTTTACTCCTTTTTCTTTGCCTATCCTTACTAATAAATTGTATTTATGGCCTTTAAGGTCAGCCTCATAATCGGGATATTGATTTATCCAAAGAACATTGGTTATTAAAAAGCCTATAGGCAAGGAAATCAGTAAAACATCTATACTTACGCGATGTGTCATCACCAAATACATTCCCATCACTATTAAAGGTCCAAATGTCACTCCCACAGCTATTTCTCCAAGTCCATTATAACTAAATTTAAAGGGAGGTAAACTATAAAAAATTGACATCAAAACTCCTAATAATCCTACAATTAACACCAAAGGTTCCCTAAAGATTACAATAACCAATCCTATGATACAAGCGGCAAGCATTGTTATAATTGCAATAAGTATTGTCTCTTCAACTGTGAGTTTACCTTCGACTATGGTCTTTTTTCCACCGCTAAAAGGAGTCCTTTTATCTGGAGTTACAAAAGTGTCTACTCCAGACTTATAATCAATAAATTCATTAACTGCATTTTTGCCAATTTCAATAAAATAAATACCTATCAAAGATATAACAAACCATAAAAAGTTAAATTCTCCAGTTTTGCCATATGCATAGGCAGCTGCAACAAACATAGGTACAGTAGATGCTACCCATATCTTAGGATCTGCCAATTGCCAAAAATCCCTTCCAAGCCCTCAAAAATTCTGATTTGTTCATAAAATTTCTCCCCTCCAAAGCCAAAATTATCTAGTCATTAAACTATACTCAGGGTCAGTAATTTTGAAATTGCCTTTTAATCCGGAAGTTATATATACTTTTTTGTCATCTGTGACAAAAATAGCTTGTACTCCTGGTAAACTTTCTGCAAGTTTTAAACCTTCTTCTAATCCCATAACAAAAATTTTTGAAAGCGCATCGCCATCAATAGAAGTGTCTGTTATTATTGTCACACTGTAGAGATGGTTATCTGCAGGATACCCTGTAAAAGGATTCAATATATGATGATATAATTTTCCATCTTTTTCAAAGTATCTTTCATAAACTCCAGAAGTAACAACTGCTTTATTTGAAACTTCTACTATACCTAAATATTCGCCTCTCGGTTTAAAAGGAGTTTGAATACCTATACGCCAGTTGCGACCATCAGGTTTTGTTCCGATTGTAAGAACATCACCTCCTAAATTTATTATGGCATGTTTTACACCTTCTTTTTTTAAAACTTGTGCAACTTTATCTGCCGCATATCCTTTGGCAATACCTCCTAAATCTATGCTCATACCTTTGTTTTTTAACATAATAGTCATATTTTTTTCATCCAGTATTATATTTTTATAACTTACAAGAGGAAGTTTAGCTTTTATTTCTTCAGGTGAAGGTACTCTGGCTTTATCAGTGCCTATATTCCAAAGTTTTACTATAGGTCCTACTGTAATATCAAAATACCCCTTTTCAACATCAGAAAAATGTACCGCTTTTTTTATCACATAAAAGGTGTCAGATGAAACCTTAACAGGTCTAACACCTGCATTCTCATTAATTTGATTCACTTCACTGCCTTTGATGGCAACACTCATCTTGTCCTCTACATCTCTTATAGCTTTAAATCCATCATCTAATACTTTTTTCGGAGCTTTATCGTATATGGTTATTGTGCAATAAGTATCTAAAGCAAATTGGGTATCAGATATAGGCTGTGAATTTTTATTTGAACATCCAGATAGTATAATGGCGGCATTAAATATTAGAAAAAAAATTACAAAAGAAGTTATGGATTTTTTCATATAATCTCCTCCAAAAATAGCTTTACATATTTTTTAATAATTCCTATATAAAAGCTTACTCGTAACTTCAATTAAAATTTGTTTAGGTGGAGAGTCTTTCAACATAGATATTTTATCAAAGGCTTTTTTAGTATATTTTTCTGCCAGCATTTTTGACCGGTCTACACCACCATTTTCCTGAACGAATTCAACTATGCGTTTTATGTCTTCCTCACAATAACTCTCTTTTTTAAGTAATGCTATCATTTTTTCGTCTTTATTCTTTTCTAAAGAATATATTAAAGGCAGTGTAAAAACTCCTTGTCTTATATCATTGCACAAAGGTTTGCCAACCACATTTTCTTCTCCAGTATAGTCCAGAACATCGTCTATAATTTGAAAAGCCATGCCAATATTGTATCCTATACTTCCCAATATTTTAGCCAACTTTTCTCCACAGTTGCTTTCATAAGCTCCCACGTAAAAACTTAAGGCAAAAAGTGCAGCAGTTTTTGCAGCTATCCGCTTCAAATAATCATTTATTGTGATATCTATATTGTATCGGCTTTCAAATTGTCCAATTTCACCTTTGCATATTCTAGACACCACTTTTGACACTTTCTTAAGATTTTCAATAGTAATGTTATCGGATAAAAGCAAAAAGCATTCAGAAAAAAGAAAATCCCCTATAAATACCGCATAATTTTTCCCATATTCTGCTTGGATAGTAGGTTTACTGCGTCTTATTAAAGCATTGTCAATTATATCATCGTGTACTAAAGTTGCCATGTGGAGCATCTCAACAGCAGCAGCTAAAGGTAATATCCTTTTTCTATCGTATTCTCCAAATTTCCCAGACAAGATTACAAAAGCAGGCCTAAGCATCTTTCCGCTGTTACGAATCATATCTAACAATATATTTCTAATTGACCTATTGGAGTTTTTTATACGTTTTTCCATTATTTTTATAACTTCATCAAGCTCATTTTTTATTTCTAAATTATTATTCCAAAACTTATCCATCTGACCACCTTAATCAATGTAAATTTAGATTTTTTAATTTCTTCCAATGCTTTAGAATAAATTTTGAAGACAATCCCACAAAAATGCCAGTCCCAACTCCAGCTATCATTAATACAGGTATATAAACCATTATATTGATATTTTGCACTATAAGAGAAGCTACCAGCATCTGACCAATGTTGTGAAATACAGCACCTATAACACTGACCCCAACTTCAGTTATATTTTCTTTGCCTACTTTTTTTGCGAAAAACATGGCAAAAAGGCTTAACAAACCTCCGCCTATGCTATAAAAAAAGGAAGATGGCGAGGAAGCAAAAAATGTTGCTAGCAATATCCTTACAGCAAGCACAATAAATGTATCAAAAAAGCCAAACAAATACAAAGATACGACTGTGATTATGTTAGCAAGTCCTAACTTAGCACCGGGAGCAATAAAAGGGACAGGTAATATTCCTTCTATAATGTATAAGACTAAAGAATTAGCAACTAATATAGCCAGAAAAACCATTCTCTGAGTCTTTGACATAGTTGTATGCTCAATAGACGACTTGGTCAACTTTGTCATTTTTAACACCCCGTATTTCTACAACTATCCTAAACGGCAAACATATTATACTTTGCCCCGGTTTATCAATAAATCCTTCTTTTATACAAATTTTATCTGGGCACTCAGCGTAAATAACCTTTACCCCACCATCTTCAACCAGCAATACATCTTTCCCATATTTTGTAGCTATAGGTATCTCTTCACGATAATTAACATCATCTAAGGACACCTCTTTATATATCTTGCCGTTTACCATTATTGCCGCATATTTGTGGGGATAATGTTGGGTTGTTGATACTTTGTAAAATATCAACAACCCGATAGACAAAATCGCCACAAAAAGTACTATGAGGATATCACCTTTTTTCACTATAAATAACCCTCTTTCATATTACATCAGCTAACATAAAGATACGTTCTTCTGGCAAAAGAAGTCTTTTTCCACCAATTTTTTATCCACGGTATCACATAATAATCCAGTCCAAAAGCTCTCCCCGCTCCTCCCATAAGAGCTATAGCTGAAAATATATACCACAATATAGACTTATCTGCCATCGCAGATAATATGAAGTTCAGTGCCAAGAATATAGAACCAGCTGATGCTAAGGCGGTAAACAAACCTGCTATTAAAGCCAGACCTATCGCTACTTCTGCAAGCACTACCATTGCTTGGAATAAGAAGGCATGTGGTGCTACAAAAGTATCCATAAACCATTTGTAGAAAGCTGGAGGCTCTTTTAACAATGGCTGCAAGGCCTGCGCTGCAGTTGCAGCTTCGCCAGCTTTAGCTGTAGCACCAGATACATCAGAGGTAGTTATAATAAATATTTTTGAAGGGTCAAGCCATCCTTGCTGTATCTTATTTATGCCTTCTATAAGCCACAATGCACCCACATATATTCTTAAAAGAACAAGCCAAAAGATAGGAATATGCGCGGCAATATGTCCTCCCAATATTGAGCGATTGCTTTTAACTTCAAAGAACTCATGGTAAATGTATGATAACACGGCATCAACGCCTGCTACTCCAAAAAGGTAATGCATATTTACAAGGTGCTTCATAGCCATTGCTAAAAAGCCTGTCAAAGACACACCCATAAGTTCTGCTACTGCATATCTACTTCCTATAGAAACCATAAAACCATGGTATCTAGGTTTAAAAGGCTTTTTTTCTTCTCCTTTTATATCAGCCACTATATTGTGTACTGCAGTTTCAGCTGACTGTAGTGCTGTCTCTACAACTTGAGGAATAGGTTTTCCATCTAACTCATAGTATGCTAAATCGCCTATTACATAGATATTTTCTTTGCCTACTGCTTGCATGTATTCATTTGTCTGGACTCTACATCTTCTACCTAACTCTAAGCCAAAATTCTCAACGCATTTGTTACCTTGAACTCCACAGGTCCATATAAGCGTTTTTGTTTCAATCTTTCTTTCATCTTTTAAAACTATATAATCCTTTGCTACTTCCACTATAGGAGCATTAGTCAAAACTTCTACTCCTTTTCTGTTCAAAAACTTTTGAGCTTTGGCAGCTAATCTTGCATTTAAGTTGGGAAGTATGGTATTCAGCGCTTCTACCACCATAATTTTAACATCATTGCGATCTAAATGATATTTGTCACACAAGCTTTTTGTCCATTCCATTAATTCGCCTGCAGTTTCAATTCCCGTAAACCCTGCGCCAGCTACCACAAAGGTAAGCATTTTTCTTTTCTTTTCTGCATTACTTTCAACACTCGCTTTTCTAAACATCTCCTCAATATGTTCCCTTGTCTTAATAGCAGCTTCTAACGTTCCTACCGTAAACCCATACTCAAACACACCGGGTATGCCAAAATCACATGGTTCACTTCCAATCCCTAAAATCAAATAATCATAGTTATACTCCCCATCTTTTCCAATTACGCTTTGCTTTTCATAATCAATCTTTTCCACTTCATCTGTTATGACTTTTACTTTTTTGTTTGCGAAAATTTTGTGTAAGTACACACGAACGCTATCAGGTTCTATTCTGGAACCAGCCACTTCATGTAAATCTGTTAACAATGTATGATAGGGTTTTTTGTCAATAAGAGTTATTTCTACAGTGCTATCATTTTTAAATTTTTTGTTTAATAGTTTGGCGGCGTGTACGCCCCCATACCCGGCCCCAATGATAACAATTCTTTTATGACTACTCATAAAAAACACCTCTTATTTGATATAATTATAACAGTATTCCTTACATAAATTTTACTATATAAATTACGCTTTGTCTATAGTTTAACAACGAAAACCTTATCTTATATTTTTTAAAAAAATTCATGGGGATATACCTTATCAAAAAAGCATACCCCCATACTGTATTTCCGCGATTTCGTTAAGTTTCCATGAGCAAAGTCATCGTTTTAAAAATGCCTAAATTTAAACAAACAACGAACCGTTTATTGCTGTCCTTGCGCAAGTGGAGCAGGTAATACAAATGTCCTTTGAGCCAATTCAGCATTCAGCATGAATATAGGCTGTATGTTATCTCCTATAAGCTCTAACTTGTCAACAAGCCTCTGGAAGCTCTCTTCTTCTTCTACCTGCTCATTAACAAACCACTGCAAAAATGCATTTGTGGCATGGTCTTTATCCTCAATTGCTATATCAACAAGCTTGTAAATCCTTTCAGTTACAGTTTTTTCATGACTCAAAGCCTTTTTAAAAAGGTCTAAAATACTTTCAAAGTTTCCCTCTGGTTTTTCTATCGGGTACAGAGTCACTTTCCCACCCATGCGATATATGTACTCGTAAAAAATTCTCGCATGTGCAAGTTCTTCTTGTGTCTGAACCTTGAAGAAATTAGCAAAACCTTCTAAGTTTTTCTCTTGAAAATAATTTTCCATTGCTACATATAGATATGCAGAATAAATTTCGTAATTCAACTGTTTATTTAATCCTTCCAGCATTTTGTTGCTTAACATACAAAACCCACCTTTCAATCTAGAACTTCCTTATATTTCTATTGTACACTTTTAAAAGCCAAAAAACAAGTAAAAATAAGACAAACCAGTATTTTAAGAATTTCCTTAAATCTTTCCTTGGTTTTCTACTAATTTCTTTTTCTCTTTTACTTTCTCTTCATCGGCAAGATAATAATGCCTTATAGGCTTTAAATCATCATCAAGCTCATAAACTAAGGGAATTCCTGTAGGGATGTTTAGCTCCATTATCTCCTCATTTGAAAGATTGTCAAGGTATTTTATCAGCCCTCTTAAACTGTTTCCATGGGCAACTATGAGGACTTTTTTTACCGGATTTTATCGTCGGCGCAATTGTTGATTTCCAATACGGAATAACCCTATTAATTGTGTCAATCAAGTTTTCAGTGAGGGGAATTTCATCTTCAGAAAGGTCAGCATATCTGGGGTCAAAACCGGGGTATCTTGGGTCATCTTTTGTCAATGCAGGAGGCCTTACATCAGCAGACCTTCTCCATATTTTTACCTGCTGTTCTCCGTATTTCTTGGCAGTCTCAGCTTTATTGAGCCCTTGAAGTGCTCCGTAATGTCTTTCATTGAGCCTCCATGATTTGTAAACCGGTATCCACATCCTGTCCAATTCATCAAGAACAATCCACAAAGTCCTTATAGCCCTTTTAAGTACAGAAGTAAAAGCACAATCAAAAGTGTATCCTTCTGCCTTTAAAGTCTTGCCACTCTCTCTTGCCTCTTCAATACCTCTCGGTGACAGATCCACATCCGTCCAGCCAGTAAATCTATTTTCCATATTCCACAGGCTTTCTCCATGCCGCAGTAAAACAACCTTATGCATACTTTTTCCCACCTTTCACATATTATATATCAAAAATTTATACAAAGATTTTCTGTCTTTTCATACTCTATCCTGTTTTCTTAATTATATCTCACTTAAAACTTAAATACAATAGTATTGATAATTATTCTTATTTAAGATTTATATGTATCCGAAAATCTATATTTATAAAATACTATTTATTTACGCAATTTTTTGCAAAATAATGGGTATTGCCAGATTATTTTACTTTGACAATGCCATCTCCCGGTTTATCAACCATTATAACAAGCAAATAGATTTATTTAAATTATAGTTTTATTTCAAATTCAATTTCATGCAATATCGGTATATTATCATATCCATATAAAGGAATTTCGGGTTTTATCTTTCGTGCTTCCTGAACTGCATTTACATAAAGTGCAACCATATTGAATCCTCTTTTTTGGTAAAAACGAATCGCTCTTATATTATCATTGGTTGTAATAAGCCAAATTCTTTTACATTCTTGCTCCTTTGCTTTATGTATTACACGCTCTAACAATTTACTACCGATACCTTGATTTTCAATTAAACTATCAAGGGATACTATTTCACATTCCTCATTATCAATATTATAGGTTATTAAACCTTTTATATCATTATTTACAATAGCCACATACCCTGGTAATTTGTCCATTGAATGAACTTTACCTTTTGAAACCATTATTGGCGAACCCCAATTGCGTATTATAAAATCTATTACTTTTTTCTTTAACTTTTCATCAATTGGCTTAATAACAAGCATAACATTTCACCTCTACTATCTTCTATCTTCTTGAATCTTTTCATCGGAAAATTATATCTTTTTTGCGCTATTAATTTCAACTGTTGCTTCCTTTCTCTCGCATTTTCACTATTACTAATTCTCAACACATAGTCTCTGCTTACTATACCCTATCCTGTTTTCTAAATTATATCTCAATTATTCTCCTGATTCCAACAATATTGATAATTATTCTTATTAGGTGAATTTATAATGAGAAAAGCCAATTTTAAGGAATGTATTGATAAAATTGATAAAATAAAATCAAAAAAAGAAATAATTTTTAAAAACATTTAAATTCTAAAGGAAAACGTCTTTTTTCTACATATCCATACCCTTTTTCAGCAGTATATTTTCTTCTAAAAGTTAATTCCTTTAATGCTGTAACTTTATTCTGATTCTGTATTCTCGACATATCTAAATAGGGGGGTTATATCTATATACTCCATTTTCAAGTAAGCTTTATACTGTGTATCGTAAAATCTCTCAATTGTATTTTTGATTAAATCCTTATCATCTTTAAGAATATAAGAACAACCAGATAGCAAATTAATTAAGACAAATAGAATAACTGCCAATTTGAAAAATTTTTCAAGCCAACTCATCTTTTCCCTTCCATCTCCTTCTCCCTTTTCCATTATAACTTCTTAAATGTTAAAATTTATTAAAAAACTATTAAGTTTTGATTACAAAATGGTTACAGTATAAATTTTTATTTAAGAAATATAAAATTCCATTCTCCCTTGACTTAAAAGATTAAGTGTATTACAATACACATTAGGAGGTGTACGTGATGAGAACAAATATAGTCATAGATGAAAATCTCATCAAAGAAGCGTTAAAAATCTCAGGCTTAAAAACTAAAAAAGAAGTTGTCAATTTGGCTTTAAAAGAATTTGTAGAAAATCGCAGAAGAAAAAATTTAATGGAGATAAAAGGAAAAATACAGTTTGATGAAAATTATGATTACAAAAAAATGAGGGAAAGCAAATGATTTTGGTAGATACATCTGTTCTAATATCTTTTCTGAAAGGCATAGAAAATGAAAAAGTAAAAAAATTTGAAGAAATAATACAGAATAATATCCCCTTTGGAATAAACAATTTTATCTATCAAGAATTATTACAAGGAGCAAAAACTGAAAATGAATTTAACTTAATTAAAGAATATTTAGGCACACAAAAATTCTATGACCTAAAATATGGCACCAAATCTTATGAAAACGCTGCAAAATTGTATTTCAAGTGTAAGAAAAAAGGAATCACTATTCGCAGCACCATAGATTTACTTATAGCAGAAACAGCCATTGAAAATAATTTATATTTGTTACACGATGATAAAGATTTTTCTTTAATTGCACAAGTTGATGAAAGATTAAAAGAGTATTGATAAGGGCTGTCTTTTTTATTGACAGCCCATTTTTCTTCAAACTATTGTTTATTACGCATCCAAGCATAAAAGCAAAAGACTTTAAATTACTCGCAAAAAGGTTTGTCAATAACCTGTTCCTAAATAAATTTAATAGCTTTCTCCAAAAATCTTTTTATACAAATCTTCACCATAGCTTGTTTGAAGTGGTTTGCCTTCGGTTATTTTAAAAGTACGCTTTCCGTCGTTTCGTCTTTCGGCTCGTAAAAAAATAACATTCTCCAGTTTTTTATTATAAAAACTATAGGCAAATTCAAACAAATGTGTCACAAAGAAAACTTTGATGCGTTTTTCAATCAATGCAGTAATTATTTGCCTTGCAATTTCCGAACCTTCTCTTTCATTTGTCGCAGCAAATGATTCATTAAACAGTACCATGGAATTTGGCTTTATATTGTCTACTATATCACTCATTCTGCTAAGCTCTTCATCAAGCTTTCCACTTTTCATGGTAGCATCTTCTTTCCGTTTATAGTGGGTAAAAATCCCATCACATATGTTAGCAGAAAAATACTCGGCTGGCACAAACATACCACATTGCATCATCAACTGAGCCAAACCTATGCTTCGCAAAAAGGTAGATTTACCCCCTTGGTTAGCACCTGTAATTATTGCCAGATCTTTATTATCAGCATTTAAATCGTTGCCCACGATTTTTTGTTTCATTGTCAAAGCCAAACAGACATCGTATAATCCTTTAAAAGAATGCCTACGTTCACTGGATGCTACCGGAATAGGAAAAGACACCGGCTCTCCAATTTGGGCAAGTTTCTCATATAAATTCAAACAGCCAATGTAAAAAGCCAATTCAGTCCGTAATATGTTAAAAAAACTGAGAATATGATCAGCAGACTGAGCAAGTGCATTTGCCACGAGGTTGATTCCTCTGTCTTTTAAGTCAGATAAAGCTCTTGCCCCGCTTTCATCGCGCTCACTTATATAAAAAGTATAAGCATTCGGTCTTTTTGAAAAAATCCTGTCTATTAGACTTTGTTTTTATCCTCCTGTTTGCGAAGAATATAATTGACACCTTTATTGCCTTTACCCAACTCAGCACTGATCAAAATTCCATCGCGAAATTCCAGTTCTTTTAAATGATTTTGGATACTTTCAAAATATTCATCATCAAGTTCTTTTTTGAGCATTGTAAAAAACCTTTTAAAACCATATGATTCGAATTTATCAGCATGTTGGTCGGCAATACTCTTTAGTTTTTTCAGCATTTCCATAAACATATGCAATACATCCATTGAGCTATGAAGTATAGCTGCAGGGTACCTGGTGAAAATGCTAAAATAATACTTTTTCTCGTTTTCAATTGCTTCTACTGCTATATTATAGATATTCCTAACAATGGAAGAATTTTTTAGAGAATCCTTCAGAACATCTTGGCGATATAATATTGTATCCAGATCACTATACACGCTGGATAAAACAGATTTTTTGGCTACTTCAAATAAAAAATTATCACCAAGGGACATAGCATTGAACAAAGTGTTTAATTCTAAATCCTGTATCAATGCTTCTTCGTTCGAGGGCAATTTTTGTTGCAGGTCAAAATCATGATCTCTATACATAAGTAAAACTTTCATGATTTTATCCTCTCCTTTAAGCAATTATACGTTAGCCTGTATTTTTCAGCAATTGATATGGCGTATGAAAGCCCATCAGGAGGTCTTCTAACAATTTTATATGTGCGCAATGCCGGATTCTCAGGAACTACCGTACTGACCATACTTACAATTTTTTCGCTTAAGAATGCCAATTCATCTATAAATGTTACCCAGACGCACAGCACATCTAATTGTATTATTTTTTCCATTATCTTCTTACTTAAAAATAATGCGTCTTTTGCTGTGGTAGAGGTAAAAATTTCATTCATTATTATAATACTGTTTGATGTCGCATGAGCAAGAATATTGTGAATTCTAAACAATTCATCTTCCAGTTTTCCACGAAGATCTTTAATATTTTCTTCCTTTTCAAAATGTGTAAATAGTTTATCAAAAAGAAAGAGTTGCGCTTCCTTTCCGGGAACAGGGCAGCCTATACTGGCCAAATAATGCAATTGTCCAAAAGTGCGGGCAAATGTTGTTTTGCCTCCCTGGTTCGGACCGGTAATTACAAATATACGCTCTTTACCTTTTAAATAAAAATCATTACAAACAACAGCCGAATTTTCGTTGATGAGTTTATAAGCCAGAGCTAAATCAAATCCTTCGTAATTATAAACTTCCTTGCATTTACTAGATATTTGTGGATAACAAAATTTTAGTCCAGCGCGCTTGAATAGTGCCATATATTCCAAATAAGCAATATAAAATTGTACTTCCCTATCAAAAGTAGCTATTGTCTCGTCTAAATAATCACTATTTTTCATACAATAATTATCAAGATTAGAAAATATATCATGATATAACTGAGCTACTAAATCCAATATTTTTGCTTCGACATGGTTCATATCTGGCCAATCAGAAAATTTGACTTTATAATCCTTTGCTGCTTCCTGTTTGAATTTTTCAAACGTTTTTTCTACTTCTATACTGTAATCAATTTCAGATTCATATTTACGAACCGTCACACGGTTACCTTTTATTAACAAGCAATATTTTACTGTAGACAAATCAGCTTTAAGTTTTTTCGTTTCACTCAGTAGCAGCTGAAAACGGTCAGAATTAATATAATCTATCAAATATTGACGAAATGCTAAAAAACCACGAGATTTTAACTCTACAGAAGACAAGTCTTCTACTAAATCAGTAATTGCATCACAGTAGATTTCTACAGCATCCAAAAACCATCTTTCTTTCTGGTATTTGTAGTAAAGTTTGTCTGCTTGAGCAAGGTGTTTGCGCATTTCTTGCATTTTTTCCGCAAATGATTTTATATCCTCAAGCAAAACTTCATTTTCAAGATCTTGCATTATTTCATGGCGATACTTGATAGTATCAATATCGTTTAAAGGAGTGTAAAAAAACAGTTTTAAATTATATTCTTCTTTGCCTCTTGTTATGACATCTATAATTTGATCAAGATTTAAGTCAACAAAAAAATCAGGCGCTTCGAATGTTTCTTTTTTTACTCCATCTTCGTTTTTTTCAAATAATATGCTATGGAAAGGCATAAGAAAGTACCTCCCTTTCAAAGTTGTAGGCAAATGCACTAAATACAAAAAAGCTGACAACCCCTACGTTTTTACCGTAGAAGCCATCAGCTGTTTATCAGCAGTTCGGATTTTCCAAAAGGGGGCTTCATCCCTTTTTGAATATTATATCACTTTTTTATGAAGCCTGCAAGAATATGTGAAAATTTACTTCAAAGCATAATGTTTATGTTTATTTGTTTAAAATAAAAAGATTTTTGTATTGTTTTATATCCAAATTTTGTAATACTGCTTATTATTCTATAAGTAAACTTAACAATATAAAATACTAGATATCATTATTTTGTAGTATAATGATAATATGAGAAAAATAAATATTCATTCATTTTATGTTTTGGGAGGGATCTTATTGAATAAAGGTAAAAGTATAACATTCAATACTTTAATACATTGGGAAGAATTTCGCAAGCGTATTATAGTTGAAGGCATTATAACAGGTTTCTTTGTTGGATTGATTATTGCTATTTTAAGATATATTCTTGAAAAAACAAATATTCTTGTAATAAGTGTATACAAAATTCTTCATACAAATCTTTACTTGTTAATTGGCTGGATAATTTTCCTTTCTCTAATAGGCTTATTATTGGGTATAATAGTGAAAAAAGAACCTATGATAAGCGGTAGCGGTATACCTCAAGTTGAAGGCATGATTATCGGTTATATAAAAGTTAATTGGTTACGAGTTTTATTGTTAAAGCTCATAGGTACTATTTTAGCGATAGGTGCAGGACTTTCTTTAGGACGCGAAGGTCCATGTGTGCAAATTGGTTCTTCAATCGGACAAGGAATAAGTAGGTTGTTTGGTAGATTTAGAGTTGAAGAAAAATACCTTCTTACATGTGGAGCTAGTGCAGGGCTTGCAGCAGCTTTTAATGCACCACTTGCAGGAGTTATTTTTGCTCTTGAAGAACTGCATAAAAATTTCTCACCATTGGTACTTGTATCTAGTATGGTTTCATCACTTACATCAACTTTTGTAGCTGGTGAACTATTAGGAATCAAACCTATTTTTAATCTGAAAAATCTAGCAGTAATGCCGCTTAATAATTATCTTTATCTTATTTTACTTGGAATTATCGTTGGGTTATGTGGAATTGTATTTAATAAAACTCTTTTAAAAACTCAAGATATATATAACATGTTAAAAATAAAATCACATATGAAGCCAATAATACCTCTTATTATATCTGTTGCAGTTGGACTATGGATACCTATGGCACTTGGCGGCGGTGAAAGTCTTGTCGATACATTAAGTAAAGATAGTTTTAGTTTAAAATTTTTAATTTTGCTATTGATTGTTAAATTTTTATTTACTATGGTAAGCTATGGCTCAGGTGTACCAGGAGGTATTTTTATGCCTCTCCTTATAATAGGTTCACTGATTGGCAACATATACGGAACTGTAATAATTAACATAATGCATATAAACCCTATTTATATCAAAAATTTTATTGTATTTGCTATGGCAGGATATTTTGCTGCTATAGTTAGGGCACCGATAACAGGTAGTTTGCTCGTAACTGAAATGACCGGTTCATTTTCTCATTTGTTGGCCCTAAGCACTGTCTCTATAACGGCATACCTTTCATCAGATTTGTTCTCAAATATGCCGATTTATGAATCTTTGTTAGAACGTCTGCCAATAAAGAAAGGACAAAAATCTATTACCGCCAATAAAAAAAGAAAGACGATTTTCGAAATGCCTGTTTGTGTAGGCTCAAGTTTAGATGGCAAAAAATTAAAGGATATTAGTTTGCCCCAAAGTTGCTTACTTGTTGGCATAAAGAGGGGAACGCATGAATTAATACCAAAGGGAAATACGAAAATTCTAGCCGGCGATTATCTAGTAGTCCTTGCAGATGAAGATAAAGCTACAGAAATTAGAGAAATTTTGTTGAATATGACACAGAAGTGAACAAATCTTAAATAGACACGGGGACGGTTTCTTTGTCCGAGTCGGACAAATGAACCGTCCCCGTGTCTATTGGGAAAAAGGGAATCACCATTCGCAGCACTATAGATTTACTCATAGCACAAACAGCCATTGAAAACAATTTATATTTGTTGCACGATGATAAAACTTTTTCTTTAATTGCACAAGTTGATGAAAGATTAAAAGAGTACTAAAAAGAAGTCTGTATAAAAAAGTGGCAGCCTTTTTTATTATGTATTTATTGCACTGGAAGAACTTCAGCAGCACGTTCCAATTCGTAACCTTCCGGAGTAACCATTCGAAAAAGCATTATTCGGCTCTTTGTTTCTTTATCCACCATTATCCCAGCATCACTATAGTTTATCCTCACCGTTTGGTAACCTTGAAGTTGAGGTTCAACTACCACCAACCATTCATCATCCAATCGGTAGATTTCTTTAACCTTATGAGATAATAGCCATAGTTCAAAAGAATGTGATGAATTAAAAGAACTGCCGACTGGTTTTTCCCAGTCTTCTGAAAATCCAATCATGTAATACAACCCTGCTCCTTCAGAAAGTCCTCCGGTATAAATGAAAAAGTTGCGTTGAGCACAACTAATAAGTTGTGTTATGTCACTATATTTTCCTCCCATAAAGGTACTATGCCAAGCTTTAGAGTAAATAGGTCGAATCCAGCTATCATCTTCGCTGGTAATTTCAAAAGGAACTTTACAACCAAGCGAACGGATATCTTGAATAGAATGAATCTTATTTTGTTCTAAGAACTGTTTAATTTGTTCTCTGTTCCAATCGTTCACTATTGTGTTAGGTTGTTCTGGCTCAATGGCATGTAACCTCTCCAACAGCTTTGAAGTTATTTTTACTGTATAACCTTCACTGCTCTGTTCCAACTGGACATCAGCACCTAATGCTTTAGCAATCCACTTTACAGGGACCATAGTTCTTCCGTTAATAATTTGCGGTGGAACGTCTGGTTTGATTTCTTGGCCGTTAACAATGATCTTAATATGATTAGAAATCTTAATATGATTAGATGCGAAAACACCTGCAGCAAAGGCTAGTATTAACATGACAACACCTGTAACTACTGACCACTTCTTCATCACTGGTAAAATCCCTCTGCTTGTATTTTTTATTTCATTATACCACTTTAAATGTTAAAATTTATTAAAAAATTATTAAGTTTTGGTTACAAAATGGTTACAGAGTAAATTGTTCCTTCCCTAGTATCCTTAGTATAAAGTACATAGGTATACTTGTATCCTTCTAAAAACAATCACTTATCCAACAAGATATAATCTTATCCGAGAACCAAACTCCTTCCACAATCATCTATAAAGTTAGAAGGTCATCCGGATGACTCATCTCATCGCAAAATAGGAGGTGTAAGATTGGAAATCATACAAGAAGTAAAGAAAGCCAAGCAAGGAGACAAGTCTTCCTTTGCAAAACTCATATACCATTTTGAAAAAGACATGTATATAGTGGCAAAAAGCATATTGCAGGACGAGAATGACTGTGCTGATGCCGTATCTGAAACTGTACTAAAAGCTTATGAGTCTATTTCTCAATTAAAACATCCAAAGTATTTTAAAACATGGCTTATGAAAATTTTAGTAAACAATTGCTACCAAATAAAACGCCTCCAGAAAAGAGTAATAACAGTAGATGATTTCCCTGATATTCCTGTACCCCAGGAAGAATACAACAACACAGAATTGTATCAAGTGTTAAACAAATTAGAAGATGATTTAAAAGTAATAGTGGTAATGTATTATTTACAAGACATGTCAGTTAAAGAAATTTCTAAAATATTGGATATTCCGGCGGGTACTGTAAAGTCACGACTTTCAAGGGCACGAAAGCGAATGAGAGAAATATTAAGTTTGGAGGGAGGTAATGTATCCTATGAACCGAAAATTTGACAGACAAATACGTGACCTTTTGCAAAAGAGCAATATTGAAGTGCCTGAAAACTTTCATAAAAGAATAGAAAATACCTTAAATATGATAAAAGAAAGGAAAGGAGACAACAAAGTGCCAAAAAATACTACTTCTAAGAAAATCACCTTAGGAGCACTTTTAAAAGTAGCTTCACTGTTAATCGTAGCAATACTAACAATAGGAATAATAGACCCTGCTATAGGAAAAAACATACCTATAATCAATTCAGTATTTGAATATCTTTCAAATAGAGGTATAGAAAAGACTGAATATCAAAAATATACTGTAGGAATAGGTGCTTCACAAATCTCTAAAGGCGTTGAAGTGACACTGAATGAAGCGGCTTTTGATGGATCCAGATTGGTGGTGGGATATATAATAAAAGATAACCATCTCCCAAAAAAATAGAAAAAGATAAAATTTTTGTTGATAGCAGTGCTGAAACAGCAATAAATAATGAAAATTTATCTGCTGGTAGTAACACTGTTTCAGGAATCTTAACTAATGACAATACTTTTATAGCATCGGCAAAATATGAACTTGTAAGAGGATATCTCGATAAAATCCCTTCTTCTATAGATGTAAAAATAAACATAAGAGAAATAACTTTTTATGAAGGAACAAATAGACACACTATTAAAGGCAATTGGAATTTTAATTTTACAATTCCTGCCTCCAAAACTAAAGTAGATTTAAAAATACTCAAACCAAAAATTGTAATCAATGACAAGTTAGGTGAAATCAAATTTAATAAAATAATTCTTTCACCTTTCTCCACCAGCATAGAAATTGAAGCTCCACAAGACCCTGTAGTAGGTTGGTACGAATACACAGACGAATATCAATATATGCAGCCAAGTCTATGGACTGTAACTGATGATAAAGGCAATATCCTAAAGTGGGAAGCAGAGTATAATCTTTTTGATATAAATGGCAAAGTAGAAAAAGACAAAGCCTATCCAAGGTTAATAAAATTCTCACCTGTAAGTCCTGATATTGCATATATAAATATCAAATCCAGTAAATTTGAAGTAAAATTGCCTGTAAAATAACACTTAAATAGGGGGCCGGTTCTTTTAACAAAGAACTGTCCCTATCTATATTATTAAAACTCCCTATTTTTATAAAACTTAACAGATAATAAACATGAAACCGTCAGTATAATAAGCGCTAAAGCAGTTATAAACAACATTTTCACTGTATCTGATTGATTCATTATAAAAGATACAATATTTTGAAACCAATCATAATTTACAAGTTTTTCAAAAAGTCTTATAACATAAGATATGCCATAAGAAAATCCAAAAATCAAAATAATGTACATAATCCCAGAAAAACCATGTCCAAATTTAAACATTAAAGGAAGGTATATGGCATTTAGAAAACTCACCGCCAGTATGCCGTAAATTACAGCTTTAAAATTGATAGGATATACATGAATAGGAAAGCCTAGTACTTTTGTAGCTGCTGCAACTAACAAATAAATAGCTATGCCTATTGCTGAATAGACAAATGTAGACAGGTATTTTGCCAATACAATTTCATGCCTTCTTAGAGGCAAACTATTTAACAAAATATCAGCTTTGTTTGTCTCATCAGCTGAGCTTGCAATTATCATTCCCATGTATGTCATACAGACATCTTTTAATGTAAACCCTCTAAAATTCTTCCTTAAATTCTTAACCTCCAAAATTGGCTCCACCTTTTAGACCTCCTTATACAAAATCTCTAACATCTCTTTTATCTCTTCTAAGGATAAGTTTACTGCTTTTGCAGCTATAATCGCTTCTACTAATTTTTCTTCTACAATTTTTAGCCGTTTCTCACGCATTAATTCCTTGTTTTGCGCTGCTACGTAAGTACCCTTTCCCGGAATTGTAGCAATGAATCCTTCTTTTTCAAGTTCATCATAAGCTCTTTTCGTCGTAATTACGCTAATCTGCAGTTCTTTTGCTAAATTCCTAATAGACGGAAGCAGTTCTCCCTCTTCCAACTCCCCTTTCAAAATTGCTTCTTTGATTTGCCTGACAATTTGCTCATATATAGGCTCTTCCGCAGAATTTGAAATGATAATGTTCATCTATTATAACCATCCCCTTTTACAGTTTGTTAATCTTACAATTTGACTTCTTTTTTGAATTGGTTTACAATCAAATTGATAAAAATTATATAAAAATGGGGGAAAAGTAAAATGAGATGGTCATTAGAAAAGCTTTATACCTCCTTTGACAGCGAAGAATTTAAAAAAGACAACGAAAAGATACTTTCATCAATTGAACACATAAAAAAAGTGGTGCGAGGAAAACCTCCAAACAGGTGAAAATGCAAAAGAAAAGCTTGAGTACTACATAAAGTTTAAAAATGAACTGGGAGACCTTTTAGTAAAAGTGAGGGGCTTTTCTTTGCTCTCTTTAAGTGTAGATGTTAAAAATGAAAAAGCCCTCAAAGCAGTTGAAACCCTTGAAAATGTTACAACAATGCTGGCAGAGCCTGAAACAAAATTCAAAAGGTGGCTTTTAAACCTCAAAAACGTAGATGAAATAATAGAATCCTCTTCATACCTTAAATCTCATGAGTTTTACGTAAAAGAAACAATAAAGGAAGCCGAACACCTCCTATCAGAAAAAGAAGAAATAATACTGGCAAAAATGAAAAACACGGGTTCAGAAGCATGGGCAAAGTTACATGAGTTTTTAACCTCCACACTACTTGTAGATATAAACATAAATGGAGAAGAAAAAAAACTGCCTCTTTCAGTTGTCAGAAACATGGCTTATGACAAGGACCCTTACATAAGGAAGACTGCCTACTTTGCAGAGTTAAATTCCTACAAAAAGATAGAAGAAGCCTCAGCCGCCTGTCTAAACGGAATAAAAGGTGAAGTCCTCACTGTAACAGAATTGAGAAAATACTCTTCTCCCCTCGAAATGACGTTACAGCGCTCTCGTATGGATTTTGAAACCCTTGATGCAATGTTAAAAGCCATAGAAGAATATTTACCAGTATTTAGAAAGTATTTAAAAGAAAAAGCAAAGCTTTTAGGTCACAAAGAAGGACTTCCTTTCTATGATCTCTTTGCCCCTGTAGGAAAACTGGACAAAAAACTTACCTTTGAAGAGGCTAGAGAATTCATTGTAGAAAACTTCAAGTCTTTCAGTGAAGACCTGGCAGAATTTGCAGATAACGCTTTTAGAAATAATTGGATTGATGCAGAACCTAGAGAAGGCAAGAGAGGAGGAGCCTTTTGCTTTAACCTGCATCCAATAAAAGAAAGCAGAATTCTCGCAAACTTTGATGGAAGTTTTTCTAATGTTTTGACATTAGCCCACGAATTAGGACATGGATACCACGGCCATCTACTGGCAGATGAAACATTAATCAACTCAAGGTACCCTATGCCCATAGCTGAAACTGCCTCTATCTTTAATGAGCACATAATAGTAAACTCCGCATTAAAAACGGCAACTAAAGAAGAAAAACTGTCAATTATAGAAAATTCTCTCCAGCGCTCCACTCAAACCATAGTCGATATTTACTCAAGATTTTTATTTGAAGATGAACTCCTAAAAAGGCGAAAAGACCATTCCTTATCTGTGGAAGAACTAAAACAAATGATGATAGATGCTCAGAAAAAAACTTATGGAGATGGACTTGACCAAAATTATATGCACCCTTACATGTGGATAAATAAACCCCACTATTACGATGCTGACTTAAACTATTACAATTTCCCTTACGCTTTTGGTGAACTATTTGTAAAAGGCCTAATTTGCAAGTACAATCAAGAAGGAGAAAAATTCGTAGAGGAGTACAAAGAACTTTTATCCCAAACAGGCAAGAAAAATCTTTACGAATTAGGAAAAATCGTGGGATTTGACATACATTCTATCGACTTCTGGAGAAAATCTCTCGATGTCATAAAAGAAGAAATAGAACAATTTATTTCACTGATATGACCCCAAACCCAAACAAAAGGGATGATTCCTTTTGTTTGGGTTCTGAACTGTCCCCTTTGTTTGGGGAGGTCTAAGTTTTTATATCTTTGGTGCACCTATAGTTTTTCTTTTCTTCAATATATTTTTAAGATCTATCGCCCCATATACATCTTTTTCTATTACATCGCTGAATTTTTTAAGTTCTTCAAGTGATAACTCTTCAATTGGTAAGTTTCGTTCTATCGCATATAAGACAACTTTGCCTGCAATTTCATGGGCGGTCCTAAAAGGAATACCTTTTTGTACAAGATAGTCTGCAAAATCTGTAGCATTCATGTAACCATATTTTGCAGCTTTTTCCATCTTCTCAGTCTTTACTTTAATTGTCTTTATCATTTCTGTAAAAACTCTTAAAGACATTTTTAAAGTGTCTATTCCATCAAACAAAGCCTCTTTATCCTCCTGCATGTCTTTGTTATATGCAAGAGGAAGTCCTTTCATCACAGTAAGTATTGTAATCAAATCGCCGTAAACCCTGCCGGTTTTGCCCCTTATTAATTCTGCTGCATCGGGGTTTTTCTTTTGTGGCATCATACTGCTTCCTGTTGAAAATCTGTCGTCCATCTCAATAAAATCAAATTCTTTGGTGGACCACAAAATTAATTCTTCTGAGAACCTACTTAAATGCATCATTGTTATAGAGGCAAAGCTTAAAAATTCTATTACAAAGTCTCTATCGCTTACACCATCCATGCTGTTTAAAGTTATATCATCGAATCCTAAAAGAGATGCCACGTATTTTCTATCGATATCAAAGGTGGTACCCGCAAGTGCACCAGAGCCTAAAGGCATTACATTGACTCTTTTCACCATATCCTCAAGCCTTGATAAATCTCTTTTAAACATTTCAACATAGGCAAGAAGATGATGGCCAAAAGTCACAGGCTGTGCCCTTTGCAGATGCGTATATCCCGGCATAATCGCCTTTTTATAAGTTTCAGCCATTTCTTTTAATGTATCTATAAGTTTTATTAAATCCTCTTTTATTTTGTCTATCTCTTCTCTCAAATAAAGCCTTTCATCTGTCGCAACCTGGTCGTTTCGACTTCTTCCTGTGTGAAGTTTACGCCCTGTATCGCCTATTTTCTCAGTTAAAAGCCTTTCAACATAAGAATGAACATCTTCATCATTTGGTATCTCTCCTACATTGGTTTCATCAAGAATTTCCTTTAACCCTTTTTCTATTAAATTGAGCTCATCTTCTGTCAGCACTCCAGCTTTATAAAGTCCTTTTGCATGGGCAATTGAGCCTAATATGTCATGCTTTAAAAGCCTAATATCAAAAGAAATGGAGGAATTAAACTCCTCCATTAGTTTGTCCGTCTCGCTTTTAAACCTACCTCCCCACAGCTTCATCCATATCCTTCCTCTCCATTTCCATCAACGCCTTAATTTTTAAAGAAAGTCCAAAGAGATTTATGAATCCTTCTGCATCTTTTTGATTATAAACCTCATCTTTGCCAAAAGTCACAAATTCTTCATTGTAAAGAGAATAAGGAGATTTTACTCCTGCGTTTATGACATTTCCTTTATAAAGTTTTAACCTTACAACACCTGTCACATTTTTTTGCGTTTCCTCCACAAAAGCGTCTAGCGCAGCTTTAAGTGGTGAAAACCACAAACCGTTGTAAACAAGGTCTGCATATTTTTGTGAAACCAAATCCTTAAACCTCATTGTTTCCTTATCAAGCACAAGATATTCAAGTTCTTTGTGAGCAGCGTGAAGCAGTGTCCCTGCAGGAGTTTCATAAACACCGCGAGATTTCATCCCTACAAGCCTATTTTCAACAATGTCGGCTATCCCCACACCGTTTCTTCCTGCAATTACGTTTAATTCTTCTATTAATTTGACAGGTTCTAAAGCTTTGCCGTTTACTTTCACAGGTATGCCCTTTTCAAATTCTATAACTACATATTCCGGCTTATCTGGGGCTTTGTCAGGTGGGGTGATTATATCGTAAAGGTCGCTTTTAGGCTCATTCCAGGGGTCTTCAAGGTCGCCACCTTCATGGCTTATATGCCACAAGTTATTATCGACACTGTATATTTTTTCTTTAGTAACAGGGATTGGAATCCCTTTCTTTTTCGCATAGTCTATTTCATCTTCCCTTGATTTTAAATCCCATATCCTCCACGGGGCTATGATTTTTATTGAAGGGTCAAGAGCATGTATTGATACCTCAAACCTCACCTGGTCATTGCCTTTGCCTGTCGCACCATGAGCTATTGCCTTTGCACCCTCTTTGTGGGCAATTTCCACAAGTTTTTTGGCAATTAAAGGCCTCGCCATAGAAGTGCCTAAAAGGTATTTCCCTTCGTAAACAGCACCAGCCTTTAAAGTAGGAAATATATAATCTTTGACAAATTCTTCTTTTACGTCTTCAATATATACTTTGCTGGCACCACTTGCCAAAGCTTTATCTTTTATATATTTAACTTCTTCTCCCTGTCCTACATCAATGCAAGCCGCTATTATCTCACATTCATAGTTTTCTTTAAGCCATGGTATAATTACTGATGTGTCAAGTCCTCCTGAATAAGCAAGTACCACTTTTTCGCCTTTTAACATTTTTAAACACTCCTTACAAAACCAAATTTTTGACATTATCCTTTTGTATTTCTTGATATTCATTTACAGATAAAATGGACAAGCCGTTAACATTTACCTTTGACACAGCATTTAATGCCGCTTTTATAGTATCTATAGATGTAAAAAGAGGAATTCTGTATTCTACTGCTGTTCTTCTTAACTTAAATCCCGTATTATCAGGTTTTTTGCCTTTTGTCGGTGTATTTACTACAGCGTCAAAATATCCATCCTTCAGCAATTTTATTGCATGATCAAGAGACATAATATTTACATGAATACCAATCAAACTCAAATACTTCCCCGTCCTGTATGTGGCATATATTTCATACCCTAAGCCCTGCAATTTTTCTACTAAAGATACCGCTTCTTGAAAATCTCTTTCCGCTATTGAAAGAAGTATTTTCCCTTTTTTAGGTATTTTAAGGTCTGCTCCTTCTAAAGCTTTGTAAAGTGCTCCTTCATAAGTTAAATCTATACCCATTATTTCTCCTGTTGATTTCATTTCAGGACTTAATGAAACTTCAACATCTGTCAATTTTTCCATGGAAAATACAGGAGCTTTTACAACCGTATATGGGGTCTGCGGCCATAAACCGCCTTTATAACCTAACTCTTTTAGCTTTTTGCCTAAGGCCACTTCTACTGCGAGTTTTACCATAGGTATACCCGTTGCTTTGCTCATAATAGGTACAGTACGTGAAGCTCTGGGATTTACTTCTAACACGTATACAGTGCCTTCTTTTACAGCAAATTGAATATTTATAAGTCCTTTTACATTTAAAGCTTTTGAAATCTTCTCTGTGTATTCGATAATAGTGTTTATCTCCCGTTCAGACAAATTTCTTGCAGGATATATTGAGAAACTATCTCCTGAATGCACTCCAGCTCTTTCTATGTGCTCCATTATTCCGGGTATTAATACACACTCACCATCTGAAACTGCATCAACTTCTACTTCTCTTCCATCTATATATTTATCTATTAAAACAGGTTTGCCTGGAGATACTTGGGTTGCATTTGAAACATAGTCGATTATCTCTTGAAGTGTGTTAACTTTTTCCATGGACTGACCGCCTATAACATAGGATGGCCTTACAAGAAGTGGAAAACCAAGTTTTAAGGCTATATCTTTTGCATCTCCTACTGTTAATGCATATTCGCCTTTAGGTTGATTGATGTTTAGCTCTTTTAAAAGTTTTGAGAATTTTTCCCTGTCTTCACTTATGTCAATGCTTTCATGCGATGTGCCTAATATTTTCACTCCGTTTTTGACTAACTCTTCTGTAAGATTTATCGCTGTCTGGCCGCCAAACATTACCATTACACCAAGTGGTTTTTCTTTTTCATATATGTTTAAAACATCCTCCAATGTAATAGGCTCAAAGTACAACCTGTCTCCCGTGTCAAAGTCTGTGCTGACAGTTTCAGGATTGTTGTTTATTATGATAGATTTAATTCCAGCATCTCTTAAAGCCCACAAGGCTTTAACAGAACAGTAATCAAACTCAATTCCCTGACCAATTCTTATAGGACCAGAGCCTATTACAATTACTTTTGGTATGTCATGGGTCTCAACTTCGTCTTCTTCGCCATAAGTTGAATATATATATTGTGTAACTGATTCAAATTCCGCTGCACAGGTATCTACCATTTTATAGGAAGGATATATGCTATATTCTTTTCTTAATGCTCTCACATCTTCTTCTTTAATTCCCTTTATTGTTGCAATTTCTCTGTCTGAAAATCCCATTCTCTTTGCTTTTTTAAGAATCTCTTCCCTTAACTCATTTTTCTCTATTTCCCTTTCCATATTTATAATATTTAAAAGCTTATTTAAAAACCATTTGTCTATTTTTGTAACGTCATTAATATAATCAATGTCTATATCGCGGCGAAGAGCTTCTGCTATATAAAATAGCCTCATGTCATTAGGAACTGATATGCCTTTTAGTATTTCTTCTGTTTTCATGCCTTTTATATTGTTTAATCGAAGGCCGTAAGCTTTTATCTCTAATGACCTTACGGCCTTCAAGAGGGAGGCTTCAAAAGACCTTTCTATTGCCATTACTTCTCCTGTCGCCTTCATCTGTGTACCTATTTTTCTATCAGTAGTATAAAATTTGTCAAAAGGCCATCTCGGTATTTTTGTCACAACATAATCCAGTGCAGGTTCAAAAAATGCAGTTGTTTTACCTGTTACAGGATTTTTTATTTCATCAAGTCTAAGCCCTATTGCAATTTTTGCAGCAACCTTTGCAATAGGATAACCTGTCGCTTTTGATGCCAGTGCGCTTGAACGACTAACCCTTGGGTTTACTTCTATAACATAGTATTTGTGGCTTTGGGGATCTAAAGCAAATTGGATATTACATCCTCCCTCAATTTTTAAAGCCTTGATTATTTTAATGCTTGCACTTCTTAACATTTGATATTCGTAATCTGACAAAGTCTGCACTGGCGCTACAACTATACTATCTCCTGTATGAACTCCTACTGGATCAAAATTTTCCATGCTGCAAATCGTAATACAATTATCAGCGGCATCTCTCATTACCTCAAACTCTATTTCTTTCCATCCGTACAGAGATTTTTCAACAAGCACTTCTCCAACCATGCTTTTTTTAAGACCTAAATCCACAATCGATATAAGTTCTTCGTCATTGTGGGCTATACCACCGCCTGTACCTCCGAGTGTATATGCAGGCCTTATTATCAAAGGATAACCGTAATTTTTAGCAAATTTAAGTGCATCCTCTACATTTGTGACTGTGATACTTTCAGCAACTGGCTCTCCTATTTCCTGCATTTTTCTTTTAAAAAGTTCTCTATCTTCTGCAGTTTTTATTGACTCAAAAGAAGTTCCTAAAAGTTTTACATTATATTTATCTAAAATTCCATCTTCTTTAAGTTTGACAGCAAGATTAAGCCCTGTCTGTCCTCCTAAGGTAGCAAGAATTCCATCGGGTTTTTCTTTTGCTATTATTTTTTCAACTACAGAAACAGTAGGATTTTCAATATAAACAATATCTGCTATATCAGTATCAGTCATTATGGTAGCTGGATTGTTGTTTACCAGAACGACTTGTACCCCTTCTTCTTTTAAGGATTTACAGGCTTGGGTTCCTGAATAATCAAACTCCGCTGCTTGCCCTATTATAATAGGGCCTGAGCCTATTACCAGAACCTTACTAATATCCTTATACTTCGGCAAAATAAGACCTCCTTTTGTAAACCATGACTATATCCATGAATTTATCAAAAATATCTGTTGAATCACGGGGCCCAGGACATGCCTCAGGATGATACTGCACAGAAAAAACTGGCAGAAACTTATGCATAATGCCTTCTACTGTTCCATCGTTTAAGTTTATATGGGTTACAGTTATCTTGTCTTTATCTATTGACTCCTCTTCAACAGCGTATCCGTGGTTTTGAGAAGTTATATAGTCTTTATTTGTTAGTAAATCCTTAACAGGTTGATTTGCACCTCTGTGGCCAAATTTCATCTTTACTGTATTACATCCAAGAGCAAGGGCTATTATTTGATGCCCTAAGCATATTCCAAGCACAGGTTTTATACCTATAAATTGTTTAGTAAGTTCTATTGCATAAACTGCATCTTTAGGGTCTCCTGGTCCATTTGAAAGAAATATTGCATCGGGATTTATTTGCATAACATCATCATAACTTGTATTATAAGGAAACACATAAATATCAAACCCAACAGAATTTAGCATCTTTAAAATACTTTTTTTTGTGCCAAGGTCAATAAAAGCAAGTTTTGGGCCAATACCCGCTATACGATATGACCTTTTTGTAGAAACTTCTTCTAAAAGATTTGTTTGGTCAAATTCTATGTCGTCGTCAGGGTTACAAGTTATAATTCCTCTCATAGTTCCATTTTCTCTAAGCTTTTTTGTCAAAGCCCTTGTATCAATTCCCGATAATACTGGTATGTTGTGCTTATCAAGATAGCTTAAAAGCGACTCCTCACTTTGAAAATTACTAGGCTTATCGCAATATTCCCGTACCACAAATCCTCTTATATAAGGCTTTTCTGATTGAAAGTCGTATTTGTTAATGCCGTAATTTCCTATTAAAGGATATGTCATGACAACTATTTGACCTGCATAAGATGGATCTGTTATGGCTTCTTGATAGCCTGTCATACCTGTGGTAAAAACAACCTCTCCATATCCTTTTTTGTTTTTGCTTATTAACTCACCTTCAAATATGCTTCCATCCTCAAGCTTTAAATAACCTTTCATACTAAAACCCCATTTCACAAAATACATCCTCCAGTATTATTATCGCCGTATCTATTTCCTCTTCTGTCACAGTAAGAGGAGGAACAAACCTCAAGACATTGTGGCTGATACAATTTATGAGTAAGCCTTTTTCCATTGCTTTTGTCACAATATCTCCAGCTTCCTCTAGATTCATCTCACAACCTATCATAAGTCCTTTTCCTCTTATTTCTTTAATAACACTGTGCTTTTCTTTCAAATTTTTAAGCTTTTCTTTAAAGTACTCTCCTTTTTTAACAATACTCTCTAAAAATCCGGTTTTTGTTATCTCATTCATAACCGCAATTCCTGCAGCACAAGCTAGGGGACTTCCGCCAAATGTGGAAGCATGGTCTCCCGGTTGAAAAACAGCTTTATCCTCTTTTGCGACAATTGCTCCTATTGGGAATCCTCCTCCCAATCCCTTTGCCAAAGTCATAATGTCAGGAGTTATGCCGTAATGTTCATATCCAAAAAGTTTTCCCGTCCTTCCTATACCTGTCTGAACTTCGTCTATTATAAAGAGAATGTCATTTTCATCACATATTTCTCTTGCTGCCTTTATATACTCCGGTGTAGCTTCATGGATACCGCCTTCACCTTGCACTACTTCCAGCATAATTGCACATACTTCATCATCAATTGCTTCATAAAGAGCGTCAATATCATTAAAAGGTACATATTTAAAACCAGAAAGAAGTGGGCCAAAACCTTTGTGATATTTCTCTTGACCTGTCGCAGTAAGTGCCCCAAAAGTTCTTCCATGAAAAGAATTTTGGGCAGATATAACTTTGTACCTTTTACTACCGTATTTTAATGAGGCATATTTTCTGGCAAGTTTTATTGCGCCTTCATTTGCTTCTGCACCACTATTTACAAAAAATACCTTGTCCCCAAAGGAGTTTTCCGCGATTGTCTTTGCAAGTTGTATCTGATTCTCATTCCAATAAAGATTAGAACAGTGTATAAGTTTTTCGGATTGGTTCTTTATAGCATCAACTAATGCCGGATGACAATGCCCCAGTGAATTTACTGCAATGCCTGCAACAAAATCGAGATAAACATTCCCTTTGTCATCCCACACTTTTGTCCCTTTTCCCTCTACCAGGGTAATAGGGTATCTGCTGTAAGTATTCATTAGATATTTCTTATCCTCAGAGGTTATCATCGTCAAAACATTCCTTTCCTATCATAGTACCTATTCCTTCATCAGTAAAAATTTCAAGAAGCAATGAATGTGTAAGCCTTCCGTCAATGATGTGAGCTCTTTTCACGCCATTTTCAACAGCTTTTATGCAACATTCAAGTTTTGGTATCATTCCACCGTTTATGCGTCCCGAATTCATAAATTCTTTTGCATGCTCTAAGTCCATTCGGGATATTAGGCTACTTTTATCATTTATATTTGATAGAATTCCTTCGACATCTGTAAGTAAAATTAGTTTTTCAGCCTTTAATGCTTCTGCGATTTTTCCTGCTGCAGTATCCGCATTTACATTGTATGTTTTGCCGTCATCTCCGAAAGATGTCGGTGCAATAACAGGTATATAGCCTTTTTCCAGCATCATCGTTATTACATCTATGTTTACATCTACAATTTTTCCTACGTATCCTATGTCGCCGTTTGAGGTATCTTTTTCCGCCTTTAAAAGTCTCCCATCTTTCCCGCTTACGCCAATCGCCTGGCCCCCTAGTTCATTGATCAAGGATACAATTTCTTTGTTGATACGACCTGTCAGCACCATTTCAACAATTTCCATAGTGGCTTCGTCAGTAACCCGCAGTCCATTTGCAAATTTTGACTCTATCCCTAACTTTTCTAGCATCTTATTTATTTCTGGTCCACCGCCATGTACAACTACGGGGTTTAATCCTACAAATTTCATCAATACAATGTCCTGCATTACCATTCTTTTTAAATTGCAGTCTAACATTGCACTTCCACCGTATTTTATTACAACTGTCTTGCCGGAGAACTTTTTAATATAAGGGAGTGCTTCTATTAAAACATGGGCTTTTGCGATTTCGTCACCATATTTTTGCTTTCTAATCATGTTCTATAACTCCCGTTAATTTTTACATAGTCATAGCTTAAGTCGCACCCCCAAGAAGTCGCACTATATTCCCCGGCCTTCATATCTACGGTTACAGTAATCTCTTTTTCTTTTAAAATTTCTTTGGCTAAAGCCTCATCAAAAAAGATGTAACCTCCGTTTTCACAAACTTTAATTTCTCCTTTCATGCTTTTTAAATATATGTCAACTCTACTTGCGTCAAAATCTGCTCCTGAATATCCCACTGCCGCGAGAATCCTTCCCCAGTTGGCATCTTCACCGAATATAGCTGTCTTTACAAGATTTGAGTTTACGATAGACTTTGCAGCTAATCTTGCATCTTTTTCAGTTTTTGCATTTATTACATTTACTTCCATGAACTTAGTTGCTCCTTCCCCATCCTTCACAATAAGTTTTGCAAGAGTTTTATTCACATACTCTAAGGCTTTATAAAACACATCAAACTCATGAGTCCCTTCTTCTATTATTTTGTTTTGCGCTTCCCCATTTGCAAGTATTACCGCTGTATCATTTGTGCTCATATCTCCATCAACAGAAATCATGTTATAAGTTTTGTCTACAGTTTCTTTAAAAGCTTTGTTTAATGCAACTTTAGTTATACTCGCATCTGTAAGTATAAAAGAAAGCATTGTCGCCATATTTGGATGTATCATACCTGACCCTTTTGCAAACCCTGTCATTGTAACAATTTTACCTTCTATTACAAACTTGGCTGTCACACCTTTTAAAAAAGTATCTGTTGTCATTATAGCTTCAGCCGCTTGGTACCCACCCTCTGTTGAAAGATTTTCTGCCGCAGCCTCAATCCCTTTTAAAACTTTTTCCATAGGAAGAGGTGCACCAATAACCCCTGTAGAACATACCAGCACATTTTCTTCATCTATTTTAAGAAGTTGTGACACTTTTTTGGCCATGTTAACAGCATCCTCAAAACCTTTTTCTCCTGTGCAGGCATTGGCATTGCCACTGTTTATAATGATCGCCTGTGCTATACCTTTTTCTATTCTTTTCATATCAAGAAGGACTGGCGCTGCTTTAACCTTATTCGTTGTAAATACAGCCGCTGCATTTGCCACTTTTTCTGAATATATGAGTGCGACATCTTTTTTGCTTTTTTTAATTCCTGCAAAGATACCCGAAGCCAAAAAGCCTTTCGGCAGTTCAATACTTCCTCCTAAAATCTCCAACTCTTCCATTATCAAATCCTCCAAATCCCTTTTTTTGTTTGTGTTTTTATCTACGGATATATTGGAACTATATCAAGTCCAGTATTTTCATCTATTCCAAACATAATATTCATATTTTGCACTGCCTGGCCTGACGCCCCTTTAACGAGATTATCAATTGCAGACATCACTATTAAAGTATTAGTATGTTTATCAACTTCAAACCCTATGTGACAAAAATTCGACCCATAAACATTTTTTGTTGCAGGGTAATCGCCAGGTTGTAACACTTTTACAAAATACTCATTTTTATAAAAATCGGTGTAAATATTATAAACAGTGTTTACATCCATATCTTTTTTTAGTTTGCAGTACATAGTACTTAAAATTCCTCTTGTCATTGGCGTAAGGTGGGGAGTAAACACAACAGACACTTTTTCACCAAAAACTTTTGAAAGCTCTTGCTCCATCTCTGGGATATGTCTATGCTTTGCAACATTATACGCTTTTATGTTTTCATTGCATTCTGCATACATATTGTTATGGGAGGGATTGTGACCTGCCCCTGATACGCCTGACTTTGAATCAACAATTACATTCCCCTCTATTATGCCATTTTTCAAAAGAGGCATAAGCCCTAATATAACGCTTGTAGGATAACATCCAGGATTTCCTACAACTTGAGCCTCTTTTATAGTATCTCTGTAAACTTCCGGAAGACCATATACCCTTTTAATACCTTCATAATTTTCATAATCTCCACCATACCATTCTTTATAGACAGAGTAATCGTCAAATCTAAAGTCAGCTCCTAAGTCAATCACCTTTACTCCTTTTTTTACAGCTTCTCTGGCGATTTTTGAAGCATGACCTGAAGGCAAAGCCGTAAATATGACATCGCATTCTGACATTGCCTTTTCTAGGCTTAACTCTTCCAACTCTTTGTCGCAAAAACCAATGAGGGATGAATAAACATCCGAAATTGCTTTGGTATTATAACTTTGAGAAGAAAGATATTTTATCTCTACTTTTTCATGCTTTGAGAGAATTCTTATAAGTTCGACTCCTGTATAACCCGTTGCCCCAAATATTCCTACTCTCACCATTTAAAGTGCCTCCCTCTTTTACATCCCCTGTCATTTATTAATATATATACGCTTTGATTTATATTTATGCATAAAGTGTTAAAAAAATATTTTTTAATGCATAAATACAATATTTAATTTATAATTATACAACTTTTATTTTACATTATACCACCATAAAAAATTTTTTCAAGAGTTTTTCATAAAAAATTTCGTTAAATTATTTCGCAAAAATAAAAAATAATGATTGACAAATTCCTAACGATGTGTTATATTATAAATTGTATACTGTATACAATTATAAAATAAATTATTAATAATTAACGGGTTAGCTAGTATTCACATTAATAACTTTCCCAGTATTTCAGGAGGTGTCTTAATAATGAAAGGTTTTGCAATGCTCAGTATCGGTAAAGTCGGTTGGATTGAAAAAGAAAAGCCTACTCCCGGCCCTTTTGACGCTATCGTAAGACCTCTAGCTGTGGCCCCTTGCACTTCGGACGTTCATACCGTTTTTGAAGGTGCTATTGGCGAAAGACATAACATGATACTCGGTCACGAAGCTGTAGGTGAAGTAGTTGAAGTAGGTAGTGAGGTAAAAGATTTTAAACCTGGTGATCGCGTTGTTGTACCAGCTATTACCCCTGATTGGCGAACCTCTGAAGTACAAAGAGGATATCACCAACACTCTGGTGGAATGCTGGCAGGCTGGAAATTTTCGAATATAAAAGATGGTGTTTTTGGTGAATTTTTTCATGTGAACGATGCTGATATGAATTTAGCACATCTGCCTAAGGAAATTCCATTGGAAGCTGCAGTTATGATTCCCGATATGATGACTACTGGCTTTCACGGAGCCGAACTGGCAGAAATAGAATTAGGTGCAACGGTAGCGGTTTTGGGTATTGGTCCAGTAGGTCTTATGGCAGTCGCTGGTGCCAAATTGCGGGGTGCTGGAAGAATTATTGCAGTAGGCAGTAGACCTGTTTGTGTAGATGCTGCAAAATACTATGGAGCTACTGATATTGTAAACTATAAAAATGGTCCTATCGAAAGCCAGATTATGGATTTAACGGAAGGCAAAGGTGTTGATGCTGCCATCATCGCTGGAGGAAATGCTGACATTATGGCTACAGCAGTTAAGATTGTTAAACCAGGCGGCACCATCGCTAATGTAAATTATTTTGGCGAAGGAGATGTTCTGCCTGTTCCTCGTCTTGAATGGGGTTGCGGCATGGCTCATAAAGCTATAAAAGGCGGTTTATGCCCTGGTGGACGTCTAAGAATGGAAAGACTGATTGACCTTGTTTTTTATAAGCGTGTCGATCCTTCCAAACTCGTCACTCATGTTTTTCAAGGATTTGATAATATTGAAAAAGCTCTAATGCTGATGAAAGATAAACCAAAAGACCTAATCAAACCTGTTGTGATATTAACATAAAAATGGGGACTTAAACCCCCATTTTTATGTTGATAAAGCTAAATACAACGGTTTTTTTTTGTGACACATCGGCCTTTTGTTAAAAAATAACAATAAATAGTTATTTTCGTAACATTTTTATTGTCATTAATACTAATAATATCTTCGAAAGTGATAAAATATTGCTGAAATCTTAATAGAAGAGGAGGATTATCATGTTCAAAATTTTAGAAAAAAGAGAATTGGCACCTTCCATCAAGTTGTTTGTAATAGAGGCACCACTAGTGGCTAAAAAAGCAAGGCCAGGCCAATTCGTTATACTAAGGATAAAAGAAGGAGGAGAGCGGATTCCCCTTACTATTGCGGACTACGATGCCCAGAATGGCACTGTTACAATAGTATTCCAAGAGGTAGGTAAAACCACCCGTGAGCTGGGGACTTTGGAAGCGGGAGACTATATAGAGGACTTTGTTGGCCCATTAGGAGTTCCAGTGGAGTTTCCTAATCACAAAAAAGTTTTAGGAATAGGCGGAGGCCTTGGTATTGCTCCACTTTATCCTAAACTCAAAATGCTTCATCAGCAGGGGGTAGAAGTAGTTTCTATTATAGGTGCTAGGACAGCTGAATTGCTAATCTTAGAAGAAGAGATAAAAGCTGTAAGTGACAGGATGTACGTGTGCACCGACGATGGCTCAAAAGGCCGCCATGGGTTTGTCACAGTAGTACTTAAAGAGCTTTTAGAACAAGGTGAAAAATTTGATGAGATTATTATCATAGGTCCCCCGATTTTGATGAAAATAGGAAGCGAAATTACCAAGCCTTATGGCATACCCACTATGGTGAGCCTTAATCCCATAATGGTAGACGGCACAGGCATGTGCGGTGGGTGTCGTGTCACCGTAGACGGAGAAATCAAATTTGCTTGCGTTGATGGTCCGGCTTTCGACGGCCATAAAGTAGATTTCGATGAACTAATAAAAAGATTGGCCACTTATAAGGAGGAAGAAAAAATTTCCCTCGAAAGATTTAATGAAGCTCATGAATGCAAATTAATCAACAAAATAGAAGGAGCTGATAAAGATGCCGTTAAATAGAAGCAAAAAGAAAACACCCATGCCTACCCAAAAGCCTGAAGTCCGCAGGCGTAATTTTAACGAAGTAGCTTTGGGCTATTCGGAAGAAGAGGCAGTTAGTGAAGCCCAGAGGTGCCTTCAGTGTAAAAAACCAGGATGTGTTGAAGGGTGCCCCGTTCAGGTACAAATTCCCCAGTTTATAAAACGTATTGCAGAAAGAGATTTTGAAGGAGCTATAAAGATTATAAAAGAAACCAACAGCTTGCCCGCCATATGTGGCAGAGTCTGTCCACAAGAAGCACAATGCGAGAAAAACTGTGTTTTGGGCAAAGTAGGTGAACCTGTGGCCATAGGTCGCCTAGAACGGTTTGCAGCAGACTGGGAGAGAACAAAAGGTATCCGTCCCCCGGTAATTCCTAAAAAGCTTGGTAAAAAAGTGGCCATCATCGGTTCCGGGCCCGCCGGTCTCACCTGTGCAGGAGATTTGGCTAAACTCGGCTATGATGTAACGATCTTTGAAGCTCTTCACAAACCCGGCGGCGTACTGGTATACGGTATTCCTGAATTCAGGCTACCGAAAATTATAGTGGAACAAGAAGTAAAGTTTATACAACAGCTGGGCGTAGAAATTAAAACCAACATGGTTATGGGCAAAGTTCTGACGATAGACGACCTTTTTGAAATGGGGTATGAGGCTGTCTTTATCAGCACCGGAGCTGGCCTCCCGAAATTTATGGGCATCCCTGGTGAAAACTACCTTGGCGTGTATTCAGCCAACGAGTTTCTAACCAGAATAAACCTGATGAAAGCCTATTCTTTTCCCAACACTGACACCCCCATAAAGGTAGGCAAAAAAGTAGCAGTAATAGGGGGTGGCAATGTAGCTATGGATGCAGCCAGGTCTGCTCTAAGAATGGGAGCTGACGAAGTTCATATTGTGTATCGCCGTTCTGAAGAAGAAATGCCCGCAAGAAAAGAAGAATTCGAGAACGCTAAAGAGGAAAGTATTATATTTGATTTCCTCACAAATCCAGTGAGAATAATAGGTAACGAAAATGGTTGGGTCAAAGGTATTGAGTGTATCCGCATGGAACTTGGAGAACCTGACGCTTCGGGTCGTCGTCGTCCAGTTCCTATAACGGGTTCTGAATTTATTATGGATGTTGATACGGTAGTAATCGCCATAGGTACTGGCCCTAATCCCCTCCTCACAAAGACCACTGAAGGCTTAGAACTTACAAAACACGGTTATATCGCTGTCGATGAAGAGGGAAGAACTTCCAGAGAAGGGGTATGGGCTGGAGGCGATATTGTAACGGGTTCAGCTACTGTAATTTTGGCCATGGGTGCCGGAAAAAAAGCAGCTCGCTCCATCCATGAATACTTACAAAACAAAAAATGGCGGTAAACATCTTTCGGTAAACTAAAGAGACGATAGCAAGTCGGTGCTGTGGAAGGACATACATCCAGCTATCGTCTCTTTTATTTATGAATTTATCGTTTTGCCTGCTCATTTATTTCCTGTTCAGCAATCGTTTTTAAAATTTTGTTGCTTGCATCTATTAATAAAAACTACCTTCTATTTTGCATCTTTCAAAAGCAAAAAGCCGCCTTTAGGCTAACTCATTATTCCTTTACTACCCATTGATTTATTCATCTCACTTCAATTGGAATAATTTGTAGATTTCATGAACTTCATAAGTGTTTATTACATCTTTTGCCTACCGTATTCGTTCATTTTGATACCCATTTGCTTCGCCCTATGCCTCATTGCAGTATTGTGCTCTTTGCTGCCTGTAAAGTGGTGAAGTGCATAAGGGAATTCTTTTTCCGTTACAACTCTTAAATCTGCATTTATACCTGACTTTAAAATGACACTGGTTTTTGTATCTCCTTTTGCTATAACTTCCTTTACCCCTGGATAATTTACAAAGGCTTCCATAACTTTTGAGGAATCTGATGCCGCAGCCAAAATATCAATATCTTTTACTATCTCTTTTTTCCTTCGTAAACTACCTGCAATTTTCGTCACTAATGCAGTTTTAGTCATATCTAAATATTCCTTTAATTTAAGCGCTTCTGTGTAAGCTTCTGGATATAAATGCTGACCGCTGAATTGCTTTACAAACTGTATCCCTTCCAAAATTTTCTTTTGAGTTTTTTCCCAAAAACCCGCAAGATCTATCAATCTATTTTCTATACAAGCATATTCCAACTCTCTAATTGTGGTAATATTTAATTTTTCGTATATAGTCTTTATCTTTTTGGGACCAAGACCGGGAATTTTAAGCATTTCAACAAGCCCTTCAGGAATAGAGGCTTTTAAATCCTCATAATATTTCATTTTACCTGTTAAAACTAGCTCCGTAATCTTTTTATTAATTGCCTCCCCTATCCCTTTTATGTCTTTTAATCTATCCTCTTTAACAAGGATTTCTATATCTTCATCTAATAATTCTATTGTCCTCGCAGCATTATAATAAGCTCTCGACTTAAAAGGATTTTCCCCTTTAAGCTCCAGCAATAACCCTATATCGTTTAAAATATTCGCAATCTCCTTTTTATGCATTTTATACTTCCCTTTAGCACACAAAATCTTTAGTACATTATACCACAGAAAAAATAAAAAAGAGAGGATTAAATATAACCTCTCTTTATAAAAGACAAGGGGACGGTTCTTTTGTCTTATTTCAATATGAAACAAAAAAACCGTCTCCTTGTTCGGGAAAAAGTTATATTATTTCAATTTTGTTCATTATTTTCATTGTAAATATGGACAATATTATGCAATATAGCATTGCCGATATAATTGTAGTTAAAATATTTTCTGTACTAAAGGAATTCGCAAGTGAAATTAAGTTGTAGGGAATAAATTTAGCTATTTTATCAATATTTACTAATATTGATGAGACTATATGAAGTATTAATACTAATAATGCAGCTATTATACCTTTTTTCAAAATGCTACTCAAAAATATAAGCAATGTTATTATGAAAATATAATAAATTGACATTAAGATAGATGATATTAATATTTTATTGAAAGCTATGACGTTGTTATGGAAAAGTGTTGTTGCGTAATAGTAACTAATAGCAAATCCAGTTATTATGAAAATTGACAAAGTAACGGAATAATGAAGTATTTTTGATATAACAATAGCTGAAAGGTTAGCACCTTTAGAATAAGGGAATACTAATTTTTGTGAAGACACTTCTTCACTTAGGGTTCCCATGAGTGTTAAAAGCACTATCAGTAATGATATTTGATTTAAATCCTTTATATAATTTTGTACTGCAGATTTCATATCAATTTGTATTAAAGAAGCTAAATCACCATTTATCTCATTTTTAAGCATTTCTGGAAGCAATTTAAGGATTATAGGATCAAGTATAGCAAATAGAACAATGCCAATTAGAAGTATTAGATATTTGTAATGCCTCCACGATTCTATTATTTCCTTTTTCAGATATGCTTTAAAGGTGTTCATTTTGCTTCACCATCCTTATAAATATGTCCTCTAGAGTATTTTCTCTTCTTTGCAGTGATATAACAGGTATACTAAGTTTTGATATTTCATTGAGGATATTCTTTTTTGCTGCTTCAATGTCATTTACGTAAATACTTATAATATCATTCTCTATTTTAATATCATCAATCCATTTTACATTATTAAGTTTTTCTTCAGCATTGGTAGGTAAATTTTCAAAGACAATATCATACACAGGCTGAATATATTTTTGCTTTAATTCTTTTAATCTTCCTGAAAAGATAATTTTACCTTTATCAAGTATGCCAACATAGTCGCAAACTCTCTCAGCATCACTTAATATATGGGTAGATAAGAATATGGTTTTTCCATTTTTCTTCATTTCCAAGATTTGATTAAGTATATCATATCTGCTTTCTGGATCTAAGGCAGATGTAGGTTCATCTAAAAAAATTATTTCAGGGTTATCTAAAAGAGCCACCGCCAGTCCTAATTTTTGCTTCATTCCTCTTGAATAACCTTGTATTTTTTTGTTGGCGGCTTCTTTTAATTTAACTGTATTAAGGAGTTCTTCCACTTCTGTTCTAACTTTTTGATGAGGAATACCTCTTATTTTACTTATAAAATACAGGTATTCGCTACCAGTCATGTAGTTATAAAAAGTAGGATTTTCAGGAAGGTATCCTATTTCGTTAATTAGTTTCCTATTATTTCTATTTAACATTTTACCATTGATATATATTTCTCCCTCATCATAATCAATAAGCCCTGTTAAAATATTCATTGTGGTAGTTTTGCCAGCACCATTTCGCCCTAATAAGCCGTAAATATTTCCTTTTTCAACTTCAAAACTTATCCCTTTTAAAACTTCATATTTACCGTATTTTTTTGTTAGATTAAAAGCTTTTATCATGTTATTCTCTCTCCCTGCCTATAGTTAAAAATATCAAGCAACCTAATATTTCTCCAAAGATTATAATTAAAAACCATGCCCATTTTGGAAGATATTTAACTTTGTCTTTTGAAAGTCTGTAAATTGAAAATACAGTAAGTCCTAACTGGATTATAGCTAAAGGAAGAAGTAGTTTTATTAATTCAGGATTGCTTAATTTATCAATCATTAATTTAGACCTCCTCAGATTATTTTAATTTTGTTGAACATTCAGGACAGTATTTCCAATCATCTTTTATTTCAGCTCCACATTTTGGACATGTTTTCTTTAAAGAAATACCACAATAAGGACAGAATTTGTAATCATTTCTTACTGTTTTCCCACAATTAGGGCATTTAAGATATCCATACCTTGTTACAAAAAGGTATATGATTAAAGAGGTAGGTATATTTAGGAGTCCAAAAATCCCCCATGCCCAGTAGTATTTTTCACCACGTTTTTTTGCATCCATAAAAATCCATAAAGCTTGAAGAAATAATAGGGGTATTACAATTATTAAAATTAATGTGTTTTTGGACATTTTATCATCTCCTTGAAGTCTTTAATTTGTAAAAGGGTATTAAGATTAATGGCAGATTGAAATAAAGGAAAATTTGCGTGTATAGGAGCAACCTAACATCCAAATTTGCCATAAATAATACTGATGATATTAAGAAAATTATTGATGTGGTTATAAAAATAAGCAATTCAAGTCTATCTTTTCGTTTATTTCTTATTTGCTCTGCCTTTTCTATAATTTCTGCGATATTTACTTGCAAGTCTGACATATCAATTTTAACATCTAAGGTATCCATGTAATTTAATGTTAGTTTTAAATTTTTTTTGAATGTATAACAGTCACTGCAATTTTCAATATGTGAAATTACTTCTGTATTGTCACTAAGTTCATTGTAGTGAATATCAATTATTTTGTCTTGTATTTTTTTACATTCTCTTTTCACAATATACCCCTTCTTCCCATTTCTGACATTATTTCTTTTATAGCATTGTGTAAACGTGACCGTACTGTGCCAACAGGGCAGTCCATTATTTTCGCAATTTCTTGGTATTTATATCCATAATAGTGTTTTAAAATGAATACTGCTCTTTTCTCATAAGGCAGTTTCATTAAAATATTCATTAGTTCGCTGTATTGAATATTTGTCATAGCGGTCTCTTCTACATCTTCTTCAGTATTTGAAAATATTTCTTCTACAAGTTCAATATTTTTGTGTTTTCTTAAATAATCTTTAAATGTATTAGTTGCGATTTTTAAAAGCCATGTTGAGAACTTGACTTCAGGAGTAAAATTTTTAATATTTAAAATAGCTTTGAGCATTGTTTCCTGTACTATATCCTGGGCAAGCATCGGATTACCTGTCATTTTAATGCAATATCCTAATAAAGTATTATAGTTTTGGGAGAGTAACTCATTTAGAGCATATTTATTACCATTTTTTGCTTTATATATTAGTTCTTTCTCTTCCATCACCTGCCCACCCTTCTACAAATTAAACGCGTGACTAAGTAAAAAGTTCATAATTTTATTTTATCAAAAACTGGTTATTTATAAGTGTATTGTGAAGAATTGTTTTAGTAATAGGATATATGTTGTATAATGATATAAAGGGTTTTATTATAATAATTTTCTGGAGGAAAGTTTAATGAAATTATTATTGAGGTTTATAGGGATTTTAATAGTAATTTTTGTTACAGTGGTAATAACATTAGAATATCAGATAATTTCTTTTGCACTTTATGAAAAACCAAAAAAATCTGATGTGATAATAGTTTTAGGCTGTGCAGTATATGGAAAGACGCCAAGTCCTTTTTTCAAAGAAAGGCTTGATGAGGCTTTGAGACTTTATAAAGAAGGGTATGGTAAGTATATAATAGTATCTGGAGGGAAAGGTCCTGGAGAGAATATTTCGGAAGCTGAGGCAGGGAAAGAATATCTTTTAAAAAATGGCATACCTGAAAAGATTATTTTAACTGATGATAAATCTTTTTCTACATATGAGAATTTACTTTTTTCCAAGGAAATTATGGATAAAAATTCATTAAAAACAGCAATAATTATTTCAAATAAATTTCATTTAAAAAGGGCAAGTGTAATAGCAAAGCGTATTGATATAAATGCGAGTTTTTCAGGAGTTTTTATAAAAAGATATATGTTAAGTGATGAAGCTTATGGTTTTTTACGTGAAATACCTGCACTTTTATATACATATTTAAAGGAATGAGGAATATGGTTGTCTCTTATTGCAAATACTATGCAAGCAAAATTAACCGCAATAGCGGCGTAAAAACAGGGCTTTTTCACCAATTTCGGACGGTTCTTTTGTCTGCAGACAAAAGAACCGTCCCCTTGTCTATTGTCTACTTGTCTATAACATTTTTATTCTTTCAACTCGACTATTGGAGGGAAAATATATGGCTTACCAAACATTTTATCAGTAATAAAACTAACAATAAAGCTCATTTCACTAGCCATAAAATTCAAAAGGTCTGAAATATTTTCTTTAATTTTGTCTTCTGTAATTACTTCACTAAAATGAAAAGTACCAATCAATTCGATCTTAATATTAAATATCTTTTGTGGATCAAATCCTATTTCTGCACTCAACTTGATTTCAGCTTCATTGTTGTTAATACCTATAATTTCATAATCAAATTTTTCTTTTAATTTTACGCCTTTTCCATCTGATATCATAGTATATGGCAGACTTTCAGCTATAATTCTATTAAGTTTAATGTTGCTTTTTTCTATCTTTTTAATAATATTTGTTCTCTTTTTAGGCATGATACCACCTTCATTATTAATTTACCAATTCTACATTATCTACCTTTTTCCATTTTCCTATTAACGACTCAATTATTATGTCATTAAATGCTGGTCTATAATCACTGCTTATATCTTTTTTTGCTCTTTTATAACCAATGGCAAATGAGAGTAGATTTTGAATTAAATTATTTAAACTTACCCCTTCCTCTTCAGCCATTTCTGAAAGTGTTTTGTGCATGCTCTTAGGAATTCTTAAAAGAAGTTTACCACTATGTTCGCTTTCTTCCCTATACTCTTCTTCTGGAGGAATTTTCTTTCCCTTTTCTTTGGCTGTTTTAATCCAACATTTTATTGCATCCTGAACATTTTTTAATGCGTCTTCTGGGGTTTCTCCATCACTTATACAACCATGCAATCTTGGTACAATAGCCAAATAACCACCTCCATCTTCTTCAGAAAGCTTAACAATTTCAACTCTGTAGTTTAACTCATTTGGCATTATTATTCCTCCTCATCTTCAAATTTAACATCAAGCAATTCAATAAGCTTCAAAGCCTTTTTTACATAAACCGCCTTAATGTGAGGCCTTCCTTTTGGAATAGTTAATATGTCTTCTAGGTCAGCATGAGAATAAGTTATATGACTTGAACCACTTCCTGGCTCTCGAGCTTCAAATCCAAAATATTTTAAAATTTTATCTATTTCTTCGAATCTAACATTTTTAGGATTTTCTTTTATTTTTTTATACAGTTTTTTAATCTGGCTCATGAAAATCCTCCGTAATATTAAATATAGCCATAATAAATTGCTTTATTCATTTAGTACTATATATGATATCATTTTTTATGTATCAATTCAATAACCTTAAACACTTTTGGTAATATAAAGTTTTTGTAGCAGATATAGTTTTAGATAAACTTACCATTGAAAAATTTTAACATCATTTTCCTAATGGTTAAGAGTTTCATTACCGAACGGTAAGCATCTAATATTTCCCCTTTTTAATTTTATTGATAAGCTTTTGTTGAGTAGCATTGTCTATTCCTAATAGTGGCCAATATTTTTTTGCAAATTCCTCTGAGGGCTTTCTTTTATTAAAAAAGCCCTCACTTGTTCTATATACCACAATAGAATAGGGAGTAAAGTCATATTTTTTAATACAAACTATAACGATACCCCAAATCAATATTTTTTCTTATAAATTCATAGTTTTTTTTCAAAAAAAGCGAATTTATATCTCTATATACCCTATTTTTAACAATAGTAACTGTGCCACCCGTTTCTATTTCTGTAGTAGGAAAATTCCCCGTTGTAGAAATAGTAACTACATGCTGATTTTCTATATACCAACCACTTCGCGACATTATATCCCAATACTTACCTACTACTTTGCCAATTTCTTTATTCCCATTTTCTTCTTGGGTTTCAAAAATTGTATACAATCGCAGAATTCCAAAATCATTTTCTTTTTCACGATATACTATATATTGGCTCCTACCATTATCCAAAGATTTGATTTCTTCACCATAGGCATCTAATAGCTTTCCTGTTTTTTTATCTATAACTTCAATTCTATCATCACCTATTTTTAACATCTTCACTTGAGAAAAGTCGTAAGATAAGCCTATATACCCGCCATTCAATTTCACTCTTCCAAATATGTCTGGAGTTACAACTATTTTTTCTCTACTAGATTTTTCGGATAATGAAAATTTTGCAAAAAGGATCATAGCCGAAGCTAAAATGGCAACCAAGACCAATAAAAATATTACTCTTTTTTTCATCTAATTCCCCCTTTGATTAGATCCTTTAAAAGAAGGCAAATACTCAGTAAATTACAGGTATCTATTAGCTCTTATAATTCCACTGGTAGTTATAATGATTTTGTATCCCATGGCACCATTTTACTTTAATTCTATTATTATGTCAAATTACTTCCTTAATTTAATTTCCATCTCAGTAGGATATTTTCTTGTTTTCACAAATTTGTAAAAAAGCCCAGACAGTGCTTTCTGTCCAGGCTTTTTAAATTTCAGACAAAGGGAACCGTCCCCTTTGTCTGACTTGGCTAATCTATTGTCCAAAATTACAGCAAACTTCCAAATTTTTTTACAAATCTCGTTTTAACGTATTGCGCCAAAGTCAAGTATGCAAGAAGCGTAGCTGCCAAGAACAAGAAGTATATTGCTGGTAGAGGCGTCATCCCAAGTTTAGCTCCAAAAGAAGTAAATGGCACAATCGTTCCTACTGTAACAGCTGCTGAGGTAAAAAGTAATAGTGGCCATGAAGCAATGCTTTGTATAAAAGGAATCTTCTCGGTCCTAAGCATGTGAACTACCATTGTTTGCGTCCATAAGCTTTCTACAAACCAGCCTGTTTGGAAAAGTGAAACAAATTGGAGTTTAAGTGCTTCAGGCAACAAGAAGTAAGAGCCACCTATAACCAACGGACCAATTACAAAAAACATCAAAGCATAAGTGGTTATATCAAAAATTGAACTAGTAGGTCCAAACCATACCATGAAATTGCCTATATTTGCAGCATCCCATTTTCTTGGCTTTTGTATATACTCTTTATCCATTGTATCCCAAGGCACTGATGTCATTGACAAATCATAAGTTAAATTAAGGAAAAGAAGTTGCAATGGCTGCATTGGCAAAAAAGGCAAAAATGCACTTGCTACTAAAACTGAAAATACATTACCAAAATTAGAACTCGATGTAATTGCAATGTATTTCATAATATTTCCAAAAATTCTGCGTCCTTCTACAACTCCCTCTTCTAATACCGTAAGACTTTTTTCTAAAAGTATTATATCTGCTGATTCTTTTGCAATATCTACTGCAGAGTCAACAGAAATTCCAACATCGGCTTCTCTTAGTGCAGACGCATCATTGATACCGTCCCCCATATATCCAACAATGTGGCCTTTGCTTTGTAAAGCCTTTATTATTCTCGATTTTTGCATAGGAGAAAGTTTTGCAAAAATTGTCGTCTTTTCTGCTACTTCTGCTAATTCTTCATCTGTCATATTCTCTATTTCATTTCCTAATAGAATATTCTCTACAGCAATCCCCACTTCTTTACAGATTTTCTTTGTCACTATTTCATTGTCACCAGTAAGAATTTTTACATCTACTCCATGTTCTTTTAAGGCTTTTATCGCATAAGGTGCAGATTCTTTTGGCGGGTCTAGAAAACCTATATAACCCATGAGAACCATCTTACTTTCATCCGCCACACTGAAAACTCCCTCTGGTGGAACATCATTTTTTTGAGCTACGGCAAGCACCCTCATTCCGTCTTCATTTAATTTTCTTACCATTTCTCTTACTTCTTGGCGTATTTCATCTGTCAAAGGAACAACTTCACCTTTGTACTCAGCGTATTCGCAGATGGAAAGCACTTCTTCAACGGCGCCTTTCGTTACAAGCTGCCTTTTCCCACCTTCGCTCTCTAAAACTACAGACATTCTTCGCCTTACAAAATCAAAGGGTATCTCATCAACTTTTTTGTATATTTTATCTAAACCATTAAAGCCCTTTTCAACTCCATACTCTAAAATAGCTACATCCATCAAGTTCCTTAGACCTGTTTGATAATAACTGTTAAGATATGCATGTCTTAAAACTCTGTCATCTTCATTTCCATGTATATCAAGATGTTTTTCTACAACTATTTTGTTTAATGTCAAAGTGCCAGTCTTATCAGTACAAAGTATATCCATTGCTCCGAAATTTTGAATAGCATCTAATCTCTTGACAATTGTCTTATGTTTTGCCATTGTCACAGCACCTTTAGCAAGGTTTGTAGTGACTATCATTGGAAGCATTTCGGGAGTAAGTCCAACAGCTACAGCCAAGGCAAAAAGCAATGCATCCAACCAATTACCCTTTGTAAGGCCATTTATCACAAAAACAATTGGAAACATAACTGCCATAAACTTGATAAGCACTTTGCTGACATTGTTAATACCCTTTTCAAAACTTGTCATTGCCCTATGCCCTACAAGGGACTTTGCCATTGAACCAAAATAAGTACGGTCACCTGTTGAAAGAACTACAGCAATAGCAGAGCCACTTACTACATTGGTACCCATAAAGCATATATTTTCTAAGTCTGAGAGGTTTAAATCCTTAGCTTTCCTTTTTTCTTCTTTTAAATCCGGATATTTCTCAACTGGTTCAGATTCTCCTGACAAGGTCGCTTGGTTTATGAATAAGTCCTTGGAAGTAATAACCCTAACATCTGCAGGTACCATATCTCCTGCTGCCAAATGTATTATATCACCAGGTACTATTTCTTCCATTTTTATTTCTCTCTCACCTGTATCTTTGCGAATAACTGCAGCAGTCGTGTGAACAAGGGCTTTCAATTTTTCCGCTTCTATATTGGAGCGGTACTCTTGAACAAAGCGAAGCAGTCCACTAACCGTTACCATTATAGAGATAATAATTATGGTGCTCCAATCTCTGTCTTGAGGTGCAGTAAAAAGTACATCAGTTATATATGACACAATTGCCAAAAATACCAATATACCTATGAAGGGATTAATAAAAGCTTTAATCAATTGAATATACCAAGGAGCTGGTTTTTCATGGGCTACTTCATTTAACCCATACATTTCAAGTCTATCTTCTGCTTCCTCAGAAGTCAAACCTTCTCTGTCTGTGCCTAATTGTGCCAAAACTTCATCTACATCTTTTTTCGCAAACTCAATTAATTGGGTAAGTATCGTATCTGTGAATCCATTTTTCTTTGCGATTTTGATCATTTCCATACACCTCCAAAACACAATAATAGACTAAGGCTGCTGAGTCTTTTGCAACCTTACAGTTACAGTATTTGTTTTTTTGTGAAAAACTTTCGCACTTAGACGATGGAATTAAAAGGAATTGTTTTGGAGGTATATGTAATAGGACACCAAAAGAAGGGATAAATAGGCATTTTAAGAAATAGCAAAATTTATTGAAAAGGCCACGTGTGAGAAGAATGGACGTGGCCTCAAACTATGCCCATCCTTCTTCAATGTCATATTACATATACCTTTATAGCTTTTACTACTACCTCCACCGTCCATTCTTCTCACCTCCGTTTTTTCGCAAATTAAAAAACCTCTCAACGAATGAAAGAGGTTTTTTAACATTTCAATTCGTTGAGCTTTGGCACTATACAGCTTTGGAGCATCCTCCAGCTGCATTAAGTAAAACCTTAATTCGGTAATACTTGTTGACCCGTTAGCATCTCTCGATGTTTCCGGGCAGCAGCGTATATCTGTATAGGAGCCTCACCTAACGATTGTATTAACTTGTGCCCTTCTACATTATATTCTTCTATTTACAATCTGTCAATCTATTTTGAAAAATTTTTTACAAAAACAACTTTGTAGCTATAAAATGGGTTAGATAAGAAAAAGTAATACCTATCGTTGAGCCCATTAATACATCTGAAGGATAATGCAGTCCAATGTATATCCTTGAAATCCCTACAAGTACTGCCAGCGAAATAAAGAACAGTGCAAGGCTTGGAAAAAACATTGAAAAAGTCATAGCAAGTGAAAAACTGGCAGTAGCGTGACCTGAAGGAAAAGAATAATCTTTTAAAAGATGTTTAAAAGTATTTGTATTAGCTAATACCATATAAGGCCTTGGTCTTGTATATTTTCTTTTTAAGAGCTGAACAAACAAATGGCTGCTTACAAGAGCAGTTAAAGCTTCTAAAGCAGAGGCTTTCACATTGTTTTTTCCGAAAAATATTAAAGATAAGCAAGAAAATATTGTAAAAAAAGGACCTCCTATATGAGTTATTTTAGGCATTATTTTGTCCAATATATTACATTTTATTCTTTTGTTTATATAGAAAAAAATGTTTTTGTCTTTGTCAAGAAGCACTCTTTTTATTTGCATCAGCAAAATCCCCTCCCTATAATCTCATTTCACTAATGCTTTCATCGAAATTTTTCAGCACAATTTCACACACTCTATCAGCGGAATTTTTATAAACCAATTCTTCCATTCTTTTTTCATATACTTAAGTTTATCAAGGTTTTCAAACAACAATTCTCTTAACTTTCAAAAGGATTTTATATTCTTTATATCTACAATTATATATACATTATCGTACTTTTCAAAAGCTTTTTCAACAGCCTTTGCTACTCTTTTATGGCCTGTTCCTATTTATCCATGGGCTTTCCCATAACCTTTGATTAAATTATCTTATGATAACATTAAAAAACATTATAGGGATGTTAATTTTATGTTAAATTTTTTCTTACAAAATATTATACCATTATTTTGGCTATCCATTGAAAAAAATAAAAAGGGGAAATACCCCTTTAAGCAATTGCTTTCTTTTTAATTTCCTCGATAGCATTTCTAACTTGAGGAATTAGTGAAACTGCAAAACATATTGCCACTTCTACACCTATTATGCTTCCATTAACTAAAAGTGAATAAACTATAGGACTCATTCCTTTTGGCGCATAGCTTGCAAAAAAGAATACTCCGGATAAAAAGTGAGAGAAAAATCGTCCAAATCCGCCGACTAAAATTCCCAAACTCAGGTTTTTTCTAAAAAAGCCAGCAAGTCCTAATGCACCAAAAGCCAAAGGATAGTCGAGAAGTACTTGCACCCATTGGACTATAAAGGGGTCTTGAATAAGTTGCAAAAGTCCATATGCCATGCCAACAATCACACCAGGACCTGGTCCATAATAATACGCAAATATAAAAAGTGGAAGCATGCTGGCAGGCGTTATGGAACCACCCTGTGGCCAGTGGTAAAACCTTATATATGACAGCACAAAAGAAATAGCAATTGAAAGTGCTCCGTAGACAAGCATCTTTGTGTCAAATTTGACACTTCTTCGCATCAGATATAAAAGAAAAGCTGCCAATAAAATTGCCAATATAACTGATAAGGTCACTGGTTTTATTTTGGCAAAATCAGAAAATATACTTATAATGTAGGACATAATAAAAAACACCTCCATGATATTTAGAGGCTATGTTCGCTGAAAAAAATACCGCGAAATGCGGTATTTTTGAGCCGCATTCCCTACGGAGGCATTACCCTCATCAGGTTCCAAGGGTTTGGCATCAATGCCATCTCAGCCATTAAGGCTCCCCCAGCGGACATAACCACCTATTTTGTTTTCACCTTTAATTTATCATTTTCTGTAGTCTGTGTCAAGAATAATTATCAAATGCGGATGGCCAAGCTTTGTAGGTTGCTGACGTTTTGCACACACATCAAATGGTATTAACTTGCCATCTCTTCCTCTTTTTCAAACTGACTGTTATAGAGACTTGCATAAAAACCGCCTTTGGCAAGAAGCTCTTCGTGGGTACCTTGCTCTATAATATCTCCATGGTTCATGACAAGTATCAAGTCAGCATCCCTTATCGTAGAAAGCCTATGAGCGATTATAAAGCTTGTGCGTCCTTTCATAAGGTAATCCATCGCTTTTTGTATTTGTATTTCTGTAAGGGTATCTACAGAGCTTGTAGCCTCATCGAGTATGAGAATTTTGGGATCTTTCAAAATAGCTCTTGCTATAGTTAGTAACTGCTTTTGCCCTTGAGAAATATTTGTGGTCTCTTCATTTAATACCATGTTATAGCCCCCTGGCAATGTCCTTACAAAACTGTCAACATGAGCTGCCTTAGCAGCTTTTATAACTTCCTCATCAGTAGCATCGAGACGGCCATATCTTATATTGTCCATAATAGTACCATTGTAAAGCCAAGTATCCTGAAGCACCATGCCAAAAAGTGAACGCAAATCTTCTCTCGTAAAATCTCTTATATCATGCCCGTCAATCAAAATAGCTCCTTCATTCACATCGTAAAAGCGCATTAAAAGTTTCACTATAGTAGTCTTTCCTGCACCAGTAGGACCGACAATTGCAACTTTTTGTCCTGCCTTAATAGAAGCAGAAAAGTTATTTATCACCATTTTATCAGGTCTATATCCAAAACGAACATTTCTAAACTCCACATTCCCTTTTATATCTTCAATTTTTACAGGCTGTGGATTATCTGGAACTTCCTCTTCTTCCTCCAAAAACTCAAATACTCTTTCTGCACAGGCAGCAGTTTGTTGCAGTATATTGGAAATATTTGCAATCTGAGCAATAGGCTGTGTAAAAGATCGGATGTACTGTATAAACGCCTGAATATCCCCCACTTCTATTGCATTTTTTATGACCAACCAACTACCCAAAACTGTAACCGCCACATAACCCAAGTTTCCTATTACATTCATAAGTGGCATCATAATACCTGTCAAAAACTGTGACTTCCAAGCTGCTCCGTACAAAGTGTTATTTAATACATCAAACTTTTCAATGCTCTTTTTCTCTCCATTAAAAGCCTTTACTATATTATGGCCTCCATATACTTCCTCCACATGACCATTTACATGCCCTAAATAATCCTGCTGCTCTCTAAAATACATTTGTGAATGTTTGACAATAAAGGCAATTACCAAAGAAGACAAAGGAATTATCAAAAGCGCCACTAAAGTCATAAGCCAGTTTATGGTAAACATCATAATCAAAACGCCTACTACTGTCGTCACAGAAGTGATTATCTGAGTCAAGCTTTGATTGAGAGTCTGAGTAATTGTATCCACGTCATTTGTAATACGTGACAATATTTCCCCTTGATTTGTGCTTTCAAAATATTTCAAAGGCAGGCGGTTAATTTTTTCAGAAATTTCTTTTCTAAATCTATAGGTAACTTTCATCGCAACCCCAGACATTATCCATCCTTGCAGGTATCCGAATAAAGCACTTAAACCATATAAGCCTATGAGAATTAGAATTATCTTTCCTACATATTCAAAGTCTATGCCACTGCCTTGCCCTGTTATTTTATTCATTACACCTTCAAAAATTTTGGTTATGGCTTTACTGAGTATTTTAGGACCCGCAATGGAGAAGGAAGCACTAAGAGCTGCTAATATAAATACACTTATTATAGAAATTTTATAAGCTGATAAATATTTTATCAACTTTTTCATTGTGCCTTTAAAATCTCGCGCTTTTTCTCCACCGCGAACCATGCCATGGGGACCGCCTCCCATTCCTGGCCCGCGAAGTCTGGGCATCTGTTTGGGGTCTATTCTTCTATTTTCACTCATGCCAATTCCTCCTCCGACAGCTGTGATAAAGCTATTTCTCTGTAAGTTTGACAGTTTTTAAGTAGGTCTTTGTGTTTCCCTATGCCCACAATTTTACCTTCTTCAAGCACTATTATTTGGTCTGCATGCAAAAGAGTTGACACCCTTTGTGACACCATTATAACAGTGCTTGATTTTTAGCCTTTCTCTTAAGGCTTTCCTTAAAGCTGACTCTGTTTTGAAGTCAAGAGCTGAAAAACTTTCATCAAAAATGTATATTTCAGGCTTTTTAACAAGAGCACGAGCAATGGAAAGCCTCTGCTTTTGCCCTCCTGAAACGTTTGTTCCTCCTTGTGCAATCTCTGAATCAAATTTCTTGGTCTTTTCATTTATAAATTCCATTGCTTGTGCAATTTCTGCTGCTTCTTTTACTTCCTCGTCCGTAGCCTGGTCATTTCCGTATTTCAAATTTGATTTAATTGTACCACTGAAAAGCCAACTTTTTTGGGGTACATATCCTATTCTGCTGCGTAAATCTTCCTGCCTTACCTCTCTTACATCTACACCATCAACCAAAACCTGTCCTTCTGTCACATCGTAAAATCTCAAGATCAAATTCACTAAGGTACTCTTTCCAGAACCTGTTCTTCCTATTATGCCTACTGTCTGCCCTGGCAAAACCTTGAAGTTTATATCCTTTAAAGCGTATTCTTCAGCACCTGGATATTTAAAAGATACATTCCTAAATTCTACAGTTCCAGCCATATTTTCATTAAATTGTTTTGGATTTTCTGGGTCTTTTATAGAAGGCTCTGTAGCCAAAACCTCAGCAATACGCTCTGCCGATACTGATGCTCTTGGTATCATTATAAACAGCATTGAGAACATCAAAAATGCAAAGATAATCTGTATAGCGTATTGCATAAATGCCATCATGTCTCCAACTTGCATGCTGGAATTTTGGATTTGGTGAGCTCCTACCCATATTATCAAAAGAGTAATTCCATTCATCACAAGCATCATAGATGGAAATATAAATGCCATAGCACGATTTACAAAAAGCCCTACTTTTGTAATATCTTGATTAGCTTTGTCAAAGCGCTCTTCTTCAAATTTTTGATTATTAAAAGCTCTTACCACCATTATTCCTGACAAATTTTCACGAGTAACTAAGTTTAATCTATCAATCAATTTTTGCATTAGCATAAACTTGGGCATCGCAATGGAGTACAATGCTGATATTATACCTAAAAGTACTATTACTGCTAAAGCTATAATCCAAGACATTGAAACACTTTTGCTAAGTGCTCTAAATACACCACCTATACCCATTATAGGCGCATAAAACACCATTCTTATCATAATTACAAGAAGCATTTGTATTTGTGTAATATCATTTGTAGTTCTTGTTATCAAAGAAGCCGTAGAAAATTTGTCAAATTCAGCATTAGAGAAGCTCTCTACTCTTGCAAATAAATCTCTTCTCAAATCTCTCGCTACTCCAGCTGCCACTTTTGATGCAAAAAATGCTACCATAATAGTGCTTAATGCACTCAGTCCAGTTATCAATAGCATTATAAGGCCAGTATGAAGAATGTAATCAGTTTGAATTTTGTCTGTATTTATGCCAATTGCCTTGTATTCTTCTTTTACAGCCATTGTTGCAGCTTGTATAACCATATTGTCACCTAAAGAAGCAAACTTTTTGTTCATTTCATCTCTTATTTGAATAAGTTGCTCTTCTGGCAGTTGAGACATCATAGCAAAGAGGTCTACATTTGCCGGTATTTTCTTTCCATTAAATTCTATACTTCCGTTTTTTGCACTGGCTTTAGCTTTTTCCACACCTGTAACAGCTAAAAAGGCTTTCCCCATAGGTAAATTTATTTTGTCAATTTCTGATTTATCTACGCTTTTAAGGACATATACAGGCTCTTTTGAAAGAATAGGATATTTTTTTACATATTTATCATAATCAGGACTGGATTTGTCTACTAATGTATAATCTTTTAAAATCTCTTCCTTTTCTTCAGGTGTAACAAATAGCAAAAGTTTATCCATTTCGCTTTTCCTTATAGCCTCAGGCACTGCATTTACTATGCCACCTTGCTGTATTCCATTGTTAACTATCTTGGACATATAGTCAGGCAATGACAAATCACTCATTGCTTGAACAAATATAAAGAACACTGCTAAAAAAATCAACAGAATATAGGGTTTTAAATATTTCGCCAGTTTTACCATACCAACACCTTCTCCTCCTAAAAATTTGCCTCGATTTCTTTTGTGAGAACTACTTCTTTTTAAATTTCTACTTCCTCAACTTATTTACTTAATTTTGTTATACTTCCTCACTATAAATCATGTTGTTTTTCCAATATTTTTTTCAGTGCTTCTAATCCTTCAATTATTTTATTAAGGTCTTGTGGGCTTGCTCTACTTATTAATTTTTCAAACTTCTCTTCAGCTTCTTTGAAATGTTTTTGAAAAGTATCTTTAAACTTAGGAGTCACACTGACATAAACAACTCTTCTATCTTCAGTGCTTCTCGTCCTCTCTACCAAGCCTTGCTTTTCTAACCTGTCAATAATGCCAGAAACAGTGCTATTGGAAAGCCCTAATCTCTGACTTAAGTCACTTACTTTCATTTCACCATAACGGGCTAAAATGCCCATAAGCATTCCTTGTGGTCCTGTAATGTCAAAATCTTTGCATTCGTATTTCATAGAATGCTTTATAATATTCATTATTTGTTTTAAAAGCTTAAGTATTTTCAATCCGTTGTTTATCTCTTCCATTTTCACCACCGCATTTTAAATTATTTCGCACACGAATATTTTGTATTCAAATATTTCTGATACAAAATATATTGTACTCTTCTCATAATAGTATGTCAAGATTTCTTAAAGCTTTTCAAAAAAATAAAATAAAAAAACCGCTAATAAAATTAAAAGCGGTTTTACATATTAGAAAAAATCTCTAACACTGCCTCCAGTTCATAAGTATTTACAACATCTTTTGCTTCAAGCCACCCCTTTCTTGCAATACCAATGCCATACTTTACATCTTCCAACCCTTCTACACTGTGGGCATCCGGACATATGGCAAATTTTACACCTTTATCTTTTGCATATTTTATATATCTCCAGTCAAGGTCTAATCTATAGGGGCTGGCATTTATCTCAATTATTTTGCCGTATTCTTTTGCCGCGTCAATTACTTGATAGACGTCAATTTCATAGCTGTCTCTTGCCAGTAAAAGTCTTCCAGTCAAATGGCCTATTATCTTTGTGTATTTATTTTTAATGGCGTTTATCACTCTTTTTGTCATCTCTTCTTTAGTCATTCTAAAATGAGAATGTATAGAAGCTATAACCAAATCGAATCTTTTTAAAATTTCTTCGTCGTAGTCTAATGACCCATCCGGCAAAATATCCGATTCAATACCTTTTAATATGACTATATCATCGTATTTTTTGTTTAACTCTTCTATTTCTTCCCACTGTTTCAATAGCATTTCCTCTGCCAATCCACCGGCATAAAAAGCAGATTTACTGTGGTCAGTAATCGCTATGTATTTATATCCTAGCTTTCTCGCTCTCTCTACCATATCAACAAGAGAATTTCTACCGTCGCTATAAGTAGTGTGTACATGAAATACGCCTTTTAAATCTTTTTCTTCTATCAAGGCAGGTATTTCTCCTCTTTCTGCCGCCTCAATTTCTCCCATGTTCTCTCTAAGCTCTGGAGGAATATAAGACAAATTAAGTTTATTAAAAATTTCCTCTTCAGAGCTGCATTTAATAAGGACATCCCCTTTAAAAAGCCCGTATTCGTTCATTTTTATGCCCATCTCTTTTGCTCTATGCCTCATAGCTGTGTTGTGTTCTTTACTTCCTGTAAAATGGTGAAGAGCATAAGGGAATTCCTCATCTTTTACTACTCTTAAATCTGCATTTATTCCTGAGTTTAGTGTTACGCTTGTCTTTGTATCCCCTTTTGCTATCACATCCCGTACCTCTTCATAGGAAGCAAACAAGTCCATAAGTTTTTCGGGATTATCAGAAGTAGCCAGTATGTCAATGTCTTTTACGATTTCCTTTTTGCGCCTTAGACTTCCCGCAATCTCACATCTTATAGTAAGCCCTGTCCCTTCCAAATACTCTTTAAGCTTGACTGCTTCTTGATAGGCTTCAAAATATAGGTGCTGTCCTGTAAACTGCTTTATAAACTGTATTCCTTCAAAAATCTTCTTCTGTGTTTTTTCACCAAAACCAGGAAGGTCCACAAGCCTATTTTCAACACAGGCGTATTCTAATTCGCCAATTGTCGTAATCCCCAGTTTTTCATGCAATGTCTTTATCTTTTTAGGGCCTAATCCCGGGATTTTTAACATCTCTATGAGGCCCGGAGGCACTGATTCCTTTAATTTTTCATAATACTCAAGCCTTCCTGTTGTTATAAGCTCTGTCAGCTTTTTATTTAACGCTTCTCCTATGCCTTTTACATCTTTTAACCTATCTTCTTTCACAAGGGTCTCTATATCTTCATCAAGAACTTCTATAGTGCGAGCCGCATTGTAATAAGCCCTTGCCTTAAAGGGATTTTCTCCTTTCAACTCGAGTAAAAGCCCAATCTCATTCAATATATCCACAACAGTTTTTTTATCCATAATTCACCACTTCTTTTTTAATTATTTATATATAACTCAATGGTCCTCAAAAATTCATAAACATCGTCAATTTTCTTTGTCAAAAAATTTCTTATATAACTCCACTTTATATCAAGATATTGATGGGCAAGGACATTTCTAAGTCTTGCTATTTCTGCTATGGATTTGGCAAGCTCTATATCTATTACTTTTATTTCCCCTAATTTTAATATTATCTCTCTATAAGAATCGGGTATTTCAACATTTTCATTGGCAATCAAAATTTTTGAAATGTCAATAAGTGCATTGGCTATATTTTCAATCATCCTTTCAACATTTCTTCTAACTATCCTATTGGCATTGTATTCTTGAAAGCTCAACTCTTTATGCGCTTTTAAATCTTCCAATTCAATTTGTATAAATTCAATCCTTTTTATCACATTAATTTTATCAGAATCTTTAAGCATTTTTCTCCCTTCTTTCCTGTCTGTATCTATATATATCAAGAACAGTTTTTCTAAAATCTTCTGCCTCCATAGACACTTCAAGCATGTAGTTTATATAAAAATCATGGTCATTTATTATAATCTTTTTTCCTCTCAAAGCTTCCCAAGCAACAGTAGCATTGGCTATATTCAAAACAATAAGGTCAACATCCCTTTTAAGCAAATCCTCCAATTCATTCCATAAACCATAGACAAATTTCTCATCATATTCTTTAAGGTAAACTGCTATGTCAATGTCTGATTCCTTTGTAGCTTTTCCTTTGGCAACAGAGCCAAACAAAAAAGCCATAACTATATTCTCTTTATTTTTAAAAAACTCTTTTAAAGTTTCCAAATAATCCATTCTATCACCTGCTCTTTATCTCCATTATACCATAAAAAAGTTAAAAATAATGGCACAATTGACAAAATTACTACCAATTGCACCATTGTAGATAGTTAAATCTTTACCCCCTCAAGACTTAATAAAAACTTTTTTATCTCAATCCCCCCTCCAAAGCCTGTCAAATTGCCATCCTTTCCTATAACTCTGTGACAAGGAATTATAATAGGAATAGGATTTTTATTAAGAGCCTGTCCTACCGCTCTTGCTGCCTTTGGCTTGCCAATCAATTTAGCAATTTCTCCATATGTTTTAACTTTCCCATAGGGAATTTTTGAAATTTCACGCCACACAGCTTTTTGAAAATCTGTACCTTGCAAATCCAACCGCACATCAAAATTTTTTAATTTCTTTTGAAAATATAGGTCAAGTTGACGTATACACTCTTCAATATAAAAATCGCTGCCTTCTTTAAAGCCTTCTAATGAAGATTTCTCATTTTCAAAGTCAATACGACATATGCCTTTACCCGAAGAAAATATTGTAAGCATGCCAATAGGCGATAAGAATTTTTTATACAGCACCTTCTCATCTCCTTAAAAATTTAAAAACTGGTAATTTGATTATATCACAATATAATCTGCAAAAACATAATGTAAAATTTTTTGAGTAATCGTTTCATATCGATTTATCACTATTGACATCATTTTAAACCTGTTTTATTATAAAAGTGTAAAGAGATTGTTAAATGAATAACAATTAAAATATAGAGCAAACTATTGTTAACTTCTAATTTTTATAGAAAAATACTTAAATTTTTCGAAGTACACTTTGACAATCTCTTTATTTAAATAAAATATTTTGTTAAATTATTATCAATATGGAGGTGTTCTTATGCCTAACTTATTACAAGAAAGAAGAGAAGTAAAAGAAAAAACAGAAGTGAAAGAAACGCTGGATGTTAAAAGACAAATAGACCAATTAGTAGAAAAAGCACAAAGAGCACAAGAAAAATTCATGTCTTATACCCAAGAACAAATAGATAAAATAGTTAAAGCTATGGCTTTGGCTGGTATTGAAAATCATGTGAGATTGGCAAAATTAGCCCATGAAGAAACAAAAATGGGTGTTTATGAAGACAAAATAACGAAAAATCTTTTTGCAGTAGAATATGTGTACAATTATATAAAAGACAAAAAGACTGTCGGCGTCCTTAGTGAAAACTTAGAAGAAAATTATATGGAAGTGGCAGAACCTGTAGGAGTTATAGCCGGCGTAACACCCGTTACAAACCCTACTTCTACAACAATGTTCAAAAGCTTAATCGCTATTAAAACAAGAAATCCAATAATTTTTAGCTTTCACCCAAAAGCATTAAAATGTAGTATAGAAGCAGCAAAGACCATGTACGAGGCAGCATTAAAAGCTGGTGCACCAGAAGGATGCATAGGTTGGATTGAAACGCCTTCAATTGAAGCAACGCAACTTCTCATGACACATCCCGGCGTCTCCCTTATCCTCGCAACAGGCGGCGCTGGAATGATAAAAGCCGCTTACAGCTCAGGAAAACCCGCCCTTGGCGTAGGTCCTGGCAATGTCCCCTGCTACATTGAAAAAACTGCAAATATTAAAAGAGCAGTCTCAGACCTAATACTTAGCAAAACTTTTGACAATGGCACAGTATGCGCATCAGAACAAGCTGTGATAATAGACGAAGAAATAGCAGATGAAGTGAAAAAATTAATGAAAGAATATGGTTGCTATTTTCTCAATAAAGAAGAGACTAAAATGCTAGAAGAATTCGCTATAGACAAAAACACCGGTTTAATGAATCCAGCAGTTGTAGGTCAACCGGCAACAAAAATTGCTGAAATGGCTGGATTTAAAGTACCTGAAAACACAAAAATACTTGTAGCTGAATATCCTGCTGTAGGACCAGAATATCCTCTCTCCAGAGAAAAGCTAAGTCCAATACTTGCTTTATACACAGTCAAAGATTACAACGAAGGCATAAAAAGATGTGAAGAAATGACAGAATTCGGCGGACTTGGTCACTCTGCAGTAATACATTCTGAAAACCAACAAATTATTAATGAATTTGCAAAAAGAGTACGAGCAGGAAGAATTCTTGTAAACGCCCCTGCTTCTCAAGGAGCTATTGGAGATATTTATAACACGGCTATCCCATCTTTGACTTTGGGTTGCGGTACAATGGGTAGAAATTCAACAACAGATAATGTAAGTGTTTATAACCTTATAAACATAAAACGAGTTTTTATAAGAAAAGAGAGAATGAAATGGTTCAGAGTTCCACCACAAATTTATTTTGAAAGAGGGTCATTACAATATCTGTCACAAGTAAAAGGCAAAAAAGCCTTTATTGTAACAGACCCTGTGATGGTTAAATTAGGTTTTGTAGATAAAGTAACGTATCAATTAGATAAGGCAAATATTAAATATGAAATATTCTCTGAAGTTGAACCAGATCCTTCAGTTGACACTGTAGAAAAAGGGGTAAAAATAATGAGAGGGTTTGAGCCTGACTTACTAATAGCTGTAGGTGGTGGTTCTGCAATAGATGCAGCGAAGGGAATGTGGCTTTTCTACGAATACCCTGATACAAAATTCGAAGACTTAAGGTTAAAATTTATGGACATAAGAAAAAGAACTTATAGATTTCCTGAACTGGGGAAAAAAGCTTTATTTATCGCAATACCAACCACCAGCGGTACAGGTTCTGAAGTTACTGCCTTTGCAGTTATAACAGACAAAAAGAAAAATATAAAGTACCCTCTCACAGATTACGAATTAACACCAGATATCGCTATAATAGACCCTGACCTCACAATGACAATACCACCCTCTGTCACAGCAGACACTGGTATGGACGCTTTAACCCATGCTATTGAAGCCTATGTATCTGTAATGGCATCAGACTATACAGACGCTCTCGCAGAAAAAGCTATAAAATTGATATTTGAATATCTACCTAAAGCATACAAAAACGGGCAAAATAAAGTCGCCCGCGAAAAGATGCACAATGCTTCATGCATAGCTGGAATGGCCTTCACAAATGCATTTTTAGGAATAAACCATAGTATGGCTCATATACTTGGTGCTAAATTCCATCTTCCACACGGAAGAGCAAATGCAATACTTCTGCCCTATGTCATAGAATACAATGCTGAGTTACCTAAAAAATTTGCTTCATTCCCACAATATGAATATCCCAAAGCAGCCGAGAAATATGCAGAAATTGCAAAATTCTTGGGACTTCCTGCATCAACCATTGAAGAAGGAGTAAAAAGCCTCATTGAAGCAATAAAAAATCTTATGAAAGAGCTTAATCTTCCTTTGACACTTAAAGAAGCAGGCATAAATAAAGAAGAATTCGAAAAACAAATAATGGAAATGTCTGATATAGCCTTTAATGACCAGTGCACCGGTTCAAACCCAAGAATGCCATTGGTATCCGAAATTGCAGAAATATATAGAAAAGCCTATGGAGAATAAGGGTAAATTTTTAGTTTACCCTTATTCTATTTCCAAAACAGAAGTGAATTTTTCTATAAAAGATACTCCTGAAGTTGTCGGCAGAAAAGTAGAGGTTACCATAACTTCATTTACAGGAACAAATTCATATTTATCTTCCTTTTTCTCTCCATACCCATGAAAATTATGTATTATATAAGGAATGCCTTTTTCTTTTCCAATGTAAATCATAGCATGCCCTGGCATATAGACTAATGCTCCTGGCTTTACACTGTCGAACACTTTTATTCTTTCTTCATTTGACATTCCCTCAATAAATTTATAGGATTTGTCCGCTACTGCTTCTTGCTCATTAGCATTCCTAGGAAGCCTTATGCCAAAAGTTTTAAAAACATACATTATATAGCTTGAACAATCTCTTCCCCCAAAACTATCTCCCCACCCATACCTATCACCTAAAAGTTTAAAAGCTTGCTTTAGAATATTTTCTCTTGTATATGGAAGGTATCCTAAATTTATATCTTCTTTTTTGGAAATCAAAGAATACTTAAATTGAAGATTTCCATTACTATCTCTTACAGGTATTTTAATTACATAATTGCCTTCTACGGATTGATTGCCTATATGCCTTGGAACTTTGTTTGTTTCGAGAGGTATCTTAGTACCCATTGTAAATTCCAGTTTAGAAATGCTTATATCAAAAGGATTACTCCGAGTTTTTGTGTAGTTTCCTGTGACCACTAAAAATTTATAGGAATTTACATAATCAAATAACTCTTTTTTGTCCTTTGAAATTGCAATATCCTCTGCTTTAATCCATCCTCTGTAATTGTACATCTGTATAAAAAACCATTTTCTATCTTTACTTTTGTGTAAAATAACTAAAGGTTCAAAAGCTTGACATCCCGTCTCTTGAAACCTGTCAAATTCAATATCTCCCTGCTTGTCAAAAACAGCTTCCTCCGTGGGAAAACTTCTAATAGAAGTATTTCGAATTGCTATACCGTATTTTACTGGATTTACATCCTCAATTTTTTCTAAATTTGTATTTTCTATTACATCGTCATAAAAGTCTTCTTCTATGAGGTTGCCGTACCTATTGTACATAGACTTTTTGGGTATCTCATAACTTTTGATTAACTTAATAAGCTCATCTTTTTTTAAACTCTCTTTATATGTCTCAATGTCACATACCATACCTACTTTATTTATTATCTTTCTGTTAAAGTTTTCAATCTCTTGTGGTGTCATAATAACTTTGTCGGCATTGTCTATTTTCCTAATCCAATATTCTGGACTTAACATATCTTCAATAACCTCAAACATACAAACTCTCCTCTCATAAACAATAAAAGTAGGCAAAAATTTATAGAAAGAATTTTAAAAAAATGAAACTAAAAGCGAAGTTTTTCGTCTATACTATAGAGATATGTTTTTAAAAGGGGCGGTATACTAAATGGAGAAAAAATTTTATTTAGTCATCATTTTAATACTAAGTCTGATATGTCTTCTTCTTGGAATAACAATATTTTTAACTGCTTTTCATCATGGTATTACATAAAAAGGAGAAGGAGCGAAATGTAAAACTCCTTCTCCTTTTTCGTTATGCTCTTTCAAAATAATCTGCAACTTCTTTAAGATAATCAATTATTGTAAGATGTTGTGGACATACACTCTCACAGGTACCACATTCAATGCAGGAACTCGCTTTTGCATCTCCCAAATCTTTATAAGCCTTACGGTTAGCCTCATAAATGTTATACATATGAGCTTCGTTGTAAAGTTCAAAGTTCCTTGGTATATTTACACCATTTGGGCAAGGCATGCAGTAGTTACACCCTGTACAGGCAATTGGTGAAAGCTCTTTGTATTTGTTTCTAACTTTACTCACAATCTCAAGTTCTTCTTTTGTTAAGGTATTTATTCCTGACCTTTTTGCGCTTTCAATATTTTCTTTTAGTTGCTCAAACGTGCTCATGCCACTTAACACAACCGAAACCTCCGGCTGATTCCATAACCATTGAAGTGCCCACTCTGCAGGGGTACGCTTAACCTTTGCAGTATCCCAAATGTCTTGCACTGCTTTTGGAGGGTTGGCAAGCCTTCCTCCTCTTATAGGCTCCATTATTACAACACCTAAGCCTTTTGAAGCAGCATATTTTAATCCCTTCTCTCCAGCCTGCACATCTATGTCCATATAGTTGTACTGTATTTGACAGAAATCCCATTTGTCATAATAATCTACAATCTCTTGGAATACAGGATACTCATCATGGAAGGAAAACCCTATGTATCTTATCTTTCCTTCTTGCTTCTTCTTTTCAGCCCAGCTTAAAGCATCAACTTTTTTCATGTTCTCCCATTTGCTTTTATCTAAAGCATGCAAAAGATAAAAATCTATGTGGTCTGTCTGAAGTTTCTTGAGCTGTTCATTTAAATATTTGTCCATATCTTCTTTCTCGTTAATTAGCCAGGTGGGAAGTTTCGTAGCAAGAAAAGTTTTTTCTCGGTAACCATCTTTTAAAGCTTTACCTGCAACTATTTCGCTGTTACCTCCATGATACGGCCATGCTGTATCAATATAATTCACACCATTGTCAATGGCATACCTTATCATCTTTATCGCTTCAGCCTCATCTATTTTGCTGTTATCATTATCAATTACAGGAAGCCTCATTAAACCAAATCCTAATGCAGATACTGCTATATTTAGCTTGCCAAATTGTCTGTATTGCATCTCATCCTCTCCCCTTTTTAAATATGTTTTAAGTTAATTATAACATAGCGAATTGCATAAACAAAAATCTCTTTAATATTGACATTTAGAAAATATTAGTGTATTATATAATTAGTGCACTAGTACAATATGGAGGTGTTGTATTGAAAATTGAGTTTGATGAAAAAATACCCATTTACCTTCAAATAATGAAGGCAATAAAACAAGAGATAGCTACAGCAAATTTAAAAGCAGGTGATAAATTGCCTTCTGTCAGAGAAATGGCAGAAATTTTAAAAGTAAATCCCAATACTGTCCAAAGAGCATATCAGGAACTTGAAAGAGAACAAATCACCTATACACAAAGAGGAATGGGAACCTTTATTACAAACGATGTACAAAAACTAAAATCATTAAAAAAAGAAATGGCAATGGAATTAGTCACATCCTTTGTAAATGAAATCAAAAATTTAGGTTTTAACATGGATGAAATAATAGAAATTGTAAAAGAATCCTTAGAAAGGGAGGTTAAGTAATTGGACACAATTTTAAAAATCTCTAATTTAACAAAAAATTATTACAATACCCAAGCCTTGAAAGGCATAGACTTAGAAGTTGAAAGAGGAAAAATCTTAGGGCTTTTAGGTCCTAATGGCAGTGGTAAAACTACATTAATGAAAATTATAGCTGGCATACTAAAGCCTACTTCAGGAGAAGTGCTAATTGAAGGTAAAAAGCCGGGAATTTATACGAAGCAAATTGTATCTTATTTACCTGATGTAAATCCTCTTTATAAGTGGATGAGGGTGAAAGATGCTGTAAATTTTTTCAAAGATTTTTACAATGATTTTGATGAAGAAAAGGCTAAATCAAATTTAGACTTTATGGAGCTTAAAGAAAACCAAAAAGTCTCTTCCCTTTCAAAAGGCATGTTAGAAAGGCTTTTTTTAGCACTTTTCTTGTCAAGAAATTCTAAACTTTATATTTTAGACGAACCTTTAGGCGGCGTAGACCCCAGTGCAAGAGACAAAATAATAGATACCATAATAAAAAACATTAATGAAGATAGCTCAATGGTTATTTCTACTCATATTATAAGAGACATAGAAAAAGTTTTTGATGAAGTAGCCTTTCTCTCTGAAGGAACAATAATTTTAAAAGAAGAAACAGAAGATTTAAGGAGAAAAAAAGGAAAATCAATTGATGAAATTTTTAGGGAGGTATATGCTAATGTTTAAACTTATAAAATATGAATTGCAGGGAAGATCCAAATATTACATTGCAGCTTTAATAGGGATGTTTTTTATGTTTTTTTATATAAATATGAGACTTACTTCCAAAGATTTTACAGTTTCGCTAGCTTTTTCATTTTTAGCAATTTACTTAGTCTACATTGTTCTTGTAATATCAGGTATAATACTCTATGCAAAAGATGTCTTTGGAAACTCTGGATATTTGATTTTTACAATTCCCAAAAGAGGAGAAACAATATTGGGGGCAAAATTAATAGTTGCTATTGCTGAATTTCTAATATTTATATTTACTGTTGTTTTGCTATCCTATTTGAATCTATCAATAAATTACCCTGTGGAAATAGTAAACAATTTTATTTTAGAATATAAAAATACTCTAATACCTGCTTCTACACTTATAACACTTTTCTTTATCTTTTTAATTCTTCTGTCATATTTTAGCATAACTCTTACAAAAACAATTTTTTACTCAAACAAATACGCCATATGGATTTCTCTCATGTTGATGTGGTTAATTTATTTTATAATAAACAAACTTATTACCCTTATATCAAAATTATTCCCTTATTCCATTCATATTGGAACTGGCAGTATAATCGCAAAAGCCGTTAACACTAACTCTAATATAACAATGTATCTTACACCATTAGAGTTAAATATCGCCGCTCTAACTTTTGAAACATTTACACTTTTTATTCTCTTTATCGCAACCTCATATTTAATTGACAGCAAAATGAACTTATAATAACTAAAAGGGCCAAAAAGCCCTTTTAGTTATTCCCTTTCTTTTCTGTATTTGTCCATTATCTCTGAGAAAATCTCTGCATTTGTAGGAGGAGTATAGGATATAGCATTAGCGCCTGCTTCTATCGTCTTTAAAATGGTTTCCTCAGTAGGACCTCCTGTTGCAATAATGGGTATGTCGGGACAAATATCTTTTACACGTTTTACTAAATCAGGTGTCTTTTGTGCACCAGATATGTTAAGTATTGTAGCGCCAGCTTCTACTCTCCCTTTTATGTCCTCTTTCTCCGACACTATAGTTACAACAATAGGTATATCTATTGTCGCTCTAATTTTTTTGATTATATCATTGGCAGTAGGAGCATTTACAACAACTCCCATTGCTCCAGAAAATTCCGCGTCAAGAGCCAAGTTAACAACTCTCTTTCCTTGTGTAAGTCCTCCACCCACCCCGCAAAATACCGGTATATCCGCTGCCATCATAAGAGCGTGAGTAATAACTGGCTGAGGAGTAAACGGATATACTGCTAAAACAGCATGAGCATTAGTATTTCTAATCAAAGCAATATCTGTTGTAAAAACAAGGGATTTTATTAATTTACCATAGACCTTTATTCCCGAAGCTTTTTGATGAATAACTTCAGGAACTAAAACCATCTTTTGCCTTAAAGGTGAAGTTATCTCGGGAACAAAATTATCAGACATTTTATCACCATCTTTTGCTCTTATTTTATAAAAATATTATATCAATAATTGCTTATAAATCAATGCCTTTTAAGAATTAATTCCATATTTTTCAAAGATCCATTTCTTACCGTATAAAGTCCATACAAAGCAAGAAGACACTATTAAAATTATCTTATTATTTCTTTACTTTTTAGTGTTTGAAAACAATTTTAGTTTAAAAATAATATTAAATTTTAAATTGTATTGTGTTTTTGCCACTTTTTTTGAAGGCTTATTAAATTTTTGTGAAAAAATTTCACAAAATATGTACAAAAATCATCTTTGTTTGCATAAAATTTAAATAGGGATTTAAAAGTTAATAATTTTTATCTTCATATTTTAATAGATTTTAAAAATATATATACAAAATTAAAAAAATCCCGCAAAAGATTTACACTTTTAATGGGTATGTTGTCAATATGTATTAAATATGCTATAATAGTAATTGTGTACAAAATAAATATAATTTAAAATAAAATGTAAGGGGGATTTAAAAAATGCTAAGAAAAAAGTGGCTTCCTCTAGTTGTGACCCTAATTTTTATCCTATCTGTTTTTTTGACCTCCTGTGGTAAGACAGAAACTCAAACGCCACAACAATCTCAAGAACAAAAAACAACACCTACAGCTTCAGTTCAAGATAGCGACAACTGGACTAAAGCAAAAGACACTTCAAAAATACCAGAAGCATCAAAGGCTCGTACCGACACACTTATAATAGGTCTTCATGAGCCAAAAGGAGTTTTCAATCCTCTCTATTCTGAAACATCATATGACAATTATGTAAACAGCGCTATTTTTGATAGTTTACTAGAGGTAGACTTCGATGGAACATACATTCCATCTCTTGCAAAGAGTTGGGATATAGACAAAGATAACAATACTATCACCTTCCATTTACGAGATGACGTAAAATTTAGTGATGGAACACCTTTGACAGCTAAGGACGTAGAATTTTCTTATTATGTACTAGCTGATCCTACTTATGATGGGCCAATTGCTTTATCTGCAGCAGGAATCAAAGGGTTTAAAGAATATAATGAAGGAAATGCAGACAAAATTGAAGGAATAAAAGTAATAGATGACCATACAATACAGATTCAATTAGAAAAAGTTCTCGGAACATCTTTGTCAGACCTTAATATCCCAGTTATCCCACAACATTATTATGGAAAAGACTTTGCTAAAGGCAAATTAGACGGAGTAAAGGCTTTAGAACAGCAGCCACTCGGCTCAGGTCCCTATGTATTTGAAAAATTTGTTCCTGGTCAAGAAGTTCGCTTAGTAGCAAATGAGAATTACTGGAAAGGTGCTCCAAAAATTAAACACTTAATTTACAAAACTACAACAGAGGAAACAGCTGTTCAAATGTTACAAACCGGTGAAACAGACTATGAGACCTCAAACATCACAGCAAAGAAAGATAACGTAGAGTTGCTAGAAAGCCTTGGATTTGTTGATTATAGCTTACTTCCAACTAATGGTTATGGTTATATAGCTTTCAATCACAAATTGCCAAAATTCCAGGATGTAAGAGTGCGTAAAGCATTAGCTTATGGTCTTAACCGCAAAGCTATAGTTGATGCTGTATATCAGGGCTTAGCAGAAGTAAGAGATGTGCCACAGTCTAAAGTATCATGGGCATATCCTGATGAAAAAGACATAATACATTATGACTATAACCCAGAAAAAGCAAAGCAGCTTTTAGATGAAGCTGGTTGGAAATTAGGACCAGATGGTTATCGTTATAAAGATGGTCAGAAATTTACAATACACTTCTTAGCTTCATCACCTAATCCAGTAAATGATGCTTTAGTGCCAATGGCAGTAGAAAATTATAAAGAATTGGGTATAGAATTTGTGGCAGAACCTCTTGAATTCAACGCCATAATTGACAAGGTCAATAAAGGCGATTTTGAAATGTACTTCATGGCTTGGGGCTTAACTCCTGAACCAGATCCTTATACTATATTCTTCTCAAAAGGGTCTCAGAATAAAATAGGGTATGCAAATCCAAAAGTTGATGAACTCATACTAAAGGGCCGTGAAGAAACAGATATTAATAAACGCAAGGAAATTTACCATGAACTTTACAAAGTATTAAACGATGACTTGCCATACATCTTCCTGTATCAGAGAAATGACCTCAACGCAAAGAACAGCAGAGTAGTAGGATTCCAGATCTCATCTTTCAGAGATTTTACTTATTCACTGTATCAAGCAGAAATTCTTCAGTACTAATTTAAATTTAAAAAGCCCGGGCTGTTAAGGGCCGGGCTTTTCATCTATTAGGAGGGATAGAATGACACAGTTTATTATACGCAGACTACTACAGAGTATTCCTACATTAATTGGAGCTTCTATAATAATATTTTTAATTTTTGCAATGGCACCTGGTGACTACGTCACCTCTCAACTTCAAAATCCTAAGATGACTGAGGAAAGGGCTGCACAATTAAGGGCCCTTTATGGATTGGACAAACCACTCCCTCAAAGATATATATCTTGGGCAAGCGGTGTCTTAAAAGGTGATTTGGGCGACTCTTTATTGTTTAAAAAACCTGTAGTACGAGTAATAAATGATTTTATATGGAATTCCTTTATATTGGGAGTAGCTATAATGTTTTTTGAATGGTTAATTGCCTCTATAATAGGTATCTATTCTGCTATACGGCAGTATTCTGTATTTGACACTATAGCTACCTTGCTTGTATTTATCCTTTACTCTTTACCCTCTTTCTTCTTAGGTCTTGTTATGCTTAAAGTTTTTGCAGTAGACCTCAAATGGTTCCCTTTAGGTGGAATGATAACAACAGGATCCAATTATACTGGTTGGGCCCATATAGTTGATGTTGCAAAGCACATGGTGCTTCCTGTTGCTACTCTAACTTTAATAAGTGTAGGGGGCTTAAGCCGCTATTTTAGGGCAAATATGCTAGAAGTCATAAAGCAAGATTATATAAGGACTGCCAGAGCTAAAGGCTTAAAGGAAAGAACTGTTATTTTTAAACATGCTTTAAGAAATGCTCTTCTACCTTTGATCACTTTGTTTACTTTAGAATTACCTAGCTTATTTGCAGGTGCAATGATAACTGAGAGGATATTCAACTGGCCCGGCATTGGTAAAGTCGTTCTAGAAGGAATTTATATAAGGGATTATCCATTGTTTTTGGGATACACAATGCTCATAACCGTTCTTACAATTTTAGCAAATATTTTAGCTGACGTTTTGTATGGCGTTGCTGATCCACGTGTAAGACTTAAATAGGGGGGATAAAGCTTGGATCAAGTCAATGTAAATCAACCTCTTGATTATAAAAAGAAAAATAATCTGAAAAAAGCACCTTCGATTTGGAGAGACGCTTTCCATAGATTTTTAAAAAATAAATACGCCATATTGGGACTGGTAATTTTGACTTTTATGTTCCTTTTCTCTTTTGTAGGGCCTTATTTTTCGCCTTATCTGGATGCAAAAATAGATGTATCAAAAGGGAATCAACCACCAAGTGCAGAACATTGGCTTGGTACAGATAATCTAGGAAGAGATGTGCTTTTAAGGCTTATGCTTGCAGGTAGAATTTCCCTTACAATAGGGATTGCAGCTACTTTGATAATCGTTTTAATCGGTGGAATGTTAGGCTCTATCGCAGGATATTACGGAGGCTGGTTAGATGTCATAATAATGAGGTTGGCAGATATCATTTACGCTATGCCTGGTCTTCCCATTTTAATCATGTTAGGTGCTATAATGTCCGACTTAAAAATTCCGCCACCTCAAAGGATATACTATGTCATGTTTATCTTAGGATTTATATCCTGGGTAGGTCTTGCAAGGCTTATACGAAGCCAAATTTTGAGTTTAAAAGAGCAGGAATTCATGCTGGCAACAGAAGTTTTAGGTTTAAGAGATAGTAAAAAAATAATAAAACACCTTTTCCCCAATGTATTACCTACTGTTATAGTTTCTGCAACATTGGGAGTAGCTGGCGCAATATTATCAGAATCTGCTTTAAGTTTCTTAGGACTAGGTGTCATCCCTCCAACACCTTCTTGGGGATATATGCTGTCTGCTGCAAATAATATGATCGATTTTGCAAAGCGTCCATGGCTTTGGATTCCGCCAGGTGTTGCTATAATGCTAACTGTCGTAGCTATCAACTTCATTGGTGATGCTTTAAGAGACGCTTTCGATCCTAGACAAAAAATTTAGGAGGAATCAAAATGGCAAAAAATCTAGTAGAATTTCGCAATCTCAAAACTTTTTTCTACACTGAAGAAGGTGTTGTAAAAGCAGTAAATGATGTAAGTTTCTCTATACGAGAAGGGGAAACGGTGTGCATTGTCGGTGAATCTGGCTGCGGCAAAAGTGTAACTGCTTTATCCCTAATGAGATTAATTCAGTCTCCTCCTGGGAAAATTGAAGGTGGCGAAATAATCTTTGATGGGCGAGATATTCTTAAATTAAGTGAGGCAGAAATGAGAAGAATACGCGGTAATGAAATAGGCATGATATTCCAGGAGCCAATGACTTCTTTAAACCCTGTTTTAACAATTGGAGAACAAATAATGGAGCCTTTAATGGTGCATAAACTCATGACTAAAAAAGAGGCTTGGAATAAGGCTATTGAACTTATTAAACAAGTTGGCATACCAAGAGCTGAACAGATAATGACAAGTTATCCTCATGAACTAAGCGGTGGTATGAGACAGCGTATAATGATTGCAATAGCTCTAAGTTGCGATCCAAAACTTTTAATAGCTGATGAACCAACCACTGCTCTTGATGTAACAATTCAAGCCCAAATCCTTGACCTTTTGAGAAAAATAAAGCAGGAAAGAAATATGGCTTTAATGCTTATAACCCATGACCTTGGAATTGTTGCTGAAATAGCTGACTACGTAGTAGTTATGTATGCTGGAAAAGTTATTGAAGAAGCTCCTGTAAGAGAACTTTTCAAAAACCCTAAACACCCATATACAAGAGGTCTTTTAAAAGCAAAACCAATAATTGGTCAAAGGCAAGAAAGACTATACACAATCCCAGGGCAAGTGCCTAACCCTATTGGTTTGGGAGACTATTGTTATTTTAGCGATAGGTGCGAATATGCAATGGACATTTGCCGCCAAAAGATACCTCAACTTGCAGCTGACGAAAATGGGCACAAAGTCGCCTGCTGGCTCTATGAAGGAGAGTGGAAAAAATGAGTGAACCTTTAATAGAAGTAAAAAACCTTAAAAAATACTTCCCAATACGAGGCGGTATTTTACAAAGGACGATAGGATATGTAAAAGCAGTAGATGGAGTGACATTCACTATAAATAAAGGTGAAACTTTAAGTCTTGTTGGCGAATCTGGTTGTGGTAAAAGCACAGTCGGGCGTACTATAATAAGGTTGTATGATAAAACTGACGGAGAAGTTTTTTACAAATCTATTCCTATTCACAGTCTCAAAAAAAGCGAGCTTAGAAAACTAAGACCTAAAATGCAATTGGTTTTCCAAGACCCCTTTAGCTCTTTAAACCCACGCCTTAGAGTAGGAGATGCCATAGGAGAAGCTCTTTTAGACCATGGCCTTATTTCTAAAAATGAATTGCGGGATAAAGTCATAGAAACAATGGAGATATGCGGATTAGCTCCGTACCATATAGACCGCTATCCTCACGAATTTTCTGGTGGTCAGCGTCAGAGAATAGGAATAGCTCGTGCACTCATTTTAGATCCTGAATTTATTGTGTTAGACGAACCTGTATCTTCTCTTGACGTCTCAATACAAGCCCAAATAATCAACCTGCTTATGGATTTGCAAGAGCAAAAAGGGTTAACTTATTTGTTTATTTCTCACGATTTGAGTGTAGTAGAGCATATAAGCACAAGAGTTGCAGTAATGTATCTTGGGTCTATAGTTGAAATGGCAGCACGAGACGAACTTTTTGCACATCCACTTCACCCCTATACACAAGCCCTTTTGTCTGCCGTTCCAATTCCAGACCCAGACTTAAAAAGAGAAAGAATAATCTTAGAAGGAGATATCCCGAGCCCTGCGAATCCACCAAAAGGATGCAAATTCCACACAAGATGCCCACTTGCTAAAGACATTTGTAGAGAACAAGTACCAGAATACAAAGATGTAGGAGGAGGGCATTTCGTAGCTTGCCATTTGGTATAGCTAGATGCCTTCCACATCTTTTTGAATTTCTTCTTCAAAAGAAAAGTTACTATTGCTTAGCTTCTCAATAAAAATCGGTTTAATAAATATAGCAAAATACAAAAGACTTACTAATAGTATTACAAACGTAATTAGAAAGGGATAAGTATAATTTTGATTTTCTAGGATATAGCCAGCTAAATAGCTGGCTATTGCTGATCCTATACTCCTTAAAAGTGATTTTACTCCAGCAAAAAAATCCCTTTTTTCTTCCTCTACAACAGACATTGTTTGACTTTCTATCATATTATTCAAAAGCGTAAAACTACCACTTCTTAGTAAAAATATTGTTGAAAACATCATTACAGAAATATTATTAAAGGCTAATATAAGTGCAAACAATAAATTCATCCCATATACATAGTAATAAGCTTTAATGGTTCCAAATTTATTTATTATCCATGGCATTATCATAGAAGCAAAAAACAAAATTAGCCCATTTATTGTAAGCAAATAGGAGACATATTCATCGCTCCAACCCATCCGAAATTTCACAATCACGTTTTGGAAAGGAATTATCGTAGAAAAAGCCATACCCGCCAAAAAAAGATAAAAAATAATTAAAAGAATTTTTTTATCAAAAACTTGGTAAATTCTAATATTTGACAATAACAACTTACTCTTACCTTTATCAAAACTATTGTTTACGCATGGCAACAAAATCCCTCTTAATAAAGCCGCCACTAAAATTAACACGGCTGATATATACACAGAACTTTGATATTTTGTATTACCATATGGAAACCAATTGGGTATAAAGCCTCCCAAAAGCGTACCTACTCCACTAAATAGAGTAAAAACAGCAAATAAAAGGCTATAACTTACAGTTTCCAATTCATTTGTCTCAGCATATGAAAATAAAAGCTGTATTTCTGTTGTAATCAAAAAGGAAATTCCTATAAATTGTATAATCTGTGCCAAATAAAAAACTCCTATAGATTCCCCTAATCCAAAAAGCCCATATCCTATCCCTGTAAGAGTTATTCCTGATATAAAAATTCGTTTTCTCCCAATATAATTAGCAAAAAAACCTGCTGGAATAGCAGCTGCCCCCATCACTAAAGTTCCTACAGAATTAAGAGCTCCTATTTGTTCAGGAGAAACGTTTAAAGCAAGCAAATGCAAATTTAATACTAAACCAAAAATCCCCATTCCTATACCCAATAAGGCTTCAGTTGCTATAAAACGTTTTACTTCTTTGGGCAAAAATTTAACCTGGGCGATGAACGACATATATGTTCTCCTTTCCTCCCGTATATATCCTCCAAAAAAGCCGCTTTAAAAGGCGGCTTTAGAAATACTCAAAAGTTATCCATGTCTTCTTAAAAAAGGTATTTCACAAAGTCATTGATTCCAAAGGAAAGCAAAACAGACAAACCAATTACTACCATTACCGTTGTTAACTTCAACTTTTAAATTGCGAATTACTTCATCAACACTCATTTTATGTAAAGCACTTTTTTACTTCAACACTTTTGTCTTCCATAAAATATCACCTTTTTACTTTTTCTTTCATTTTCATTATACTCCTAATAACTGCAAATTGCAATCAGTCAAATTCTCTATTGCGGGAAAAGTAAAGAGCAATTTGAGTGCCTTTTCCTTGTCTTTTGAGAAAATCCCCAAAATTAAGTCTGCAGACAAAGCAGACAAAGGGGACCAGACAAAGGGGACGGTTCCTCTTGTCTGATCTTTTAAATTCAATCAGCCTATATAGTCAGGCTTTGCCTTTTTCTTTCAAAATCTTATGTATACTATACCTAGTCACCCCAGCAATAGAAGCAATATCTTTAATTGAAAGTCCGGTTTTTTCTCTGTATTTTTTTATTAAGTCATGCCATTCTTTACGTTTTTTAATTTCCAGATTTTCTATATCTTTAATCCCAAATTCCATCGCCATTTCTTTAAATAACTCTTTGGCTTCTTCCGTACTCATTTTTTCTTCTTCAATGTCGATAAAAACTTCAGTGCCTTCTGTCTGCTCTATATATTTCTTAAACTGTTCTATAGCTTTCTTTTTATCATCAGAGAAAATGCCTAAAATTAATTCTGTATCTACAATTTGACACATCTTATCATTATCATTAATATAACAGCTATAACTGCTCCACTTATAATCAGAAACTTTTTTCACTAGTCCCGCTTTTACCGGATTCTGATGAATGTATCTTACTAATGCTATAACGTAACTCTCATCTTCAACTGGCTCACTTCTAAACCTATCCTGAAATAAATGCCCTGTCCTATCGTATTTTTTATTAAAATAAGAAGCATAAGTTCCTGCAATCCTCTTAATAGAACCTGATAAATCTTCATTGCCTTCCTTGATCATCAAATGAACATGGTTGCTCATTAGACAAAAAGCAGTTAAATAAAACTTCCCGTCTAGCTTTTTCTCTGCCAATATTTCTATAAAGCACTTTTTATCATCATCACTTCTGAATATATTTTTCTTTTCATTTCCCCGCAACATCACATGATAATATCCACTCTTGCTTTTAACTCTTGACTTTCTAGGCATTTATATCCACTCCCAAAATAATAATTCAGACAAAAGGAACCGTCCCCCTTGTCTGATTATAACATATAAATTAGATAAAATCTCCCATTTTTTCAGAAGTTTTAATTTTATATATTCCTAACAGGATAAAGGTTAATGCAAAAGCCAACAGTATGATTATATCCATATAAACATCGCTTAAACTACCACCCATTTGAATTTTTTCTATAGCGTCTATTGCCCATTTCTGTGGTATAAAATCAGAAAGCTTTTGAAATGATTTTGGCATTAAATATAATGGCCAGAAAGCTCCCCCTAACATACAAGTAGGTGTAATAATTAAAGTAGACAAGGTATTAGAATAACTTGTAGAGGGTGAAAAAGCAACTATCATTGAACTTAAACCAATAGATGTTATTCCAAAAGAAACCAGTACTAAAAAAACATCAAATGTCGCTTTTGTGAAGCCTAAGTTTAATATAAAGGTAATCAACGCAAGTATAAAAGCTATTTGAAAAACTGTCAAAATTAAATTTACAAAGAAATTGCTCACTAAATAAGTTCTTGGCTTTAAAGGAGAAGCAAAAATTCTGTAAAAAGTTTTATCTCTCTTCTCCACAAGTACAAAATTAGAAATATTAAAAGTGCTAAACATCAAAAACATTATAAAAAATCCTAAACTTCTTGTTGTTGCCACTGCCGTCTTCCCTATATCTTCAACAATATATGTTTTCAAGCTAAAAGGACTGTTCTTATAAAGGTCGTACATCTTATAAAAATTTTCTTTATTTCCTTCAGATGCCTTGCTTAAATTGTAAAGAACATTTATCTTGCGGTCAAGATAACTTTTCAAAAATAAGGTGGTTTCTTCCCCTTTTATTGATACAATCTCTACATCCTTTGGATTTCCCTTCAAAATTTCTTCTTCAAATCTTTGATGAATCACTATAGCGCTGTCAACTTCTCCTTTCGATACTTTATCATTTATCTCATTTTCTTTCAGAAAAACAACCTTGAATTTATCCGTTTTTTCCAATGAATTAATTAAATCTGTTGAAATCTGACTTTTATCTCTATTTACAACACCTATTCTAAGTTGCCCGCTGCCACCATAGGTAAAAAGCAAAAAGAAAAGTGGAATTATAATACCAGAAATCAATAAAATAATATTCCCTTTCCTTCTAAAAAACAACTTTACTGTATTCTTCATAACCAAAAATAGCTCTCTCACTTAAAAAGCCTCCCTTCTGAATAAATAAGCTGACAACACTATGAAAAAAGCTGCAGGAATTAAATTTACCATGAGGGCTGTAGGTACATATTGATAATTGCCTCCCAATATCACATTAAATATGGCTGTATTTGTCCATGTAATTGGAGAAAAATTTGAAAGTTTCTCAATAAATTGACTTCCCATTTCTTTTACAGGAACATAAGAACCACCTAAGAAGGCTATAAAAGGAATTATACCGTTTAGTAAGCCTTGTGCCATTGCTCCATTTTTTATAATAACCCCCAAACTCACTCCCAAGCCCACCACAAAAATTATCTCACTAATTATAATCACAAAAACTGTTACAATATCCTTTCCCCAATTAGCTCCGAAGATGTATTTGCTAAAAAGAACAATAATCAAGGCCTGTATAAAAACAGAAAAAGTTACCCCTAACACCTTCCCCATAAATATTTCATATTTCTTAATAGGAGAAGCTAATATTCTGCGCCCTGTCTTTTTTGTCCTTTCCATATCTATTGAAAATACACCACTCATAGCACCGTATAAAATTATTAAAGTAAGCATTGTAACAGAATAATAATCGAATGATGTTTGTTTAACTTTTCTGTCAATAGAGGTTATTTTTATAAATTCTCTATTTAAATTTATATCGCCGCTATTTTTAAGAAAGGCAGGATTTTGTGAAGCTATAGCTGTTATTCCTTTAAAAGTATCAGCAAAAGAGTCAATCATACTTGCTGCAATCTCCGTTTTTATATCTCCATGTGCATTCTTATAAAAAGTTATATCTTTACCTTTTAAAAAAACATAACCATCATATTTGCGTTTTTCTATTTCACTTATTCCTTTGCTGACATCTTTTATTTCTACAAATTTTACTCCCATTTTATCAGTTTCTTTAATGAAAATATCAAAACCCTGTGAAAGTATCGTATCTCCTTCATCTGTATATATGACTTTTATATCCCCTAATTTTATATCTGATGTTGACGAAAACGCAAAACCTAAAATTCCAATAAGAACTATTGGCAATAGTATCATAATAGCCATTACCTTCTTGTCATAAAGAATTTCCTTTATTTCTTTAAGCATTATTGTAAGGATTCTCATATTTTCACCTCTAATCTCTCAATTTTCTTCCTGTCAGGGTAAGAAAAACTGTCTCCAAATCGGGAATTTCGTTTCTTAGGTTACGTATTGGTATGTTTTTTGAAATAAAATAGTGGATTATATCATCAAAATTGCTCACATCTTTTAAGCTTGTTATCTTTATCGTGCTATCTCTTATCTCAACAGCTTTTACACCCTTTATTCCTTTCAATTCCTCCTCTTTTATTCCATCAATTGAGCCAATTTCAATATAAACTGTATTCACATCTGTAACCATTGAAGTGAGTTCTTCCTTTGTTCCTTCAGCTATAACCTTGCCATGGTCCATTATAGAAATCCGCGTGCAGATAGCCTCTACTTCCTCCATATAGTGACTTGTGTAAATAATTGTACTACCCATTTCATTTAACTTTTTAACAGATTCCAAAATGTGATTCCTCGATTGAGGGTCTATACCTACTGTAGGTTCATCCATTATTATTAATTTAGGTCTATGGGCAATGGCACAGGCAATATTTAGCCTTCTTTTCATACCACCTGAAAATTTATTTGGTACTTCTTTCGCTTTATCTGAAAGACCTACAAACTCTAATGCCATCTCTACACTTTCTTTTAGCTCTTTTCCCCTAAGTCCATAAAGACTTGCAAAAAACTTTACATTTTCATAGGCTGTTAAATCTCCGTAGATAGCCACATCCTGAGGCACAATACCTATACTCTTCTTTATGAATTCCGGTTCTTTGCGTATATTTTTATCAAAAACATACACCTCTCCTCTATCAAAATTGAGCAAGCCGCAGATTATGCTTATAGCTGTCGTCTTCCCTGCCCCATTAGGACCCAATAGACCGTAAATTTCCCCTTCTTCTATTTCTAAATTCATATTGTCTAAAGCTATAACATCACCAAACCTTTTTATTACATCCTTCATTTTAACTATCTTCATGAAACATCCTCTCCCTACAAAATAAATTTTCAGACGAAAGGAACCGTCCCCTTTGTTTGGAAATTGATTTGGTTTTCTAGGAATATAATAAAGGAAATGGTGAAAGTTTTGTAGTATACAAAGTCACCATTTCCTCATGACTAAAGTCACATTGTATTTAAATTTTTCATAATGTATTCCATTATTCTTACAGCCTCATTTATAGTTTTTACATCATCCTTTAATGGTCCAAGCCATATGCAGTAAGCTAAATCATTGTCTGCAATTGGAATAATTCCAAAAATCTCAATATATGTTGTAGGGTCATTGGAAGCAGCAGGAGGGCTTCTCCTCAAAACGGCAATTTTTCCTTCTCCGATAGGCGTTTTTATATTTTCTTCTTTTAAAAGTTCGCTGTGATTTGGAAGAAAACCTCCAAAATATTGGTCTTTGTAATAACTTATAACATATATACCACCGTTAATTTCATCCTTTGAATTTAAGATATAAATTTCATTTCCGCCTGTAAATTTCTCCTTCCACCCATTTGGCAGAGCAATCTTGAGTTTTTTTAAATACCCAATCTCATTATTGCGGCAAAGTACCGTTTCCATATAGGGCATATCTTGAAAGCTATTTAAATCATAAAAGAGTACTTTCTCAGCTCGACTAACGCCAGCCAGTTTGCTTTCAGAAACAAATTTCACTGAATTCCATTCCAAATTATCGCTTTCCTTTAATTCCCTCACATTTCCATTTAAATTAACATCTACTATAGGTGCACCTATAAAATTACCTTTATTGTCATATTTATAAATCTTGAATATAACATGTTCACCATCCGGAAATGCCATACTGTCAAGCGAATAAAATCTGTATTTTAAAATGTTTTTGTACGTTTTTATTATTTTGAAGTTATTTCCATCCAAAACATCTAAGCAGTTTTTCTCATCGTTTAGCACAAATATAGTTCTACTTTTATCTAAACTCCCATACGTTACACTTCCGTTAAAACTGTAAACCGGCTTTACGACCTTGTTTTCAAAATTTAGATAGTTTATTTTGTTATCACAAATAAACAGCACCCCTTTATTGTCAAAATATGGTTTGATTTTGCCACAAGAATTTATTTCACTTTCTAAAGGATACTTCTCAAATGTTCCTTTATTTACATCATAAGAAAATATATACCCACTTTTAGCATTTAAAGAATCCGGTGAAATACCATAGATATACTCCCCATCATCACTCCACACTGGATATATTCCATCTCTTACAGGAAGAGTAAGTCTTTCTGGAGCGCTGCCATCAATGTTTATCACATAGTATTCAAATGAAGCAGCATCGTAATGGATTCCCACAACAATTTTGTCTTGTCTTGGTGATAATTTATAATATCCAATGCGTTTATTTTTTAAAAATTCACTTGCTATTTTGTTAGAATTGCTGTCGTACAAAAGGACGGTATAAAGGGTATTATCAAAATCTTCGCTTGAATTAGGAAGTGAAAATACCAGCCTTATAGGTGGTTCTTTCCTAGTTGTGGATGATTCTTTAAGCTTTACTACATCACAGGAAGTTAAAAAGAACATCACCATAGTAAGAAATAAAAATAATTTTCTCATTTACTATCCCTCTAATCTTATAATTTTTCCCTCCTTTTTAAAACGATTATATCATAATAAAACAAAAATTTCCACATCATCTATTTTTAAAAATTCAGACAAAGGGGACGGTTCCTCTTGTCCGTTTATTTTGATTTTCAGACAAAAGGAACCGTCCCCTTTGTCTGTGTTATGCCAATAAAAAAGTAAGGCTCGTAATGGTCTTCGCTTCAGCCAGTACAAATCTCTTCATACCTCACTTAAAAGGCAAGGTATTGCAAAACCCATACTGACCTATGCTCGACTATTATAGATACCTTAGAAACCTTATGCACTTTGCATAAGACCTCCAGTCTAAGTACATGACGTACTTCGACCTGCGGCACCTATAATAGTCTTAGCTCGACTATAATACATCCTTTTTAGCCTTAAAATTAAGGCTCTACATGGACATATTATAATCTGCCCGCCGACTAGCATCCGACCTTTTGATCGAATACCAATCTTTGGCCGGCCATTACAGAACTTGCGTCCTGTAATGACCTTGGCTCGACCATTACGAACCTTACACTATTATATTGCCCTTTTTGTCTTTTTATATTCATTTGTTTTTAAAAAAATTTAAAAAGGAATGAGATACCCACTTTTTTGGTTTAAGCTAAAGCTCTTAGTGAAAACAAAGGAACTGTACTTCATTTTAAATTATACAGAATATTGATAATTTAAAGCAATTACTTTTGGCTCACCTTCTAGATCTTTCTTAGTAATACCTATTTCTGTGGATAAAATCTTTTTGCCACCTGTCATATCCAAAAAGTTATCCACAGTATCAATAGGGAAATTAATAAACTCCGTTTTATAGTGCATTGGTATAGTTATTTTAGGCTTTAACTGGTTCATCACTTCTACCGCTTGTTTTGCATCAATTGTATAATAGCCTCCAACAGGAATGAGTAGAACATCAACTGGTCCTATTTCTTCAACTTGCTTTTCTGTTAAAACATGTCCCAAATCTCCCATGTGACAGACTCTGATTCCATCAATATCAAAGACAAAAACTATATTTTTACCTCTTTTTGCACCATGTTCGTCATCGTGAAATGTATTTACACCTTTTATGTTGATACCTTTTATATTATGTTCTCCTACTGTGTCAACAATATCAAAGTTTCCCTTTACTGCTTTAAAATAATTGTGGTCAAAATGGGAATGAGAAGATGTCACAATGTCTGCCTTCACATTTGGCATAGGATAGCCAACCGACTCATCAAAAGGGTCTGTAACAATAACCGTACCCTTCTCGGATGTCAACTTAAAACATGAATGCCCTAGCCATTTTATATTCATAAAAAACACCTCCTAACCATATTATACCACAAAATAAAGGCGGAAAAACCGCCTTTTACATTCTCTCTGGTGCTGTTATTTTCAATATATCTAAAGCGTTCTTTATAACAGTCTTTACTGCTAATATGAGCACAAACCTTGCTTTCATCAAATCCTCTTCTACGCCTTTTACTCTATGACTGTTATAAAAAGAATGGAAAAGCGATGCTACATCAAGTACGTACCTCGTAATTCTGTGGGGTGCCAATGTCTTTGCAGCAATAGTAATTTCTTCAGGGAAATATGCCAATTTTTTAATTAATTCTTTTTCCTCTTCTTCTTTTAAAAGGCTTAAATCTACTTCATCTATATTATCTATCTTTATACCCTCTTCTTCTAACTGCCTTATTATGGAGCAAATCCTCGCATGGGCATACTGCACATAAAATACTGGATTTTCATTCGATTGCTCTTTAGCCAAGTCAAGGTCAAAATCAATGGGACTGTCTGCAGACCTTAAGTTGAAAAAGAATCTTGCTGCATCTTTTCCTACTTCATCTATCAAATCTCGTAGTGTCACCATTCTGCCTGTCCTTTTGGACATTTTAACAACTTGACCGCCTTCTATAAGTTTTACAAGCTGCATTAAAACAACGTCAAGCCTGTCAGGGTCTATGCCAAGTGCCTGCATCGCTCCTTTCATAGGAGCAACATGGCCATGGTGATCCGCACCCCAAACATTTATAACCCAATCAAATCCGCGAGTTATAAATTTATTTTTGTGATAGGCTATGTCAGAAGCCAAATAGGTAGGAAATCCATTAGACCTAACTAATACATCGTCTTTTTCTGCGCCAAATAATGTCATTTTAAACCACAAAGCCCCGTCTTTTTCGTAAGTATACCCTTTTTGCTTAAGCTCTTCAATTACTTTATACACTTCTCCGCTGTCATAAAGAGATTGCTCAGAAAACCACACGTCATATTCTATACCGTAAAGAGCTAAATCCTCTTTTATTTTTCTAAATTCTTCTTAAGTCCATATTCTATGAGCGCCTTTCTTCTCTCTTCTGATGGCACATCTTTATATTTATCTCCGTATATTTCTAAAAACTCTCTCGCTCTATCTATTATGTCCTCTCCGTGGTAGCCGCCTTCGGGCACTTCAGCCGGTATGCCCAATAATTGCAGGTATCTTGCCTCAAGTGAATATCCAAACTTCTCTATCTGATTTCCTGCGTCGTTTATATAAAATTCCCTTGTAACATCGTATCCTGCATAGTCAAGTACTGACGCCAAGGCATCTCCCAAAGCACCGCCTCTTGCATTTCCCATATGCATAGGACCCGTCGGATTTGCCGATACAAATTCCACTTGTACTTTCTTGCCATTCCCAATGTTTACTCGTCCATAATCTTTCCCTCGTTCATAAACGAGCTTTAAAGTTTCTTCCAAAAATTTATCCTTCAAAAAGAAATTGATAAAGCCAGGTCCTGCGATTTCAATCCTTTCTATAAAAGTATTTGAAGGGTCCATTTTTGAAACAATGATTTCCGCAATTTTCTTAGGGGGCATTTTAGCCTGCTTTGCCATTACCATTGCTGTGTTTATTGCAAGGTCACCATGTTGTTTTTCTTTTGGCTCCTCTATTTCTATCTCTGGAATAACCTCTATATTCATCAAACCTTCTTTTACAGAATTCTCTATAGCGGTAGTCACCATGTCTTTTATTTCATCTTTTACTTTTTGTATAATGTTTTCCAAATCAGTTTACCTCCCACACTTTTAAGTATAGTTCATTATTGCTCACAGTCTTGTTATTAAGGTCAAGAGCATATTTTATAGTAATCTCACCGCCAGCTTCCGACATAGCCACTTTTACATCTGTTGGCAGTATTCCTAAAGGAATTTTCCCATAAGGAGTATCATAGTCCGATTCGTATCTTTTGTTTTTCTCAAAAACCATTTTCGATTTGTTTGTGCCAAACCGCAATAATGTGACTTTGTCTTCTGTAATTTTTAAAGTAGTAGTAGTTCCATCCATTCCTGATAGTTCACTTTCTTCATATACTACATAAAAGGTATTGCCTTTAATATAGAAACTACCCTCTGTAATAAGTTCTATTGTATCAGATTCATTTTGATCGTTTTTTTGAGTACCTTTTACAGATATAATCGCTTTTTTCAATTACCTCTCCCCTTCTTCCCTTATTTCTCACCATTCCCTACATTTTTCATTATAGCTCTCTATCGCTAAGTTTATAAGTTCGTCCAATAATATTGAATACGGCTTTCCACTTACTTCCCACAGTTTAGGATACATGCTTATTTTCGTAAACCCAGGAATGGTATTAACTTCATTTAGATAAAGGGTACCTGTGTTTCTATCCATCAAAAAGTCTACTCGCGCCATACCTCTCAAATCCAACGCCTTATATGCTTTTATAGCCAATTGTCTTACCTCTTCCATTTTTTCATCTGGAAGTGGTGCAGGTATTAAGAGAAGAGATTTACCCCCATCAAAATATTTAGCATTATAATCATAGAATTCATTAGAAGGAACAATTTCTCCTGCAATAGAGGCTTGCGGATTTTCGTTACCTAGCACGGAACATTCAATTTCCCTAGCATCTATTCCTCTTTCTATCAACAATTTTCTATCATATTTTGCAGCTAATTTCAAGGCCCCAGGAAGTTCTTCCTCATTGTGGACTTTGGTAATACCAACACTAGAACCTAAATTAGCAGGTTTTACAAAGCACGGATATCCCAAGTGTTCAACTTTTTTCTTTATAGCTTCTAAGTCTTCAATCTCTTTTCTATATACTACTACAAAATCAGGTGTAGGTAGCCCCGCTTCCTTAAAAATCCTTTTTGTAAAAACTTTATCCATGCATAAAGCAGAAGAAAGCACATTAGCTCCTACATAAGGTATATCTAATAATTCTAAAAGCCCTTGTATAGTCCCATCTTCTCCATTAGGTCCATGCAAAACAGGAAATACCACGTCTATAGGATAAAAACCATTTTTTTCGTCTTCGAAAGTTATTATTCCTCTATACTTCGTAGAAGCTCCCATAGTTGCAGGAATTCCTTCTTTTTCCCATTCTCCGGTTTCTATTTTTTCTACATCTCCTCTATATAAATACCATTCTCCTTTTTTTGTAATACCTATCATGTAAATCTCGTATTTATCTTTATCAAGGTTGTTTATTATAGACTTTGCAGACATTAAAGAGACTTCATGTTCTCCCGATTGTCCACCAAATAAAACAGCTATTTTCTTCTTCGCCATTCTCTCACACTCCACTAATTTTTCTTACATTATCTTTATTCTACTCTTTTAAGAATATGTATTCAAGAAAAATTTTATTTTATAAATTTAAAGCCGGGAAAGAAGAAGTTTTTCTTCCCCGGCTTGGTGGGCATTTAGAAGGTGGTATTTCCGTTGTTATAATTTTCTACAAGCATTTTTTCTGCTTTTTCGATTGCAAGTTTTACAAGATTACCGCAATTTCTAGAAGAAACACTTCCCCAACCTTCCTTCATTACTGTGTCGTAAACGCCGAGTTCTTTAGCCAACTCATATTTAAGTTGGTCAGACATTAAGCCTCTGCGTCTACCCATTTTTATCCCCTCCTTCTTTTGCCCTACACTTATTTTGCGCCTTTAAAAGCACTTTTATGTTATGGACTACATGGTCAAATCTCCATGTTCTGTTTTTATAACCTTTAAAATTTTTTCTTCATTTCCATTTAATGCATTTATATACACGTAAAATGTATCACCTTTGTATGTTCCTTTAAATTCGTAAGCCAATACTTCTTTTCCGCCCTCCAAAGGAATGAGTGTTAATTTTGTTCCTTCTATTTTTAAGTTTTTATTTACTTTTTGCTCCGCTTCTTTTTCCGTAAGTTTTGGCTTTTCTAATTTTCTCTCCGTATGATTCATGTAGTAAGCTGTAGCGTCAAATCCGATTATGTCACCATTGTCAAGTGCCACTTTCACTTTGACAATGTCTGGATACAAATATACCTCATCTTGTACAGGAACAAAATTAAACTGTACACTACCATCCGCCTTCATAGAATAAGTACTTTCCACGTTTTTGAAACCGTGTTTTTCTAAAAATTTTTTAGCATACTGCAAAGCTTGTGATTGAGAAATATTTATTTTATTCACACTTCTCTGGTCCATCATCCATACAACATATCCACCTTTTTGACTGACATTTATATAAACAGGTAATTTACCTGGAGATTTTAATTCTATCCCATAAGCTTTTATTTTTCCATTGTTAGGACTATACTTGTTTTGTGATTCTACAGGCTTTCCATAAAAATCTTTTGCTATTTGTAAAGCTCTATCGTAAGAAACTTCTTTCCCAACTAAACCTTTAGGTGTAGTTTTTGCTAAACTTTCAGAAAAAGGGCCGTCATATATCAAAGTAGGGTAATTTGTCATAGTCTGATTGACACTACTCATTTTTACATTTAAAATTTTACTATCAATCTCACCCATTTTTTGTGTACCTTTTTGACGTAAGTTTCCAAGTTCATATCCACCTTGAATTTTTTTCTTAAGTCTTGTAAGTTTTTACCTAAAAATACCGCATAATTCTGTAATTTCGTAAGGGTTGCTAAATCTTGTTGTGATAATTTTTGCCCTGAAGCAACTTTTTTTGTAAGACTGTAAGCGTAATCGCCAATTTGTGTCAAAAACTTTGAAGTATTATCTATTTCAGGCTGCCCTATAGGAAGTTGATTTAAGTGCTCTTGCCCTGAAAAAGCTTCCCTCCATATTTCATCTAAAATAGGAATAGTGGTTTTATCTGAAGAAGCTACCATTAGTTTTCCCATAGAAGTTTCGATGTTCTCTACGTTAGACACCAATTGATAAAAAGACCTATCATATTGTGCTTGTAAATACCTGTGATAAGAAATTTTTTCAATATATTGTCTATATCCCCATGCTCCGAGGATTAATATTAAAATTAAAGCAAAAGCCGTCAAGCCTCGTTTTAACATTTTTTCACCTCACCTTGCAAAGATATGGCTGCCTATTTGGGTTATAATTGGCCTGTTAAATATCCAATAACTTGTCACTCTCGCAGCGTTGTAATAATACAAGGCACCACCAGTAGGGTCCCATCCAGCAATTGCATCTCTTGCCGCCCTTATGCTGTCATTTGTAGGAGGTAGCCACATTTGACCATCATCTACTGCAGAAAAAGCCCCAGGTTGAAATATAACACCTGCTATAGTTTTTGGAAACCTCGGGTCTCTTACTCTATTCATCACCACAGCTCCAACTGCAACTTTTCCAATATAAGGTTCCCCTCTCGCTTCTCCATTTATAAGCATTGCTAAAAGGTAAACATCGTCATTTGTGGTGACAGAGGAAGAAGCCTGATAAGCCGCTAAATCTTGAGCAGTAGTTGTAAAACCTAAAGCTACTTTTGTATCGTCATCTACAATTCCAGTAACCCTGAGTCCATTATATGCTTGAAATTTCCGAACTGCCAGCCACGTTCTAACCCCAAAAAATCCATCTACAGCTCCCGTATAATATCCCCAGTCTTTAAGCCGTGCTTGCACTTTTGCAACATCACTACCTGTATTTCCCCAATAAAGGTTAGACATAGCTGTTTTGGTCAAATCATAAGCCGCATACTCAAAAACTGCTGTTATAAAAATAGCCAAAACTGTTATTATAATCTTTATGCGGAGAATAAAATCTATTTTCATTTTGAACCTCCTTTTCTTTGGTGTTTGTAAATATTTTTTGTAGTAGTAAAAGTATTATACGCTGTTTTTAATTTAAAAAATTAAAGCGCCCTTTAAGGCGCCTTCCATGCCACTTTAAATTTATTGTAATATTCCTCTATAATTTCAACTATTTTAAATTTAACTTTAGGTTTTTCTTTCTCAATAAGTTTCATTTCATCTTGAGAAAGATATTTAGCCACTTCCTCTGCAGTTTGTGTATCTGTAAACCCGTGGGTAACATCAATAAAACAAAGGGGAGGAAATATTACACACCACCAATTTTTACCTTCTCCGTTTCCGATAACTACTTTAAGCGCATTATAATTCCCCGCAGGAAGAGTAATAGTTCCATAATACCGTGTAGGAAAATCAAAGGTGCCATAGGCAACTTTCACATCATAATTCTTACCCTCTCTACAAATTACTTCCTCTGCAACCTTTTTAATCTCCTCAATACTTTGCTTTATAATCCTTTCCGAATCTTTTACATCTTTTACTTTTTCAAATTTAGGCGTTAAATCAACAAGTATAGCATCTCTAACCTTAAGTTTTAATTCCTGGTCTTCTTCGGAATCGCTGTTGGCAATCACATGAAACCTTATTAATTTGCGGGATAGGTCTTCTCTTTGCAAATTAGAAGCTTTAGCTCCATAAAAATTTGCTGCTATAATAATTGCTAATACCATCAATGCAATTAACCTTTTCATAATTTTATCCTCCATCACAAATCTTTAGTTTAACTAAAGTATTACCAAATATATTAAAAAATATACCCTTCTACCTGAAAAGCCCTATCCTTCGGACATGAGAAGTAACATCTACTTTTATCTCTACCTCCGGAAAAATTTTATCCCAATCTTTCCCCACCTTTTCCCATAAACTTGGATGATATTTTTCAATATAATCTCCTATACCTAGCATGTCTACTTTTAAATCTTTTTGAAATCTATTTATAGCTTTTTGTGTCATCTTCTTTATTTCGTCACTAGTTTTTCTTTCTATGACGTTTAACAAGTCACCTTTCATCATTTCTCCATGCTTTTCAAAAGTATATTCCGTTATATCTCCTTCCACCTCCAGTTTAACTCTATAAATAATTTTCCCATTTTCTTCTTTAACATCTCGCCTTCTAATAACATTTGAAATATTAAAAGGAACCTTTATTTCTTCTCCATCTCCTGGCATATTTATAGAAATGTCTCCTCCCTTCACAAGACCAGTCAGCCACATATATCCCATGTTTTCATCATCTTCCATCCAACCTGCTAATTTATAATTTTTAATAATAGCAGAACCTGCTATTTTAATTTCATCTTTTCCTGCAATTATTTTTGGGATTATCGCATTGCCGTTCGTCTCATGAAGAGACTTAGTAATTTTATTATAGTCAATTGTTGGAAATTTTGATGTCAAGTTGTAATGTTTGAATATATCTCTAATATAAGCTCCTGTATTTGGTTCCATCTCGTATTTTTTTAGAAGAATATCCTGAGCTTTTTGTGGAGTTACAAGAAGGTAAACTTTACGGCTCAATTCATAACTCCTGTCAAGAGAATCTAAAACTTGTTGAAATTTATCCTTGTTTTCCACTACATCTTTGCCAAAAATAATAGCTTGTGTATGACCTAAATACAGCGCTTTATTAATTCTTGTACTTATATGACGGGAAGCAGAAAAAATCGTATCAGCAACTTCTGAAACAGCAAAACTTGGCTTTTCACTTCCTCCTCCACCGCCACTGGTACCTTTTGTAATTTGAGCAGCATTAGGAAATTGAAAAGTCACAACATATCTTTTATTCGAAGAAGATAAATCTATACCAATTGCCATCACAAAAGCCCTGTCTTCTATTTCAATTTTATCCCAACAGCCTGTCAACATGAGAGCAATTAAAACCCATAATATCACTATTTTAAGTTTTCTCTTCATCTTTATCACCTAATCTTTTAACTTTTAAAATGATAAACAATAGTATTGGCAATATAGCTATAAAAAACACTGACATGTACTGGGAAACATATCCCGCATATTTATAAACTGTCACAATAGAATCGGGAATTAAAGCCATTAAATACATTATAGGAACTGCCGGCAATACAAAATAAGAATGTTCTCTGGTCTTTAAAAGCTTTGAAAGAGCCAAAGTAGCAAAATAGTGAAAAGAATAAATAGAAGTAAAAATGGTGAATGTCCATATTCCCATTACAATTCCCTCTACATTTTCAATGAAAAACACAGGAAAATTAATAGATTTAATGAGGGTCAAAAAAGGCCACAGCTGTTCCCTTGTTTCCTTGTATCCAAATATGCCAACTACAAAAAAAGTTATATACATGTAAAACAACATCGTAGAGATTATTGCTGAATTGACACTTCTTTTCAATTTGTCTGTATTAATTATATATGGAAAAAGCAAATACAATATCTCAAAGCCAACAAAACTATATGTAGTCACAAGCATTCCTTTAAAAAACTTAACTAATGAAACCCTCATAAATGGAAGAAAATTACTTAAATCTATATCAGTTAAAGTCGGTAAAAAAAGTAATACAAGAGGCATCACTATTATGGGAAACAAAATTTCTGACATTCGTGCAATTGGCTCAAGTCCATATCGCACTAAATAGGCAGAAGTAAAAAGCATTGTAATAATTATCGTTTCAATAGGGGTACTTGGCAAAAGATATATTTTCAAAACTTCCCCAAAAATCCTTACATCAAGGCTTGCAAATATTGTGAAGTAAAAAACAAGTATAATACTTATAACAATAGAAATAGGTCTTGTTATAAGTTTACCGGTATATTCGACAAAAGTTTCTGTAGGAAATTTAGAAGATAGATAAAGTATCAGCCTTGCAAAAAAAAGAGAAGCTATTCCTCCTCCCAAGATAGCTATAAGCCCATTAGGTCCTACCTCTTTGGAAACATCTGCAGGAAGACTTAATATTCCAGCTCCTACCATAGTAGTGAAAAGCAATATTGATACTTGATTTGCAGAGATTTTATCATTGTTTTTTATCATTGTTGTCTCTCCTATCGTCTTCTATGCTTTCTATTTTTTCTTCTCTTAAATCTTTCATCTTTTTTCTATCAGGAGTATCTAAAATTTCTGGTCGGTTTTTAAAATACATTATAGGAGCTTTTATTAAAGTATCCGCAAGGTCACTTAGGTCTATTTCCACAAAAGGAGAAAGATAAGGAACTCCAAAACTTTTTAAAACAACCAAGTGAGTGAGAACTATCATAAATCCCAACATTATACCATACAAACCAAAAACAGCTGCAAGAATCATAAATATAAATCTTAGCATTCTAAAAGCAATGGCAGCGCTGTAACTGGGTATTGCAAAAGAAGCTACAGCTGTAACGGCTACCACTATTACCATCAATGGGCTTACAATACCCGCTTGGACAGCAGCTTGTCCTATAATAAGACCACCTACAATGCCAATAGTTTGCCCTATAGGTACGGGAAGTCTAACTCCTGCCTCTCTTAAAAGCTCAAAAGTCGCTTCCATAATAAAAGCTTCAAAAAAGGCAGGAAAAGGCATACCTTGTCGTGTTGCTGCAACATATAAAGTCAATTTAGTAGGTATAAGGCCAGGATGATAAGCCGTAAAAGCTATGTAAACAGCAGGTGAAACGAGTGCTACAATTGCTGCAAGAAACCTTAAAATTCTTAAAAGGGAAGATATCATCCACCTTTCGTAATAATCTTCAGGCGATTGAAAAAGAGTGGCGAGAGTAGTAGGTATTATGAGAGCAAAAGGAGTATTATCTGTCAAAATTGCCACTCTTCCCTCTAAAAGAGAAGCTGCAACCTTGTCAGGCCTTTCTGTACTCAAAACTTGAGGAAATGGTGAATGCCAATCTTCTTCAATCAATTGTTCTATATACCCGCTTTCAAAAATACCGTCTATTTTTATATTTTTGAGCCTTTCCATCACTTTATTCAAAACATTCCTATCGACAATATCTTCTATGTAAAGCACTGCTACATCTGTATGAGTCCTTTCTCCAATCTGCATCTGCTTTATTTTTAACTTGGGATCTCTAATCCATCTCCTTACAAGAGCAGTGTTAACCCTTATTGTTTCTGTAAACCCTTCTCTCGGTCCTCTTACAACCGTCTCTGCCTCGGGAGGTGAAATTGACCTCGTCTGCCATCCTTTACTAGAAATGATGACTATTTCAGGAGAACCATCAAAAAGCAAAGCAGTGTCTCCACTCAAAATTGACAAAATACACTTGTCTAAATCTGTAATCTCTTTTATGTCTCCTCCTGTTATAGTCCCTTTCTTTATGACCTCATACAAATTTCTCCTTATCTTTTCAATAGAAGGGTCTGCTTGTCTTGAATCCAAAAGCAAAGAGTGGAGTACATGGTCATTTATGAGGTCTTTATCCACAAGCCCGTCTATAAATACAATTGCAAGGTTATACTGCTGGTTTTCTCCCACCCAAATATCTCTATATATTACATCATCACTATCTTTTAATTTATTTTTTATATAATCTAAATTTACCTTAAGACTATTTGAAGCTAGTGTACCATTTTTTTCTTCTTTTTTATCGTTTTTTTTGCCAAATATCTTATCAAAAAATCTCATATTCTCCTCCTTACATAGGAAAAAAGGTTCGTAAAATAATAGCAACTATCCCAATAAAAATATAAAACAATCCAATCCATTTACACAGCTTAGAATCCCTATCTAATCCTTTCCTCTCTAAAAATTTAGGCTCTATAAAAGCTTCATAAATCCCTACAATGAATACATTAGCAAACATATAAACAGTAAAGTATTGTCTTACAAAATGCAGTAAACTATACATACCATCACCTTCTGAATATATATTTTGCACTCAGAAGAAAAATATACAAAAAAAATAGGCCTATGCCTATTTTTGACTAAGATATTTAGTTGCCATTACTACATCTTCTTCTTTATCAACATCGTTACCTATTTCTGGATATTTAGATATGATAGCCTTTCCTTTTATGTTAAATAACTCTTCTGCTTTTTTCTCAATATGAGAAATTGAAAGTCTCCCTATTAAAAATAAAAATAATATCTTTCCTCCTAATAATTGTCCTAATTTCCATGGTTTTTTTCTATAAGCTATAAATTGTTTCGCATCTTTTATTAATCTATCTATGATTCCAGGGTTAACATAAAAAATATTGCCACCTGTAAAAACTCCTTCTTTCACCCGTGCATAAGTCCTTTTAGCCTCAGGAAACTTTTTTAAATTATCTTCTTTTCTAACAATAGGATAACATAAGTCCGCTCCTGTAGCCTCTGACTTTTCAATAAAATCGCAAACAGCTTCTTTAGTCAACATAGGAATATCACAAGTAAGAATCAAGACTCTTTTGTCATTTTTAAAAGGCTCTACTCCCTTCAAAACATTGTCCATTATATTGTCAGCTTGTTCAATTATAACATCTATCCCTGCTACTTTTTTAAGTTTTTCGGGATCTCCAACTACTGCAATTTTATCTATTTTATCACAACCTCTTAAAGCCTCAATTACATAAGAGATCATATACTTCCCATTTATTTTAACAAAAGCTTTATCAGGCAATTTGTCCTCTTTAGTACTGCCGGCCAAAATTATGGCATTCACCCAAATCACTCCTTGTAACTAAAATACTTTATGTCTTTTACAACCTCTGTCTGGAAATTGCGTATATGCTTCTCTGCCCATCTTCTTGCAGCATCTGTATCTCTTGCTTCGATAGCTTCTGTAATTTTTTTATGCTCTTGATGTATCTTTTTCGCTTTTTTCTCTTCGTTTATATACCTAACTCTAAATCTGTGTACATGTTCTTGTAAATTATTCATTATTTGAATTAATTTGTCATTTCGTGAAGCAGTAAAAATTAAATCATGAAATTCTTTATCCAACTTCACTAGCCCTTCATTATCACCTTCTTCTATCTTTTTTTGAAATTCCTCTACAATTTTCTTTAATTTATCAATTTCTTCATCCGTTATCCTTTCAGCAGCTAGGGAAGCAGCTAATCCTTCTAACGAACTTCTTACTTCTAAAACATTCAAAAGGTCTTTTGCATCCAAATCTGCCACATAAGCTCCCTTTCGAGGAACCATAACAACTAGCCCCTCAAGTTCTAATTTTCTAATCGCCTCTCTCACTGGAGTCCGACTTACTCCCAGCTTTTCTGCCAGCTGAACTTCCATAAGTCTCTCTCCAGGTTTTAACTTGCCTGTAATTATGGCATCTTTCATGTAATCAAAAACTACATCTCTTAGCGGTTTATAATTTTCCAATGGAAGAAAATCATTCATACAATTCTAACCCCTTATCTATAGTTTTTGAAAAAACACAAAACTGTAAACTTCTTTTAAATCCTCATAAGCTCTCTTAAGTCTTTCTAAATCGTCAAAAATTCCGTAAACAGTGGGACCACTACCTGATATAGCACATCCTAATGCGCCTTTTTTAAGCAATTCCTCTTTTATTTGATTAATAACTTCACATTCCCGAGAAGTTACCAATTCTAAATCGTTTTTTATATTTTCTGCAATTTTGTATATGTTTCCTTCTTGTATAGCTTGAGCAACTAAAAAAGTAGCATGGTGACTTTTAAAATTAAGTCTGTCCCATTTATCATAAATTTCTTTTGTGGAAATTTCAATATCAGGTTTTACAAGAAGTAAACTCATAGAGGGAATCTTTAAATTTTCAAATATTTCCCCTATGCCTTTCGCAAGCTTTGTCCCACCTTCCAGACAGAAAGGAACATCTGCTCCGACTTTCAGAGCAATTTCTTTTTTTCTTCTTTTGACATATTCAAATTCCATAATTTGTCTAATGCCACAATTGTAGCAGCAGCATCAGCACTTCCCCCAGCAAGGCCGGCAGCTAAAGGAATTTTTTTATTAAGCCTGACTAATATCCCTTCTTTTTTTTGGTATTTTTCTTTCAAAAGATTAATAACCTTTACTATCAAATTATCTTCTCCTACAGGCACCTTTGGGTTATCGCACAAAATTTCGATTGTGTCGCTTTTTTCAAACTCCAAAATATCAGCCAAATCAATTGATTGCATTATTGTAGAAATTTCATGATATCCATCTTCTCTCTTTCCTAATACATCTAAAGATAAATTAATTTTAGCATAGGCCTTTACTTTGATTTTTTTCATTTCTCCATCCACGCTCTTTCAATAATATTATAGTTATATATTATACATTATACAATAAATTTTCTGTAAAAAAAATACGCAGTCTCCTGCGTATCATTCTTCCATAGGTATTATTAATTTCATTCCCTCTGAAACTTTTTCTTCTTCTAAACCATTGGCAGAAATTAATTCTTCAAGGCTCACCCTGTACCTTTTAGCAATATCCCATAGGGTTTCATCTTTTTGCAGCATGTAGATAACAATGCTGTGTTTATTATCGATTTCTCTTGGAGCTTCGATTTCCTTAAGGTCTACAATAACCTCTATTTCTTTCTCTGCAAGTAAATCAACAGTATTATCAATTGCAAACTTTAATTCAATTTCTTTCATAGCTATTATTTCATAGGAAACATGAGAAATTTTTATATCAACCAACATAGGTCCTTTAACTTGACTTATCTCAACAAAAGTCTTAAAAGGATATTCATCTCTATAAGACTTTACACTACCTTCTTCAGACAAATATAAAATAGTATAATCTAATATTCCTTCTAAAACCAATTTATCTACATCTACACTGTAGTCAGATATAACAGGAATAACCACAACATCTATAAATCTTTTTAAGAAAGAAGGTAATTCTACATTAGTTTTGACTACAAATTGAGATTTAAAAGATTCTAATTTCTCTATCACAGTTAAATTTTCTTTTATGGGTTGAATATAAGCTTTTGTACCATAGGCATCAACAGGAAGCTCTCTATCCTCCGTCTCCAGCACTTGAACTTTTACTCTTATTGTGACTTCTATATCTAAAATAGTATTTTCTCCCTTTTCATCCTCCACTACAGTTGTAACTATGTCCATGACTTCCTCATGAGTTTTAGCAGACATATAACTTAAAGCCCCAGGAATATCTACAAAATTTGCATAATTTAAATCTGTTTCTAAATTTCCAAATTCTCCTCCCTGTGAAATATATAAAATATTACATTGTACACTTCCTTGAACTATTACCTTGTTATCAGTGACTTTAATTTCTTCCGGTTTTACTGCGACATCTGTTTTTATGACTTTTTGAATAGGGGCCTCTCCATCAGGAACTTTTATTTTATCTTTTACAAAGACTTCTACACTATTTTGCCCTACTGTATGCATTAACTTCACTTTTTTCTTTAAGGACTCCACTTTTATCGAATCTTCAGCTCCTATTACTACTTCTTTTTTATCAGATACTACTAACCTGCATTGTATCTTTATTACAGCTCTCATACTTATTTTCCTACTGTTTACCAACTTGTAGTCAACATTTTCAATATTTGCAACTAACATGCATCTGCTCCTTTTATCAATGCCTTCATCCTCAATGACATGGGAATAGTCAATTTCTTTTTCAATCCTTTCAAGCTCTCCATTTTTTTCGCCTAAATACAAAATGTCTAATGTTAGTTTACCTTCAAACTGAACTTTTCCTTCTGTCACAAAAACTTCATTAATATATGTCCGAGGATTTAATGCCAAAAGTACCAGCACGTCCGGTTCATTCTCAGGAACAATTATATCACTCTCTACCAGAAGTTGAGTATCATATGTACCCGATACAGAATCAAACTCTAAAATATCTTTATACACCTGTGGCATGCTTTTACCTCCTTAAAATAATTGTCCTTCACAATAAGATATGCTAATATAATATATAGTTATTGAGATAAAATTATGCCAAAAAAATAAGACCGAATATCTTCGGTCATTGGAGACACTGGATTTTTTTATTTCCTTCCATCACGGTTAGCTCTACTGTATCTGTTAAAATATCTGAATAACTGTAAGAAACCCTCCGGGTCGCTCCTTGTCCATCTAATACCACAATAAAAATGCTCGGATATGTCTTTTCTAATAATCCCTCTTTTATTATGGTCTTTTTTCTGCCACCATTTGTTTTAAGGCGAACTCGAGCACCTATATGTTTATCCAATTGTTTTTTATTTCATCAAGGGTTGATCTATCTGCCACCACTATCAACTCCTTAACACATGCTGTAAATATTGTACCACAATTTTCAGACAATGTCAAGGGTATAATATTATATCAGTGCACCTGCCTATTTGTCAATAATGATTTTTGTGCAAAAAACAAAAAAATATGCAAATCTCAGAGATATTTGCATTTAATCAGTAATTTTTAGCTTACGGAGTAAATTAATTTAATATTTGCCTTTTGGAACGCCATATCTAAATTTTCCCATTGTCTGCAATCCTCCAATTCCTGGCGCTCCCGTTATAGTGTTTTCTATTAATTCTTCAATTTTTACAAGCTCATTTATATGGGAAAAAGCCACTTTTTCACTCACCAAGACTGGATCAAGGCAGTGTATTAAAACCCTTTCTGGAGAGCTGGCATAATTAGCTCCCGCCTTTATAAGAGCTTCGTAATTTGATTGACAAGCTCCTGCAAAAATCACTAAATTGTCAAGTGCTGGTTCGTACTTCCTTGCATTTTTAACCGCTTCCACAAAATATTTGGAATTTCTGTAGTTATTTATATCGCTATAATCTCTGGTGTTGCTTCTTATACTATCATGACCTGTAAGAACTAATATATCAGGCCTATATTTTTCTAAGAGGTCATACACTTTATCTGGTTGTTCTTCTTCCTTTACCACTACTCCTACGACTTCCATACCTACCTTTTTATAGGCATCAAGACATACATTTAAATATTCCTCATCTCCGTCTATGTGAAGAACTTTTCCTGGTCTTCCGTAAGGCTCTTGCCGACTTGCGCGTACCATCCCTTTTTTTCCCTGAAGGCTTTTTGAAGAAGCAATTTTTTTTAAAAGGTGTTCTGCCTTTTCTCTATAAGGCCTATCATATTCCGCAATTTTGGCGCGAGAAGCCTCTATAAGGTCATCTTCTGGTGCATCTGCAATTATTCTCATGTTTAAACCGTGTAAAAGATAATGCCTTACTCCTTTATTATCTATAACATTAATGACTCTAAACAAAATGTCAGAGCCATAAGACTTTCTCATTACAATATCATTAATGCGAAAAGCCATAAATTAACCCCCCTGCGCAGCTTAATTCATAGTTTATAATATGCAGAGGGGTATATATATGTGTATATAAACTTATTCTTCCATCTGTTTACCCAAAAAAGCAGCAGCTGTTTCAGCGATTTTTGCTTCAACTTCTGTAACTGCTTCACCGGCTTCTTTAGTAAAAATCACCACACTTCCTATTGTATCTCCTCTTGAAATAATAGGAACTATAACTTGAGATGTAATGTTAAATTCCTGTCCATCTGCTATTTTAATCGGTCCTTTATCTTTCCCAGTCCCAAGCATTATCGTCTTTTTTTCTTCCAAATATTTTTCTAATTCTTGACTTATTGGTTTATCAATTAATTCTTTTTTTGCAACTCCGGAAACAGCTATTACATTATCTGTATCTGTAATGCATACAGGGTGTTTTGTAGATTGATATATGCTATCAGCGTACTCTTGCGCAAAATCGCTTAATTCACTTATTGGAGAATATTTCTTTAAAATTATCTCTCCTTCTTTATCTGTAAAAATTTCTAAAGGGTCTCCTTCCTTGATTCTTAATGTTCTTCGGATCTCTTTAGGAATAACAACTCTCCCTAAATCATCTATTCTGCGTACAATTCCTGTAGCCTTCAAAGTAAATACCTCCATTTCCTAAAATTTTTAGCTCAAGATTAGTATTTATATTTTTCCATAAATTTATTCGCAAAAAAACCCGGCAACTAAACTGCCGGCTTTTTACCCCACTGTTACTTTTATATTTTGAGGAAACTTTTGTATTTTTGCTGCTTTCTCAAGTGCATCATATTTTTCTTTAATAACTTGATTTTTCTTATCATTTAACAAATAGCTTTCTATCGCATCCTTTACTTCATTAAAAGGTTTTATTGCAACACCCTCTGACTTTATTATATGGTATCCATAATCAGTCTTAACAGGTTTTGATATTTCACCCTTCTTAAGTGAGAAAACTACTTGGTCAAACTCGGAAACCATAACGCCATGAGGAAATTCTCCCAAATCTCCTCCTTGGTCTTTTGTAGCCGTATCAATAGAATACTCTTTTGCTAATGTAGTAAAATCTTCGCCTTTCATAAGTCGATTGTATATATCTTCTGCTGTTTTTTCATCAGCCACTAATATATGACTAGCCTTCACCACTTCAAACTGCTCTTTATTATCCTCATAATACTTTTTTAACTCTTCTTCTGTAACTTTTACATCTTTTGTATATTCGTCAAAGAGCTTATTTATTAAAAGATAATTTTTCACATCTTCCTTTGTAATATCTTTATTAACTTCTTTTTCTTTTTGATACTCATCCTCTATTTCTTTATCTGTAACTGTAATATTATTTTTTAGAGCTTCCTGCACAAGTAATTTTTGAGCAATCAAACTATCAAGCACATTTTCTTTTACTACATCTAAAAACTTTTTCCCTTGATAATCCTGATTCCATATGTCTTTTGTATATTGTGGACTACTTTCAATTTGAGCCTTTACTTGGTCAAAAGCTTTTTTGTATTCAGCATTAGTAATGTTTTCACCATTAACAGTTGCAACAACGTCTTTTTTGGCAGAGCAGGATACTGTTAAAAATACTATAAAAACAAAAAATAAAAGTAATGCGATTTTCCTTTTCAATATAACATCCTCCTGACTTTAAAAAGTTTACATAGGCATAACTTAATTATATATCATTTCTCCACTAACTGCAAACTTTTTATTTTTTCTACTAATTCAATAAGTTCCTTTTGTATAGTCTCTTTTTTATTGAATCTATAAGTAAGATATGGTTGTACTTGACTTGAAAATATTAAATTCCCTCCATATTCTTTTATTACCTTCTCTATAACCTCCATATTTACTGATTCCATATCTTTAAACTTTAAAATAACGACGTTTCCTTTTTCCGTTATTTCAGTAATATAGAGCTGAGAGGCAATAGCCTTTAAATAAGCAATTTCCAATAGTGCCTCTACAGGCTTTGGATAATCGCCAAACCTATCTACAAGCTCTTCTGAAATCTCTATCATATCTTCTCTAGATTCTATAGAGGCTATTTTCTTGTACATCTCCAATCTTAAATTTTCGTCTTCAATATAGGAAGAGTCAATATAAGCATTGACTTTTATGTCTATTGTGGTAGTAATCTCTTCTTTGGGAGCTTCTCCTTTTAAATTCCGTATAGCCTCCTCTAAAAGCTTTAAATACAAGTCATAACCAATTGCATTAATATGACCATGTTGTTCTGCTCCAAGGAGATTTCCTGCACCTCTTATCTCCAAATCTCTCATGGCAATTTTAAATCCAGAACCAAATTCAGTAAACTCTTTTATCGCCTCCAACCTTTTTTCCGCCACTTCACTTAAAACTTTATCCTTTCTATAGGTAAAATAGGCATAAGCAAGTCTATTTGACCTACCTACTCTTCCTCTTAATTGATACAATTGGGAAAGCCCTAACTTATCCGCATCATAAACTATAATAGTATTTACATTTGGTATATCAAGCCCTGTCTCAATTATTGTAGTACTTACTAAAACATCGTATTCCCCATTTAGAAAGTCAATCATCACTTTTTCTAATTGGCTTTCTTCCATTTGCCCATGAGCCACAGCTACTCTACAACCAGGAACTAAATCTTTTACCAAAGAAGCCATCTTTTCTATGCCATTTACTCTATTGTAAACAAAATAGACTTGTCCCCCTCTTCCAATTTCCCTTAAAATAGCATCTTTTATTAATTCTTCATTAAATTCCATCACATAGGTTTCTACTGGAAATCTGTCTTCAGGAGGATTCTCCAATACGCTCATATCCCTTATACCAATCAAGGACATGTGCAAAGTTCTAGGAATAGGAGTTGCTGACAATGTCAAAACGTCTATATTTTCCTTAAGTTTTTTTATTTTCTCTTTATGAACAACTCCAAACCTCTGTTCTTCGTCTATAATTAAAAGTCCTAAATCTTTAAATTTCACGTCATTCTGTAAAAGCCTGTGAGTACCAACAATAATATCGATAGTCCCTTCAGCCAGGCCTTTAATTATTTGCGCTTGTTCTTTGGGAGTCCTAAAACGGCTAAGCATTTCTATCTTTACAGGAAATTCTTTGAATCTTTCTATGAAATTAGTATAATGCTGATAAGCCAAGATAGTTGTAGGACACAAAAAAGCAACCTGTTTTCCATCAGCCACCGCTTTAAAGGCAGCCCTTAAAGCTACTTCTGTTTTACCATATCCCACATCTCCACAAAGAAGTCTATCCATTGGCCTGTCTTTTTCCATATCCTCTTTAATTTCTTTTATACACCTTAACTGGTCTTCCGTCTCTTCATAGGGAAATTGCTCTTCAAACTCCTTTTGCCATGGAGTATCAGGAGAAAAAGCATGTCCTTTCACCATCTGCCTTTTGGCGTAAAGTTGTATCAAATCCTTAGCAAGGTCTGCTACTGCTTTTTTGGCTTTTCTTTTTGCTCTAAGCCATTCACTCCCCCCTAATTTATTTAACTTAGGTGGATTGTCTGTAGGCCCCACATATTTTTGCACAAGGTCTAATTGTTCTACTGGTACAAAAAGGGTATCTCCCCCTGCATAAATTATTTTTAAATAATCCCTTATAATCCCATCTACTTTTATCTTTTCTATGCCTTCATACTTTCCTATACCATAATTTACATGCACAACATATGACCCTACTTCTAATTCAGTAAAGCTTTTTATCTTGTCGGCATTTCTAATTTTTACAGTTTTTTTTGCTCCTTTTAGTCTGACCAAAAATTTCTCCATCGCTTATAACCGCAAATTTTGCATCCACATACTCAAATCCCTTGCTAACAGAGGCAGGATATATGACCACTTGCCCTTTTTGTATATCGTATTCACTGTCTTTAATCACTACAGTATCAATATTAAAACTGTCAAGCGTATCTTTTAAAATTCTTGCTCTTTCTTGATTCCCACTTAAAAGCAATACTTTATATCCTGCGTTTTTGTAATACTTCAAATCATCTACTAAAATATCCATTTTGCCGTGAAAAGGATGCATAGACCTTGATACAAAATTAACAATTGTTTGAGGCTGTAGTTCATTGTCAGGCTTTGCTAAAGTATTCATTATGAGTAAAAAGTTATTTTTCACTCTTTTTAATATCTCCTCATAATCAAAAAAAAGCTTACTTTGCTCTGGCAAAACCTCTCCTTTTTCTAACAAAACCTTGAAATTTTCATTAAATTCCATTTGAAGGTTATTTACCCTTTGTTTAATGCGACTGCTTTCATCTAAAATAATAATTGCCTCTTCTCCCATATAGTCAACAATAGAATAGACATCATCATAAAAATAATCTATAAGCTCATGAATATTTTCCACCCTTTTAGATTCTGTAATCTCCTCCATAATTTCTTCAAATTTTTGCTGTAACTTTTCTGCAATGCCACTTTTCGATTTTTTTATTTTTGACAAATAGGAATTTAAATAGTTCGAAACTGCCGAAATCCCCTTTTTGATGTGCTCTGCCTCTGCGATAAACTCTGTAGCTGGAAAAATATTTATTTTATCAATATTTTCTAAAGACCTTTGGGTAATCACATCAAAAGTCCTTATGGAATCTATTTCATCGTCAAAAAGTTCAATCCTATAAGGATATTCTTCCGTAGGAGAAAAAACGTCAATTATTCCTCCCCTCACACTAAATTGCCCTTTTCCTTCCACCATTTGAACCCTTTCATACCCCATGGTCACCAAATTTTTTATAACTTCTTCTAAATTTACAGTATCACCTAATTTAAAAACAAATTGATACTTTTTAAACAAATCCATAGGTATGAGCTTACCTACTGCTGCGTCTATAGAAGTAACTACAGCATGGGGACTTCCTTCTGACAATTTTTTAATTACCTGCAATCTCTGAGACACCACTTCTTGACTCGCAGCATCTATTTTATAAAACAAGGCTTCTCTTTTGGGAAATAAAGAGGCATTGCCAAAATTAAAAGAATACAAATCTTCGTATATTTTTCTTGCTTCCACCTCATCAGGAGCAATAACTAACACCTTTTTGTTAAACTTAGTCATTATATAATGGGCAATATGGGCTTTTTGAGAATCTGTAAGCCCATAAGCCAAAATAGGTCCTTTCCTCTGTTGTAGAAATTCTTCTATTGTTTTAATCTCTTTTAATTCTTCTATTTGACGAGTAAACATGTTCATCACCTCAACATAAGCCTATTCCATAAGCCATGTATTAAAGAAGTTACAATAATAGCCAAAAAAATATTTGTTTGCATCACTAATATGTAAGAGGTTATACCAAAAAAGCTGTGGCTTAAGATACTTAAAATAGAAGCCCTTAAATTGATTTTATAGGAAGCTTTTATGTAATCATTTACTGCCTCTGCAATTCCAAATATCAAATGAGACAAAAGAATAGAGGAAGTCAAATACCCTGCCACTGTCTTACAAGTTTCTTCAATGGCTGGTACAAGATAAATTATAGCTCTTCTCTTATATTTAGTTACTGCCATCCTATTTAGAAAATATGCTAAAATTACACCACCAATTCCAGATAATAGCCACATGTATTCATTTTTCTCCTTTATTGCCTTTTTACCAACCGTTAAATTTGCTCATAGCATGTTCTATCCCATTTTCTATAATATCTATCACCGCATCTGCTGCTTTTATAACAGCTTCATCAATTAGTTTTTTCTCTGACTCTTCAAACTTTCCTAATACATGACTTACTAAATCCTTTTGCGGTTTTCCAATTCCTATTCTAACTCGTGGAAATTCTTCGCTATTTAAAAGATATATGATAGACTTCATTCCATTGTGACCGCCTGAACTTCCTTTTTTTCTTATCCTTATTTTGCCCACATCCAAGTCTTTATCGTCATAAATCACAATTACATTTTCAAGCGGAATTTTATAAAAATTTACAGCATCGTATAAAGCTTCACCACTTGAATTCACAAATGTTTGAGGCTTTAAAAGAATTACTTTCTCTCCTTTAAAATAGCCTTCCCCCACCAGGGATTTAAATTTTAATTTCGTAACATTTATCCCTAATTTTTCTGCCAATTCATCTATTACCATAAATCCTACATTATGTCTTGTTCCTTCATATTCTCTACCAGGATTTCCTAAACCTGAAATTACGTACATACAACCACCCTTCCTTATCAAATTAATTATACATAATTACACACAAAAAAGCTATAGCATTTACAAAAGACTACCGGCAAGTTGCCACTTGCCGGTAGTCTTTTGTGCGAGGGAGGCATTTATTTTATTTATTGAAAGTTTGCGCTGCTTTGCAATTTTACATTAACTGTAAATGTTCTGCCATTCCTCCAAATTGTCACCTTTATTACATCTCCAACTTTGTGGTTATTTAATATGCCTTGCAAATCCTCAAAGGAAGTAATGTCTTTACCATCAACCTTTATTATCACATCTCCTGGTTGAATTCCAGCTTTTTCTGCTCCACTATTTGGCTGAACTTGAACTACATATACCCCTACATGTAAGTTATATTGTTCTGCATCTTGTTTTGTAATGGTCTGAGCACCTATTCCCATCATAGGCCTTTCTACATAGCCGTGTTTTATTATCTGGTCAATTATAGGTTTTGCTTCGTTTATTGGAATTGCAAAACCCATACCCTCAACAGGGGTTCCTTGGCTTCCAAACATTCCAAAAGGATCTTGAATACTTGGTCCTATTGAAGTGAGCTTAACACTTGTTATACCTATAACTTCTGCTTTACTGTTCACAAGAGGTCCGCCGCTGTTGCCAGGATTTATAGCTGCATCTGTTTGTATGAGTTTGACAGGCCCATAATCACTTTGGAGGTTTCTGTTAAGTCCGCTTATTATACCAGCTGTGACTGTACCTGCAAAGGAATCTCCAAGAGGATTGCCTATAGCAATTGCCAATTCCCCAGGTTGGAGTTTTGAAGAGTCTCCCAGTTTTACAACGGGTAAATTAGGAAGGTTTATTTTAAGTACTGCGAGGTCTGTTCTATCATCTTTTCCTACAAGTTTTGCATCAGCACTTCTTCCATCTAAAAGTTTTACTGTGATTTTTGATGCTCCGTCAATTACATGGTTATTTGTGACAATATATCCATCCGAACTTATTATAAAACCAGAGCCACTGCCTTTAGGGACATATTCTGTTCTATAGCCATTTGTATAAGCAACGTTTGTATCAATTTCTACAACAGCTGGGCTGACAATTTTGTATATGTTAGGTATCAAATTTAAAATACCGTTTTCGTCTGATGAAGTAGCATCTAGAGGCAAATATCTTGTAACAATCTGGGCTGATGCATCATTTTGGGTTCCATAGTATTTCATCACAGCACCTGTAACTCCTCCACCAATTAAAGCTGCCACTAGCGCTACTGCAATAAAAGATGCTACCATCTTCCTTCTAAATCTTTTTACCATCTTCCCAAGACTCTTTTTGTTGTTTCTAAATTCCACTTTAGGAATTGGTGCAGTAGTTTCCAATTCCTCTTGCTTTTGTTCCTCTGCCTTTAATATTTCGCTATTTAATTCTTCTGTTTGATATAGCTCTTCTTTTTCATTTTCTTCTGGAGGAACTACATTCTCCGGATCATTTTTTTCAATTTTATCTTCAAAGTCTTTTCCGTAATCCATAATCACTCACTCCTTTTGTTTTTCTTGCTTTTAATTATAACCCCTTTTTATTAACAAATTATGAACATGATGTAAAGATTTTAAGTAGTTTTTATTAAAAAATTGTTTGCACTGTTTTTTATAAATAAATGTGCGGCCCAAGTATTCACTTGGACCGCTATGATAAGGGAGGTCAAGGAGAGGCATTTGTCGCTCTCAAGTATCATTATATCCTTTATTTATGAATAAAGTGTTAACAAAGTGTAAATATTTTATTGTGATTTTTTAAAATTTTTTCATCGGTAAAGTAAAAGTAAATGCTGTACCTTTACCGAGTTCACTTTCTACCCATATCTCCTCATTATGAGCATTTATAATGCGCTTTACTATATAAAGTCCAAGGCCTGCTCCATCTTTCCCTCTCGATTTGTCCGCTTTATAAAATCTATCCCATATATGCTCTTGGTCTTCTGGAGAAATACCTATTCCATTATCTTTTATAGTAATAAATGCCTTGTCATCTTTTATTTCAGTAAAAATATGAATTATACCCTTTTCTTTAGAAAATTTTATTGCATTGTCTATAAGATTTGTCAAAACTTGTTCTATCTTATCTTTATCAGCTATAACTATTCTTCTGTCTTCTTCAAAATCGACTTTAACAGTTAGATCTTTTTCCACTATCCTTTTTTCAAACTTTATAACGGCCAGTCTTATAAGTTCATTTATATCAAATTCAGTCTTATTAAGTGGGAATTGCCCTGACTCAAGTTTAGTCATTTCAAGGAAATCATTTATGAGTCGAGACATCCTCCTTGTTTCTTTTTGCACTATTTTAAGATAATCGCAAGCTTTTTCCTTTGGAATAGTACCATCTAATATCCCATCTATATATCCTTGTATAGAGGTCAATGGAGACCTCAATTCATGGGAAACATTTGCCACAAAATCTTTTCTCATATCTTCTAATTGTTCTAATTCTTTTGCCATAACATTAAAGGATTTAGCTAAATCCCCTATTTCATCTTCTTCTTTATGTTGCACCCTTGCTGAAAAATTCCCCTTCGCTACCTGCTGAACAGCCAAGCTCATTTCTTTAAGAGGCTGAGATATTTTACTGGAAGTATAAGAAATGAGCACAAAACCTATTATAAGAGCTACTCCTCCAGATAAAAGCATTAAAATAAAAATGTTTATAATGGTTTTATTCATTTCTGTCAAAGGTGCATGCATAAATATAGCCCCTTCAATACGGCCATTTATAACAAGAGGCACTCCTACTGTCAAAACAGGCTGATTAAATTTACCACCAAAATATCCTTTTTTTACAACAGATTGTCCATCTAAAATGCTTTTTATTTCTTCTTTACTGAGGCTTACTCCTGTCCACGCTTTGCCCTGCTGCTGTGATTGACTGTAAATTAGCCCTTCTTTATCTACGATCCATACAGTAGCATTAATCAACCTAGTAACAACATTTAATTCTTGATTCCATTTATCTATGTTTATGTCACCTACCGCAAATTCATTTAAAATTGCATTTATTTCTTGAGCCTCTTCCAACATTATTTTTTCTTTGTCGGCAAAATAATAGTTTTGAAACATCAGATAAAACATCCCTGAAAGGATAGACAAAGTAATAAGGATGATAATTATATTGCTTATAAAAAGTTTTTTAAAGAGTCTATTTTTGCTCAAATTTAGTTCACCTCAAATTTATAGCCTACACCCCATACGGTGGTAAGTTTCCAATTAGGACCATCTCCCATTTTCTCTCTAAGCCGCTTTATATGAACATCTACTGTACGACTATCTCCCATATAATCATAACCCCATACATTTTCTAATAGCTGGTCTCTCGTGAAAACCCTGTTGGGATGTGTACATAAAAAATATAAAAGTTCTAACTCTTTGGGAGTTAAATCCACATTTTGCCCTTTATAAACAACTTTATATTCGCTCAAACTTACATAAAGGTCTGGATAAGAAACAGCCTGTTTTTCATCACTTTCCGGTTCATATCTTCTTAAAACCGCTTTAACTCTTGCTACTAATTCTTTCCCGTCAAAGGGCTTTACGATGTAGTCATCAGCGCCAATCTCTAAAGCCAATACCTTATCAAGTGTATCCCCTTTTGCGGTAAGCATTATTATAGGTACTTTTGAGAATTTTCTGACTTCTCTGCAAAGCGCTATACCATCAATTCCTGGTAACATTATATCAAGTATGACGAGCTTTGGTGGTTTTTCTTGTATTTTCTTTAGTGCGCTTTGCCCATCGTATATCTGCTCTACATCAAAACCTTCTTTTTCAAGGTACAAAGAAACTATTTCACATATATTTTTATCATCATCCACCACATAAATTTTTTCATTCTCTCCCACAAAACCACCCTCTACTTCAAGTTTCCTTGTTTAAATTATATCATAAAATTTAAAACAAAATATAAAAAAGGCACATAAAGTGCCTACACAAACAATTTACTGACAGACATGCCTTCGTGGATTCTCAAAATTGCTTCTGCAAATAAAGGAGCCACAGATCGAACTTTAATTTTGTCAATTTTTTTCTCTTCAGGAAGAGGGATTGTATCTGTTATAACCAATTCTTTTATTGGTGATTCTTTTAACCTTTCAATCGCAGGACCTGACAGCACTCCGTGGGTCGCGCAAGCATAAACTTCAGTAGCACCACTGTCAAGAAGAGCCTCTGCACCTTGCACCAAAGTACCAGCAGTATCAATAAGGTCATCTACCAAAATAGCCTTTTTCCCTCTTACATCACCTATTATATTCATTATCTCTGCCACATTAGCCTTTGGCCTTCTTTTGTCAATAATAGCAAGAGGAGCATTCAATTTTTCTGCAAAATACCTCGCCCTTGTAACACTGCCGTGATCAGGGGAAACAACTACTACATCATCTCCCAATTCTTTGTCAATAAAATATTTCGCAAGAATAGGTCCTCCTAACAAATGGTCAACAGGAATATTAAAATAGCCTTGTATTTGAGGAGCATGGAGATCCATTGTAACAACTCTATGAGCTCCTGCTGCAGTTATAAGGTCAGCTACAAGCTTTGCAGTAATTGGGTCCCTCGCCTTTGCTTTTCTGTCTTGTCTTGCGTAACCATAGTAAGGTATAACTGCATTGATTTCAGCCGCAGATGCCCTTTTAAAAGCATCAATCATTATCAATAATTCCATTAAGTTGTTGTTAACAGGTGCACAAGTTGACTGTATTACAAAAACGCTTGCACCTCTTACGCTTTCTCCAATCCTTACACTAATCTCACCATCACTAAAAGTCCCTACTTCTGAATCGCAAAGCTTGAGTCCAAGATGCTCTGCTATTTCACTGGCTAACTTAGGATTTGAATTTCCTGAAAAAATTTTTAGAGAATTAGTATATCTCGCCATTTAATTTAAAGCCTCCCTTTTTTTATTCTTTCCTGTACCCAGCCCTCTTTATTAGTTTGCCTACTTCTAGCTATGGCAAGTGCTCCTTCAGGAACATCCTCTGTTATAGTTGAACCAGCAGCAATATAAGCATTATTTCCAATCTTTACTGGCGCTACAAGATTTACATTACACCCCACGAAAACATTATCTCCTATCACTGTCTTGTATTTTTGTTTACCATCATAATTAACTGTAATAGAGCCACATCCCATATTGACATTTTTACCAACTTCCGCGTCTCCCACATACGTAAGATGAGGAACTTTACTTCCTTCGTCAATTATTGACTTCTTTATCTCCACAAAGTCCCCTATTTTGACATTACTCTGTATCACAGTTTCTGGTCTTATGTGGGCAAAAGGTCCTATTTTAACATTATTTTCTATTTTTGAAGAGAGTATTACCGAATACGTGACACTACATCCATCTCCGATTTCCGAATCTACAATCCTGCAATTAGGCCCTATCTCACAATCACTTCCTATTTTCGTTTTCCCTTCTATAACACAACCAGGCAATATTACAGTATCAGCTCCAATCTCCACTTCAGCTCCTATATAAGTGGTATCAGGGTCCACTATTGTTACTCCGTTTTCCATATGACGATAATTAATCCGCTTTCTCATTATTTTCTCTGCTTCAAAAAGCTGCACCCTTGAATTTACTCCCGTTATCTCCTCTGAAGGTACAGTAAAAGCGCCAATTTTTCCATCCATATCTCTTATAATTTCCACAGCATCCGTCAGATAATATTCACCCTGTGCGTTAATATTTGTTATCATTCTTAGCGCTTTTTTTAGTTTGGCTATATCCATAACGTACATGGCAGAATTTATCTCATGGATGCTTTTTTCTTCTTCCGATGCATCTTTATCTTCCACAATCTTTATAACGTTTCCACTTTCATCCCTTATTATCCTCCCATAACCTGTAGGGTCCTCTAATACTGAAGACAAAATTGTAACACTGTTGCGCTCTTTAATATGAAAATTTATTAATTCTTTTAAGGTATTGGAGGTAATAAGAGGTGTATCTCCTGTCAAAATCAGCACATTGCCTTCCTCAGGGAGTAAGTCTTCTGCCATCATCACAGCATGACCTGTGCCTAACTGCACTTCTTGATAAGCATACTTGACTCTTTCTTTTAAAACTTCCTTTACCTCTTCTGCTTTGTGGCCGACTACTACAATTACTTCTTTACTGCCTATCTCTTCTACCGCATCTACTACCCATTCTATCATCGGTTTACCACAGACTTTATGAACCACCTTTGGATGCTTAGATTTCATCCTTTTTCCAAGCCCCGCTGCTAAAATAAGCGTCACTAGCCCTTCCAATTTTCCACACCCTCTATACTAAATTTAATTTTCATACCCTATACTATTTTAACTATAATTGCAACAAAGTTCAACAAAAAAATAAAAAGGAGACCAGCTCCTTTTTATTCCTTATGTGCAGCTTCTTGTTCTTTTGCTTTTTCATATTCTTTTAAAATAGCGCTTTGTAATCTATTTCTTGTGTCTGAATTTATAGGGTGAGCAATATCTTTAAACTCCCCTTCGGGAGTCTTTCGACTTGGCATAGCAATAAACAACCCATTTTGGCCCTCTATAACCTTTATATCGTGAACCACAAACTCATTGTCAAAGGTTACAGAAACTACAGCCTTCATTTTGCCTTCTTCATTAATTTTTCTCACCCTTACGTCTGTAATCTCCATAAGCTCACCACCTTCCTGAAGCTTAACCCAAAGTTTGCGTTTGTGGAACTGCTCTTACACTAATAAATATTCGCCATAAAATCAAAATTTCCTTCAGGAAAAACAAAAATTCCGAAAAATTTTTAAAAAAATTTTTTATTCTCTTTAATCCTTCAATATCCAGTCGCTTATTTCAATGTCAATTATATTTTTCTCCTCCTCCATATTTTTTAACACAAAAACTGAAATGTAATTATCCACCAGCTTATTCTCCGGTTTTTCCGTCGAAATCATAACTCCTGCGCCAGCTACTTCAGCATCAAATTCCTCCATAAGTTCCATCATACCTCTAATCGTTCCGCCTGCTTTCATAAAGTCATCTATCAACAATACTCTAGAACCTTTTTGCAAAGACCTTCTAGCCAAAGACATAGAACGTATGTGTCTTTGAGACCCAGAAATATAATTAATAGAAACAAAAGAACCTTCTGTAACTCTGCTATCTTTTCTAATTATTACAAGGGGAACATTAAGCGTCCTTGCGCACATCAAGGCAATAGGTATACCCTTGGTCTCCACAGTAACAATCGCGTCAACGTTTTTATCCAAAAAAGGAAATACTAAAATTTCACCAATTTTTGTTACAATATTGGGAGAATAAATCAAATCGGCAGTGTACAAAAAACCTCCGGGAATTATTCTCGACGGATCCTTTAATTTTTCCTTTATTTCTTGTACAAAAGGCAAATAACTTTTAATATTAGCTATAGGAATGTATTTTACTCCGCCACCAGCTCCAGGCAGCGTAATTAATTTACCAAAACTAAATTTTTCTATTACATTCTTTAAAATATCGATATCTTCCGAGGCAGTAGATTTAGCTATACCAAAAAAATTCATAAAATACTCCAAATTTATTAGTGTATTAGGATTTTCACTAAATATCTTAACGATTGCTGCCAATCGTTCATACCGTTTGTACTTATCCATAAAAAATAACCTCCGCACATACAAACTTTTATACCAAAATTATATTTAAAAGTTCACTTTTCTGCAACATGTGATATAATTTTTTTATAAATATAGTTGCTTTTGACAAGCTTTAATCATATTTTAACCATGAAAAGGCAATAATAACAATAGGAACTGAGAGGAGCGTAAACTATGGATATAAATCTTGAAAACTTTAAAAGAGTGCATTTTATAGGAATTGGCGGTATAAGTATGAGCGGTTTAGCTCATATACTTTTGAATAACGGCCATATAGTAACAGGTTCAGATATAAAAAATTCTCATATAATCGAAAGGTTAAGACAAGAAGGAGCAGTTATAACAATACCTCACAACGAAAATAGTGTCATAGGTGCCGATTTAGTAGTGTATACAGCTGCTATCCATGAAGATAATCCTGAATATCAAAAAGCTAAGAAATTAAATATACCTATTATAGATAGAGCTACCCTTTTAGGTCTCATTATGAAAAAATACAAATGGGGGATTGCTGTTGCAGGAAGTCATGGCAAAACTACTACTACCTCTTTAATCTCTGTGATATTGGATGGTGCAGGGTTCGATCCAACAGTTTTAGTAGGAGGAGAAGTAGATGTAATAGGAGGAAATGTGAGAGTTGGAAACAGTGAATATTTTGTCACAGAAGCTTGTGAATATACAGATAGTTTTCTAAAGTTTTATCCTTACATAGCTGTTATACTAAATGTCGATTCAGACCACTTAGATTACTTCAAAAATATTGACAACATAAAACAGTCTTTTAGGCAATTTGCTAATTTAGTTCCACCAGATGGATTTGTGGTAGCATGCAAAGATGATGCAAACACCATGTATGTTGTAAATGGGTTAAATAAAAACATTGTGACCTACGGCATTTACCAAGATAGTGATTGGAAAGCAAAAAACATAAGTTTTGATGACAAAGGCTGTGCGATTTTTGACGTTTATTATAAAGAAAAATATATGGGCAATTTTAAATTATCAATACCCGGAAAACACAATGTTTACAACGCCTTAGCTGCTATGGCAGTAAGTCACCTTGTAGGAATCGACATAAAAAAAGCTTCCCATTATTTAACTGAGTTCAAAGGCACTCATAGAAGATTCGAAGTAAAAGGAATAGTTGATGGCATAACAATTGTGGATGACTATGCTCATCACCCTGCTGAAATTAAAGCAACTTTAGAAACAGCAAAAAATTATCCTCATAAAAGAATTATTTGTATATTCCAGCCACATACTTACTCAAGAACTAAATCTTTGCTTAATGATTTTGCAGAGTCCTTTGACAATGCAGATAAAATAATAATAGCTGACATATACGCCGCAAGAGAAAAAGACACAGGAATTGTTTCTTCTAAAGATTTAGTGGAACTAATCTCCCAAAGAGGAAAGGATGTTTTGTACTTAAAAGATTTTGACTCTATAGTTGAGTATTTAAATAAAAATGCAAAAGCAGGCGATTTAGTATTAACAGTTGGAGCAGGAAATATCTATGAAGTAGGAGAAATGTTTTTAAAAGGCCATGAAAAAGCTGTAGGAATATAAAGCCCTACAGCTTTTTATCTTGCAACACAAGATTTCCTCTCCACAAGCTTTACAGGCACAATGATGTGGTCTGTGTCTACATCCTTTTGCTTTAACCTTGCAATCAAAAGTTCTGCAGACTTAATCCCCAAATCAAATGTAGAAATATCTATTGTCGTAAGGGGTGGGTTTGCAAAAGCTGACAAGGGAATGTTGTTAAACCCTACTATTGATATATCCTCAGGAACTCTATATCCTTTATCTATTGCAGCCCTTATAACACCAAATGCCATAACATCATCAGTAACCACAACTGCAGTAGGTTTTTCTCTTTCTAATATTCTCATCATCGCCCTGTATCCACCGTCTTCTGAAAACTCGTCTTGTTCCACCAACTCTCTCTTAAAAGGTATTCCATTTTCCTCAAGGGCAAGTTTATAACCATCTAACCTATCTAAACTCACTACATATTCCAATGAACCACTTATAAAAGCAATTTCTCTATGCCCATGTTTAATAAGGTAATTAGTAGCAAGCTTAGAAGCCCCTATATTGTCATTGTCAACCCAATATACACCTTTAGCATCAAGAGGTTTACCTATTACTACAAAAGGAAATTTTTCATCTCTTAGCCAAGGTATAAGCTCATCGGTTGTACGAGAAGATAAAAGAATTATTCCATCTACTCGTTTGCCTTTTACCATATTTATAACCGCTTCTTTTTCCTCTTCTTGATTTCCAGATGTCGACAAAAGCAAATCATACTTTTCTCTATGGGCAACAACACTTATGCCCCTCATAACTTCAGGGAAAAAAGGATTTGAAAAAGCTTCTTCTGTGGAGCGAGGCATTATAAGTCCCAAAGTATTTGTCACCTTACTTGCAAGGCTTCTGGCAATGGCATTTGGATAATACCCCAATTCCTCCATCGCCTTCCAAACTCTTTCTTTTGTCTCTTTACTTATACGTGGATTATCAGCAATAACCCTCGATACAGTAGAAGGAGCAACATTTGCCTTCTTTGCCACATCTTTAATCGTTACATTCATGTATATCACCACCTTTAAAATGAAACCGATTGCATTTCTTCTATTTATTATTCTATCCTATTCTTTTATTTACGTCAACAGTTTTCATTTTCTTTTAAGCATTCTTTATATAACCCCAGCTATTTTTAATATCTGTTCAGTAATTCTATACAAAAATACTAACACTGATAAAAGTACAGGCCAATGCAAGAAAATATATAAGTCTTCTTTTAACTTTGTAGTACCGCGGATAACATATGGGTCAGTTACTTTCTTCAAATATCTTAATAGCACATACAAAAGAATAGCAGCAAATAATGCAAAAATCCCATAACCAATGACAACAATAAATGGAATATCTACCTGTTGTAATGGAGTTGCTTTTCCTAAGTTTTGTTGTGCTATAAAATAGGATAACAATACAGAAATAGTATTATTCGTAAAATGAACAATCATTCCTGCAAATATAGAATTAGTCCTATATACTACATATCCCAATAAGCTTCCAAGAAAAAGAATACTTAGAAAGTTTTGCACATTTAAATGAAGCATTGCAAAGAATATAGCGGTTATAAAAATACTCTTTATAGAACCTCTCATTTCAAAACTTCTCATAACAAGTCCACGCATAAATATTTCTTCACAGCAGGCAGCTACAGCTCCAAATATTAGAATTTGCATAAAAAGTTCTTGTGTATTGGAAGCTGCAGGTATTGGCATAACCGGAATTTTACCTAATTTAGATAGAAAGTAATTTGTTAAAAGTGCAAAAAAACCTGATACTATCCAACCTAAAGCAGCTATTATTATCACTAAAAAAGCTTGATCACCCTTTATAGGATTTAACCTTAAAACATATTTTACATCATATCTTTTAAAAAGAAGGTAAAGAATAACAGGCAGTAAAACAAGAAAAAATTCTGTGATTAGTATACCTATATATAAAGAAGCCTTTTGCACCAAATATCCCACTGTTATGAGAAGTAACATGACAAAAAAGTACAACTTACTTACATCTTTTTCATCTGGCCGCATCCAACCACTTCCTTTTTTACATCGTCAATTTCACCCTTATAGATTTTAACATAAAAAGAATAAAAAAGTAAGAATTAAATGTGAGGATTTTGTGAAACCTAATAATTGAAAATTTCAATCAATGTGATATAATAAATAATAGAAAAATATGGAGGTGATGTAAATGAGCCTTATGAGGCGAGGACGCGACTGGTGGGATTGGCCCTTTGATTTCAATATTAGAAATTTGCCAAGCATTTTTGATGTGAATTTCCCATCTATTTCAGGTCTATTTTCTCGGCCAAGAGTGGACATCACCGAATCTGAAACAGAAATAGTGGCAACAGCTGAACTACCCGGCGTTGACAAAAAAGACATTGAAATAAATGTTTATGACAATATACTGGAAATAAAAGGGCAAACCACAGTAGACGAAGAAAGAGAAGATAAAAATTATTACATGAGAGAAAGATATTACGGAAGTTTTGCCAGAAGAATAGAACTACCAGCAGAAGTAGACCCTGAAAGAACTACTGCTAAATTTGAAAATGGCATCCTCAAAATCACAATGCCAAAACTGCATCCAAGTAAGCCAAAGGGAAGAAAAATAGATATAGAATAATATGAACAAAGGTAAGCAAAAAATTGAGATGCAAAATATCACATTATCTTTGCCTAAGGATTTATTACAAAAGATAAAACATATAGCTATAGCTAGACAAACATCAGTATCTGGCCTTTTAACAGAAACTCTTGAGGAAATCGTAAGAAAAGAAAATTCATATGAGAAAGCCAAGTCACGCCATATAAGTATATTAGAAAAAGGTTTTAACTTGGGTACGGAAGGCGAACTTACCTGGAGCAGAGAGGATTTGTATAGAGACCTAAATTCAGGTCAGTACTCTGGCAAAGTAAAGGTGCAAAATCCTTTTAGCAAATAAAAAAAGTGGAAGGCAACAGCCTTCCTTTTTTATTCTACTTTTTTCTTAAGAAGCGCTACCATTAATGCAGTAACTACTGTACCAACTGCTATTACTCCAATGTAAAGAAGAGGATTTGACACAGCTATCGGTATTACAAATATTCCTCCATGAGGAGCTCTTAATTCAATGTGGAAAAGCATTGAAAGAGCACCTGTCACAGCAGAGCCCACCATTATTGAAGGTATTACCCTGAAGGGGTCTGCTGCCGCAAATGGTATAGCACCTTCTGTTATAAAGGAAGCTCCCAAAACCCATGCCGCTTTACCCGCTTCTATCTCTTCCTTTGTAAATCTATTCTTGAAAAGAGCAGTTGCAAGTGCAAGTCCAAGTGGAGGTGTCATACCAGCTGCCATGACCGCTGCCATTGGAGCAAAAACATTTGATGCTAAAAGACCTGTTGCAAAAGTATAAGCTGTCTTGTTTACAGGACCACCCATATCAAAAGCCATCATAAGTCCTAATATTGCTCCAAAAATCACTGCATTTGTAGAACTCATCCCAGTAAGCCAGCCAGTCAAAGATGTCATTATGGCTTTCATTGGAGAACCAATTACATATATCATTAAAAGTCCTACTATTAAAGTCGATAATACCGGCAATATGAGTATTGGCATTAAACCTTCTAATGTTTTAGGAAGCTTTATTAACCTTTTCAGATAAACTATCGTATATCCTGCCAAAAATCCTGAAATGATACCGCCTAAAAATCCTGCCCCAGTGGATACTGCCAGCATACCGCCTACCATACCGGGAACAAGACCAGGCCTATCTGCAATAGAAAATGCTATATAGCCTGACAAAATCGGCACCATCAATGCAAAAGCTGAACCACCGCCAATTTTCATCAAAGCCCAAGGAAGAGTTCCTTCTACCTCAAAGGCTTTATATCCCCAGAAAAAGGAAAGTGCAATTAAAATACCACCTGCAACTACAAAAGGTATCATGTAGGAAACACCTGTCATAAGGTGTTTGTAGGCACCTGTCCTTTGCGCTGACCTTTCTTTATGAATCTCCTCTACTTTTTCTACATAATCTTTTGGCTTTTCCATCTTAAGAGCCTTTTCAATAAGCCCTTTTGCATCCTTTATAGCATCTTCAACTGGTACCTCAAGTACAGGTTTACCGGCAAATCTTGATTTATCAACTTTCGTTGCAGCTGCTATTATGACAGCATCAGCAGCTTTTATATCTTCTTCAGTAAGCTGGTTTTCTGCACCTATTGACCCTTGAGTCTCTACCTTTATGTCTACTCCCATTTCTTTGGCTGCCATCTGAAGATTTTCCGCCGCCATATAGGTATGAGCAATACCTGTAGGGCAGGCTGTAACAGCAACTACCTTTTTCATAATTAATCCCCTCTCTTAAAAATTTACTTATTAAAAGCGTTTATGACTTCCTCAGGTGTCGACGCTTTTTCTAACTCCTCTCTCACCTCCTTATGCATTAAAGACCTTGAAAGCTCAGCCAAAACTTTAAGATGTAGCTCATCAGAGTTGTCTGGCACAGCAATTAAGAAAAATAAATGGGCAGGTTTGCCATCCATTGAGTTATAGTCTATTCCTTGGCGAGACTTTCCAAATACTATTGCTGGCTTTTTCACAAGACTGCTTTTGCCATGAGGTATTGCAACCCCATAACCTATACCTGTAGAAAACTCTTCTTCTCTTTTTTTCACCACTTCTAAAAAGCCTTCTTCATCATCTACAACTCCATTTTCTTTTAAAACACTTACTAACTCTTCCAATACTCCATTTTTGTCCTTTGCCTTTAGATCAAAAACCATCATTTTTTCGTTCAATACATCTTTTATTTCCATTTCCCTCACCTTTCTATCCTTTCTATTTCAATCTTATCCTTTAATATATTTACCTCATCAAGGGTACCTGCTCTTGTGCCTTCTTTCATAACAACTGATGTAGATAAAGCTGCTGCTATTTTTATTGTCTCCTCAATGGGAAGTCCTTTGTATATTCCATGAGCAAAGCCTGCAACAAACGCATCTCCTGCCCCAACTGTCCCTTTTACTTCAACTTTTACAGGCATTACCCTATATATCCCTTCCTTTGTTATCACAACACTGCCGCGGCCTCCCATAGAAATCGCAACTATTTCTATGCCTGAATCCTTCAGCTTTTTCCCTTCTTCAATAACCTCTTCTAAACTTTCAAGCTTTTTGCCTACTGCATCTTCTAACTCTTGCACATTAGGTTTTATCATGTAAGGCTTTTCTTCTATGCCGTATAAAAGCGCTTCTTTGTCAGCATCAAGAATTATTTTTAAATCACCGCTTTTTACTTCTCTAATTATGTCTTTGTAAAAAGTCTTTGGCACTCCTTGTGGTAAACTTCCTGAAAGCACAAGCACTTTTGACTCTTTAGCATATTTAAATATACTTTTTTTAAGTAGCTCTATTTCTTCTTCGCTTACATGAGGGCCATATTCATTCAAATCAGTAACTTCCATCCTTGAAATATCAGAAATCTTTATATTTGTCCTCGTCTCATTTTTTATTTTCACAAAGTCAGTTTTTATGCCTTCATTTTCTAAACAATCGATTATATATTTAGCATTCGGTCCTATAAAGCCAAGAGCAATAACATCATCTCCAAAATTTTTAAGGTTTTTGGCGACATTTATACCTTTTCCCCCAGCATCTACTCTTGATCGAATTACCCTATTTACATAACCAAGTTTCAAATCCTCAACAATTATTGTCCTGTCAATCGCTGGATTCGCCGTTACTGTTGTTATCATTATTTTCATCCTTTCCAAAGCTTACTATATCTATATTTGCCTGTTCATATTTTCTCACTATCTCATAATCAACCTCATCATCTGTTATTATTGCCGTAATGTCTTTTATATCTGCAAATTTGACAAAAGATTTTTTCCCAAATTTAGTGTGATCTGCTACTATATAAACTTCACTTGCCACATCACACATCGCCTTTTTAGTATTGGCTTCAATTAAGTCTGGAGTCATAAGCCCATCCTCAAAAGATATAGCATTTGTGCCTATAAAAGCCTTATCCACTTTAAACTGTCTTATTACCATTTCAGCAATAGGACCAACTAAAGCCTTAGTCCTCCACCTCTGTATGCCTCCTGTTATAATAAGCTCAATATCCTCGTGTCTTGAAAGTTCTATCGCAATAAGAGGTGAATTTGTAACAACAGTAAGTTTCATATTTTTAAGATTTCGCGCAATTTCAAGAGTAGTCGTACCAGCATCTAAAATTATAGAATCTCCTTCTTCTATCATTGATGCAGCAATTTTACCTATTTTCCTTTTTGCCTCAAGTTCTACATCTTCTTTTTCAAAAAATGTAGGCTCATAATGAGTGCCAACATTCAATATTGCGCCACCGTGAGTCCTCTGTATGAAACCCTTTTCCTCCAGTACATGCAAATCTCTTCTTATTGTAGATTCAGAAACATTAAAAAGTTTACTAAGCTCAGAAACACTGATACTTTTATCCTTACTTATAATTTCTGCAATCTTTAAGCGTCTCTCCTCACCAAACATCCTATCAGATATACTCATATTCATTCACATCCATTCAATATTATCCCGCTCAAATGTGATTGATTTTGCTCAATTTTGATTATATATTATCTTTTTTGTTCTGTCAATAGGTAAAAAATAAAACAGGCAATGCCTGTTTGAGAGAAAATAAAAGAGTCCCCCAAGGAGGAGGACTCTTTATGGTTTAAATTACTGAATAACTATTATGGTTACTTTGCCAGTTGTTGCATCAACATATGCATTAACATTTGAGCCATGTACATATACAATTGTATTACCATTAGCATCAGTACCAGTTTGTTGCGGTACTATTTCACCAAAGCTTGCTGTTGTCACACCCGTTACGTTACCACTTGTATCTTTCACAAGTTTAAATACCTTAACCGCTGGATCTAATGGTTTTACAGTTCCTCCAATATTGATGAATGTATTGCTAATTGCATATACTTCACCATTTACTAATCTTGTTACATCAACTTTTGCAGGATTCGTTGCATTTCCATTAGAATCTACACCAAAGGTAATGATATCCCCATATGCAAATGGAGCTGTTGTAGGTGGTGCACTAGTTAATACTGTATAAGCAGTATCTGTTCCATTCACATTTACATAAAGTTTGTATCCACCAGCAACTAATGCATATCCTTCGTATACACCAACTGTTCCAGTTGTTATTGGAGCTATTGCATCATTCACTTGCAGATATTGTACTTGGTTGAATGAACCTGTTGTGGAAAGTTTAACTGCTTTGTTACCTGTTCCTATATCAGCAAATTTAATCGGTTTTACAGTACCATTATATACTTGATAAATTACTGTACTGTCTGTTACATAGTATGTGGTTGTTCCAATAGTAAGAGTCTTGTTCGTTTGATCTACACTAGCACTACCAGAAACAGGCAATGTTACTGGCGATACATTTGTAAACTGACCATTAGCATTTACATCATATGTGATTGGTGCTGGTACTGTAGTAACTGACCAAATATCGTTGTAAACATTAGTAGATACAGTTGTTCCATTATAAGCTGTTACATTATCTACTAAATCATATACTGCTGTGGTTCCATCCGGCTTGACAATTTGGAATTTGTATGTTGCATTGCCAAATGCATCTGTTACTTTACCTTTATTTACTACATACGCATAATTAGCAGCATATGTTGCTGTAACTACTTTCGCATCATATATCTTGCCATTGCTGTCAAGATACAATGTGTAAGTATTACCTGCCGTAAAGTTACTGTAAGACACAGGTGCACCTGAAGCAAATCCATATTCTACGCCATTATCTAATTTAATAGTATTGGTTAATGGTTTTACTTCTACTACTTTGCCTGTCACTGTGTTACTTGATGCAAGTATCTGATAGATTGTTCCATCGGGTGATGCTGCTACTTGAATCACATCTCCAACTGCTAAATCAGCAAATGTTGCTGCTTTTCCATTCTTAGTAATTGTGTAAGTTACATTCGCAGCTCCTAAATTATATGTGCCATTAGCATATACTACCTTATTTGTTGCGTCAATAAATCTAATCTTTTCGGGAGCAGTATATTTAGTTGCAATGATATATTCAACCTTGCCATCATTGTTATTGTCAATTAAGGTTGCTGATGAACCTTTTACATATCCCAATGTAGTAGAATCAGAAAGCTTTGTCGTAAGAGTTTGGCCATTGTATATCACTACATTATTATTATCTGCTACAGGTATTGTTTTTACTGTATTGTCAGATGCAACATAATATATCGTTCCCGCTACTGTATCATTAGTGATTTGTGTTGTTGTGATTATTGTATTGCCAGTTGGAACCGCTATAAGTGCAGTACCGTTTTTCACATAGACCGTTACATTTTGTCCTATCAATGACTTAAAGTCAACAGAACCAACATTTACTGTCACAGCATTTCCAGTTGTAGGCGTAATTGTAGCCTGTGCTGCAGTTACATTTGTAACTACACCTGTTGTTTGGGTATATCCAAGATATGTTAAACCTGATGCCAACAATGTTTGTCCCTTTGGCAATCCTGTATTAGGATCTACTACAATGTTCCCGTTTGCATCATAACTTACAACAGTACAATCTAAAGCCCTGTTCATTACAATTGCAAGATCACCACGGTTTATCACATCATTGAAGCCAAGATTTATACCCTCTGTCAGACCGAGTTTTTGTGCTTGAGCAACAACACCATATGGCCATGAGAGATTCTTATAGCCAAGGGCATTGAGCATGAAGCCAAGAGCTTGTGCATATGTTACTTTTTCTTCTGGAGCAAACATGCCATTGCCTACACCATGTGTAAGGCCAAGTTTTGCTGCCAAGTTGATGTCACCAATTGCCCAGTAATTCTTTGGAACATCTTTGAAAGCTGGTGCATCATTTTTAGCCATTTCAGCTAAATTTCTGTAGCCTGATAATCTGTTTACGAAAACAGTCATCATAGCTCTTGTAACTGGCTGATCTACGCCATATGTGCCGTCTGTATTACCGTTTGTAATGTTTAGAGCATACAGACGAGCCACTGCTGATGCATAAGGTGCATCATCTTTCACATCGGTGAACGGTGTCGTTGCAGCAAAACCTACTGCCATCGCACTGAACACCAATGCGAACGTGAGAACCACTGCTATTAACTTTTTGAGGTTCTTCATACAGTCAATCCTCCTCCTTGTATTTGTATTTTAATTTTTATATTTTTTTGTTTTGAAAGGCATAATGCCTTTCAAAAATTTTTTACCTATGTAAGTACATCTTAGAGTATGTAGTATGTTTTGGATAAACAACCTGATTATATTATAGCATCAGGTATTTAGCGAGTCAATAAATGTTACCAATTTGTAATATTTCTGTAATATTAATTTAACATTACGAACCCTGTTGTAATATTATTTTAGGTAAAACTTCTATTTCAAACATTCTGTTCCAAGGGTATCTCACTTTCACTTCTATATCTTTTATGCCAACAGAACTATTTCCCGCCTTTACTATTTCTCCAACATATTTTCCCTTTATTGTATTAATAAGTGGTTTCATTTTTATTGAAAGTTCTTTATCTGCAGTTTTTTTGTCTATGTTATCTTTTGCCATGTGGTTTGACTCTGCCCATTTGTACATTTTATTTCTTACATCAGCTTGATAGGCAAAGTCATCCGCATAACGTATAAAGGAGAAAGCTATAAAACTTTTTATAGCATCTTCTTCTTTGTAAGAAGGAAGTATGCTTTTGTCAAGGACCATTTTTAAAGACATTTCAGATATAACTGTCCCTATTGCGTTGCTGGGAGTATTCCAGCCCGCATAGAGAAAGCTTAAGGGATTTAAGTCAAAGAGCACGTTGATTAGCTTTTTGTCCGCCATATTAACATACGCAACATCTGCTATTCCGAAAATTTGTCCTTTATTTTTATATTTTTGTATGTCGTTTTTTATTCCTAAATTTTCATGTGTATGGACATATAATATACATTGGCCACTTAAATCGGTTTTTCCTCCTATAAAATTAATTTTTTCTTCCACAATTTTCTTAAGGTCTGCTCCTTCATAAGGCAAAATAACTTTATCAGGGTCTTTTACGTCATAAACGACATTAAAACGAGGAATTTGCTTGTAGTACTCATTTGCAAGCCTTGCCGTTATCTCCATACCTATTTCGTCAGCACCATGGAGTACATACACATTATCGGATACTTGCTGTGCTTTCGCATAGTGTTCAAGTTTTCGCGCCACCATATTTGACATGCTAAACTTCTGTGTGTCGTCAATGCCTATTACTAATGTTTTTATATATCCTTCTTTTGTCCAATCAATGAGCTTCTCATTTATTCCTTTATTTAACTCAAAAAGTTCAATGTACTTAGTAAGCACATCAGGTGGTATGCTTTTTTTATTTTTTCAAGCCTGGTTTTATCCTTTTCTTGGTTAAAAAGGTCAACTTTATCAGATAACTCTGAAAATTCTTTTAGTCTGTCACTGTATTTTACATACTGGTAGTCGGAAAATTGTGTAGGCGTAAGGCGAGGTATTATTGAAAATATGATTATATTTTTGTTTTCATTCTCTGTCAAAAATTTATAAAGGAGCGAAAGTCTTTCTTCATAATCTTTATAGTTTTTGATATCACGGGATGCTATAAGGCCTCCATTCAAATACTGTTGCAGTGATATTACTACAGCATAAACGTTACTTCTAGGAATAACCTCATTAAGCCATTCATTAAGCCCTTCAAAGTTTCCCGGCTTTGTGTAGTCATCAAGTACATTTTGTGGAGGCAAAATCAAGTTTTTCCCCCACATATTTGTCAGAAGGCTTACATTTTGGGTATTTACAGGCCGGCTGTCAAGAGGAATAAAAATTATGTCGTCTTTTGGCATTGTAAATTTTTCATTGTAAGTAGAAGCTGGCAAGGAAAATATACATAAAGTCAGTACAAACCACAAAGCTTTTTTAAACATATCCTTCTCCTGCTTGTCTTTTTGTATAAATTATACCATAACAAAAGGGAATTTTCATTTTATTATTAATCTTTTTTTGGGCTTCGGGATTCTTCTAAGTGCTTCACACTCCTTATAATTACATAAAAAGAAAACTTGGCTTAGAATTACAAATATTTCTTTTATAAAAAATTTAATGTTTTGTTAACTTTTTTGTAACATATTTGTGATAATTATGTGATATATCTATGATAAATTTGTGTGAGAGGTTGGAAAACATGAGCAAAAAAGCGTTAATCATCCTTACAATCATGGTAACAATTGTACTTGCTGTATCAATTCCAGTGCTACATTCAAAGGCACAATCTAAAAAGCCATTTGTGCCTGTTTTAATGTACCATCACCTTCAAAAAGAAGGTACATTTGATTCTAAAAAGTATGGTGGTGTGATAATCGACCCAGAAAGATTTGAAAAGCAAATGCTTTACCTTAAAGCGGCAGGATATCACACTATAACTTTAGAACAGCTCAGAGATTTTGTACTGTACAACAAGCCTTTGCCACCAAAACCTATTGTAATAACTTTTGATGACGGATATTTAAGCAATTACACGTATGCATATCCTATACTTAAAAAATTAGGAATGAAAGCTGAAATAAATATTATAGTAAGTTATGTGCCAGATGAAGTAAACAAGCAAAAACCCGAAGTTGTTATACCGCATTTTACGTGGCAACAAGCAAAAGAAATGGCAGACAGCGGAGTAATAGAGATTGAGAGTCACACATATGACCTCCACGGTTACAGGTCAAATGATTTTAAGAAAATCCCAATGGTAATGGGACCTGTAATCATTGATGGACATCTTGAAACAATGGAACAGTATAAAGAAAGGCTTTATCTAGATTTCTTGCGCTCACGAGAAATAATTAAAGAAAAAATAGGTAAAGCGCCTATATGTTTAGCATATCCTTTTGGTTCGGGAAATAAAATAAGCGACGAGATAGCAAAAAAAGTAGGTTTTGAAATGGCATTTGGCATTAAAGAAGGAGTAAATTATTATGGCGATAATATTATGAAGTTAAAACGAATTACTGTGAGGGATTCCGATACAGGTCAAGACATTGTTGAAAAAATAAACAAGTTAAGTAGGGATACAGGGTTTATTCCTTTTTGGGATATTAAAAATATGTGGTCTGAAAAGAATATACTTAGTTCGGTAATAAAAGGGATTTTTGCAGGATATGAAGACGGATCTTTTAGGCCAAACAAAATTATATCTAGAGCAGAATTCGCTTCTTTGATAGATAGAGCATTTTTAAAAGATAAACCGGTATTGCAGCAAGAAATTTCCTTCAAAGATGTTTCTCAAAATGCATGGTACTATAAACCTATTGCAAATATAGTAAATAATGGAATTATGAAAGGATACGAGGATAACACTTTTAAACCTCATAATCCCATAACGCGAGAAGAAGCCATTAGCGTTCTTATGAAATTTTATGAGCCAAAAGAGAATGTTGATTTTGCTATTTTTGATCCTGCAGACAAAAATGACATTTCATCATGGGCATATGATTTCATTAAAAAAGCTTATGAGAATAATTTAATAGCTGGTACAAATAAAGATGGTAAAATATACATTTATCCTAAAAAGCCTTTGACACGAGAAGAAGCAGCAGTACTATTAGATAAAATAGTGAAGGAGTAGCGAAAAAGCCACTCCTTCATTTTTAATAATTAGCAAATACGTCTTTTAATTCATCATTTAGTGTATTCCAAGTATATATTGAATATCCAACTGCATCTTTTGAAGCATCAAGAGCTCCCTTTAATTCATCTACAGAGGGAAGTCCATAGCCATCATCATAACCGTGCAAAATAACTTCTATGTTGACGATATTTCCTGCTAAAAATTGTACTTTTTTAATGGAATCAGATACAAAATTTTTTGCATCATCATAAGTGTAGTTTGCGCTTGATACGTGCCAGTAGTCCATTAAAGCAATTGCATCAAAATACTTTGCCATTGTAGCATAAGGGTAGTTGGGCCTGTATTGGGGCGGATAGGTGATCGCGATAAAAGGCATTCCTGCAGGTAAATTTTTTAAAGTTTGTGTTGCATAGTCTTCTACCATTTTTGCTGCTGTAACTGGATCTTTTTGGGGCAATTCTTCTATATCTGCAGCAATCCCATCTACGCGATAACCATTTGGGGTAACATAGTTGGCAACTTGAGCCGTCAAAGATGCATCATATGTGGTGTCTTTCAAGTCTGTGTACAGCCATGCTATGACCTTTATTCCGGCTCTGTGAGCTGCAGGAAGTAAGTCATCCAGCCATTTTTTCCATTTGTCTGGAAATCCCGCTTTTGATGTAGCAACTTCAAGGTAAATATGAGTTACTCTGGCATTTACAAAACGGCTTAAATCATTTGCAGTAGGCATCGTAGAATATATACTGTACCATACTCCTTTTCCTGCATATGGTAAAGACGTAAGAGCTTGACCGATATTTCCTCTTGAAGATTGACTGCCACCAGCTGTCAGCGTCCTTCTATCGGAAAGATTATCAGAAGTATCACTCGCTATTTGATTAGGATTGTTATATGCAATTGTAAGCCATCCTGCAATCCAGCCTACTACTCCGTTTTGAAGTTTGACTTTATACCAATCGCCTGATTTGTCAATTACACTTAATATGTCCCCGTTATTGACCTGCGTTATAATGTCATACTGTGTACCTGGGCCTGTCCGTATATTTACTACATCAGCGTTTACCATTAAAGAGGAAGGTAGAGTTGTAATAATCGGTTGTATGTTAACTATCAATTTACCATCCTGTTGTGCTACAGAATAATCCGCATCACTATTCAAGGTAATAATTACTCTCACCGTGTTAGGAATAAGCTGTGTCGGAATAACACCTTTTACAACTTTATCATCAAGGGCAAATCCATATACTCCATTTTTTAAAACTGCATTGTTTAGATCTACAAAAATTGCGTCCTTATTTGGCGATTTTGAAATGTTATAGTTAGAATCTTGAGTTAAAATAATTACACTTCTTGCATCATTCATATTAGTAAATCCTATACTATCTACAGTATACGGTTTGACAGAGGTATCTTGTGTATTTTGATTTGTGGAAGTATTGTTTAAATTAGATTGGGAAGTCTGAGTAGTATTTGAACTTTGATCACTCAATTTTGCAGAAGCAATTTGCGTGTCTGTCCCTGTTTTACTGTCTATATACACAGTGTTTGTATTTTCGTCCCAATTGACGTTATTTTTGAAAGCTTCACTTATAAATCGCAATGGGACATATGTATAGCCATAGTTTACAAGTTTAACAGATGAGTCAAGTTTTACAGGCTTGTCATTTACATAGGCAGTGTCTTTGTAAAAATAGAGGACGATTTTATCTCCATTGTAAGTAATCCACACTTTAGTGCTGTCATAACCTATTTGCGCCCCCATTTTTTCTGAAATAAACCTTACTGGCACAAATACATGATTGTCAATCATGAGGGGCTTCATATTCGGATTTTGTTTTACCCCGTCTATGAGGATATTTATAGGTGGGTAATTGTAGGAGATGTTTTTTCCGTCGATGTTATAAGTTTCAGCCGCATATGCAAATGTTCCACTGTAAATTAGAAAAATTAATAAAAAAATGAACAGATACTTTCCCTTTCTTCCCATTGGTCCCCTCCTCTTTTGTTTCTCTACTTTTTATTGGATTTATTGTAATACACTTATGTTACAGTTATATTGCAAAAGGATTACAATATGGTTACAAATTCTTCTGCTTTTACTATTTTAATATTTTTATACTCTTTAAGTTGAAGCAAATGATTGTCACCTGTGACTATGAAGTCACAACTTCCTTCTAAAGCACACTCTAAGAAAATATTATCTTTTGGGTCTTCTTTTATAACCTCTATTTTTTGTTTTGGATATAAAGGGCTGGATATTCACCAGCCCTTATTCTTTCTTTTTCAACATTGCTCCTATAAAATCTCTAAACAATGGATGAGGTTTTAAAGGTCTTGACTTGAATTCTGGGTGGAATTGGGATGCCACAAAATAAGGATGGTCTTTTAATTCTATCATTTCAACCAGCCTCTCATCAGGAGAAAGACCTGAAAGTACAAGGCCTTTTGAGGTTAAAAGCTCCCGGTATTGGTTATTGAATTCGTACCTATGTCTATGTCTTTCATAAATTAATTCGTCTTTATAGGCTTCATAAGCTTTTGTCCCTTCAATTACTTTACAAGGATACACTCCCAATCTCATTGTACCGCCTTTTTCATCTATGTCTTTTTGTTCAGGCATGAGGTCTATTACAGGATGGGAAGTATCCGGGTCAAACTCTGTAGAATTAGCTCCTTTTAGTCCTGCTACATTTCTAGCAAATTCTATTACAGCACACTGCATCCCAAGGCACAATCCAAGGTAAGGAATTTTGTTCTCCCTTGCATACTGGATAGCCCTTATTTTGCCTTCAATGCCTCTATCACCAAATCCTCCCGGCACTAATATACCGTCTGCTCCCTTTAAAAGTTTTTCCACTGTCTCATCATTTACATGCTCAGCATTTACCCACCTTATATTCACAGCAGCTCTATGATAAACTCCCGCATGCTTTAAAGCTTCTACAACGCTTATATAAGCATCATGAAGGTCAACGTATTTTCCCACCAAAGCTACTTCTACCTGTATTGTGGGGTTCTTTTCTCTTTCCACGTATTCTCTCCACTCTTTTAAATCCGATTGGCCAAGGGGCAAATTTAATCTTCTTAGCACATATTCATCTACTTTTTGCTTTTCGAATTCCAATGGTACTTCATAAATTGATTCTACATCTCTATTCTCTATAACCGCTTCTACATCTACATTGCAAAAAAGAGCGATTTTTTCTTTTAAGTCCTGCGTTAGAGAAAGTTCTGTTCTGCATACAATCATATCCGGTTGAATACCTATTGACCTTAATTCTTTAACGCTATGTTGAGTAGGTTTTGTTTTTAATTCCCCTGTATTACCAAGATGAGGTACTAATGTGACGTGGATAAACATAACATTGTCTTTACTTTGTTCAATTGCTACTTGTCTTATAGCTTCAAGGAAAGGAAGGCTTTCTATGTCTCCTACTGTTCCGCCAATTTCTGTTATTACTACGTCCACATTTTTTTCTTTTGCAACTCTGTATACTCTTTCTTTAATTTCGTTCGTTATGTGAGGTATCACTTGCACTGTGGCACCAAGATAATCCCCTTTTCTCTCTTTTGTGATGACAGACCAATACACTTTACCTGCAGTTACATTGCTATTTTTGGTAAGGTTAATGTCTATAAACCTCTCATAATGGCCAAGGTCTAAGTCTGTCTCCGCCCCATCTTCTGTAACAAAAACTTCACCATGTTGGTATGGACTCATTGTGCCGGGATCTACGTTTATATAAGGGTCAAATTTTTGAATAGCAACTGATATGCCGCGACTTTTTAAAAGCCTTCCCAATGATGCAGCAGTTATGCCTTTACCAAGAGAGGATACAACTCCTCCTGTTACAAAAATATATTTCGCCATTATCTCACCTCTTAAGTGTATTATCGTTTTTTATGATTAATTTTTAATGGTTTATAACCCATAAAAAAATCTCTATTTTGGAAAAATAGAGACTCGTATCCCTTTAAGTTTAAATAAATTTTTTAAATTTTTGTCATCCCGCCAGTTCATAAAAAAGCACCTCGTAAAAATAAATACTTATTTATTATATAGGATTTTAAAGTGATTGTAAAGAGGATAAAGCATCTCACCTCACAAATTAAATCAATCACTTTAAATTATTATAACACAAATTGCATTAGTTTTTGCAAAATATTATAATGTTGTAAGATATTAAAATCTTAAAGCTTTATCTTATTGAAAAGGAGGAAAAATATGGCTGCAGATTATCACGTCCACATAGAAAACGGCCCTTATACTATAGAATGGCTTAAGAAGTTTATAGATTCTGGTTTAAGTAAAGGTCTAGTTGAGATTGGCATTTCTGAACACGGACATAGATTTAAAGAAGGATATAGCACTTATAAAAGTGACGGTTTCAGAGGAGAATGGATAAAAAGTTACATGGACCAAAGCATTTCTAATTATGTTGAATTGATAAAGGAAGCAAAAGTAATGGGACTACCTGTAAAATTAGGTATAGAGGCAGACTACTTCCCCGGAAAAGAAAAAGAATTGAAAGAATTTCTTGAACCTTATCCATGGGATTATGTTATAGGGTCTGTTCATTGGATTGAAGATTGGGGAATAGACCTTGAAGAATCTATAGAAGAATGGAAAAGGCGTGATATTGATGAGGTTTATCTTGAGTATTTTAATATAATTGAAAAAATGGCTAAAACAAGTCTGTTCGATATTATAGGACATATTGACCTTGTGAAAATTTTTGGATTTAGGGCAAAGCCTTATACTTTTGATAAGATAAATCGGAATATTGAGGAAATCTCTAAAACAGGTATAGTAATTGAAGTTTCTACTGCAGGCTTTAGAAAGCCTGTTGGGGAAATATACCCTTCAAAAGAAATAATGGGAATGATCAAGAAATATAATATACCTATTGTAGTAAATTCTGATGCCCATAATCCTTACGATGTGGCAAGAGATTTTGACAAAGCTTATGCTTATGTAAAATCATACGGGATAAATACTCTTTATTATTTTGAAGGGAGAAAAAAACTACCCTATAATATTTAAAAGGAGCAAGAAAGACCTTGCTCCTTTTTTCATTTATTTATATCTTTATAATATTCTGACAACAATCCATATCTCTATATCAATCCTTTAACCGCTCTTGCTTTTATTATGCTATTTAATTTATTTAGAGACTCTACTGCTTCATCAGGGATTTCTTTGTCTGTACTTACAATCATTAATGCTGTTCCATCATTTTTATTGGGGCTTACTTGCATGGTAGAAATGTTTATGCCAAAGTCCCCTAATACATTTCCTATGTGACCTATAACCCCTGGCACGTCTTTATTCTTGACAAATAGCATATACTCCGTAGGTTCAAAATTCACTTTATGTCCCATATACTCTACAATCCTCACTTCTTCTCCGTATGTGGTTCCTGCAAATTGTGTCGTTTTGCCATTGGTGTCTGTAATTTTGAGAATAATAAGGCTTGAATAGTGGTTTATTTCTTCGATTTTACCCTCTACAACTTCTATTCCCATTTCTTTTGCCCTTAATCTAGCATTTACAACACTTACATCCTCCTCCAATACAGGCTTTAAAAAGCCTTTAATGGCATAGAGCGTAACAATGTCTGTATCAGTTCTAGAAATCTCTCCTCTGTATATCACTTCAACTAATCTAACAGGAGTATCATTTATTTGATAATAAAGTGCTCCCATGGCTTCAGCCAATTTCATATAAGGTTTAAGCTGTGAAAATTCATCGGATTTTACCCCCGGTAAATTTACTATGTTTCCGTACAAATTGCCGTTTAAAGCCGAAATTACTTCTTGCGCAATGGATATACCTATGTTTTCTTGCGCTTCATAAGTTGAAGCTCCAATGTGAAGAGTAAAAACAACATTTGGCAGTTCAAGAAGAGGATTGTTAAAATCTTGTCGTTCTACATTATATTTGGGCTCTACTTCAAGAACATCCAATCCTGCTGCTGCCACAATACCCTCTTTTATGGCATTGTATAGTGCTTTTTCGTCAATAATTCCACCTCTTGCACAGTTCACAATTCTAACTCCCTTTTTCATTTTTTTGAATTCTTCTTCGCTGAGCATCTTTTTGGTCTCTTCCGTTTTTGGGAGGTGAATTGTTATAAAGTCTGATTGCTGAAGCAATTCATCTAAAGTAACTTTTTCCACACCGTATTTTTCAAAACGGCTATCAGGCATATAAGGGTCGTAAGCAATTACTCTCATGTTGAATGCTGCCAACCTTGCAGCAACAAGGGAACCGATTCGACCCAAACCTATTATGCCTACAGTTTTTCCGTTCAATTCAACGCCTTTGAATTTATCCCTTCTAAAGTCTCCATTAAGGCCAGCATGATATGCCTGTGGTATATTTCTGGCTATAGCCAGCATAAGACCAATGGTCAATTCCGCGGCAGCAACGATATTTCCAGCAGGAGTATTTACAACAAGGATTCCTTTTTCAGTAGCTGCTTGTAGATCAATGTTGTCAACGCCATTTCCCGCACGACCTATTACCTTTAACTTCTCACCTTTTTCGATGAGTTCTCTATCTACTTTTGTAGCACTTCTAACAATAATAGCATCATAATTTTTAATAATTTCTAAAAGCTCTTCTCTTGAGATATTAGTTTTCACATCTACTTCAGCGTGTTTTTTAAGATACTCAATCCCACTTTCTGATATTTTTTCTGTGACAATTATCTTCAAAATTTATCCCTCCTTTATCCCTCTATTGCGTCTTTCAACGCCTCAAGGGTTTTAGTAAGCATTTTTTCTGTAACATAACCCATATGACCTATTCTTATAATTTTCCCTTTTAAAGGTCCTTGTCCTCCTGTTATCAATACCCCATGTTTTTCTTTCATATAGTTTATAATTTCTGATGCTTTGTATTTTTCAGGAACTTTTATGGCAGTTATTAAATCAGAAGCTGTGTTTTCTTCCGGCAGTAGCTCTAATCCTAGGCTCTTTACGTATTCTCTCACTCTTTTTCCATAGTCGGCTTGCCTTTTGTATACATTATCCAGTCCCATTTCTAAAAGCATATTTGTCGCTTTTGCTACAGCCATTATTATGGAAACAGCAGGAGTAGCAGGAGTATCGGGGTTGGGCCTTAAAACGCCTTCTTTCGCTTTTTTTAAGTTAAAATAATATTTTGGAAGATTAGAAGTTTCAGCCATTTTCCATGCTCTTTCACTTAAAGCAACAAAGCTAAGTCCAGGAGGCGACATAAGGCATTTTTGAGAACAGGTTATTACTGCATCAATACCCCATTCGTCCATTTCAAGTGGTATACCACCTAAAGAACTTACAGCATCAACGATGACTACCACGCCGTACCTATTAGCAATTTTTGCAATTTCTTTTACATTATTTGTAACTCCTGTAGAAGTTTCATTGTGAGTGACTAAAAGGGCTTTGTAATTACCATTTCTTAATTTGTCTTCTAATACGTTAAGGTCTACGGCGTTTCCCCAGCCAAAGTCTTGAAGTTCTGCATCAAGGCCATAAGCTTTTGCTATATCATAAAACCTTTCTCCAAAGTAACCTATACTGGCTACTAATACTTTATCACCGGTGGAAAAAAGATTCGCAATGACAGCTTCCATTCCACCTGTTCCTGAAGAGGTCAAAGTTATAACTTCATTTTTAGTTTTAAATATTTCTTTTAAATTTTTATTGAGATTAGAAAATAATTCATAAAATTCTTCCGTTCTATGGTGTAATGGCTGTGCACCAGCAACTTTTTTTACCTCTTCCGGTACCATTGTAGGCCCCGGTGTCATCAATATCATCTCTTTCATCTTATCACTCCCTGTTACTAGATATATATTTAATATGATAAATCAATAAAGTAAAAAATGCAATAGCAAAAAATACATTTGTCCACGCAAAGTGGACATTGTTAAAAAAATATCGATTACTGATAAGCAAAAATGAAAAAATATATTATCACGAAAGGTAAGAATTATTAAAAATTATCCATAATAATAAAATAAAAAGAAAGCGCCCGTTAGGGCGCATTTTTCTTTAGCTCCATCTTATATATTTCCTGTTTTCTCTAAAATTCTGTAAAGCATAGCTGCTGCCTCTGCTCTTGTAGCGTTGTCTTTTGGCTTGAAAGTGTTATCTTCATATCCTCTTACTATTCCAAGTTTTACTGCATTCGCTACTACATTCTTTGCCCATTCGCTTATCTTGTTGTTATCACTGAAAGTGGTATTCCCTATACTGTCCTCTTTGTACTCTGCAAGCTTTCCGTATACCCTCATTATTACTGCTGTCATCTCTTCTCTTGTTATTGGGTCATCCGGCCTCATATTCTTGCCGTCTCCTAACATTATCCCTGCTTTGTATGCTGCTTCTATTGCGTTAGCATACCATGTTCCTTCTCTTACGTCATTGAATTCTCCTTTGTATGGCTCTTCTTCTATTCCTAATGCCCTTATCATTAATGCTGCAAATTCTGCTCTTGTTATTTTTGCGTTCGGTACAAATGTTTCACTGTCTACTCCTTTTATTATGTGCCTTGATGCAAGGACATTTACTACGTCATATGCCCAATTGTCTTTTGTTACGTCTTTGAATTCTTTGTTGTATTCAAAGACTCCATAGGTTGAGAAGTGTTTGGCTTCAAAGGTTATTGTGTTTGTTCCTTTGTCAATTTTTCCTCCTACGTATTCCCATTGATTTGTCTTCTCGTTTAAGTAGTATACTCCTATTTTTCTTATGTCTTTTCCACCTTTTATGTTAAATGTCATTTTTACTGGTGACCCTATTTTTATGTCTTTGTCTCCTGCTTTTATTGTTATGTCATAGGCGCTTGTTATTGGCTCGAAAGATGATGCGGTTATTTTGCCTTTGTTGTGTATGTTAAGTTTTATTGTTCCTGCTTTGTTTATGAGGTCAATTGCTTCTTGTGATACTCCCAAAGTTTTTGCATCAAATTGAAGAGCTACTTCGTCTGATTTTACTACTACGTTTTTGTTGTTCTCTGCTATTAAATTAAGTACAGTTACAGGTATTTCTAATGCTTTTTGAGGTGTAGTTCCTATATTTGTTAAGTCAAATTGTATTTCTTTCTTTGAAGTGTCTTTTATGTCTTTTGCCACTTTGTTTTCGTCTACTGTAAGTGTTGTTGTGTTATTTTCTACAACTACTTTGCCTTGTGATACTTCTTGAGTTGGCTTTGCTGTTTCTTCAGTGCTTGCAGGTGGAGTCACTGGGGGTATAATAGGTGTAATACCTACGCCTCCGCCAGAAGAAGGTACTTCTTTTACTGTAACATTGACAGATGCAGTTTTGTCGCCATAACTTATTTCAATTGTGGTACTGCCTGCTTTAACCCCTTTAACAAGCCCTTGGTTTACTGTAACAATACTTGAATCTTTGGATGTATAGGTAGCATCTTTTGTCACATCTTTTGTTGTACCATCAGAATAGTTTGCTGTAACTTCTATTTGTGTAGTTTGTCCCACTTTTATTTCAACAGAAGAAGGTTGAACTTGTATATTTTCAAGAACTGGGTCTGTTACTGTAATTGGTACTTCAGAGTGCCCTTTTAAATACTCTACTACTAATACAGTAGTACCTTTTGAAATCCCTTTAATAACACCCATATTGTACTGTGCAATATTTGGATCTATCACGGTATATTTAGCATAGTTTGTAACATCTTCCTCTTTACCATTAGAAAGGATATTATAAACTTTTAGGCTTTCTGTTCGGCCTGCTGGTACTTCTATCTCTGATGGCTCTACTCTTATCCCCACTGGTACAGCTTCTGAAACTACAACTTTTATATCAACAGATTTATTATCATATGTTGCAGTTATTGTAGTTTCACCTGGATTCATTCCAACTACAATTCCATTACCCTCTACTTTGGCAATATCCCCATATACAGATTCAAACACTGCTTTATCTGTTATATCTTTTGTTGTACCGTCTGTATATATTGCATTAACGGTTATTTTGCCTGTTCCCCCAACCGGTATATAAAGTGGATTTGGATTAGCATTAAGTGAGTTAAGCATGACTTTTTCAAGTTGTATTGTCTTTTGTGTTCCATTATAGGTTATTGTAGCGTAATTTTGTGTATCTGAAGTATATACATTTGCAGCTACTGTAGCTTCGGCTTTATTTGTTGCCACATCTACTGCACTTATCGAAATGATATTATTTCCCACGTTAAGAGGTACTCTGGCAATAAAGTTATCATTAAATGTTGTGTAATCATCAGCTTCTTTGTTAAGTATATTGTTGCCATTGATAAACAGTTTGTATCCAAATCCTGTATCATACACATTGCCTGCTACTGTAAGGCTTACTCCTTCAGGTGAAATAAAGCCTTTGAAATTATCTACATTTAAAGTAATTTCGGGTGTTGTAGTATCTATATAAATGGGTATTGCAAATTCTGTCTTGTGTTCATATGTTGATGGGTCATCTGGATTATAGTCAAGATCAGCTGCAAAGAATTTTATTTCTTTCTTTCCATCGCTATCAAAATATATTGTGGTTGTGAAATTATTGTTCTCATCAACTGGTACTAGTTTACCGTTAATATAGAGTTCACCCATAAATGTCGTCTCATCTTCTATGGTTCCTGAAACAACAATATCTCTTGTATTGAATATTTGTGCTACTTGAGGTTCTTTTACAGTAATTACAGGTCCAAAATTGTCTTTTATTTCTGGGTTAAATGCAATACAGCTATTATTTACACCCATTATATCAGAAATATTTCCTGCATAGTCTACACCAAGTACAGCAATAAATGTATAGCGGTTTGGAAGAGGGACTTCTGCTGAAGTCACATCATTTGGTAAGACTTTTGCTTCAATATTTGCTACGTTATATGTCACAGGGTCAATCTTTCCTGTAAAGAGAACATAATAATCTATACCTGAACCTTCTTTATCAGTAGCTGTCCATTCAATTATTGCTTTTCCGTTTGAAATGTAATTTTCGTTTAAATATCCATATTGATCGACATAGCCATCATTTATCATAACTTCAGGCAATATTGTATCGACTTTAACAGGCATTTGAAGAACTTGGGTTCTAGCATTCGGATAATCTATCTTAGATTCAAAGCGCATATAATATTGTCCATCAGGAACTGCTTCAAATTCTCCTGTCGCAGGGTTAAATGCTTTGCCGTCCCATATCCAAGAATCAGAAATCTGAGCTTTGGATGTCTCTGCTACGTTCTTTCTTAAATATTCCTCTTGGGATATTTCTCTTATTACATTTCCATTGCTGTCTACAACGCTTACTTTTAATCCTCTTGCATTTCTTAAGAAAGATAGCACTGGCTGTACATAGTCAAATACACCATCGTTATTAGGAGATATGGCAATTGTAGATGGATCAGGCGTCTCGCTCCCAAGGTTCCCTAAGAAATATAATTCATTGGTTATAACTCCTGCCATACCTGTAAGTCCATAATAAGTGTCATCTTCCCAAAGAGGTGAATCTATAATTCTTGGTTCATCCCAACTTCCATAAAAAGCTGTATAAGGTACGCTTAGTTTGGGAAGATTGCTATCTTCTGGAATAAAGCTTAAAAATCCTTCCGCAAAAATATTTTGTGGAGCATTTTGAGGAATTATCAATGTAACATTGACAGTCGCTTGTCCGTTCGCAGGCACTGTCACAGTATCTTTATCAAATTTAACTGTCGCCCCTGTAAGGGTTGTTGTTTCAGCAAAGTTAAATCCCCACAGAACATAATCTGTCAAAACTCCATACTCGTCCTTTAAGGTATACGTAACATCACTGTTGCTATGATTTTTAAGAGTCAAGGTAAAGGTTGCACTATTTCCAATACTGCCAAGGGCAATACCTGCTTTTCCATTTGCATCTGTAATTGTCACAGGTGTCTTGATTGCCTTATCTATTTGAATCATACCTGCCCCTTGTTGTCTCGGTGAATAAGGCTTAGGACTTCTTAAGATTTTACCTGTATAAAGAGCAGCATTGTCGTTTGTATCAATTATAACTTTGGCTGTATTCATAGCCATTATTTTAGCCATTTCAACAAAGTCTCTGCCATCTTTGAAAGTTAATTCACCTTTAGATACTTTATCTTTAAGAGCTTCAGCAATTAACGCCATTGCACCTGCCACATGAGGTGATGACATAGATGTACCGCTCATCAAACCGTAAGAATCTTTATTAAGTGTTGAATATATTCCGCCGCCAGGTGCCATTATTTCCGGTTTAAAGTCAAAGCTTGGTGTAACACCCCAGGATGAAAAATCTGTTACATTGTCTCCCGGAGGAACTCCTAATTTATTTGTTCCTATAGCACCATCAAATTTTACTGTGACTTTTTGCCCTTGATCTAACAAAGCTTTAATTGCAAGACCTGCATCTCTTAAAATAGACACAGAAGGAATTTTCGTACCTTCTCCTAATGCCATTGAAATTGTTCCTGTAGTATTATTGAAAATTACTGCAGCTACAGCACCAGCATTTTGTGCATTTATCGTCTTTGCGTTAAATGTAATAGAACCTCTTGAAATAAGGGCAACTTTACCTACTACATCTTTACCTTGAAAATCCTCGGGTCTACCTAATCCGCAGTATACTACCTCATACTCTCCTTTCAAGACATCTGCAGGGTCAATAGGGTCATGGTCTGTAGGACTTCCTACAGAATATACTACTCTGTCAAAATCTTGTGGAGCAGGATTTACAGAAAAGCTTTTTCCTGTAAGTCCAGGATTTATAGAAGCAGCCACTTGAATAGCATCAAGCCACAATCCAGGCGAGCCGACAGTTCCTATATCTGGATCCATTGCATATGGATAAAATTCTGCGCTCGTCGAATAACTGGAGTTACCAGCTGAAACGACAACTATTACGCCATTGTCAACAGCATTTTTTATCGCCAGGTGCTCAGGGTCATCAGGGCGAACGAAACCTGCTGTTGAACCTAAGCTCATGTTTATAACATCTGCACCAAATGCAACGGCATGGTCAATACCTGCTACTATATCGTCCGAAAAAGCAGATGCAAAATTAGGATTGTTTGAAAATACCTTTTCAGCTATAAGCTGTGCCTCAGGTGCAACCCCTTTAATATTACCATTTGCTGCAACTATACCTGCAACGTGTTGCCCGTGCATTGATTGCGTGGCCCCAATATCTATAATTTGATCATTGTTGTCTGCCCAGTTCCAACCAACAGGTACTTTATCTGTAAAATATTTATAAGGAAGACCTGTTGTATTTGCTATTTCCTGTACTTTTGCTTGAGTCAATTTTGCTTTGGAACTATCTGTTATTTTCATATCTTGGTGCCTATAATCTATTCCTGTATCTACTATTGCAACAACCATTCCTTCACCTTTATATCCCAAGTCATTCCACACGGTTGGTGCATTTGTTGAATAGATTGCTGTTGTCATGTCAAGGAAATACTCATTTACAATTCTTACATCTTTTACTCCAGGCAATGTTTTAATTTTTCTATGTCTTTAACTTTTACCTCGCCACTTATGCCATTCAAAACGGTTTTATATGTATGTCTTGGTTTAAAATTGAAATTTTTGCTCAATACGCTTTTTAATTGAGTTTGTTCTTGAGTAATTTTGTTTAAAACAGTCGTTTTTTCATTTTGCGTCAAAGTTTTGAGAGTCTTGTTAGACTTTAATGCAAAAGAAGCAAGACTATCCTTTTCTAATTCCACAATAACTCGTACAGTTTCATCAGGATTATATTTTTCAATCTCTTGCTTGGAACCATCCCTTAAATTTTGCATCTCTTCTCCAAATTGTTCCACAACTTTTGACTTGCTTTGATAGGGTTTAGCAGTTTCTTTAAAATTATCTTTAGCAATCTGTTTTACAAGATTATAATCGATTTTTAGCGAATCTAAAGTAAGTTTTGGGTTATCTGATGATGGCATTTGCTGAGAATAACCAAAAGAGCTAAAAGCACTAAATACCAATGTAAATGCAATCAGAAAAACTAAAAACCTTTTGCCCATAAAATCTTAACCCCCTTGTTTTTCATCTTCCTTATGTTTCAACAAAAAGATACAATTTTCTCCCCTTCATCCCCCCATTTTATGAAATATCTATAATCCAAGGGAATAAACCCTTAGATAGCATATGTTTAATAATTATAAATAAAATTTGTAATTATTGTTGAATTTGAGACATTTTATTTAAAATATAATATACTAATCCTTTGTATATCTCTTGCTTGGCTATTTGTATGATTACTATTTAATGTTGCATAAATTTCATATTCAATATTATTCTACATAAATTACATTTTTCCTTCTCTGGAAAAATAAAATTTTTTATTTATAAAACACACTCTTTGCAAGAAATTATTCATTTTATAAAATTAAGAAAGCTACATGCAAAGCATGTAGCTTGTTACATTTTCTTTAGCACTTCTATTGCCTTATCTAATTGAATATCCTTATTGTTTAATTCTTCAAGCAGTTTAACCAATGCATCATAAGTGTTTTTATCAAAAACCCCTGTCGGAGTTAATCCCGCTTTCTTTTGCAGTTCTTTTACAGCGTTCGCCGTTTTAGGTCCAAAAATACCATCTTCTGGGCCCGCATTAAACTTCAATATATTTAAATTCTTCTGTAAAATTTTCACATCATTTCCTCTGGAACCTACCTTCAATGTGCCATTAAATTTAAATGAAGGAGTATATTGAGTATTTACCACATATATATCTGGTTTCAAGCCTTGTTTGTCAATATATCTGCCTGAAGGGAGTTTATACCTTGCAATTGTAAGCTTAAAACCACTTCCATCCGGCAGTGGCACTACTGATTGGACAGTCCCTTTTCCAAAAGATTTTTCTCCCACTAATATACCCGCTTTGGTATCCTGTATAGCCCCTGCTAATATTTCAGCTGCAGAAGCAGTATTGCCGTTAATTAAAACTGCTAATTTATACTTAGGATTATTGAGATAAGAATAATATATTTCATTTTCTCCATTTTTTGTCTCTACAGTCAATACAGCTCCTTTTGGAACAAAAAAGTTTGCAACGCTTACCGCCTCTGTAAGGAGTCCACCGGGATTATCTCTTAAATCAAGGACGATTTTATTTATGCCGTTATTATCCATATACGTGAGGGCATTTGCTATATTAGATGTGGTATTTTCATTAAATTCTCCTATTTTTATATACCCAACTCCATCGATTATTTTATAGGAAACTGGATTAACACGAATTATTTGTCTCGTAAGCTCAAATTCTTTTATAGAACCTCCTACGTCAAAAGTGACCTTTACTTTTGTGCCTTCTTCTCCAATTATCATATTTACTACGTCGTTTATATTCATTCCCTCAACGCTTTTGTCATTTACTGCTTTTATAACATAACCACTTTTGATTCCAGCTTTTTCAGCAGGCGAACCTTCTAAAACGGAAGTTACAACAATTTTTCCGTCCTTTTCAGTCAAGACCATTCCTGTCCCACTGAAAGTTCCTGAAGTATTTTTGGTAAAATCTTTAAACTCTTCTTTTGTAAAATATGTACTATATTCATCAAGGCTTGAAAAAATTCCTTTTAAAGCTGCTTCTTTGAGTTGATCGTACGTCACATCTCCAATGTAATTATCTGTTATATACTTCATAATGGAACCAATGTCTGCAAGGTTATCATATAGTTGTTGATCTGTCGTGGTTTGCGTTGAAGATTCAGCAAAAACATGTACTGGAACAGTAAAAGCAAGACTTGCAGCAATTAAAAATGTCAAAATTAGCGTCAAAAATCTTTTCACAATATATACCTCCATTTCTAATTAAGTTATAATTTCTTCGCTACTACAGTTTAATTATATCACATTGGTTAATCATAAAAATTTATCACATAATAAAGTTTCAAAGGTTTCCCTATACTGATAGAGAAACCTTTGAAACTTGAGCACCGTTATTTTCACAATGGAGTTTATATACTCTATAATCTATCTCCATGCTAGTATACACACTTCCTACTCCTTCTACTACTGTATCTACCTTATCTTCCGAGCAAATAGCCATAATTGTAGGACCTGCTCCACTTAAAAAAGCAGAATAAGCACCTGCTTCTAAAGCTTTTTCAAAACAGGCATACATTTCAGGTATAAGTTTAGAGCGGTATTTTTGATGGAGCATATCTTGAGAGGCAATCTTTAACAAATCGTACCTTCCACTAAACAAAGCAGCTGTCAAAAGAGAAGACCTACCTGTATTGAATACAGCATCTTTAAAATCTACTTTTTGGGGCAATATACTCCTTGCTATTTCCGTCTTTAAAACTTTTTTTGGAGTAAAAGTGATAAATTTTAAATCATTTTCTAATTCTTTTTTTACATAATAAGTACTTACCCCGTCAAAAACAGTTATATTTAATCCACCATTTAGAGCAGGACCTACATTATCGGCGTGTCCTTCCATGGAAGCTGCAAGGTTTAAAATTTCCTCATGGGTTAAAATACCCCCTGCAAGTTCATTTGCTGCTAACATCCCACCAATTATCGCCGCCGCACTACTTCCAAGACCACTGCCTATGGGAATACCATTTCTTATCTCTATTTTTAATCCCTCATATTGTGTCTCAGTTTTTTCAAAAACTTTTTTAGCTGCTTTATAGACGAGATTATCCTCAGTTGTTTCTATTTCTTTATAGTCATCTCCTGAAACCTCTATCAAGAGCCCTTCTTCTATAAATCCCATAGAAATTTCTGTATACAAATTTAGTGCCACTCCTATGCAGTCAAAGCCCGGTCCCAAATTTGCTGAAGAAGCGGGAATTCTCACTTTTACCATGTCACTCTCCATATAAAACTTCCTCCAATGCTTTTAGATTCGCCTCTATCGTTTTTATCTCTCCACCTAATTTAACAGCAGTATCTGGATCCTTTAATCCATTTCCCGTTAAAACACAAACAACAGATTCTCCTTCTTTAAAAAATCCTTCCTTGTATTTCTTAATAACCCCTGCAATAGAAGCTGCTGAAGCAGGCTCTGCAAAAATACCTTCCTTCTTGGCTAAGAGCGCATAAGCCTCCAGTATTTCTTCATCTGTAACTTTGTCAATGAGTCCACCCGACTCATCTCTCGCAGCGACAGCCTTTTCCCAGCTGGCAGGGTTACCTATTCGTATCGCTGTTGCAATAGTCTCAGGGTTTTCAATTACTCTGTTTTCAACTATAGGTGCAGCCCCAGCTGCCTGAAAACCTAACATTTTAGGAAGTTTATTTATTTTCCCCGCATTATAATATTCTTTAAAGCCCATCCAATAAGCTGTTATATTCCCTGCATTCCCCACAGGAAGCGCAACATAGGAAGGAGCATCTTTAAGTTCGTCACATATTTCAAAAGAAGCTGTCTTTTGTCCTTCTAACCTATAAGGATTTATAGAATTCACCAGCGTTATGGGAAATTTTTTTGAAATCTCTCTAACTAACCTCAAAGCATCATCAAAGTTTCCATCTATAGCAATAACCTTAGCACCATAAGCAATCGCTTGAGCAAGCTTTCCTAAAGCAATTTTGCCGCCAGGTATAAGTACAATGCTCTTGAGCCCTGCCTTTGCTGCATAGGCGGCGGCAGAAGCGGAAGTATTCCCTGTTGAAGCGCACACAACTGCATTAGAACCCTCTTCTTTTGCCTGCGACACTGCTACAGTCATACCCCTGTCCTTAAAAGAGCCTGTTGGGTTTAACCCTTCGTATTTCAGATATATTTTTATGCCTGGAAAAAGTTTTTGAAGATTTACAGCCTCATAAATTGGTGTATTGCCTTCTTTTAATGTAACTATGTTTTCCTCTTTTATTTTAGGCATAAACTCTCTATAAGCTTTTATTAGGCCTTCCCACCCCATTGACTATTCCCCCTCTACTCTTATGACACTTTCTATACTTTCTACTTCCCTCAGATTTTGTATTTCTTCCAGGGCTTCAAATACTTTCCCTGTATTCGCGATATGAGTGATCAAAACAATCTCCGCAGTATCCCCTAAAACCCCTTTTTGTACTACCGACAAAAGACTTATTCCTTTGTCTCCTAATATACCAGTAATTTTGCTCATTACGCCAGGTTTATCAAAGGCTATGAGCCTTATATAATATTTGGATACAGTATCCACAATAGGAAGAAGGTCTGCATCTTCGCACCCATTTTGAATTACAATATGGTTTTTTACATCCATTATGTCCGCAACAACTGCACTGGCAGTAGGCATCATACCTGCACCTTGCCCATAAAACATAACTTCCCCTACTGCATTTCCATCAACTAAAATAGCGTTAAAGACTCCATTTACGCCGCTTAAAGGATTGTCTTTTTTTATCATGACAGGATGTACCCATGCTTCTAATCGCTCTTTTTCGTCAATTTTTGCATAAGCTATGAGTTTTACATTGTACCCCAATTCTTCTGCATATTTTATGTCAGATTTAGAAATAGACTTTATACCTTTTGTGTAAATTTTTTCAGGCAAAGTGAATTTGTTAAAAGCTAAAGTGCATAGTATGGCAAGTTTTCTTGCCGCATCAAAGCCTTCCACGTCATCTGTCGGATCTGCTTCTGCATAACCTTTTTGCTGAGCATCCTTTAAGGCTTCTTCAAAATCAAGGCCTTTTTCTTTCATTTCTGTCAATATATAATTTGTAGTTCCGTTTAATATTCCTTTGATTTCGTATATTTTATTTGCTGCAAGACATTGTTTTAATGGCCTGATGATGGGAATGCCACCACCAACTGATGCCTCATAGAGAAGACTAACTTTATTTTCTGTCGCAAGTTTTATTAGCTCTTTGCCGTGAACTGCTATGACTTCTTTGTTGGCAGTGACGACGTGCTTACCACTTTTGAGGGCTTTTATAATATAATCCAGAGCGGGATGTTCTTTCCCCATCACTTCTACTACTACATCTATTTCTTCATCTTCTAAAATGTCATCTGCATTAAAAGTTATTTTTCCTTCTGCAAGGGGTGTCCTCTTTTTATTGGGGTCTTTCACAAGTATCTTTTTTATCTCGATTTTCTCCCCTATCTTTTTTTCAATGTTTTTGCCGTTTTGGTTGATTAAATGAACTACGCCTGTTCCAACTGTTCCAAGCCCCATTAGTCCTATTTTCATTCATATCCCCCTTATTCTCCTAAAATTTCTATTTTCCTAACTCCGTTTTGACTGGATAGTTTCTCAAGGAAATTTTCTAAACTCATTTCCATGTACTGGGTATCAATAGAAATAGTTACGCTCGCAACCCCCATCGAAGGTATACTTTGATTTATAGTAACAACATTGCACCTCGCATCTGCCACAACGTCAAGAATAGAAGAAAGCACTCCTGGCATATGCTCTAATACCATAGATAAAGTTATGATTTTCCCTTTGCTAAATTTAGAAAAAGGGAAAACATAATCTCTATACTTGTAAAAAGCACTGCGAGATATACCTACTTGTTTTACTGCTTCATTGATGGTTTTCACTTTGCCCGATTCTAATAATTCTTTCACTTTTAAAGTCTTTTTAAGAGAGTCCGAAAGGATTTCTTCTCTTATTATATAGAGTTTCCCATCTTCTCCCATGAATTTCACCTCCACTGTTTTTGTTGCATAAACATTATTCCATATATAGAATACATATTATCACATTAAATTATAAAAATCAATAGCAGTTTACGTTTACTAAACAAAAAAGCAATTGACAGAAACTAAAAATATGCTCTATAATTAACTAATAACTGCATAAATTGTTTGTTAAATTGCGTGTTTCTCCGCTTTTTAAAATAATTATTTAGTCAATTTTGCAATTTATTAGTTTTAAATTTGCAATTTTTTCTTTAACCAGTATTTTGAAAAGAATGTTGAATATATTATTGTTTTGTTTTAATATAATAGTAAAGTAATATATTATCACTTTAAAGTCTTAAATTTTTTATTTTATACTTTTTTATTATCTTCTATATTAGAAAAAGGGGGCATACGGTTTTTGTTTACAAAATTTTGTTTAATAGTTGCTATAAGGAGGTAGCTTAATGACAAATTCAAATGGACTTTTTAGGAAGAAAACTTTGGAAATGATATTAGCTGATACAGAAAGCGAACAATACAAACTAAAAAAATCATTAACAGCAATTGACCTTGTTGCATTAGGTATTGGCGCAATCATAGGTACTGGTATTTTCGTTATAACTGGGGTTGCTGCAGCAGAACATGCGGGACCTGCTATTATACTTTCTTTCGTGTTGGCTGGTTTGGCTTGTGCTTTTGCTGCAATCTCATACGCAGAATTCGCATCAATGTTCCCAATTGCAGGTTCAACTTATAGCTACAGCTATGTTGCATTAGGAGAAATCTTTGCGTGGATCATAGGATGGGACTTAATACTTGAATACGTCTTTGCACTTCCAGCAATAGCTTTGGGCTGGTCCGGTTATTTTACTAACCTTCTTGCAAGTATAGGAATAAATATTCCTGATTGGGCAGCTCATTCTGCTTGGCAAGGTCCAGGAGGACTTATAAATTTGCCGGCAATAGGCATTTTATTATTAGTGGCTGCACTTGTATATATAGGTACAAGAGAAAGTGCTACTGTCAATAATATAGCAGTTGCATTTAAAGTATTTGTCGTACTTTTCTTCATAGTAGTTGCAGTATGGCACGTAAAACCAGTAAACTGGCATCCATTCATGCCTTATGGATGGAAAGGGGTTTTTACAGGTGCAGCAATTGTGTTCTTCGCCTATATAGGTTTTGACGCAGTCTCAACCGCAGCTGAAGAAACAAAAAATCCTGCAAGAGATTTACCAATAGGAATATTGGGTTCTCTCGGCATTAGCACTATTCTTTATATAGCTGTTGCTGCAATACTCACTGGTGTAGTTTCGTATGCCCGGTTAAATGACCCAGCACCTGTTGCTAAAGCTCTTAACATAATAGGTTTGAACTGGGCAAGGGGCCTTGTATCCATTGGTGCTTTAACAGGTATTACGACAGTTTTGTTGGTTATGACATATGGTTCTACAAGAATAATTTTTGCAATGTCCCGTGATGGATTGCTTCCACCTGCTTTTTCAAAGCTTCATCCAAAATTTAGAACACCTACTTTGGCTATATATCTTATAGCAATAGCAACTTCTTTAGTGGCAGGCTTTTTACCAATAGGAATTATAGCAGAACTTGTTAATATAGGAACTATGCTGGCATTTGTACTTGTATCCATTTCGGTTATAGTACTAAGATATACACAGCCAGACTTGCCAAGAAAATTCAGAGCACCTGGTGTACCATGGACACCTCTTTTGGCAATTATATTTGTAGGTGCTTTGATGGCATCTCTCCCATGGGAGACATGGGTAAGACTTATAGTATGGCTTATAATAGGATTGATTATTTACTTCTCATACGGCAGACATCACAGCAAACTAGCTCAACAAAAGCAACAGCTAAAATAAAGATACAAAAACAGGGCCTCGCAAAATAGGCCCTGTTTTATATTTCTACTAAATCACTTTCAATATTTCTTAAAGCCATACGCACCTCAAATTTTACTCCTGATTTTTTAAGTACATTTGTAACAGTCGCAAAGGCAAGTTCTGGTCTGTTGTTATTTTGGCTTAAATGGCCTAAAAAAGCTATCCCTATCGCTTTCATTTTAAACAGCTTCATGAGAGTGTCTGCTGCAGCATCATTAGAAAGATGCCCTAAATTAGATAAAATCCTTTTTTTAAGAGGCCATGGATATGAACCATTGATAAGCATTTCTATATCATGGTTTGCTTCTAAAAGTACTATATCGGAACCTATAAGATGATTTGCAACACCTCTCGTCATGTATCCTAAATCAGTAGCAATGGAAATTTTTTTATCTCCACATTTAAAGGAAAAACCTACCGGTTCCACGGCATCATGAGACTTTTTAAAGGGCATTATTTTTACATCCCCAATTTCAAATTCTTCTCCTGTGGTAAAATAGAGTTTGTTTTTTTCGGAAATTTCTTTTATGTCTTTCTCCATTACCTCCCATGTAGCTTTATTGGCATATATAGGTATATTGTATCTCCTTGAAAGTACCCCGGCCCCGATAATATGATCTTTATGCTCATGAGTTATAAGAATGGCAGATAGACTTTTAGGGTTTATCCCTATGTTAAGTAATGCTTTTTCAATTGTTCTACCGCTTAAACCCGCATCAACAAGTATATGTACATCTTTATGATTTATGTAAATAGCATTTCCACTGCTTCCTGACCTCAAGGAACAAAACTTCATAGCCAATATACCCGCATTGCGGGTATCCCCCTTTCTTTTGCTATCACAATTAATTATAACAATTTTTCTAAGGCAAGTGAAGAAATTTTCTTTTTAAAGGAAAAGTAATTATTCACATTCGATCTGTGTGCAAATTTTTCATAGCTCAAAAATTCCTCATAATTCTAGCAGAAAGACTTTCAACATTAAATTATCAACATATTCACATACATTTGTGGATAAGTTGATAATTTAAAAATATAAGAGGGGAATAACCCCTCTTATAGGGAAAGACCTAAATTACGTCCCTCAGAAATAGCGTGAACAATCTTTCTCACTTCTTTAGCATCTCCTATAACATGAAGCTTTTTTTGTGGTAAAATCTTACTAACCTCTTCGTAAAGCGAAGGATCTGGTTTTAAACCTACGGCTAAAACTATAGTATCGGGAAGTGGCAGCTCTTTTTCCCCTTCAGGTGTCTCCACCAAAAGGGCCTTTCCTACTTCCTTTAAACGAGTTTTTACATAAATTTCAACACCTCGTTCTTTTAAGCGCTTCATAATGAGAATCTTCTCAAAAACTCCCATGTCTCTTGCTACTTCCTCCAAAAGCTCAATAACCATTACCTTTTTGCCTTGTTCTGAGAGATAATCAGCAGTTTCCATGCCTATCAAGCCGCCACCAATTATAGCAACTTTATCGCCTGCTTGTTTTTCTCCTCTTAATACTTCCACAGCTGTCAAAAAGCCGTATTCTTTAAGTCCGGGAATAGGTGGTACAATTGGCTGTCCTCCTGTCGCAAAGACGACTTCGTCAGCCTCCCATTTTGCTATTTCTTCTGCTGTAACTTTATGATTAAGATTTAAAGTGACACCAACTTTTGGAAGTACCTCTTTATAGTATTCCACGATGCCTTTCAATTCTTCTTTGTGAGGAGGAACAGAACCGGGCAAAACTTGACCTCCGATCTCTCCTTTTTCCTCATAAATGTATACTTTATGTCCTCTTGCAGCAGCAGTATAAGCTGCTTCCAAGCCTGCAAGTCCAGCACCAATGATAAATACTTTCTTTCCAGGTTGAGGTGCTTTTTGTATTTCGATTTCCTCCTCCTTGCCAACTGATGGGTTGAAATTACAACCAAAACGGCGTCCTGCTCTTAATTCATCTAAACAGCCTTGGTGACAAGCAGCACAACGGCGTATTTCCTTGCTGCGTCCTGAGATAGCCTTTTCTACAAATAGCGGATCAGCCACCAAAGGACGTCCAAGAGCAACTAAATCAGCTTTGCCTGATACCAATATTTCTTCTGCCAATTCTGGCGTATTGATTCGCCCGACAGCGATAACAGGAATATTGACCTGTTCTTTTATTTTTGAAGCAAATTCCCATGCCAATCCTTTTTGCGTTCCCAAAGTTTGCAATGTAATAGCACCAGACTCACAGCTACTTCCTAAAGAAACATCAATAGCAGCAACACCTTTATCTTCTAATGCTTTAGCCAAACGGATCGCATCCTCTAATGCCCAACCTCCTGGCACAAATTCATCAGCACTAATGCGTACAATAATTGGAAAATCAGCACCTATCTCTTTCTTTATTTCATCTAATATTTCCATCCCAAAGCGAATTCTATTCTCAAAACTGCCACCATATTCATCCTCTCTTTTGTTAGTATGAGGTGAAAAAAACTGGTGAATGAGATAACCATGTCCAAATTGAATTTCCAATGCATCTGCACCAGCTTCATAAGCTCTGACAGCAGCTTTTACGTAAGTATTTTGCCATTTCTTTATGTCCTCATGAGGTATTCCTTGTGGTTCAACTCCAATAGTTGGACAAGCTATTGGAGAAGGTGCGATAAGGGGTAATTTAGTTACCATTGGATTTGCTATCCGCCCCGCATGGTTGATGTAGACTGCGACTTTGCTACCAGCCTCCTGTATGGGGGTAATAAGGTGGCGAAGCCCCTCTACCATTGAATCATCATAAATACCTAATTGACGCGGAATTTCTTTCCCTGAAAGGTCTACATATGCTGATTCTAAAACAATTAAACCTACTCCCCCTTTTGCTCTATTGACATAATATTGAATTAGCTCCTCTGTAACCTGTCCCTCTGATGTAGCATAACCAGTTTTAACAGGCGCCATTACTACCCGATTTTTCAAATTTAAATTGCCTATTTTTACTGGCTTTGTAAGCTCCATTATATCACTCCTTTTGTGCAGTGTATTTTAAAATAATGTTCATAATTATTAAATTCGACATAAAATAGTCAATTCCTGCTTTGTTAAATTTTTGTCTTTATTCGCTTTGAAATGTAAATTTTATATAATTATGTCTTCTCCGCCTTTTCTAAGCCCAAGGATTTCTCTTTCAGAATATTTGGTAGTCCGTAAAATATAAAAAATAACTGAATCCTCATCTTTGTCTATTATTCTTGAAAGCTCTATTTTTAGTTTTTTAAGATTGGCTTCTGATATTTCGCCTTCTAAAACAGAATTTTGGACCCAATGAAGGTATTTTCTGCAAGTCTTTAAAACTTTATTGACCCTTTTTTCATTCACATCGTATACTAAAATTAAAAACATATCTTATCACCTAAATTTACCATTGTGCAATAAAAGGCTTGTACTGTTCTTCTTCAATCAAGTGTTTTTCCAATTTATACAGCTCTAACCTTATAAGTCTTCTATAAGAAACATTGTTAGAAAGATTCCTGTGTTTAATAGTTGTAGCAAGCTTATCTTCAAATTCCTGCACAAATACTTTTTTCCCTTTTTCTTTAAGTAATAATCCTTCTGCATCTTCTTCAAAGTCTTCTTTAGTAACCATTTTTTTGCTAAGCAGGGTAAATATAGTCCTATCTACAATGATAGGCTTAAAAATCTCTGAAACATCAAGATTTAAAGAAAAACGTCTAAAATTAGTCGCATGCAAAAAACCTATTCTCGGGTCTAAGTGGGTTTTGTATATTTCACTTAAAGTTGTTGTATACATCAAAGAATTTCCAAAACTTATCAATGTATTCAAAAAATTTTGAGGTGGTCTTTTGCTTCTAAAGTCAAATTTAAAATCAGGGTTTTGAATTATTTCATCAAAAGCCTTATAATAATATTCCCTAATATTACCTTCTATTGCCATTAATTCATTTATTGTAGAAGTTGAATCAAAGCTCTCCCCTAATTTTTCTATGGAATAAATGACATCTTCCAAATCTTTGCCTCTATTTGAATAATATTTCAAAACTTGCCTTATATTCTTATAAGCTCCTTCGACAAATTTTTGAGCAAGATAAAGCCTTTTACTTCCATCATTATAGTGCTCAGCTTGTCTTAATATCATATAGCCTGAGTTTAAATGTTCTCTTGGATAATAAGACCCTACATAATATCCATAATGATTGAAAAAATGAAGTATAATCTCTGATTGTGTTAAAAACTCAAGAAGTCTTTTGTTAAGGCTTACTTCTCCAAAAACCATTATTTCAGAAGTATTTTCTACTGGTATAAATTTTCTTCCATTTTCTCCTTCAAAAAATAGAGTATTATCTTTTCTTTTTAATTCCCCATCTGAAAAAATATAAATCGTTTTTTTCATGACATACAAAACTCCTTATACCCACAATTTTTACAATATGGAATTTTTATAAAAGCAGGTGGCTTTTCTTTATATACTATATCTTTAATTTCTTCAATTGCCTTTATAACTTCTCTTTCAAATTCTGGTGTAAGTTCTACTACTTCCCTCTTCCTTTCTTCTGGAAAAAAAAGTTGCCCTTTTGCAGTTATTCCGCTTTGCTTTAACTTGTAGAGATAAAATAAAAGTTGCATTTTAGCACTATCTTCCGCTTTTGAACTTTTCTTTACCTCGCCAATTAAAATATTATCTTTTTCCATTCTCACAAGGTCTAATACCACATTTTCAAAATGAATCTTTTTTCTATCCCTTTGATAAGAATTTTCATCAATAAGCCTACCTATTTCAATATAAGGATGTTCTTGGTCAGGCACTATCTGATGTGCCATAAGCCAAACTTGCCTTTTACAAATGGTATAGCTTTGCATCAATGCCCCTGTAACCTCAAATTCCATAGTATCACCTATATATTTTCTTTTCTACGGCATTTCCCATATAATTTCCTCTATTTGGTCTTCGGTTATTGTTATAATTTCTTCTTTGTCTAATAATTCCAAATCATACCCTTTAGGTAAACCAGGAATATTATAAATTTCAATAACAGTTCCTTCTTTACCATCTTTCAACCTGACAATATCATAAAGTTTAGCTTTCATCTTTTCGCTCATGTAGATCTAACCTCCTCTTTATACCACACATTTTCAAATTCTTTAAAAAAACTATTTTAATAAGCACTGTTCAATTCCTTATATGTAAGCCAAAAACGAGATATCAGGGCAAAATTAATACCTATACATTCAATTCCTATAGGTAGGCTAAAAACACAACATTTAAGCGTGCACCATGGTTTAGATTGCTGGTTTCAATTCCTTATAGGTAGGCTAAAAACCCGCTCCGTCAATTCTTTGCCTTTGGTTTTTACCTTGTTTCAATTCCTTATAGACTCCCATGCCGCAAATGCAGCACCAGCAGAGGATGAAAATGTCCTTTTTTGATGATATAATCAGTACAGCGGCTGGTGAAGAAAGGTCGTTCTTACCTTGGTGCTTTGAGCCCGACTCATAGACAGACTCCAACGACCAGGTGCACCACAGATTGTTGCTCCCTTTACGGGAAGCACGCAGGATAGAATAACCCCTTATGGTTGTTGCACCAGCTCTTCAATTTTACAGTCGCTATCGTTCAAATTTTAAAAAAGGAGTTGGTTCTTTCATGGATTTAGTTTATTCTCATGTTTGCGGATTAGATGTCCATAAAAAGAATGTCGTAGCTTGTATAATAACACCAGAAGGTAAAGAAATCCGCACTTTTTCAACTATGACCGATGACCTTATTGCATTAAAAGAATTTATTAAAGCTAAAGGTTGTTCTGTTGTTGCTATGGAAAGTACCGGCTCTTATTGGAAACCTATTTACAATCTACTTGAGCTTGAGAGCATTAAAATCCTACTCGTCAATGCTAAGCATATTAAAAATGTCCCTGGTAGAAAAACCGATGTAAAAGATGCTGAGTAGATAGCAAGTCTCTTACAACATGGCCTTTTGCAAGGCAGCTTTGTGCCAGATCGTGAACAAAGAGAACTTCGCGAGCTTGTACGCTATAGAAAAAGCCTCATTGAAGAAAAATCAAGAGAACTTAATCGCATACAAAAGGTTTTAGAAGGAGCTAATATCAAACTGTCTTCGGTAGTCTCTGATATCAACGGGGCATCCAGTCGTTCTATACTTGAGGCTATTATAAATGGTGAAGAAAATCCCGAAATCCTGGCTGAGCTTTCTCAAGGCAAGCTAAAAAATAAAATGGATGAACTAAAACGCGCTTTAAAAGGCTTGATCAATCATCACCAAAGGATGCTTCTGGAAATACAGCTTAGACATATTGATTACCTTGATGAAGAAATAGCAAAATTAGACGAAGAAATTAAAAATCGAATGCTCCCTTTTGAAAAAGACCTGGCACTGCTGGATACAATCCCTGGAGTCGGAAGAAGAACTGCAGAACAAATAATAGCCGAAATCGGCACGAATATGGAACAGTTCCCCTCTGCTGCCCATTTGTGTTCTTGGGCAGGGTTGTGTCCAGGTCATAATGAAAGTGCTGGTAAACAAAAGCCTGCAAGAACTCGAAAAGGTAACCAAAAATTGCGAAGCTCTCTTATTGAAGCTGCCAGAGCTGCCTCAAGGGCAAAAGATACTTATCTCTCAAGTCAGTACCACCGCATCGCTGCTCGAAGAGGAGCAAACCGTGCAGCAGTTGCAGTGGCACATAGCATTTTAATTATAGTTTATCATATTCTCAAGCAAAAGCAACCATATATTGAATTAGGTCCTACTTATTATGAAGAGAAAAAGCGTAATATGATTATTCGTCAATCTTTAAAAAAGCTAGAGTCTTTAGGTCTTAAGGTCACGGTCGAATCTGCAGTGTCTTAATTTTTTATATTTTATTTATATAGCTATATCCATTTAGTTTCATATTTATCCCATATTTTTACATCGGTATGGGCTTAGTTTTTTATTGCCTTTTTGAGAGACACTATTTTCAGGATAGGTAGGCTAAAAACTTATGAACGCATTAGGTGTGTTATGAATATAATCTAGTTTCAATTCCTTATAGGTAGGCTAAAAACTTTTCTCTATGCTCCTTTAAGACTTCTAACAATGTCGTGTTTCAATTCCTTATAGGTAGGCTAAAAACATTTTGTCATTATACAGCTTTTGCAAATGTTCAGGACGGTTTCAATTCCTTATAGGTAGGCTAAAAACATAACAACCTTATCAGCGCTGCAACATTCGCTTTGTCTCGTTTCAATTCCTTATAGGTAGGCTAAAAACGCATTCATAACCAGCCTGTAAGCCTTTCTGGTTATGGTTTCAATTCCTTATAGGTAGGCTAAAAAACCCTCAACAGTTAGAGAAGGTAACACATTTGCTGGCGGTTTCAATTCCTTATAGGTAGGCTAAAAACGTTGTACCCGTACCGAAACAATTGTTATGATTCGACCAGTTTCAATTCCTTATAGGTAGGCTAAAAACGAAGGACTGGAAAGAGAGGACATTGCCCACTCTTTCCAGTTTCAATTCCTTATAGGTAGGCTAAAAACGTTGAATACAGAGAAATAATTGACCCAAGAGCACTGTTTCAATTCCTTATAGGTAGGCTAAAAACTTTGCAGGGCCAATATTGCCGTCAGCGTCTACTTCAGTTTCAATTCCTTATAGGTAGGCTAAAAACTGAGCGAATTAAGTTACTATAACCACTGGATGTCGTGTTTCAATTCCTTATAGGTAGGCTAAAAACACTAAAATCTAAAGATGCATTAGAAGTAATGAAAACTTGTTTCAATTCCTTATAGGTAGGCTAAAAACCAGCTTTACTGGATAGGGTACTGAAATATTTAGGGAGGGTTTCAATTCCTTATAGGTAGGCTAAAAACCTTTGCTGTAAGCTCACAAATATATCTGTCGTACGTGGTTTCAATTCCTTATAGGTAGGCTAAAAACTATAAACAATAAAGTTATCCCTGTTCTGAATTGTTGTTTCAATTCCTTATAGGTAGGCTAAAAACCCAATACGAAATAATCAAAAAGACCATCATTGAATTGTTTCAATTCCTTATAGGTAGGCTAAAAACAAATGCGCATATTGTGGGCAAGAACTTTTTGAGGGTTAGTTTCAATTCCTTATAGGTAGGCTAAAAACCTGGCAAGCTTCAAAGATCCGAGAAGAGACGTGGAAGTGTTTCAATTCCTTATAGGTAGGCTAAAAACCGGCTTAACAAAATCAAGTTATACAATCCTGCTTCATGTTTCAATTCCTTATAGGTAGGCTAAAAACTCACAATTTACGCTTTACTCTTTATTGTCTTGTTTAGTTTCAATTCCTTATAGGTAGGCTAAAAACTGATAGGTGTTGACGCCTCAAAAGAGATGCAGAGGTTTCAATTCCTTATAGGTAGGCTAAAAACAAGATACAGCATTTATACAAGGCACAGGTACAAACAAGTTTCAATTCCTTATAGGTAGGCTAAAAACGTTCCTTGACTGTCTCTCGTGAATAGTCTCCATTCTGGTTTCAATTCCTTATAGGTAGGCTAAAAACAACCAAAATGAGTAAGCATAGTAGCAACAGGAACAAAAGTTTCAATTCCTTATAGGTAGGCTAAAAACAAAGGATATCCAGTCAAACCCAGCGACCAGATGCACTGTTTCAATTCCTTATAGGTAGGCTAAAAACGGATCGGTTTGATGTGCCGATACCAAAAGGAGAATATCGTTTCAATTCCTTATAGGTAGGCTAAAAACCTTTGCTGTAAGCTCACAAATATATCTGTCGTACGTGGTTTCAATTCCTTATAGGTAGGCTAAAAACTTAAGGAGGTATCACAAAATGTTGTCAACAATCGGGTTTCAATTCCTTATAGGTAGGCTAAAAACTTTTCAATGTTAATAAATCCTTGTTTAACTGCTTCTGTTTCAATTCCTTATAGGTAGGCTAAAAACTTGCTTTGTTTCAAGACATAACAGCACAATGGAATTGTTTCAATTCCTTATAGGTAGGCTAAAAACTCGCCACTTTCCTTGTCAAGGTTTCTGTATGTTTCTAGTTTCAATTCCTTATAGGTAGGCTAAAAACTATTATTTGTTGCTCCTGTAGAAGATACTGTATTTGGTTTCAATTCCTTATAGGTAGGCTAAAAACGTCTTTGAGTATCAATGTAATCTCTTCCGCTTCCGGTTTCAATTCCTTATAGGTAGGCTAAAAACCAATTGAGGTGAGAGATGCAAAAACAGGTGAACTGAGTTTCAATTCCTTATAGGTAGGCTAAAAACGGATATTTAGCTATAGCAAAAGTACTTATTAAAACAAAGTTTCAATTCCTTATAGGTAGGCTAAAAACTATTTCACCACCTTCAATTGCAATTTTCTTTTTTGAGTTTCAATTCCTTATAGGTAGGCTAAAAACGTTTTTGTTGAATGAGTCAAAGTAAAACTTCCTTGAATGTTTCAATTCCTTATAGGTAGGCTAAAAACGTGGTATAATAAAATTGAAAATACACTTATGCCAAGTTTCAATTCCTTATAGGTAGGCTAAAAACAATTAAAGCAAGGTCAAGAATGCGTAAACATTTATTGTTTCAATTCCTTATAGGTAGGCTAAAAACGGTACGATAGCTATCTTCACCGCGTTACAATAACGGTTTCAATTCCTTATAGGTAGGCTAAAAACATAATTATATTCGAAAAATTTATGAAACTGCTATATAGTTTCAATTCCTTATAGGTAGGCTAAAAACCTATTGGAAAGGATACAGACAGGCATTAGAGAGAGCATGTTTCAATTCCTTATAGGTAGGCTAAAAACTGCGGACAAAGCCACAGAGCTTTATGAGAAAGGCAAGTTTCAATTCCTTATAGGTAGGCTAAAAACTGTTTATGCAAAAGCATATGGCATTTATGACAGACTGGGTTTCAATTCCTTATAGGTAGGCTAAAAACTCTTACTTTGGTGGTGGTATTGGTTTAATTTATTAGTTTCAATTCCTTATAGGTAGGCTAAAAACATTATTTGACTGTTGCAACGTTTTGGATAAAAGGCCAGTTTCAATTCCTTATAGGTAGGCTAAAAACAGGTTGTGTAATGTTTATTTCCTGTTTTCTCCATGTGTTTCAATTCCTTATAGGTAGGCTAAAAACTCAGCAACGGCTCTTGCAAGCACGGATACTCTTGCCGGTTTCAATTCCTTATAGGTAGGCTAAAAACGCAGAAATCGATAAAAAAGTCGTATCAAAGAAGGAAATGTTTCAATTCCTTATAGGTAGGCTAAAAACGGAGATATAAATGAAGGTACATGAGATAAGAGTAAGAAGTTTCAATTCCTTATAGGTAGGCTAAAAACAAGAAAACCGACAAAGACGTTTTTTTACTCCAAGATGGGTTTCAATTCCTTATAGGTAGGCTAAAAACCCTACGCCTTTATAGACGTTCAACGGGTTCGGATACGGTTTCAATTCCTTATAGGTAGGCTAAAAACGCATTCTAACATGCATAAATAGCACATTATACACCTTACAATTTTTTAATTTCTGTCAAGTACCTTGACTTTATTATACCATATTGTCCAATAAAATCAATTACTTTATGAAAATCAGAAAAATAAAAATGTCGTCTATCCCCAGGTGTTTTTGCCTTATTGGGGATCGACGACAAATTTGTTACCATATACTTGTGACTCCTTTTGTTATAAAACCTGTTTCTTTGTCATAATAATCATTTAAACTATCATAATTTACATACTTAAAACCCCAAATATCAGGAGGCATATTTTCCACTGTTGCAGGTATTGATATTACATATTTATAAAAGTCAGCTTTAAATCGATTAAAAATATTTCTCCTTTCAAATAGATTTTTTATGTCTTTAAGCTCAACATACTTATGCCACAATTCTTTAGCTTCATCATTCAATTCAATAAATGCATCTACTTTATAATAGTCATCTTCAATTAATTCAAATTTGGAAATACACATATTTCCATCTTCGCTATCATACCTCAATGTGTATATAGCATCTAATAGCTCTCTTCCTTCATTCGAGGACATTCTCTCTGATACTTCTTGATAATATTTCTCTATAATCTTCAAAAGTTCTTGCTCTTTTATAGTATCATATTTACTTAGTATTTCACGCGTTATGCCAAGTAATATTTTATCATAAACATATTTTGAATATTTTTGACCTTTTTCATCTATCAATGATACAACATAGACTTCTCCTTTTCCTCTCCAGTTCCTGTTGCACCTTCCTGCTGATTGATTAATAGAATCAAGAGGTGCTATATCTCTTACAACAACATCAAAATCAATATCTACCCCTGCTTCTACTAATTGAGTCGTTACAGCAAACCTCATCTTACCTTCTTTTATTTTTTCTATTCTTTCCATCCTTTCCATAGGTACTACATGTGTTGACATGTAAATTATTTCATCATTAGGTATCTTAGCCCTTAATATATTATAAAATTGTTGAGCAGATTTTATAGTATTTAGTATGAAAAGATAGCTTTTACCATCATTTAAATCAAACATTTCGCTTAGCTCTTCTAAGGTAATATCTCGACTCAATTTGGGAATAATTTCTACTCTATCCATTTGAGTAAAATATTTAGTCTTGGCTACTAATGGATAAATTTCCTCTTCTCTAAATATTAACGGCTGAGTAGCAGTTACAAAAATTATATATGAATTTAATTCATTTGCAACCGCTTTTAAAAGTTCTTTTGTCAAAAGCCAATATTTAAATGGTATTGATTGGACTTCATCAAGTATAATTATAGAATTCGCTAATCTGTGGAACTTCCTCAAAGTTTTATTTTTTTCAGACACTAATGTATGAAAAAATTGAACAAAAGTAGTTATTATTATTTCTGAATTCCATCCTTCTATCAATATTTTGGCTTGTTCATCTTCAAATTCAGTATTATTTTTAGTATATCTTATATCTGACAAATGATGATGTTTCAATATTATTTCTGTATCTGGTTGAATTCCATTATATCTTAACAAATCTTCAAGCACATTAGAATTTTGTTCTATAATACTTAAAAATGGCAAAGAATAAATAATTCTATATTTTACACCGGTTTCTTTATACAATTTGTCCCATAATTTCATCGCAAAAGCAATTGTAGTCAACGTTTTGCCAAGGCCTGTAGGAAGATTGATAGACATTATTTTTTGTTTAATATCTATATCCTTCTCTAATACTTCTTTATAGGCTTCCTCTCTCAATAAATTAATTTTACTTTCTTTATCTGGAAAAGATGCTTTATACTCTTTTACAAGCTGCTCTTCAAACTTTATTTCCGGCCGTTTTATATTGTCAATTCCAACAACAACTTCAGTTTTATCGGCATCAACAAGTAAAGAAAACAAAAAGTTTAATAATAAGTATATAGAAACATCTTGCTCCTCTTTAAGTCTTCTTAATTCTCTTTTGATTTTTCTTAATTCAGAATTAATACTATCAATATAATCATTTATCGCTGATTTAGTCAAATTTTCATTTAAGCCAGCATTTCTAAGCTTTCCATTTAATACTTGTAATTTTTCATCATCTATACTGTTAAGCTGTTTTTTAAGTACTTCTAACTCTTTATCATCTAATATAACTTCATTAAAAACATTTTTTAAATCTCCATGGTGATTTTTAACAATTAAAAAAGCTATAAAAGGAAACAATATCCCCTTTCTATCCTGAGCATTTATTTCATTTTTAACCAAATAAAAGGCTACAACTGCAGATAATAAAGAATGGTGCGTTTCTTCCATTGTTTTTAATTTATTTCTCTCTTTCTCGTTTTCAGTAAACAAATACTTTTGAAAATAATTTGTCGCTTTTCCAAAGTCGTGGCATAAAGAAATTATAGTAGCTGTTTTTAAGAAAGTCTCTTTATCTATTATCGCCACCTTTTTTTCGTTAAAGTAGCTTCTAATTATTTTAGAAGTATTGATGAGATGGTCTTCTAAAAATTTGTCAGGATGGGAGTATAATTCAGAAAAAGATGACATGTTCACCCTTAACCTCCCAACATTTCTTTACATGACACTTTATGCTTTGTCCATTTACTTCATATAAAACATCTTCGTAACTTAAAACAACCCTATCTTCATTCATACCTGCAGGTATCTTTTCTTTAAAATATTTTTTGCCATTTTCAAAATAAATTTTGTCCTCTACAATAGATTGAAATGGTAGTACTGATAAAATATCTACTTCTGCATTTTCTATTTCTTCTGCTTCATATACCCCTATAAACTTATAATCAGCAATCATTTCACTTAACCCTAAAGACAAAGTATACACATTTCGGCGATTTTTTATTTTTTCCACTATGTCTTCAAATAAATCATTATCTTTATGCATAAAGTAAATCCGATACGCTGCGTCTTTTACAAATTCTGTCTTCACTTGCGTTCTCGCCTCATGATTTTTAGCTTTATAAGGTATCCAGTAATTCCCTTTTGTATTTATTAAATTCAGTCCCACTCTGATTTTTTTAATAGGGTTCAATATCCTGATAGCAACTTTGCAGTTTTCCTCTGAAAAAACTTTGAGATATTCTTTTTTGTCAATCCCCGCTATCGCCCCCAACATGCCTTTGACAGTTGGGGGTGGTGGAAAGGAAAAAGTAAGCGGGGAAGAAGTAGTATAGTATTTTCTGAAATGTCCATAGTCCCCGAACACATCAAAAACTAAAGTCTTCATCTCTATATCCCCTTAATATTGGAGTTTTTGAATGTTTAATCCTTTCAAAGCTTTCTCTAATGTACATTCTTCTCCATTACATGTAAATGTAACTCTATCATCGTAAATGTATTTTATCAATTTTATTTTCTCTTGGTTTTGTTTTAGCACTGCCACAAGTTCTGTTATATCGAGTTTGCCATCTTGTATATCTCTTATTTCTTCGTCTTCCATCTCATGCACAAACTTTATGCGTTTTTCAAGCTCACCTATTTGATAGTTGTTCTCTTGGTATACCACTTCTATTAATAATCTCGGCATATGTCCCATTTTTGAACCTGACATTAAATTTTTGGTACCATTCCACATTCCTTCTAACATCAAATCAACATCTTCATCTGTCAAAGGTATATTCTGATTTATTGCAGCATTTTCATTAACAATCCCATAAAAAGCAATTAGCGAATAGGGCAATATGTATTTTTCTGTAAAAGTTCCTTGTTCTCTACCTTCTCCAGAAGGCATAACCGTGGTACCCTTTACGTACATTAAATTTATTCTGTGAAGAGATTTACCATATTTAAATTGGACAGGACCTGTAAGAATCATCATTTTGTCTTTTACTGCAGTTGTAGCTCCAAATAATCTCACATCAATGCATTTTGCTATTATGTCTTCATTTGTACCAAAGTCCTCTATCCTATCTTTTTTTGTCCTGAGTTCTCCATTATCTTTTCTTGTTTCAATTATAAACACCTCTTTGCCTTTGTAATAAGCAAGATAATCCCTTATCGTCCTTTTAAGTCTTACATCTGTCACTATGTTTATTCCCGTTTCTTCATCTATACGCGGCTTGTTTTCGTCTACAGGGTCACCATTAGGATTTGCAAAGCTCACATCATAGAGAAATAAAATCTCTGCACGATTTTTAATAACATTTTCCATTTATTTTTCCTCCCCTTCTTTTTTATAAATAATACTTGTCAATTCATCAGCTAAATTAATACCACAAGCAAAGTAAAAATTTATTTCGTCAACAGACATATTCCAATTATCTCCCGCTAAGAGAAGATAATTAGAAGCTTCTTTCGCTAAGAGTCTTTTACCTTTGTCAAAAGAATCGTATTCTTCAAGTTTATTTTGCACTTTAGGAAGAAGACCTTTTATGTCTTTTTCATCCATTTTTAATCCTTTTAAATTTTTCATGAAAGGCTTAGCTTCTCTATCTGAGTACTGTTTTCTCAATAAAAGTTCTGTTAAAGCCCCTAAAAGAACAAGTCCTCTTTTTAAAGGCATTTCAAAAGTAGGACCATATTTGGCAAAAAAGCTATCAAATATTCTTTCCTCCATTGGGATAACCTCCATTTTTATCAATTTCATTTTTTCAAGAAAAGCTATCGTCATCAACCCATCTGCAGTTGCAGCTTTATAATAACCATCCTTCACAAACTCTTCTCTTATTTTTTTCATTATAAGGTTGTATAAAAATCCCAAATCCACTGGCCTTCCTCTAAAAATCCTATCAGTTATATCGAGAAAATAACCGTCCAAATCATTATCCCTTTTATTTGAGTCAGATTTAGACATAAAGCTTCTTATATTTTTAAAAGTAAAACTATTGCCAAAAATTTTATCTACTTGTTCTTTCGCATTAAAAATTTCTCTTAAATGAGAAGGAAACACATCTTCTATTAAAAGCAATATCCTTTCTGCTGAATTTGATTTTCTTAAAAACAACAAATTGACAGTCATAGAATCTTCTGCATCAGCCAGGTAATCTAATATCTCATCTTCATCTCCAATAAATCTCTTTTTTACTTCTCTCTTAAGAGACAAAAGTCTTTCCGAACTCTCAAATATTTCTCGTACTTCTTTTCTTACAAATTCTTTTCCTATAATGAAATTAGGTATTAACTGATACTCCAAACCATAAAATCTAAAAGTAAGTTCATTTTCAAGGTATCTCTTTCCTTCTTCTAAAGCAAGTCTACATTCTGCACATACAGGATAGTTCTTCCATGATTCTTTTTCATTAAAGCCGCCTGTAATATATCCTGGTTTGTCAATTGTATAAAATTTATATGTATCAACTGTACCAAAAACAATATCTTTCTTTTGTCCGCAAATTGAACATACTTTATCTTCCGCATAAATTTTCTGATACTTTTGACTGTCTAATTGTAGCATCAAATCTCTAAATACATTAAAATCTCCAATATATTTGTACTCTCCATCTACATTAAATTTGAGTATAAGAGATAATCCTTCTCTTTTGGGAAAATCTCCTCGAATTTTCTCTGCTTCTTTGATAATTTCATCACTTTTTTCTTCTAATATGTCTTTTATTCTCTCAAGAAAGGCTCTATCTTTTTCATCGATTTTTATTGACTTGTCTTTTAGCACCTTATTAAACCAATTTTTTATTTTGCCATTAAATGTTTTTGGCACTTCTGTTATTTTTGCAGCAGGGGTATATCCAGGAGCATTACCACCTGTATCTGTAAAAATGTATCTACTTATTTTTGAATCGTCATACTCTTCAAGTCTAATTCCTTCATATTCAATCTCATCTTCTTTTACAATGAAATTTATAGCAATTATTTTAGAGTATCTACCATCTTGATTTGGATTTTCTATAAGTACGTCCAGCAAAGTTTTGTTTTGAGATTTTTAACACCATCTCCCCTAACTCTTTTATTGCTGTTATCATCCTCTCTCCCTCCTTTCTTTCACTCAATTATCTCAAAACACCCAAATCCTTGGGAGTTTTTTGCGCCCAAACCTGTATAGTAAGCAAGTTCTAATAATTCAGGACTGCTTTCTACGTCGTATATACCCATCCATCCTTTCACATAAACATTTTTGTATTTAATCATCTTTGAATATCTTCTGTCTTCCTTTTCTGATAAAGGATAAAGCTTAAAGTATGGATCTTTCGCTTTTACATTATAGACTAATTCATATTTTTTAAGCAGATTATTAAGTAAAAGGGGAGAAAATTTTTCATCCCAAGGTGAGTAATAATAAGTATACTTTATGTCACCATCTTTTAAAGTAGTATACATCACAACAGGGGAGATAAATTTTATCCTGGCTTTATTTTTAAAAACGGGAGGATTGTCTATATTGAGTGAATTTAAAATAAATTTTTGCCCATTAAAATGGCAATATTCCTTTTTTAACACATTTTTAGAAATATCAAATATAAATTCATCCAAAGGAGAAGCGACTGTAAATTTAAAAGGGGGCTTTATGCTTATTTTTTTCTGCCCTTTAGAGTCTGTTAAAATCTTGAACTCTCCTTCAATTCTTGAAAATGTAAATAATTTAAATTTTCTTTTTTCATATTGAAACCCTTCATTATGTAAAAAAGCTGCAAAATCACTGTCCCCCATGAGGTCATACAAAAAGCCTTGAACTACATAATTATAATGAATTGGCAATACTAAATTTTTTCCTCCCACAAATTCCAAAGTAATTCTCATAATAACACCTCATAAATTTATTCCAGTGAAGATATGGATGTATTGGTTTTACATGTATATAATTCTACATTAATCCCTATTTTTCCTTCTTAATTTTTAAAAATTTTTAATTCCTGTGTAATAATCGTTTTTTGCACTTCTAATAAAGTTTTATAAAATCAGTAAAGAAAATATAAAAACTCTAAAAATTCAAAAATCGACTTTAAATCCCTTTAATTTTAATGTATAATGATACCATGGGAGGGGGGGAAATATGGAAACATTCAAAAAGAAATTAGTTTTGTCCTTTATATCTACCTTTTTAATAGTTACCATTTTTAATTTACAGGTTGCAAATGCTCAAGAAAAGCAAGAAATTACAGTTCTTTTGGATGGATATCCAGTAACTTTTGATGTAGCACCTGTACTTAAAGATGGCACAACATTAGTCCCATTTAGGGCTATTGCCGAAGCTTTAAATATTTCTGTAAATTGGGAAGTCTCAACACAAACAGTTATAGCAACTGATAACAAAACAAATGTGAAACTTCAAATTGGTAATAAAACAGCGATAAAAGACAATGTGCCAATTACTCTCAGAGTATCACCACAAATGATAAATCAAAGGACCTTAATACCACTTAGATTTTTTAGTGAAGCTTTTAATTGCGATGTTGATTGGAATGAAAATACTTATACAGTAAAAATAACATCGCCACCAAAAGAAATGTTTGTAACAGGCTTTTATGCTTTGGGAGATAGCCAAACAAGCAGTTGGACAAATTTGTTTGGTAAAAGTTATCCCGAATATACTTCTGGCAATACCGGCTATTTTAGTTCCATCGCATTTGGTTGGTATAGTTTAGACAGTAATGGCAATCTCTTGACAAAAAGTCGAACTGGTTGGCAAAGACCTGATGGATGGGAAAAAGTACTAGATGTAATATCCCAATTCGAATTGAAATCTGAAATGGTTATTCATGTTACTGATGGTGACAATACTGTCTCTAATTTGCTGTCATCTAAAGAAGCCATAGAAAAAGCCATTTCCTCAATCGCTGAAGAAGCAAAAACTTATGATAGTGTAAATCTTGATTTCGAAGGACTTGGTCTTAATGAGAGTAAAGAAGACCTCGTACAAACCCAGCAAAAATTTACAGAGTTTGTTAAACTGCTTAGAAATCGCCTTGATGCCTCAAAATCAATAACATTAACTCTCCATGCCCCAAATAGTGTATATAAAGGATATGATTACAAAACTCTCGGAGAAATTGCAGATAAAATAATTGTCATGGCTTACGACTATGGTACAAAGCCTGAGCCAGAAGAACTTGTAATCCAAGCAATTGAACAAGCAACTAAAAATGTCCCAAAAGAAAAACTTTTGCTTGGTATTTCAATACCAAATGAAACACAGGAAAGCTTTGCAGTGAAAATTGGTCTTGCAAAAAGATTTGGACTTGATGGAATAGCCATTTGGAGATTAGGACTTGTAAAAGATGAAATGTGGAATGTCTTGAAAAATTCAATAACGCCACGAAGGTGAACGCCCTCGTGGCGTTATTTTATAGACTTACAAAATTTCCTGAAGCGTTTTCCACGCAAGTAAAGCACATTTTACGCGGGCAGGAAAGTCAGATACTCCCTGCAATACCTGTGCATCACCTAATTCATCTAAATTTATATCTTTTTTGTGTATCATGTCTATAAATTCTTGAACAAGCCTTAAGGCCTCTTTTTTGTCTTTCCCTTTTATAAGGTCTATCATCATAGAGGTTGAAGCTTGGCTTATAGCACATCCATGACCTGTAAAAGATGCGTCTTCTATAATGTCACCATTCATTTTTAGATAAATGGTAATGTCGTCACCGCAAAGAGGATTGTGCCCCCTTTCTTTGTGAGTAGCATCATTAAGCTCTCTTCTGTGAGGAGAGTTTTCATAGTGTTCCATTATAACTTCAGAATAAAGCTGATTTAAATCGCTCATTTAAACCACTTCCTGACTTTTTTTAGTCCTTCCACAAGGGCATCAATATCCTCAAAATCGTTGTAGAGATAAAAGCTTGCTCTTACAGTTGCAGGAACGCCTAAGTATCTCATTAAGGGCTGGCAACAGTGATGCCCACTTCTTACAGCAACTCCTTCTTCATCGAGAATTGTAGCAACATCGTGAGGATGAACTCCTTCTACATTGAAGGAAATTATTCCTCCTCTTTCCTTCGCGTCTTTGGGGCCATACAATTTTACAAAGTCTAATTCTTTCATTTTTTGAAGACCATACTCCAAAAGCTCGCCTTCGTGTTTATATATATTGGTAAGCCCAATTTTTTCTATATAATCTATGGCAGAAATAAGCACATACGCTCCCTCTATATTAGGAGTACCTGCTTCAAATTTAAGAGGGGAAGGTGCAAATGTGGAATAGTCCTCGTAAACCTCGTCTATCATTTCTCCTCCTCTTAAAAATGGCGGTACCTCTTTAAGTAAATCTTCTTTTATATATAAAACCCCAATCCCCATAGGTCCTAACATCTTGTGACCAGAGAAGGCAAAAAAGTCACAATCTATCTTTTGTACATCAACAGGCATATGAGGTACACTTTGTGCTCCATCTATTAATACTTTTGCCCCGTATTTGTGGGCAATATGTGTAATCTCCTCCACAGGATTTATTATTCCCAAAACATTCGACATGTGTTGCGCAGCAACCAATTTTACTTTGTCAGACATTTTTTCTTTAAAGTCTTTCATAGAAAGCCTAAAATTTTCATCAAGATAGACATATTTAAGCTTTGCCCCTTTAGCTTCTGCTACCATCTGCCATGGGAGTATATTGCTGTGGTGTTCAGCTATGGTAAGTAGTATTTCGTCTCCTTCGTTTATATGCTTCATACCCCAAGTGTAGGCTATAAAGTTTATAGACTCTGTTGTATTTCTTGTGAAAACTATAGACTCTTCTTTTTTGGCGTTTATAAATTTTTTACCCTTTCTCTTGCCTCTTCATAGGCTTGTGTTGAAAGTACACTTAAATAATGGGGGCTTCTGTACACATTGGCATTTAGCTCTTCATAATATTTATCCATAGCCTTTATTACTTCAATTGGCTTTTGTGTTGTAGCGGCATTGTCAAGATATACAAGCCTTTTTCCATGGGGCTTAACACTCAATATAGGAAAGTCTTTTTTTATTCTTTCAATATCGATATTTTTCACTTTATAATCCTCCTTCCTATATGACCCTTTATGATGATTTCTCTTACAGGGTCATAAGGAATCAAGTCTATAACAGGATTTAATATGGCTTGAACCATTAAAAGCCTTGCCTCTTCTAAACTAAAGCCTCTGCTCATCACATAATAGAGTTTGTCTTCATCTATTTGCCCTGCACTGGCTGAGTGGTTTGCCTGTACATCATCTTCTCCGCAGTAAAGAGCAGGAATTGCAACGGATTTTACAGTTTTGTCTAATAAAAGTACTGTTTCATTTTCTTCAGCTTTTGCCTTTTTTGCACCTTTTTTAATGTCAATATTTCCTATAAAGGTAGCCTTTGCACTTCCTTTTAAGGCTCCTTTTAAGTCCACACTGCTGGTAGTTTTAGGAGCTTGGTGGTATACATTATAAGCCATGTCATATTTTTGACTATCCACACCTAAAAAAATGGATTTGGAAGTAAAGGTACCTCCTACCTCATCAAGATATACCGCCACATCAAAAGCGCTTACTTTCGAGCCTATCACAACATTTGACCAGTTGACCATAGCATTTTTCCCTACAATTACAAGGTTATTGTCAAAGTCGTTGAATTCGTCTCCCAATCTTTGTATTTTTACTATATTTACAGTAGAACCTTCTTTTGCAATCACCTGCGTTATGCCATTGTGAAAGCCTTTTGTACCTGAATTATAGTCAAAAACGATTGTAACTTGCGAATTAGCTTCCGCTTCAATTATGTTATAATCAATCAATGTGTCATTTTGTTCATTTGTTATATAATCAATCACTATAGGTTTTTCAACATTACTGTTTTGAGAAATCTCAATGTGAAAACCTGCATTGTAAAAATCTTTTACCATATTTATAAATTTGCCTTCTATGCCAAAAGCTTTATCCCTTAAAGCCGATATCTCTGTCGGCAATCTAGCTAATTTCTTTGTCTCTTTTATTTTTACTGTATCATGAGACAAATCTTTTATTACTGCTGAAGTGTATTCTTTATAAGAAGGCTGTTGTATTTCCTCCATACTAACTCTCTTCCACATATTTTCACTCCTATCCTATTGCGCCTTCCAGCTCAAGTTTAATGAGCCTATTCATCTCCACTGCATATTCCAATGGCAAAGCTTTAGCTATAGGCTCAACAAAACCTCTTACAATCATAGCCCTTGCATCGTCTTCGCTTAAACCTCTGGACATGAGGTAAAATATCTGTTCATCGCTTATTCTTCCCACTTTTGCCTCATGACCAATGTCCACATTGTCATTTTCTATTTCTATTACTGGCATTGTATCAGACCTTGAAATATCGTCCAACATCAAGCCTTCACACTGGACAGAAGCCTTTGCACCTTCCGCATTAGGTCCTATTTTGAGAAGTCCTCTATAGCTTGATATTCCACCATCTTTTGATATACTCTTTGCTAAAACCTTTGAAGAAGTATGAGGAGCTAAGTGTATCATTTTTGAACCGGTATCTAAATGCTGCCCTTTTGCAGCAAAAGTCACACCGGTGTATTCCGCCTTTGCTCCTTCTCCTTTTAATATAGAAGCAGGATAAAGCATTGTCTTGTGGCTTCCAAAAGAGCCGGATATCCACTCTATAATGCCGTCTTTTTCAACAATTGCCCTTTTTGTATTTAGATTATAGGTATTTTTACTCCAGTTTTCTATAGTAGAATAAATTATGCGAGCCCCTTCATTTACAAAAAGTTCTACGCAACCTGCATGTAAGTTTGAAACAGAATACTGTGGTGCAGAACAGCCTTCTATAAAATGTACTTCACTGCCTTTGTCAGCAATTATGAGAGTGTGCTCAAACTGTCCGCTTCCTGGTGCATTCATTCTAAAATAAGCCTGAAGTGGAACCTCCACTTTGACCCCTTCTGGAACATAAACAAATGTGCCTCCGCTCCATATTGCAGCGTGAAGGGCTGCAAATTTGTGGTCATAAGGCGTCACGTTTTTTGTCATAAAGTACTCTTTTATTATGTCAGGATATTTTTTTATTGCAGTGTCCATGTCCTCAAATATGACACCTTGTTGAGTAAGGCTTTCTTTAATATTGTGATATACAACTTCAGAGTCGTATTGAGCACCTACTCCCGCCAATGCTTTTCTTTCCGCCTCAGGAATCCCCAACCTTTCAAAAGTACGCCTTATCTCTTCTGGAACTTCATCCCACGACCTTTGCATTTTTGCACTTGGGCGTATATAGGCAATAATAGAATCTATGTCAAGTTGACTTAAATCAACACCCCATGTGGGCATAGGCATTTTTTGATATATCTCCAAAGCTTTTAATCGAAAATCCCTCATCCAGGAAGGTTCATTCTTTTGCTCAGATATTTCTAAAACAACTTCTTTAGAAAGTCCTTTACCTGTCTGATACTCATACTTTACGTTGTCTTTGACGTCGTATATGCTAAAATCTATTTCCTTTATATCTGGTTTTTTCATTATTTTCGCCTCCTATGGGTTACACGCCATTTCTCACAAAGTCATAACCCTTTTCTTCAAGAATCTTTGCAAGGTCCCTGTCACCGCTTTTTACAATCTTTCCATCCATTAAAACAGATATTACATCCGGCTCAAGGTAATCCAATATCCTGTTGTAGTGGGTGACTATTAAGATAGACATCTCTTCATTCTTTAGCTTTTTGACCGCTTCTGCCACAACTTTTAAGGCATCTATGTCAAGCCCGGAGTCAATTTCGTCAAGCATTACAAGTTTAGGCTTCAGAAAAGCCATCTGGAGTATCTCAGTTTTTTTCTTTTCTCCTCCGGAAAAACCTACATTTAAATACCTACTTCTGTACTCGGATTTCATGTCTAAAAGCTCTAATGTGTTTTTCATGTCTTTTGCAAATTGAAGCATCGACATATTTTGGCCTGTTACAATATTAACAGAGGTCCTTATAAAATTATCCACTGTTATTCCGGGTATTTCTTCAGGGTACTGAAAAGACAAAAAGATGCCCTTTTTTGCCCTTTCATTGACTTTTAGATTTGTTATATCTTCTCCTTCAAATAAAATCTGCCCTGAAGTCACTTTATATTTAGGATTCCCCATGATGGAATTGCACAACGTGCTTTTACCACCACCATTGGGTCCCATAATTGCATGTATTTCTCCTTTTTTTATTGTTAAATTAAGCCCTTTAAGGATATATTTGTCCTCAACTTCTACATGCAAATCCTTTATTTCTAACAATGTTTCCCTCATCTTTTACAACTCCTTTTTAATTCCGACTATTTTAATAGGAATACTCAAGCAATACTATTATACACCACCTAAACAACCAAATCAATAGAAAAAGACACAAAATTGATAATTATTTTCATTTAATAAACATATGTCAATAATTATCTATAAAAATATAAGAAGTCGGGACTTCAATTTCCCCGACTTCTTATATTTCGTCAACTTCCACAAACTTAGCCAGTATGTCATCTACTGGAATTATGAGATATTCCTCTCCCTCGTGTTTTATCTTCGTACCTGAAAACTCTTTATATATAACCCTATCCCCTACAGCAAGCTCATCGGAGGCACCAGCTGCAAGAGCTTCAATTACTCCCTGATTTAATTTTTCTTCAGCAGTCTTGGGAATTATTACTCCGCCTATCTTTTTCTCTTCAGGCTCTTTTTCCAATTTAATAAGTGCATGGCCATTTATAGGTTGTATTTTTGTCATAACTCCTTCTCCTTTCTTTTATTATTTTTTACCGCACATTATTACATTATTTATTATACCTCACTTATAAGAAAAGGTACAAGAACAAAAACTTATTGTTCAGTAATTCCCAGCAATCTATTAAGCTTAGCTTTATCAAACCCTACTACAATTGTGCCATCAATATCCGTCTGAGGCACACCTCTTTGGCCGCTCCGCCTTACTAATTCTGCTGCCGCACTTGGATTTTTGCTCACGTCTACTTCTCTAAAAGGTATGTTGTGTTGTCTTAAATATGCCTTTGTAGCATTGCACCAGGGGCAAGAGGGAGTGGTGTAAACAGTCACTCTGTGGGCCTTTTGACCTTTCCCATCAGAAGCTTTTGAAGGAGCGACAACTAAAAGTTTTTCATAATATTCTTTGCTTTGAAGTCCAAATACAAACTGCCAGGGCTCTTTATCCTTGAAAAGTATCACTGAAGGCACTACTTTGATTCCATATTGTGGATGAATATCTCTTATCTCAGAAGCATTTACTACATAAACGGGCACTTTAGGATTGTCTTCACTGAATTTCTTCATGACCTCTAAAGCTTCAAGACTCTTTTGTGAAGAATTAGAATAAAACATTAGCATAAAAAATTCTTCTTTATTTTTTACTTCTTCAAAGTGCTGAGTATCCTTTATAAACTCTAACATCAAATCACCTCTTTAAATATTTATGTTATCCAAAATCAAAAATTTATATAAGCAAAATTGCAATTCCTTTTTATTACAAACCGTTATAAACTACGGCTACCCCCCATAAGTATTGGGTCACAATTTATATTATAAGGAAAACTATTTTAAAAATCAAGATATTTTTAACAATCCTCCTTATTGAATTAAGTAAGAGCCTCTCTGCTCTTAGAATGACAGATAAAAACTCCCCTTAGTTAGAGGGGAGTTTGTTTAATACATACACTTTTTCCTTTTCAATATATTTTATTACTTCTCTATAAACAAATTCCTCAAAATATTCTGCCTCTTTATAGGTAAATATTCCATCTTTCAAAACCGTATCATAGCAAAATATTGGAGAATATTCTTTTAATTTTTCTATTTTTTTAGCTTGCTCCTTTACCATTCTAAAAGCTCCAATATTGACATCTTGTATACCTTCTTTAGGTATTTTTGAAAAAACATATTCCACAAAATTTTTATATATTTTTTCAAATCCTTCTATATACATCACTGGTTCAATAGAAATTCTAACTTTTAAACCCTTTGATATGGCCCTTTTTATGCTTTCTATTCTTTTACTGAGAGAAGGTGTTAGTTTTTCATATTTATCGATTACCGGTTGTGGCAACAATGTCCATGCGAAAATTACATTAGAAGGTATGTCGATAAATTCTACGGAAGAAAAATTGGCGCTTTTTGTTCGTATTTCTATTACAAGGTTTTTATTCCCTTTGGCATATTCAATCCACTGTTTAGTAAAGCCTGTAAGGTATTCTAAAGCAAGTAAATCCGTCTCATAGGATATGCTTAAATAGACCTTCTGGTCTTGTGTAAGTTTATCTATTTCTTTAAAATAGTCCTCAATATTCACAAAAATAACAAGATGTCCTGAAGGGTACATACCCTGTAAATAGCAATAATCACAATCATAAATACAATTGAATATATTTGATGTATGGTAAAAATTGATATTTCCAAAGTCTTCACAAAGCTTAGAACCTTTATATATAAAATCATATCTTTTTTGGGCCAATATAAGATTTTGTCTTTCTTTTTGTATAAGGTAGTTTTGATTAGGTCTATTGAAAACCTCACTATATCTGTCAATAAGCACTACTTTACTTTTAGGAAATTTCTTTAAAATATTTTGCGTTATAGGATTAGGAAGTACCTCCTTCTCAACGTAAATGTGAGAGAATTTTTTCAAAGGCCTTCTTCCTTTCTTCTTTATTATTTACCTGTACATCATAAAAGTTTTCTAAAAAATCTATACCTTCACTTTTTCTAACCTTATAATGTAGACAAGCTTTATAAAAAATTTGCCTTTGACTTACCGTAAGTTTTAGCTTTTGTGAAAAAAAATTTATAATTTCTTTTTCATAAAAGGAAAATATTTCCCTGGTTTTAAAATTATTTTTCAATATTTTAATAAATTCATCTATTTCCTTTAACTTGTTTTTTATTAACTCATAAATTTTATTTTTAGACACATCCTCGAAATCTGTCCTATCAGAAACAATTTTTAAAATATAAATTCTGTGGGTTTCAAAAAATTTAGAAGCTGCTTGATAAAAACCGCTGGCTTCCATATCACAAAGTCTTGCTGTCATCAAACCTTTATCTTTTACTATATAGTTAAAAGTCTCTATATCGCTTTCTTCAAAAGGATGATTTACCAAGATATCAGGTATATAATTTTTCTGAGTTTCATTGTCTACAATTTTGTTAATAAGGTATATGTTCCCTATTTTTTCATCAATATCTTTCGAACCACATACACCAAGGTTTATTATAAAGCTTTGTGGAACCCACAAATATCGAGTTGCCGCATGAGAAACAGCTATACTGCTATTTATTTTGCCCACTCCTGTTACTACCAACGTTATTTCTTCATTTTTAAAAACTTGAAAATATCGATTTTCTACATCTTTTTTTAAGCCAAAATATTCAATTAGAGGTTTTGCCTCAATATATAAAGCGGTTGCGATAAAGACCATCTTAGCACCTCTTTCAAGAACATATAAAATTTGTGTCAAGAGAACTCTCTTGACACAAATTTTTATAACCCCACTTTTTCTAATAAAAGCCTCACATCTGCTTCTCTTTCTAATATATGGTTATTTAAAGCCTCAAATTTCTTGTCAATCCGCTTAAATTGGAAGTTTATCTCAGTCAAAGATTCTGTATTTCTAGCTACTTGTTCAAAGGTGCTTGTAACAACACTTTCAATTTTATCTATTCTTTGCTCAACTTTATCTAACCTTTTTTCAAAGTTATCCATCTTTATCTCGAAATTATCCAGCCTTACTTCAAAATTTCCCAACTTTCGCTCAAAACTACCCATCTTCTGTTCGAAATTATCCATTCTTTGCTCTAACTTATACATCCTTTGCTCAAAATTGTCCATTCTTTGTTCTAATTTGTCTATCCTTTTTTCAAACTCAGTAAATTTAACTTCTAACCTGTCAATGCGGTTTTCTAAATTCTCAAGCCCTGTGTCAATACTGTTAAGTCTTTCTAATACAAGGTTTAATAATTCTTCACTTGACACAAAAAGCTCCCCCTTTATTCTTTAATGACAAGCCTGTGATACTCTTTTTTGCCCTTTCTTATTAAAATGCTATTATCTTTTATCATATCATCTTTTATATATTCATCAATACTTTCAACTTTTTCATTGTTTATATACAGTCCACCTTGTTGAATGAGCCTTCTACCCTCACTCTTTGAAGGTATTATCTTTGCTTCAAAAAGCACATCTAAAATTTTTTTACCTAAAACATCAGAAGAGACAGTAACAGAAGGCACATTATCTAAATCTCCACCGCTTTCAAATAAAGCCTCTGCCGCCTTTTGGGCTTTTATAGCCTCTTCCTCTCCGTGTATAAGTTTCGTGACCTCATATGCCAATATTTTTTTCGCCTCGTTTATCTCTTTATCTTTTAATGCCCCTAATCTTCTCACTTCATCCATAGGCAGGAAAGTGAGAAGTGCCAGGGCCTTTTCCACATCCGCATCAGCTATATTTCTCCAGTATTGATAGAATTCATAAGGAGAAGTTTTATTAGGATCAAGCCACACTGCTCCCTTTTCTGTTTTTCCCATTTTCTTCCCTTCACTGGTGGTAAGTAAAGTAAATGTCATACCATAAGCCTGTTTACCTTCTTTTTTTCGTATAAGCTCTATACCAGCAATAATATTAGACCATTGATCGTCTCCGCCCATTTGCATTACACAATTGTATCTTCTATTTAATTCAAGAAAATCATAAGCCTGCATCAGCATGTAGTTAAATTCCAAAAAGGAAAGGCCTCTTTCTAATCGGGACTTAAAGCATTCCGCTGTAAGCATTCTATTTACAGAAAAATGAACCCCTATATCTCTTAAAAATTCAATATAGTTTAAGTTTAAAAGCCAGTCAGCATTATTTGCCATGATGGCTTTGCCATTCGAAAAATCAATGAGTCTTTGCATCTGCTTTTTAAAAGCTTCAGCATTTCTATCTATTTCCTCTTTAGTCAACATCTTTCTCATATCAGTCCTGCCGCTTGGGTCTCCTACCATCGCTGTGCCACCGCCTATTAACACAATAGGCCTGTGGCCTGCTTTTTGCATGTGAGACATCACCATAATTTGAAGAAAATGTCCCACATGTAAGCTATCAGCAGTAGGATCAAAGCCTATGTAAAAAGTAATTTTTCTTTTTCTAAAAGCTCTCGTATTTCCTCTTCATGAGTCATTTGCTGAATATATCCTCTTTCTTGCAAAACATCAAGTACAGACACGATAATACCTCCATCATCTTATTTTTGTATATTGTATCAAATGAAAAACATATTTTCAAATATTTTTGACAATATAATTTTATCACTTTATAATATTTACTATCAACAAATAAAAGAGAAGTGATTGTATGAATTACAAAGTCTATGCTACAGGTAATAAAATAGAAAAGTTTTATTCTGATGCAATAAAAGAATATCAAAAGAGGCTGAGCCGATTTTGCAATATCACTTTTTCAAGCTACAAAAATTCTCAAAAATTACCTCTTCAAGAAACGGATAAATATTACAAAATAGTAATATCACCTGCAGGTAAATCCTTATCTTCAGAGGAATTGGCAGAAAAAATAAAAGAGTTTGAACTTACTGGAATAACAGATATATTAATAATCATAGGAAATGAAGAAATTCATTGTAATGAGACCATAAGCATAAGTAGCATGAAAATGAGTTTAGGTTTGACTTCTACTATTTTCTTTGAACAGTTATATAGGGCATATAAAATTTTAAACAATGAACCTTATCACAAGTGATTTTCTCCACTAAAAGCTAAATAAATCTGCTCTAAAAGTATAAGTCTCATAAGCTGGTGAGGAAAAGTCATTTTAGAAAAAGAAAGATTTAAATGAGATTGTTTCTTTATATTTTCCCACAAGCCCAACGATCCACCTATTACAAAGGTCATTTCTCTATAACCAGATTGAAAAGTCGCCTTTATAAATTGGGAAAATTTATATGAGTCTATTTCTTTTCCTTCTATAGCAAGAGAAACAACAAAGCTTCCCTTTTTTATTTTAGAAAGAACTCTTTCTCCTTCTTTACGCAAAATCTCCTTTTTTTCTTTTTCACTTAAATTTTGAGGAGCTTTTTCTTCTTCTACTTCTTTAATTTCTATTTCACAATAAGGGCGCAATTTTTTTAAATAAAAAACTATTCCATCGCTTATATAGTTCTCCTTTATTTTTCCAACAGCTATTATATATATCTTCATTATTAAGTCCCTCATTTTTAAACTACAAGATATTTAGGTGGCTCATCGCAAAAATCACATTTATGAGGTACCAGCCAATCAGTAAAAGAAACTTCATCCAATTTGTAAATATCCGGTGGTTGTTCGTACACTTCGACAAATTCTTCAATGGCATCCTCTAAATGCTTTTCACACACAACAAACATAAAACCTCTCCTATTCTCCGAGAGTTATAGTAGTATATCCTGTCTTTCCCGATACGGTTTGGTACTTAACTTTTATTTTGTCACCTGGATTTTTTTCATAAATAATACATTTTAAACTTGTCATAGTATTTACAGGTCTTTCATCTATCTCCAAAATAATATAGCCTTTTCTAATGCCAGCTTTATAAGCAGGACCTTTAGGGTCAATATCTGCCACATATATCCCCTCATATATATAAACATCTGCGGAAATGTAACTGGCAATTTCTTTATCATACGCAACTATGCCAATATAAGGTGCTTTAAATGTACCCGTTTCTATCACTTTCTTAAGTATAGGCTTTACAATGTTTATAGGTATAGCAAAGCCCAATCCTTCAGCAGTTGTTACCTTCGCAGTATTTATTCCAATTGCATAGCCTTGAGAATCCACTAAAGGCCCTCCGCTATTCCCTGGATTTATAGAAGCATCTGTCTGTATCAAGTCTTCCATGATTCGCGGTTTTCCATCCTCAGTAATGGGAAGGCTTCTATTTAAAGCGCTTATTATTCCAGAAGTAACCGTCCTTTGAAACCTAAGACCTAAAGGATTTCCAATTGCTATTGCGGTTTGCCCTACCGATATCTTGTCAGAATCTCCCAAAGGTATAATTGGTAAATCTTTTGCATCAATTTTTAAGATAGAAAGGTCTAAAACAGGGTCAGTCCATAAAACTTTACCCGGAAGTATACTGCCATTACTTAAATATACCTTTATATTTTTGGATTTTTCATTAGCTACATGATTATTTGTTATAATATAGCCATTTGGATTAACAATAAAACCTGAACCTACACCTTCTACAGCTTTTTCTATAAAATAATACTCTCTTTGAAATTCTACAGTAGTAATTCCCACAACAGCAGGAGTATCCTTTTTTGCCACTACTTCCGCTATTGTAGGAGATTCTTTTGTTGGTATCACTACTTCTGTTTTTATTCCTGAAGAAGGAGGATAAGGTATAGGAATAACCTTACCCCATAAATATTTTGGTGCAATATATACAAATACTAAAGAGGTAACCAAAGAAACTATAATTGCAACAGCAAAAAAACTCTTCAATTGACGCTGCATAATATCACCTCACTAAATAGGATGAGATATTATGCAGCACATTATACTCAAAATTTTATAGCTTTTTTACTCTTTTACCCTTACTACATCAGCTCCTAGTTGTTGAAGCTTTACTTCCATCGCTTCATAACCTCTATCTATATGATAAACCTCCATAACCTCTGTCGTACCCTCAGCAGCAAGCCCTGCTATAACCATCGCTGCACCTGCTCTTAAGTCTGTCGCATAAAGAGGTGCACCTGTCAATTTCTCTACGCCTTCAATTATTGCAGTCCTTCCTTCTACTCTTACTTTCGCTCCCATTTTCTTTAACTCATTTAAATATTTAAATCTATTTTCATATATATTTTCAGTAATGACACTTATGCCATCAGCCAAAGCCAAAAGCACCGCAAAGGGCTGTTGCATATCTGTTGGAAAGCCAGGATAAGGTAAAGTTTTTATATCAACATGTTTTAAAGGTCCTTCTCTTCTTACTCTTATCACATCATCGTATTCTTCAACAATGACGCCCATTTCTGCAAGTTTTGCAACAATTGCTTCTAAGTGATTTGGAATTACTCCTTTTATATACACATCACCTTTAGTTGCGGCAGCTGCCACCATGTAAGTTCCTGCTTCTATTTGGTCAGGAATAATAGTATAGTGACATCCGTGAAGCTTGTCTACGCCTGTTATCTTAATAGTATCTGTACCAGCACCTTTGATATTCGCTCCCATGGCATTTAAAAAGTTTGCTACATCAACTACATGGGGCTCTTTTGCACAGTTTTCTAATATCGTTACCCCTTCAGCTTTAACTGCTGCCAACATCAAATTTATAGTAGCACCTACACTCGCCACATCAAAATATATATGATTCCCTACTAATTTATCAGCTTTAATCCTTATAAGTCCATGTTCTATAGTAGTCTCCGCGCCTAAAGCTTCAAACCCTTTAATATGCTGATCAATAGGTCTTACACCAATATTGCACCCACCTGGCATAGCTATTACTGCCTCATTAAATCTACTTAAAAGTGCACCTATAAGATAATAAGAAGCCCTCATCTGGCTTGCTAAATCTCGAGGGGGGTAAAAGGAATTAAGCCCTTCAGGGGCAATTACTACTTCGTGTTTTTTCTTTTCTACTTTTCCTCCCAGATGGCGTATCATCTGGACTAATAATTCTATATCTTTTATATCAGGCAAATTATCTATCACACTCGGAGTATCAGCCAATAGGGCTGCGGGAAGGATTGCAACAGCAGAGTTTTTAGCGCCACTTATCTGTATACTTCCTTTAAGGGGCTTTCCTCCTTTTATTATAAACTTTTCCATTCTTCAATCTTCCCTTCAAATCAATAAAATAAATTAAACTTAAACAGTATCACAATATATACTTTAATACAATTTAAAATATTTTACAAGTATTTAAGGGTTAAAAAAAGAAGAAGAAGGTGGTATTATTTACCTTCCTCAAAATTTCCCGTATAAGCGTTTATGTAATATCTGTTGCCATCCTGAGTAGTTATCCTCCAAACAGGTACTGCTTCTCCTTTAGTAGCACTGCTCCAGTTAAAATAATAGCCTAATTTTATTTCTTTTACAACCATAGGTTTTGCATCCGTCTTTATCTCCACAAGCTTCAAAAGAGCATAAGCCGCATTTATCACCTCTTTTTTCGCCTTTTCCATCACAACAGAACCAAACCAAGACTTTGAAAATTCAAAGCTTTTGTCATCTATTTTCCCTTCCATCCATCCGCCATCTATGAAGTAATCCTTATAGGTTTGAAAATACTTTATCTTTACCTCTTTACCTTGAGAAATTTTTTCAACTTGTACATTTATTTCTTTAAAATGATAATTATTTATAAAATTCTGTACATACTCTTCCTTTTGAGAAGAAGACATATCTTTAAATTTATCGTTCTTTTCAAAATAATAAAAACTAATGCCATCTACTTTGATAGTTTTATCTTCAAATTTAAAAATTGTATATCTATTTTCTTTGTATTTTTCATATTTTTGACTTTTAATAAAATTTTCTAAAATAAAACTTTCATCAAATATTTCTCTCGTTACCTTAACAAGAGGCATTCGCTCTGTCTCTTGCGGAATTGTAGTTTTCAAAATTATGTTGTTTTGCAATAAGACTTCCTCTATTGAATACAAATCTTGCCTTGATAAAAGCTGGGGTTGCGGTTTATTAATTTTAGCAATAGTTAGATATAAAAGAACATTCAAAATCGCAAAGGTGATTATCAGCACTGTCTTTGCTTTAGACCAGTTCATAATTTATACCCCATTGTAAATCAACTTTCCATTAAATATGTTTATAAAAAACACTTTATTGTTACTTTCTCCAATCCAAACAGGGATAAATTGTCCCTCATAATACGCATAACCTATTTTTAAATCAGAAAGCGGTTCTCGCCAGTTTATCTCTTTTAATCCCATTGCAAGAGGTTGCTTCAATTTTGCATGAGAAATTAAATAACTTCCATTACTCATCAAATCTAAATACAAAACTCGTGCATATTTAATATTGCCATTTGAAATATTTATTTCGATTGGAAAATCCAGCATTTCTTTTTGCAAAATTCGAAGGGGATAATCAAATATATAATTAAAATAAAAATTATATTCCCCTTTTTCTTCTTTGAAATCCATCAGATAAATATCGTCAACTTTTATCCCTATTTCCTCCAAAAAGACGACAGATTTTCTCAGTGCAAAAATTTTATCAGTGGGAGAAGCTTCAGAAACAGTGTCATAAAATTCTATATACCCATTTTGATATAAGCGCAGACTTTTTAAACCGTCGGTATAAACAGTACATCCGTTATTCTCGGTAATTTTTCTTACAACAGAGATATTCGTAAAAAATTTTTCTAGAAAATGGGGGTCAGATTCAAAATTTGTTTCTTTACTATATATTTTTTTTATCGAAAACGTTAGAGAAGGTATGTACACGTTTTTTTCAAAATATGCATTGCCTTCCTCATAAACAGATTCACACACACTGACCTCATCTTTAGGGAAATTCTTTATAATGTTTTTTAAATCCTCCATCTCTGAATAATTGAAACTATAAAATTTTTTATTGGCTGCATCCTTCACAAAAAATTTGATTTTTGTCTATGTTAACGATAATCTCTTTTACATATACATTGCTATTTATTTTTCTAGACCAGCTATCTCTGTTGCTAAAAATATCTTTTAACAAGTCACCATTTGCACTTTTTCCCATTAAAAACCGCATAAACGTACCTTTTTGTGCGTTTTCCCAACTATTCTCATCGACTACATTTATTTTTTCTTCTTTATTTGAACTAATAAAATCCGTTGTTTTTTTCCATAAAGAAAAGGAAAGATTACCATCTGATACTAAGTACACTTTTCCTTGCAAACCCACAAAAGTGTATTCTGGCCTTATTATACGAAAAATGTCCACCTTTGTATTTGTGGACTTTTTATTAATAAATGATAATTCATTTTGCGGAAAGGATATCCACAGTTTATAAGTTAAATACACGCTAGTTAAAACAAGAAAAAACAATAGCAGTGACTTAATCTTCTCCCTCATCCTTCAAGACCTCTATTTTAAAAGAGATTTTATTATATCCTCAATGGCAGTAATTGTTATTTGCAAAATCCCATCCTTTTTTGTAAGTATCACATGGCCTTTTATTATTTGCAATTGGTCGTCTTTATAAGCTTTTATTACTATATAATTATCTCCATAGCTTAAAGTCAATAATTTTGCGAAAAGCATTGTATCGCCAATTACCCATTTGTCGCTTAAATTATCGTTTAAGATAAGCTCTACAGTAGTATTAGGTTGTCCACTCCCAGAAATTATAAAATATTTGTTGTCCGTTTTTACATCGTTTATATTAGTTTTAACTTTTATGAGGTCATCTGCATATCCATATGACATAAAAAGAGCCATAAACATCATCACTGCTACAAATAAAGCAACTATTTTTTTCAAGGATATCCCTCCTTCTCCTTTATGGTTTTATTATACAGTACTATTATTACAATATTGTTACAGTAATATTAAATTATTATTACGAATTTACTGGTATGGCAGTTTAACCCTCACTATAGTGCCTTTTCCTACTTCGCTTTCTATGTTTACTTCTCCTTTGTGAAGTTCTACAATTTGTTTTACAATAGAAAGCCCCAAACCTGTACCTCCAAGCTCTCTGGATCTGGCTTTATCTACTCTGTAAAACCTTTCAAAGATTCGAGGCAGGTCTTCTTTAGGAATTCCTATACCGTTGTCTTCCACAATGAAGGTTGCAAAATTTTCATCGTATTCTGTCATAACTTTTATCATTCCGTTTTCTGGAGTGTATTTTATAGCATTGGTTACTAGGTTCACTATAACTTGTTCCATTTTATCTTTGTCAATATACACATGCCTTGGTACTTCTTGAAGGTCGACGATAAGTTTCTGATTTTTTTATGAGCTTCAATAGAAAGTCTATTTATTACGTCAATTATTACTTCATTTAAATTTTTATGCTCAAATTTGAGGTTTTTGTCTTCAGAATCCATTTTAGATAAAAGAAGTAAATCTTTTACAAGACGTGTCATTCTGTCAGTTTCTGAATCTATTATTTTTAAAAATCTCTTTAAATATTCAGCATCTACGTCGCTGTAAAGAAGAGTTTCAACATAGCTTTTTATGGTGGCAAGAGGAGTTCTAAGTTCATGAGAGACATTTGCCACAAACTCCTTCCTCATGGCATCCAATTTGTGTTGCTCCGTGATATCGTGAAGTACATAAACATATCCTTCTATTTGTTGATTGCTTTTTAGCGGAGCTATGTTAACTGTTAAAACCTTGTTTCCGCAATTCATTGTCGCTACTGCATCTTCTTTTTCTAAATTTAGTATTCCCTCTATTGGCATTCCTAATTCCAGCTTCACATTTAACATTTTCTCGGCAGCCTCATTATAGTGGATTATGTTGCCTTTTGCATCTGTTGCCACAACACCATCGGTCATAAATTGTATAATAGCTTCTATTTTGTTTTTTTCACCTTGAATATCATTTAAAGTCTGTTTTAACCGCAAAGATAAAAAATTAAACATTTCACCTAATTTTCCTATTTCATCATTAGATTTTATCTTTATCGTCACATCAAAATTACCTTCTGCCATCTTTTGAGCATATTTTGTCACTTCTTTGATGGGGTCAGTTATAGTCTTGGACAAAATATATCCAAGCACCATAGTAATTCCAACAGCAAAAAGAGTAGCACTCGAAAGAATCAAATTGACATCCCATAAAGTCTCATATATTCCATTTAAAGAACCGCTAATATACACAACTCCATTTATTTTACCATCGCTATTATAAACTGGCATGGCAAAGCTTTTTATTTTTCCAGTAGAATTATAATCATCAGTCACTTCACTTCCGATTTCTCCTGATAGGGCTTTGACAATAGCAGGAGTCATCATTTTACCCCTATCCCCAGTTGAACTAGCTAAAATATTTCCTTTATTATCCAAAATATACACATACTTTACGTTTGAATTAGGACCCATGTACATATTTATCACATTTTTTAAGCTTTTTGCATCCATGTTGTCTTTAAGGGTAAAAGAAATACCTCGTGCTTGCGCTTCAAGGTAATTGTCAAAGTTATTCATGTGGTAATTTTCAAGAGATTTATAAAGATATACCCATATGATTTCCATTGCTACAAGTATTAACAAAGTATATATGAGAATTATTTTCCATTGAATGCTTTTAAATCTGCTTCTCATCGCTAAAATAGTAACCAACCCCTCTTTTTGTGTGAATAAGCTTGGGGTTACTGGGGTCATCTTCAATTTTTTCTCTCAGTCTTCTTATGGTGACATCTACTGTTCTAATATCACCCAGATATTCATAACCCCATACCTTTTCCAATAGCATTTCGCGTGAAAAAATAAGCCCCTTGTTTAAAATGAGAAATCTCAAAAGTTCAAATTCTCTGGAGGTAAGTTCTATCTCTTTATTGTTTTTTTCTACTTTATATTTCGACATGTCAATTTTTAAATTTTTACGTAAATGATATTCCCAGACTCGTTTCCATTTAAACTAATTCTCCTTAAATTAGCTTTTACTCGTGCTATGAGTTCTCTTATAGAAAAAGGTTTCGTTATGTAGTCATCAGCTCCCAATTCCAGTCCCAATACTTTGTCTACTTCTTCCTCTTTAGCCGTCAACATCAAAATAGGTATAGTCATCGATTGCCTTAGAGTCCTTAGTACTGAAAAACCGTCTAATTTAGGCAACATCACATCAAGTATTATCAAATCTGGATTTTGCTCTTTTGCTATTTTTAAAGCCTCTTCCCCATCATAAGCTTCATAAGTTATGTATCCCTCTTTTTCCAGATTGTATTTGATTATCTCAACTATAGGCTTCTCATCATCAACTATCAGTATTCTGTAACTCATTTTACTTCCCCCTTGTCTTTTTATAGGGTTAAAGCAAGAAGAGCAACACTCTCCTTGCTTTATTTCACTGAATCTATAAATTTCTCTAAATCTTGTCCTGTAACTTTATAAAAACTCTCACTTAAACTTAACCCTCTCCCCAAATATTTTAAAATATCTCTTATGCTTTGCATCCCATATTTATCACTTATGGCTTTTACTATTTCAAAAGACCTTTTATAGGCCAATGTCTCATCTAATTGGTTAAAGTTATAAGTCAACTCTTTAAGAGAATATGGCTTATCAGTTGCTACGCCTTCACCCCAGACAAAACCGTTTTCTCGATATTCTTCCAGAAGGGCTATACCTTCTGTGAACCACACAGGGTAATTGCCTTTTGCAATATCATCTACAATAAGGTGGGCAAATTCGTGTACAATCGGTCCATCATGCTCAAAAACTTTTTCTAGGTCTTCTGTAGGACTAATCCACAATTCAGGTGATACTATGCTTATGACTCCATTTAAATAAAGCCCCATCGCAGTATCCCCTTTTGCAAGTGAAAAATCTGTGTTCATTTTTTCAGGGTCATGGTACATTATAATGACGGTTTTACCAGGTGGTTTGTAATCTAAATCTTTAGTAACACTATCATAATGTTTTTCTGCAATTTCTAAAACAAGAGAAACGTATTTTTCATCTGGCATGGTATATCGCACTATAAAGTGCTCGCTTTGTGTTGTTTTGTAATCTTTTACATTATCTGTTAAACTATTTTCTTTTATTTCTCTCACATAAGGATAGGAAGCCACCATAATTTTGTTAGCATAATAAAGAGAAATGAACAAAATAAGTGCAATAGCAAAAACAATAATTTTCTTTTTCATCCTGTATCACCTCACATACATTTAAAACCCCGTATGTAATTTATATGTAGAGGCTTTTATATGTATGAAGCGATACAGGTTTTTTTGACAAATATAATTACAACTGTATTATAACATTCATAAATACTTGTAGCAACCCTACAAAAATAAAAAGCCCTCCATAGGGCTTGTCACAATTTCATCTATTTAAATATGATAAAGGATTAACTGGAACGCCATTTTTTCTAACTTCAAAGTGGAGATGAGACCCTGTTGCACGACCTGTCGAACCTACCAAAGCAATTTTTTGTCCTTTCGCCACTTTATCGCCTTTTTTAACAAGGAGTTTACTAGCATGTCCATAATAAGTAACATAACCATTGTGATGGTCAATTTTCACTAAATATCCATAGCCACTTTCCCAACCTGAAAATATAACAGTACCTCCATCTGCAGCATAAATAGGAGAACCTTGTGGTGCCGCTATATCAACTCCTGTGTGAAGTCTCCCCCATCTTTGTCCAAATCTTGAAGTGATAGTACCTCTCGCAGGATAATTAAAAGACCCTGTAGCAACATAAGATATTCTTTTTGAACCTACGGCAACTATTTTGTTGATAGGATTTTCAAGGACATTTTCGTTCTTTATTTTTTTTGAAACCTCAATGCCATTGTAACTTACAACAACAGCAGTTACCTCTTTTAAGCCTTTTTTACCTTTTACCAACACTTTAGACTGATTGGTATACAGTTTGTCATCTTGAGTATATTTTGTCTCAAAAGGTATTTCCTCTTTGTAAACTATTCTCTTTTCAGTAACAACCGTTACATTAGGTACAGCAGAAGATAAATATATTATTTGTCCTGGTTTTAAATTTTCTGTAAGGCCAGGATTTAATTTTAAAATATCATCAATGTACATGTCGTGGTCTCTTGCAATAGACCACAAACTATCGTTTTCTTTTACAGTGTATGTAACAGCTTTTTTTACAGGTTGTTGCAATATTTTTAACGCTTCCTCAAAGCTTACTAAATATTTTGGAGGTATGTACTTTTCTTCAATTTTGACATCCTCTTTAAAATATGTTCTATCAGAATCCTTTGCGTATTTATTCTTTAACATTTCAAGAACCTTATTTGCCTCTTCTTCATTTTTTAACGCAGTCACAAACTTGCCATCTACTATTATGGCAGCAGCTTTGCAGCTAAAACTCATAGCATTTTCCAAATTAGCATAAATTTTATGTACATCTGTCAACTCTTTATTTGATACTCTTACCCTTTCAAATTTTATTTGCTGATTTAAAACTATATCCGTTCCTGTCTTTTGCTTTTCTTTTTTATGTAATTCTTCTATAAAACTTTTTACCTCATCTATATTCTTGGTAATTCCAATAGTTTCACCATCTACTGTTATCTTGTAGGCAAATCCTTCTTCATATACAATAAAAGAAAGACCTATGGACAGTGCTACCACAAAAGCTATAATATTGTTCTTGTAAGTCTTTAATAAACCAAGAAAAAACTTATAGCTTTTATCCCCCACCTTCCCCATAGTATTCTCCTTTCTTCTGTTAATCTTTTTTAATTATACCATACTTTTTTGTAAAACCAAATTTTAATTAATGAAATTTTTAGCATCTTTCTATATTGTATGTTATACTTCAAACTAATATTCCTATATATACTTATTTAATTTAACAATATACTCAAATATTCCGATAATTATGTTAAATTCTTTTCAATTGAAGAGGCTATTTCGCTGTGTTATAATATATTCGAGGTGGGGAGGATGAGCGTTTTTAGATTTTTAAACGAAAATGACGATTGGGGAAGTACTCCCATCAGCAATTATTTTATAAATCATTTCATGTTGGATGCCCCAGGCGAATATGTCAAAGTATATATTTTGGGATTGAAATATTGCTATTATGGTAATGAAATACCTTTGAAAACTTTAGCAGATAAATTATTTATGTCAGATATAGAAATTGACAGAGCTTTGAAGTATTGGGAAAAATCAGGCTTAGTTAAATTAAAATACATAGATGGTGAATACATAGTTGAATATCTCCCGGTTATTCCACAACCAACCTCAAATCACAGCGTGTCCTTACAGGACCCTCAAGTAAAACAAATGTTTGAAGCAATTGAATTGACTTTGGGAAGGCCTTTAACCCCCACAGAAATGGAAACATATTTAAGCTGGATAGATGAATACGGCTTTTCCTTGGAAATAATAACGATGTTAGTAAGTTATTGCGCTTCTAAAAACAAAACTTCTTTAAGATATATGGAAAAGGTAGCAATAGCCTGGCATGACGCAGGTCTTAAAACCGCATTAGATGTAGAAGAATATTTAAAAGCAGAAAACAAAAGATGGCAAAATTATAGAAAGATTTTAAATGCTTTAGGCCTTAAAGAGGATGAATTAATGGAATCCCACAAAGAGATGATGGACCGCTGGATGGACGATTTAGGTTTTGATGTAGATGTGATAATAAAAGCCTGCAACGAATGTACTCTTAAATTGAATGAACCCAGTTTCCCTTATATAAATAAAATACTAATCAACTGGTTTAATGAAGGTATAAGAACAGTAGAAGATTTAGAAAATAAAAAGTCCTCTACAAAGAAAAAAACTCCTGTTACCTCGGGTTTTAAAGCTCCTAAAAACTACTTCAACAGCTACTCTCAGAGAAGTTACGACATAGAAGATTTGGAGAAAAAGCTTTTAGCCCATTCAAGGGGTGAATTAAATGAATGAAAACATCATCCATGAAATCCTTAAAGAATATGAAATGAAAAGAGATAAGGCTTTGCAAGAAGCCCTTTACCGTAAAAACAAACTTTATAAAAAAATTCCTGAACTTGAAAAAATTGAGGAAGAGATTAAGAACGTAGGAATCGAAATAACTCAATCAATTTTTAAAGAACCTGAAAAGGGAAGAGAACTTTTAAATCTTTTAAAAGAGAGGTTAAATAAATTAAAAAAGAAGAAGGCTTATCTCTTAGAATCTAATGGATACCCTGAAGATTATCTAGAACCTAAATACGAATGCAACATATGCAAAGATACAGGATATGTAAATGGAAAGCGATGTAAATGTTTTGACCAAAAGCTTATAAATATTTATTATAAACAATCAAGTATAGCCGAAATACTTAAAAAAGAAAATTTCTCTAATTTTAATTTCGAATATTATTCAGACAAACCCTATGGAGATAAGCCTTCCCCAAGAAGCAACATGAAAAATATTGTAGAGTTTTCTCTTAATTTTATAAAAAATTTTGATACTACCGCTGAAAGTCTTTTTTTCTATGGAGACTCGGGTCTTGGTAAAACATTCCTTGCTAATTGTATAGCAAAGGAATTATTAGATAGAGGTAAAAGTGTGATATATCGAACAGCGCCAGATTTAATTGAAGGTTTGAGAATAAACAAGCTTAATGCTGATGGCAGTAGTTATAATGAATATTTGGAATTGTTAAAAGAATGTGACCTCCTTATAATCGACGATTTGGGAACAGAATCTATAACTGCTTTTAGTTTGCAGGAATTTTTTAATATTTTAAATACAAGATTGTTGCTTGGTAAAAAATTTATTATTTCTACAAATTTACCTCTATCGGAAATAATGGCAATTTATCCCGAAAGAATTTATTCACGAATATTCGGCCATTTTAAATTGCTTAATTTCTACGGTGAAGATATAAGACTAAAACGAAAAATGATAATTTAATAGAACCACTCTTGGAAAAATCCGCCTGTATCTTTGCCTGTCACACTGTCCACTACGTCAATTAAGTCTTGCGTAGTGGCAATTTTATATTTGTATTTATCGTAATAATTTTGAAGCACTTTTTTGAATTCTTCGTCACCTACCAGATTCCTCAGATTATAAAATACCATTGCTCCTTTGTTATAAGCTATATTAGTGTATTCCTTCCACTCTTTAAAATCTGCCAAAGTCTTAGCAAAAGAAATATCTGAATTGGTATTTAGAAATTTATTAAATTCCCCCTCTATAACAAGCCTATAAATCTCATCAGCTGTTGCCTTACCGTAATACCTTTCTATATACATAATTGTAGTGTACTCCGTCAATCCCTCATCAAGCCAAGATTCTTTTATTTGGTTGTTTCCCACAGCACCATACCACCACTGATGAGCAGTCTCGTGAGCAATTACATATTCTAAATGAAACAAATTAGCTTTTGTGTACAAATCTTTTGATATCATTACAAGATTAGGATATTCCATGCCTCCCATGTAAAAATCAGTCTGTACAACAGAATATTGTTTATAAGGATACTTGCCAATATAATCATTGTAAAACTTAATTGCATCTACAGCAAATTTAAGAGCTTTGTCTCCATATCCTTCCGTAAAATAATAGGATTTAACTTTTATGCCATCTACCTGTTGCTCTGCTATCTTAAATTTCGTACTTAACACCATAGCAAAATCCCTTACTTTTTGTGCTTCAATAACTAATTCTTTGGAATCTCCATAGTTTTTCTCTTCTTTTATTTCTCCAGTGGAAGCAACTATCATGTTTTTAGGTACTGACAATTTTACTTTGTAATTTGCTATATTACTATAAAAAGGATCTCCAAAAATGTAGTACGGATCATTATTCCAGCCATTTTTATCATATACAGAGAGTATAGGATACCAATTTCCTATCTGTACGGTATTGTTCCCATAGCCAAATCTACTTCTACAAGGTGGAATTTGTACTTTGTAGGTCATATTGATTTCTATTGTTTCTCCTTTTTTTAATTCTTTAGGCAAATTTATTTTTAAAATTTCCTCATTAGGTTCTTCCAATTCGTAAGTAGCTGGAATGTCTTTATCAAAAGTAACTTTTTCAATCTCTATAAATCCCGGTTGAAAACCATCAGGATAGGCAAAAGGGAGCTCTCCCTTCGTAAAAGGCAAATTCTCTTGTGTCTTGAAAGCATTTGGATATAAATGAAAGTATATTTCTTTTAAAGGAATATCATTAGTATTTATATATTTTACTGTTTGAGTAGCATAAATTATTTTATTTTGGTCATCATATTTTGCTTCAATTGTGTAAGATGTAAGTTGACTCTCTTCAGGCAAAAGATAAAGCACTAAACCGATAATTACAATTATAGCTAAACCCAATAGTGCTTTTTGTTTTATTTTCATACAACCAGCTCCCCTAAATTATCCTTCAATATATATTAGTACAAATTTTTAAATAATAGAACTTTTTCACTTAAAAAATAAAAAGCACCTTAAAAAAGCGAAAAGGTACTTCAGTTTGTTGACAAAGTTAAAAAATATTCAAAAGGAGATATTTTGCATCGTCGCTCCGATGTTCCAAAGCGACAAAACTAAAGCTCGACCTTCGGGCTCCTGCAGGGTACCGGGCACAATCGGCATCCATGCCTTAAGGTGCCCGCCTCCGCCATCCATGGCTTCGGCCCTGCCTCCACCCTCTGTCTTGCTAAGTTTTGTTACCGCTTTGTAACAAGTCGCTCCTTATGCAAAATATCTCCTTTACGAAAGTTTGTCTACAGTCTGAAGCACCTTAAAAAAGCGAAAAGGTACTTTTAGCTCAATTCGTGAATAAATAATCCGCTTCTTAGTTTAGGCTCAAACCAGGTAGACTTAGGAGGCATTATCATTCCCGCATCGGCAACAGCAATTAAATCTTCAACTGTTGTCGGGTGCATAGAAAAAGCTACTTTCATGTCTTCCTTAACTCTTCTTTCTAATTCTTCTAAGCCTCTAATTCCGCCTACAAAATCAATCCTTTTATCAGTTCTCGGATCTTTTATTCCCAAAATAGGATCCAAAAGATTTTTTTGTAAGATGGACACATCTAAACTTTCTATCGGATCCGATGGGTTAAAAGTACCTTCTTTGGCAGTAAGTTTGTACCAATTTCCTGATAGATACATGCCAAAAGTGTGCTTTTGCGAAGGATTGAAAGGCTGGCCTTCATTACATTTCTCTACTTCAAATTTCTCTTCTATTTTTTCGATAAATTCACTTTCGGAATAGCCGTTTAAATCCTTTACCACCCTATTATATGGCATGATAAAAACTTCATCATGGGGCACTAACACTGCTAAAAAATAGTTAAACTCCTCATCTCCTTTATAATCAGGATTTTGTTCTCGCCTCTTTAAGCCTACTTTTACAGAAGCAGCAGCCCGATGATGTCCATCTGCAATGTAAAGGTAGTCTATTTCCTTAAAAACAGAAGTAATTTTATTTATTAAAGATTTGTCATCTATAATCCATACTGTATGTCTTATTTCATCCTCTGATGTAAAATCATATATAGGATCTTTGCTCCCCATCCAGCTATTTAACAACTTTTTAAGCTCTTGATTGGCTTTGTACGTTAAAAAAACTGGACTGGTGTGAGCATCACAGTAATCCATGTGATTTATTCTATCCTGTTCTTTCTCCGGCAGAGTAAGCTCATGCTTTTTAATTATTCCTTCTAAATACTCATCAATCGAAACAGTCGCTACCAATCCCACTTGACTCCTGCCATTCATTATTTCTCTATAGATATAATAGTTCTCCTCATTATCTTTTATTAACAGCCCTTTTTTAAGCATTCTATCAAAATTTTCTCTCGCTTTTTCATAAACTATTTCATCGTAAGGATTTATAGAAGGAGCTAAATCTATTTCTGCTCTATCCACATGAAGAAATGAATAAGGATTATCTTTCGCCAAATTCCTCGCTTCTTCGGTATTTACGACGTCATAAGGCAAGGACACTATTTTATTTGCCAATCCTGGTGCAGGCCTTATTGCCTTAAAGGGTTTTACTGTAGCCATAATAATCCTCCTAAAAACTTATTTCAACTGGTTTCAATGCTTTTATTATATCATATCACTTTATAAATGCAATGTATTAAACTGACACACTCTCTCCACTAAAGTGGAGAGGTTCTTTAAGCGAAGATTGATAGTCTATGCTACCCTTATTCGCTTGGGGTTGCCAAACCCTCTACCCCTATCCAATCTCGGATTCAGGGTTACTCTCTTTAATATGTTCACTGCACCGTTTATATCTGCATTCATTACTGTCCTACACCTACTGCAAACATATAATCCTCTGTATATGCGATTATTCTTCTCCACTATACCGCATACAGAACATGTTTGAGAAGTATATGCTTCTTCTACTTTTTTTGCCTCTATCCCATATTCTCTAGCTTTGTATTTTATCATATCAAACAATCTACCAAATGGTATTTTGTGCAGTTTCTCGTTATTCTTATGTCCTATATCCATATCTCTTATTCCGTCACTCATTCCACCTATTATTATTTTGCTTACTCCGTTCTGCCTCGCCAGTTCTATTATATACCTTGAAACTTTATGTATGTAGTCTTTTACAAAGTTCTTCTCTTTGATTATTAAATTGTGAAGCTTATACGATGTTTTGTATCCTTGTTTTGAAATTACAGATTGGATTCTCGCTTTTTCCTTGGCTAATAATCTTAATCTTGAGATAAGATAACCGCCATCAATAATAAATGTTTCTGGATTTTCTTCTATAACTATTGCTGCAAAATTCTTTATTCCAAAATCTATTCCCATCATTTTTTTATCTGCAGGTTCGACTTCTGGTATATCTTTTTTATAAACGATATGAACAAAATATGTAGTATGTCCATACAAAGTTTTTGGAACAATTTCAATTTCCTGTACAGTATTGAGCGATAGATTTTTCGGTAAATCTATCCATAGATATTTGGACTCAATACCGTACTTTTCTTTTAAATATTGCTTTGTTTGTGTGGACAATGATAGTCTGATTTTGCTATTAATTATTTTTATGCCATTTTTCTTCCATCTTACAGGGATATGCCCGTCCTAAATTTATCTTTTAATCTCACTTCCCGACAAATAATCACCCGGCTCTACATTAAAATTTATAGTTTTGCCATCACTTACTGCAATTACAGTCCCACATTCATCTGTTCTATATACTATTATTCCTAATGACCTAAGCTTTTTCATTGTTTCTTTGTGGGGATGACCATAGTCATTGTATTTACCGCAAGATATAACAGCATATTTAGGATGTACTGCCTTTAAAAATGCCCACGTAGAAGCTGAAGAACTGCCATGATGTCCAATTTTTAATACGTCAGCTTTTAAATTATATCCTTCACTTAGCATTTCCTTTTCAGATTGTTCACCAGCATCTCCTGTAAACAAAAAAGAGGTATTACCATACGTAATTTTTACTACTGCACTATAATTATTTAAGTCCTCGTAATGGGAACTATTTGGCGCAAGCATTTTTGCAATTATGCCATCTCCAAGGTCAATTACTACTCCTGCTTTTGCAACATTTATCGAAAGTCCTTTTGATTTTGCTGCCTTTAGAACTTCTTCAAATGTCCTTGTTGTCGTCGTTACTTTAGGCATATAAAACTTTACTATTTTGAAGGTTTTTATAACTTCTACTATACCACCTATGTGGTCATTATGAGGGTGAGTTCCGATAAGTATATCAATTTTATTGATTCCGCGGCTTTTTATGTAATTTACAACTTTACTGCCCATTTCAGGCGTTCCTGCATCTATTAATATCGTTTTGCCTGATGGAGTTTGTACAAATATACTGTCTCCTTGTCCTACGTCTATATAATTTATTGTTAAACTATCTGTTTCGGATTTTTTAACAGTTTCTTGCTGGCTTTTTGTCCCCTCATCCTGTAAAAGTTGTTGAACTTCATGAGTAGATGTATTGTCAAATATTGTACAGCCTGTCAATATAAATGCAAATAGTATTAATATAAAGGGCAACAGTAATCTCTTCTTGTACATGCCTAAAATCTCTCCTTCAAATTATTCACTTTTTTAACATTTATCCATCTTTATTCATCTTTAAATAAGTCCTTTGCCAAATCTTCAATAGACTACTATCTACAACACAAATTTCATTTTCTTTAGGCATTATTATCGCCTCTTTAAAAAATAATTAATTCTTTTTTCGAATGAACGAAGCCAAAAGACCCTGATTTCATAAGGCTAATTTTTGTTTTGAGCAAAGCGAAAATGAAAAATTACAAAGTGGTGAGGTGGATAAAAAATCATTCATAAAAAATAGTGAACTTATTCTAAATGCCTGCTATAAAAGGAGCATAAGAATAAAAGCATATAAATTATATCACAAAATTTCTGCAAGATGTCACGACGATTATATGCTTCAGTTTAAAACTAAAGGGTAGGCATTCAGAAAAATACCCACCCCAACTCTTGACAAAGAGCCCACAATCAATATTGGTAATTTAAATCCCAAGTTATTCCAAACTTATCAGTAACTTTCGCATATTTAGCATTCCAAAAAGTTTTTTGAAGCTCCATATGTATCTTACCACCCTCTGATAAGGCAGTATAAGCCTTATCAATAGCATCTTCTGTATCAAACTCAAGTGTTAAAGATACATTAGTTCCTTTTTCAACCTTCTGTCCCTGGAATGTGTCAGATAAATATAAAATAAATGATTTATGTTCAAGTCTTGCATGCAATATTTTATCCTTATATTCTTCCTTAGCTGGCATCTGTGAATCTCCATATCTTATAACATTAGATTTTTCTCCGCCAAATACATCGCTGTAGAAGTTTAATGCTTCTTCTGCATTTCCTTCAAACACTAAATATGGCACAATTTTCTTAATCATTATTTATCCACTCCTTAGTTAATTATACGTTGGCTTGTGCATAATTTAAAAGCCTTCATTTAAGCCATTCCTAGGATGTACTTTTTATTATCATTCCTAAATTTCTTATCTTTTATGTAGGATTTCCTCCCTTATTTATCGAATTATTTCTATTCTTCTATGTTTGAAAATCTTGATCTATCTCCAATGCTGAATTTCCTTCTTCCACCCCCAGCCGTAAAGATTATACTTCATCATTATATTTTCTTTGTCCTCTTGGCATTTTGTAGACACTTCCTCTCTTTATATTTTTATTTTATCCTGTTCGAGTTAAAGTGTCTACAATAATATACTAACACCACAACAAATATAATATAAAAAAGTTGACAAAATGAATATGCATAGTCTAAAATAAAATTGATAATGATTATCATAATCATATAAGGAGGGTTTTTATGTTAGCAGGTATATTAATTACAATCCGCGAAGGACTCGAGGCTTTTTTAGTCATAGGTATACTATTAGGATACCTTACAAAAATCAACCAAAAAAAGTACTTTAAACACGTATGGCTAGGTGCTATTGGTGCTATAGTTTTGAGTGTTGTTATTTCGTTTATATTCCAGGCTTTAAAAATTAGTTTTGAAGGCGAAAGTGCTGAATTATTTGAAATAGTTGTTGCAGCGATAGCCATTATTATCCTTTCATATATGGTTGTCTGGATGCAAAAGCAGAGCAAGAACATCAAAGGTGAGCTTCAAGCAAAGGTTGATGAAGCTTTGTCAAATAATCAGGTATGGGGCATAACGATATTAGCATTTGTAACAGTGATAAGAGAAGGGATAGAAACGGCACTATTCTTAACCGCCTTAAAAGGTGAAGGTTTATTATTAGGATCATTTACGGGGTTATTTATAGCTGCAATAATATCTGTATTATTATACAAAACAACAATAAAATTGAATTTAAGGAAATTCTTTATGATAACTGGCTGGCTTTTGATATTCATTGCAGCAGGTTTGACATCTCATGCAATTCATGCATTAGGAGAATTAGGAATAATACCTCCAATAATTGAAAAAGTATGGAGCCTAGAATGGTTAATTCCAGATGAAAGTTTGTTAGGTAAGTTACTGCACGCGTTTATTGGATACGAAAGCACTCCGTCTTTAATGCAGGTCATTGCGTATAGTGCTTATATATTGATTGTAGGTAAAATGTTTATGAATAATTCGAAAGAAACCACCTAATACGTAATTTTATGTGAATATATACCTATTTGCGATACAAAAGCTGTAGTCAAGCACAATTTAATCTCAACCATCACAATCTCTTGTAATAAACAGTAGGAGATATTAAAAAAATAGAATAAGCAAGGTAATATCTATAATAGCATTAAATTGTGGCGATAGTAAGATGGAAAATAAAAGAAACATCCGGGTAGTTGATGATGTGAAACAGATCATCAATGTACTGAAACCTTGTCTAGAGAAAGAAGGGATATAATGCATTGTTAATTCTCAAATTAGATCTCCAAAGATTTTCAATTATGATGGTATTTTTTAAGGGCATAAAAATATTTTTTCTCAAATTATTACAGCCTGATTAAAAATTTTTTTCGCTTTTTAAGAGCATTACCGCCAAAATATGTTAATATTTGTTACTGGCAATTTGAATTAATTAATGTATAAGCGAAAGCTACTGCTCTCATAAACTGATTTCATTTTCTACCTGGTAAACTTCTTCTTCGTTTATTTCTCTTAGCCTTTTAGAGTATGCGTAGAAGATAGAAACTGTACCATCTCAAAGACGCCGTTTTCTGCGACGCTAAGGTCTAAAACGGCCTCTTGTAGCATTTCCGAAAGAAATACAAAGAAAGGGGGAAAGCGAAAGTTACTCGAAGCAATCTAACTTAAAGGAAATATAATACCATTAATTTTCATTTATTAAGCTGGTAAAGAGTCTAAAACTCTACCGTTTTCTCATATAAGTAATGATTTTATATAAATAAAATGTATTCCACAACTGAACAAGCAAAGTATGTAACCGATGGTAAGCCAATTCAAATTAAAATATTTTAAAAACTTACATACAAAATCTTAACACGGACATACTTTACCCTAACTTTTGACAAACAACCTAAATAAATTAGGACCTTTACATAATATATAAAACATATTATGTAAAGGTCTCGTCTTTTAAGGTCATAAAATGTCAATAGGAGCAATGTAAGCAAAAATAATGTCAAATTATTTAGCTTATTTTTTTAACATTTTTACTATTTCTGTATATTCGTCTGAAGTAATTTCACCTCGAACGTATCTTAACTTGGCAATTTCTAATGCTTCATTATTAGGATCTGTATCGTGTTTTTTAAAAAAGTTAACATTTCTAATCTGTTTTACTAGCAAGTAAATTACTACACCTATTAAAATTAAGAACAATATATTGGTAAGTCCACCACCGAACCAAGTTCCATAACCGTACGGATAATATCCTCCAAAACAATGACCTAAACCACCCGGTATATATCCTCCAAACATTGTTTTCTCCTCCTCTCTAAATATTTAAATTTTACAAAATACTTTTTAATTTATTATATTCTTCTTCTGTAATTTCGCCTTTAGCCAAGCGTATATCGAGTATTCTTTTTGCTTCGTTTGTTTGGTAATTTTTGTTTTCATGTAAATTATTAATCATTCTTTGCAGGTCACCTGTTTTGTACAAATAAAAGCCAATTGCCAAGATTAATATAAGACACATACTTTTCAACTCCTTTCTATTTATCGAAAAATTGTTAACTTGCTTTACCTTTATTTTAAAACTTACTTTTGAAGAAAATATGAAGAGAAAATAAATATAAAAGTACGTTTTTCTTCATGAACTGGCAAAGGTCTTGGGCATTCAGACGTAAAAATGACTCTTAATACATTATTCGCATGTACTTCCCGAAATGCAGAAAGAAGCAGCTGAAAAACTAAGTAAGTTATTTATAAACGGTAAAGATAAGATGTTGTCATTTTGTTGTCACCAACACTAAAATAAAAAAGCAAGGTACTTAAAAACCTTGACTTTTTGACAAAAAAAATGGAGCTGGCGAAAGGACTTGAACCTTCAACCTGCTGATTACAAGTCAGCTGCTCTGCCTATTGAGCTACGCCAGCACCTTTATTAGCTATCCAATTGTCCTGACATTTATATATTATACTTAGAGCAACAGTATATGTCAAGCTTTTTTATAAAATTTTTTGTAAAAGAGCCTTAATCACTTTATCAAAAATCCCTTAAAACAATAGTCTGATTTCTTTCAGGTCCTACAGAGATTATTGCTGCTTTAATACCTATCAATTCTTCAATTCTTTTTATATATTTTTGAGCATTATAAGGTAAGTCGTCAAAAGTTTTTGCTCCTTGTATATCTTCTTCCCACCCGTCAAATTCTTCATATACAGGTTCACATTGAGCCAAATCCTCAAGGCTTGCAGGAAAATCTGTTATTATTTCTCCCTTAAATCTATAACCTGTGCATATTTTTATTTTTTTAAGCCCTGTCAAAGTATCTAATTTGGTAAGAGCAAAATGAGTTATACCAGACACTCTTACAGAGTATTTAAGAATAACAGCATCCAGCCAACCACATCGTCTCGGTCTTCCTGTAGTAGTCCCATATTCATGACCTTTTTCTCTTAAGAAATCTCCATTTTCATCAAAAAGCTCTGTGGGAAAAGGCCCTTTACCAACCCTTGTAGTATATGCTTTTACTACACCTATTACTTCATCAATCATTGTAGGTCCTATTCCTGCTCCTACTGTCACTCCTCCTGCTATGGGATGAGACGCAGTAACATAAGGATAGGTACCCAAATCTAAATCAAGAAGTGTCCCCTGTGCTCCTTCAAATAAAACTTTTTTGCCACTTTTAATTAAATCGTATAAAAGCACTGTTGTATCAGTAACAAAGGGTTTTATTTTTTCAGCATACTCTAAATATTTTTTATACATTTCATCAAAATCAAAGCCTTCTACACCATACAAATCTCTAAAAAGTTTATTTTTCTTTTCTATATTTCTTTTAAGCTTTTCCTCTAAAACCTTTGGCTTTATAAGGTCGCATACTCTTATTCCTATCCTTTCTGACTTATCCATATAGCAAGGACCTATGCCTTTTCTCGTAGTACCCAAGTCATTTTTTCCTTTTGCTAGTTCTTCAAGTTCGTCTTGTCTTATATGATAAGGAAATACAATATGGGCTCTATCGCTTATTTTTAAATTCTCTATACTAACCCCTTGTTTTTCTAAATTTTCTATTTCCTCAATCAAAGAAGCTGGGTCAATTACCACTCCATTTCCTATTATACAAATTTTATCAGGATATAATATCCCAGAGGGAATTAAATGAAGTTTATACTGCACTCCTCCTTTTTCAACTGTATGACCAGCATTATTTCCTCCTTGGTATCTTACGACTACATCTGCCTTTTCCGCAAGATAATCAGTAATTTTCCCTTTCCCTTCATCTCCCCATTGGGTACCAACTATAACTAATGTTGACATAATTGTTCTCCTTCCCTATTTAACTCTCGTTAGAATTTCTCTTGCAACTACAACGCCAGATACAGAGGCTTGTGCCAGTCCCCGTGTAATGCCTGCTCCATCTCCCGCCGCAAATAGATTTTGAATTTGCGTTTCAAATTTGTCAGTAAGCTTTACTCGTGAGGAATAAAACTTTACCTCAACACCGTATAAAAGTGTATGTTTAGAATATACCCCTGGAGATACTTTGTCCAAAGCTTGCAACATCTCAATTATTGACTGCAAAAATCTATAAGGTAACACCAAGCTTAAATCCCCTGGTGTTGCATCTTTTAAAGTGGGCTCTACAAGTCCTCTTTTAATCCTTTCCGGAGTAGAGCGCCTTCCTGCCAACAAATCTCCTAACCTTTGGACAATCACTCCATCTCCTAACATATTAGCAAGCTCTGCAATATAACGACCATATTCTATTGGCCTATTGAAAGGATGAGTAAACTCTTTACTTACCAGTATTGCAAAATTTGTATTCTCCGTTTTTATATCTTTGTAACTATGCCCATTTACAGTTTTTATGCCATTATTGTTTTCAACAACCACCTTGCCATAAGGGTTCATGCAAAAGGTCCTTACTCTGTCATCAAAAGACTTAGAATAATATATAAATTTAGATTCATAAACCTCCTTTGTAATATCCTCCATAACAACAGCAGGGATTTCTACTCTCACACCTATATCTACCGCATTATTCTTTGTCTCTAGCCCAAGTCTATCAGCTTCTTTCTTAAACCACTCTGCCCCTTCTCTTCCAGGCACAACCACTATATATTTGCCGTAATATTCTTCTCCTTTTTCTGTAACTACACCTTTCGCCTTCCCATTTTCTACAATTATCTCAGTTACCATTGTCTCTGTTTTAATCTCCACTTTTTCGCCAAGGTATTCTCTCATATTTTTTATGATATCGAAACTTTTATCTGTCCCCAAGTGTTTAATAACAGCAGGAATCAATTTTAAATCTGCTGCTTGAGCTCTCTTTTCAATTTCTCTAATCTTTGCTCTATCCGTTCCATGAACTTCTGTCGTCCCACCAAACTTTACATATATGCTGTCTACATAACTTATGAGATGATTAAGCTGAGACTTCGGCATGTACTCGTCTAAAACACCACCAAACTCTGAGGTTAATGTTAACTTTCCATCACTAAATGCCCCTGCACCACCTATGCCTGAAGTAATAGAACAAGGTTTGCAATTAAGGCACTTTGAACCATAAGCATTAAGAGGGCAAATTCTCTTTTGTATATCTTTTCCTTTTTCAAACAAAAGTATGTCTAAACTTTCATTTTTGTCTACAAGCTCTAAAGCCGTAAAAAGGCCTGCAGGTCCGCCTCCTACAATAATAACATCGTATATTTTCATAAAAATATGACCCCTTCTCTTTGATGTAGTAAACTACAAAACCCGTAATATATATTACCAAAAAAAGAATTACAAATCAATAAAAATGCGAATTTTATTTGAATAATTCTATTAAATGTTCGTATTTTATAATGGCTATCGCCCAACTATATTTATTAAAATCTTTTCAAAACAATTCCTATAAAAATAAAAAGACAGGCTATTACGCTCTGTCTTTCATTACTCATTAATTTTTATAAAGATACAACCAATTTCGATAATACATTTTCTAGTTGTGTAGCTGATTTTAGCAGATTTTCCGAACTTTCTTTTATTTCCTCAATAAATTTCATGTGCTCTTCTGTAGATGCGGCAACTTCTTCAGTGGATGCAGCAGTCTCTTCTGACACTGCTGTAATATTTGCTATAGATCCTATTATTTCATCTTTATACCTTGCAAGTTCCATCATCGCATTATTCAACATATGTATATTTTCAGTAATAGTATCTATTGAACTCTTGATCTCATTAAAGGCAGCATATGTAGTTTCCACTTGATGCGCTTGGTCTTCCGCAATTTCCTTTACCACATTTGCTTTTTCAACTGTCTTGTCTGTTTTTTGCTCTATTTCGCTTATAATCTTGGCTATTTCACTGGCAGCTTGTCTCGATTGCTCTGCTAAATTTCGAACTTCTTCTGCAACAACTGCAAATCCACGACCAGCCTCGCCGGCTCTTGCTGCCTCAATAGCAGCATTTAAGGCAAGCAAATTGGTCTGGTCTGCAATTCCCGTTATCACCTCTATAATCTTTTCAATATGATGAGAATTTGCTTGCAACTCATTTATCGCACTAACAACTTCGTCAATTGACTCTTTTGTAACATCAGTTTTTTCTTTTAAAGAATTTACTGTGTGCATGCCATTTTGACTAAGTTTATCAGCATTTATAGTAGACTCTTCTACGGCTTTGAAAAATTTAGCGGAATCATCAATACTATTCCCAATATTCTGCACCATATCGGCTGCATTAGAAGTATCTTTTGCTTGTTCAGAAGCTCCATTTGCAATCTCTTCCACTGCCTTAGAAATTTGTTCAAAAGTCATATTCCCTTGTTCAATAGATTTAAAAAGAGCATTTGCCGTATCTTTAGTGTTTTGAGCAAAAGTAGAGACATCTTGTAAAATTGCTCTAACATTTTCCATCATCGTATTAAAAGTCGTTATTAATGTACCAATCTCATCTTTTCTCTTTAAATCTACCTTAGCTGTAAAATCTCCTTCTTGTGCTTTTTTAAGTTCTTCAATTAATTTTTTAATAGGTCTTGTAATATTTAATGAAATAATTACTGATAAAATTAATGACAAAGCAAAACTAACACTTGCTACTGTAACAAAGAGATGCATTACTTTATCGTCAACCGCAAAATAATAAATAGCCCCCACCGGTATGGCTGCTACTATAAGAAATGAAATAATGAGTCGCCAAAATATGCTTCTCATATGTGTTCCCCCCTTTTATAGATTATGTTTTCACTCCACCACCCTGCTACTTTAAGACTTCACCTACCAATCAATTTAAGGATGTATTCAAACAATACTCCCCCAAGGTAAATTCCTATAATGCCAGCTATTCCTGGTAATACATTCGGAGCAGGGAGTGGCAATTTTAAAGATGAAAAAATTAATCCTACAATCATTCCAGTAACTAATGCTAACAATGTCTCTTTCACATTAACACCTCACTTTATTTTTATCGGTATTTTTATTATTTACTTTAACCAATTTTATATTATATCACAATTTTTTGTTATTTGTCAGACGTCTAATCACTTTTCAGAAAAATAAGATGTGTACAGTATTAATGAATCGACCTCTTTTGCAATTTACCTCCTAAAACATCGTAGACATCATGTATGGTAACAAAGGCTCTTTCGTCATGTTCCTTCACAATCATTTTTAACTTAGCAATCTCCAAACGGCTAACTTTTGTTCCTTTAGTATAACCACCCTTCCCTTCCCAAAGCGTAACACTTCGTCCTAAACGGGCTATTATAGTTTCTGCAATCTCATCTGCTTTCTCTGTAACTATCATAACAGCTTTCGCTTCATCTAAACCTTCTATAGTCAAATCAATAACCTTAAAAGCAATAAAATAAGTGATGAGAGAATACATGGCTCTATCCCAAGTAAAAACTATTCCAGCACTTCCAAGAATAAAAATATTAAAAAATAATACAATTTCTCCTACAAAAAAACCACTCCATTCTGAAATTACCACTGCCACAATTTCTGTTCCATCCATTGAACCTCCATACCTTATTACAAGCCCTACTCCAATTCCCAAAATGATACCTCCAAAAACAGAAGCCAGCAAAGTATCACTTGTAAGAGAAGGGAGTTTCTCTAAAAAAGTGACCCATATAGAAAGAATCGTAACAGCAAAAAAAGTAGAAATTACAAAACTCTTACCTATTTGTTTATAACCAAAAACTAAGAAGGGAATATTTAATAGAAAAATAAAAGCTCCAAGAGGCAATTTTGTTAAATAGCTTAATTCCAAATGCCTGGTTAAGTCGAGATTTTTAAAACATATAAAAAGGTCCTACCATGAATATAGGTAAGACCTTTTTGATCGTTATTTTTCTCTTTGTGCTACTGTCGCTGCTTGTTGGAGAGGATCCCACACTGAGTTATATGGAGGTGCATAGGCAAGGTCCAAGGCCTGAAGGTCATCAATTGTCATACCATGGAAAAGCGCTGTAGCAAGAACATCAATTCGCTTGTCTACCCCAGCACCTCCTGCAATTTGTCCTCCTAAAAGCTTGCGGTTGTCTTTATTAAAGTGGAGACGAATAGTCAAAACTTCATCTTCCCAGGGATAATAATGACTTATAGGTCTTGCCTTAATAGAAACAGTCTGATATGGAAGACCTAAAGCTTGGCATTCCCTTTCCCCTAAACCGCTTCTTGCAATCGTCCTATCAAAAACCTTCACAATCGCTGTACCGACAATACCTGCAAATTTTGCATCTCCGCCCGCCATGTTAATTCCAGCAATTCGCCCTTGTTTATTAGCCGTTGTCCCTAATGGCACATAATCTGGCGCATTTTTTATGCGATGAAAATGAGTAGCGCAATCCCCCGCGGCAAAAATATCTGGAATATTTGTTTGTAGGCGTTCATTTACAAGAATCGCATTTCGAGGGCCTAACTCTATACCAGCTCCTCTGGCAAGCTCACTAACTGGGCGAACTCCTATAGAAATAATGACTAAATCGGCTGGGAAAGAATCATTTTTTGTCACAACAGCCCGTACGCCTTTTTCATCTCCTTCTAACCCCACAACTTCTTCATTTAAATGAATTTCTACCCCATGCCTTTTAAGAACATCCTGTGCAATTTCAGCAATAACTGAATCAAAAGTTGGTATAAGTTGGGGTGCTAGATCTAAAACAGTTACTTTGAAACCTCTATTATGTAAGGCTTCTGCTGTTTCTAAACCAATATATCCCCCACCAATTACCACTGCTTTATTAGGAGTATGAGTTTCAAGCCAAGACAAGAGCTTTTCTGCATCTCCCATTGTCTTCAAAGTAAAAACTCCAGGCAAATTTCTACCTTCCCATGGCGGTACAATCGCTGCACTTCCTGTCCCAATTAAAAGCACATCATAAGGCACTGTAATTTCATCTTTTTCTTCCCGGCGATATACGCGAATCTGCTTCTTTTGAGGTATAATCTGTGTAACCTCATGATAAAGCTTTACATCGATATTATAGCGAGTGTAAAACTCTTCAGCTGTTCGCGCAATAAGCTTTTTCCTTTCAGCTACTACTCCCCCTATCCAGTAGGGAAGGCCACATTGAGCATAAGAAATGACCCCCTCTTTTTCAAAGACAAGAACTTCTCCTTCAGGGTCCTGTCTTCTAATTTGAGAAGCTGCACTCATTCCAGCAGCATCGCCACCAACAATTACATAACGCTTGGCCATTTTTTCTCCTCCTTTTTTGCACTTATGTCCATATTTCCATTATACTCTTACCTGCTTATTTTTTCAAACCAAAAGCTTCTTGAAGTTTAATTTACCCACTTTGATAACATTTTAATTTTTTTAATACCCTCTCTTTTTCTTCTCCTTCTAAAATAACCGGTTTATAGTCATTCCTATCTTTTTGTGAAGAAATAGAAACAGGTATTATGTTCATCTCTACTTTTGCTATTTCTCTTTTGTCATTAAAAAGAAAAATTTGTTGTAAAATTATAGAATCTTTATCTTTTGGATTTCTATTACCTCCGAAAGAAAAATTCCCAAGAGAATATGCAATATACCTATCTTTATACTTCTCTATTCCCTGTAACACATGGGGATGATGACCAATTACTAAGTCTGCCCCTTCATCTATTACAAAATGCCCTAAATCCCTTTGAATCTTATTTGGATAGTATCTATTTTCTTCCCCCCAGTGAAAACTGACAATCAAAATATCTACACTGGGCCTCAACTTCTCAATATCTTTTTTAATTTGATTTTTAGTCCATTTGCTATTGTCAAAACCTGTATACCCTAATATTCCAATTTTTATCCCTTTTACAGTCATAATATACTGATACCCATATCCAAAATACCCAATTCCTTCTTTCTTTAAGGCTTTTACAGTGTCTTCAAAGCCTTCTTTCAAATAATCAAAAGTGTGATTATTAGCCAAATTCACAACTTCAATGCTTCCTTCTTTCAAAATCTTGGCATAGGAAGGGTCCCCTTTAAAAGCATACTCCTTTTCAGCCCGCTTGGTTGCATTAGTAAGAGTTGTCTCTAAATTGGCAATGGTCAAATCATCCTTTTCTAATACACTCTTTACATTTTCAAAAAAATATCCATAGTCATAATTATGTTTTTTAAATTCTTCATCAAAAGTGCCATATTTCCCATAAGACTCATCTGAACCTAAAACGCAATCCCCTACTGCACTTATGACTATTTTTGTATAATTATCTTCCTTATGATCATCTTCTTGAGGAAGGCTTTGTGGCTTTTCTTCCACAATAAATTCCTTTAAAAGAGTTTCCGAAATCCCCAGATTTACTGCCTTCAATGGAATAGCAATTATTGCCATTATGAGAAAAACAAAAACTAAAATTTTAGTCACCGTTTTTCCTTTCATATCCACTGCCCTCTTCTTAACATTCTGTAACAATTTTACACATTCATACAAAATAAATCAATATAAAAAGGAAACCACTTATTGTGGTCTCCTTTGAAATAACTAATCTTCTAAACCTAAAACTTTTGTAAACTCTTCTTTTGCCTTTTCTAATAGAGATTTAGCTTCTTCAAAAGTTTCCATATTCATAACCATAAAGTAAAACTTCACTTTTGGCTCTGTCCCTGAAGGCCTTGCATAGACCAAAAGCTTATCTCCAAACTCCATTCTCAAAACATCTGAAGGCGGAATTTGTCCATATCCTTTTAAATAATCTATCATCCCTGTCAGTTTATGTCCCGCAAGATTTTCAATAGGATTTTCCCTCAACCTTTTCATTATTCTCTTTATCTTTTCTACTCCTGCTCCCCCTTCATACACAGGAGAAAGCTGCCCTTCAAGATAATACCCGTATTTTTTATAAATCTCTTCTAAAGCGTCCACCAAAGTCATGCCCTTTTGCTTGTAATAAGCTGCCATTTCACAAGTCACCATTATTGGAGTCCCAGAATCTTTATCGTAAACAAAATCACCTATATTGTATCCATAGCTTTCCTCATAAGCAAAAAACACTGTCTTGCCTTCTGCTCTCAATCTGTCAGCCTCATTGCAAATCCACTTAAATCCAGTCAACACTTCAGAAACCTCAACCCCATGAGCCTTTGCAATTTTAGCAAACAACTTTGAAGAAACAATGGACTCTATAACTGCTGGATTTTTAGGCATGCCCTTTTTTGAATACATCTCCAACAAGAAATTCAAAAAAAGTATCCCCATTTGATTGCCATCTATTCTCACATAATCTCCCTTATGCTTCACTAATACTCCCATCCTGTCTGCGTCAGGGTCAGAAGCTACAACTATATCTGCATCAAGCCTTTTCGCATCATCTAAAGCTAACTTAAAGGCGTCATCAAATTCGGGATTAGGATAATTTACTGTAGGAAAATTTCCATCAGGTACTTGCTGCTCTTTTTGAATGTAAATATCAAAACCCACTTTCTCAAGCAGTGGTGGCACTATCTTTATGCCTGTTCCGTGAAGCGGTGTATAGACAATATTTAAATCTTTTGAAGAAATTCCAAAAGAATAAGAAAGTGCTCTTTCAAAATATGCCAAATCAATTTCCTGACCCACCATTACAACAAGCCCTTTTTTCTTTGCCTTTTCAAAAGGTATCCTCTTTATTTCACCAAAAGATTTTATTCCCTCATATTCTTTTATAATCCCCTCATCATGAGGCGGTATCACCTGCGCTCCATTTGACCAATATACCTTGTAACCATTGTACTCTAGAGGATTATGACTTGCAGTAATCATTATACCTGCTGTTGTCTTTAAATACCTAACAGCAAATGACAAAAGAGGAGTTGGTCTAAAGTCGTCAAACAAATACACCTTTATGCCATTTGCAGCAAGAATTTCTGCCGATTCAATTGCAAAATCCTTAGAAAAATTCCTTGTATCATAAGAAATAGCAACACTTTTTTCTCCTCGTACCGTCTTATTTATGTAATTAGCAAAAGCTTGTGTTGCTCTACCTACAGTGTAAAAATTCATCCTATTTGCTCCAAGCCCTATAACACCCCGCATACCTGCTGTGCCAAATTCCAGGTCTTTAAAAAAAGCATCCTGTATTTCAGATTCATTCATTTTCCTTAAAACTTCTTTATCCTTCTCTGAAATTGAAGGGTCATTTAACCATGCTTGATACCTCTCCATTGTTTCCTTCTCCATCTCATCCACGCCTTTCCTACTACCTATTTTTTGTACTTCTATTTTAACCAATTTAAATTTTATTGTCTACAATTTATAAAAAAACTGATACTCAAAGCTGAGTATCAGCGAAAATGTCAAGTTTTGTAAATTTATTTTTCTAATTCCTCTGTTAATTTAATTATCTCATCTATTATACTGCCAATATACTGGATTGTATCCAATAACGGCTTTTCTGTTGTTATATCTACTCCCGCCATTTTCGCCAGTTCTACTGGTGTCTTTGTACCGCCAGCTTTTAATACCTCTTTCCAATCTTCCAATGCCTTTTGCCCTTCCTCTAAATATCTCTTGTTCACTTGGGTGGCTATAGTAAGCCCTGCACTGTAAGTGTAAGGGTAAAGTCCCATATAATAATGAGGCTGTCTCATCCAAGTGAGTTCTGCTCCTTCGTTTATTTTAACAGCATCTCCCCAGAACTTTTCCAGAACTTCTCTTTTAATCTTATTCAAAGTGGGAGCAGTAACAGACCCTCCCTCATCAATTATCCTGTACACTTCTCTTTGATAAGCTGCTTCTAAAAGGTGCGTCACAAAATTGTGGTAATATGTCCTGGAAATCAAAGTAGAGAGCACCCATCTCTTCATTCTCTTATCATTGCTATTTTTCTGCATCAAATAATTAGCCATGAGAAGCTCATTCATTGTGGATGGCGCTTCTATAAAGTAAAGGGATGGCCTTGAATCAAAAATATTTTGATGCTGATGTGCCAAGTAAAAATGCCAAGCATGCCCCAGCTCATGCGCTAGGACAAACACTTCTCTCATTTTATCCGCCCAGTTTATCAAAACGTACGGGTGAGCACCGTAAGGTGTGGCACAAAAAGCACCTGTAGCCTTTCCTCTATTTTCCGCAAAATCTATCCATCTCTCGCTAAAAGCTCTTCTTATCATCTCCCTGTAATCTTCGCCGAAAACTGAAAGCCCCTCTTCTATGTACCTTTTTGCCTCTTCAATTGTCACTTCTGGCTCAAAATCAGGGTCTACTTCCAGCTTCAAATCGGCAAAAGTCATCTCATCTAACCCGTGTATTCTTTGAAGAAGTTTAGCAAATTTTCTTATATGAGGTGCAAGATTTTCCATTATAAGGTCAATCTGCCTCTCGTACATATCCCTTTCCACTTTCTGAGGGAAAAGCAAGCTATCAATGACAGAATCAAACCCCCTCAAAGTGGCTATAATCTTCTCTTTCTGCACCTGTGCCTGGTAAACAGCTGCTATAGTGTGCTGATATTCCTTTAATTTTCTGTAAAAAGCTTCAAAGGCAGCTCTTCTGACTTTCGCATCTTTCTCATACTCCCATTTAGTCTCAAATAGTGAAAAGCTCAAAGGGTATTCCTTGTCTTCAACCTTAAAAGTTCCAAAATCCATATCTGCCAATTTTGCCATATTGTAAATATCTTCAAAAATTTCTAAAACAGGAGATAAAGCAGACAAAGCCCTTTCAACTTCGGGATGAAGGGCATGTTTTTCTTCCTTAAAATTTCTTTCAGATAATTTGCATTTTCCTTCGACCCTTCTATCGCTTTATTTATCACCTCTTCTTCCTGCTGTATAATCTCAGATTCCACAAAACTTATGCGGCTCTCAATATTTGATGCGACATTTCTAAACTTCATCTGCCTCTGAAGATTTTCTGTATTGGTCTGGTCAACTGCCACAGCTAGATAAGCATAGCTACCTGCCAGTGTAAGAAGCTCTGCTATACTTCTTAACTTGTCCAGGCACTTATTAATATTTTCCGGAGTTGTGAGCTTACCTTTAAATTCTTCTTCAAGCTCTTTTGTAAGCTCTTCCGTTTTTTTAACTGTCGCTTCATACTCTTCTTCTGTCTTGAAAATACCCGACAAATCCCAAGTCAGCCTTTCATCAACATCCTTTCTATCCAACAAATGTGTACTCAAAAAAATACCCCCCTTTAATTTTTGGTAATTATATGATACCCCCTCAAAAAATAAAATCAACCCGAATTGATTCTGCATTGATTTCCTTTTTTTGTATTTAGTTTTGTTTTCTTATTTACATTTTTGTGCAACAAATAATAAATGATTACTTGCTCCGAAAAACTCTGGCTTTTCGCTATAATAAAAATGGAAATTAAGCCACAATTGATAACTCTCATCATCCATGTTGTTTATTTTATCCGCTAATAATTCACTTAAACCATCGGTTGCAATTTCAGCCACAATTGTCAATCCGGAGTTTTTAAGTAATTCTCTTGCTTGTTGGACTGTTATAAATACAAAAGGAAAATCTCTTACCTTAAAAGTCTTGCGGTCATAATTACCTTTCCTTAAATAATCAGGTTGATAACACATGGTTTCTGTAACAATAACCATATCATTATTAATAAACGCAAAAAGCATCATTCCATCATCTTTACATACCCGTTTTACTTCCTCTATACATTTCAATCGATTCCCTATATCTTCTAAATGATACAATGGGCCAAGACATAACACAATATCATAGCTATTATTTTCGAATCTAGAAAGATCTAAAGCATTACCTTGAAATATGTCAAGTTTCATATATGGCTTTTTCTTTTCTTTAATACGTTTTACATGTTTTTCAACCAAATCTACCGCAGTCACTTGATAACCCTTTTCTGCAAAATACAAAGAATATTCTCCAGTGCCTGCTCCTAAGTCTAAAATTTTCATTCCCGGTTTCAAATATTTTTCAATTTGTCTTACTGTAGTTAAAAATTCAATTCTTGAAGCTTTTGAAGATAACCTGAAATCTTCATCAAAGATTTCATAAAGAGCTGAAATTCTCTCTTCTTCACTTTCTATTTTTAGTAAGTCTTCCATTTTCATTTATCATTACCCCCATTAAATGGATAGTTTCATGAATCTTATGATTTTATTCTATCAACTCTACTCTCTTTATCAATAGGGAAATTACTTGATAATTTCATCAGCCAATATACCAATTCTTTCCCTGGATATTCCATTGTTTTACGTGTTAATTGTATTATACCTTTCCCTTATATGACATACATCCCGTCAAAGCTTATATGTGATGCTAATTTTGACATTGAAATAGTAAATAAAGGATTGTTTATTTTATTAGTTTGGGTGTTAATACTTGGTTTCATTGTTTTTTTACTCATGAAAAATGGATTAAAAAAATACACCTCTCATGGAGCGTTTACTTTGATAGTAACAACTTCTGTTAGCCTTTGTAATCCAGCATATCCTACACCCAAAATAAAGAGAAATATTGGCCATCTTTGTCGAATAGAAACCTTCAAATATGTAAAGATAGTATATCCCCCATTAAATTTCAAAACACACATTTTATTTTCTTCTAAATTTTCTTTTTTACTTATTCTATTTCCTATATTATAAAAAATAAAGAAAACAATTTTAACCCGATTTAAATCGGGGTTGGATGTAAAAAAATGGATATGCGCATAAAAAAATAAGCCCACATAAAAGGGGTTATTTAAACTAGCTTACCACTGATAAAACTACACTCGCAGGTGTGAAAATCTCATCAAAAGTACCTATTTTTATTACTTCTCCATCCTCTACAAAAATTATCTTGTCATATTTTCTCAACACCTCTTCAGAAGTATTATGAGTAATTACCAATGCTGTCAAACCTTCTATGCTTAAAATAGAATCTTCTATGCTGGAGGCTGTCTTTTTATCCAGTGAAGAAGTAGGTTCATCTGAAACCAAAATAGGTGTGCCCTTAATTAGTGCCCTCGCAATACTTATTCTCTGCCTTTCTCCACCTGATAAATTGCTTCCTTTCTCTCCTACTTCAGTGTTTTCTTTTTCAGGTAGTTTCTCTATAAATTCCTTTAAACCAGAGAGAGAAATTGCTCTCTCTATAATTTTTTCATCATACTCTTTAAAAAGAGTTATATTGTTTTTTATACTAGTATCAAACATAAACACATTTTGATGTATTACAGATATTAAATTATTGTACAAATCTTCTGTTATTATCTTCCTTATATCTATACCGTCAATTAAGATTTTACCCTCAAAATTGTTATAGTATTTCAAAAGAAGTTTTAGTATTGTAGATTTTCCGCTGCCACTTGGACCAATAATTGCACATTTTTCTCCTCTTTTTACTGTAAAAGATACATTCTTTAAAACTGGTTCTTTTCTGCTATCATAAGAAAAACTAACATTGTCAAACACTATTGCATCATTAAAGTCTTCCTTTGAAACAAATTCCTCTTTTCCGTCTTTCTTGTCCTGCATAATATCTATTATTTTCTGCTGTATTGACTCTGTTCCTTTTAAAGCATTTACTTTTTCTATAATTCCTATCATCGGATTTACAATGTTATTCATCAATTGTACTGCAGCTATCATCAATCCCGGTTCTATAACATGCTTTATCACAAGATAGGCTCCAACGCCCAGTGAAACAAAAAACATTAAAGATCCAAAAAATTCCGTCAAAGCATTTGCTAAAGCAAGTATTTTTTCAAAGAAAAATCTAGTGTCTTCTACTTTTTTGTTGTATTTCTGATACTGTTTCTCCACCAATTTTTCCACATTAAAACTTTTGACTATTTCAAAGCCAGACAATATGTCATTTGTCTGCACTGTCAAATCAGATAAACTATCAGAAAAATCTTTTTTAGCTTTACTTATTTTCTCCCTAAAAAGATAAGGAATAACTATGAGAAAAATACTTATGACAAAAACTCCTACAGCAATGTAAACATTTAATTTAAAAATCGCCACAGTAGCGATTATAAAAGAAAATATTTGCTCTAACATTATCAGTATATTCTTAAAATAATCCTGTTCAAGTATTGTGATATCATTATTCAAAGTAGAAATATACGCAGCACTATTGCCCTTTTGAAACTGGTTTATTTCTCTATTTATGACTTTAGAAAATATGTCATTTTTTAAATTGTAAAGCATTTGTCTTACATAGTTCGCCCTTAAAACTCTCAAAAAATACCATACAATGAGTACTCCAATTAAATACAATACAAAAATTATACTGGTTCCATAAAGGCTTTCCATATTATATTGTACAGCTGCATCTACAAAACTTCCCAAAATAAATGCCACCATAACAGTTAATATACTTTCTGCCAATGTGAAAATTATATTTGCTGTAAGTAGTAACTTATGCTTAAAAAAATACTCCCTCATTCTCTCACCTCCCTAAAGCCTCTACTAATACAAATCCCATTTCAACTCCTAAAAACAGACCACCCATGAAATGTCCAAGAAGTATCCTAAACCTGTACCAATAAATAAGCATCCTACAAAAATTTTGCCTTTCTTTATAAATCCCAAAGTATCCCCCCTATTTTTCTTAAACTAATCAACACTAATCTTAAATAATACAAATTTAAAATTAATTTTTTTTATTTTTGTTGCTTTAATAATAACATTATTTAAATTTCCAGTAAAATTTATTAAATCACGAAAAACGGCCTTTATTTCGCATTTAATGAATTTGGCTTATGAATTCTCTAAATTTTAAAGTTTTATTCCTTTTTTCTGTGTAAATTAAAAAAAGCATAGAGTAAAAGCTCTGCAGTTTACTCTATGCTTACTTCTTTTTCCAATACCATTGCCTTTTTAAAGGGTATGCTGGAAATTAAAGCAGTAATCAAAGATAAGAAAAGTGCAGCATTAAGGCCCATTCTGTCACTTAAGATTCCAAATAAATAAGTGCATAGAATTGTCGAAACACTAATAAACAGACTGTATATTGATATAATCGTAGCACGCTCTGAAGATGGTATTAATTTATTAAAATATGGCATAAAAATTGGTGTATGAGCTGAATATATCACTGTATAAATAATATAAGGTATAAATGAATAGCTTGGAATTACATACATCATAAATATAAACAATGCCGAGATAATACTTATAATCATTAATGTCCGAAGTAACCCGCCAAATTTTTCAGCTATTCTGTCAGCATAGCGTGGGACAATAATGCTAAGTATCATGGTTAACGCTAATATGACTCCAAACCATTCTACAGGTATACCTGCTTTTTCAAAATAGGGCTGCCACAACATTGACAAAATTCCCGAAGAAAAAAAGAAGAAAAATGCTCCAATTGTAATAGATAATAAAATCCGATGCTTAAATAGATATCCAGTTCCTTTAGAAATTTTACTAAAATATTCTCTATAACTGTATTCTACCTCTTTTTTCTGTGATTTATCTTTTTTGCCTGTTAAAAATACGTAAATAAAAACCAGAAAAATTCCTATACCTTCTATTAGCCAAATTTCTCTGAAGATGTTATAGCGTACTAAAATACTCCCTCCTAAAAAACCCATTGTGCTTCCCAAGTAATTATAACTTGTAAGACGTCCCCAGTATTTTGTAAGGTCTACGTCTTTTTCACTAAAAAGAATCGAATCAGCAAACCAAGATTCAAAGGCCCCAGAGTTGAGGGTAGCTCCAACCCCTGATAAAAAATAGAGAAATAATAAAACTGCAAAAGAGGTATTAAAGTATATACCGATAGAAGTCAAACTGCCAATCAACAAAGATAAAAGAACAGAAAATTTTCGACTATATGTATCCGCAAGAGCTTAAAAACAGACAGGTCCCTGTCCCCTTGTCTTTTGAACAATGTTTTACTGTGGGTGTTTCTTTACACCACAAATATTCCTTCTTCCCTCACTGGCTCCTCTACTTTATCCAACTTCTCTATATTAAATAAACTGTAAAAATATCCTTTCCTATCTAATAGCTCATCAAATTTCCCACTCTCTATTACTTTCCCATCTTTTAATACTATTATCTCATCATATTTCTTCAGTAACTCACTCCATAATCTGTGTGTCACTACTATTGCTGTTATATCTTTCATCTCCAATATCGTTTTCTCTATTAAATAGGCTGTCTCATTGTCTAACGCTGCTGTCGCCTCATCTAACGCCAAAATCGATGCATTTGTTATTATTGACCTGGCTACCGCTATCCTCTGCCTCTCCCCTCCTGATAATAATTTACCTCCTTCCCCTACATCACTGTATATCCCCTCTGGCAATTTCTCTAACAATGGCCCTAACCCCGCTATCTTTGCTGCTCTTATTACTTCTTCATCTGTGTATTTGTCATTAAAAAGAGTTATGTTGTCTTTTACTGTGCCGTCAAATATGAATACATTTTGATGTAATAACGTAATTATTTTGAACAAGTCTTTCTTATCTATTTGCCTTAATTCAATCCCATCTAATAATATCTTCCCTTCATAGTTTTCATATTGTTTTAACAATAATTTCAGTATAGTCGATTTTCCTGCCCCACTTGTTCCTACTAAAGCGTATTTTCCACCTTTTTTGATTGCAGACAAAGGGACAGGGACTTGTCTTTTGTCTAAATTCTTTCATCTAAATAAATGAAGATATTTAGAAGTAAAATATGGAAATTTTCAAACAAAGAGAACCGTCCCTGCCGTTTGTTTACTCGTCAATTTTGTGTATTCCATTTTATGGCCATAAATGCTATAATTATAAAAAACACTTAAACATTTTCATCCCCTCTGGTGGTGAAATTATGCTCTCTTCTATAGGCGATAAAATTAAAGCTTTGAGACTACAAAAAAATCTCTCACAAAGTGAATTGTGTGGAAATTTTATGAGTAGAGTGGTCTTGAGCAGAATTGAAAACGGGAAAGCACTCCCCTCATTAGAACAGTTAGCTTACCTCGCCGAAAAATTAGAAGTACCTGTAAGTTATTTCTTTAGTGATTCTACAGGAGAAAAATACATACTTTTTGAGAAAAATTCGTCTTTACTTAAAGACTTGTTTTTAGCCAAAGATTATTACGAAATTATTAAATGGTCCGAGGAAAATCACAATGCTTTTTGTGAAGTAGAAGATTCTAATAAATACTACTATCTTGGCATGTCTTATTTTTACTCCAATATCTTTGATAAAGCTTTAAAAATTTTGAAAAAATATATAAATGCTTTTACTAAATCAAGCACAGACTTTAAAAGGGAAAATATAGAAAAATTTTCTGATGCCTTAAACTCTCTTTTTAAAATAATGCTTAAAAATAAAAACTATGAAAAGGGAATTCATTACTTAGAGCTTGCAAGAAAGTATCTTTATCAATTTAATGCCTTGAGTTTACCTGTAAGTTTTGCAATACATAATAATTTAGCTTACACTTACCTCAAAACGTGTCAATTCCAAAAAATAGTAATTATATTGGAAAATTTCATTAATTACAATAATGATATTATAAGCCTTAAAATTATGCCAGATATATATACTTCTCTAAATATCGCCTATTACAACTTAGGAAATTATGAAAAAGCCCTTTACTATATAAAAAAAGCGATACTTTTATTTGAGTTTCAGGGCGATCATTTAGAAGCTGGAAAATGCTACCTGAACTATATAAATACCTTAAGGCACAGTAGCAAATTTAAAGAAGCCTTTGAAGTGCTTGAAAAAGCTAAGAATGATTACAAAGATGACGCTGAACTTTATCACAAGTTTAAAATTCAAGAGATGATTCTTTATTTTAATATCGGTATGTATGAAAAAGTTATTGAACTTTCAGAAAGCATTAATACTTCTTTACTCAGCATGAGAGGGAAAAAAGAGCTCGCTTTCATATTAGGTCATATAAAATACTTGAATAAAGAATTTGAGGAGGCTTATAGATTTCTTAAAAAATGCGAAAAATATTTTGCTGAAGAGATTTTTTACAATGACCTATCTGTTATCTATGAAGACTTATACGCAATTACAGGTGATGTTAATTATAGAGAAAAAGTATTGGCAGTAAAAAATAAATCAGGTAGGAAAAATGTAATTATAAAATAAGCAAATGTCCTGTATAGCAAAAAGCAGGAACCCTCCTCATAATAATGAGTTCCTCCTTTATATGAATCTCCTTATGGAAAAAACAGAGTATTATTTAGCTTTTACTAAATACCTTGAACATTTAAGAAAGCATATTTATACCACTAATATTATAGAAAGTAATATTATAGAAAGTGTCAATAGCCTGATCGAGAAAACCCGCATAAAAACAGGTGAATATTTCAATTCCGCTGAGGCCTTGAAATTAATATTTATCTCCAGAGAAAAAATTTAAAACAGACAAAAGTGAAAAAGCCGGTTCCAATGACAAATGGCCATATCTATGAAATACAACAACTTTTCCAGTTACGTTACTTTAACCAGACACAAAATTCTTGACAAATCTCCGAGTATACACCTAGATTAAGAGGCCCTCAATCTATACCACAAATATTCCCCCTTCTTTCACTGGTTCCTCTACCTTATCCAGCTTCTCTATGTTAAATAAACTGTAAAAGTATCCTTTCCTCTCTATTAAATCGTCAAACTTGCCCCTCTCTACAATCCTACCATCTCTTAATACTATTATCTCATCATATTTCTTTAGTAGCTCACTCCACAACCTGTGTGTCACCACTATCGCCGTTATGTCCATCTCCAGTATCGTCTTCTCTATTAAATATGCCGTTTCATTGTCCAGTGCCGCTGTTGCCTCATCCAGTGCTAGTATTGACGCATTTGTTATTATTGACCTCGCTATCGCTATCCTCTGCCTCTCCCCTCCTGATAGAAGTTTTCCCCCTTCTCCTACATCGCTTAATATGCCCTCTGGCAATTTCTCTAACAATGGCCCTAATCCTGCTGTCTTCGCTGCTCTTATTACTTCTTCATCTGTGTATTTGTCATTAAATAGGGTTATGTTATCCTTTACTGTCCCGTCAAATATGAATACGTTCTGATGTAATAGCGTAATTATTTTGAATAAGTCTTTCTTGTCTATTCTCCTTAATTCTATCCCATCCAGTTTTATTTCTCCTTCATAGTTTTCATATTGTTTTAACAATAACTTGAGTATTGTGGATTTCCCTGCTCCACTCGTCCCTACTAATGCGTACTTTCCTCCTTTTTTGATTGTAAAGTTTATGTTTTTAAGAGCTTTTGTATCTCCCGTATAGCTAAAAGACACGTTTTTGAATTCTATTGAGTACTGCACTACCTAAAAGTCTAAAGAAATTATTAAAATAATCCTCTTCTACAATCTTTACATCATTTGAAATAATTGAAATGTACTTCCTTGTATTAACTTCATTAAAATGTTCCACATCCTTTTTAATGATTGCTCTAAATAACCTGTCTTTTAGGTATATCAAAGTTTTTTTCATGTAATGAAATCGAGTTGTTCTATTTAACCATCCAACTACTGCTTCCAATATGGTAAACATTACTGCGAATTTGACAACAGAATAAAATTTCACCAAATCACGTGTAGTTGCTACATCTATGAGTTTTTTATAAATAAAAGCAAAGTAAATATTTATCAATACAGAAGCTACTAAGAAAAATACTGCAAGCACAAACTCTTTTTTGTACTTGAATAAAAATTCTCTCATACAGGTCTTTCTCTCCTTTTATATAATAGTTGACAATTTGTTTGTTTTCCCTTTACTTTCCCTTCTCTTGCCCATATAATATCTGGTAAGTGAAACAATTTCAACCCGAATTGATTCTGGGTGGTGTGTTAAAAAATTGAAATATATAGAAAAAAGTTATAGTTTACTATAAAATAGAAACATTGCTATTTTTAGTTTCTATAAGTTGCTCCTTAATAATTTCTCTGTAGATAGGACATGAACTGGGCAATTCTTCATGAGCTCCATTAGCGACAATTTTCCCTTTATCGAGCACATAAATTTCCTTGCACTGGAGAACTGTTGATAACCTATGGGAAATCACAATTAAATTTTGGACAATAGTTTTTATGTTTTTAAATATCATACTTTCTGTTTCAGTATCAACCCCTGATAAAGCTTCATCTAATACTAATAATGTTGGCTTCCTTAAAATTGCCCGCGCTAATGCTAAACGCTGCTTTTCCCCAGTAGACAAATAAAATCAAATCTATTTGCTCTTCTCATATATACACATGTTTTTTATATATGGCACTTCTATGCTACTTAAAATCAATCAAATTTAAAATTATATAAATTCTGAATTAATTTTTTAAATTTATCTGCACTAATAATAACATTATTTAAATTTATAATAAAACTTATTAAAGTATCAAAAAACGCTTTTATCTTTCATTTAATCAATTTAACTCTCAATCCCTTTAATTCCCTCAATTTTTCTTTGTTTATCTGCATAAAATAAAAAGCAGAAAGTAAAATTTTATATTCTGCCCTTCTGCTAACTATATAACTATGGCTCTTCTTCTCTTCAATTGCACATCTTTCATATTTCCAGAAAATACACCAATCTAGATCTCTTACAGCCTATATTAGTGCACCTTTTAAACTATAAATATCTCTCTTTTTCGTTTCTCTGGTATTTCACACAAATTCTTTTTCATACAGTTTCTTCTACAGTCTCAATCTCTTCTTTCTCATCAATCCCATAATTATACATATAATAGAAATACCCTCTCTTCTCTAATAGCTCATCCAATGTGCCTCTTTCAATGATTTCTCCATCTCTCATTACAAATATTTCATCATACCTTTTAAGTATCTCTGGGTCTAACTTATGGGTTACAGCAAGCACTGTCGCATCTAAATTTATAAGCGTCCTCTCTATATCGCTCGCTGTAACTTTGTCTAAAGCTGCTGTAGCCTCATCTATCAGCAGTACTTCCGCTTTCTTGATTAGTGCTCTTGCAATTGCTATCCTCTGTCTCTCTCCTCCTGATAGCTCTACTTCCCCTTCTCCTACTATTGTATCGAGTCCTTTGGGAAGTTTCTCAACAACCTGAACTAAACCAGATTGTCTCAATGCTTCAATGAGTTCCTCTTCCCCACATTCACTGTAAAGGCAAATGTTATTCTTTAATGTGTCGCTAAACATAAAGACATTCTGCTGTATAATGCTAACTTTCCTGTAATAGGAGGCAGGGTCAAATTCTCTTATGTCTACTCCGTCAATGAGCACTTGCCCCTCATAATCTGTAATGTGATTTAATAGCACTCTGAGCAGTGTGGTCTTTCCACACCCACTTTCTCCAACTAATGTATACTTTTTGCCTTTATCAAGCTTTATGTTTATGTTTGACAAAGCATTCCTCTTCCCATCGTAAGAAAAGATTAGGTTTTTGATTTCTATAGAATTTTTAAATTCAAAAGGTTTATCTCCCTGTGAAACTTTCTCCTTGCTTACATCTATTATTTCTTTTTGGATTTTATCTGCTATTTTTTCAACAGATTTTATCTTTGTAGCATATACAGATGCAGAAATTAAAGGATTTACTATGTAGTTCATAAGCTGTACAGCGGCAATCATAGAACCTACTGTGATATAACCTCTTAAGACCAAATATGTGGCTACGAGAATATTTACAAAAAACATCGCAAATCCTGACACAATAGACAAAGCTCCTTGAAATCCTTGAAATGCATCGGATTTATACCCTGCCATTTCTGCATCTTTGTTATCTTTTGATGCCATATTGAGGATTTTGCTCTCTATGTTAAAAGCTTTTATTACTTCAAATCCCTGAGCCATCTCTTTTATCCTGTTGGTAAACCTCTCAAGTTTTTTAAGGTACTGTCCTTTTAGCTCTTGATTTATTTTTGTGAAAAGCTGAGGTACAATCACTGGAACCCAGCCAAAAATGAAAATGACTATAGTGAGATAAACGTTTATTCGAAGTATTAGATATAAAGACACGATAAATAGTAAAACGTCTTCCATAATGTTAATGAGACTTGTTAAGTAATTACTCTCTATCATTCTCACATCATTGCTAAGTAAAGATATCAATTCTGAACTTGTAATTTTTCTTCTTCTAGAATTTATGAAACTTTCTATGATGGATTGTTTGTAGTCTATTAATACTTTCTTGTTAAAAGCTGCTGAAGCTGCCTTTGACAAAGTTTCAGCTGTAAATACTGCTATTAAAAACCCTACTGAATACCATATTAAGGCAGAAATACTGTAATTTAAATTTCCAACTGATGTGTCAACAATTATTTTAAAAAGTATCGCCTGCAGGGCTTTAAGGGCTGATACAAAAATTACAAGTATAGCGTTTACCAGAATTAAAAACTTATACTTTAAGATGTATTTCTTTATCGTCTCCATTTATATAACCTCCCTGGAATAAAGTTGCAATATCAAATTAAACTTTCCCCTTTAAATTAAGACAATTCGTTTTTTATACAAGCTGAAATTGCGCCATATATGTCAGTATCCCAAACAAAAAAGTGAATATCATCAATAAAGCCACAACTTTTTCAATTTTATCCTAACATTCTTATCTCTCCCAGTAAAATAGCAAAAATGTCTATAAACTTTCCTGATATTTCATTTTGGTGAACTTATCCATACTTTCCTCCATTTTTCTCATTTTTTCATATATCGCCAGTGAAAAATTTTAATTTTGTAACTGTAAGTTACAATTTCAGCTACAACCCAAATGTAAAAGCCATTTATACTTATATTGACGTCTTCTTACACCAAACATTCCACCTTTTTAGAAATTCTATTTAAATCTATCACTTCATCCGCTATATTTAAAAACTCTTGATTATGAGTAACAATTAAAATTATTTTTTCCTTCTTGAGTGCTGTTAGCATAGATTTTAATTTCTCAATACTAACAACATCTAAGGCAGACGTGGGCTCATCTAACACTATAACATCTGGATCTTTTAAAAATGTCCTGGCAATCGCTATCTTTAATTTTTCTCCTCCTGAAATGTTGCTGGAGGCTTCATTTAGTTTTGTATTCAATCCTTCATGAAATTTATCTATATTTACATTTAAATCTTTTAGCAGTTTATCAATAGTTTTATAATCGTAAACCTCCACCCCATATATTAAGTTATTGATAATTGTGTCATTAACTAATTTTGGTTCCTGTTCAGTAACTCCAATAATTTTCCTTCTTATGTAATACATGTCTAGTTCCTTAAGTTCTATTGAATTGTAATATATCTCACCTGAATAGTAATTTACCAAAATACCAAGGATTACATTGATGAGAGTACTTTTGCCAGCTCCATTATCTCCAACAATGCAGTATATCTTTCCTTTTTTAAATTCATAATTGAAATCGTGTATAATTTTCTTAGAATTGTCATAAGCAAAGGAAACATTTCTAAGCTCAATAGTGTCTATCCCTTCTAATCTGATAGTACCATTTATCTCTTGGTGCTCATCTAATATTTGTCTTAATCTGTCATAGGAAACTAAAGCATCCTGATATGATTTACCCAAGTTTAAAAAATATCCAACACTTCCTATCATCATTGAAAAATAACTACTAATTATCGTAAAATCTCCTATTGTCAAATTACCATTTATTATTTCCATTCCGCCAACAAAAAATATTATTACCCTTGCAATAGTAGTCACCATTGAATTGCTGCTATTAAAAAGATAAGAAACTTTTGTATACCTTAGTAATGAATTAAACATTTTTTCAAATGCGCTATTTAATCTTTCTGTTTCTTCCTTAAAAGTGGCATTTAGTTTTATAACTTTTACATTTTGCAAATTATCATTCATTTTTGAAAAAAATTCGTTCTGTTTTTCTTTTAATTCATAGCCTCGTATATATAGAGGTTTTCTAAACACAAAGTAAAGAAATATATATAAGGGAATTAAAGCCATTAATTCTAAAGTTAATTTGGCATTTATTCTCATGGAAATATAAGCCAAGAAAATAATAGTTAAAGCATTAGTAAGAATATCTAGCATATTGGCTAATACAAAAGAAACTACAGTATTGCTGTCAGAGTTTATTCTTTGATTTAGATATGCACTGTCTACTCCTTTAAAGTAAAGAATAGGCAATTTAGTTACATGGTCCAATACGTAAAAGTTTAAGTCTGTCATTGATTTGGTCTGAATTTTAACATAGGTATAGCTCACTATAAAAGAAGTGAATATAGTGGTTATGCCAATTAATATTATCTTTACTGTAAAATCGTAAATTACTTTGAAATCTTTACTTTGCAATAGAAGGTCAATATAATTACCTGTAATGTAAGGCACTATAATTGACATAAGCCAACCAATGATACTAAAAATCAGAAATACTATCAGGGAACCTTTGTACCTAAATATAAATTTTTTAACAAAGTTAAATATTTTCATATTGATCAACTCTCTTGCATTTTTTAGAAATTACTTCTCTTTTCCTAAAGATTTAATTAATTCAACTGTCTTTTGCTTCAATATTTCTGCTCTTACTTCTGGATAGCCAGCATTTGTATCTGGAACATCTAATTCTATGTCCGGTTTCACACCTTCTATAAAAAATGAACCCTCGTCTCGGTTTAAAATTGTGCCGGCTTCAAATCTCACAATCAATCCACTGTTGGGAAGTCTCATATATGAGGTAAGTGAACCATGGCCTAAAGTATTTCTTCCCACTAATGTAGCAAAACCTGTTTCTTTACAAAACTTGGCAAATTCTGTGGCTGCAGAAAAAGTCGCTCTGTCTATTATTAGAAATATCTTCCCTTTGAAATTTACATATTCATTTGATTTGAAAAACTTTTCTATATACTTTTCCTCTTGTTTAAATAGGTTTTCTTTAAATTCATAGATTGTAAAATCTTTTTTCATCTCTTCTGAAAGTTTATCGTATATAGGACTCTCTCTGAATTTATCTTCGTCATAAAATATTACACATCTCCCGAAATTTTTTTGCGTATAATTCCCCTTTCGCGATAAATAAAAATATGTATTTTTATCCTCATTTTCTAAATATTCCAATTTTAAATATTCCAAACCTCTTTCTCCTATCAGTGGAGCTACTATAGCATCTATCCAGTATTCTGAAGAACCTCCTACATTTCCACTAATGTCTATAATTAAATAAGGATAATCTTTGATAGTTTTTAAAAAGTTGTATATTTCTTTTTTCTCTTCCCGATAATTTTTACTGTTCTGATCTTTATCTATCAAAAAAGAATTAACTCTTAAATACGCTATTTTATCCTCTTCTAAAATTTCTGTTTTTATATTTTTCTGTCCTCTCCTCATTTGAACAAAAAAGCTACTATTATAATTGGGATTTACACTTCCTAGCAATTCACTCCATTTTTCATAATTTTTCTTGGAATCTTTAAATATTTTTATAAAAGGCTTTAATTCAACAAAATCTCTTATCGCTTCATCTTCGATTAACTTTAAAAAATAATTAAAATAGCTAGGACTTGCTACATAAAGGTGCCCATCATGCAATTTCCCTAAAATTTCATTTAATTTATTATAAAACTCAATATTATTCCTTGTATTTTTTATCTCTTCTATAAACTCTTCCTTATGGGCTAGCCAGTCGTAGCCGTACATTTTCTTTACTTCATAAAAATGTGCATAATTATCTTTCAAAATCTCATACATATACTCAAAATCTTCTATTTTCTCTTTCTCTCTTAATTCCTTTAATTCCTTTGATCTAAATAGAGTGTTTGAAGTATATATGCCTGTAAAAAATCCTATTGAAAATGCCACTAAAAACAGTGATATAAAAACAAAGATTGATAATCCCTTCTTCAAAACTAACCACATCTCCTCACATATTATTTAGGAAATAACGCTCGCTAGTCTAATAGCATAGTATTAGACTAGCGAGTGCAGAAAATTATATCTGCTATTTCATATATGGTTCCATTCTACTGCCACCTCTGCACATACATGTCCAATCTCCACAATAGGAAGCACAAAGCGTTGAATTATCTTTACATACGCATATTTCTGGTATATGAACGTTGCAGACCATGATAAGACAATCACATATACTGTTACTCATAGAATTATATCCTTCTATTAAATATTCCATTTCCTCCTACCCCCCTTTCTTTTTATTTTTATATAGAATGTGCGCACATTCTAATCAAAATTAATACCCTAAAACATCAAATTCACATTGGTTTAAACCCTTTCTTGTTTTTCTCTAATAGCTCTTTTGCTATATCCTTCAAATATTCTTCTAAAACATACTTATAATCTCCACATCTTTCTGTCATTCTTTCTATTCTTCTCCTTGGACACCCTCCCATACAAATTGGCAGTAGTTTGCAATCAGTACACATCTCGTCCATTGTAGGGTCATAAAGAAGATATTCCATATACTTATCAACATTTAAAGAAACTAAGGATGTGTCGTTTAATATATTTCCTACCCTATACTCTTCTATCCCTATATCAGACCAGCACTTGTATATGTATCCCTCCGGGTCTATCACCATTGAATTTACACTATCTGCTCCACAAAAATTGTATTTTAAATAGGGATACTTATGCATCAAATTATTTGAAAAACCTCTTTTTTTTAACACTTTTTCAAACATATAAGTAACCTTAGAATATTCATGCATAGATAGGCACTTATTTGGTACATAACAATCATTTGTAGGTTCTACATATCCCAAATAAACACTAAGTTTATTTTTCAATCCTCTTCTTTCCAACCCATCTAATATTTCATTAACTCTGTTTACGTTTTCTTTGTCTACGTTTATCCTTAAAGAAATATTTGGCATTATATCAATATTTTCTTCTATGTTAGTTAGTATCTTTTCAAAAGTTCCCTGCCCACTTTTTAAAGGACGTCTTTTATCGTGTACATCCTGGGGACCATCCAATGTTATTTGTATAAATGATAATCGCAGGTTCTTAAATTGTTCCACTACTTCCCTTGTCAAGTTATATCCATTTGTTATAATAGATGCTCCATACATAACTTCATTTTCATCACAGAGCTTTATAATTTTTTCTGACATATCTTTGACAATGTCAAAAGCTAATAAAGGTTCCCCTCCATACCAAGTAATATTTACACTCTGCAAATACTTTATCTGCCGCTTTATATATTCAACTATTTTATCTTGTACTTCTTCACTCATAAATACATTTTTCTGACTATCCTTTTCATAACAATATACACAGGCAAAATTACACCCTAGTGTAGGTGCAATAGTTAAACCCAAATTTTTGTCATTAAATCTACTCCGCCAGAGATTGAAACGTAACAACTGGAGTTCATCAACATTGTCATCTATGAGAAATTGCCCTTTTTTCAAGTCCTCTATTAATTTACTGTCATCAATTGGAATGCCTTTTTCCACATAATTTTTATACTTATCGTAATTATTTTTTTCCATTAAGGCTAAAGCTCCTGTTCTTGAATTATAAGCTACTATTTTCTCCGGCTCTTCAGGAAAGTCAAAGAAAAAGTTATATCTAGACGGTTTCATTTTCTTTCTCCCCTTAAAGAATTTTTATGCTGAGCCCATCTCAAAAACTTTTTACATAAAAGTTTTAAGATGTGCCTTCAGCCTGCCTGAAATCTATTTTTGCTTTGCATCTTTTTTATTTATAATAGATTGGGGAAAATTCAAAAGCTTTCATCTAAGCCGTTCTATAGATATCTTTTTATCCTTCTTGAGTTTTTATCTTCTACGGTATGTAAGCATTGGATATTAAAAATATTTTTCAATTTCTAAGCTTCTATCCACCCCATGGATTATTTATATCTCCATGTACCCTTGGTTCTCTTTCTTCTGCTAACATGTATTGTTGCATTACTTTTTTATCATTTATATAGGAGGGCTTTACGTTAATGTACGTCACTATCCCAAGTAAAAAAGCTACTAATGCCAATAAAGCTATAGCTTTCTTCAATTTTCTTCACCTCCCAAATTTTCTTTCAATTTTATCCTACCATTCTTACCTCTTTCCAGTAAAATGGCAAAAATGCTTATAAGCCCTCCCAATATTTCGTTTTGGCGAAGTTATCTATATTTTCCTTTCTTTTTCTCTTTTTTTCATATATCGCCAGTGAAAAATTTTAATTTTGTAACTGGAAGTTACAATAGGCTAAATTTGTAAAAATGTCTTCAAAGGCAGTAAAATAAAGCTTTTCAGAGCTTAATAAGTGATGTTTAAAGTTAATTATCTGAAAATTTAAACTTTATATGTTTATTTTGATTTCTTATGTATCCCTTTTTGTGGCTATAAACGTTATAATTACAAAACTTTCAATGCTTTTGTTTCCGCCGTTGATGAAATGATGTCTTCTAATAGGCAATAAAACAAAAAGCTCCCCATCTTCTGGAGAGCTTTTTGTTTCCGGACAACAAGAACCGTCCCCGGTGTCTATGGTATAACCCACTTGAGGCGAAATTTTTACAACATTTCTCTTAATCTCTCTATATCTTTTATTATTACCTTATTTCTATTTAATTTAATAATCCCTTCTTTATCCATTTGGCTTAGAACTCTTGTTACAGTTTCTCTAGATATACCTATTATGTTAGCGAGGTCCTGCCTGTTTAAATTTAGATTTAGCAAAATCCCTTCTTTAACATTTACTCCTCTTTCCTTAGCAAAGGTCAAAAGCACGGAGGCAGTCCTTCCTATTGAATCTCTTAAAGCAAGGTTCTCTATTATATATGACACATTTTTTAATCTTTTCGCCATAAGTTTAATAATGCTTAAGGCTATTTCGCTGTTTTTTAGTATCAAGTTTTCTATGTCTTGATTTTTAAGCATAATCACTTCGGAGTCCTCTATAGCCTCTGCAGTTGCAGGATATTCTCCACCGGCAAATAGAATAGACTCAGCAAATATGTCCCCTTTTTCCATTATTTTAATAATGTACTCTTTCCCGATAGAAGATGTTTTTGATATTTTAACTTTGCCGGATTTTACAAAATATATAGCTTCTCCCTTTTCCCCCTCCATGAAAATAATAGACCCTTTTTTAAAAAAGTTGATAGTTGAAATTTTATGTATCTCTTCAAGGGATTTGTCCTCCAGTTCATTAAAATAAGGGACTTTTTTAAGGTAATCAAAATGAGCCATAATGACTTTCATCCCTTCTTAAAAGCAAACTAAAGATTATTCCGTTCTATATTTATCAAGACTTACAAATTTTGTATACTGTGCAAGCCATAAAAGTTCAACTGTACCTGTGGGTCCATTTCTGTGCTTTGCAATTATAACTTCTGCTATGTTTTTCTTTTCAGAATCTTTATGATAGTAATCATCTCTGTACAAAAACATTACTATGTCAGCGTCCTGCTCTATTGCTCCAGATTCTCTCAAATCGCTCAAAATAGGTCTGTGGTCTGACCTAGACTCAGGTGCGCGGGAAAGCTGTGAAAGGGTAATTACAGGAACATTGAGTTCTCTTGCTAAACTTTTAAGAGACCTCGATATTTCTGAAATTTCTTGCTGCCTGTTTTCTGCCCTTCCTCTTCCCTGCATAAGCTGCAGATAATCTATCATCACCAAGCCCAATCCTTTTTCCAGTTTAAGGCGCCGGCACTTTGCTCTTATGTCCATTACGCCAATTCCAGGAGTGTCGTCAATGTAAATAGGAGCTTTAGAAAGAGGAGTCATCGCAGCCGCCAGTTTCATCCAGTCGTCTTCATCAAGATTTCCTGTCCTAAGCTTTTGGCTATCTATATTGGCAGTAGAACAGATAAGCCTGTTTACCAACTGCTCTTTTGACATCTCTAAGCTAAATATGGCAACAGGAAGGCCTGTCAAAAGAGCTGCATTTTGAGCAATATTTAAAGCAAAAGAGGTTTTTCCCATTGAAGGTCTTGCTGCGACTAATATAAAGTCAGAGGGCTGAAAGCCGGCAGTTTTTAAGTCAAGGTCAGGAAAGCCAGAGGGAATTCCCGTAAGCTGTCCTTTGTTTTTGTAAAGTTCTTCTATTTTATAAAAGGTATTCATTAACACGTCTTTTATAGGTGAAAAATTAGTAGTGTTTCTTCCTTGAGCTATATCAAATATTTTTTGTTCTGCTATGTCAAGGACAGTTTCTACGTCATCCCCTTCGTAACTTAACTCCATAATCTCTGAAGAGGCCTCAATGAGCCTTCTCAATGTGGCCTTTTCTTTTATAAGCTTTGCATAGTAAGATACGTTAGCAGTGGTAATAACATTGGAAGACAGGCTTGCTATATAATCAATTCCGCCAACAGCCTCCAGCATGTTTCGCTTTCTAAGTTCATCAACTACTGTCACAAGGTCAACGGGGATGTCTTTTTCAAACATCTCCATCATTACATCGAATAATTTTTTGTGGGATTCTTTATAAAAGTCGTCGGCTTTTATTATTTCAGAAACGTCTATTATAGCATCCCTAGATAAAAGCATTGACCCTAAGACGGATTGTTCAGCTTCTATGTTTTGGGGAGGGATTTTGCTCCACTCCATCCTTATTCCCCCCTTGCTTTAATTACTCTGTCACAACATCTACCTTCACTTTTGCTATGACTCCTTGATAAAGTTTTATGTCTACATAATAGGTACCTGTAGTCTTTACAGTCTCGTCAAAAGATATTTTCTTCTTATCAATGTCAAAGCCTTTCTCCTTTAAAGCCTCTTCTACGTCTTTTGAAGTGATAGATCCAAAAAGTTTACCATTTTCTCCTGCTTTTACTTTTAAAACTAAGCTTAAGTTTGAAAGCTTTTGGGCCATTTCTTTTGCTTCCTCTAATTCTTGCTGTCTCTTTTTCTCTTCTGCCTTTTTCTTTTCATTAAGCACTTTTATGTTGGATTCTGTAGCCTCTATGGCAAGTCCTCTTGGAAGGAGATAATTTCTCCCATACCCGTCGCTGACATTTACAATTTCTCCTGCTCTTCCTACATTTTTAACATCTTTTACTAATATAACTTTCATTTGTCTTCACCTTCCTCTTCAAAATATTCTTTAATAGCATTTTTTAAGTCTTGCAGTACTTCCTCTATAGGCTTTTTGACCTGAGCTCCTGCAACAGTTAAATGTCCTCCTCCACCAAGCTTTTCAAGGATAACTTGAACATTTATGTCTCCAAGAGAGCGTCCGCTTATGGCTACATCTTCTTCTCTTTTTAAAAGGACAAAAGAGGCTTGTACTCCCTTTATTGTAAGAAGTTCATCAGCAGCCTGGGCTATGATGAGATTGTTGGCATTTGGAGGGCTAACTGCTATTGCAATGCCGTTATCCAATATCTCGGCATTTTTCACTATTGAAGCTTTTATTATGTAAGAATCTAAGTCATTTTGGAAAAGCTGCTTAACAGAGGTTGTATCTGCCCCTTTTCTCCTCAAAAAGGAGGCTGCTTCAAAAGTCCTGGAACCTGTCCTGAAAGTGAAATTTTTTGTATCCACTGATATTCCTGCCATTAAAGCCTCAGCTTCTATAGGTTTTATGTCAATCTTGTCTACCATATACTGCAAAATTTCTGTGACTAATTCGCTAGCAGAAGAAGCATAAGGCTCTAAATAGACAAGCAAGGCTTTGTCAATAAACTCTTTCCCTCTTCTATGGTGGTCTATAACAACTATTCTGTCTATAATATCTACAATTTCGGGATAAGTAAGATAACTGGGTCTATGGGTATCAACAACTATTAAAAGGCTGTTTTGGTCCACCATGTTTTTAACTTCACTGCTTTTTATAAATAAATCTTCATAGCCTTTTGTGTTTTGTATTTTCTTTACCAATTCATCTATTGCTACATTAGATTTATCTAATATTATATAGGCTTTTTTGCCTAAAGACATGCTGGCTCTATACATGCCAATTGCAGCCCCTAATGAGTCGAAATCCATAAAGTTGTGACCCATTATGAAAATGGTAGAGGATTCTTTTATGAGCTCTTTTATAGCGTGGGCAATTACTCTCGCCTTTACTTTTGTCCTCTTTTCAACAGCTTGTGTTCTTCCTCCATAAAACGAAATTTTATCTCCTCTTTTTATTACTGCTTGGTCTCCTCCTCGCCCTAATGCTAAGTCTAAGGCGCTAGAGGCATATTCATTTAAGGCTAAAAAGTCATTGGCATCTGCTCCAATTCCTATGCTTAAAGTTAAAGGGATTTTTATCTCTTCTCCAATTTCTCTCACTTTATCCAATATTTCAAATTTATTTTCTTCTAAGCTTTTTAATCCTTCCTCTTTAAATACGACAAAGTATTTATCATCATCATATTTTTTCATAAAAGCTTTTATTGAGGAAGCCCATTCTGAAAGTTTTTTTTCTATTTCTGAAGAAACCACCGCTTTTTTAATATCTTCTATTGCCATCATCGCTTCTTCGTAGTTGTCAATTATTATATGCCCTACCACAGGTCTATCGAAAGCTAAAGATTTCTTAAGCTGAATGTATTCAGTGTTATCAAGGAATAAAAGAGTACAGCTTAGGTCCTTCCCTTTTTTTCTTTTTGCTTGAGAATCTACTTTTAACACGGAATAGTACCGGCCATTGAACTCTATTTGGTTTTTTTTGTCATCTATTTTGTTTCCAGCATATTTTTTTATCAATTTCTTTATCTCTTCATTTTCATTAAAGACCTGAGAATAGTTTAAATTATACCACAGGATTTCTCCGTTATCATTTAAAATAACGGCAGGAATTGGCATCTTTGCTAAAACGCTTTTTGATGCCTTATCAACATTGAAAAATATATTTTCTATATATTTATCCAATTCTAATCGCTTTTTCTTTACGCCATAGTATTCACTTAAAAGCACATAAAGAAAGATGATTAATGAAATAGAAGCAATTATCTCGTTGTAGTAAAACATTAAAGCTATTAATAAAGCTGATAGTAAAATATTTATCACATTGACAGAAGAAATTATTTTATAAAATTTCTTATCCACAAAAACACCTCTCATTTTCTAACTCATGTATTTCCTTAAATCCATACTGGTATCTGCAATACCTATTATGGTGAATAGCCAAGAGGTAAGAGGAAAAAGAAATAAAAATACAAGGATTAAGTTAGCAGCCAATGATTTCATATTCAATTTATGAGTTAAATAATATTTTACTACCGCCAAGCCTCCTAAAGTAAAACCTAGAGAAAGCAATACTATTATATTGGTAGTTATTGCTTCAGGTTGCTTTAGAAAATATTGATATAACAACACTCCAATAAAAATCCATCCTGTGACATAAGGCATTTTCCATTCTTCAAAAGGTGGAAGTGCATCTATATAAACCCTTTGAGTTTTCAAGATTTTGTATATAATTATATAATTAATTAAAATGACAGCTACGACCGCGATTATTATAGATACAGGTAAAGTCATTTTTAGCATTTCTTCAATTGTTAATAAATTGCTTTTTATAGCCGAAAAGTTTGGATGTCCCTGATAAATAGATAATACTTCTTTTGTGCTCATATCAATTGCCTTAAAAAACTGATCGAGTGCATTTATTTTGAAAGCCACTTTTATGAAATAAAATATTACAATCACACCAAATATTGACACAACAGAAGTATCTATAAGTGTCTCACTAGCTTTACGTTTTTTCGATATTAAATACCCCATAACAAATCCTTGTAAGGCAAAAAATAAACTTGTAAAAGCTGTACCTATATCTGTAAAAATTACATTTACAATAAATACAGCAAAAGATGATGCAATAGCATAAGATTCAGAACTTCTTATACAAGTTATAGCAATGGGAGCTGGTATCAAAAAAAATAGCACAAATAAGGGCGGAATATACACTCCTATTAATGTCATTACTACAGCCATTGCTGTCATCATTGCCGCATTGGTAAGTTTTCGTAAATCCATTAAATCAATCACTCCCGCTTTCTACCCTTTATGTATCTCTCTAATCCAGAAAAATTATATTCTCCTTCAAAGTCTTTATCAATAATTTGAAGTTTGAGTTTTTTTTGAAGCGCTTCATCTATTTCTTCAAAGTCATAGCCTAATTTCTCTCCTAATAAGTACGCAGAAATTAAAATATCACAAAGATTGTCTACTAATATTTCTCCATCTTCATCTTCGTTAAAAGCTTTAAAGAGAGAATATACTTTTCCTAAAAGGTTTATTTTTAAATTTTCAATACTCATAATATTTTTGGCAATCTCAAGATTATTTTTCATACTTTTATTCCACCTTTATTTTTGACAGCTTTTTTAAATAGTAAACTAAAAGAGGGCATCGCCCTCTTATTATTATATCATTATTCTACTGTATATGGTAGTAGTGCAATCTGTCTTGCTCTTTTAATAGCTTTTGTAAGCTGCCTTTGATGCCTTGCACAGTTTCCTGTAATTCTTCTCGGCAGAATTTTTCCTCTTTCTGTGATGTACTTGCGGAGCCTTGCTACATCTTTGTAATCAATCTTATCTATATTATCTGTGCAAAAAGCACAAACGCGCTTTTTCGCTTTTCTGCCTCTTTTTTTAGTAGCTGCGTTATCTTTCGCCGTCGTATTAGCTGTTGTCATCCTTCAACCTCCTTTTTAAAAAGGTAAATCATCTTCACTCTCTATAGGTGTAAAACCCTCAAACTCTTCCGGTATATCTTCAAATACACTGTCAAAGTCTTCATCAAAATCTCTATTTTCTTCAGCATTGCCACTGCTGCCAAAACCAGATTTCGGCTCTAAAAATCTCACGTCATCTGCTACAACTTCAGTAACCCAATGTCGATTGCCGCTATTATCATCCCATGTTCGGGTTTGAATGCTTCCAGTTACCGCTATTAATCTGCCTTTTTTTAAATTGTTAGCGCAAATTTCTGCAAGTTTTCTCCAAGTTACGATGGGTATAAAATCTGTAGGCCTTTCCCCGCTTTGACTGACATAATTCCTGTTAACCGCTAATGTAAATGTAGTAACAGGAACCATGTTAGCACTATACCTCATCACAGGGTCTTTTGTAAGACGGCCTATTAAAATAACCTTATTTAACATTTTTAACCCACCTTTTTATATTAATAAACGATCATTCGTCAGTTCTTATTATTAAATATCTCAAAACGCCATCTGTGATCTTATAAACTCTCTCCAATTCCTGAGAAACCTTTGAGTTGCTGTTAAAGTTCATCAGTACATAATATCCCTCAGGCTTTTTGTCAATTGGATAGGCTAATTTTCTCTTACCCCATTCATCAAAATTGGTTATTTCTCCACCATTTTCAATGATGAGGTTTTTAAATCTTTCTATTAAGCCCTTTCTTTCTTCTTCACTTAAATCTGGAGAGAGAATGTACATTGTCTCGTATGACCTCATCTTTTCACCTCCTTTTGGACTAAACGGCCCCAAAAAGGGCAAGGCGGCAATCCATATCCATATTCTATCATTGTCCAGAGGGATTTTCAACTGTTTTTAAAATTTTTTTGATGCTCTTTTCAAATTTAGCTCGCGGCATCAAAACCATTCTTCCGCATTTTAGGCATTTTATGCGAATATCCATGCCCACTCTTAAAATTTCCCATTCGTCAGAACCACAAGGGTGCTTTTTTTTCATCTTTACAATATCTCCTACATGGAGTTCTTTTGGCAAAACAATCACCTCAATTAATTTATGAACTTAATAAACCAACTGAAAAGGTGCTTTGATTTTCACACATTACTAACCAAGTTATGTGTCAATATTTGTTATTGTAACATCTGTATGCGGATACGGAAATGTAATCTTTTCTCTATCAAATACTTTTTTTATCCTGTATCTTATATCCCTTTCAACTTCCCATTGTTTCATAGGCTCTGTTTTCGCAATAATCGTTATTAAAACTTGCGAGTCCTGAAAATCCGTAATTCCCAAGACTGTAGGGCCCTCTATCACATCATTCCTGGATTTTTTTATATCTTCACAAATTTGTGTGAGCACATTTATTATTCTATCAATATCTTCCTCATAAGGAATACCTACATTTACAAGCGCTCTCATACTGCCTCGTGTATGGTTTGTTACAGTCTTTATTTCTCCATTTGGTATTATATGTAAATCGCCCGAAAAATCCCTTATTTTGCTTGTTCTAAGTCCTACTTCTTCAACAAGACCCGAAAAATTATTTATCGTTATATAATCCCCAACTCCAAACTGATCTTCAAATATTATGAAAAACCCCGAAATTACGTCTTTGACTAGATTTTGAGCACCAAAACCTATAGCCAAACTGCCAATTCCGGCAACTGCCAATATTGATGTCATTTCTATGTTGAAAATTTTTAGTATTGAAGCAGCTGCTATGAAATAAATGACATATCTCAATATATTTTTGGTAAGAGACATTAAAGTGCCTATCTTTCTTTCAGGAAGCTGTATTTTTCCTTTTGTCTGTAATTTGTAAAACCTTGATATAAGTATGTCTCCTATTTTTATACCTATAAAAGCTATAACCAAAATTTTTATGATATCGAAAGTTACTTTTAATATTTTTATATCGTAAAGACTTGAAAATTTTTGGTATAGTTGAGCTATTGTCTCCATCATATCACCCGCTTCATTCCCTTTATATTTTATATATTACACAAGTAAGAAAGGTTTTTCAATAATTAAAACCGGAAATTACCTGTATTTAATTTTACATAGTTGACAAAAATATATTTGTAAGACTTATCAACTTAAGAAAGGAGAAACATATGGAGTTAATAAATATTGAAGACAAAAGTGCTGTAGGGCATTTTTATAAATTTTTCTCTAACTACCTGACAGAACTATATGATTATCGAAAAGAAATAGTTTTGCTGTGTATAGGGACTGATAGGTCCACAGGGGATAGCTTGGGACCTTTAATTGGTCATAAACTAAAGCCTCTTCTTAAAGGAAAAGCCCATGTCTTTGGTACTTTAGAAGAACCACTACATGCAAAAAACATACATCAGGTTTTAAAGTACATAAATTTAAATTATGGACGTCCTTTTATGATAGCGATAGACGCTTGTTTGGGTTCTTTAAACCACGTAGGTCATATCTCTGTTGGAAAAGGACCTATAAAGCCTGGAGCGGGGGTTTCTAAAGACCTGCCTCCTGTAGGAGATATGTTTGTTACAGGAATTGTCAATATCTCTGGTTTTATGGAATACATGGTGCTTCAAAATACAAGACTTAGAACTGTAATGAAAATGGCAGATATAATTTCTGTGGGAATATACAAGACAATAAATGAAATATATGAACAAAATAAGATAAGGGCTTAAACTCAAGCCCTTTCTAATTTTATTTCAATATTTTTCAAATCTTTGTTTTTGATAAACTCCTCTATCACCTCTATAATTGGCTGATATTTTTCATAAAAGACTACTATTAAATCTCCTCCTTCAGCATTGTACATAGCCGCCCTTAATGCTTCTGTCTCTTTTAAAATAGTCTTTATTTTTTTCCTATCTATACCCCCTTTTATTGCACCTTGTTCTAATAATTTAGCTACTTCTCCCGGTTTTCTACCTCTTAAATCTAAATCTTCTTTTACATATATAAAGTCAAATCCTTGACCACAAATTTCTCCTACTTTTAATATGCTAGAATTTATTCTATCTCCTGGAACTCCTATCACACCGATGAGCCTGTTCGCATCAAGTTTTTGTGCTGCTTCTATTACACTTTTTATTCCAGCTATGTTGTGGCCATAATCTACTAATACACGGAAATTACCTACATTAAACAAGTTAAACCTCCCAGGATTGTGTGTAGTATCGCAGTAAAATGTCTTTATACCTTTTGCAATAATATTTACAGGCACTTTTACTCCATAAGAAGCAGCGATAGCTGCAAGAGCATTTTCCACGTTGTACAAAACTTTCCCTGACAAAGCTGCAGGAATCTCCTCTATTTTTACAACAGGAATTATTTGCCCATTCGCTATAACGATGACACCGTCTTTAACGTATACTGCTATTCCGCCTTTTTCTATATGTTTTTTACAGTGAGGTTATTATCGTACATTGAAAAATATATTATTTTCCCTTTTGCCCTTTGGGCCAAATAAGTGGTCATCGGGTCATCAGCATTTAAAACACTATAACCGTCTTCTTTTACCGCTTCCACCACTAAAGCCTTAACAAAAGCCAAGTCTTCTAAAGTCTCTATCCCATCAATGCCAAGATGGTCTTCTGAAATATTGGTTATCACCCCTACATCTGCCAAATCGTAACCTAAACCTTCCCTTATAATACCTCCTCTTGCTGTTTCTAACACTGCAGCATCTATGTTTTTATCAGCAAGACAAGTTCTTGCACTTTTAGGACCAGTATTGTCACCTTTGTAGACACAGGTGTCATCGATATAAATGCCGTCAGTACAAGTCATTCCTACAGTATAGCCATAGGTTTTTAAAATATGAGCTGTCATCCTGGTGACTGTAGTTTTCCCGTTTGTACCCGTAATAGATATAATAGGTATGGTAGCTTTGCTTCCTTTAGGGAAAAGCATATCTACAATCGCTTTTGCTACATTTCTAGGTTTACCTTTGCTAGGATAATGGTGCATCCTTATGCCCGGAGATGCATTTATTTCAATTATTGCTCCATTTTCTTTAGTTAGAGGCTTTTTTATGTCCTCCATTGTAATGTCTATACCAGCTATATCAAGGCCAATGGCTTTTGCCGCTCTTACAGCAATTTCTATGTTATATGGGTGAATGTCATCTGTTTTGTCTATTGCAATTCCTCCTGTACTTAAGTTTGCGCTTTCCCTTAAAAACACTTTTTGCCCTTTTTTAGGGATATCTTCTAGATCAAATCCTTGTTTTTTAAGGATCATTTTAGAAATCGTATCTATTGTGAGTTTGGTAAGGGGTTTTTCATGGCCTTTTCCTCTTAAAGGATTTTTATTTTCCATTTCTACTAATTCTTCAATAGTATGAATTCCATCTCCTATCACATGGGCAGGAATTTTTTCAGCTACCGCTACTACTTTTTCACCTACAACTAATACTCTGTAATGTTTTCCCTTTATATGTTTTTCTACAATAACAAGGTCACTGTAAGCTTTGGCGTTTCTATAGGCTATACTTACTTCTTCTTTATTGGTTATGTTTAAATGAACTCCTTTGCCTTGATTTCCGTTGTAAGGTTTTATAGCGACAGGATATCCAATTTCTTCCGCAATAGCAATCGCTTCTTCTTCATTGTAAGCAACATCTCCTTCCGGCACAGGAAATCCATGGTCTCTTAAAATCTGCTTTGTCAAGATTTTATCTGATGCTATGTCTACAGCAATACAACTAGTATTTTGTGAAATTGTGCCTTCAATCATTTTTTGATATTTCCCATAACCTAGCCGCAAAATGCTTCCATTTCCCACCCTTGTAACTGGGATTCCCGCTTTTAAAGCTTCATTTTTTATAGCCATTGTGCTAGGCCCTAGTTCTATCTCAGCAATTATATTGCGTATTCTTTCTAGTCTTTCTTCTAAATCAAATTCTTCCCCCTGTATAAATTTATTTACCATTTCAACCGCTAATTTCCCCACTCTTATGCCACACTCTTCTAATCCATATTCATAAATTATATAATACAAATCCCCTTCTATATTTCTCGCTCTTCCAAATTTTACATCATACCCTAACATATTTTGTAGTTCCAAAATTATATGCTCTGTCACATGGGGTAAATAGGTGCCTTCCTCTAATCTCTTTAGAAATCCCCCTTCATATCCGTAAGAACAACTATGTTTTGATAGGCTAGGAAGCCGTTTTATCAATCTCTCATTAAAGTTGGGTATATCTTTTGTAGGAATATCCAATCTCTCTATATCTACTACCATTTTTATTACAGGTCTATGGCTGTATATATTTCTCCCTCGATATACCCTTATATCTTTAATAATCATACTTTATCCTCCTTGAGCTTGACTTTGGGTATCCATTTTTCTAAATCATAACCATAACCGGATGGCAATATGTGAAGTATAACATTGGTGAGGGCTAAAATTTCATTAGGACTTGATTCAGAAACATTAGAGTGTTTTAGCTTTCTTCCCTCCACTACTGTCACAGCATTTGACCCTATTACCCTAAATTCATTTTCTTCTACAACTATGGCAGTATCTTCATCAATCCCTATTCCGAGATTGTTTGGGTTTTGAGCAATTGCTGCAAGAAGCCTTCCAATGCGCCCTCTTTGTGCAAAATGTTGGTCAATTATTACATCTTTTAATAAACCTAATCCAGGAGCCATTTTGATAGTGCATTTCCTGGGAGAATCTTCATCATTTCCCTCCACAATCATAGTTTGTGACATCACCGAAGCCCCTGCACTTGTACCTACAATCAAAGTTCCTTCTTTGTGCAATTGTTTTAACAATTTATCTATGCCACTTCCTCCTAAAATACTGGTTATCCTCAATTGGTCACCACCTGTAAAAAAAACGCAACTGCAATCTTCAAGTACATCCCTTGCATAGTTTATTTCTTTGTCTTCCCTTGAATTTATGTTTACAACTTTTACATCATTTGCCCCTAATTTTTTAAAAATAGAAATGTACATATTGCCCACTTCCACAGGTTTTTCTGTGGCTGTTGTCATTACAACTATTCTACTCTCTCTTCCCCCAGCTAAACCTACAACTTCTCTCAATATTTCACATTTGTCCTCTTTGTCTTCTGCTCCTCCTATGATAATCAACTTTCCTTTTACTTTCTCCGCCATTTATCCGCCTCCAAAAAATAATAAACTCTCAGGTTTCATAATTTATTATTCCTGAGAGTTTAACGCAATATACTCTATTAAATTTACAGAGTGCATAATTTTATTGCATCTTTTTCCACTTTTATTTCCAGGTTTTTGATATATAATATTTCACCATCGACAGTAACAGGTACTTCTCGATCTGCCTCTATTTCTACTTTTTTTGCTCTATAAACTTCTACAATTTTAAGTTTAGTATGGGTTCCAAAAAGAACTAAGGGCAATAAAACCAATAATTTAATCTTACTTATTTTGTCAACAATCATGACATCTAAATAGCCATCATTAGGATCAGCACCCGGCAAAAGCTTTAAGCCGCCTCCATAATAGCTTAAAACTCCCGCTGCAAAAATTGTTATTTCTCTATTTAACTCTTTATCATCCATCTTTATCTTTACAGAATAGGGCTTGTACTTAAAGAGGACGTTTAAAAGTGCAGACAAATAAACCCATATTCCAGATAAAAACTTTTTAAACCGCACAGCCATTGCCGCTGTTTCAGAAGCGATGCCTGTGCTTGTAATATTTCCAAAAGTTAATATATCGTTTATCACAGCTCCGTCTATAATTTTAATATTACCCATTATAAGCACATCAATAGCCTTTTCTAACTTTTTAGGTATGTGGAAAAATCTTGCAAAGTCATTTCCTGTCCCTACAGGAATAATTCCCAGTACAGCCTGTGTACCTTTTATTCCATTTACTACTTCAAGTACAGTACCATCTCCTCCTACTGCCGCCACAACTTTAAATCCACTAAGAGCTGCTTTTCTTGCTAATATTTTCCCTTCCCCTGCATATTTTGTTATAAAAATTTTGTAATCGATTAATTTCTTTTTCATGATCCTTCTAATTTCTGGAATCTTCCGATAGGCCCTTCCTCCACCCGCCACTGGGTTCACAATAAACGCAATCAAAGTTATCACTCCCTGTTTTTTACAAAGCTTTTCTTTTGGCTCTTTCTATAGCTTGTACTTCTTCAGCAGAAAGAGGATATTTAGATTGCCCTCTTTCAATAGGTTTTGCAAAAGTAGCCGTCTCATTTCTTCCGTATATTCCAGACAAAACAATACCATCGTCATTGCTATCTAATAGGGCAATAGAAAAGCTTAAATCAGAGCCTACATCAGGAAAAGCATTATACCGCACCATTCCCACTTTTTTAATTGCTGTTTTTCCTTCTTTGTCTAAAGAATTTAAATCAATTTTTAACTTGTCTAATTTGTTTTTTATCTCTTCATTCTCTGTAAGGATTCTAGAAAAAATATCAAAGACATCTCCTTTTTCCAATGTTTTAATTACCTTATTATAAGTCCTGTTTAATCTTAAAAATTTCCCATTAATTATAAGTATGAAAATTAATTCTATAATTGATAAAACTGATAAAAACAAGATAATCAGCGTAGCATTTTGAGAAATAATGTTTAAAAAATTTTGCATAAGTTTCTCCTCCAATTCGTCAGAATGTTTTTCGCGAAATTATTTCAATAGCTTTTATAGCTTTTTCTACTTCTTCTTCAGTGTTAAAATAGCCAATTCCAAATCTCAAAGTGCCAGTCTTTAGTGTGCCAATTGTTGAATGGGCTAATGGAGCACAGTGTAATCCCGCTCGAGTAGCTATATCAAAGTCTCTATCCAAAATATAACTTATTTCTCCTACATCTCTATTTTTTAATGTTATTGAAACTACTCCAACTCTTTCTTCTATTTCTTGTGGACCATATACTTTAACTTCTTTTATTTGCTCCAATCCTTCTATCAACATTTTAGTAAGCTTTCTTTCATGTTGATATATAGCATCTACACCTATGTTTTTTACAAATTTCACTCCTTCCTTTAGTCCTGCAATCCCTGGAGTATTAGGAGTACCACTTTCTAATTTGTCTGGCATCAAATCAGGTTGATACATTGACTCTGACTTACTTCCCGTTCCCCCTTCTTCAAGAGGCAATACATCTATACCTTCTCTTACATATAATCCTCCTGTACCTTGAGGACCGTACAATCCTTTGTGGCCAGGAAAAGCTAAAAGGTCGATGTTTTGTCTTTCTACATCTATAGGCAATACTCCCGCCGTCTGAGCTGCATCCACCAAGAAAATTAAATTCATTTCCCGGGCAATATTTCCTATTTCCTCAATAGGAATTATCGTACCTGTCACATTGGAAGCATGGGTTATTGCAATCATTTTTGTTTTTTTGTAATTGCTTTCTTTATATCCTCAGGGTCAATCTTTCCTTCCTCATTTGCTTTCACAATTGTAACTTCTATTCCTTTTTCTTTCAATGCCATAAGGGGCCTTATCATAGAATTATGCTCCATACTAGAAGTTATTACATGATCTCCTTCTTTCAAAAGGCCCTTTAACGCAATATTCAAAGCTTCTGTTGTATTAGATGTAAATACCACTCTCATAAGGTCTTTAATATTGAAAATGCTGCATATCTCTTGCCTGGCTTCAAAAATAACCCTTCCTGATTCAAGTGCCATTTTGTGTCCGCCTCTTCCAGGGTTTCCGCAGTTTCTTAAAACTTTCTCTACTTCCCTATACACTCCCTCGGGTTTAGGCCAAGAAGTAGCAGCATTATCAAAATAAATCATAGTCCTATCTCCTTTAAATTAAATCTCCCGCTATTAATATATGCAAACCTCCTTTTAGAGTTCTTAACTATATTTTATATTTATTTTTTCTCATTAGCAACAAAAAACTAATTAAAGTGTGTGTCAAAAGTTAATAGGTGAATAATATGCTGACATTTTGCACGTACCTAATTAAATCCCTCGTTTTGCTTTAAAAATGGTAAAATTGCTGCAAAATTGGATAAAATTAAAAGCCTCCATAAAAATAGGAGGCTTTTTAGCCCTTTCCATAAATGATTTCAATAATTCTTGTCAAATCTTCCTCACTGTAATATTCTATTTGTATAATTCCTCTATCTTTACTTCTTTGAGATATTTTTACTTTTGTTCCTAAAAAACTGCATAAATTATCTTCTATTTCCTTAACATGCACATCTATCTTGTCCAACTTTAGCTTTTTCGTGATTTTTTCATTTTTACGCAATAGATTCTTTACTAAATTTTCTGTTTCTCTTACATTTAAATTTTCTTCAACAACTTTTTTTGCTGCTTCATACTGTAAACTTTTATTTGGTAAAGAAAGTATAACCTTTGCATGGCCTATTGTTATATCACCTTTCACTAACATTTCTTGCACTCTATCGTCGAGATTGAGAAGTCTTATGCTATTTGCAATTACCGAACGGCTCTTGCCAATTTTTTTAGATATCTCTTCTTGTGTAAGATTAAATTGTTCTATCAATGCTTTATATGCTTTAGCTTCCTCGATGGGATTTAAATCTTCCCTTTGCAAATTCTCAATCAAGGCTATTTCCATAACCTGTAAATCATCAAAATCCTTCACAATTGCTGGTATTTCCGAAAGTCCCGCAATTTTAGCAGCTCTCCAGCGTCTTTCCCCTGCTACTATTTGATATCCAGAATCTACCTTTCTTACTATAATTGGCTGAATAACTCCATGTTGTTTAATAGATTCTGCTAATTCTTTTAAACTTTCTTCATCAAATTGTTTTCTCGGTTGGTATTGATTGGGATAAATATAGGCTATATTTATCGTTTCTACCCCTTGCAGTTCTTCTGTTTGATATTCCGGTATAAGAGCCTGTAATCCTCTACCTAACCCCTTTTTACCAGCCATTTCATCACCACCTTTGTAAATTTTTCATATCCCTGCCCTTTCTATCACTTCTAATGCCAATTCATCATAAGCCTCTGCTCCTTTAGAATTAGGGTCATATATAGAAATTGGTTTTCCGAAACTTGGTGCTTCTCCTAAGCGAATATTTCGTGGAATAATCGTTCTATAAACTTTGTCTTTAAAAAATTTTTTCACCTCATCTACCACTTGTATAGATAAGTTTGTCCGAGCGTTAAACATAGTAAGAACTACACCTTCTATTTCCAATTCAGGATTCAAGCTCTTTTTTACGAGATTGATTGTGTTCATAAGCTGAGTAAGTCCTTCTAAAGCATAGTATTCGCACTGAATTGGAACAATTACTGAATCAGCAGCAGTAAGAGCGTTTATAGTCAAAAGTCCAAGAGATGGAGGGCAATCTATTAATATATAGTCAAATCCATCTTTAATTTGATTTACAGCATTTTTTAATTTATATTCTCGCGAAAGCATAGGAACTAATTCGATTTCTGCTCCTGCCAATTGAATACTGGAGGGAACTATTGAAACCTTTAAATCATTCAAATATATTATTGCATTTCTTATGTCTTCCTCTTCAATCAATACCGTATATGTAGTGTGTTTTAAAGAAGCCGGGTTTATCCCAAAGCCACTCGTCATATTACTTTGAGGATCTATATCTATACATAAAACTTTTTTCCCTTGCACTGCTAAAGAATATCCTAAGTTTATAGTTGTAGTAGTTTTACCTACACCACCTTTTTGATTTGCAATAGCAATAACCTTGCCCATTTTTTTCACCCCCTTTTGCGTACAAATACCTCTTTAAGGATGCTAAACTTATATGTCTATTATATCATTGTTTATACCAATGTTCCACATGGAACATTATCAAGGGGGGTGAAAAAGTTTTTTACTTTTTAGAAATTTTGATTACAAACTCTACATATTCTTCCATATCATTTTCAATATATTCTGCCGGCACACCAGATTTTTTTCATTAAATCTACAGCTTGTTTCACTGTATTTACAAAAATTCTTATGTCTTTATAAAATTTCATCATCTTTTTGTTTGCCTTTTTTGTTTCTTCCTGTTGTTTAGTAATTTTATCTATCATATCTTGTATAAGTTTTTCCGTTTGGCTTACATTTAACTTTTTCTTTACAATTACTTCTAAAGCTTTTTTTTGCAATTCTTCATCAGGAAGCCTTAAAAGGGCTCTGGCATGTCTTTCTGTTAAATCATTTTCTAATAACTTTTCTTTTATTTCTTTACTTAACTTTAAAATTCTCAGCTTATTGGCAATAGTCGATTGACTTTTGCCCAACATTTTTGCTAACTGTTCCTGCGTCAAATGGTGATCGTTTATCAAATTGTAATATCCTTCAGCTTCCTCGATAAAATTCAGGTCTTCTCTTTGTAAGTTTTCAATTAAAGCTAAAACAGCTGCATCTTCATCTTGAGCATTTACAATTATTGCCGGTATTTCAGTAAGTCCTGCTAACTTTGAGGCTCTTAACCGCCTTTCCCCCGCTACTAATTCATAGGAATTGTTACCTACCATTCTCACAGTAATAGGTTGCAGCACTCCATAAACTTTGATTGATTCGGATAATTCTTGTAAATTTTTTATATCAAAAGTCTTCCTGGGCTGATAAGGACTAGGTCTTATAGAGTCAATCGGCAAATAAGAGATTTCCTGCATTTTGCTCGACAACACCTTTACACACCCCACTTTTTTAAAACAATAATAGATTTTCTAACATATATATTCGACAAATAATGTAAAATTCCTCCTTAAATTCAAATATATTGTTTAAATTATAAAAAAGTCTCAGGAATAGGAATAAGACAATTGAAAAAATCTTTTTGTTGTATGAGTTCCGCCAATTTTTGAGGGTAAACTTGATAGTTTTTCAAATCCTTAAGATCAACCCATTTTACTTCTTTTAAAACCTGTTTCTCTTTAGGTAATTCAGGGTCACTTCCTAAGGTCAATTTTCCCCCAATAATAGAGGAATAAAAATATGTTACATAGTAAATATCATATTCTTGAATATAACACACTCCGTTCAACTTAATGTCATAGCCTGTTTCTTCTTTACATTCTCTTATAGCGGCAACTGCTACTGATTCATTTTCTTCTACCCTACCTCCTGGAAAAACCCATGCTACTTCCTCCCCCTCTTGATGTTTTACTAAAAGAACTTTTCCTTTTTCAACAATGACAACTCTCGCAACTAAAAAGCTCGCTCTAAATTTTAACATTTTTTCTTCCCTCATTCCAAGATTGATATACTAAAATTATACCACAAAAATTTTTTATAAAAATAAAAAGAACAGTCTAACCTGTTCTCAGTTTGTTGACAAAGTTCTATTTTTGTTGGCATTTTGCATCGTTTGCTCCGGTAACATTACAGACTAAACTAGCGCTCGGCCTCGGACTCAGGCGGGGCTTCTGCGTCAGCGGCATCCTTTCCTCAGGTGCCCGCCTCCGCCCTCACAAGGCTGCGGCTCCGCCGACCTCTCTCTGTCTCGCTAAGTTTCCCGGCACTCAACTGAACACGCTAGTCCTCTCTCTTATTACTTTTTTCTAACATGTTTAAGTTGAGTGCCGGGCTGTTAAGTCACTCACTTATGCAAAATGCCAACATATCATAAAGACATTACACTTTTATGCGTAAAGTGCATTGATGACAAACTTCTAACTTCACAAAGGAGACCTTTTTATAGCATTGGCCTTTCTGGGATATTTCAGAGGACAGTTATCTCCTTTTCTTATAATTATCAAATGATGAAGTATATCACTAAAAGGAAGTCTGATTTGCTTTACCTCCTCAATTTCACCTTTTAACTCCTTTAAAGCTTTTTGACTGCTTTTTATTTCTTCCTCAACTTCTCTTCCTTTTAAAGCAATAAAATACCCACCTACTTGTACAAAAGGAAGAGTATATTCCAATAAAACATTTAAAGGTGCAACAGCTCTTGCCACAGATAAATCAAATTGTTCTCTATATTTTATGTCTTTTCCTATATCTTCTGCTCTTCCATGAATTAATTCTATTTCATTTATACCCAATTTATTTATAACCTCTTCTAAAAAAGTAATTCTTTTTTTAGAAGAGTCTAAAAGAGTAGCTTTTAATTTAGGAAACACAATTTTTAAAGGAATAGAAGGAAAACCAGCCCCTGTACCAACGTCTATAATTTTTTCTTCCCCTTTTATTTTCCCACTCTTAACCACAGATAAGCTATCTAATAAATGCTTAATCACAACTTCACTTTCTTCTGTAATTGCCGTTAAATTCATCTTCTGATTCCATTCTAATAAAAGAGCATAATATTTTTGGAAATGTTCCACATGGAACATTTCCAAAAATATACCCCACTCTTTAGCGCCCTCAATTAGCATATCAACCGATTTGTTCTTCATCTTCTTTATTTCTCCTTAACTGCTGCATGTAAATTAAAAGCACAGAAATATCAGCAGGCGAAACTCCTGAAATACGAGAAGCCTGTCCAATTGAAGTAGGTCTTATTTTTGTCAATTTTTCTTTTGCTTCATTGCTCAAACCATGAATTTGATAATAATCAATATCTTCTGGAATTTTTTTGTTTTCCAATGCTTTAAAGTGTTCAACTTGTCTCAGTTGTTTCATTATATATCCTTCATATTTAATATTTATGTCTATTTGCTCAGCCACACTATCTAAAATATCATGCGGTCTATCTTTATCCAAAAATTTAGTAGACTTATAATCAATTTCAGGTCGCTTTAACAAAGTATAAAGGTCAATTCCTGTAACTAAAGGAGTACTTCCTTTAGATATGAGGAAATTGTTGACTTCCTCAGAAGGTTTTACTATGACGCCAGGAAGTCTTTGCATCTCTTTTTCTAACTGGATCTTCTTCTTTAAAAATTTTTGATATCTTTCTTCTGTTACAAGGCCAATTTTATACCCTAGCTCTGTCAATCTAAAATCTGCGTTATCTTGTCTTAATAGAAGTCTATATTCCGCTCTCGAAGTAAGCATCCTATAAGGCTCATTTGTACCTTTTGTCACTAAATCATCAATTAGCACTCCTATATAAGCTTGAGACCTATCCAAAATTACAGGAGGTTCGTTTAAAAGCTTCATAGCAGCATTTATTCCCGCCATCAAACCTTGAGCAGCCGCTTCTTCATATCCAGATGTGCCATTGACTTGTCCTGCAAAGTACAACCCTTCAATTTTTTTAGATTCTAAAGTAGCTTTTAATTGTGTTGGGTCTATACAGTCATATTCAATAGCGTAAGCTGGCCTCATCACTCTTACATTTTCAAGACCGGGAACAGTCCTCAAAAATTCCAGTTGTACATCTTCAGGTAAACTAGAAGACATGCCTTGTACATACATCTCATAAGTATTTAATCCTTCTGGTTCAATAAAAATTTGATGCCTTTCTTTGTGGGGAAATTTTACAACTTTATCTTCAATAGAGGGACAGTATCTTACTCCTACCCCTGTTATTTCACCACTAAAAAGAGGAGAACGGTCAATATTTGCCATTATTATTTCATGAGTTCTTTTATTCGTATAAGTGAGCCAACAGGGTAACTGTTCTATTTCGATTTTATCATGCATATAGGAAAAAGGAGTAATAACTTCATCCCCCGGCTGTATTTCCATTTTGGAAAAATCAATGCTTCTTTTATCAACTCTCGCAGGAGTACCTGTTTTAAATCTCATCAATTTAAAACCTAATCTTTTCAAAGTCTCAGAAAGCTCATTAGCTGGAAAAAGCCCGCTAGGTCCACTGTTAAAACTTACGTCACCAATTATAACCCTTCCTTTTAAGAAGGTCCCTGTAGTAATAATGCAAGCCTTACATTTATATATCGCACCTAATTTTGTCACAACCCCCGTGACTTTGTTGTCTTCTACCAAAATGTCTACAATTTCCGCCTGTTTTATATCAAGGTTTTCTTGTCTTTCTAAAGTGTACTTCATGTTCATCTGGTAAAGTTTTTTGTCAACTTGTGCTCTCAAAGACCTTACAGCAGGGCCTTTACTGGTATTTAAAGTGCGAATTTGTAGTAGCGATTTGTCAGTATTTATAGCCATTTCCCCACCTAAAGCGTCAATCTCTCTCACCAACTGAGCCTTGGCAGGGCCACCAATAGAAGGATTGCAAGCCATCAAAGCAATAGAATCTAAGTTTACAGCAAAACCTACTGTTTTAAGTCCCAACCTTGCACAAGCGAGAGCAGCCTCACTGCCCGCATGTCCCAACCCAACAACTACCACATCATATTCTCCAGCAATAAATCTCATACTTTTCACCTACTTTCCAACACAAAATCTTTCAAAAATTTGATTTATTAAATCTTCAGTTGCTGTTTCACCAGTAATTTTCCCTATTTGCTCAAGAGCTGCATTTAAATCAATTGTAATTAAATCCTCACTATACTCCCTCTCAATGGCTTCTACAACACTTTCCATATATTTTTTTGCATTGATAAGGGCTTCCTTGTGCCTTGAATTTGTAATTATTTCGTCTTCCTTAACATTTATATTTCCCTTAAAAACCAAATTGTATATTGTGTCTTCCAATTCTTGTAGCCCAATTTTTTCAGCAGTGGAAACCTCTATTATTATACCATCTTTGGTAAGATTTTTTAATTCTTTTTCATCAATTTTTTTAGGTAAATCGATTTTATTCAACACAAATACAATATTTTTACCTACCAAAATGTCGAAAATTTCGTAGTCTTCTTTAGTTAACTCTCTTGAGGCATCCAGCACAAACAATATTAAATCTGCTTCCGCCAGAACTTCTTTGCTTTTAGCAACTCCTATTTTTTCCACCAATTCGTCTGTATCTCTAATTCCTGCCGTATCAATAAGTTTTATTGGAATACCTTTTACATTAACATATTCTTCAATAATATCCCTGGTAGTTCCTGGTATGTCTGTGACAATAGCTCTATTTTCTTTCAATAAGGCGTTTAAAAGAGAGGATTTACCAACATTTGGTTTACCAATTATAGCAGTTTTAAGTCCTTCTCTTATAATCCTTCCACTTTCAGAGGATACAATGAGTTTATCGATGTCTTCCACTATTTCCTTGGCAGTTTCTAACATTTCTTTTCTCTCAAGTTCCTCCACATCATCTTCAGGAAAATCTATTAAAGCTAAAAGATGGACTAATAGACCCATGATTTTGTCTTTTAATTCTTTCATCTTTTGTCCTATATGACCTGATAACTGCTTTTGAGCGTATTTATTAGCAAGCATAGTCTTAGCGGTAATTATATCTATAACTGCTTCGGCTTGAGATAAATCAATTCGCCCATTTAAAAAAGCTCTTTTTGTAAATTCCCCTGGTTCAGCTAAACGGGCACCTTGTTTTAATACTAATTCCAAAATTTTAGAAGTAACTACTATACCTCCATGACAATTTATTTCAACTATATCTTCTCTGGTATAGGTATTAGGTTTTTTCATAATAGATACTAAAACCTCGTCATATACTTCTTCTGTTTCTGGGTCTACTATGTGTCCATAGTGCAAAGTATGACTTTTCACCTTTTTTATATTTTTAGGCTTATAGGGTTTAAAAATTTTTGAAATTATCTCTAAAGCATCATCTCCACTTATTCTAACTATTCCAATTCCTGCTTCTCCCGGAAAAGTGGAAATAGCTGCAATTGTATCAAAAACCATTTTCATCACCAACCAAAAAATTGTCTTATAAAATAATATACCAATGTTTTTGGCTTTTCAATCACAAATATAAAAAAACCCCCTTGACAGGGTATTATTTTAAAGCTATTATGACTCTTCTGTTAGGCTCCTCTCCTTCACTATAAGTCTCTACATATGGATGGTCCTGCAAAGCCATGTGAATTATTCGCCTTTCATTAGGACTCATCGGCTCTAACTCAACGCTTTCTTTTGTGTCCATTACTTGTTTGGCTAATTTTTTTGCAAGCCTAATTAGAGTCTCTTCCCTTCTTTTTCTATAATTTTCTGCATCTAATATAATCCTTCTATATCTATCATATTCTCTATACTTGCTAGCAACGACATTTACAAGATATTGCAATGAATCTAATGTCTCTCCCCTATGACCTATCAGCAACCCTACATTTTTTCCATATAAATTAAACTTTATAGTATCCTCATCTTCTTCTATATCAAATTTAACATCTAATTTCATCGCTTCAATTACTTGCTGTAAAAAATTTCTAGCACTCTCCTTTACTACATCTTTTAAAATCACTTTAACTATTGCCTGCTTGCTTATAAGACCTAGAAAACCTTTACCCCCTTCATCCAACACTTCTACTTCTACCATTTCCCTCGGTACGCCAAATTCCTGCAACGCAAGATTTACAGCTTCTTCCACCGTCTTACCTGTCCTTATAAGCTCTTTCAACTTATGATTCCCCCTTAGCAGTATTGGTCTCTCTCATAAAAATATACTGCTGCACTATCTGGAATATATTGCTTGTAACCCAATATATTCCTACCCCTGCCGGCAAAGAAACAGTTACCCATCCCATAAAAATTGACATCATTATATTCATAGAATTTTGACTCTTGTCTGTTGCTACCATTGCAGAAGATATATAAGTAGTCACAGTAGCTAAAATAGGAATTATATAATAAGGGTCCTTTTGTGCAAGGCTATGCATCCATAAAAAAGAAGCAGTTGAAAAAGCTGGATAGGTTCTAAGCATCGAAAAAAGCGGCCACAATATTATCAAAGGCAAAAGCATAGGTAAACATCCACCGAAAGGATTTACTTTTTTCTCTTGATACAATTTCATTGTTTCCATGTTTAATTTTTGAGGGTCTTTAGCATACTTCTTTTGAAGTTCTTCTACAAGAGGCTGTATTTCTTTCATCTTTTTCATTGTGCTCATTTGCTGTATATAAAAAGGCAAAAGAAGTATCCTTATTAAAATAGTAAAAATAATTATAGCGATACCATAATTTCCCACATAATGATGTATAAATTCTAACAATTGTCCTAAATACATAGCAATTGTTGCCATAATATACCTCCAAAAATTTATTTTACAGGGTCATATCCCCCGGGATTAAAGGGATTGCACCTTAAAATCCGCCAAATTGACATAATTCCGCCCTTTAAAAGTCCATGCTTTGATATTGCTTCTATAGAATATTGAGAACAAGTTGGGTAAAATCTACAGGTCCTTGGCTTCATAGGCGAAATATATCTTTGATACAACTTAATTAAAAAAATAACAACATTTTTCATCTTTCATTCCCCGCATAAAGAGGTGTTTTCATAATCAATTTTCTCATGGAATTTTTTAAAGTGTGAAAATCAGCCTCTACAATTTTCCCTCTTGCGACAAAAATTATATCAAAACCTGTTTTTATCTCAATATCTAAAAGTCTAAAACTTTCATGTAAAAGCCTTCTAACTCTATTTCTTACCACACTTTTACCTATTTTTTTACTCACTGAATAGCCAACTCTATTAAAACCTAAATTATTTTCCATATAATACATTACAACAAACTGATTAGCAACAGATTTTCCATTTGAATAAACCTTTTTAAATTCATAACTTTTTTAATTTTTATAATCTTGTTACTCATTTATACCTCCGGATTGTAAAAAAGGCCCTAAAGGCCTCACGCTGTCAATCTATGTCTACCTTTTTGTCTTCTTCTTTTTAAAACATTGCGACCACTTTTGGTAGACATCCTCTTTCTAAAACCGTGCACTTTTTTTCTATGTCTTTTTTTGGGTTGATAAGTGCGAAGCATTGCCACACCTCCTAAAACCTAAAAAATGCTATAAAAATTATAACGTTAATTAAGGAGGATGTCAACAAGACTTTTTAAAATAAGAAAATTATCAACAACTTAAGAATTATCTACACACAGCTGTAGACAAAATTATTTTTCTTATTGATAATCTGTTGATAATTTGCTATTATAAAATTAAACTGTTGATAACTTAAATAAATTGTAGCCACAAAAATAACAACTTATTCACAGGTTGTTGATAAATTTGTGAATAAGTTGTTATTTAAATGTTAGTTTTCTTATTCATTATATTTATAATCAATGTATTTTAATTTTTTTATCAGTTTTTTTATCAAAATATCTTTTATCAACAATATCTGCACATGTGTTTTTGCAAAAGTTATCAAATTAAAAAATTCACAAAACTAAATTTAACTTATTAACAACTAACTTATACCGATAATATATTATGCCACCCTTTTAAATAAGTTATCCACATTTTATTGATGGGCTTAGGAGGTCATACAATGTATGGAGATCATCGTCAAATATGGGAGAGGATAGTGGAGGTCATAAAGAGTGAGCTTACCCCCACCAGCTATAACACCTGGTTAGTTCACATAAAACCCTTAGCAATCATTGATGATGTATTATTTTTAAGCACTCCTAATACTTTTACAAAAAATATAATAAATGGAAGATATATAAATATTATCTACGACGCTGCTTCAAAAGCTACAAATAAACTATACGAGATAAAAATATTATCAGAAGACGAAGAAGAATATAGAGAAATCAAAGAATCCTTAGAAAAAGAAAACCTAACTGAATCCACCACTCTTTCCACTCTAAATCCAAAATATACTTTTGATACTTTTGTAGTTGGAAACAGCAATAAACTTGCTCATGCTGCATGTCTTGCAGTAGCTCAAGCTCCAGCAAAAGCTTATAACCCTTTATTTATTTATGGAGGAGTAGGTTTAGGCAAAACCCATTTAATGCATGCAATAGGGCACTTTATCAATAAACATCAAAGTGGCTACAAAATAATGTACGTTACGTCAGAAACGTTTACAAACGAGTTAGTTAACTCCATAAAAGACGATAAAAATGAAGAATTTAGAAACAAGTACAGAAATATTGATGTCCTTCTAATAGATGATATTCAATTTATAGCCAAAAAAGAACGAACTCAAGAAGAATTTTTCCATACTTTTAACACCCTTTACGAAGCAAACAAGCAAATAGTTATCTCTAGTGACAGACCACCAAAAGAAATTCCAACTTTAGAAGAAAGGCTAAGGTCAAGGTTTGAGTGGGGTTTAATCGCGGATATACAGCCACCAGATTATGAGACAAGAATAGCAATACTTAAAAAGAAAGCTCAAACAGAAAATCTCAATATCCCCGACGAAGTTTTAGCCTATGTGGCAGAAAAAATCCAATCAAACATAAGAGAGTTAGAAGGAGCACTAATAAGAATCGTAGCTTTTTCAAATCTTACAAAATCTAATATAGACTTAGAATTAACTAAGCATGCCCTAAAGGAAATTGTATCTAATAAAACAAGGGAAATAACTGTAAAACTCATACAAGAAGAAGTTTGCAAGTACTATAACATAAAACTAGAAGACTTCAGGTCCCGCAAGAGAACAAAAAACATAGCTTATCCTCGACAAATTGCCATGTACTTAGCAAGAGAATTGACAGATTTATCTCTTCCAAAGATAGGAGAAGAATTTGGAAAAGACCATACTACTGTAATACATGCCTATGAAAAAATCTCTAATGAAATAAAACAAGACGAACTTCTCTCAAGGCAGATTGAGGAACTTAAAAAGAGAATAAAAGGTTTTTAACATATAAACAGGGATAACCCTGTTTATATGTTTTAAAATTTTTTGTCTGTGAATATTGTTAATAATTTTAAATAATTGTCCAAAAGTTATTCACAGACAATTATCGACTTTTTCTCTGCTTCACAAACCATTACTAACAAACTAACACTTTCTATTACTACGACTACTAAATGCTTATCTTATTTATTATATGATTTGATTCAAAAAAATATTCTCAAAAACAGGAGTGAAAAAAATGAAATTTGTGTGTGATAAAAATTCATTATTTGAAGGAGTAAATATTGCAATAAGGGGGGTATCTTCCCGAACTACTCTTCCTATTCTTCAAGGTATCAAAATTTCAGCTTTGAAAGGTCAAGTCAAATTTTCAGGAACTGATTTGGACATAGGGATAGAGTGTCAAATTCCTGCAGTGGTAGAAGAAGAGGGAGAAATAGTTGTACCTGCAAAAATTTTTTCAGAATTAGTTCGAAAATTGCCAGAGGGAGAAGTAAAAGTAGAAAGTGATTCTCAAAACACGGTAAATGTAGTTTGCGATAGCATAAATTTCACTATTGCAGGAAGCGACGCTGTAGAATTTCCTGAAATCCCTCAAGTATCTAGAGAAAATTCTTTTAAGTTGACGCAAAATATTCTAAAAGACCTAATAAGAAAAACAGTCTTTTGTATTGCCCAGGAGCAAACAAGACCTATTTTGACAGGTGTTCTATTCGAAGTGTTTCAAAATGAAGTTAAAGCAGTAGCTTTAGATGGATTTAGAATGGCTATATATTCTTATCAGAGTGAGGAAAAATTCTTTGACGAGGATATAGAAAAATATTCTATAGTAATTCCAGGTAAAACTTTAGAAGAGATATACAGAATCTTAAAAGATGAGGAAACAGAGATAGAGATATACCACACTGCTAATCAAGTGTTATTCCAAATTGAAAATACAAAGGTAATATCGAGGCTTTTAGAAGGAAGCTTTATAAACTACAATGCTGTTTTACCAAAGGATTATAAGACTGAAGTGGTAGTCAAAAGAGAAGTTTTAACTGAAAGTATTGAAAGAGCTTCACTAATTGCAGAAAGCAAAAATAATTTGATTAAGTTTGAGATTGGTGATAAATTTATTACTGTTTCTTCTAATTCTGAAAAGGGTAAAATGGTAGAAAAGATAGAAGTCGATGTAAAAGGAATGTTTCTTGAGATCGCTTTTAACTCAAGATATTTATTAGATTCTTTAAGAGCCATCGATGAAGAGGAAATAACGCTTTATTTCATAAATAGTATAAATCCGTTAATAATAAAACCTATAGGAAGTAAAGATTATCTTTATATGATACTTCCTGTAAAACTCAATTAAAAATAAGAGGTGTTTTTTAAATGATAGAAGTGCCTATAGAGACGGAATATATTACCTTAGGGCAATTTTTAAAGTATATGAAAATATGTCAAACTGGAGGACAAGCAAAGCAATTTATTTTAGAAGGAAAAGTTAAAGTAAATGGCGCAATAGAATTAAAAAGAGGTAAAAAACTTCGCAAAAATGATATAATTGAGGTAGAGGGTAAAACTTATATCATAAAGTGAGGAATTTAACTTGTATGTGAAGGAGCTATTTGTCGACAATTTTAGAAATTTACAAAAGCAAAAAATAGAATTTTGCGAAGGAATAAATATATTTTATGGTTTAAATGCACAAGGAAAGAGCAATTTATTAGAAAGTATTAGGCTTTTAAGTATGGGAAGGTCTTTTAGAGGGAGCAAAACTACAGAACTAATAAAATTTGGAGAAGATTATTTTTATGTAAAAGCAATAATTTGTCAAGAAAATAACGATAAAAAAATAGAATTTGGATACAAGAAAAATGAAAATAAAGTCATTAAAGTAAATGGCAATAAAATAAAGTCAACTTCCGAACTTTTAGGTCAACTTTTGACAGTCATTTTTTCTCCTGAAGATTTAAACATAATAAAAGAAGGACCTTCCTATCGCAGGAAATATTTAGATTCTTGTATATCTGTGGTTGAAAAGAATTATCTTTATAATCTCATGCAATATAACAAAATACTAATAAATAGAAATAAACTATTAAAGACTATAAAAGAAGGAAAAAATAGAAGTATACTAGAAATTTTTGATGACCAATTAGTAGAATACGGTGCAAAAATAATTGTGGTGAGACAAAGTTACTTAAAAAATGTAGAAATTAATATAAAAAAATTTTTACTTGAAATTTCCAATGAGACAGCAGAAATTGTCTACCTAAATAGTGTTGGACTTAAAGATGCTTCAGATGAAGAAATAGTTAAAAAAAGATTAAAAGAAAAACTATTAAAGAATATAGATTTAGATTTAAAGTATCTTACAACACAAGTAGGACCTCATAGGGAAGATTTTAAGATTATTATAAACGGCTATGATTCAAGAGTATATTCTTCTCAAGGCCAACAGCGAACAGTGGCTTTATGCCTTAAATTATCAGAGTTTGAAATTTTAAAAAAGGAGACTGGTGAAAAACCCATACTGCTTCTGGATGATGTAATGTCAGAGTTAGATGAAAATAGAAAGAAATATATCTTAGAAAGATTGCAAGGTTTTCAGACTTTTATAACCCATACTACAAAAAGAGATTTAAAAGGAGATTGTTATTTTAAGATATCTAATGGGGTTGTCATTAAGGAATAGGGGGTCAAAAAATGTATGTCCATTTAGGCGGCAACGTGGTAGTACCCGATAAAGAAATTATAGGCATTTTTGATATGAATATTGTAACCACTTCTGAAGCTACTATTCAGTTTCTGAGAGTAGCGGAAGAAGAAGGATTTGTGGTCAGAATTTCTGACGAAAAGCCAAAGTCTTTTATAATCACAGAAAGGGATAAGAGGAGTATTATTTATTTATCACCAATTTCTGCCTTTACTCTTATAAGAAGGACACAAAAAATAGAGGAATAGGGAGGTATTGAATTGTATCAAAAAACATCGGAAAAAATTGTTGTGAGAAATGAAGGAAAGAAGTTAGAGCTTAGAGTATTAGGTGATAAAATTATTAACGTTTTTGTAAGTAATAAAGAGGAAAAAAGAAAGGATACAATTGCGATAGAAAGGAAAGAATACGATATTCCTGAGTTTAGTATAAGTGATGAATTAGAAAGCATATTAATTGAGACTAATTCATTGAAAGTAAAAATAAATAAAAATGACCTTTCTGTGAGTTTCCTAGATAAAAATGGAAATATAATTAATGAGGATTACAATGGAGGAGCAAAGTTCAATGAAACAGATGTAAGGTGCTATAAAAAGTTAAGAGAAGACCATTTTTACGGTTTTGGAGAAAAAGCAGGATATCTCGACAAAAAAGGCGAAAGGCTGGAGATGTGGAATACAGATGAATTTATGACTCACAACCAGACTACAAAACTTTTATATGAGTCTTACACTTTTTTCATAGGAATGAACGATTATCACACTTATGGAATATTTTTGGACAACAGTTTTAGGTCTTTTTTTGATATGGGTCAAGAAAGTCAAGAATATTACTTTTTTGGAGCATATGGCGGCCAAATGAACTACTATTTTATATACGGAGAAGACATAAAAGAGGTTGTGGAAAATTATACATATCTTACAGGAAGGATAAGTCTTCCGCCATTATGGGTATTAGGTAATCAACAAAGCAGATATAGTTACACCCCACAAGAGAGAGTACTGGAGGTTGCAAAAACTTTTAGAGAAAAAGATATTCCTTGTGATGTGATATATCTCGATATAGATTACATGGAAGGGTATAGAGTTTTTACATGGAATAAAGAAACGTTTAAAAACCACAAAGAAATGTTAAAACAGCTTAAAGAAAAGGGATTTAAAGTAGTGACAATTGTAGATCCAGGAGTTAAGAGAGATTACGACTACCATGTTTACAGAGAAGGAATTGAAAAGGGTTATTTTGTAAAGGATAAGTACGGTATAACCTACGTTGGAAAAGTATGGCCAGGGGAAGCTTGTTTTCCTGACTTTTTACAAGAAGAAGTGAGATATTGGTGGGGTGAAAAGCACAGAGAATTTATAAATGATGGCATTGATGGTATATGGAATGATATGAATGAACCAGCTGTTTTTGAAACACCTACAAAAACAATGCCAGAGGATAATATTCATATTTTAGATGGAGAAAAGGTACTTCACAAAGAGGCTCACAATGTCTATGCAAATTACATGGCGATGGCCACAAGAGATGGTTTTCTAAGGATAAGACCTAATGAAAGGCCTTTTGTTTTGACAAGAGCCGCTTTTTCAGGGATACAAAGGTATGCTGCAATGTGGACAGGAGACAACAGAAGCTTGTATGAGCATCTTCTTATGATGATGCCAATGATAATGAACATAGGTTTATCTGGACAACCGTTTGCAGGAGCAGATGTTGGAGGATTTGAAGGAGATTGCCATGAAGAACTTTTTATAAGGTGGATAGAGGCTGCGGTATTTACTCCGTTTTTAAGAGTTCATTCTGCAATAGGAACAAAAGACCAAGAGCCATGGTCTTTTGGTAAAAGAGCAGAAGATATTTCTCGAAAATATATAAAAATGAGATATGAACTTTTGCCTTACTTATATGATTTGTTTTACATTGCATCTCAAAAAGGCTATCCTATTATGAGGCCTTTGGTTTTTGAATATCAAAAAGATGAAAATACTCATAAGATATATGATGAATTTATGTTTGGAGAAGGTCTCTTAGTTGCTCCTGTATATTTTCCTTCAAAAGAAAGAAGAGAAGTTTATTTGCCTGAAGGAATCTGGTATGATTACTGGACGGGAAAAGGATTCAAAGGAAAAAACTATTACCTTGTGGATGCTCCTATAGAAGTAATACCTCTTTTTGTAAAAGAAGGAGGAATACTGTTAAAACAGCAGCCTCAGTCTTTTATAGGGGAAAAGAAGCTGGAAGAATTAACAGTGGAGATATACAAAGGGAAAGAGGGACATTATCTCCATTATGAAGATGATGGAAAATCTTTCGATTATACTAAAGGGGTTTATAACCTCTTCGATATAAGTTTTTGTTATAAAGAAGGAAGAATGGATATAAAATTTGATAAAATTCACTTTGGCTATGACAAAGGAGTTAAAAAGTATAAATTTATATTTAAAAATTTTGACGACATCAAAGAGATTAAGATAAATGGTGAAAAAGTTGAGAAGGAAAGTTGTGAAATTGAATTGTAAAATAGAGGCAAAAGCCTCTATTTTTTTACAAATCTTTCTATCAAAGATTGTTTAGCTTGTTGTTCTAAAGAGTCATCCAAGGGAGTTAATTCTACTTTTCCATATTTTCTCTTTAAAGCAGTTTCAATTAAAATATCTGCAAATTCAGGATTTTTGGGTAGTACTGGACCGTGGAGATATGTTCCATACACATTTTTATAGATACATCCTTCTGTTTTATCTTCTCCATTATTTCCATTTCCAATTATTACTTTACCTAAAGGCTCTATTTTTTCCAAAAAAGTTTTTCCTGAGTGATTCTCAAAACCTACCATTTTAAAATTTTTATCGGCTATATTTGTCTCTATAACTATATTTCCTATCAATCTCCTATTACCAGCTATTGTCCAGGCTTTTAAAATTCCTAAACCTTCTAATTTGCTACCAGCCAGAGTTTGATAGTATTCTCCAAGTAATTGATATCCTCCACATATAGCTAATACTGTCAAACCATCTTCAATAGCTGTTTTCAAATTTTTACCTTTTTTATTTTTTAAATCATCACTTACAATTTTTTGCTCTCTATCTGACCCTCCTCCTAAGAATAGAAGGTCTATGTCAGTAAATTCTTCAGTGTAATCTAAAGTTATTGGCTTTATCTCTATTTCAATTTTTCTCCATTCACATCTTTTTTTTAAAGCTACAATATTTCCTATGTCTCCATATAAGTTTAATAAATCAGGATACATGTGGCCAACGACTAATTTCATTTTTTTGCCTCCTGTAATTTTAAATATTTGCTTACATCATACAAAGAAGTATAGTTGGGAAGTACAGCTATTAATTCTTCTTCTGTTAAATCAGCTATAGTGTCAAGAGCTTTTTCTATAGAATTTATTATTTTTATTTTTTTAATATCAAAGCCGGCATATTTTAATCTTACTGCCATGTCTTCTGCCCTTAAACCTGAAGTTACTATATAGTTTACTTTTGTCTTTGATAAAAAGCTTTCTAAGTTTACATCCCACAGCCAAGACACATCCCTTCCATCAGCGTAATTATCATTTATAGAAATTAAAAGGTTTAAGGGTTTATTAAATTGAGATAGCATATTTAAAGTGCTTTCAAAACCGATGGGGTTTTTGATTAAATTTATTATTGTCCTTTTGCTTTTTATTTTAGTTTTTTGTAATCTTCCTTCTATTGGCCAATAGCTTTCTATTGCTTTTAATATAGTGCTAAAGTCTATGTTCAACAAAATGCCAGCAGATATAGCTGCTAATAAATTATACACATTGTATAAGCCTATTAATCTACTTTTAACTGTAAAAATTTTATCTTTATAGTATAGATTAAAATTTATTCCATCTTCATTTAAAAATATATTAGTGGCTTTAAAATGAGGATTTGGCCGCTTTTTGCCACAATTGGGGCAGTAATAGTCTCCCAGTTGCCCGTAATATATTTTTTTATATTCGTATTTGTGGGCACAAATTGGACAGTATTTTTGTTCAAAAGAAGAGGAGTTAATTCCTTCAATGTTGTCTTCAACTCCATAGTAAAAAACTTTCGATTTTATTTCATCTCCTATTGAAGCTGTAAAAGGTTCATCAGCGTTTAGTAATACTATAGAATCTTGTGGCAGGTTTAAAAGGGCTTTTTTTACTTTTTCTACTGTTGTATCTAGTTCTCCATATCTGTCTAATTGGTCTCTAAAAAAGTTGGTTATTACTACTATATTGGGTTTTACATCTTCTATCACAATGGGCATGTTTGCTTCATCTACTTCAAAAACGGTCGCATCTTTTTGTAAATTTCCCAAAAAATTGCTGCTTTTTATTAAAGCAGTCGCAATTCCCGTTTTCATATTTGCTCCTTCTTTGTTGTGTACAACACTTTTCCCAGCAGTGGTCAAAATAGAGGCTATTAATCCGGAAGTTGTAGTTTTGCCATTTGTACCTGTTATTATTACTTTGTTGTTTTTTATGGGCCCTATTAGTTTTTCAATTAATTTAGAATCGTACTTTAGTGCGATTTTTCCGGGAAGAGATGTTCCACCTTTTCCTGTGATTTTGCAGGATATGTTGATGAGTTTACCTATGTTGACACCTAAAAATTTCACTATTTACCACCTTCCATAAAAAATAAAACCATTAATAGATTTTATTGCCTATTTTTACTTCTCTTTCTGGTTGAAGCAAGACGACATTCCCATCTTCGTCATCAACTCCAAGCAACAATACTTCAGATATAAAATCTACTACTTGCTTTGGAGGAAAATTAACTACGCAGACCACCAATTTATTATACAACTCTTCTTTTTTGTACAATTTTGTTATTTGAGCGCTGGACTTTTTGATTCCTAATTCGCCAAAGTCAATTTTTAACTTATAAGCAGGTTTTTTTGCTTTTGGAAAGTCTTCTACCTCAATTATTCTTCCTACACGTATGTCAAGTTTTAAAAAATCTTCATAAGTAGCCATTGAATTCACCTCAATTTAAGTATATTATATTATAGGTATATTTGTTAAGTATATTATATTATAGGCAATAATAAAAATAAAATTATTTCCTCTTCATTTCCCGGGAAATTTTTCGGGAAATGTTTTGAATTGAGCAATTCTTAAAAGAATGATAAAATAAAACTGTTGGATAAATTTGCGGAGGTTGTGAATATGGCAAAGGATGAAACTTATACTGCAAGTCAAATACAAATATTAGAGGGTTTAGAAGCTGTGAGAAAAAGGCCAGGAATGTATATAGGTTCTACTGGTAGCAGAGGACTGCATCACCTTGTATACGAGGTAGTCGATAATAGTATAGATGAAGCATTGGCCGGTTATTGCAAAAATATAGTAGTTACTATACACAAAGATAATTCTATAACGGTTGAAGACGACGGAAGAGGTATACCTACAGATATTCACCCAAAAGTTGGAAAACCGGCTGTAGAAGTAGCTTTAACGATGTTACATGCAGGTGGAAAATTTAATAATGACGCTTACAAAGTATCTGGAGGATTGCATGGAGTAGGTGTTTCTGTTGTAAATGCATTATCTGAAAAATTAGAAGTTATTGTAAAACAACATGGGAAAATTTATAGGCAAATATATGAAAGAGGAGTTCCAAAAACGGATTTAGAGGTTATTGGAGAGACAGAAGAGACAGGTACAACTATTACTTTTAAGCCGGATAAGGAGATTTTTGAAGAAACTGTATTCGACTATGATGTATTAGCTCAAAGATTGAGAGAATTAGCGTTTTTAAATAAGGGTATAAATATTAAGCTTATAGACGAAAGACACGGAAAAGAAGAGGTCTTTAACTACGAAGGTGGAATTATATCTTTTGTAAAGTATTTAAATAGAAATAAAGAAGTCCTCCATGAAGAGCCTATATACATGGAAGCGAAAAATAGCGACTATGAAGTAGAGGTTTGCATGCAGTATAATGACAGCTATAATGAAAATATCTTTAGTTTTGCTAATAATATTGATACTAGAGAAGGCGGTACCCATCTAGTAGGCTTTAAAGCAGCTTTGACTAAAGTCATTAATGATTACGCAAGAAAATACGGGATTATAAAAGATAACGAGAAAAATTTACAGGGTGAAGATGTAAGAGAAGGACTTACAGCTATTGTAAGTGTAAAATTAAAAAATCCACAGTTTGAAGGACAGACTAAAACAAAATTAGGAAATTCTGAAATGAGGTCTATTGTAGAAAATGTAGTAACAGAAAAACTCTCGGCTTTTTTAGAAGAAAATCCCTCAGTTGCAAAAGTTATAGTAGAAAAAGCTACTCAAGCAGCAAGAGCAAGGGAAGCTGCGAGAAAAGCCAGAGAGCTTACCAGAAGAAAGTCTGCTCTTGAAAATACTACTTTGCCGGGTAAACTTGCCGACTGTTCGGAGAAAGACCCTTCCAAATGTGAGCTTTTCTTGGTAGAGGGTGACTCTGCAGGAGGTTCTGCTAAATCAGGTAGAAACAGTAGATTTCAAGCGATACTTCCACTCCGAGGAAAAATTTTAAATGTAGAGAAGGCAAGACTTGACAAGATATTGTCTAATGAAGAGATAAGAGCAATGATAACTGCTTTAGGTACTGGCGTAGGGAATGATTTTGATATAAGTAAGTTAAGGTACCACAAAATAGTTATAATGACAGATGCAGACGTAGATGGAAGCCATATTAGGACATTACTTTTAACATTTTTCTATAGGTTTATGAGACCTTTAATTGAAAATGGAAATGTGTTCATTGCTCAACCACCTTTATATAAAATTACAAAGGGCAAAAAGGTATATTATGCTTACTCGGATAGAGAATTAGACAAGATCTTAAATGAAATTGGAAGGGAAAATTATACTGTTCAAAGGTATAAAGGTCTTGGAGAAATGAATGCTGACCAGTTATGGGATACAACTATGGATCCAGAGAAGAGGACGATGCTTAAAGTTACATTAGAGGATGCGATAGCTGCAGATGAAATTTTCACCATTTTGATGGGGGATAAAGTCGAACCAAGAAGGGAATTTATAGAAAAATATGCAAAAACAGTTAGAAACTTGGACATATAAAAGAGGTGAAATAGATGAGTGAAGAAAAAGAGAAAGTAATCCCAGTAGACATTGAAGATGAAATGAAAAAATCTTATATAGATTATGCGATGAGTGTAATTGTTGGAAGGGCATTGCCAGATGTGAGAGATGGTTTAAAACCAGTTCATAGAAGGATTCTCTATGCTATGAATGAGTTGGGATTAACCCCTGACAAGCCATATAAAAAGAGCGTTGCAGTTGTTGGTGAAGTTTTAGGAAAATACCATCCTCACGGTGATGCAGCTGTTTACGATACTTTAGTGAGACTAGCACAGGATTTTTCAATGAGAGAAACTTTGATAGATGGGCACGGAAACTTTGGAAGCATAGATGGAGACCCTCCGGCTGCCATGAGGTACACAGAGGCGAGGCTTTCAAAAATTGCCCTTGAGATGCTTACAGATATCAACAAAGAGACAGTAGATTTTGTACCAAACTTTGATGAGACTTTAAAGGAACCAGTTGTACTTCCCTCTCGATTTCCTAATCTTTTAGTCAACGGCTCTCAAGGAATTGCTGTAGGTATGGCTACGAATATTCCTCCTCACAATTTAGGAGAAGTCATAGATGGAATTGTCGCTTATATAGACAATCCTTATATTTCAGTAGATGAACTGATGAAATATATAAAAGGACCTGACTTTCCTACAGGAGGAATAATTCTAGGAAGAGACGGTATAAAAGAGACTTATGAGACAGGAAGAGGTAAAATTGTCGTTAGGGCAAAGGCAGAAATTGAAGAACACCACGGTAAGACGAGAATTGTAATTACAGAGATTCCTTATATGGTTTTAAAAGCTAAGTTAATTGAAAAAATAGCTGAGTTAGTCCGTGACAAGCACATAGAAGGGATTTCTGATTTGAGAGATGAATCTGATAGGAATGGAATGAAAATTGTAATAGAGCTAAAAAGAGATGTCAATCCAAAGGTGATACTTAATAAACTTTATATGCACACACAAATGCAGCAGACCTTTGGAGCTATAATGTTAGCTCTTGTAGATGGAGAGCCAAAAATACTAAATTTAAAGCAGATTATAGAAAAGTATGTGGACCATCAAGCGGATGTTGTAACGAGAAGGACCAAGTTTGACTTAAGAAAAGCAGAAGAAAGAGCCCATATTTTAGAAGGGTTAAAAATCGCCCTTGACCACATTGATGAAGTGATAAACATAATAAGAAGTTCGAAGACAGAAGCAATTGCTAAACAAAATTTAATGGACAAGTTTGGGTTAAGCGAAAAACAAGCACAAGCGATAGTTGACATGAGATTAGGAAGGTTGACTGGGCTTGAAAGGCAAAAAGTAGAAGATGAGCTTAAGGAGTTAATTGAAAAGATAAAAGAATTAAAGGAAATTTTGGCAGATGAAAGAAAAGTGCTGGAAATAATCAAAAAAGAGCTTTTGGAAATAAAAGATAAATATGCTACTCCGAGAAAGACAAGCATTGTGGCAAAAGAAGAAGAGTTAGATTTAGAGGATTTGGTTCAATTGGAAGATGTTGTAGTGACAATGACACACTATGGATATATAAAGAGAATGCCTCTTGATACTTATAAGGCTCAAAAACGTGGAGGGAAAGGCATATTAGGTATATCTACAAGAGAAGATGACTTTGTAGAGGATATATTTATCACTACAACCCATGACAGACTGTTGTTCTTTACAAACAAAGGGAAAGTATATAGTTTAAGGACAATAGACATTCCTGAGACAGGAAGACAAGCAAAAGGCACGGCTATTGTCAATCTCATACAGATAGCTCAAGGAGAGAAAGTCACAGCGGTTATTCCTCTTAAAAAGTCAGAAGATATTAAGTATATTGTGATGTGCACTAAAAAAGGCATAATTAAAAAGACTTTTATAGAAGAGTTCAGGTCAATTAAGAGAAATGGTATAATTGCTATCACGTTGGAAGAAAGTGATGAGCTTATAAATGTAAAATTAACAAATGGAGAAAGAGAAATAATAATAGGGACTGCCAGAGGCTATGCTATAAGATTTAATGAAAAAGACATAAGACCTATGGGAAGAGTAGCAAAAGGTGTAATAGCTATTTCCTTGAGAGAAGACGATGAAGTGGTAGAAATGGACCTTGTTCATCCCAACAGCGAAATTTTAGTAGTAACAGAAAATGGATTTGGGAAGAGAACGGACTTAGAGGAATACAGGCTTCAAACAAGAGCAGGAAAGGGAATAATTGCAATAAGGCTTAGCGAAAAGACTGGTAAATTGGTGTCTATACGGTCAGTAAATCCAGAAGATGAATTTATGATAATTTCTGCAAATGGGATTCTTATAAGAATGAAGGTGTCAGATATTTCTAAGATGCACAGAGATACAAGAGGAGTAACCCTTATGAAGCTTGATGATGGTGACAGGGTTGTTTCTACTGCAAGAATAGAAAATGAAGAATAAAAATAAGCCCTCAATTTTTGGGGGCTTATTTTTTAAAAGCTCTTTCATATTGTTTTGGCCAGTCTTCCTTTGAAGTGTAGGTATGCAGAACCCAATAGGGATTTCTTAAAAGTTCTCTTCCAAGTGCAACTAAGTCTGCCCTTTCATTTGAAAGAATTTCTTCTGCAAGCTCTTGTGTCGTTATTAATCCTACCGCAGAAGTTTTTATATTACAGCGCTTTTTAATTGTTTCAGCGTATTTAACTTGATATCCAGGATATAGATTTATATCAACATTTAAAAGTCCTCCACTGCTTACATCAATTAAATCAACTTTGTCTTTTATCATGTTGATATATTCTACCATCATATCTATGTTTATTCCGCCTTCCATGTAATCATCTGCAGATACCCGCACGAAAATAGGTTTATTTTCAGGCCAATTTTTTCTAACTTCATCTATCACTTCAATTAAAAATCTTGCTCTATTTTCAATGCTACCACCGTATTCATCTTTTCGCTTATTTGAAAGAGGAGAAAGAAATTCGTGGATTAAATAGCCGTGAGCTGCATGTATTTCAACTACATCATAACCTGCTAAGTTAGCCCTTTTAGCAGCTTCCCCAAAAGCTTTTACTATAGATTTTATTTCGTCAATGGTTAATTCTCTTGGAAGTTTGTAGTGGTTTCCTGCTTTAATAGGGGAAGGTCCTACAACATCTTCATAAAGTATATCACATTTTCTTCCTGCATGAGCAAGCTGTATTCCCATTACAGCGCCATTTGCTTTACAGATGTCTACAATTTTTTTTAATTCTTTAACTTGCTCATCATTCCATATCCCAAGGTCACGGTCAGTTATTCTTCCTCTGCTCTCAACAGCTGTGGCTTCTTGCATAATGAGTCCTACTCCACCAATAGCCCTTGTGGCGTAATGAACTATATGCCAGTCATTTGGCATCCCATCTGTAGAAGCTGAGTACATACACATAGGAGACATCATGATTCTATTTTTTATTGTAATATCCTTTATCTTTAAAGGCATATGTAAAATACTCATAAACACTCTCCCTTCTTGAACTTTCTAATTTTAATCATAATACATATCTTTTTAAAAACCAAATTTGACAAAAATGTTTAAGCTGCATGCGATTTAAGCAATTTTTAATGATAGTTAAAAAAAGAGTAATTTTTTTGGGAGATATTTAAAATTTTTTAGTAAATGTAAACGATAGATTATTGAAAATTTACAAATAATTTAGTTGACTAAAGTAAAAGATGCTGCTAAAATAACAAGTAACTTTATTTGGATTTGTATTTTTAAAATGATAAAGGATAAAAGCGATGAAGGTGAGGGGTATGCGTTGAGGCTCAAGAGAGCCGGTGGATGGTGCAAACCGGTGCCGAGGCGCATATTAGATCGCTCTGGAGCTGTATAGCTGAACGGCGGTAAGCTTATTAGGCTATACCGGGATTACCCGTTACAGGTCAAGTTGTATAACTTGGTGAGGCTATTGCCGTGAGGTAATAGCGAAAACAGGTGGTACCGCGTGGAGGAAATCCCCGCCCTGTAATTTAGGGCGGGGAATGATTTTTATATAGGGGGTGATAATTTGCACATTATATCTGTCCTTGTGAACAATCATCCAGGAGTCTTGTCAAGGGTAGTAGGTCTTTTTTCAAGGAGAGGCTATAATATTGAAAGCCTTGCAGTAGGTACGACAGAAAGAGAAGACATCTCAAGGATAACTTTGACAGTGAAAGGAGATGATTATACAGTTATCCAGGTGATAAGGCAACTTAATAAACTTGTAGATGTGCTGAAAGTACAAAACATAGGAGCAAGGGATAATGTTTCTCGAGAATTGTTGTTAGTTAAAGTAGGTTATGATTCAAATACAAGGGATGACATAATGCACATTGTAGATACTTTTAGAGCAAAAGTTATAGATATTTCAATGGACTCATTGATTATAGAAATTACCGGAGATAGTGAAAAGATTAATGCTTTTATAAATCTCATAAGCAAATTTGAAGTAAAAGAGCTGGTAAGAACAGGCCTTGTAGCTTTGGAAAGAGGCAATAAAGCATTAAAAGAATATGAGGGGGAATTGTAATGGCAAAGATGTATTATGACAAAGATGCAGATTTAAATTTACTCAAAAACAAAAAAATCGCAATAATAGGTTTTGGAAGTCAGGGTCATGCTCATGCACTAAATTTAAGAGATTCTGGACTTGATGTAGTAGTTGGCCTTTACGAGGGAAGCAAATCAAAAGAAAAGGCAGAAAAAGAAGGGCTGCGAGTTTATACAGTTGAGGAAGCAGCTAAAGTAGCAGATATCATAATGATGCTGATACCGGATGAAAAGCAGGCAAAAGTCTATAAAGAAAGCATAGAAAAAAATCTTACAGAAGGTAAAGCTCTCGCTTTTGCTCATGGGTTTAACATTCATTTTAAACAGATTGTTCCTCCTGATAATGTGGATGTGTTTATGGTGGCTCCAAAAGGTCCGGGACATTTAGTTCGGAGAGTATACCAGGAAGGGAAAGGAGTTCCAAATCTTGTAGCAGTATACCAGGATTATACAGGGAAAGCTTTTGAAATAGCTTTAGCCTATGCAAAAGGAATAGGAGGTACACGGGCAGGTGTTATTGAGACTACTTTTAAAGAGGAGACAGAAACAGACCTCTTTGGGGAGCAGGCTGTCCTTTGTGGTGGAGTTACTGAACTCATGAAAGCAGGATTTGAAACATTGGTAGAAGCTGGTTATCAGCCAGAAATAGCTTATTTCGAATGTGTGCATGAAATGAAACTTATAGTTGACCTCATATACGAAGGCGGTTTTAGTTATATGAGATATTCTATTTCTGATACTGCAGAATTTGGAGATTATATGACAGGCAAGAGGATAATAACAGAGGAAACAAGAAAAGAGATGAAAAAAGTTTTGTCAGAAATACAATCAGGAAAATTTGCAAAAGAGTGGCTTTTAGAAAATCAGGTAGGAAGACCACAGTATAATGCTATAAAAGATAAAGAGGCAAATCATCTTATTGAAAAAGTCGGCAAAGGTTTGAGAGAAATGATGGCTTGGATTAAAAAAGAATGAATAAGGAGGTAGATAGGCGATGGGGGTCAAAAGAGTCATTGTTTTTGACACTACGTTACGAGATGGTGAGCAGACTCCTGGCGTCAACTTTGACATTAACGATAAATTTGAAATAGCAAAACAGTTGGTATCCTTAGGAGTTGATGTCATAGAAGCAGGATTTCCAGCAGCTTCTAATGGAGATTTTGAAGCAGTTAAAAATATTGCTGATAAATTGAAAGGTGTTACTATTGCTGCAATGGCAAGGTCTGTAAAAGAGGATATAGACAGAGCTAGCAGCGCTTTGAAAAATGCTGAAAGGTCGAGATTACACGTTTTTATCGCAACTTCTGATATACATCTTAAATACAAACTTAAGATGTCAAGAGAAGAAATGCTTGAAAAAGCCGTTGAAATGGTAAAATACGCAAAAGGAAAATTTGATGAGATTCAATTTTCAGCAGAAGACGCTTCAAGGACTGATTGGGATTTCTTAGTAAAAGTTTTTAGTGAGGTAATTGATGCAGGAGCAAATGTAATAAATGTGCCCGATACTGTGGGATATGCGATGCCAAGAGAATTTGGAGAACTCATAAAATACATCAGAAATAATGTTCCCAACATCGATGGAGTAATGATAAGTGCTCATTGTCACAATGATTTAGGAATGGCTGTAGCGAATTCTTTGTCTGCCATAGAAAACGGAGCAACTCAGGTAGAAGTGACTGTAAACGGAATAGGAGAAAGGGCAGGAAATGCAGCTATGGAAGAAGTAGTGATGGCATTAAATACGAGAAAAGATTATTTTGGCCTTGTTCACGGAATAAACACTAAAGAGATATACAATACAAGCAAATTGGTAAGCGAACTTGCAGGAATTAAACTCCAACCTAATAAAGCAATTGTAGGTGCTAATGCTTTTAGACATCAAGCGGGAATTCACCAACATGGAGTTATAAACAACAGAGCTACTTATGAAATAATGAAACCAGAGGACATTGGAATAATTCCAGATACTTTTGCATTAGGTAAGCTTTCAGGAAGAAATGCTTTTGAATTGAAAGTCAAACAATTGGGGTACAATAATCTTTCACCAGGAGAATTAAGTGATGCTTTTAGAAGGTTTAAAGATTTGGCAGACAGAAAAAAGGTCATTGTGGATGAGGATATAAGATTTGTTGTTGAAGAGACTTTGGAAGAGTTTAGGAGTTTTAAGGAGGGAGAAGCTTGGGCTTAACATTGACACAAAAGATATTGTCAGCAAAAGTTGGTAGAGAAGTAAAACCAGGGGAGTTAATTGAAGTTGATGTGGATATGGTGTTAGGCAATGACGTCACTGCTCCTGTTGCTATAAAGGAGTTTGAAAAGATAGGCATTGATAGAGTTTTTGACAATACAAAAATTGCCCTTGTTCCTGATCATTTTGTTCCTAATAAAGATATAAAATCGGCGGAGCAAGTGAATATAATGAGAAAATTTGCAAAAAAACATGGAATAGTAAATTTCTTTGAAGTAGGGCAAATGGGAATAGAGCACGCACTTTTACCCGAAAAAGGACTTGTACTTCCTGGGGATGTTGTCATAGGTGCCGATTCTCATACTTGTACCTATGGCGCTCTTACTTGTTTTTCTACAGGAGTTGGAAGCACTGACATGGCGGCAGCGATGGCGACAGGCAAGGCTTGGTTTAAAGTGCCAGAAGCTATAAAATTTGTGTTAAAAGGCAATTTGCAAAAATGGGTAAGCGGAAAAGATGTTATCTTGTATATAATCGGAAAAATAGGAGTTGACGGAGCTTTATACAAATCTATGGAATTTACAGGAAACATAAAAGCTTTGTCAATCGACGATAGATTCACAATTGCCAATATGGCAATTGAAGCAGGGGCTAAAAACGGTATTTTCGATTTTGACGAAATTACCGACGCATATGTTAAAGGGAGAGCAAAAAGAGAATATAAAGTATTTGAAAGGGATGAAGATGCTGAGTACAGTGAGGTTTATGAGATAAATTTGGATGAGATAAGGCCTCAAGTAGCATTTCCTCATTTGCCTGAAAACACCAGAAATATTGATGAGGTTGGAAAAGTGAAAATAGACCAAGTGGTTATTGGTTCTTGCACCAATGGACGCATATCAGACATGGAGATAGCTTATAAGATATTGAAAGGCAAAAAGGTTCATCCTGATGTAAGACTTTTAATTTTTCCTGCAACACAGGAAATATACTTAGAATGTGTTAAAAGAGGTTACATCGAAGAGTTTATAAAAGCAGGTGCGGCAGTATCTACTCCTACGTGTGGACCTTGCCTTGGCGGACATATGGGAATTCTGGCTAAAGGAGAAAGGGCACTGGCTACTACTAATAGAAATTTTGTAGGAAGAATGGGACATCCTGAGAGTGAAGTGTATCTTTCAAGTCCAGCTGTTGCGGCGGCTTCAGCTATTGCAGGATATATCGTAAGTCCAGAGGAGGTAGAATGATGCAGGGGAAAGCCATAAAATATGGGGACAATATAGATACAGATGTTATAATACCAGCAAGGTATTTAAACACATCAGACCCACAAGAATTGGCACAGCATTGCATGGAAGATTTAGACAAAGAGTTTAAAAACAAAGTTCAAGAAGGAGATATACTGGTTGTAGGTGAAAATTTTGGTAGTGGATCCTCCAGAGAGCATGCGCCAATTGCTATTAAAGCATCTGGTATATCCTGTATAATTGCTAAGTCGTTTGCAAGAATTTTTTTCAGAAATGCGATAAATATAGGGCTTCCGATATTAGAATGCAAAGAGGCAGTAGATGGGATTGAAGAAGGTGATATTGTTTTGGTTGATACAGATAATGGAATCATAAAAAATTTGACTAAGGGAACAGAATTTAAAGCTCAACCCTTTCCTGACTTCATAAAAGAAATAATGAAATATGGTGGACTTATAAATTATGTCAGAGAGAAGGTGTGACATTGTTTAAAATTGCTGTTTTGCCTGGAGATGGAATTGGACCTGAAGTCATAGAAGAAGGGTTAAAAGTTTTGTCTGCTATAGAAGACAAGTACAAACTTAAATTTGATGTAAAAAAGTATCCCTTTGGAGGAGAAGCTATAGATAAATATGGTGTTCCCTATCCGGAAGAGACAAAAAATGCATGTCTTTCCAGCGATGCTGTTCTTTTGGGAGCAGTAGGTGGACATAAATGGGATGACCTTGAGGGGGATAAAAGGCCAGAAGCGGGTCTTCTGGCTTTAAGAAAAAGCCTAGGGGTTTATGCAAATCTAAGGCCTGCTGTTCTTTATCCTCCTTTAAAAGAAGCTTCTCCTTTAAAAAACGAGTTATTACAAGAGGGTTTAGATATTCTTGTGGTAAGAGAACTTACTGGTGGCATTTATTTTGGACCGAGAGGAACAGTTGCTATAGATTATGGTTTTAAGGCTTATGATACAGAAGTGTACCAGACTTCAGAGATAGAAAGGATAGCGGTTATTGCTTTTGAAGCGGCTTTAAAGAGGAAAAAGAAAGTCACTTCTGTAGACAAGGCAAACATTTTGGATTCTTCAAGATTGTGGAGAAAAACGGTAGAAGAAATAAGTAAGAGATATCCTGATGTTGAGTTAAACCATATGTATGTAGATAATTGTGCTATGCAACTAATTAAAAATCCTTCTCAATTTGATGTAATTCTCACTTCCAATATGTTTGGCGATATATTAAGTGACGAGGCTTCCCAACTTACAGGTTCTATAGGTATGCTTCCTTCTGCTAGCTTAAGAGAAGATAAAGTGGGGCTTTATGAACCTATACACGGTTCTGCTCCAGATATTGCTGGAACAAAAAAAGCAAATCCTTTAGCTACAATACTGTCAGTTGCTATGATGCTGGAATATTCTTTTGACCTTATAGATGCTGCTAATGACATAAAGGATGCAGTAAATAAAGTTTTAGAGGCAGGTTATAGGACTTTTGATTTAGGAAAAGGAATAATTTTAAATACTCAGGAGATGGGAGATAAAGTGGTAGAGTATGTAAAGGGGTGAGGAGATTGATAAGCGATAGCATAAAAAAAGGAGTTGAAAAGGCGCCGCATAGGTCACTTTTATATGCTTTAGGCTTGACTTATGAAGAGATAAAAAGGCCTATTATAGGAGTTGCAAACTCAAAAAATGAAATTATACCAGGTCATATGCATTTAGACAAAATAGCTGAAGCTGTAAAAGCAGGCATCAGAATGGCAGGAGGAACCCCTATAGAGTTTTCCACTATTGGTGTTTGTGATGGCATTGCCATGAACCATAAAGGTATGAAATACTCTTTAGGGAGTAGAGAACTTATTGCAGATAGCATTGAAATCATGGCAATGGCCCACGGTTTTGACGGGCTTGTGCTTATACCTAATTGCGACAAAATAGTACCGGGAATGCTTATGGCAGCAGCACGCCTAAATATTCCTGCAATAGTTGTAAGCGGAGGCCCAATGCTTGCAGGAAAGTGTAATGGAGATACCTGTGATTTGAGCAGTGTTTTTGAGGCGGTAGGGGCTCACAAGGTTGGTAAAATCACTGAGGAAGACCTCTACAGGATAGAGCTTAACGCTTGCCCTACCTGTGGTTCCTGCTCTGGTATGTTTACCGCAAATACTATGAATTGCTTGACAGAAGCTTTAGGAATGGGACTTCCAGGAAATGGCACAATTCCAGCTGTTTATTCTGAAAGGATAAGACTTGCAAAACAAGCTGGAATGAAAATCATGGAGCTTGTAGAGAGAGGAATTAAACCTTCCGATATACTTACAAAAGAGGCATTTATAAACGCCTTTAGTTTAGACATGGCTTTAGGTGGTTCTACAAATACAGTATTGCACTTAAAAGCTATAGCTCATGAGGCAGGCGTAGATATACCTTTAAATGAGATTAATGAGATTAGTACAAGAGTACCTAATTTATGTAAATTAAGTCCTGCAGGGAAATACCACATAGAGGACCTTTATTTTGCAGGCGGAATTTCAGCTGTTTTAAAAGAGCTGACGAAAGCTGATCTCATAAATACTGAAGTGTTAACAGTTACAGGAAAGACATTGGGAGAGAATATAAAAGACGCGAAAATTTTAAATCATGATGTGATAAGGCCAATAGACAACCCTTACAGCAGTACTGGAGGTCTTGCGATACTGTACGGGAACATTGCAAGAGAAGGAGCTGTTGTAAAAGCATCTGCTGTAGCAAAAGAGATGTTAAGACATGAAGGACCAGCAAAGGTATTTAATTCTGAAGAAGAGGCTATTGAAGCAATATATGGTGGGAAAATACAGAAAGGCGATGTGGTAGTAATAAGATACGAAGGTCCAAAAGGTGGGCCGGGAATGAGAGAAATGTTAAGTCCTACTTCAGCCCTTGCAGGTATGGGACTTGACAAAGATGTCGCTCTTATAACAGACGGTAGATTTTCAGGTGCAACAAGAGGAGCTTCCATAGGACACGTCTCTCCGGAAGCTATGGAAGGAGGAGAAATAGCGATTATTGAAGATGGGGATATTATTGAAATTGATATTCCCGCAAGAAAAATTAATGTGAAATTAACTGATGAGGAGATTAAAGAAAGAATGAAAAGATGGGTAAGACCTGAACCAAAGATAAAAACTGGTTATATGGCAAGATATGCAGAACAGGTGACTTCTGCAAATACAGGTGCAGTTTTTAAGGGGGGAGGTATATGAAGTTAAAAGGAGCGCAAGTAGTTATAGAAGTTTTAAAAGAGATGGGCGTTGATACTATATTTGGCATACCAGGAGGAGCAGTTATTCCCATTTATGATGCTCTTTATGACTCTGATATAAGGCATATTTTAGCTACTCACGAGCAAATGGCAGCCCATATGGCAGATGGTTATGCAAGAGTTACGGGAAGGGTAGGGGTTTGCTTTGCTACCTCTGGCCCCGGTTCTACCAATCTTGTAACGGGTATAGCTAATGCTTATATGGATTCAGTACCTGTTGTGGCGATAACAGGACAGGTTCCTACAAATCTCATAGGAAAAGACGCTTTTCAAGAGGTTGACATAACAGGTATTACGATGCCTATAACTAAACACAACTTTATTGTAAAGTCTCCTGATAAACTGGCAGATACAATAAGGCAGGCATTTGCAATAGCCAAAAGTGGAAGGCCTGGTCCTGTGTTAGTAGATATTCCAAAAGATATACAGAATGCTGATATAGAATATGTTAAGGAAATGGGAGATAGTATTAATATAAAAAACAATGTCAATGGAATAGTTTCGCAAAAAGAGTTAGACAAAGCCATTGAATTCATTTTGCAAAGTAGAAAACCTGTAATATTTGCAGGAGGAGGAGTGATTTGGGGAGAAGCATCAGAGGAACTTATAGAATTTGCAGAGAAGACCAATATACCTGTTGCTACTTCTTTAATGGGATTAGGATGCTTTCCAGAAGACCATCCTTTGTCATTAGGTCTTATTGGCATGCATGGAAGCAGATTTGCAAATTTGGCTGTGTATAAATCAGACCTTGTGATAGCGATAGGAACGAGATTTAGCGACAGAGTCGCTGGCAAAGCAGGAGGACTTGCACCGAATGCCAAAATAGTCCATATTGATATTGACCCTGCAGAATTAGGGAAAAACGTGGAAGTAGAGGTAGCAATTATAGGTAAAGTAAAAGAAGTATTGAAACTTTTAACGAATAAACTTCCATTCATTGAGAGAAAAGAATGGTTAGAGGAAATTTCTTTCTTGAGAGAAAAGCACGGATTAAAGTATAAAAACGATGAAGTTTTGAGGCCTCAGTGGATAGTAGAAAAAATTCAAGAAATTTCGAACGATGACCTTATAATAGCCACTGAAGTGGGACAAAATCAAATGTGGGCTGCCCAGTTTTATAAATTTAAACACCCCAGAACCTTTGTTACATCAGGGGGATTAGGGACAATGGGCTTTGGGCTTCCTGCTGCAATAGGAGCGCAAGTAGGAAGGCCAGATAAAAGAGTTGTAAACATTGCAGGTGATGGAAGTTTAAGAATGAATATACATGCCTTAGAAACAGCTGCTGTATATAATATTCCGGTTATAACGGTACTACTCAACAACCAAACTTTAGGCATGGTAAGACAGTGGCAAAATCTTTTGTATGACAAGAGATTTTCCCACACAGATTTGAACGCAAATTTGAATTTTGCTAAGCTTGCAAACGACTTTGGAGTAGAAGGAATAAGAGTTACAACAAAAGAAGAATTTGAAAAAGCGTTTAAAAAAGCCTATAGCGAAAAAAGACCTTTTATGATAGAATGTATTATAGACAAAGATGAGATGGTGCTTCCATTTATCCCCGCGGGGGGAACTGTTGAAAATACAATTGGATAAAACCTTCAGGGATCGGTGAAATTCCGTACCGGCGGTATAGCCCGCGAGCCTTTTGGCAGACTCGGTGAAATTCCGAGGCCGACAGTTAAAGTCTGGATGGGAGAAGGAGAAATATTCCCCAGGGAATATATTCTCTGGGGTTTTTTTAACCCTGAAGGTTTAACCTTCAGGATTTTTTAGTATAGGAGGGATTAAATTGGAAGAATATATGAAAAGGGCTTTAAAACTGGCTGAAAAAGGATGGGGATACACAAACCCTAATCCACTTGTGGGTGCTGTAATAGTTAAAAATGGAAAAATAATAGGTGAGGGTTATCATGAATATTTTGGAGGTCCCCATGCTGAAGTAAATGCATTAAAAAATGCAGTTGAAGATGTTAAAGGTTCTACTATGTTTGTAACACTTGAACCTTGCAGCCATTATGGCAAAACACCACCTTGTGTTGAAGAAATAATTAAATCTGGCATTAAGAGAGTGTATATAGCGATGGAAGACCCAAATCCTAAAGTTAGCGGAAATGGTATAAAAAGGTTAAAAGAGGCGGGAATAGAAGTACAGGTTGGGATGATGGAGAAAGAAGCGAGGAAACTCAACGAAATATTTGTTAAATATATTACGACAAAAATTCCATTTGTAATATTAAAATCTGCTATGAGCATTGATGGGAAGATTGCTTGTTATAATGGAAATTCTAAATGGATTACAAATGAGAAATCAAGAAAATTTGCTCATAAAATAAGAGGACGTGTATCCGCGATTATGGTTGGGGTAAATACAGTAATTAAGGATAACCCAATGCTTACAACAAGGTTAGAGGGGTACAAAAGTCCTGTAAGGATTATTGTGGATAGTAGAGGTAGAACGCCACTTGCCTCAAATGTAATAAGAGACAAAGCGGCAAAAACGATAATTGCTACAACAGAACTTATGCCAAACAGTGTAAGAAAGAAACTTGAAGATATGGATATTGAAGTTATTATATTAAAAAACGACAATGGAAAAGTACCTTTAAAAGAGCTAATGATAAAACTTGGAGAGAGGGGGATTGATAGTGTATTGATTGAAGGCGGTGGGACATTAAATTGGTCTGCACTTAAAGAGGGAATTGTTGATAAAGTTATGTTTTTTATATCACCTAGAATAGTAGGAGGAGAAAATGCTTTAACACCTGTAGAAGGTATAGGCTTTTCAAATATAGAAAATTCAATAGAATTAAAAAATATAGAGATTGATAGAATAGATGATGATATACTAATAACAGCATATGTAAGAAAGTAGGTTATGGCGTATGTTTACTGGAATTATAGAAGAAACAGGAACTGTTAAAAATATTATACATGGTACTTTTACAAAAATTGTTATAAAATGTAGCAAAGTCCTTGAGGGAACAAAAATAGGTGATAGTATAGCAGTTAACGGTGTATGCTTAACTGTTACTAATATGTCAAACGAAAGTTTTGTAGCTGACGTTATGCCTGAAACCATGAGAGCAAGCAATTTAAAAGATTTAAAAATTGGAAACATTGTCAATCTTGAAAGAGCACTTCAAGTTGGAAGGAGAATGGGTGGGCATATCGTAACTGGTCATATAGATTGCGCTGGAAAAATCATAGACAAAAGGCAGGAAAAAAATGCTTTTATATTTAAGATAGCTATCAATAAAGAATTTACAAAATACATTGTGCGTAAGGGAAGCATTGCGGTAGATGGTATAAGTTTAACGGTTGTTGAAGATGGAGATGATTATTTTACTGTTTCAATTATTCCACATACAATGCTTAAGACGACATTGGGTTATAAAAGGGTAGGAGATAGTGTGAATATCGAAGTTGATATACTTTCTAAGTATGTAGAAAAACTAATAGCGCAAAAGGATATAAAAGATTTATTGAAAGAAAATGGATTTATATAGATTTAGATGACTTTTCTAAGTTAAGGAGGAAAGACTATGTTTGATAGGATAGAAGATGCAATAGAAGATATAAAGCAAGGAAAAATGATTATTGTTGTTGATAATGAAAACAGGGAAAATGAAGGCGACTTAGTCATGGCAGCAGAAAAAGTTACCGGAGAACATATCAACTTTATGATAAAGTATGGACGGGGTCTTGTATGTGTTCCAATGACAGAAAAGAGACTTGATGACCTTGGCATTTACCAGATGGTTGAGAATAACACTGACCATAAAGAAACTGCTTTTACTGTATCTGTAGACTATAAAGAATGTACCACTGGTATTTCTGCCTTCGAAAGAGCACTAACGGTGAATAAATTAGTAGATGATAATTCAAAGCCAGAAGATTTTACAAAGCCAGGACATATCTTTCCTTTAAGAGCAAAAGATGGTGGTGTCTTAGTAAGAGCAGGACATACAGAAGCAGCTGTAGACCTTGCAGTTCTTGCGGGACTCAAACCTGCTGGAGTAATATGCGAAATCATAAAAGATGATGGAAATATGGCAAGGCTGCCTGACCTTTTGGAGTTTGCAAAAAAATTTGGGTTGAGGATTATATCTATTGAAGATTTAATAGAGTACAGAATGAAAAATGAAATACTTGTGAGAAGGGTAGCACAGGCGAAACTTCCAACAAAATATGGGAATTTTGAAATTGTCGGGTATGAAGAAATATTAACAGGAAAACAGCATGTAGCTCTGATTAAAGGAGACATAAATAGGGATCCTGTACTTGTGAGGATACATTCAGAGTGCCTGACGGGGGATATATTGGGGTCATTAAGATGTGACTGTGGTGACCAGCTTCATGCGGCAATGGAAAGAATAGGACAGGAAGGAGGAGTACTAGTCTATCTGAGACAGGAAGGAAGGGGTATAGGACTTTTAAACAAGATTAAGGCGTATCATTTGCAGGATCAAGGGTTTGATACTGTTGAAGCGAATATTAAGCTTGGCTTTCCACCCGATTTAAGAGAATACAGCATAGCTGCCCAGATTTTGAAAGATATAGGAGTTAAAAAGATAAGGATTATGACAAATAATCCGCAAAAAATTATGGAATTATTAGACTATGGTCTTGAGGTTGTAGAAAGGATTCCTATAGAAATTTGTCCAAATTATTATAATGAAAAATATCTCAAAACAAAAAAAGAAAAAATGGGACATCTAATTTTGGAAGTGTGAAATGCTATGCAAAAAGTGAATTGAATGTAATTATAAGCACAGTGAAGAACACTAGTAAGGGGAGTGCATAGTTATGAAAATATACGAAGGAAAACTTACGGTAGAAGGAAAGAAATTTGGAATTGTGGTAAGCAGATTCAATGAATTTATAACTAACAAACTTCTCGAAGGAGCACTTGATGCCCTAAAAAGGCATGGTGCTTTAAATGAAGATATTGAAATTGCATGGGTACCTGGAGCATTTGAAATACCACTTATAGCTAAAAAGATGGCTGAATCTAAAAGATATAATGCAGTAATTGCACTTGGAGCAGTAATAAGAGGAGAGACACCCCATTTTGATTACGTTGCAAATGAGGTATCAAAAGGTATTGCAAAAATATCTCTTGATACAGAAGTTCCAGTTATATTCGGCGTTCTTACCACAGATACAATTGAGCAAGCTATTGTAAGGGCGGGAACAAAAGGTGGGAATAAAGGTTTTGAGGCAGCCGTTACAGCAATAGAGATGGCAAATCTAATAGATGAAATAAAATAAGGGCAAAATGCCCTTATTTTATTTCCAAGGAGGAATAATTTCTGCTTTTTGAAGAGCTTTAAATACTACTACAAATACAGGCCCTATTACAAGCCCTAAAGCACCGAAAAGTTTTGCACCTATAAACATAGATAAAAGCGTAACAAGAGGATGAAGTCCGATACTCTGACCTACAATCTTAGGCTCTATCATTTGTCTTACAACTACCACCAAGCCGTACAGTATTAAAAGATATATCCCTACCATGTAGTTTTTCATTATGATGTTATAAAGCGCCCATGGTACCATGACAGCACCAGAACCAAGTACGGGCAATGCATCTACAATGGTTACAAGAAGACCCAATAGAAATGGATAGTCAAAACCTATCATTGCAAGGCCTATGGAGACTTCCAAAAAGGTTATAAGCATTATTGTTGCTACTGCTCGCAGATAACCGAAAAATGTCTTTAAAAGGTCTACCTGAATATTTTTTGCATGCTGTGCCCAATGAGATGGAATCTGCCTTTTTATAAAATCTAGTATAAGCTGTTTATCTTTGCTTATAAAAAAAGTAGCAACGAGTGTTATCAAAGTCATAAAGAAAAAATTAGGCAATTTTGTTGCAAAATTCAAAAGCCATGTAGCAAGATTTTTTGCAAATAATGATATATAGTTTAAAATCGATTGCATGTTGTTTTCAATAAGGGATGTAATATTTGGGGGTAATGTTACGTAATACATTCTTATTCTATCAACGAGATTTAAAATTATGTCATTAATAGTATTTGCATAATTTGTACTTATTTCCGCAAGAGAACTTAGTTCATATATAAGTTGTGTTATTGATATTGCAATAAGTGATCCTATCACGCCTATTAATATCAAAAGTAAAATAAAGGATGCTAATCCTCTCGGCACCTTTAATTTTTTCTCTAAGAAATTTACACCAGGATCGATTATCACAGCGAAAAGCAAAGCCACTACAAATGGCATCAAGAAAGGAATAATTTTAAATATGATTAAGTAAAATATAATAAAGACAGCAACAATGAGCAGTGCTTTTTTTATTATATCACCGTATCTCAATAGAAAATTATTCACCGTTTTGACCTCCTTTTTCTTTATTATAATATGAGAATTGATGAAAGTCTATCATTAAGAGTAATTATTGACTATAATAAAAAAATCCGCCGAAACGGATTTTTTAAAGGGCGGTTTTTATTTTTGCTATTTCTTTTGATTTTTGGGCAAGTTCGCTTCGCGTTATAATTCCTTTTTCTACTAGTAAATCTATGAGGGAAAGTAAAGCCAATAAATTTTTGTACTCTGTGTCTTTTATTTCGGCTAAATCTAGAAGATATTCTATTTCTCTCATTTTACATCTCTCCCAAATAATTCTTTAATTTTATTATTGACATATATTAGAAAAATATGCATACAAAATAAAAAAATTAGAATTTGTTTGAAGTTTATGCTATAATATCACTGTACTTTTAAGTGAGGAGAGAAAATATGGGCAAAAATGTACAAAAAGAAATATTAAGCTGGATATTTACTATAGCTCTTGCTTTTTTAATTGCAATGTTTATAAGAACTTATGTTTTTGAATTGGTAGATGTACCCACAGGTTCAATGTTAAATACTATTCAAATAAATGATAAATTTATTGTAAACAAGTTTATATACAGGTTTGAACCTATAAAACGAGGAGATATTGTAGTATTTCGTTTTCCTGACGACCCAAAAGTTAATTTTGTAAAAAGAGTTATTGGCATTGGTGGAGATGTAATTGAAATAAAAAATGGTCAGTTAATAAGAAATGGAAAAGTAGTTAAGGAGCCCTATATAAAAGAACCTATGAAAGGCAATTTTGGACCATATGTCGTCCCACCTGGTCATTATTTTATGTTAGGTGATAATAGAAATGAGTCTATGGATAGTAGATTTTGGCAGCACAAGTATGTATCAAAAGACCAAATTTTGGGTAAAATAGTTTTTAGAATTTGGCCTCCTGATCGAATTGGTTCTATGTCTGGAAAATAGTTATTGAAAGTAGTGTTATAAAGTAGTATAATATTAAAAAACATAATATTGTCGGCAATGAAGGGACGAGTAGTAAGTATAAACTTTTAAGAGAGCTGGTGGTGGGTGCGAACCAGTAAGTTTTACTTATGAATTCCATCCCGGAGCTAAGGTGTAATGACCTTCGGGCGACCGTTAAATCATGTGGAGGGCTTATTTAAGCCAAAAGAGGGTGGCAACACGGCATTCCCGTCCCTTTATGGGACGGGAATTATTTTTAAGGGAGGTGTGGTAAAGTGTTAGACGTAAAGAGGATAAGAAATAATCCAGAGGCTGTAAGAAGAGCTGTAGAGCTTAAAGGAGAAAAAGCAGATATAGATAGGTTTTTAGAATTAGACGAAAAAAGAAGACAAATGCTAGTGGAGTTGGAAACATTAAAAAATCGTAGAAATGTGGAATCAGACAATATTGCAAAACTTAAAAGAGAAGGCAAAGATGCTAGCGATTTGATTGCTGAAATGAAAGAATTATCGGATAAGATTAAAGAAATGGAACAAGAGGTAAAAGAAGTAGAAGAAGAATTGGAGCGAATTTTATGGACAATCCCTAATATACCTCATGAGAGTGTTCCAATTGGCGATAGTGATGAAGATAATGTTGAAATAAGGAGATGGGGAGAACCGAGGAAATTTGACTTTGAACCAAAACCTCATTGGGAAATAGGGGAGGAATTAGGTATATTAGATTTTGAAGCGGCTGCAAGAGTTACAGGTTCTAGATTTACTTTTTATAAAGGTTTGGGGGCACGACTAGAAAGAGCGCTTATAAACTTTATGTTAGATTTACACATTGAAAAACATGGCTATACTGAAGTGTTTCCTCCCTTTATGGTACATAGAAGAAGCATGTTTGGCACAGGTCAACTTCCTAAGTTTGAAGAGGATGCTTTTAAAGTTTACGGTACAGACTATTTTTTGATACCAACGGCAGAAGTGCCTGTTACTAATATGTACAGAGACACAATAATAGACGGCGATAAGCTTCCAATATACCACTGTGCTTATAGCGCTTGTTTTAGACAAGAGGCAGGTTCTGCAGGAAGAGATACGAGAGGGCTTATAAGGCAGCACCAGTTTAATAAAGTTGAACTTGTCAAATTTACAGATCCAGACAAATCCTATGAAGAGTTAGAAAAAATGACTAGAGATGCTGAAGAAGTATTGCAGGCGTTAGGACTTCCTTACAGAGTAGTGGCCATATGCACAGGAGATTTAGGCTTTACTGCTTCTAAAAAATACGATATAGAAGTGTGGATGCCAAGCTATGGACGATATGTAGAAATTTCTTCTTGTAGCAATTGTGAAGACTTTCAAGCAAGAAGAGCTAATATAAAGTATAGGCCTAAAGACGGTGGAAAGGCTCAATATGTCCATACTTTAAATGGCTCTGGAGTTGCTGTAGGAAGAACTTTTGCTGCAATATTAGAAAATTATCAACAAGAAGATGGATCTGTTGTAATACCAGAAGTTTTAAGGCCCTACATGAAAGTAGATGTGATAAAGAAATAAATATATTGTTTTCCAATATTATACTATATAAGCATATTGACAATAAAGCTGGGGTATGATATACTTTATATCGTCCCAGCTGGGAGAGGTGTCCGAGTGGTTTAAGGAGCTGGTCTTGAAAACCAGTGACTCCTTCACGGAGCCGTGGGTTCGAATCCCACCCTCTCCGCCAGAAAGTTAATATTTTTTTATGAGCAACTAACGTGGAGAAGTACCCAAGATGGTGAAGGGGCGGTCCTGCTAAGACTGTAGGTCGGGGATAACCCGGCGCGAGGGTTCGAGTCCCTCCTTCTCCGCCATTTTATTATAGTGTTGCTCTATTTTTCATAGAAAAAATACAAAGTAGGCTTTTGCCTACTTTTATTCTTTGTCTTTGCCTAATATAACTGTCACATCTACATTTGCATCAGGAGAGATATCTTTTTCTACATTGGTTATAAAAAGAGTTTTTGCGACTTTTTCAGCCCTTTCTTCATCTGTTCTTGCATATACATGGGAAGAAGTAAAAGTCATGCCAATGACGTTTCCGATTTTCACAACGTCAAAACCCTCATTTTTTAAAACTTCAGCGTACTTTGTGGCAAGCCCTGGTATTCCTGCACCGTTTAACACTTCTACTTTTATGTTTTTGTTTTCTGCAAAAGATGTTGTTGAAGTATTTGAGGTTGAAACCTCATCGCAAAAAAGTTCTTTTACTATTTCTTGAACTTTTATATTGTCTACAAAGAAATAGCTGGTATTTCCTTCATATCGGCCTTCTCCGGGAAGAGCCATTGCATTTATAGTCGAAGGCTTGTCTTTTATAAATTGATAAGCGTATTGAGTTATCTCAGAGGCGGTTAAGTCTGTTTTCAAATATTGACTGACTGTTATTGCTAAAGAAGGTACTTTTGGTAATATTGAGGGTTGCAGCATTTTTTTTAAGAAAGCTTCGAGAAATTGATGCTGTGCCTTTATTCTTCCAAGGTCACCGTCTACATAACCATGTCTATATCTTACAAACTGAATTGCCTTTTCTCCATCTAATACTTGCCTACCTTTTTTTAAATCTATATGAAGAGGGGGATTTGCACTGTTGTCATCGTATTTCATGTTAAAGGGTACATCGACTTCTACTCCCCCGATTGTATCTATTATTTTTTTGAAACCTTCATAATTTAAAATTACATAATTATCGATTTTGATACCTAATAAATCTTCTACTGCTTTTTCTAACCCTTCAATTTTTCCTTCAGAAAAGGCAGCATTTATTTTTTTCTCTTCTGGAGCGTTAAATCCTGGCCTTGGATAGTATGTATCTCTTGGAATTGATAATATATTTATTTTTTTGTTTACAGCGTCATAGTTTATTACAAAAATAGTATCTGATAAATTGTTTTCATCACTGCCTACAAAAAGAATGTTTTTCCTTTCTATAGCTTGCTCTTTATTTTGAGACTCATTTCTACTAACGGTAGAAGTATTTTTTTCATTTGAAGCAGGGACATGAATATTTTTATAAAATATATAAGTTCCCACACCAAGGGAAAGGACAATACCTATTATAATAAGAATTATTATTTTTAATATTCTTTTCATGGTTTTTCCTCCTATAACTACCGTACCATTATTTTGTTTATATAATGAATATATAGCATTTTAAAAATTAAAAGTCAATTAATAGAATGTTACAAGTTATTAAATATTTATTAAGTTTATTCTCCTTCTTTCTCTATTTAAAGACTACATATCAAGATTATGATATAATTAATAAAAAGAAAAGCTATGAAAAAGGGGTGCTGAGTTTGAAAAGACCTAATATTTTTTTAATTTCTTTTATCATTTTAATTTTTGTGATTTTGGGAATTATTGTAAGTTTTATAAACATCCTCGTGGATTTTCAATGGTTTTCTGATTTGCATTATCTTAATGTATTTTTTAAAAAATTTTTGACTCAGCTTACAATGGGTGTGCCGATTTTCATTCTTGTATTTATGGTGTTGTATTTTTATACAAACAAGATAATAAGAGATTATGTTAACTTTGCACAGGATATAATCGTTAAAAAGAATATTAACATATATAGAAGATTAGGTATTGCTATTTCTCTATTAATTGCACTATTTATAACGCTATATGCAGCGACAAATTGGTGGAATGATTTATTGTTTTTTGTAAATTCTGTAGATTTTAATGAAACTGACCCCATATTTCATAAAGACATTAGCTTCTATATGTTTAAGTTACCGCTTTTTTATGATATTTACAATCTTTTAATTGTGTTTATACCTGTGATGATAGTTGTCGTAATAATCGCGTATGGACTAATGTACTTGTCTGATAAAACAAGGTTTTATGAGATTTCAGACAGAGACGGAAATTTATTTAAAGCCATTTATAACAAAGACATTTTAATAAAAGCATTTAAAGAAGTTGTCCTCTTAGGATTTATCTTTTTTGTACTCATGGGCATAGGGTATTATTTAAAAGCTTTTAAACTTTTGTATTCTACCAAAGGTATAGTTTTTGGAGCGACTTATACTGATATTCACGTTTCACTGCAGTTTTACAGGGCACTTGCAATAATTTCTTTTGTAGCAGCTATTTTACTTTTGATAGGATTTTATAAGAAAAATATAAAATATATAGTTGCTGCTCCGGCTATTATAATAATTTTAGCAGCCATAATGGTGATCACTGAAACAGCCGTTCAGAATTTAATTGTTTCTCCTAATGAGTTAGACAAAGAAAAAAATATATAAGCTATAACATAGAATACACAAAAAAGGCTTTTGGGTTAGATAGAGTAACAGAAAAAAATTATGATATGAAAAAAGAGTTAACTCCTAAAGTTTTGGAAGAAAATAAGGCTACTATTGATAATATAATGATTAACGACTATAGACCAGTTAAACAGGCGTATAATCAATTACAAGCGATAAGGCTTTATTACAAGTTTAATGACATTGACATAGATAGGTATACAATAAGTGGAAAGTACAGGCAAGTATTTTTAGCAGCAAGAGAGATGGACCATGAGAGTTTATCTCCTCAAGCAAAAACATGGATAAATTTGCATTTAAAATATACCCATGGCTACGGTGTAGTAATGTCTCTAGTCAATGATGTTACACCAACAGGCCAACCGGCTATGATAATAAAAAACATACCACCTTCTACTAATACTGATATAAAAATTGATAGGCCTGAAATTTACTTTGGAGAACTTACTAACGATTATGCTATTGTAAATACAAAAACTGGAGAATTTGATTATCCTTCTGGAGACAAAAATGTCCAGACAAATTATAAAGGAACTACAGGTATACCTATGACATTTATAAACAGGATACTTTTTAGCATATATACAGGGGATGCAAGAATTTTATTGTCTACTGATATAACAAAAGACAGTAAGATACTCATATATCGCAATATAGAGCAAAGGGTTTCTAAAATAGCTCCTTTTTTGCTCTATGACGATGACCCTTACATTGTAATAGATAATGGTAAATTATATTGGATAATAGACGCTTACACTTATTCTGCCAATTATCCATATTCTCAGCCTTATGGGAGTATGGGAATCAATTATATAAGAAATTCTGTGAAAGTAGTAGTAGATGCTTATAATGGAGATGTTAAGTACTATATTTCAGACAATAATGATCCTTTAATAAAAGTATATAGCAAAATCTTCCCTACATTATTTAGAGATATAAAAGAAATGTCTCATGGTTTGAAACGACATATAAGGTATCCTCAATTTCTATTTGACATTCAAGCAGAGGTTTATAAAAATTATCACATGACTGACCCACAAGTGTTTTACAATAAAGAAGACGCATGGGATATTGCAAAAGAAAAATTTGAAGATAAAATAGAATATCAAGAATCTCAATATATGATAATGAGGTTACCTGGGGAAAGCAAGGAAGAATTCATTTTGATGATACCTTATACTCCTGCTACAAAAGCTAACATGGTGGCTTGGATGGCAGCGAGAATGGACGGAGAAAATTATGGCAAACTTATTGTATATAAATTTCCCAAAAATACCATTATTTATGGACCTTTGCAAATAGAAAACATGATTGATCAAGACCCTAATATTTCTAAAGAATTAAGTTTGTGGAACCAACAGGGCTCAACAGTCAGCAGAGGAAATCTCCTTTCGATTCCGATTGATGATTCTATGCTTTATGTAGAGCCTTTGTATATACAGTCGCAAAATCAGAATGCATTGCCAGAAGTAAAGAGAGTTATTGTAGCTTATAAAGACCAGATTGTAATGGAAGATACTTTAAAAAATGCTTTAAATAAATTGTTTAACCTGAATACTCAGCAAATATCTCAGCAAAATGTACCTTCAAATACAGCAAATGATACACAAAAGCAGCTTATAGAGAAGGCTCATGAAACATATCAAAACGCTATGGAAGCAGTTCAGAAAGGAAATTGGTCTGATTTTGGAAAATATATGGAGGAATTAAGGAAGATATTAGATGAATTAAATAAAAGTGTGAAAAAATAATATAAGGGAAATAAAGCAAAGTTACAATTGCAATTGAAATTAAAATGTGTTATTATATATTATAGCTTAAGCGCCCGTAGCTCAATTGGATAGAGCGTTTGACTACGGATCAAAAGGCTGGGGGTTCGACTCCCTCCGGGCGCACCATTTTGAGAGATTGAAGGTATCGGAATTGCGCCGATACCTTTTTTGATTTTTATATTTTTCATGCATTCCCAGCAAAAGCTCCAAATATTATTGAAGGCATAACATCATAATAGATAGAAATGACATGTCTACAGGTGACTTATTAATATTGTATACTAACATTAAAACAGCAATTCTATCTACCAATTTCCTATATCCGAAATTATCTGCAATGATATAAAAAACCAGTATTTCTATTTTTATTCATATTTTTCACCTTTTTACGAAGCAAGTAAGTAGGCACTTTTGCAATATTAACATCCAATATTTTCTTTTTATATTTAGGTATCTATACAAACCTGTAATTCTCTTTGCTTCATTTTTAGCATTTTTCTAATTTTCTTAACTATTTCACCTGGTGTTAGAAATTCCGATTATTTGGACTTAAGCGACATTATTTTGTACAAAAGTGCCAAATTTCCTCCATTGGTGTAAGTGGTTATTAGTGGTATAATGATAATGGAAATTGCTAAAAAGTTAACTTTTGTTACAAAATGGGTGATGTCAGTTGATGTTTTGGCAAATAAAAATTTTATGGTGGGGTGGTAAAAATGGCCAGTGTGACATTGCAAAATTATTATGACATTGTTATAGCAGGGGACTCTATTTCAAGGGGTGTAGTATACAGCGAAGAAAAAAATAAATATGTTATATCAGATGTAAATTATGTAAATTTACTAAAGAATAACATAAAAGGAACAGTAAAAAATATTGCTAAGTTTGGGAACACTCTTTTAAAAGGTATTGACACTTTGAAGAGGTACTTGTCAAAAGATAAACCTGATATAGTTGTAATAGAATTTGGAGGAAATGACTGTGATTTCGACTGGGAAGAAATTGCAAAGAATCCTTATGATGAGCATAGACCCAAAACAGATTTTTATATTTTTAAAGAAAAGCTTAAAGAATTGATAAAATCCTTAGATGATGCAAACATAATTCCTGTGTTAATGACATTACCTCCTTTGGATGCTGACAGATATTTTAAATGGATAAGTAAAAACAGTGAAGAGATGGGCAAAAACATTTTAAAGTGGTTAGGCAGTGTGACTAAAATATATTGGTGGCAGGAAAAGTATAACTCAGCTATATTGAGTATAGCTGAAGAAACAAAAACAAGGCTTATTGATATAAGGAGCGCTTTTTTGGATTACCCAGATTTTAGGCAATTTATTTGTGCAGATGGTATTCATCCTAATGAAAAAGGCCATAAAATAATAGCACATAAGATATATGAGTATCTGCAGAGAAATTATACATATCTTTTAAAAGAGTAAACATATAAAGATTAATCCAAAATTTAAAAAAAAAGATAGCAAAGACTTATGTTGTAACGATATCCTTTTATTTTTATCAAGGAAGTAAGGAATCTGTGACAATCTATTTTTGTATTAAATAATAATTTTGCTACAACTATTATAAAAGTTGAACAAAATTAAAAAAATTTTGTTGAGAATGTTTACTATGAATGTTTTGTGTGATATAATTTCAAGTGGAAATAATATATACCTCCCTAGAGTAAGGCGGTAATAAACGACGATACAGCGGAGCTTTATACGTGATACTAATGAAAATGGAGGTGTGACTAATTGAGCAATTTGTTATTTATTTGGGTAGCGATGTTTTTGGTATGGACTGCATTGAATGCGCCACTATCAGCCCAAAAAACTATTTTTGGAATTATTTTATCATTTTTGATTGCAGTAATTGCTAATGTATATGATAAAGAGCAAAAAAAATTTAAATTAAAAACTTTTTTTTATTTGATTAAATATTTCGTCGTGTTTTTAAAAGAACTTGTCAAAGCTAATTTGAATATGGCAAGAATAGTTTTGACTCCTTCTTTACCTATTTCGCCTAAGATTTTCAAGGTTACAACAAGCCTTAAGTCTCCAATAGCAAGAACATTACTTGCAAATTCTATAACTTTAACTCCAGGAACAATATCTGTAGAACTTGATGGGGATACATTATACATTCATGTGGTTGAGGGTGATAAAGTAGAAAACGTTGAAGATTTAAAAGGACCCTTTGAAAAGATTTTAAGGGAGGCTTTTGAATGATAATAAATGTTATTTTAGGATTAGTGATTTTCGGTCTTTTATTAAGCTTTATAAGGTTGGTAAGGAGCAGTTCAATTGAAAGCAAAGTGGTTGCTATTGACATTATGACAACTATTTCTTCGGGACTAATAGTGATTTTTGCTTTTATAAGCGATAACGGGTTATTTTTAGATGTGGCGCTGGTATATGGTATTTTGTCTTTTATTGGGGTTGTAGCAATAGCTCGTTATTTAGAAGGAGGAATTTAGTATGCAGTATATTGGATACTTTTTCTTGCTTATTGGAGCTGTTTTTTTAGCGCTAGCAGGTCTCGGAATATATAGGATGCCGGATGTATTAAATCAATCTCAAGCGGGGACTAAAGCATCAACTATGGGGATTGTTGGACTATTTATTGGTTTTGCTTTTCTCAAGCCATTGTGGGCACCCAAGTTAATTCTTATGGCATTGTTTTTTCTTTTTACTTCGCCGATTGCTTCACATGCAATATGTAAGGCAGCGATAAAGAGAAATAAAGCAAAACTTATATTAAAAGAAAATGCTTTTTCAAAAGAAGGTGAGTAATATGTTTTTATCAGTAATTATTGCGGTTATTATGATATTTGGTGCTATGTGGACAATTGTAACTGAAGATTTATTTAAAGCTATTGTTATATTTGCAATAGTATCCCTTTCTTCTTCTATAATGTTTTTACTTATGCAGGCGCCAGATGTTGCTATAACGGAAGCGGCTATAGGCTCGGGCATAACTACTGCGCTATTTATTTTCACATACAAAAAAGTGGAGGAGGAAAAAGATGAAAGATGAAACATCTGTATTAGTAAATATTATTGCTTTTTTAATTCTCTTTGTGATAGGAATTTATATATATAGTGTAGCTATTGATACAGGAGCAGGAATAAAAATAACGGATAATATAACTCCTACCATGAGGGTGGCCGATAAATATCTAAACAAGAACGTGTTAGATGATAATAGCACATATCAATGGGGAGGTACAGCTGAAGATACAGCTGCTAATATTGTAACTTCGGTTGTTGTTGATTATAGATTATTTGATACAACTCTTGAGGTAATAGTTTTATTTATTACAATATTAGGTTTTGGCTTTGTTATTCCTAAAGACAAGAGAAAGATAATTAAACCTACCACTATACTTAACAGGTGGGCGCCAATTCTGATGCTGCTTATGCTTATGATAGGGGGATACACATTTATTAATGGACACTTATCTCCTGGAGGGGGTTTCCCGGCAGGTGCTATTATATCGACGGCTATTTTGACGGGTGTTTTGACTGGAAGGAGAACAATAAGTCAAAAATCCCTTAAAATAATAGAGGCAATAACAGGTATATCAATATTTTCCATCGGAATCATAAGCTATTTTCTAACTGGTAGCTTCTTTCAGAATTTTATATTAAATGACAAGATAGGAGATCTATTTTCAGGTGGCTTGATACCTATATTTTATGGTTTAATAGCCTTTAAAGTTGCTGCTGAGCTTTCAAATATCTATTTTGAATTTTATGAGGAGTGATGTTATGACGCAAGTTTTTATACTGTCCTCCCTTTCTCTTATGTTTATAGGTCTATATGGAGTTTTGACGAGAAAAAATTTACTAAAAATAATTATAGCGCTAAATATTATAGAAACAGGTATCAACTTACTTTTGGTTTCCTTTGGATACATTGATCATGGAATAACACCTATTTTAACTTCACAGGAGAGTATACTTAACCTAAATAAAATGGTAGATCCAGTTCCACAGGCGCTTGTTCTTACATCAATAGTTATAGGCTTGGGAACAACTGCATTTGCTTTAGCATTGGCAATACGATACAAAATTACTCATAATTCTATTTTAATAAATGCATCTGAAGAGGAAGAGGGAAGAGGTATATGAATAGCATAGTTTTTCTAGTTGTAATACCAATTATTGCGGCGTTTTTATCTTTATTTTTAGGCAAGGTGAATAAATTAATTGCATATATAGTTACAATTTTTAACTTATCTTTTTCTGTAGTTGTCCTTGTAAGTGGGAAAATACCCTTTAATGTTGCAATTGGAGGTTGGAGGGCTCCATATGGAATAAACTTTGTTGTTACTGATATCACAATTTTCTTTTTACTACTTATTAATGTAGCAGCAGTTCTTTCACTGACAACAATAAAGGAACATATGGAGTACCAATTCTATGCTTTCTATTTTATACTACTTGCTGCGACTAATGGTATGGTTTTGACAGGTGATATATTTAACTTTTATCTTTTTACAGAGCTTACTACCTTTGCAATTGGAGGACTTGTGGCGTACAAAAGAGATAGATTAGCTACAGGTGCATCACTAAAATATTTAATATTATCATCAACTGCATCTATTTTTAGCTTAGCAGCAATAGGCCTCATATACAAGACTTTGGGGACCCTTAATTTTGCAGACATAGCCAGCAAAATTTCTAATTTAAACAAGGCATCATTATCTTTAATTTTAATACTTTTTATTTCTAGTATGTTGGTTGAACTGAAGATTTTTCCTTTTAACCTTTGGGTTGTAAAGGCTTATGATGCTTCTATTCCAGCAGTAAATCTTTTTCTTCATGGGATGGTTAGCACTGCCGGTGTATATGGGGCAATAAGAATACTTCTTATGGTATTTTCAAAAAATGGTGTAATGTCAGATCAAAGTAGCAACATAGCAAATATTTTAATATTGTTAGCTTTTATAACAGTAATGATTGGCGAAATTGGAGCTTTGACAGAAAAAAATTTAATTAAAGTTTTGGCGTTTTCCTCTATGGCACAACTTGGTATATTCCTGTTTGGAATAAGTTTAGGCAATTATGAAGCACTAAAAGGAGCATTTTATATAGTTATATCAAACTATTTTGCGAAACTTATAATGTTTATTGTTGCAAAAAATTATTCTGTTGTTGCAGGAAGCAGAAATTACAACGCGATGAAAGGATTAGGGAGAAAATATCCTGGACTCGCGATAGCTTTTACAATATCAGCTTTAAGTCTTATGGGAATGCCTTTTTTCGCAGGATTTTGGGGTAAACTTTCCATAGTTGGAAATGCACTTTTAATGGACAAAATTGCCATTACAGGTGTAATAATAATACTGATTTCCTCTGTAATTGAAGGTGTTTATTATCTTAGAATATCTCATACATTTTTTAGTGATGGAAATATTCAAGACACTAAATTATCAAGGATTAATTGCGTGCTACCAATAATTTTAGCGGCGGTTATTTTGATTATAGGGATATATCCAAATTCAATTGAAAATATAATATGGACGATGATAAATGAAATACAGAATACACCAGAAAAATATATACAAGTAATTTTGCCTTTAAAGTGAGGGTGAGACTATGGTAGAAATTTTACTGGTTCCTCTTATAACAGCAGTTATATCGGCTATTTTTATAAAAAACAAGCGGCTCGTATGGTTTCTTTTTCTGATTTCTAATGGCTATATATTATATAAACTTTACTCATTGTATGGAAAGTGGGATTTAACTTATATATTAAACACTGATTACCAAATATTTGGTGCAAAACTAAGTTTAGGACTTTCAAATAATCCTTTAGGATGGTATTTTGCCTTTTTCTCGGCTGTTGTTACCTTAGTAATTGCTATATTTTCTATAGGATTTAATACAAACTCTAAAGGAAATGTAGCTCCTATATGGATGCTAATTATATTTGCTAATCTTGGAATATTCTATGCAGCAGATTGGATAACATTTTTTATGATGTGGGAACTAATGGGATGGACATCTTTTTTCGCAATAACCAATGGAAATACTAAAGCATTAGATGGTGCAAAATATTACTTGGCTCTTTCTCTTCTTGGTGGGTCTTCCATGTTAATTGCAATATTACTGCTTGGTGCATATACTAAAACTTTTATTATTATTACTTCTGCTTATAGATTGATCCAGCTGTTTAATTTGGCAGAAGGTGTTTTTACAACAATATTACTTTTGTTTATTATGGCATTCTTCATAAAATCGGCAATATTTCCATTTTACATGTGGCCTTCAAAAGTATATGCTGTAGGTCCTGAAGATTACATTGCGTTTATGTCTTCAGTAATGATAAAATATGGCATTTATCCTATGGCAATATTCATAGTTCCTGTAATTGGGAATTTACAACTTCCTAAGATATTTAATGCAGGTAATTGGATGCAATATTTTATTGGTTATCTTGGAGCGCTTAGTGCTGTTGTAGGGACTTTACTTGCTATGTTTCAGACTGATATGAAAAAATTATTTGCGTATTCCTCTGTGGCAAACATGGGATATATACTTTTAGGTTTCGCATCTATGAGTATAGTAGGTTTTGAAGGTTCGCTTTTCCATGTTGTTAATCATATTGTTTTAAAAGCTGCGATATTTTTATCTCTTGCTGCTGTAGTGTATAGGACGGGTGAGAGTGAGATGCACAAATTAGGTGGACTTGTATATAAAATGCCTATTACTTTTTTGACATTTCTTTTTGGAATAATAGCAGCAGCAGGAATACCACCGCTTAATGGCTTTGGCTCAAAGTGGATGATAATACAAGCGCTTATGGAGAAGAAGATGGTTGTTCTTGTAATATCCATGGTATTTGCATCAACCGGAGCGTTTATGTATTTATTTAGGGCACTTGTTTCTATATTTTTAGGACAACTTCCCGAAAGATATAAGGATGTAAAAGAGGTACCATATACAATGTCAATACCCATGATTATAATGATGGGCTTGATGCTTCTAATTGGTGTGGTACCAGGGGTTGTGATGAAACCATTAACTATTGCACTGGATGCATTAGGGTATAAAGTTGATATCGCTACTTGGACTACTCTTAGTTCGTCTTTTAAAAATGCGACGATAGATTTAAAAATAGTATTTTACATGTTTGCTATGGGTATTGTAGTTGCAGCTTTGATGTATTTGTTTGGAAACAAATCCGAAACTGTACCACAGCATGATAATTACACAGCAGGAGAGAACCCAATAGAATGGGGAGTTGATGCAGACAAGTTTAACTATTCTTATTCATTTTACCAACCATTTAAGGAGATGTTTGACCCGCTTTTTGAAAGAATTTCAATAGATAGATTTTTTTCAAGTATAGGTAAAAATTTTGAATATATAAGCCCAACCATTCAAGGGTTGTATAAAAGAGGAGAAGGAGCAGTGTTGCTTTTTAGCATTGGTGTTCTCTTATTGATATTAGGAGGTTGGATTTTATGATAGCAGCTATAAGAGTTTTTGGTTACAGTTTGTTTGCAATATTTATTGGACTTTTATTTATGGGAATAGGAAGGAAGATTATTGCAAGAATTCAGTTGAGATTAGGCCCACCATTTTATCAGGCATTTTTAGATGTAGGAAAACTCTTTGCCAGAAAGTCCATAACACACAATTTTGTGATGGACCTTGGTATGATAATGTCGCTTGCGGGACTACTGTCAACTATGCTATTTGTTCCAGTAGCTGGACATATGGCTATAAAGAGTAGTTCTAATCTAATTCTAATAATTTACCTTATGGCCATTGGACATCTTGGAATGGCGATGGCAGCTTCTGCTAGTGGAAATCCCAATGCAACAATTGGTGTATCTCGTGCACTTACAATGATGCTGGGATATGAAATTCCGTTTTTTACAGTAATGTTAGGATTAATAATTTTTAATGGGACTTCTTCTCTTGAGCTTATTGCGCAAAGTCAGGCAGGTGGATTATTGAATTGGAATATGGTTAAATTTCCGCTTGGATTTTTAGCAGCTGAAATTGCATTACAAGCGATAATGGGAGAAAAACCATTTGATGCAATGGTAGCACCTGCTGAGATAGCTTCAGGACCTATGGTGGAGCTTGGTGGTAAGTACCTGGGACTTGCATTTTTGACACATGCAGTTTCAATTTTTGTTGAAACGGGGATAATGGTAAATTTATTTATGGGCGGTGCTTCAAATGTATTTACTTTTGTATTAAAACAATTTGAAATATATTTAATTACTGTACTTATTGAGGCCGTATTCCCGAGATTTAGAATAGAGCAGGCAGTTAAATTTCTCTGGACTGTTCCCATGAGCATTGCAGTTGTCCAGCTTGCGATAATATTATTGTAAGATAATAGAAGGGGGCAATTTGAATGGAAGATTTAAAGGCTAATGATAAAAGAAGCTATATTGATAATTTGATAGATTTTTTCAGAAAAAGATCTATATGGATACTTCATTACTGTACAGGTTGCGGAGCAGTGGAACTACCGCCTTCAATGACATCCAGGTGGGATATTGAAAGATTTGGCATAGTGCCAATGGCGACACCAAGACAGGCAGATGTCCTTTTAGTAACAGGATATGTTTCACTAAAGACATTAAAGAGGATTATAAAGATTTATGAACAAATGCCAGAACCCAAATGGGTTTTAGCATTTGGTTCGTGTACAGTAAATGGAGGAATTTACTGGGATTCTTATAACACCATAACAAATCTTGCGGAATATATTCCTGTTGATATTACTGTATCGGGCTGTATGCCTAGGCCAGAAGCAGTGATAGATGCATTGCAAACGCTAATGGAGATGATACAGTCTGGCGAGGGAGGAGCGTACAAAAAATACAAAGAAAACTATGAATACTATAAAAAGAACCAGGATAGAGTTTTAAGGAAGGAAGCTCCAATATTAGGAAGCAGCGAAACAGAATCAATTTATCAAGAAAAGGAGGGGAATTATGAAACTTGATAAAGAAAGCATAATAGAACTTTTAAATCAAAAAGGAGTAGAGGTTTTAGACCTTTATCCAAATCAAATAAGTGTAAATATTAAAAAAGATAACCTCTTAAACCATTTGGTATTTTTAAGGTCAATAGGTTTTGATCATCTATCATTTATAAACGCAGTTGATTTTATAGATGAAGGTGAATTTGAACTTGTTTATCATGTTTGGTCTTACACTCATAAAATTCATATTTTAAATAAAGTAAGAATAAGTAGGACAAATCCTGTTATACCAACGATAGTAAATCTTTGGGAACAAGCACAGTTTTATGAGCAAGAAATACACGAGTTTTTTGGGATAACTTTTGAGGGAAACAAAGATTTATCTCCACTGTTCTTGGAAAATTGGGTAGATATACCGCCGCTTAGAAAAGATTTTGATACAAAAGAGTTTTCTGCAAGATTGTTTGGTGCCGAGATAAGGAGGTGATATATGATGGATGCACCATCATATATGTTGAGCAAAATAGCTGAAAAAGACAATTTAACTGTATACGAGCTTTTTTTTGGTCCTAATCATCCAGGAATGCATGGTAATTTTGGTTATGTACTTGAAATGATAGGGACGGAAATAGTTAAAGTCAGACCCAATGCAGGACATTTGCATAGAGGATTTGAAAAATTAATGGAACAGAAGCTGTGGGTTCAAAATATAGCACTTGTTCCTAGAATATGTGTTGCTGATCCAGACCCCAATGAAGTAGCCTATTGTACAGCCATTGAAAAGATACTAAGGGTTGACATCCCAGATAGAGCAAAATTTTTAAGAACAATCACTCTTGAAATGAGCAGGCTGTCTTCTTTCTTAATGGGAATGGGTGCCCTTGCTGCATCTGTAGGTCTATATACGGCTATGAACATTATGACAGCAGATAGGGATTTAATACTTGATTTATTCGAATGGTTAACAGGAGCAAGAGTATACCACATGTTTAGCATACCAGGAGGCGTTAGAAATGATTTGCCTGATGGTTTTGTAGAAAGACTATATAAAGTATTGGACCATTTAGAAAAAAGGCTGATTGAATATGATAAATTACTGTTTGAAAATCCTATAATCCACAAAAGATTAAAAGGATTAGGTTATGTATCTAAAGATGATGCAGTAAAATATGGGCTTACTGGGCCGAATCTTAGAGCATCAGGTAACCCCTATGATGTAAGAGTTGATGATCCATATGCAGCTTACCCATACCTTGACGTTAGGGTAATAACACAAGAAGGTGGAGATGCATTAACTAGGGCCGTTCAAATAAGATTGGAGTTTGAAGAAACGATTAAACTTATAAGGCAGGCACTTAAGACCATGCCAGAAGGAGAGATTAGACTAAATCTTGGAAATCTCTCGACACTTAAAGTGCCAAAAGGAGAAGCATATGCAAAAGTTGAATCGTCAAAGGGAGAGTTTGGATATTATGTAGTGTCAGACGGCGGAATGAAGCCATACAGAGTTGCAGTTAGAGGCCCTTCTCTTCCTGCAGGATTACTGCTTGCGCAAAAACATCTTCCCAAAATGAAAATAGATGATGTGGCTGCGTGGATGGCATCACTTGCAATTTGTCCGCCTGATATTGACAAATAGGAGGGAAGTAACGATATGGCGCTGGGAGATAAGAGTGTATATTCCCCACTTACTAACCTTAAAAATTTATTTAAAAAACCTATGACAGTAAAGTATCCTAAAGAAATTTTGAAAGTGTTTCCAAAAGATGGCGTATCGCCTATTTATAGAGGGCTTCATACCAATGATTTAACCAAATGTATTGGATGTGGAATGTGCCAGAGAATATGTCCTTTCGATGCTATAGAAATGAAAGTTGTTAGCGAAAATGAGCAAGGTAGAGCTATTAAAAAACCAGTTGTTGATTATGGAAGGTGTAGTTTTTGTGGATTTTGCGTAGATGTTTGTCCAACTAATTCATTAAAAATGTCAAGACATTATATATACAAAGTAAAAACAGTAAAATCGATGAGTGCAAAGGAAGAGGTAGAGCATATAAAGCAAAAATTTAAGCTTATGCCGGATGAATCTTTGGGAGATGATATAGGGTATAATACTGGGAAAACCAAGAAAATATTAGGATAAAAATTACTCATTGTGATTATATTGATAAACATATGCAAAAGTAGGAGGTATAATATATGGTAACAGCATTAGTTGTAATTTTAGTACTTATTCTGTTATTGCCATTTGTGGTAAAACAAGTAGAACACAATTTGGAATTATTTTTTATTTACAATGGGAATTATATCTGTAATTGTGTCAAAACAATTTAGTGCAGAATTGTTTTTCCATATTTTCAAAATCCACTCATTTACTATATTACTTTGGCAGTTTTGATTGCAGGGTTAATTTTTACATTATTAAAAGAAAAATTGAAAATAGGTGTTGAAAAAGTTGCAGATAAAATATCTTTGAGGCTTTTTGCATTCATTATAATCGTGGTACTTGGGCTCATGTCAAGCATTATTACAGCAATAATTGCCTCTTTGGTTTTGGTTGAAGTCGTAAACTACTTGCCTCTTACTAGAAAAAACAAATAAATTTGATTGTCATTGCTTGTTTCTCCATAGGCCTTGGTGCTGTTTTAACGCCTGTAGGAGAGCCACTGGCTACTATTGTTGTATCCAAGTTACATGCCGACTTCTTTTATCTTGCACGATTAATAGGTATTGATATAATAATTGCAATTTTAGCTCTTGGATTAATAGGAACATTTTTTGCAAAAAGAGAAAGTGGGATAGGTGAGCCTACAGAAGATGTTGAGGCAGATGAGAATATAAAAGAAGTATTCATTAGAGCTTTTAAAGTATTCGTCTTTATTTTTGCATTAGAGCTACTGGGAACAGGTTTTAAGCCTGTAATTGATTTATATATTGTTAAAATGAAAAGTGAGATTTTATACTGGGTAAATACAATTTCTGCAATTGTTGATAATGCTACGCTAGCAGCAGCAGAAATTTCTCCATCAATGACGCCGGAACAGATAAGAGCTATTTTAATGGGAATGCTTATTAGTGGAGGGATGTTAATTCCAGGTAATATTCCAAACATTATTTCAGCGGGTAAATTAAAAATAAAAAGTACAGAATGGGCACGAATTGCTGTTCCTCTAGGTGCAATACTTTTGATAGTGTATTATATTGTATTGTTTGTGGTCTAAATAAGTCAAGGAGACATAGTATAAAATTTAGTATTAAAATAATATAGCTGGAATTTTGTTTAAATTTTTCCGGTATCCTCGCAGACTAAACTAACGCTAGACCTCGGATTCCGGTGGGGTTCCTCCCCCTTTAAGCCTTGCCTTAAGCCAGCATCTGGCATTCTTACTTTCGGCCTGCCTTCTTCTTCGGTCTCGCTAAGTTTCCCGGCACTCAAGCGAACATGTTATCAGAAAGCAAAGCAAGGGAATAGTAAATTTACTTGAGTGCCGGGCGGTCAAGTACTGCCCTTTGTGCAAAATGTCAGCCATTTATAGAGTTATACCCACACATTTTACCTAGATAGTGTCAAAATACTGTAGGATATTTTTTAAAGACAACCCCTGAAATCTCATTAAATCAAGGTTTCCATCCATTATGTTTTTTATATCACACTTTCATATTTTATTGCTTTTAAAATTCTGTATATTGGTGTTACTTAATAACTTCCTAAAAATTTCTGTCACTTCATGAGTGAGATTTATTGCATTTTGTAGTATAATATCCTCAAAACTAATTTTTTTCACAAGAGACACCCCTTTCTGCGATATTTTGTTTTCAAATTCTATTTTATCACGGGGGTTACCTTTTGTTTTTTATCACTTAAAAATCCTACGATAATTTTACACTATAATTTACCTGTGAAATCTTGACAGGGACATATATATGATGTATAATGCTAATTAAAAGGATTTTGAAGTGCATAGGAGAATTTTCTAAGATAACTCATGTATACGTTAACACTACTATAATAAAACTATATCAAGCAAGAAAGGAAGCGAGAGGAAGGAAAAATGCAATACAAACTGGCTTTAGATGAAAGCAAATTGAGAGAGTTTTATTATGAACCCCATGAGTTTAGGGGACACCGCTTATACAGAAGAGTTTTTATTATGGAAAAGAGTGGAATACTAGGGAAAATTGCCGATTACAAGTTATTGGATTTCATTGTAGTAGATTTAACACCGGAGGAACTTTTGCCACTAATTAAGCCTATTCCCGACGTAATGGTGGAGAGATTCTTGTTACCTGGTCAAGGGAAAATAATCAAGAAGTCCTTTTGGTTTGGATTAAGGGGATGGGCATACATTGGTTTTTTGGAGGGCAAGGAAAAGTTATTTGACGATATGAGGAGTGAGGTTAAACAAGCACTAAAGCCCTAAGGGCTTTAGAAATATATAGTGAGGAGGGTTTGAATTGATTTTAACGTTATTTGTAGTGGCGGTATTATTGTTTGTCTTAGCTTATTGGTTGTATGGGAGATGGCAAGAAAAGCTGTATAACTTGGATAACAACAACAAAACTCCCGCTTACGAATTGTACGATGGCATCGATTACGTACCAACCCATCCAATGATTCTTTTAGGGCACCATTTTTCCAGTATTGCAGGTGCAGGTCCCATAGTTGGACCTATTACAGCTGCTTCCATGTTTGGTTGGCTTCCTGCTTATTTATGGATTGTGATTGGTTCTATCTTTTTTGGCGGTGTTCATGACATGGGTGCTATTGTAGGTTCCATACGGCACAAAGGCCTTAGCGTGGGAGAACTGGTAAACCGCTACATAGGTAAACGGGCCAAAGTATTATTCAATGCATTTGCTTGGTTTGCATTAGTGCTGGTGGTGGCAGCTTTTTTAGAACTGGCAGTTACTTCTTTTGCTGGGGACCCTGCTGTTGCTTTCAGTGCAGTTCTGTATATTGTATTAGCTGTTATTTTCGGCTTGTTGGTGTATAAGTACAATTTATCCTTGGGCTGGGTTACTCTTATTATGCTCCCATTTGTGATAGGCGCAATTTTCTGGGGCAACTATTCACCTTTGGTGCAATCTGTGTTCAAGCTGGATGTTAATACATGGCGGTGGATATTAATTGTCTATATTTCGGTTGCTTCTGTGCTTCCCGTTTGGCTATTACTCCAACCCAGAGATTATCTTTCTTCCTGGTTTTTGTATTTGAGTGTGTTTATCGGCACGATAGGCATCTTGTTTGGCGGTAGCAAGTATCCTGTAAACTTAGATGCTTTTAAAGGTTGGTATGCAGGTGGCAGTAACTACCTATGGCCTATCCTGTTTATTACCATTGCATGTGGCGCCATTAGTGGATTTCACTCTTTGGTGGGCAGTGGAACAACGGCAAAACAGCTAAAAAATGAAAAAGATGCCAAGTTTATTGGTTATGGAGGCATGTTATTAGAAGGGGTAGTTGCTGTTATAGCTTTGATTACGATAATAATGGCTGGTAAAATTTTGTCTCCTGCTGAAGGTTTACCAGCTAATCCACAGTACACTTACGGCGTCGGTTTTGCTAAGTTTTGGAGCTTATTTGGTTTGCCAGAAAAAGTTGGTATATCTTTTGGCATGTTTACTATCAATACGTTTATTCTTACTACACTGGATACTGCGACGCGTTTGGGCAGGTATCAGCTTCAAGAGTTAACCTCAGGTAAACTTGATAAGTATACTGCAACACTCATTACGGTTTTGGCAGCTTTGGTATTAGTATTTATGAAAAGTGGTGAAACTCCAGTTTGGCAGCTCATTTGGCCGGTATTTGGTTCCGCTAACCAATTAACAGCAGGTCTAGCATTATTAGGCATAACAGCCTACATAATGAAGGGATTGAAAAAACCGGCCTGGTTTACTGGTTTGCCCATGGTGTTTATGATTGTGACAACTTTGGCAGCATTGATACTGCTAATCAAGGCTAATCTTAGCGGTCCTACACTTCCATTGGGAATTGTTTCTATAATACTTATTGTGTTGGCTGTTTGGCTGGTTGTGGAAGCTTACCTAGCGTTAATTAAGAAAAAACAGAGGAGGAGAAGGTATAAGTAGTATGAATGATATTAAAAAAAGAGGCGCTAAACGGCGCCTCTTGGTCTTTGCTGAATTTTTTAACAATACTACAGGATGTGTAAACGTGGATCTGAGAGAAATAAAAGACTTTAGCGTCCACCCATCGGCGGATGACCCTGTAAATTTATCAGTAGTATTGAAACATCTTTATGAAAAACATCCCGAAATCGAGGTTGAAGTTGTGGATTCGAGGAATTTTTTCTTTTTTCTTTATCTGCTCAAATACAATATAAAAGGTGGTAAAACTGCCTGGATAATGGAAGGTAAAAAAGTTTTTGAAGGTATACCTACCATTGAACAACTTGAACAAATTTTGCAGGCGCATTAAAATATTATTTCAAGGGATTCTTCAAATTAATGAAAGAATTTCTACAAAAATGTTGACAGATGATAGTGCAAAATTTAAGTAGGTGGTCTAAGAAGGAAAAAGGCACTTAAATATCGAAAAAAGACCTCACTGCCAAAAACAATAAAAACAAAAATCAAAAGAAAAGTGAGGTTTGGGTGCAGTCCTGCTTTTGACGTCAATTCCCACAACAATATTATTGTTTATCATAAAAAATCACCTCATTTAATGCTTTTAGAAAGACTTCATAAGTTCCTCCCTACATTACTTGAGTATACAGCCTTGCATATGAAGCGAGGATACCCTAGGGGGCCTCAACTAACCCAATTGTATATACTCAAGGGATGGGCGACGTGCTATTTTGATGGAATAAGCTAGTAGAAGGCTTCCCAGGAGGCATTTATGTCGATGCCACTATCCTATGAGTATTATACAACAAAAACTCTTTGCAACACCCCTGGGGCACCTCAAAAGTTAATGTTCGTGTTTATATACTCTTTTGTATCTAAATATATCTTACAAGGAGGTATATATATGGTAACAGCATTAGTTGTAATTTTAGTACTTATTCTGTTATTGCCATTTGTGGTAAAACAAGTAGAACACAATTTGGAATATTTTTTATTTACAATGGGAATTATATCTGTAATTGTGTCAAAACAATTTAGTGCAGAATTGTTTTTCCATATTTTCAAAAATCCACTCATTTACTATATTACTTTGGCAGTTTTGATTGCAGGGTTAATTTTTACATTGTTAAAAGAAAAATTGAAAATAGGTGTTGAAAAAGTTGCAGATAAAATATCTTTGAGGCTTTTCGCATTCATTATAATCGTGGTACTTGGGCTCATGTCAAGCATTATTACAGCAATAATTGCCTCTTTGGTTTTGGTTGAAGTCGTAAACTACTTGCCTCTTACTAGAAAAAACAAAATAAATTTGATTGTCATTGCTTGTTTCTCCATAGGCCTTGGTGCTGTTTTAACGCCTGTAGGAGAGCCACTGGCTACTATTGTTGTATCCAAGTTACATGCCGACTTCTTTTATCTTGCACGATTAATAGGTATTGATATAATAATTGCAATTTTAGCTCTTGGATTAATAGGAACATTTTTTGCAAAAAGAGAAAGTGGGATAGGTGAGCCTACAGAAGATGTTGAGGCAGATGAGAATATAAAAGAAGTATTCATTAGAGCTTTTAAAGTATTCGTCTTTATTTTTGCATTAGAGCTACTTGGAACAGGTTTTAAGCCTATAATTGATTTATATATTGTTAAAATGAAAAGTGAGCTTTTATACTGGGTAAATACAATTTCCGCAATTGTTGATAATGCTACGCTAGCAGCAGCAGAAATTTCTCCATCAATGACGCCGGAACAGATAAGAGCTATTTTAATGGGAATGCTTATTAGTGGAGGGATGTTAATTCCAGGTAATATTCCAAACATCATTTCAGCGGGAAAATTAAAAATAAAAAGTACAGAATGGGCACGAACTGCTGTTCCTCTAGGTGCAATACTTTTGATAGTGTATTATATTGTATTGTTTGTGATCTAAATAAATTCAAGTAGGAGTATACTTGACACTTAAATAATTCTCTGATAAAATACCTTTATGCAGAGTACAAATAAAAAGCCACAGGTTTATTTTGTGGGCATGCATATTTACGGTGGATTGTATGATTAATAGATTCATGGAAGCTGCTATTTTAGAGGCGAAGAAAAGTTACCAACTTGGAGAAGTACCTGTTGGAGCTGTTATTGTAAAAGATGGACAAATAATTGGGAAAGGATTCAATCAAAAAGAATCATCAAATGATGCAACAACTCATGCGGAAATATTAGCGATAAAAGAAGCTTGTAAAACCCTTGGCAGTTGGAGACTTGATGACTGTAGCATGTATGTGACTTTAGAGCCTTGCCCTATGTGCGCTGGAGCTATTTTAGAATCCCGCATAAAGAGGGTATATATAGGAGCGGAAAGTGAAAGAACAGGTGCTGCAGGTACAGTAGTTGATATTTTAAATAACAGCTATTTAGGAAGTAAAACAGAAGTGTATTTTGGAATAATGGAAGAGGAATGCAAAACTCTTTTAAAAGATTTCTTTGAAAATTTAAGGGGATAAGTGCGGAGAGATGGCTGAGTGGTCGAAAGCGCTCGCCTCGAAAGCGAGTGGGCGAATTTTTCGCCTCGTGAGTTCGAATCTCACTCTCTCCGCCATGAAAATTGAATAAAAAGGTGGAGTAATTACATGGGTTGAAGTCCAGTAAAACGTGGAGAGATGACCGAGTGGACGAAGGTGCACGACTGGAAATCGTGTGTACCCTTTAAAAGGGGTACCGAGGGTTCGAATCCCTCTCTCTCCGCCATGAAAAAGGTAATTCTTGGCCGTACTAGATGGGGAGGTAGCGGTGCCCTGTAACCTGCAACCCGCTATAGCAGGGTCGAATTCCCAGGCTGAGGCCTGACCATTGTAAGGTCTGGCATAAGTAAGTGGCGTTGATACTTGAGTCCTGCGCAACGGAAATTTGCGAACCCCGTCAGGTCCGGAAGGAAGCAGCGGTAAGCAAACACTTCCGTGTGCCGCAGGGGAGCTTGAGTGGAGCTAACTGCTTATGTAACGCTTATGGTGGCAGGTCGAAGCTGGGTGTACGGCCTTTTATTTTTGTTCTTTTACTGGAAAATATTTCTTATTATTTTTTATAACTCTTACTTAAAATGTGAAGGCTTTTAGCCGAAATAAATATAGGGAACTTATTCTTACAAAAGAAAAGAGATGGAGGATAGTATGTTTAAAAGATATTATTATAATACACGGATATTTTTTACTTTATTTGGAATTTCTGTAATTGTTTACTCGTTGTCATTAGCTCATTTTTTGTCAGGGTTTGAAAATAGAGTTTTTATAGGGGGAATAATTTTATTAATTTCGCTGGGGTTATCGAGTTTTTTATCTAAAAAATTGTCTGAACCTATTAAAAAATTAAACGAAGCTGTTAAAAGGATTTCTCGCGGGGATTTTGATTATCAGTTAAATATTACTGATTCAAAAGAGTTTAGGGAACTTTCAGAGAATTTTAATTCCATGGCTAGAGACTTATCTCAAAGTTATAAAAAATTAAAAGAACAGACGGAAAGTTTAATACAACAAAATGAAGAATTACAGGAGTTTAACGCGGAATTAGAAGCTTCCTACGAGCAGTTAGAGACTTTGACTCATGAATTAGAAATTTCTGAAAGAAAGTATCGATTGTTAGTAGAAAATATTCGGGATATTTTGTGGGTGACTGATAAAAATTTTATTATTGAATTTGTCAATTCACGAGTTATAAGGTATTTAAATTATACTCCTCACGAATTGATAGGAAAAAGCATTTTTGAAATTGTAGATGAAGACAGCAGAGAAATCTTGAAAAACATGATGGAAGGTAAAATTAATTTTTCAGAAATCAATTTTAAAAACAAAGAAGGCTTATTGGTTATAACAGAAACCCATGTTAAAAGGCTAAAAATTGATGAAAAAGTGGTAGGCATTCAAGGCATTTCTCGAGATATTACAGAAATGTATTATGTAAAAAAACAGATAGCTGAAAAGAATAATGAAATATTGGCTATTAGTGATGTAGGAAGGCTACTTACATCGGGAAGTGACATAAAAGAGGTATTGAATAACATAGTAGAAAAAGTTGCTGAATTGTTAAATTCACCTTTGTGCACTATAAGAGAATATAATCCGTATTTTCATAAGTTTGTTTTACTTGTAAAAGGGGGAGAATTAAAAGATTATCCTGTCTATGAAGAAATTAAATTATCAGAAGAGGACATAAATGAATTAGTAAATCAAAAAGAAATAAAAATAAAAGATGTAGAAGAGTTTTCTCATAGTGAAAAAATAACACCTATTTTTGCAGCTAAAGATGTTTATTCAGTTGTGATAGTGCCTTTAATTTTTAGAAATGAAACTAAGGGAATTTTAACAGTTTGGACTGCAGCAAATACGGTCAAAAATATGAGTTTATTGAGATCTATTGCCAGCGCAGTGTCTGTGGCAATTGAAAATTCCAAACTGTATGACGAGATTAAAAAAGTCTATATAAAGACTATAGAAGCTTTAGCTTATGCAATGGAAGCAAAGGATTTATATACGAAAGGACATTCTATGAGAGTATCTCAATATGCTGTTTTAATAGGGGAATATATGGGCTTTTCAAGGGAAAAAATAGAACAATTAAGGATTGCAGGGATATTACATGATATAGGAAAGATAGGTATATCTGATACTATTCTTCTAAAGAAAGGCAAACTCTCGGAAGAAGAGTATAACGTTATAAAAAGTCATCCAGAGATATCAAGAAAAATTTTAATGCCTATAGATCTGCCGAAAGAAATATTAGAAGCTATTTCCAAACACCATGAACGATATGATGGGAAAGGTTATCCTTATGGTTTAAAAGGCGAAGAAATCCCTATAGAAGCAGCAATTCTTGGTGTGGCTGATGCCTTTGATGCAATGACTTCTGATAGAGCTTATAGAAAAGGAATGACTATTGAAGAAGCAGTAAATGAAATTTTAAGACATAAAGGTACTCAATTTCATCCTGAAATAGTAGATGTATTTATCTCAATTTACATGAATGCGAGGCAAAAGCTAGAGGAAGTAAAAAATCAGATATTTGAAAGTGTTTCTTAAAATTTTAGATGTAGAAATATATCTTTTTTTTGTTACAATTGAAAATAACGAGGTGTTAAACATGTATCAGTCTTTGTATAGAAAGTATAGGCCAAGAAGTTTTAAAGAAGTGGTGGGGCAAGAACATATTGTAAGAACTTTAAAAAACCAAATAAAGTTAAAAAAGATAGGACATGCTTATCTCTTTACAGGTACAAGAGGAACAGGAAAAACCAGTGTAGCTAAGATTTTTGCAAAAGCAGTTAATTGTTTAAATAATAAAGATGGAGAGCCTTGTAATTCTTGTGAGATTTGTCAAGCTATAAATAACAACACTACGATGGATGTTTTAGAGATTGATGCTGCGTCTAATAACAGTGTAAATGATGTAAGAGAATTGAGAGAATCTGTAATTTACTCTCCATCCCTAGCTAAGTACAAAGTATATATAATTGATGAGGTGCATATGCTTTCTACAGGGGCTTTTAATGCTCTTTTAAAGACATTGGAAGAGCCACCTCCTCATGTGATTTTTATTCTTGCGACTACAGAGCCGGACAAATTGCCAGATACTATTTTATCCCGCTGTCAAAGGTTTGACTTTAAAAAAATACCTACTCGATTAATAGCGCAAAATCTTGAAAAAATTTGCATTGACAGCAACATAAAAATTGAAGAGAAGGGTCTTAAAACTATCGCACTTTATGGCAATGGTTCTATGAGAGATGCTATTAGTCTTTTAGAACAATGTGCTTCTTATAAAGAAGGCCTTATAACCTATGAAGATGTATGCGAAATGTTAGGTGTAGCTAATGATGAAATGTTATTTTCTCTTTTAGATTACATGAATGCTAAAGATGTAGCAGCTTCATTGAAACAATTAGATAAAATTTTGTCTTATGGAATAGACGTGGGGAATTTTTTAAAGTCCTTAACTTATATTTTGAGAGATATGGTGCTTTACAAAACAGGAGGAGAGGAATTAAAAGAAATTTTATACAGCGATGTAGAAACTGTAAAAGAAAGAGTGCAAAACTTTGGTACAGCTTTTTTGACTAACGCTTTAGAAAAATTTACAAATCTACAAAAAGAAGTTAGATATGCTATATCTCCGTTAACCCTTTTAGAAGTGACTATTTTGAGGTTGATAAAGCCGGAAATTTCTTACGATATGATGAGTTTGTTAGCAAGAGTAGAACAAATAGAAGACAAATTAGAAAAAGGACAATTTTTTTTGAGGGAAGAAAAAGAAGAGAAAAATAAAAAAATAAATTCGCCAGAAGAAGGAAAAGAAGAAAACGTGGCATCGCAAATAGTACAGCAAGAGGATATAGATCTAGAAAAGGTGTGGGCTGAAGTAAAAGAAATGATAAAAAAAGAAAGAATAGCTTTGTATGCCTTTATAGAAAAAGGGATTCCTTATTTAAAAAAGGAACAATTGTGGTAGAATATCCTGAAGAGTATGCTTTATTAAAGGAGGAATTGAGCAAAGCGGAAAACAAAAGTTTTATTGAAGGAATATTAAAAGAACTAGTTGGGAAGGCAATTCCTTTGAAGTTTGAATTAAGAAAAAATGAAGAGGAATTACTTGTACAGCAAGTTAAGGAGTTTTTTGGTGAAGATATAGAGATAATATAATTTTCACAAATAATTCAAAAAAGCATATAAATATTTTTAGAATAAAATTTAGGAGGTTATAGTGTTATGGCAAAAGGCGGATTTCCGGGCGGGTTTAATATAAATAACATGATTAAACAAGCCCAACAGATGCAAGAAGAAATAAAGAAAATGCAAGAAGAGCTAATGCAAAAGACTGTAGAAGCTACTGCCGGTGGTGGGATGGTAAAAGCAGTTGCTAATGGCAGAAAAGAACTTGTAAGTATTGAAATAAATCCTGATGTTGTAGATAAAGATGATGTAGAAACGTTAGAAGACCTTGTATTAGCTGCGGTTAATCAAGCGTTAAGGAATGCAGAAGAAATGATTGCTTCTGAAATGGCAAAGATAACCGGAGGACTAAACATTCCTGGACTGTTTTGAGGTGAAAAAATGAACTATTATTCTACTTCTATAGCGAAGCTTATAGAAGAACTGTCAAAGTTGCCCGGTATAGGTCCTAAAACAGCACAAAGGCTTGCTTTTTTCATAATAAATATGCCTTTGGAAGAGGTAAAAAGCTTGTCTCAAGCGATTATTGATGCAAAAGAAAAGATAAAGTATTGTAGAATTTGTTATAACATAACTGACACAGAGGTTTGTAACATATGTAGTGATAAAGAAAGAGATCATTCTCTTATATGTGTTGTTTCTCATCCTATGGATGTTGTTGCAATGGAGAAAATACGAGAGTATAAAGGAGTGTATCATGTACTTCATGGTGTTATTTCTCCTATAGAGGGCGTTGGCCCTGAAGATATAAAAATTAAAGAACTTTTAGACAGAGTAAAAAATGGAAATGTAAAAGAAGTCATACTTGCTACAAATCCTGACATAGAAGGAGAAGCGACAGCAATGTACATTGCTAAGCTATTAAAACCGTTAGGAATAAAAGTCACAAGGATTGCTCATGGGGTGCCGGTAGGTGGTGACTTGGAATACACCGATGTTGTAACTCTTTCAAGGGCTCTTGAAGGTAGAAGAGAATTGTAAAAGGTATTGCATTTTCATTTGTACTTTATTATAATAAATTTGTGGTAAATAACAGAAGGCGATGGAGCTCGCCATAAATGCGGAAACGCTGATGGCTCCTATTAGGATGATATAAGGCCTAATAGGAGCTTTTTATTGCCCAAAAATGTAAACAGAAAGGGAGATTTTCATGGAATACATCTATATAGGGATTGGCGGGTTTTTTGGAGCCGTACTAAGATATTTAATAACAATTTACTTTACAAAGATGTATCACACTGCATTTCCCTTTGAAACTTTTGTAATAAATATTTTAGGTTCGTTTTTGTTAAGTTTTATTGCTAATTTTACTATGGATGAGTACAAGGTAAATACTAATTTGAGATTGGCGATAACAACGGGATTTATTGGGGCTTTTACAACATTTTCTACTTTTAGTATGGAAACAATAAATTTATTAAAAGCAGGGAAAGATTATATTGCTCTAAGTTATATAATTTTATCAATATTTGGTGGCCTTTTGATGTCTTATTTAGGATTTGAATTTGCTGACAAAACTTTTGACTTACTATTAAAGGAGCGGGAGGAAGAAGAGTGACAAGTATACTATATGTAGGAATTGGAGGAATTTTGGGAGCAATATTGAGATATGAAATATCGCGGCATATAAAGGAAAACCGAGAGATAGTTATTCCTATCGAAACTTTTATTATAAATGTATTAGGTGCGTTTTTATTAAACTTTTTATCAAGTCCTAAAATAAATGTAAATTTAAGCTATGATGTTAAACTTTTTCTGACAACGGGATTTCTAGGTGCTTTTACAACATACTCAACTTTTTCCCATGAGACAGTAGACTTAATCAAGAATAAAAAATATTTTCATGCATTTATATATATGTCCTTAACAATTATATTTGGACTAATAGGAGGAGTATTGGGATATTATCTCGGAAATTATATGGGAAAATTGATTTGATTGGTGTATAATATATGTCAGTAGAAAATAAATATCAGTTAGGAGGAATAAAATGTGAATTTAAATTATAATAATCTGCTGTCTGCTTTATCTTTGGCCCTTGACGTGCAAGAGTATAAGAACATGGGACATGCAAGAAGGGTGGCTTATATTTCTCTAAGGATTTCTGAGATGCTGAATTTGGATGAAAAAGAAACAAAAAAAGTGTATTATTCTGCTTTGTTACATGATATAGGACAAGGAGATATATACGAAGATTTTAACAAAGACGAATGGTGGAAACACAGTGAAAGAGGAAGTGAAATTGTAAAGAAGTTGCCTTTTGGAGAAAATTTTTCGGATATTATAAGATATCATCATGAAAATTACGATGGAAGCGGACATTTTAAACTAAATGGCGATTCTATTCCTTTAGGAGCTCAGATTGTTTTTATATCTGATCAATTTGATATACGGTACACCTCATCGGTTGGGAAAGAAAGTGAGTATAATATTCGGAATAATATCAAAGAAGGTATAAAAAGTGGTACTGGCAAGATGTTTAATCCCGTGGTTGCAAATGCATTACTTGACCTTACAAGACAAGAAAAATTTTGGCTTGATTATAAATTTTTTGATATAAAAAGTATATTAAAAAGGATTGAACCTAAAGACACGGTTTCAATAGGAATTAATGAATTAGAGGATATAGCAGAGGTTTTTGCACAGATTATCGATAATAGAAGCCGATTTACATATAACCATTCAAGAGGTATTTCAAACTTGGCATATAATATGGCCAAAGTGATAGGCTATGATGAAGAAGTGACCAGGAAAATAAAAATTGCGGGATTGCTTCATGACCTTGGAAAGCTAGCCATACCTAATTCTATTCTTGACAAACCGGACAAGCTTACTGAAGAGGAGTTTATGGTTATAAAATCTCATACCTATTATACTAAAGAAATACTCAAAGAAATAGGAGGAATAGATGATATAGCAGAATGGGCCGCAAATCATCACGAGAAATTAGATGGAAGCGGGTATCCTGAGGGATTAAAAGGTGACGAAATTGGAGAGATTGATAGACATGTGGCGGTTTGTGACATGTATCAAGCATTGACAGAAGACAGGCCTTATAGAAAGGGACTTGAACCGAAGCAGGCGATAGACATTATTGCAAAATCGGTGAAAGATAATAAAGTAAGCGGAGAGTCTTTAGAAATTTTAAAAGAAGTGGTACTTTGATGTATACTCAACCGTATTTTAGGAAATAATACGGTTGAGGAGGTATATTATGGGAATGCTTTTCGATTATTTAAAAGAGATTGCGGTAACAAAAAATATATATGACTACAATAGTGAGAACTATCAATTGGTAAATGAAGTGAGACAAACGATAAAAGAATTGAAAGATGCAGAAATTTATTTTCAAAGTGTCACAGACCCTGACTTAGTAGATTATGCTATATATCGGTTAGAGAGTTTAAAGAGAAAGTACATATATTTATTGAAAAAAGCAAAAGAAGAGGGAATAAATTTTGATAATTTTTCGTCCCTCCTATCATAATTTGTCCTCCCCCTAAGTATAAATATAACAGTAGACTCTTAGGGGGTTTTTGTATGAATATAAGCATTGAATACAATATAATCATTGCTTACTTAATTGGCTTGTTTTTACTTTATCTTTTAGGATGGTTATTAGTAGTTCCAAGAAAAATTTTGCTAAGAATTATAATAAATGGAATTATTGGCGGCTTAATTTTGTTTATTATCAATTTGATAGGAAAATCTCTTGGATTATATATTGCTATAAATCCTGTGACTGCTCTTGTTGTAGGCTTTTTGGGTATTCCAGGAATTATCCTTTTGATAATTTTGCAGCATATTGTTTGAAATCACTACAAAAATAAACAGTTTAAATAAGCCTCCTTTTTGGAATAATAATTGTGTAAAAAAGATAAAAGGAGGATTATTATGACTGTTAAGAGTGATATGGAAAAAGCTATTGCAGCCGCACAATCGGCTCTTGGAACCTATGCGCAATTTGCAAGCTCTACAGATGACCCTGCTGCAAAACAAATGTTTCAACAGATGCAACAAGATATGCAAAGACATGTCACTATGCTTACTAATAGGTTAAATTATATAAATGCCCATAACAAACTAAATCAACAGTCTCAAGCTACACAGCAAGCGACACAACAAAATCAACAAAATGTTCTCACAAATAAAAAGTGAAAAGATAATTTATAGGAGGCCTTGTGCCTCCGCTCTATTTTAAT